>NZ_CP019450.1:1361767-2723534 GCF_001983995.1 Halioglobus japonicus | reverse complement strand
TACGGGTAGTAGCGGAACAAGCGCGGGCCATAGTATTTCAGGCCGAGCCGCGCGATCGGATTGGTTTCTACTTCCAGCATGCCTTTGTCCAGGGTGGCACCGCGGAAATACACCATGGGATTGAAACTGCTGGTGCCGCCTGAACAAATCAACGCATCGATGCCTGCTTTGTCGAACATGGTGGCGACTTCCAGGGCTTCTTCAAACTGCAGGCCGTCTTTAACACCGTCGGTCATGCCCATTTTGCCCAGTATGGGAAAATCGTCGCCCACCGCGCGGCGCACTGCATCCAGTGCCCGCAGGGGCAGGCGCATGCGATTTTCCAGGGAGCCGCCGTATTCGTCGGTACGTCGATTGGTTCTGGGGCTGATGAACTGCGACAGGCCGTAGCCGTGGCTGAAGTGAATCTCGATGGCGTCAAAACCGACGCTTTTCATAAACGCTGCAGCGTCGTAGTAGGTCTGCACCAGGTAGTCGATGTCGGCTATTTTCATGGCACCCGCAAACGGCATGCCGGCAGAAATGCCGAGCATGTTGAGCTGGCGGGAGGGCCCCATGGGGCGCTTGAGTCGCTGCAGCTTGCTGTTTTTGGAGAAGTTGCCGCAATGGGCCATCTGGCCTGAAACCGCAACGCCTGGAGCGGTTCGCTTCAGTTCGGCGATCAGGTCGGTGTACTGGGGCCTGAATTGCTCGTCCATCCACGTCATCTGATCGTTGATGCGTCCGTCGGCTTCGGTCGTGCAATAGCCAATGGTGGTCATCGCTGTGCCGCCGCTGACGATCTGCTTGTGAAAATCCAGCAGCAGTTCGCCCGGCACACCGTCCGGTGATTTCCCCTCGTAGGTAGCGGCCTTGAGAATACGGTTTTTCAGCTCGAGTTTGCCGAGTTTTGCGGGAGAAAACGCCCGTTTTAAATCGTCGTTCATGGCCAGGATCTCGTGTGCAGGTAGCGTATTAGACGGTATGGAGTATTCGCGTTCAGGTCAAACCTCAACGGTTCAGCCAGCGATACCCGTGCCGGGATCCACCGGGCGGTTTATGTCGCGCCCGTGACTACTCTTCGGACGCGCCCTGGTACCAGATGGGTGACGTCCAGGCACGCTCCTGGATGATCTTGGGTAGGCCAGGGTCAGAACAGGCCTCGGGGCGCTCACTTTCTGGCAGCGACAGGCATTGTTGCCAGCTCCAGCGACAGCTGGGGTTTTCCAGCACACGCGTGTAGTACACGGCTGGCTGGGCAGGATCAAAATCCGGATCGCGCCAGGTCTCACAAAACTCGGCATGGCCGCGGCCAGTCGTTGCGCAGCTGTCGAGGTCGACGCTGGCGTCATTATCACCACCGGCAATGTCGAACACGGCCTGGTGAAATGCGTCGTCGGCGCCGCGCCACAATTTAATGACTTGCAGTCGTTGCAGTGGATAGCTACGGGGATCGGCGACCGCACTGGCGACAAACAGGGGGAGTCCTGTTTTGCTGTCGCGGGCAGTACCGCTCCCATTGGCACGCCGCCGGCATAGCCTGCCTCAGCCTGGCTACTGTCACAGATGGATGCCGGCAGGTCCCAGCCCGCAAACAGGCGGGGCACAATACGGGCCCGCTGGTGGCAAAAACCTCACGCCGCTGCATGGCATCAAACAGCGAGTCACGACTGTTTTCCTCTGCCCATACGCCCATCAGGCCACCGGGATTGCGGTAGGTCACCGGCTTGCCGGCAAAACCGGGCGCATTGTTCAGGCGCGAGAGGGTGGTGGCATCGCCCTCGCCGCAGCATCCGGGATAGTCCTGCTCTGACACTGCGCCAGGCAGTGCGTTATGGGTGTCGGTACTGCCCGCCATGCCGAACCGGTAGGGATTGACGCCGATGCGCGCCTCCTCTGCAACACCTTCCAACAACGCATAGCGCGCAAAGTCGAGGCGCGACTGACAGTTGACCCCGATGATGGCGCCAGCGGAGTAACCGTCTTCACAATCCTCGGGTGCCTGCCAATCCAGACCGCGAATTTTTTCGAAATCACACCATTCATCTTCGCCCACCACATTCCACATGCCCGGGCGGCACTCCGATTCGCCCTTGATTTGCATCATTTCCACCACCGGCTCCATGCGGGCACGCAGGCTGGCGAGGCGCTGCTGTTCGGACAGTGGCTCGTCCCGGTAAGGCACATAAAACATGCGTCCGCTGGAGACGTTTGGGTTGTGGGGTATGGATATAGCCTCACATCCGCCGTCGGTCTGGTTGCACAGGGTGTCCATTTTTTCCCAAAGGCGCACAACATCCGGCTCTTCCAGGGACGACACCGGCAACTCCGGCACAATCTCATTGCGAAACAGAATATTGCGGTGCACTTTGCTCATGGAGACCGAGTTACTGTATTCGTAACCGTGAAATGTAGTGAACTCACAGTCGGCACTGCGATCGTAATGGGCTTCTGTCACCGCCTGATTAATCTCCCAGGCTTGCTTAAGCGCGTCCCGGCACCACTGGTTGTCCGGGCCACAAATCGCTGTGTTACGATCCCCAAAGCCCATGATATTGCGAAACCGGTCGGCGTCTTCGCCACCCACGGAAGGGCCGTCGCTGCCCGGATTGCTCTCAGGTCTCTGTCTGTAAGCACGGCAAGCTTCGCTGGTGTAGGCGGGGTGCTCTGGTTGCGAGCAGGCAAAGACTTCTCCCACCCACTCTGCGTGGTCGGTAACAGCAGCGAAATCGAGCGCTGTGGGGAGCTGGGCAAAGCGGGCATCCTCTGCCGCTGCATCGTAGGGAGCCAGTTGCACGCGCATCCCGCGGGCGAAGCGGTAGGCGCTATCTACATCACCGAGCATATCGCGCGAACGGGCGTCGAAGGACACACTGGTGTGCACATGCACGTCGCCAAAGAACGGCTGGCGCAGCGGGTTGTTATTACGACAGGATTCACGCGGCTGGGGCTGTTGTGCGGCCGCTGCCGCCGCCGATGGCTGCCACTCACTGGCCGTGGGTTGGAGTGAGAGCTGATCCCAGGTATGCCACAGCCAGGTAGCGGCGAGCACTATGACGCCAAGTACACCCAGGACAATACGTTTCATCACTTGGCGTCTGCTCCAGAGATAGCGGGCGTGACAATAAAAGCGTGAACCATGGCTAACAGCTGTTCGCACAAGGCGTGGCGATCAGCCAGCGGGCTCTGTGCCGGGAGCTCCCTGCTGGCCTTGAAAATGTTGGCAATGGCATGAAAGGCCGTGTCAACAATCAGGTAGATACGCTGCTGTATCTGTTCGGGCGGCAGCCCTGCGAAGGCTGCGTCGAACAGCTCAGCCAGCGCAGCCGGACGGGGAAAGCTGACGGCCGCAGGGCTCCCCAGGCCATAGACGCCGTGGTTGCTTGTCGCCAACTGCGAGACAATATTGACGAAGTCCAGTCCGGCTGCATTGGCCTCAACATACTCAATAATCGGCATAATGAGGCAGCGGGATACCGCCTCCGCCGGCGGCCACTCGCCGCTGCCAGCCCGCTCAAAATAAGCTTGGCGGCGCGCGCCGATACCACTGGCATGAAAGTCCACAATCGCCTGTAACAGGCCGTCGCGATCACCGAAATGATATTGCAGCGCATTCGGGTTTTTCTGTCCGCCGGCCAGGGCAATTTCGCGCAGTGACACCGAGTCAATACTGCGGCTGCCGTAAAGGGACACGGCGGCCTCCAGCAGGCGCTGACGGGTGCGTGCATTGTTTTGCTCGCGTTTTTCCATGCCTAGCCCATACCGGTGGAGTAGCCGCCATCGACGGCCAGCGTCTGCCCAGTGATCCATGCTGCGGCGGGGGAGGTCAAAAACAATACGGCACCCGCAATATCTTCTGGCGTGCCCGCCCGCTTCAGGCCCTGACGGGAGAACATGCCTTCTACCATCTCCGGGTTGTGCTGAAACACTGGCTCGGTGAGTCCTGTACGGGTAAAGCCTGCGGCTACCGCATTGGCCCGGATGCCTTCCGGGCCCCAGCTTAGCCCCAGGGTTTTCATGAGCTGCGACAGGCCAGCCTTGGCAGCGCCGTAGCCTGGCGTCCATTCGAATCCGAAAAACGTGGTCATCGAGGCAATCCCGATCACACTGGCACCGCCGCTGAATTCGCTCGCGGCCAACAATGACTTGCAGGCCTGGCTCAAATGGAAAGCACTATTGAGATTGACGTTCAGGGATTGCTCAAAGCCATTGTGCCCCCATTCATCGGCCTGGGCGCCGCCCGCATTGTTGACCAGAATGTCCAGGCGGCCGAGGTCAGATGCCAAGGCAATGACATCCTCGCGGCTGTTTACATCAAGTTGGCGATAGGTCAGCCCGGTCAGGTCGACATCGTACTGATCCGCACTTTGCTTGCGCCCGGTTATAGTAACGTCGGCACCTGTGTCGGCGTAAGCCCGCGCTGTTGCCAGACCGATGCCGCTGGTCCCGCCGGTCACGAGCACGCTAGCCCCGCGGTAGTCGTATTGAATGCCTGCCATATCCGTTTGCCTCTGGTTTAAATACGCTTGCCATAAAAAACTAAAACACTTGTATTAATAAAACAAGTGTTCTAGATTTTTACTCTCGCTAAATCCCCGGTGCTTTAGTAGGAGAAGCCTTATGCAGACAACGGTCGCAGCGGAACTTGATCTGCCGCCCGTCAACCAGATCGGCTTTGTCGTGAAAAACCTGGAAGAAGCAGTAGCGCGCTATCAGCCCTTATTCGGCGAGTTTACCGTGATGGAGGCTGCCGATATGGAGTGGGACTATCGGGGGCGCCCCGAAGTCAGTTCTCTGAAGATTGCCTTCGGTAACAGCGGTGATGTGGAAATCGAACTCATTGAGTGGGTGTCTGGTGAGACACCGCACAAGGAGTTTCTCGAGGCAGGGCATGAAGGCCTGCATCATCTGCGTTTCGTCGTCGTCGATGTCGATGCGAAAGTAAAGGAGTTGGCGACACATGGCTACCAGCAAATCTGGTACAAGCGATTTGCAGAGGGCATGGCGGCCTCTTATCTGGAACGCGATGGCGATCCGGTGATCCTGGAATTGTTTGAAAATCATTCCGCGTAGATCCAGTGCCGTGACCAACAGCATTCATATCGA
Organism: Halioglobus japonicus; assembly: GCF_001983995.1. Classification (NCBI taxonomy): domain Bacteria; kingdom Pseudomonadati; phylum Pseudomonadota; class Gammaproteobacteria; order Cellvibrionales; family Halieaceae; genus Halioglobus; species Halioglobus japonicus. The sequence continues at coordinate 2,718,449 of NZ_CP019450.1, read as the reverse complement.
TGACCTGGCTGCACCGCAGCTGAACGATCTGCAGCAATCTATCCACGACTACGGCAGGACACTGAATGTCGAGCTCGATGCTGCAGCAATCCTTGATGAGGCCAGCGAAGCGCTGGCCCTCAACGATTTTGGCGACCCAGATTTTCGCACCCGACTTGATCTGCTCTGTGCGGAGTGGGGGGCTGACACCGGCCTCAATAATCTGGGCCGCCTCAGTCTGCGCAATAAATTGCTGTTGTACGCCCGCAGCAGGCTGCTCATTCAGGATGTGCTTAACAAGCACCCGGAAATACACGATATCCAGATTAAGCAGCCCATTATTGTGGCGGGGCTGCCCCGCTCGGGGACGACACATTTGCTTAATCTGATGGCTGCCGACAGTCGGTTAAGGTCACTGCCGCTGTGGGAGTCTTATGAGCCGGTACCCGTGCCCGGTGAGCAGCCTCTGCCTGACGGCACCGATCCACGCTACCAGCGCTGTGCCGACGCCTGGGCGGTCACGGAGCAGACTGTGCCACATCTGGCGGCGATGCATCCCATGGACCCCGATCACATCCATGAGGAGTTGGAGTTAATGGGGCCCGACTTCGCGTCCTATAACTTTGAATGGCTGTGTCACAGCCCACAGTGGCGTGATCATTACTATCGCTCTGACCAGACGCCGCACTACGAGTATATGAAAACCGTACTCAAGATATTGGCCTGGCAGGACGGTGACGATGGCAGCCACACCCGCTGGGTGCTCAAGTGTCCGCAGCACCTCGAGCAACTGCCGGTTTTGCAGGCGGTGTTTCCCGATGCCACGATCGCGGTGACGCATCGTGACCCGGTATCGGTCATTCAATCCGCGGTGACCATGCTGGCATATGGCCAGAGAATGTCGCGTGAATCCATCGATCCGCCGGCGATCCTCGACTATTGGGCGGATCGGGTAGAGCACCTGTTGAGGGCCTGTATGCGGGATCGTCCGGCCCTCGATCCACAGCGCAGTATCGATGTGCTCTTCCACGAGTTCATGGCCGATGATCTGGGCATGGTGGAAGCCATTTATGCACGGGCAGGATTACCCATGACCGAGCAGGCCAAGGCAGAGCTACAGGCCTTTATTGAGGCGCATCCACGCGGCAAGCATGGCAAAGTTGTTTACGACCTGGCTGGTCAGTTCGGTGTTACACCGGCCGCGCTTCGTGAACGCTTCGATTTCTACTTTGAACAATTCCCCATCCAGGTTGAGGCCGGCGAGTAAGTTCACTATGCGTAACCCGATATACAAGCAGCGGCCTGTTGAGCCAAACCCGGCCAGATTTGGCGGCGAGCGAATCAATGATTTTATCGTTTTGTCCGAGGCCTTTTCCAATGCCTACCTGGTTGAGACAAGCGCCGGAGCGGTCCAGATCAATACGGGCATGGGCATGGAAGCACCGGTGATCAGCGCCAATTTTCGCGACTTTTCTACGTCGCCAGTGCAGGCGCTGGTGCTCACCCAGGGACATGTTGATCATGTGGGTGGCACGGCCTATTTCCGCGAACAACACCCCGGCTTGAAAGTCATAGCCGGCGCACTCAACCCAGAGCATCAGGCCTACGACGCGCGCCTGGCGCCGTTTCGTGCCGGGCGCTCTGCGTTCGCTTTTACCCAGAAGTTCGCCGCTGCATTTGAGTACTATAAATCACAGGATTATACCAACTTCCCGGCGCAGGATACGCCGCAGCCAGATGTGCTGGTTGAAGACGCCTATGTCTTTGAGGTTGGGGATACCCGGTTCGAGGTGATAGCCATTCCCGGCGCCGAAACCAACGATTCGGTCATCGTCTGGCTGCCGCAGCACAAGATCTGCTTTACGGGTAATTTGTTTGGCTGCCCCTTCGGACACTTTCCTAACCTGGTCACGATACGCGGGGATCGTTATCGAGATGCACTGGTGGTGGCTGAAGCCGTGAAGCGCATTCGTGATCTAGAACCCGAGATGATTTGCTATGGGCACCACGGTCCGGTGCGAGGTGCACAATTAATCGCAGATGAGCTCGACGCCCTATACGGTGCGATTATGCATGTGCACGACGAGACCGTGGCCGGCATGAACGCCGGCAAAGATGTTCATACGCTTATGTGCGACATCAGCCTGCCTCCAGAGTTGGAGGTAGGGCAGGGCTACGGCAAGGTCGCCTGGGGTGTGCGCGCGATCTGGGAAAGCTACGCCGGCTGGTTCCACCATCGCTCCACCACAGAACTCTATGCCGTGCCAGCGAGCAGCATTCATGCAGACCTCGTCGAGATGGCCGGCGGCACAAGCGCAGTGGTCCAGCGTGCCGAAGAGAAGGCCGGGGCAGGAGAACTGATAGAGGCTCTGCATTTGCTCGACTTGGTGCCTCACACGAGCGGCGACGCCAAGGTGCTCTACGAGCGTATTCACGCTGCCCTGCTCGAGCAAAGCGATAACTTCTGGTTACAATCATGGCTTCGTCATCAAGGTGGCCTGTCATGAGTAGCAACCGGGAACAGTGGCAAAGTCTGCTGCAGGATCTTAACCAGCGCCAGGCGCGTGCTGAAGCCATGGGCGGCGAGGAACGCGTTGCCCGGCAGCATGGCAGGGGACGGCTGACTGCGCGCGAACGCGTTGCGCGTTTTCTCGACTCGGATTCATTCAACGAAATAGGTGCCCTTGCCGGCGGCAATCACCCCAATGGAGAACCGCCGTTGGCGGGAGACGGTGTGGTGGGAGGTACCGGCGCGGTGCACGGCCAGACAGTGGTGGTCCTGGCTGAGGACTTTACGGTAAAGGGCGGTTCTATCGGGCATGCCAATGCGGCAAAACGGGCACGTCTGGTAACGCTGGCCGCACAGCAATCACTGCCCCTGGTGCTCATGCTTGAAGGTGCCGGGGAGCGCGCCAGTAACGGCTTCGAGCGCTATCCGAATACGCCAAACGACCTACAACTGGTGGCTGATCTCAAGGGAAAAGTACCTGTGGTCAGCATGATCATGGGCCCATCGGCTGGGCACGGCGCCCTGACGGGTATGTTCGCCGATTTCATCATCATGCTAGAGGACGCTGCGCTGTTTACCGCGGGGCCGCCACTGGTCGCAGCCTCGCTGGGTATCGAGTGTTCGCCACAGGAGCTGGGCAGCGCGCAGATGCACGCAACCCAGAGCGGGGTGGTTCACAATGTAGCCGCCACGGAGGACGAGGCCTTCGACCAGGCGCGCTATTTTGTAGGCCTGGTCGCCGGTGCAAGCACCACAGCACCGCAGGCACAACCGGGCGCCGAAAAGTGCGCGACGGATGCATTGCTCGACATAATTCCCCCTGATGGCCAGAGAGCGTATGACGTGCGGCGGGTGATAGACGCCGTCGCAGATCGAGAGACCGTATTTGAACTTCAGCCGGGTTATGGCAGCTCGCTGGTTGTGGCTCTTGCCAGGATTGGTGGTATACCGACAATGGTCATCGCCAATCAGCCGGCAGCGCTGGCGGGTGCCATTACCACGCAGGCGGCAGAGAAAGCTGCCCATTTTATTGAAGTTGCTGACCACTTTGGTCTGCCCCTGGTGTTTATGCTGGATAACCCCGGCGCGATGCCCGGACCGCAATCGGAACGGGACGGCATTCTCAAGGCGGCCGGTAAGATGTTTGCCGCGCAGCGTCGCTACCGGGGTCAGAAAATTGTCGTGACGCTGCGCAAGGGGTTTGGGTTTGGTTCTTCGGCGATGGGCATGAACCCCTGGGACGGACAGGCGATTAACCTCGCGTTGCCCTCGGTATCACTGGGGGGCGTGCCAGCGATTGGCGGCGATGCCGCTGCCAAGGCGACAGCGGATGAGTCAGCCAGAATGCTGGATATTCAATCCGGCGCGTGGGTTCCGGCCGATTCTATGGCGTTCGATAAAATTGTCAGTCCTGTGTCGCTGCGCGATGAGATCATCGATGTATTGCATCGACATCCGTATTCGGCTGACTGAACATCTCTAGCAGCTTGCATGCGCTGTCCAGCTCTTCGATGGCGCTCACACCTGGGAGGCCGGCGCGCAAGATCAGGTGTGTCATACCCAGCGCTTCCCGGTATAGGTCGATCCGTGCATGAACGGATTCCGCTGAACCGATAATTGCCACGTCTTCTATCTGCTGATCGGCAAACTTGCCGGCAGCGCGCAGTTGTCGGGCCAGCACCTCCTCAAGCGCTTTGCCGGCGCGGCTACTCTCAGCGATGAAAACGGTGCGCATAATAGGGGTGATGCGCACAGCCTCGGCCGGCGCATTGCGCCGATACGCAGCCAAATTCTGCGCAAGAAGGTCAGAAGACTCCAGGGGGGATGCCAGATAGGGCAGCCCCAGGGAGGCTATCTGTTGCAGGGCTTTGGGTCCAAGGGCCGCCGCCCAAAGTCTGGGCTCCGGCGTCTGCAGGGGCAGGGGAGCAAGCCCGAGCGCACCATCGGCTTGCCACAGATCTCGGATCTGCTGGAGACGCTGGGCAAACAGTTCGCGCTTGTCGCCAGCATCAATCCCGAATGCTTCAAACATCGCAGGCGCAATACCCCGCCCGAGGCCGAGGATAAGACGGCCCTCGCTCAATCGGTCCAGCACAGCAATTTCCTCGGCGGCCAGCACCGCGTTGCGTATTGGCAAGAGGTAGGAGACACAGCCCAGTTCAATTCGCGAGGTGGCTGCCGCTGCTGCGGCCAGTAATAGCAGCGGGGCGGGGACACTGCGCCCGCCGCTGAAGTGGCTCTCGGGAAGCCAGAACGAATCGAAGCCGTACTGTTCGGCGGTACGGGCCTGTTCGGATATGCCAGGGCCTTCCCTGACCGCCGACCAGTCCCAGGGTGTGGTGCCGATATGTAATCTTGTTTCTTGTGTCATCCCAGTATAATAGCGCGTATGCCGTCAAAACACGCCAGACTCGATCGATTTATCAGTGCGCGCAAAGGGATTCCCCGCCGCAGCGTGAAGCATCTTCTCGCCCAGCGTCGGGTTCGCATCGACGGCGATATTGCCGCGGATGCCAATCACCGCATCGGCCCGTTCACCCGGGTGGAGGTGGACGGTGACATTCTCCAGAACCTGCGGCCCCGTTACTTGATGATGAATAAACCAGCAGGCGTAGTGAGTGCGACTCGTGACAGCCGCCACACTACCGTGCTGGATCTCATTCCCGAAGAGGGCAGGGATACAGACCTGCATATCGCCGGGCGACTCGATTTTAATTCGACGGGCTTGCTGCTCCTGACCAATGACGGGCGCTTTTCTCGCTGGTTATGTGACGCCGATTCGGGCGTGATCAAGCGCTACCGGGTCACATTGCGCGACCCGGTGACAGCGGACATGGTGACCGTCTTTGCAAAGGGCATGCATTTCGGCTTTGAAGATATAGTCACACGGCCCGCGCGGCTGACACCCTTGGCGTCGGACGGAACTCACCAGGCCGACGTGGCCCTAAGCGAAGGGCGCTATCATCAGATCAAGCGCATGTTCGGCCGGTTTAACAATGAAGTGCTCGCCTTGCATCGTTATGCGATTGGCCCCTTTGAACTCGACGATGCACTGGCGCCCGGGCAGTCAAAAGCGATTGCGCCGCAGCTGCCGGCGCAATGGTCATGATCTGACCAGTGTCCCGCTAGGCCAATGCTGACGCAGCCTGTGGCCGGTTTTCCTAGGGTTCTACAAGAGTCATCCACAAGCTGTTCATATTTATTGTGGATTAACCGTTATACTAGCGCGCTCAAGAGAGAGCATTTTATGAACACATCCGCCACCAGCATCTGGGCCTCGATTGCCGCATTTTTCACCAGCAAAGGCTACTGGGCCGCGTTGGCAGTGCTCGGCATTTTCATGGAGGCTGTGGCCCTCTACTACCAGTATGTGATTGGCGATCCTCCCTGCCAGGTGTGTATTCACACCCGCATCTGGGTGGCAGCGTTTACCTTGCTTGCCATAGTGATGTGTGTGCTGCCCGCAAGAAAGTGGCTTAACGTTAACGGCCACGTGCTGGCCATCGTGTGTATGGCTGGTCTTTGGGAGCGCTGTAAATTCCTTTGGGATGTTGAGAACCGGCGCGGTGACGGCACCTGTGAAATTTTTCTCAACTTCCCCGACTGGTTCGCACTGGATGCGTGGTTTCCGGCAATGTTTGAGGTAAAGACCCTGTGTGGGTTTACCCCGATGATGCCACTTGGGATCACCATGGCAGAAATGCTGGTGGCCGCATCCTCGGTGCTGGTGGTCATTTCGGTGTTGGCGCTGGGGCTGGTCATTCGCAAGCCGGCATAACACGCACTACGACAATGTTCCTCGGTTACGCAAAGAGAGGTCTCGTCCTGCGATGAGAAAACGCAAGCAACAACCGGTACTGCTGCTACATCGCAAATCCGCCAATCGCCCGGAGGTAAAGGCCGCTGTTAAAGCAGTGCGCCGGCGCGGGGTAGACCTGCTGGTGCGGATTCCCTGGAACAAACGCGATAAGCGCAAGCAGGTGAAAGCGCTTTTGCGGGAAGGCTATAGCCGCATTATTGCCGGGGGAGGGGACGGCACTCTCAATGCAGTCGCAGATGCAGTGGTCAATTATCGCAAGACTGGCCAGAGCGTCAGTATGGGCATTCTGCCGTTGGGCACTGCCAATGATTTTGCTCATGGTCTGGCATTACCCTGTGACGATCTTGAGGCCTGCTTGTATCTGGCCGCCACAGGGAAGCCCCGGCCACTGGATATAGGGGCTGTTAACGGTCGTCACTTTATCAATGTTGCCAGTGGCGGATTCGGCGCAGAGGTAACCGCAACCACTCCACAAGATATTAAGCGCCACCTCGGCGGCCTGGCTTATACCCTCAACGGTCTGGTGAAGTTGTGGGATATGAAACCTTACGCCGGCGCCTTGCTGCTCCCGGACCAACCTGCCATTCCCTACAGTATGCTGTTAATGGCGGTCGGCAACAGTCGGCTCGCCGGCGGTGGCTTCGAGGTAGCGCCGGCAGCGGACCCGGCGGACGGACTATTGGATCTGATGCTACTCACAGAGGGCGCGCTAACCGACCCTACCAGGGCGCTGGCAGAAATCCAGACGCCGCTGAACCCGGACAATACGCTGGTGATGTATCGCCAGGCAAAAGCTTTCACGCTCGAATCAGAGCAACTCCTCCATATTAATCTCGACGGAGAACCGATTACGGGTCATCGCTTCAGCTTCGAGGTTTTTGACAGTGCTCTGGATGTCGTCTATTAGTTGCTCAGGGAGGAATTTCTCATGGGCACAGTGACAGACGTTACGAAAGCAGGCACACGGACGGCCACCTGGTTGGGTATCGCCGTATTATTAATGGGTATTCTGGCGATCGCCATGCCGTTCGCCACCGGGGTAGCCATCACCATCGGCCTTGGCCTGGTGTTGCTGGTGACGGCGATTGCACAGCTGGTATTTGCGTTCCAATCGCATTCATTCGGCAGCGGGGTGCTGCGATTTGCTTTTGGTCTGTTGGCAGGCATCTGCGCCATTGCGCTCATGACCCAGCCGGGCGCAGGGCTGGCCACTATCACGCTCTTCCTCGCCGTCTGGTTTATGGTGGACGGTGTATTCGCCATTATCCAGGGTATTCGCTGGCGGCCGGAGCCAGGTTCCGGCTGGTTGATTTTCAACGGCATTATCGGACTAATACTGGGCATCATGGTTTATAACCAGTTCCCCAGTTCCGCGGTGTGGCTGGTCGGGCTTATGGTAGGCATCCGCCTGCTGGTATCGGGATTCACAATGATTGCCTTTGGCGCCATGGCGCGCGGGGCGGCGAAGGCTATCGATAAGGAGATAGACCGGGCCACCGCCTAACGCTGTTGCATCTCAGGGGCCGTTCCATTCCAACCAGTGCCCCCATCATCTGCTTTACACTGCTCTCGCTCAGCGTCTTTGCTGAGCGGGCTCAGGGCAGCGAAGCCACTACTCAGGATTCTGCTGCTCCCCGCCATATCATTCGTACCCAAACGCGTGATGCCCATGTGTTTATTCCTGAGCCTGCCTATGCTCGGGCGATGCCGTTGATTGTGCTGCTCCATGGCTATGGGAATGGAAAATGTGCGCAATGCCCATTGCGTCTTCATAGTTGTTGCGGGCCTGCTCCGGGCCCGGCAGCAAAGAGAAACACCTGCGAAGTGGCTAAGCGCCCGTTTTCTTCCGGCAAACCCGTCAAGCTTTGGTCGTTGGCCTATTTATTGTGACCGAGCATTTATTTTTCTGGATTTGGAGAGAAGTTGGTGCTATCTCTACATGGGTTAATAATGATTACAGGTACGTACAAATGTTCAAAAAATGTCTCAAGGTTAGTTGGGTAATGGCGTTGTTGGTACTCCCAACTGTGGCTTACGCAGCCCCACCAAATATTCTCGTTATATGGGGTGACGATATCGGTTGGTCTAACGTCAGCGCCTATAATCATGGCGTGATGGGGTATAGCACCCCTAACCTAGACAGAATCGCGACCGAAGGGGTTTTGTTTACGGACCACTATGCACAGCCTTCATGCACGGCCGGTCGAGCTGCTTTTATCACCGGCCAGTATCCAATTAGGTCAGGCATGACAACGGTAGGCCAGCCAGGTGATGCACTGGGTTTACAGAAGGAGTCTCCTTCTTTGGCGGAGGTGATGAAAGCGCAGGGCTACCGCACCGGACATTTTGGTAAAAACCATCTAGGCGATCGTAACGAGCACCTGCCGACGGTTCATGGATTCGACGAGTTCTTCGGTAACCTTTATCACTTGAATACACAGGAAGAGTCTGAGCAGCGCGATTACCAGAATTTTGCGAAAGCTTATTCCGGCGATCTGGAAACCTATGAGGCAAAGTTCGGCACGCGGGGTGTGATCCACTCCTATGCGACTACGAAAACGGACCGAACCGTCGAGCCTCGTTTTGGCCGGATCGGAAAACAGACGATTGAAGATACCGGTCCGCTCACGCAGGAGCGCATGAAGAATTTCGATGCTGAAGAGGTCATACCCAAGGCATTACGTTTTATGGCAGATGCGAAAGCGGCTGATGAACCCTTCTTTGTCTGGCTGAACACCAGTCGTATGCATCTCTACACCCGGATTGGTAACGAGTGGCTGGAGAGAGTTGAAACGATTACCAGCGAGGCAGATTACCACGGCGCCGGCATGCTTCAGCATGATCATGATATGGGTATCGTCCTCGACTGGCTGGATGATCAAGGTTTGAGTGAGAATACCATTGTCCTCTATTCCACAGATAACGGTCCAGAGCACTCGTCATGGCCCCATGGTGCCACCACACCCTTCCGCGGTGAGAAGATGACAACCTATGAAGGCGGCGTACGGGTTCCTTTGATGGTGCGATGGCCCGACAAAATCGCTGCTGGCAGTAAGCTGACGGGCATTCAGGGTCATCAAGATCTTTTCACCACACTCTCTGCCGCAGCCGGCGTTCCGGACGTCGCTGAGAAAATGATGAAAGAGAAGAAGCAGTACATCGATGGCGTGAACAATCTGAGATATTGGTTAGGTGAGACAGACGTATCAAATCGCAACCACATCTTCCATTACTACGAGAGTAAGCTCACGGCGGTTCGGATGGGGCCATGGAAGTTTCATTTTTCGACTAAAGAAGACTACTACGCTAACGTGATTCCTAGAACCGTTCCGCTTGTCTTCAATATCCGCATGGACCCTTATGAGAGTTATAGCAACTCGGATTCATACGGTCATCTGCTGCAGAAAGTCTCTTGGTTGCTGCAGCCAATGGGCGAACTGATGGAACAGCATTTGCAGACCTTGGCAGAATATCCACCCGTACAGGGTGGCAAAACCTTTGATATGTCAAATGTTGTCGAACAGTTTGTCAATAAGCCCCGGCAGTAATGCGGTACAGGCGTTTTGCGTTAGTGAATGCCTGATGCAGGTCCCGCAGTCATTACCCTTTCAGACGCTCTCCCAGGGTTCAACCCTGGGGAGGTGTCACAGCGAGGGGTGGTAAAGCCTGTAGGCTTCGAACTGTGACGTGCAGGTATTGCCACACTCCAAGCATAGTCATGACTGCAATCACTCAATTTTAAGTGCAGGCCTAGGCCCAATGTGCACCTTTGCGAAAAGTTTAATTGCTTCGTGCACACTTGCCGGCTTGCAGTATTTTTCCAGTTCGTCCAAATCACCAGAAGGGAGGCCGCATTGAGATTTGCGATAATATTATTACTACTTCTGTTAGCAGGCTGTCAGCAAGACATGGCTGTGACGTTGAATGTAAAGGAGCAAGACCTTGCTGCGGCTTCGGTCTATCACAATGGCGATGTGCTAACTATGGCGGGGGAGAAGCCTGTCGTTGCCGCGGCAGTCGTTGAGAAAAATGGGAGCATCGTTTTTATCGGTGAGCTAGATGAGGCGAAAAAACACGCTGGCAGCGATGCGGCTTACGTTGACCTCGCGGGCGCAACACTAATGCCCGGTTTCATTGAGCCCCATTTGCATCCATCTCTAGCCGCCGTGATGCTCCAGAATGAGATTATCGCCCCCTACGACTGGAAGCTCCCATCCGGCGTCAAAAGAGGGGTGACAGGCCAAGAGGGCTTTCGCAACCGAATTACAGAGTCTATTGCGGAGAATGCCCAGCCTGATGAAATGTACTTCATATGGGGTTTTCACCAGTTATGGCATGGCTCGTTATCCAGAGAAGTTCTTAATCAAATTGCAGGAGATCAGCCCGTCGGAGTTATCCATCGATCGTTTCACGAAATCTACCTGAACGACGCTGCGATAGGACAACTTGGGATCATAGAGGAGGACTTTGCTGCGAATCCGCAGGTCAACTGGGAGAAAGGTCATTTCTATGAAGGCGGTTGGCTTGCGTTGGTGCCAACTATGGCTCCAGCTATGTTGCAGCCAGAAAAGTATCTTCAGGGACTTGCGGTAATGTCTCAGATACTGCAAAAGAATGGCATTACGACGATCGCAGAGCCGGGTTTTCCGAGCTCAAACTTTGAACTTGAGTTTGCCCTGCTGAAATCAGAGATGGAGAATGAACCACCTTATGATGTGTATCTAATCCCGAGCGGAACGCAGTTGTATGCCATGAAGGGCGGCAACAAGGAAGCAATGGCGTTCATCGAAGGCCTCGCGATCAGTGACGACTTTCGCACGAAAAACATCCAATTCCTTCCTAAGCAGGTAAAGCTATTTGCCGATGGGGCTATATATTCTCAGTTAATGCAGATGGTAGATGGCTATACCGACGGCCACGAGGGTGAGTGGATGACCCCGCTTCCGCTGTTCGCCGAGCAGGTGAAAATGTATTGGGACAACGGCTACAAGATTCATGTGCATGCAAATGGTGACCTGGGCCAGCAGATGGTTATTCACAATGTCTCGCGCCTACAGAAAGACAACCCTCGTGCAGACCACCGTTTTACTCTACACCATATGGGCTACTTTACGGCAGCAATGGCGGATCAGATGGCCGCTATTGGTATGGAGGCATCAGTGAACCCCTACTATTTGTGGGCTTTGGCTGACAAATATGCCGAACACGGTTTGGGAAATAAGCGCGCAGAGAATCTCGTGGCACTTAAACTACTGGTAGAACGAGAAATTCCATTGTCTTTTCATTCGGACTTTTCCATGGCGCCCGTAGAACCCTTGACACTTGCCTGGACCGCAGTCAACCGTACGACATCGCAGGGTACCAAGATGTCTCAGGATCAACGGATTTCGGTATATGATGCACTGCGCGCGATCACCATCGACGCCGCGCGAGCCCTTAATCTGGAAGCTGAGATCGGGTCTCTCGAGACCGGTAAGGTGGCTAATTTCACCATTTTGGCTGAAAACCCACTGAATGTTGATCCGATGCGTTTGAAGGACGTCGAAGTGAAGGCTGTCGTGCACAGGGGGGCGCTTCACTATAACTCAAGAAGATAGAACACCGTTGCCAGTGTGCCCGTGCATGCGTCTAATAGCATAGTCCCGCTACGAAGGCGCTTAGAGGTCGTCTGGGTTGTCTTTGGTCGAGCATTTTGAATGCGAGAAGTCTTGCTGGGATTTTCTAGGTGAGAGATTAAATCGTCCCTCGTGGAATTCATGAGTTGACTACCAGGATCAGAAACCGAGGAACTCAGAGTAGCCTCCGAGTGCAATTTTTGGATGCGCTTTAATCATCCAGGTGTCACTCGCTTTTAGAAGAGATTGCACTATAGTTTCGAGGCGTGCCAAGAGCTTTCGAGGTAAGGATATTGATGAAGCCGTTGTTCCAAACTGCCCATTTGCTCAAGAACTATATCCGCGCGCTATCGTTTTTCCTGTGGTGCGCCGCGGGACATGCGTACGAGTGGCCACAGGAAGTAGATTATCGCGATGGTGAGATAACTATCTATCAGCCGCAGCCAGAGGCGATAGAGCGTGATGCTATTATCGCTCGGTCAGCTCTATCTATCCAATTTCACGACGCTGACGAGCCTGTGTTTGGCGTGGCCTGGTTTACAGCTCGAGTAACGACTGACAGAGCGCTCGACCAGGCTACATTCACCGATATTCATATAGATCGCGCATCCTGGCCAGACGCCCAGGACCTTCAGGAGCAAAGTTTATCGCAGGCAATTGAACGAGCGTTTTCTGATACCGCCATGCATATGAAGCTGTCAGATCTGACGGCCAGCCTAGCGGCCAACCAGAAGGCGCACGATAGCCTCAATGAGATCGATAATACGCCCCCCGGGTCATCTTCCGCGAAGAACTTGCCGTTCTGCTGCTGTTCGATGGCCAACCACGATTTTCAGCGGTTGAAAAGACGCGATATGAGCGCGCTTTGAATACCGCAATGGTGGTCGTTAAGGATACCCAAAACCAGCGCCTCTACCTGACTAATGGCTCGGCCTGGTATAAGTCCATTGACCCGCTTGGTCCATGGACGGTTACTGACAATCCGCCGCGCGACCTTGTTCAGATGATTGAGGATGCAGATCAGGAAGAGACCAATAGCGTGGCGGACGCGCCTACCATCGTCACAGCCATCGAACCGACCGAACTTATTGTCAGCACGGGGCCGCCGAGTTGGACCAGTCTAGATGGCGGACAGTTGCTCTACGTGCAGAATACGGAAACGCCGTGGATACGTGACCTGAATACTGGCAATGTATACGTACAGCTGTCCGGCCGCTGGTACCGGGCAACGAGTGAAAAAGGCCCCTGGGTATTCGTCCGGGGCGATAAGCTGCCCGATAGTTTCGCCCGTATCCCGCCGGCGTCGGATATTGGTGGTGTGCGCAGCTCAGTTGCCGGTACGCCGGAGGCCGAAGAGGCGGTCGCAGATGCACAAATTCCACAGACCGCAGCAATTGATCGAAGTGAAGCGTTTCTGACTGTTAACTACGATGGCAGACCAGACTTCAAGGCGATTAAAGGCACGTCAGTAGCCTATGCACTGAATACAGACGCGCAGGTGCTGCGTATTAACGACACTTACTATGCCGTCGATAATGGAGTTTGGTTTTTTGCGAAGGATGCGCGGGGGCCGTGGCAGGTGGCCGACAGTGTGCCTGACGAGGATATTGCCTCTATTCCGCCATCTGCACCGGTGTATAACACAACACATGTACATATCTACCAGTCGACACCTTCGGTGGTATACGTCGGATATACCCCGGGGTATCTATGGTCCTTTAATTATTACGGCGTACCGGTGTATGGCACCGGCTGGTATTACCCGCCGTATATCGGGCGTGTCTATTATCCGCGTACCCCTACCTGGGGCTTCCACGTTGGCTACAACCCCTGGCTTGGCTGGAACTATGGCGTGAGTTGGGGCGCGCCTTTTTACCGCGCGGGCGTTATGTGGCATGGCGGCTGGGGGCGGGGGTATCACCCCGGCCGTTGTTGCGGCGGTTTCTATGGTGGCGGCTACAGACACAACGACATCACTATCAATACAGGTGATATCCATATAGGGCGGACAACTAGTATTGGTCGACATACTCTGGCACAAGCCGAAAAGACGAAGCCGTATCAGAAGACCAATCTATACCGTAATGACGCGAATAAGCGCAGGATCGTTGATCAGGCCTCAATACATAAGGACCTAAAGCAGACACGGCAGTCGGTGAACAAGAAGAACAATCTCTATGCTGATCCCAATGGCCGCGTTGCGCGTCATGATGGGAATCAGTGGCATTTGCGCGATAATAATAAATGGAGACCTGTCGACGGCAATAAGCCCATCAAGCCTGACAATGGAAGGGCTCCCTTGCCTGACAAGCTGGTGAATCCGCAGTCACGCCCAGCCGCACTTCCGAATGGCAATCACCACACAAGGCCGGCGGTACACCCAGAGACGGGGCATCACGTCCGACCGGCGGTAAAACCTGGCAACGGGCACCATACCATGCCGCCTGTGAAGCCGACTGCAAGACCTGCGCCTAAACCACAACCTAAGGCATTTCCACAGAGCCAGGGGGGCGGGCACCAGGCTGCAACTTTCAACCATGCGCACATGGATCGTCACATGCAGGCGCGGCAGCGTATGAGCTCAGGCAAGATGGCGACGTTTAAGAGATAGGCAAGGGGCTAGGCGATGACAACCAATTCCACCGTCGTGCATAGGTGTTTCACGATCAGCTGGTTACATTGTTAGGGTTTAAAGGTTGAGGGGTTGCTTTCAAGCCCACAAAAACTAGCTCGCATTGGCGAAAAGCTCGCCTGTGCGATCCCTTAGCCCACGGGTTATGAATTAAGTCGAGAAGCGCCGCTTAACAGCGCCTTTACATGCGTCTGAAGTCTGAACTATGTCGTTGTTGGCGGAGTCCGGCATTGCTTGTAACAGTAGAGATATTGGGCGAGCTGACAACTATCAATAGAGCTACCTGACTCCGCTGTTAGAGTGCTTCGCAGTCCGGGCCCCTATGAATCCGGTGCAAACCACCAATAGCAACATGAAGACTGTAGCAAGAGTGTCTACGCGCGCCGGACGTGGATTTTCTCCATCGATGAGGACAACAGTTTCTACAAGCGGTGACAATGCAGTGGGTGAACTGTCGCTCTTAATAGAGGCGTTGTTGGCTATAATTGTACCGTTGGCAGCCCCCGGGTCAGCCACAACGGTGAGAGTAACTGACGCAGCCTGTCCCGGGGGGAGCCTGCCTACCTGCCAGGTTTGCGCGCCCATTTCTTGAACACAATTATCACTACAGCGACTAAATCGTGTGCCAGCGGGAAGGATGTCCGCGACAACAACGCCATCTGCCGGAAGCGCGCCAGTATTCTCGAAGTCGATTGAATAGGTGATCTCACCGCCTGGCTCAACAACAGCGACATCGGCTGTTTTCACAACTCTAAGCTGAGGCAGGTTTGACACGGTGACATTTGCTGAGGCCGTTACCGGCAACCCAAGCTGGGCGTCCAGTTCTGCCACGTTCTTCAAAATACTGCCGCTCGCAGGGCTTAGTACTAGAACAGTCAAGGATTCCGAGCCATTGACATTGGACGGCAGGCTACCGAGGTTCCAGCTAACTCTGTTGCCAGTCTGGATGTAGTTACCAGTTGCTGAGACTAATTGCGTTTGTGTTGGTAGGTAGTCTATCAGCTGAGCGCCGGGCTCCTCGCTGCCTGTATTGGAGTAATCCAAGGTGTAGACAATTTCTTGTCCGGCAGCCGCGGCAACCAAACTTCTCGAAGCGGTTTTTGTGAGATTTAATTCCGGTTGTTCTGAGACAAATATGATCAGACCCGAGCCGCCCTCTGGCCCGTTGCTAAAATCAAAGCTTGCTTCAAACTCGACCGAGTCTCCATTGCTCAGGCTATTGCTAAGCTCTACCGAAAGCACCACAGAGGTGGATTGTTGAGGGCCCAGTGTTCCAATATTCCATGTCACGGAATTTGCGCTTAATGCACCCCCACCGAGGTTCGACACGTAACTTGTGTTTTGTGGTACGTCCGCCCTGATCACAACATTCTCAGCCGCTGTGGACGTCTGATTAACGATTTCGGTAGTAAACTGCACTATATCACCAGGCCGCGGGTTATTTGGCAGAGAAGAAGCATCCGCGACAAGTGATGTATTGCTCCTGACTCTAGTTACAACAATATTACTCAGACTAGCTTGGACACTCTCCTGACTATTCAGTTGAGCTTGATTTTGTATCTCTGTTCCGTCCGGAACAAGGCCAACCGTCGCAGAAATGCTAACTGCTCCCGATTGGCCAGGGGCGAGGTCTGACAGCGACCATACGACCTCACTGCCTGACACCGTACCGCCACCGGTTGCAGTGATTGATGATGGCTCGAGGGCGGCGGGGAGGCTGTCGATCAACGTAACATTCGTTGCGGGGGTCGGACCAGCGTTGTTATAGGTCAAGGTGTAGATCAACCTGTCACCAACATTGGCATTGCTCCTGTTAACGGCTTTAGTTATTTCAAGGTCAGGGGCTTGAAGATTAATGATAGAGACAGTGTTGGAGTTGATCGGGCCAACACCTTGGCCTTGGACACTGGCCGAATTATCCCAATTCGCCAACAATGGTGCTACAACCGTAGTAATGATACTCAGCGAAAGAGTCTGGCCCGGCCCGATCGAGGGAAAGCTCCACTCTACGAACGTGTTGTTAAAAGCGTCAGTCACAGAGGTGCCACCGCCTGTTGCTGCAACAAAATCAACTTCTGGGCCAAGAGTATCCTGCACAACAACATCGATAGCAGCAGAGGTGCCTGTGTTCGCTATTTCAAGGAAGTAGATTAGTTGAGATCCAGTTTGAACAATGTTCGACGAAGCGTCTTTGGTAATAGATAGCGCCGGAGCAGCGCTAGCCAATTGGGCAGACACACACCAAAACATGGCGCCTAGGTAGATTGCAAGCAGATGCGGTATGTTCTTGCTGGCAGGCTTTTGCTCAACCATCGTCATTCTCTACTTCCAGTAAAATCCTCAGAAAACAATAACGCGAACCCTCTCCTTGTAGTCAGGGTCCTGTTATTCAGGTGGCTGGAATATGCCGAGTTCATCGCAGGCTGTAAAGGAGTTCTCGGTCCATCTCTCCGAACCAAAGAAAACTTATGGCCTCGAAAAAGGGTTGTTCAATGACAGCTCGAGCTCAGTGATGTGCTTGATCAGTGCAAGATGCGTGCGGTTACTGATTTCTTGGGTCTACTATTCAGCCCGGCCCAACCAGTAGCTGGCAGGATCGTCGGGACAAACACCTGGACCACATAGTGCAAAGGCTGCCATCGCGTTCAATGCAATTAGAAGCAGTGTCGCCGCAACAGCGGTTTTGGAAATAGCAGGTAGTTCCTTCCAGGAAAGTGGGCCTTGCGAGTCTTCATATTGCGCAGGAAGACTGCTTAATAATGCAAGCCCGATCACAATGATAGTAAAAAGGACGAATGCCCAGGTGTAAAAGTGAAATCCCAGAAATGGTGCCCCGTACCCCGGTGTGCCGGGTATCACATGAAGACTGATCTGTCGCAATGCAAAAGCTGCACCAGCAACGGCTGCAATAATTGAAAAGCCATAATGTGCGGGTTTAGGTCCGACTATGACGTTCAGCATAAGGCCTATACAGACTGCTGCGAACGCGACTCGTTGCAGAAGGCACAGAGGGCAGGGCAGCTCGCCATGCAGCAATTGATCGGAAAAAGCATAAACAAGGGTCAGCCCTATTGCGATCAGCCCCAGAGCATTGAGCTGGCGAATTTTATGGTTAGTCACAGCGTTGATCATAGTAAAATCGCCAACTCGTCCTGCGCATGGTGTAAAAACCACGCTGCCGTCACTAAAAGTGATAGATAGGCGAGTGTGAGTGACTGTTTGCTCCGTCCTTTTAGGGCGAGTATGCCGGATGTAAAAAATAGAGCAAAAAGTAGCGCCATCATAACAATGCCTCCTCGCGTGTCTCCTTACAAGTCAAGGCACACCGAATTCAGTGTAGCGTTGCAATCCATTACAAGACTAATAGGTCTTGTTGCCCATCGGGCGGAATAACCTTTGCATATACCGTCCTCATGAGTCTAGCCCATAAATGAGATCCTGGTTCGATTTCTCCATTGCTTGGGCTTAAGGCAAACGCGATGTGGGTCACCTCTAACTAGCGCGCGCATGACGCTGTCATAATGCCGGGCAGCGCCTGGAACCTTGCTCTCTCAGCGTTTAGAACCATACTATCCTCCAATAAAAGTGAAGCGACGGGAGGACTTGGGATGAATGTAGCAATCGGAGTGCTTGATTGGCTGATCAAAATACTGGAAGCGCAGCACGTGCTGTTGTTGTTCTCGTTGCTGGCGATTGGTTATGTCATCGGCCGATTGAGCTTTAAAGGGTTTTCCCTTGGTCCAGTGGCTGGTGTGCTGTTTGCGGGTATCCTATTCGGACATGAAGGCCTGCGGTTGTCCGGTGATGCTCAGGCACTGGGTTTTGCGCTTTTCATTTTTTCTGTGGGATATCAGGCAGGGCCGCGCTTTTTTAGTGCATTGAGAGCAGACGGGCTGAAGTACTTTTGTTTGGCACTGATAGTAGCCATTACTTCAGCGTTCGTCGCTCTCACTGCGTCGCGATTGTTACACCTGGAGCCAGGAGTCTCTGCGGGGCTTCTGGCCGGAGGCCTTACCAGCTCACCCACTCTTGCCGCAGCGCAGGATGCTGTGCGTGACGGCAGTGTCGCTTTACCCAGTGGCTATTCTGTCGATCGTATGGTCGAAAATATCGCCAGTGCCTATGCAATCACCTATATCTTCGGCCTGACCGCGCTAATAACAATTATCCGGTATCTCCCAAGAGTCCTGCATATAGACCTCGAGCTAGAGTGCCGTCGTTTCGATGAAGTTACTAAAGTATCTGCAAAACCAGTGAACATCACGACCAGACGCTATCGAGTGGAGAATGAGGACTTCACTCAACTCAGCGTAGGTCAACTTCGTGAAAAGTTCAGTGAGCGCACCCCAGTAGCTACCGTGATTAGAGAAGGCGAGATTGTCGTGATGGATAGTAAAGATAGCCTCCAAATTGGTGACCTCGTAGAACTGATCGGGCCCAGGGAGTTATTCGCGACAAAAGCGCATGAGATCGGGCCGGAACTGCCATTGGAGTGGGATATCGTCGAAGAACAAGAGTCTCGAATTGTAGTCGTGACCAATGCGGACGCTTATGGCAAAAACCTATCTGAACTGGATATACCGAAAACCTTCAGGGTAGTTGTCCGCAAAATTTTTAGGCAAGGCGTCGAACTTCCTCACAATCCTTCGCTGGAGCTAAAAAAAGGAGACGTTTTACATGTAGTCGGAAGTAAACAGAATCTTGTGAAGGCCGGAACTTTTATGGGTTATGTTGAAAGCGACGTGCATGAAACCGATATGCTTACCTTCGCGGTTGGGATCTCAGCAGGCGTGTTTATTGGAATGCTCTCCATTCATCTGGGAGGCCTTGGAATAGGTCTAGGCAACGCAGGAGGGCTGCTCACATCGGGCCTTATCATCGGCTATGTTCGCAGTGTGAGGCCAACTTTCGGACGCTTGCCTGAGGCGACGAGTTGGTGGCTTATGGAGTTTGGGCTCTTGTTGTTCATGGCCGGGGTAGGGCTGCAGGCAGGGGGGAGTTTCATAGACACCTTGATGTCGTCCGGCCCTGTGCTGGTTGTAGCGGGTATTACAATCACGGTTGTTCCGGTGATCACAGCCTTCTTCATAGGGAAGCACCTGCTAAAATTGAATCCTGCCATCCTGATGGGTGCCTTAACCGGCGCGATGACTAGCGGTGCCTCACTTAGTGTTGTCACCGCGCAAGCGAAAAGCACGGTTCCTGCCATTGGTTATGCTGGAACCTATGCGTTTGGTAACGTTCTGCTTATGGTAGCGGGACCTATGATGTTGCTTCTGAGCTAGGTTGTCTGTTAGCTAGTTACAATTGAGCGTTTTCATAGAAGCGGTTAGAAGTGCACGACAAACCCATCAGCGTGGGACCGCTGACTACCGAGCTCGGATCCAGATAAACTCGCTTGCTGGAGCTCTTTGGTAAGAAGTGTGTGGTGGTTCTCGATTTGCAAGAAAGCGCCTGAGCAGCATGGCAAAGAGGTGTATACCTGAGCGACTATATTCAATAGCGTTGAGTATTCCACTCGCTTCTAGCAGATCACAGGCAATTGCGCGGAGGTTGATGGTCCGAAAAGTTTGATTTATAGCTGCCTGCATTAAGGCAAAGGCAGTTGGCCAATGAAGCTCTAGTTGATCAAAGGTCAACTGCTCGAGTTGTTAGCTCATTCCACTTGCGCGGCATTTCCCGGCCTCGATTTTGTCTAACCCCTCGGAAAAAAGATCGGTTTTCAGCTAGCACCTCCAGATACCATCTGAATGCAAGGATCTACTCATACGCGGGCTCGGTTTGCGAGTTTTCATGCTACCCCGCCTGCCGGGGTAGCGTTCTTTATGACATTGCTTATACATCAGTCAATGGACAGCAAACTAAACATCCTCGCCACATGTATGATTTGTTAAATCAATATGAGTCTTTCAATAACATACTAATCGGGGTAGATTGCCAGCGTTACCTTATTAATGGTGCCATTGAACGCACTGAAACGACGGTCATTCAACTGGCGCTGAATGACCGGTGATCCTCGGTCCATACCAACGTCCGTCCCTTCATCAATAGAAAACCTAGAAGCCACGGTGCTCTCCAGCCGCTCCGTTGCCATAACCTTGCCGTTTACTGATAGTTTCATCAACGCGCCCTTGCCGGCGCCGCCGCCATCATAATCGATGTCCAGCCGCATCTCAGAGTCACCCGGAGGCAGTCGACGCTTGCTTTTTACCGTAACCAGGTCTCCTAGATTGTTGTAGGTATAGCATGGGTAGCCGTCCTCGATATAAAACGACCAACCACCGAATCGACTACCCTGCGCGATAATGACGCCATCTGCCTTCAAATCTTTGCTCACGCTCAAATCGGCTATCACCGAACTAGAAACATTCTTGAAGCTGAGTATTGAATCTTCAACAAGGTCCCATGAACCCGGGTAAAGATCCAGTTCAGTGCGCTCACCCATCATCGTCGGTCTGCCAGCTACAGACGGTAACAGGCGCTCTAGCAATCGGTCATCTAAAGGCAATACCTGATTGGCCACGGCCTCCTTCATGAAAGTTGCCTTCATGCTCGCCAATCTTTCCGGATATTCATCCGCGAGGTTATTAGTCAAGCTGAAGTCGGCAAGCGTATTGTAGAGCTCCCAGCCATCGTCGGCAGCCACGCTGTTCATTTTTTCTGACTCCCAAGGCAGCTTTACAGTGGTACGAGCCAGCCAGCCGTCCTGATAAAGCCCTCGGTTACCCACCACCTCGAAGTATTGCGTAGTATGCCTTTCGGGAGCATTCGCGTTGTCGAAGCTATACATCATGCTGGTACCCTGTATGGGTATCTGCGTCACTCCATCCACCATTTCTGGCTCGGGGATACCGGTTGCTTCTAAGATCGTGGGCACAACATCGATAACGTGTGTGAATTGTTCGCGCAATTCGCCTTTCGCTTTGATTCCAGAGGGCCAGTGGACCACTGTGCCGTTTCGTGTTCCTCCAAAGTCACCTGCTACCTGCTTTGTAAAGGCAAACGGTGCGTCGAAAGCGATGGCCCATCCAACCGCCATGTGTGCATACGTGGTTGGGCCTCCCCATTCATCCAAGTACTCCAACTGCTCCTCTGTGGTTTCAGGTACTCCATTGAGAAAGTGGCCCCAGTTCCAATGACCAGTTTGGTTTCCCTCTGAACTCGTTCCATTGTCACCGCTTATGTAGAACACGAGTGTATTGTCGAGCTCACCAAGGTCATCAATCGCTTCAAGCAATCGCCCCGCTTGATAATCGGCGTACTCAGTGAAAGCGGCAAACACCTCAGCCTGGCGTGCAAATATCCGCCGCTGGTCGTCAGAGAGATCATTCCAGTCAGGCACGCTAGCCGGCTTGGGAGGAAGCTGTGTACCTTTCGGAACCACTCCCAGCGCTATCTGGTCACGATGGGTCTTCTCACGAGTCACATCCCATCCCTGATCGAACTTACCCCGGTATCTCTCAATCCATTCGGACGCGACTTGGTGAGGTGAGTGAGACCCTGCAGAGGAGTAGTAAATAAAGAATGGCTTGTCGGGGCGTAAACCCTGTTGTTGCCGAACCCAGCTTATCGCTTGATCGGTCATGTCTTCGAGCAAGTGATACCCGGGCTTGTCGGGAAAGTCGATGACCGTAACGCCGTCGTGCAGAGAGGGCTCATACATGTTCTCTTCAGCGCCAATAAAGCCATAAAATTTTTCAAAACCCTGACGTGTAGGCCACCGTGTTTGAGGGCCCGCAGCGGTAGTTTCACGCCCTGGTGTTTCGTGCCACTTTCCGAATGCGCCAGTGTTATAGCCGTTTTGTCGCAGAATTTCCGCAATGGGAGCAGCGTTGTTCGGTACGACCGTGGTGTTGCCCGAATAACCGGTAGCTATCTCAGGAATCGAGCCCATATTCACCCTATGGTGGTTGCGCCCTGATTTCAGCGCAGCCCGAGTGGGCGCGCAAAGTGCTATCGTATGAAAACGGTTGTAGCTGATTCCGGTATCCGCCAATTGCTGCAGCGTCGGCATCGAGACAGGTCCACCGAAAGGTGAGGGGGCTCCAAAGCCGATGTCGTCAAGCAAAATGATCACAACATTCGGTGCTCCTTCGGGTGCCCGCACCTCCCAGGGTGTAGGCAGCTCTACGTCTTCGGGCAGTAGTGCTGTCACCGGTGCAGGCGCAGGTTGTGGTATTGGTAATCGAGTTCTATCAATTTCAGTTCCAGCTGCGTCCGTGACTCGGGACGCGATGGACAGTATCAATGCAGCCACCCAGAGGATTAAGTTTTTGCTCTTCATGGTGTCTCCTTTCCGATCTCGGTTGAACGGTAGCCTGCCGAACACGTTGTCTAATGCGCACAAATGGGCACCCATACCGAATAACGCCAGTAATTAGTGTGACGTCAGGTACGTTCGCCAAAACGTCGCGGCCCTCACAGTTTGTAACGCCTCTACAGTGGAGCAAGATTGGTGCCGGCTTCAAATTACTCATATTAAACAGTGGTTTAAGGCCACCTTATTCCTATCGGTAGGGGAGTTTGGCTTTGGTTTCGCAGTTTGCGATTTAGATTGCATTAACTATTGGTAGTGAACCGAAAACTACCTTTGATGACACTGTTGAATCGGCAAAGGCGAGTGGCAAGCGATCCTACTGTCCGACGAGTATGAGCCGCACGCTGGCACAGGGCAGGCTGCTGATGCCGCACACGACAGCGCTCTGAAGAGGGACGAGCCCTTCAGCTAGCTTTGGTCGATACTTTTGGTTGCCATTATCGGTGATTGCCTTCCTATCAGCACAGCACCGACAACGCAAAAGCGAGGTCACGCCGTTTTCTTAGGGGCGTTCTGAGCAAAGCGAGAAGAGCATAGGTAAATCAGTCGACTGAGCGGGGCAAGTTCCTAGCGTTTACTAAATGCCCGTGGAAGAGGGCCTTCGAGTCCGCACGTTCGATTCAGACGTGATGAAGTATTTTTGTCTTGTCTCGGTTAAGCGTCGGTGTAGTTACAACTATGTCTGTTCGTCCTGTGGTTTCCGTAGAGTTTCTGGACTGGTCCTATAAAATCCCCAATCAAATCAACATGTTATAATTTGTCTGTGTTCTTTATGACATGTGGTGTACGAAAAATCGGCCCAGAATCTCCGATTTGTATACAAATAATATGGATTTAGGCGGTTAGAATTAATTCCTCTATATCAGGGGCTTAGGCGGAATACCTGAAGTAGGATGCCACTAAATGTAGTTCCGCTCAGGTATTTATAGCAAGACGGTGCAATACCCGTATAGAGTGTAGACTCATTTCACGATGGCCGAGCCCAGCCACTCACAGAGATAGCCATATAGGCCGGTGAGGGACGGAGCAATGATGGGCCAGTCAAATGGAAGTGACGGGAGTTAGTAGTGGCGAAAGGGATGTTCACAAAAGGATTTATTTCGAGGGCTGACCTATATCTGGCTTATCGAAAAGCAAAAGCCGACGCTTTTTACGACAACCTTCACCCTAATGCGATCGCCTTCGCCGAGTATGAGCAAGACCTAAAAACCAATCTCGAGTCTCTGCTCAATAGACTAGTCTCCAGCAAAGTTGAATGGCCGCTCGATCTCGGATTTATTGGGGGATATCTCTACATTCCAAAGTCAATAGACTTTTTCAAGCGCTCAAAAGTCGATGACGTGCACTGTGTGGACGTTGACCCCATACGTAAAACTAGAGTGTTCAAACGGATGTGACGCGAGCACAGCCGCTCTTGGCTAACTGCATATCCTCGGTTTAGTAAGTGGTCAACATATTCTTGGAAGTCTATAGAGTGGCTTTTTGCCCGATCTCGCAAGTCTGGAAACTTGGCGAGTTGCTTAGAGAAACGTTCACCTACAGAGTCTTCAGCGCTAAGACAAAATAGATCAGGAACTATCACATGGGAAGCCGTTTCTGTGGACATGGCTATTGAGACGCCAGCGGGATCGGCATCGGGGAAAATGATTACTTTCATTCGCTCTGGTGTTCTTTCCAGCAGGGCGTTTACAGCCCTAGCTGAAGCATCATGCCCCCGATAAACCACCAACGTCAGATAATTCAGGTCCGCAAAGACGAAGCTGTGGCAATAGATATAGGCTTCCAGGTTCTCGACGATTAGTATTGCTCCATATTTCTGTAGGTCTATATCGTCTTGACTGACCACATACTCTACTTCCGGGTAGACTTCTATAGGCCCTTGTTTCAGAAACAGATTAGTGTGAATCGCTTGGCAAAAGACTCGCCCCTCCCGCACTGAAACTTTACTTATTTTTTCATCTGGAGTGTATTTCGCAACGGATGTCCTATCTGCTCCAAGATCAGCTGCTTCTCGCGCCATCTCTCTCGGTGCAATGATCTCACGCCACTTCTTGTGGTCATCCCTTGTCCACTGAATCATGTGCTTCCCAACCGGCTTTCCTAAGCCATATTCATTGTGGAGTTCAAGCCACGCTGACGATAGGATCGTTCGTCGATCTCGGCGGTCGAGCATATTCTTGATCAACAAATATTGCTTACCAGTTAGCATGGTGAAATCTTCACTTCCTTGGCATGAAAGTTCCCTGAAAAGGTTTCGTCGAGTCTTCCATCGTACTCGAGATTAAAAAACTTCCGTTTAGACATGGGCATAGCATTGTATTCCGCTACCAATGCGTAGAACCAAATGTCAGGTGGAATGGTCGATGGCGCAAACCTGCGATAGGATTCACGGCCAGTTAGAGATGTATTCTCTTTAAGGCATTCAACATATGTTCGTTGAATGCCTTGCTTGAACGGGCCTGGCTCAAGAATGCTCATTTCCGGGCTGTCATGGCCAATCGGCACACGGTCTACAGTTTGCCTTTCATCAGGAATGGCTTCGTTTCGCAATCCGACTAGAATTTCGCTGAACAAGCTCTCCATCGCTGGATTGCGAGTTTCAGGGGCGGCAACTACGCGCAGCGTTGATCCAATCTGGAAGAGCCTTGGTACATCAAGCCTTGCAGTATAGTCTTCCGGTTCAAAACTAGGGTTCAGGTTGTAATGGCCTACTAGCCTATTAATGAGGCGGGCCCGTTCCGCGAGTCGCGTCAATCGAAACATACTTGCATTTAAGCGTACGATTGCATCACTGAGATCATTGCGGCTATGTTCGATAGCTGACGCGAGGCGGACACTTAGGAATCCACGCAACTCTCTGTCTTGATTACCTAAGGATCGCAAATGCTCAAGGTCGATCAGTTCGAGTGACCGAACTATTCGCTTTACTGTCGCCAGGGCGTTCTTGTTAAGTTTAATTTTATTCTTCAGCAGTGAGGCGGCACCAAAGTTGGTAGAAATTTGCCTCCAAATATCCTCGGCTTGCGCCGTCAGGTCGTCACAAAACTCTCCGATATCACCGTCTAGATTGGTTAAATACATTCGAGCATCGCTGGTGTCGTCGTTTCTCTTTGCCGCGATGTACTCATCAGCAAAGAGAATGATTCGGTCCACCGCATCGGCAAGGCTAGTGTTGAATGCCTTCAACCTGGTACTCATTAAGCTATGATCCATCAACTTTTTCAAAGTTGATGAAAGCCTCGGAGCCCCTTCAAAGTTCACGTCTCGAACTAGCAAACGGAGCCTGATCAGTTCAGCCACAGCCTTCGACGTTTCGGGTGCTTCTCGAACATGGCCATGTGGATGCTCATATGCCTCAACCAGAAGATCAGCATGCCTTCCCATCACCTTAAATAAGTCTTTTGCCGCCAGGTTCGAGTTCATACCGGCAGCCCAATCTGCTCTTCGTCTGAATATTCCTCATCTAGACGTTCATGCGTAGCGATAAAATCTGCCACTTCGTAGAAGTAGTCCCACTTTCCCGTAGCTGTATAGACGAGACCACTGGATTGAGGACATAGATAGCCTTTTTCCCCTAGACGCTCTAGAACAACGCGTACTTGGTCAGCGGGAGAGGTCTTTTTGGTTTGAAATGTTCCTACCCGAGTGATTGTTGAAAGGTCGTCCACCAGCGGCTGCGAATTCTCTAATGCTGCGAGCAACTCACTCTGTTTCAATGAGTCGCCTGGTTGGATGCTCGCATCAAGTGAGAGAGTGGCCATTACGAGTTTGAGCCATCGGCTCACAGGCTCCAAGTCGTTCACAATTTCTCGAAACTGTGCACGGACGCTTTGTCGCCTAGTATTAGACTGAATGCTGGTGTATACCGCGTAGTATGCGCCTCCGCTATTTGTTGCGGCGAGTGATCTACCGATCTTCCTCAGGTAATCATTTACACTGGAGCGATAGCTCTCACTTTCTAACTGCTCAAAAGCAATGCTATCGCTATAACTACAGATAAATGCTCCGGTAAGCAGTTTCTCAATAATAGTTGTGAACAGGTCTTCTTCGGGATTCATGATACGACCTCGAGAGCTTCGCGCTCGGCGATAAGTTGCTCAAGTTCATCGTCAGGCAAGGCCATCTCAACAATGCCTCCTTTCGACTGCACATCGTGGTGATACTTGAAATGTTGGAGTAAGTTAGGGTCTGTTGTGGGAAAACCTCCAATCATTACGATCCGATGATCGTCCAGCATTCCAAAGAGACGCGATATGTTCTCTGGCGCAAGCGTACCGAGTTCGTCCATCGGCCAATGAATCACTACACCTGGATCTCTACAGAGCATTCTGGATATGCCAGCGTAAATGCAACAAAGGATCAGGTAGCTGAGCCCAGTGGAGGACGCGTCCTCAAGTTCCTGCGCCCGACGAGCCGTCACCCATCGATTATTTTCGCAAAGAGATATTTCTAACTCGAAAAGGCCGCTCAACGGTCGATTTGTGTTAGACCGCTGTAGCATATCTGAGGACTTGACCAGTTGCTGATCTAGTTCGACGGGAGGAATAGAGCTCTTACCTTCCTGTTTCCAGGCAAACCAGATATCTGAAAATTTCTCAAGGATGGGCCAATAGTCTTCAGTGTCGATACGGCTTTTTAAGCTAACTTTAACCTCAGATATTGCGTCAAAAAGTAGCGTGTCACCAATGGCTGACGAAATCTGTCTGGACTGCGTACTGATAGCGCCAGAGATATCCTTCATCCCTTGATAGTAGTTGATCAATTGTTGGCCAACATTTTCAATAAACAGGGTTAGGCTCTCTCTCAGCTGGGAAACGTGATCTTGAAGTAGCTCATCTAGGGCCAAAGTTTTGTTTAAGGTAAGCATTTCTTCATCGACTTCATGAGTGCCGTTGTTTGAGAGCTTGTTTCTCTCAACTTCCACTAGCGTGGACCACGCCTGTCCTATGAGACTGTCTTCGCCGCCTTTCAATATCAGCGTCTCAGCTTTGGAAACACCATTGTGAATTGCTTTTCTTAGAGACTCTCTTTCGTTTATCAACATGAAGGCATCGGACTTAACAATGTCAAACAGTCGGGGGGGCGATGCCTCATCTCTTTCTCCAGGGGATGCGGCCAATTTTTGTACGATAGATAAGCATTCCTCGCGACTGGATTTAAGTGTGCGCAGTTCTTGTTCTAACCTTTTTCTATTGCTATTTAGATCATCTCTAAGTCTCTTAAAACCGGTGTGCAGGGTATCGTAGCGTTCTAGGTGTTCGTCTCGTGTTCTTTGAGCCTCGACGAGTGATTCAGCGAAGAATGTGTATCTGGACCATTCGACGTCTAACCATGTCTTGTAGTCTCGAATGAGAGTGCCGTACGATTTGGCTGTCTCAACATTTTTTCTCGCATCCGTGAGATCAGATTCAGCAGCCTCAAGCACTGATTTTTCCAGACCCTTCGAAGATCTTTGCTGCTCAAAATCCTGTTTCAACAGCTTTAATCTCTCTTTATGATTCTCCTTCTCGGAGCTTTCGGCTATTTCCATAGCCTCTTTCTCGTTCGTGAGTTTTGATTCCTCTGAAGCTGTTTGACTGCTCAGCTCATCGAGTGCTGACTGTCTTCTAGTCTCAACGTTCTGTACAGCCGTATCACGCCGACTAAAAGCGTCTCCTCGATTTTTCTCCAGTCTCTCAAGCTGGATCTTGGCTTCCTGCTTTCTCTGGTCGGCCAGGTCTCTATTTCGCGCTTTTATCTGCCTGATTGCATCAAACGCCGACCCGCTCTCGCACTTCAAGCCATCTAGTTTTACTACAGCCAGCTGCGTATGCCTTTTTTGCTGATTCCACTGGCTGACTAGCGAATCAAAGTCTCGCTCATTCTCCTTGAATATTTCCTCATATCGTTCTAGCTCATCTTCCGCAAGGTTGAGCAATCTCTCATGATCTTCCAGAGTCGTAGCCCATTCAGGCTTCTCAATGCGCCCAAGATCAAGTTCCCAACCAAAGAGGTTACTGGTGGAATCCTTGTCTGTGAAGGTTGGGGATAAATCCTTTCGGTCGAGCAGCTCAGGCTGTATAACCCGTCCCAAAGACTCAAACCAAGTAGACTGATTTTCTCTAAGTGCGGCTAAAAACGAGCCAGCATCAGGACGAACGTACGACAACAATTGGTCACACTTCTTCTGAGTTCGCTCGACTTCCCTTTTACTCAGTAGAAGTTTTTCGTCAGCTTGGTTCTGTTTCTCAAAAAGATCCCTTTCCTTCTGTTGCTCTTTCTTTAGATCATCTTCTTGAAGTTTAATTTTATGGCGGATGTCGTCCGCAGCGATCTCGGCAACTTCTAGATCTAGCTTTTCTTCATCGGTGATGAAGCTATGTTTACTCGCCTGTCTGGCTTCCGCAATATCTTCTCCTAACTGGCTCAGTTCATCTTCAAACGAATCACGAGTACGTTCCTTTTCATTGTCGAACGCCTTTGTAATCTCAAGTCGTTTTTCCGCTCGTTTCTCACGTACTAAGGAAATGTCTTGCCCAATTTTCTGTATCTTTGCCTGCAATTTCTCTCGAGCACGATGGTATCTGTCCTTTTCTTTGCTTGTGGCGTCATCAAATTCACGGCGTATATCACTCACGCCCTCTTCGAGACGGCGCAGCCTGGCTTGCGCGGCATCGTGTTTTTCTATGAGGTCATCCAGCTGCGTGAAGAGCGTCTCCTTAGTGTGGATGTCCTCAGCCTCCCAGCGCTGATACGCCTTGTCTAGGCTCTCTAAGCGAGATTCAGCCGTTTCCACCTCCGCCTTTGCGTCACTGATTTTCGTTTTTAGGTCGAACGAGCCATTTTCCCATTCTGTGGTTTTCGTGGTTAGCTCTTCTTCGATATCTGAACGCGCCAGGTCAATTTCATTGATCCGCTCATCATATTGAGTCTTCAAATCATCCAATTCACGGCGTATCTGGCGCATTTTCTTTGCGTTTTCTTGATAGGCAATGCCCTTAGCTATCGCTGTTTGAAATACGTCCTCATGCTTGTCTAGATCTCTTAGAATGGCAAGGCTAGCGATTTCGGAACGTATACCCCGATGGAGGTCAAGCTTTGGAGGGACGACATTATCTTCCTGCATGATCTCGGCAAGCATCGATTTGATGCGATCCATGTCGCCGCTCCTCCCCAGTATGGCGGTAGCCATCTTATCGAGGTATCGCATCTGTCCGATTTTTCCTGATAGTCCAAACTGGATGGCAAGAGATCGGAGCTCCTTGTCACCTGCGCGGCGGATGAGGTCTGCATCCCCCTGGATTACAGCTCTGTAGTCCTGTGTTGCCTCAAGTTGCTTGCTATGCTCCAAGTGGTTAGCTTTCCAGTGCCGTCCTAGCTCTCGGCCTTCAACGTAGAATCGTTCGCCTTCTCGTACCTCACTGAAATAATCACTAATGAATCCTTCAGCAAGGAAACGATATGCCGGCTTCTCGCCGGATGTATGTCGATAAACAGTGGCGCACATCAAGCCTCTTGGCGTCTGATATTCATAAATGATCATGCTGGTGGGGCGAGGGAGGTAGAAATCCACGAAACGGGTTCTATTAGATGTTCTAGGAACTAGATCAGTCGAATTTGCCCCATAAAATAGCGGTGCCAATTTCAGTAGTGTCGTCTTACCAGCGCCATTGGTCCCACTAAGATTTGCGTGTTCACCGACCCGGATGGCCATGAGCTTGCCTGGTACATGGGCGTCAAGACAGATAATTCGAACGAGACCATTTGCGCTAGTGGTCATCTACTACTCCTCGATATTAGACACAGCGGACACTATCCTGGTGTCCATATCTTCTTATGATACCTACTTCCATGGTCAAACATGGCTGAATAATTTTTGATCAACATGGCAGAGCTATGGAAAGCCTGAACCTGCGGGCATTCTGCGTGCTCTAGATTGAGAAATCTTAGGCTCGAGATGTCTACAATCATACTACTGTATATTTGAACATGTAGCATCAAGGCATATATGTCATTGGATCTTTACTGATCAGAGAACCTGGAGGCTGAATCATGACTAGTAATGTCATTCGCTACCCGTCATATATGAGTCGTGAGTTCCTGTATGAGCTCATCTGGGACAGGCCCAGGACAGAGCTTTCCAAGGAATTCTCGATTAGTGATGTCGGCCTGACCAAGAAGTGCGTCAAGCACGATATACCAAGACCACCGGTCGGATATTGGGCCAAGCTGGCTCACGGAAAGCCTGTAGAGCGGCCCGAGCTCCCCCAGGTCGATGAAGGGCTTGCTCTTGTCGAGTTCCATTATTACTCCGCAGCCGAAACCGCCCCAGTAGTTGAGAGGGAGAAAGCGCGAGTCGCTTTAGACGACCCAAGGATATCCGCCGCATCAGAGGCAAAATTTCCGAGTTCACTCAAGGGTTCGAACCAGCTGATCAGGGAATTCAAGTCTTCCATCCTCAAGAAGTCACACAATAGATATGGCTTCGTGGAAAGTCCGTACAATAGTGAATCCAGCCTAGATGTCGTCGTAACTGACGGATCTCTTCAGCGGGCCTGCATTTTCTTGTCAGGGCTGGTCAAATTATGCGCAACCTATGGCTGGGTGTTTGGCCGGGAATCACCAAAATATGGTGGTCGGCGTGGCAGTACCTACTTTCAAATAGGTGAAGCAAAAGTTCAGATCAAGATCAAAGAGAAAGTTACACAACGAAGTCGTGAGCTCACACAGGAAGACAGAGAACACAAAAAGAAGTGGGGATACGTCTGGGGGCCTAAGCATGAGTATGATCCCACGGGCATTCTGACGTTTTCAATTGAGGGCATCTCTGCACCCTCTGGATACAAATTCAGGTGGAGCGATTCTAAGAAGCAGGTGATCGAAGAGCGCCTTCCTCAGATCGTGGAAGCACTTATCATTGCCGGCGAGGAACAGGTCGAGCGCACTAAAGATCGTATTGAACGAGAGTGTCAGTACGAACTTGCCGCTCAAGAGAGGCGGCGGGAAGAAGCGAGGGCTCGGAAGGAGCAGAAGATCATTTCTGATCTCGTGTCACTTGCAGAGGAACACGACCGAGTACGCAAAATTTCCTCACTACTTGATGATCTATCCGAAAAATACCCGATTTCCGATGATGTCCAGAGCTCGATTAGGGAAGCCAGAGCGCGTTTGAAAGAGGTAGCACCTCTGGAAGCCCCAGATAGATTCAGTGATATATTCAAGAGCACAGGTGACCTAGAGTACTGGTAGCGCAAATCTGTAGCGCTTAAAACGCCAGTGCAACGGTGGAAAAATAGCAGTATGTCGATATTCTCCAGAACAGCAAAATTCGTAGATTTACTAACAGATCAAATCGACCTTCCTCTAGCAGGCAATGATCAGCGGATCCAAACAAGCGAGTTGGCTAACGATCTTTCACTCGAGCACTGGGACTCTGTTAGAGCGCTCCTTGAAGCAGGACTGATGTCTTCGGCAGTCGTACTTCATAGAGCACAATTTGAAGCGCTAACCAGGTCGATATGGATTGCGCACTGTGCAACTGACATACAACTCTCGAAGTTCGCAAATCAATTGACACTCGAAACTGAGCAGGCGGCGAAGAACATGCCGCAAATTGCAAAAATGATGGAAAGACTTAAAAACACCGGTCCTAGCGAAGCTTACCAAGCTCTCGAGCGATTCAAAGCACATTCATGGAAAGCACTGAATTCCTATGCACACGCAGGTATTCATCCGATTAGCAGGCGCCGTGAGGGCTACCCTGAGGCATTGATCCATGACATCTTACGAAATGCCAACGGCCTAGGTCTGCTTGCTTGTATGCATGCTGTTGTGCTTTCAGGGCAGCAGCCAAGGCAGCGTACGTTGCTAGATCTGGCTGCACGGTACTCTGACTGCATGCCACCTCCGATCTAGCCCTGGTGGCTGACTGACTGGGAACTCGAATACCTGTGTTTTGAAATGGCGCTAGGCCGCAGAAAAGCGTCGAGAGGCCATCCAGCAGATTTATGTTTCTCCCGTTTCAAAAATATTTGTGAACTAATGACGTTTGCGCTTATCAGAGATTTCTGAGTCATTACGTAAAATAGCTCTATATATAAAATGTATAGGTGCGTATTTCCTGGAGTTTACTAACGCCTATTAGTAATCCACGATGACAATCGTTAGTGATAATTATCGGCTATTATCCAAGGATAAGCAGGTGGCTCATGGAACATGAAAATCGAGGACATACGCTACATAGCAAAGTCTATCCTTGGTCGGCCCGACGATGAGGTCGAACGATGGCTCTTTTCCCCATGCCCAGAATTAGGGAATCGCGTACCGGCAATTGAATGCCAATATCTCGAAGGAGAGGTCGCAGTGCTAGATTTGCTGGGATTTGAAACAAGAGGACTTGCAAAGGATTTGTACTATGAGATAGGGATGCTTCTTGCTCAGAATCAGATCACCTTGGCTGCAAAGAATTCTCTTTAAAGGCTGATGCTAAAAAAGAGCGATGAAACGTGAAATGTAATTCGAGAGCTAATCCGTCATGAAAATTGCGGTTGCGTCAGATATGCATTGCGAGATGCGTGACGAGCGTTATGGCGAGCAAAGTGACGACTGGCTAATGGGCCTCTTTCCTAGTGATGCAGATATCATTGTACTAGCTGGTGACTGTGCTGTCGGGCAAGGGCTCGTGTCTCTCGCAGAGCGAGTCCATAAACTGACGGCAACGGAAGTGCTAGTAGTGGCCGGTAATCACGAGTATTACTACTCCGATCTCCAGACAAGAACTGCGTGGTACAAAGAGGCATTTTCAAAGACTCCGAATATTCACTTTCTCGAGCGGGACTGCTTTGAAGTCGATGGATATCATTTTCTCGGCTGCACATTGTGGACAGGGTTCGAATGCTTAGGGAATCAGACGCTTTCGATGTACCTGAGCGGCCAGGCGGGAACCGATATGTCGGACTTTTGGCTTATTAGATGTAATGGCATTCAATTGACCCCTCGAGCTATGCGTGAGATTCACCTGGATTCTCGCAAGTGGCTGGGAGACCAGCTAGCAAAACATGCTCCTGATAAGACCATCGTTGTGACACACTTTCCGCCCAGTCTAGCGACAGTGAACGTGACGAAAGTACAGGACACCTTGAAGGCTTACTACGTGTCTGGTGTCGACGACTTAGTGGATAAGTATCAGCCAAGGCTGTGGATTTACGGGCACAACCATTACAGTGATTCACTAAACCTAGGCCAGACTCACTGCTTCTCGAATCAGGTTGGTTACCCTGGAGAGCAGGGGACTCGACATTCTCCACTATCGACAGTCGTTCTGGACTAATGGGTTTAGGTTAGCCCTAGGAGGCGAGGGATAACAAACTATGTGAGATAGTTTCTGTACGCATACAGTGAGTCAGCACCGTTGGAGAGCTGATTAGCGACGACTAAACCCTTTTCCGCTTTAGAAGCTACAGAGTTGCCGTTTCCCTCAAAACACTTAACGACTTTATCTATACGGATACTGAATAGTTTTGATAGCCGATTTAAGCAGAACTTGCTGGCGAGAAACTCTGAGAGCGAGCAAGATTTCACCATTACATCACGAAAATTCGTCGGGTTGTGCCAATGATTTGTGTAGAGCTGGCCGCTGGTCACAAGATCCTGAACGCTGTCCAGATTGACAGCCAGTATTAGGCTCACCTCCTTGGCAGTGAAATCTTTCTCAATGCGCAGAAGCCTGGCATCAAAATATCCAATCAAGGAATCCCGATCGAACGCTAGCCCAGAATAATTTTGGCTATTCTTTGCACAATAGGCCGGCACTTCACCAGAATTGGCAGCCACTATTAAGTCCGCCAACGAAGCGCCAAAAAGTTCCATATATCTCGTATCAACTATATCTCTAAATGAGATTATCGTTGATCCGTGCTCGGGTGACCTCGGAAATTTGAGACTAGACTCGATTCCTCTTAAGTCATACAACATATCGCGAGTTGTTCTAAGGTGCCTCAGCGGCGTTATCAATCCTGATCTTACGAGCTTTCCTATATCAGTTTCTCCAAGGCCCAGAAGATGCGCTAGCTGGGCGGTGTCACACTGGAATATCAAATCATCATTGCTGATGTCAGCTTCAATATGATTCGTCCGACGTGGTGTAACCCGAAGTTCGCTCGTGCATTTTGCGTTTGCAGTGAGAGCGAGCAAGTGCTCAATGTCACTCGCCACATCGGATATTCGAATCTTCTCTCCAGGTTTCGCGTTTTTCTCTTCGAGGTCCAGTGACCGGTACTTATCCAGAACAATCGCTGCCTTCGCATCATCCGCAGATATCTCTGCTCGCATCAACTGCGCATGGTCTGTAAACGACTGCCTGTAACTCGCTGAAAGCATATATTTGGCAGCTACATCTGTCAGCCTGATTAGATCTAGGTTTTCTATGTGGCTTACTGGGAGAGAGCAAGCGAGGCTATCCAAGGGGCGAGCCACCGCGTCCAACACTTGCAGAAGCACTGGGGCGGCCTGGATAATCGTGTCTTCTGATATGGAGGGAGCCAAGGATAGATGGGCATCATTGTCCTTCATGTCCGACAGTCGAAGGCCACAGTCACAAACCAGTCGGTTTTTTTGGTTCCAACTAAATACTGAGCCACACGCACTACATCGGTCTGCCAGCGGCTCGCCATGGATTTCGCAGTGCGTGAATAGCGAAAAGCGCCAGCGGGCCTTCATGTAATGAGACTCTTTGATACAAACCAGGCATACCCTCGGACTGGCGTGCACTAGTCTACGACATCCAATTCCAACGCTCTGAGCGACTTTTTGCCAGGGGTAGTCACTGAATACCAACTTGAGGTCGGCATCTTTAATACCAAGCGCAACTGATAGGGCAGAAATATTTTGCAGGTATTCGTCTGATCCTGGTTCCCATCCTATCTCGTTGTCTACAAGGCCAAGTACTCTCCTGAACATTGACTTGTTCTTCCAGCCATTGCTTTGGGCGACAAGATTTGTGAAATCTCGTAGACATTGGCCAGGTTGCGGTTTTGGTCTGATCGGAAGAAGTTTGACCTCATGCATTTTCCTTCCACCAACTCAAGTGCCGCTCAAGCTTAGCTTCAGATGCATTAGGCAGAAAAGGATTAAAGGCTGGGATGTACTTTTCACTCTCACCGTTCTCTAGCCTTCTTCCCAGCGTACTCTTCTTCGATGAGGAAGAAATGGGCTGGCTGCCGCTAATTTCACCGATATCCTCACGACGATAGATGTTTGAAAAGCCACGCGCATAGTCCTTGAGACAAAGCTTTTTGTCGATATCCTGTTTGGCTAGAATGCTTTGTTCAACCAGCGTTTTTATTGGCCCTGGAACGCCATTTGACAAGTAGAAAAGCCTCTTTGCCATGAGTTCTGAGCTAATCGATATAGATCCGCCCGGTATTTCCGACTCCAGTATCTCCAAGAATAGTCGGAATCGTCCCACACCGGCCTCGGTCGAACAGTCAAACGTCTTTAACTGAAGTTTGAAAGGCGTCCTTCTTTCAAGCTCATCGAGTTCCCCAAGAATGTACCTACAGCTCATTACCCCGGTCATCAGGATTGGTCTTTTCAAATGGTCGTCGAGAAGATACTGAATGTAATGTCCTATTGACCTGTTGAATGAGGTGCCAGAATCCCTAAGCAAACGATTAAAGTCATCAATTATGATCAAGGATACATTTCGTCTCATGACAAGCGCTAACAGGCGACCTTCCTTTTCCGCAACCGACCCCTTATGAGGAGCTATGTCGCCCAACTCTTTCAGCAGTGCTACTAAAAGCCGATCAATTGTACAGCTGGCTGGCAGCTTGATATGTAGTATAGGGAGCTCTTCGCAATCATCGGCTTTATGCTCAAAAGCGGCCATGTATTGTCTTTTGTAGGCATTAATTAGTGCGGTTTTACCAGTATCCGTAGGTGCGTAAATCAATCCGCACCTCGGGATACCAAAGTGAGTTGCATGAACATTGGCTATAAGATTCAGAGCTTCATCCGAGATAAATGATGTCACATACTTACTCATAAACTCAGCGAGATCTTGCTGGATCTGGACCCTATCGAGCACTTCCCTAATCTTCATCGGTTATGCCACTCCATGTCTCTTTCTTTCCCGCTCTAGATCCCAGTTTTCTTCATCGGTTGCAACGTCAATTTGCTTACGCTCAATATCTTCCTCTTGCACTTCGGGTATAAGGGAGTGGTGAGCAGGTTTAGCGAAAGCAATAGCCGCATGCTGAGTTGACAGCTCGTCAGCACTGATTGGCCCTGGAGTGTTCCGTTTCCTCATTTCCTTTCGGAGTTTGTTTCGTGATTTCTTACGGAAACGAGCTACTTCTAGAATCTCATCGGTTTCCATGCTCGCCAGCTCCTCTAGGCGTTCACTCCTAAGGGTGCTAACGCCTGGGTCCCAACGATCATCTGCATCTACCCCTGGCGCGAAGAACTTGAACGGAACCACAAGATCCTCTTTAGACTGTGGGTCTTTCACCTTCACATAGCTGTAGTCACCGTGATCGATATGGGGCTCAATTCGCTTGGGGCGCCTACTGGCAGAGAGATACCTAGCTATTCTGGTGGTGGTTTCGGAGGATCCATAGATCCTGTTATCGATCTGAATTCCACGATCCTGAATTGCAACCGTCTTGCCAAGTGGGATGCAGTAATCTCGCATATCCTCAGCTCGGAACGGCAGCGAAGGCTCACTGAGAAGTAGGCTCTTCGGATTCATGCGATCTTCCCGGAGCGCCTCCAATGGGCTTTTTCCTAGAAGTCCTCTGTGTGGCCGCATGTGATACTTGTCGAAGATAAATCGGTTACTGAGTACTTCATACTCGAATGGATCTAGAGTGGCCTTTGAACGAAGGTCTTTTACACGATCCCCATAGGCTTTCGGGTTAGGCAAGTAGCCAGGCATCTTACTCACGAATAGCTGCACAAAGGTGAAATTCCATCTCTCGATGAATGGGTTTTTCCAGGGTTTCCCCGAGGGATTGACAGCCAAATTTATAAGAAATAAAAGGGCGAAGCGCAGTGTTTCAGTGCAAGCGAAAGCGCTCCCCGGATCGCTCTTTATTAGATCGTGCCGCCCATAGAATGGATTGTCATTAGTCATGCCGTACAACTCCTTTAGGTGCGGTTTTGGAAGCACGGACTGTTTCATCAGATTGATTACCATTGCCGACCTCTCACCGGCACCGGAAACATCTACGACATGCCCAAGAATTCCCCGATTCTTAACTGAAATACTGAAGTAATCCCGAGGCGTTCCAATGTATTGATCTTTCGTCGGGTGGCATAGAGCAATCGGCGTGGAAAGCGCGTCATGCTCAGCAAGAGAGTAGATGCCTTGCACGCGAAATTGTTCGTTGATTTCCTTGGCTACTCGAGCTCCTGCCGAGACACCTTTCTTGCGATAAGCTTCCTCCACTGGATCAACTAGTCGATCAAGCGCCTTATAGAATTCCGTGCGCCCAAAGCCACTATCGTCAGTCAGCTTCTTATATTCACGCCAAAAGTTCGCCTTGTTCTCATCGGCGCTCTCAAGATAGTCTTCCATTACCTTATGGAATGCTTCGTCCGCAAGGGCCCGTGATATCAACTTCTCGGTTTTCATAGTACTTCCTAGCGCAGGGACTTGGGATCACCACCAGATTCACGTAGGATCTTGGCCCAGAGGTAGCAGCTACTCCTGCTAGGTATTTTTTTTGTATGGCCCTGGTCCCGATGTATTCTTCGAGTCAGGTATCCGATCTCCTGGCGTCTGATCTTCCTGGCATTGAATGCTTCCGCATATGGGAATCTGTAATTGATGTTGTCCCACTGTTTATCTGTCAGAAGATCTTGGTTGCCTTGCGGGTTTGAGGAACCCTCAGCGTATATGTGCCCATCTATGTAATCTCGAACAAAGTCTTCGCGCATATGGATTGAAGGCTCGTTTGTTTCTTGATGCTCCAGGACAAAGTAGTCAGGTTGAATGATTTTCAATGTATATTTTTCATCGTAGCGAATGATCGTCATACCTATCTTGTTAAATGCCATGGTCAGGGCTCCATCTCACTCTTGTTTGCGGGGTGATCGGCTCAGTTCGATCTACCTCGATAATGTTTCGTCCCATCAGATACCACAGCGCGTCACGGTAAAATGCTCCCTTGGATGCATATCTGAGTAACTTTCCTATACTGATTGCCTGGTCTCCCATGAGCCGATGTAGTGTTCTCACGTCTTTTGGGCCGGGTTCATTCGAAGTTGCATGCCGGTGTAAGCAGAGCGAATTTTCCAAACGAGGTTCTTCACAAATTTCTCGCTCTGTCAGCAAAAGAAGGTCTGTGTAACCTCGGCGCTTAAATATCTCCCGAAGGCAATTAATCTTTGCCCTCAGTTCGGGGTCGTTCTCATATTCCTCGATGTACTTGAATTCAATCAGGTACAGGCGCCCATCTCTCATCCTCACCAGAGTGTCGGGCGTATATATTCGCCACCGCCCCTTGAATCGATACCGAATAGAAAAGGGCTGTGTAGCCAGATCTATGACCTGCGGATCTAAGTCCAGGAGGACATTTCCCCAGTATTCCAGATAGCTCTCAGAGAGAATCAGGGTGGTCATTGTGAGACTGAAGTGGATGAAGAGCGGCTTCTGCCGTTTCTCAGTCCGGATCAGCCTAGCCAGGTGTTGTTTCCGGAAAATCATTTCCGACAGCTCTGCTTCAGGGAAGGAGAATTCTACAACTCTGAACTAGAATGTACAGAAGGATATATTCGCAACGTATTGATATATAAAGGTATATTATCTATCGGCGATATTCTGGGATCTTAGTGGCATCCCACAGAAAGATAATATGCCCGCAATAATTAATTGTTCCGCTTACCCTATTTAGGGCGTCGAGGGTCCAGTCGTTGGGATGTCCCCTAACTAGAAGCCCCAAAAGAGCTTCTTTCGTTTTCTCGACTCGGGCGCACCTTCTCAGAATTGATCCTGGGGAACCGCGCTTTTCATTCGGCTGAAAGGTACTCCAAATCTTAATAAACCAAGAATTAATACATTTGCGGTCAAAAAGTGGCTATTTTTTCGGCGCTTGCGATGCTGAGGCGTAAGGAAATATCTTGTTAATTTCTCACATTTTTCGCATTTTCAGGGGAGGAGGTCAGTAAGGTGGCTCAAAAGCATGAGGTTTCTCGCAAAGTAATCTAGTCGATCTGTCCCATGCGTCATGCGCGATTTGGCTGCTTCATTTCACCTCGTGAAGCCATAATTCCATCAACGGCCACCCCGGGCTGGTCGGTTATTGATCAATGTATGGTCCCAGGAAATCGACGCGCGGTCTAAGTCGAGCGAAAAACCTATCAACTCATGTCAAATCCTATTAAACAGGGTTCAACTCCTGTGTAGAATGTACCACTTGAATCATCAACATCGGACTGGAACTATGCCAAATCGATGGTTATCAGTAGAAGAGATTGCGGAGTATCTGGGGGTTAGTAAAGACACTATCTATGCTTGGCGCGAGCGAAAAGGCTTGCCTGCACACCGCATTGGACGCTTCTGGAAGTTTAAAGCAGAAGAAGTGGATGACTGGGTTCGCAGCGGCGGTTCGGCTGAACCATCGGAGGAGCAGTCCAACTGATGGTCAACGATAAGTACTCCCTCTCATTTACCACTGGAGCAGCTCTGATTCTCGAATCAGTCAGCGTCGCTTCTCTCAAAGTGGAGTTTACTGATTGGGGCTCAGTCAAGAAGCATGTACTCGAGCACAATACCTTTCAAACGAGGACCGCAAGTACGCTCAGAAAGCTGTACGGAGAGGTCGCACGTCGACTTACGCATCTCAATGAGAGTGAGATGAAGCTATTAGTGACAGGTACGGATTCTGCGCAAAAGCAACTGGTCTGGCTGTCAATTTGCCGCCATTACATCCTCATAAGGGATTTCGCTGTCGAGGTCCTGAGTCATCAGCTTCAGACGGCGAGATTTCATGTGAGCCAGCAGGACTACGATGCATTCTTTAATGCGAAGGCTGAGTGGCAGAACAATCTAAACGGGGCTTCCTCACAGACTAAAGCCAAGGCCCGCCAAGTCCTTTTCAAAATGATGCGGGAGTGCGGCGTCATCGACGGGCACGACAACATCGTCAATCAAAGGATTGACCCGCAGCTCTTAGAACTTTTGAGAGAGAGCCCACTTGAGCAAGTAAAGGTCTTTCCAGGGGTGGTGAGTTAAGTGGCAATGGAAGAGAACAACCTAAACAAGAAGAATTTGCAGGAAGTCTACGGAAAACTGGCTGCCATAATCGCCAGTGAGGGTTTTCTTTGTAATCAAGGGCTAAACAATGAGGTGCCATTCCACATTTGCCCATACGACCCCGCTTTGCAGGTAGATGTATCCCAGATGGTTCGTCAGCTCACGAATCACCTTGAGGATAACAACGTACCTGTACTGAACATCAACTTATATGATTTGGCTATAGAGGTCCTGCAAGCAGAAGGGGACTGGGATTGGATTCTGGAGAATG
The DNA here is from genome assembly GCF_001983995.1 of Halioglobus japonicus. NCBI lineage: Bacteria > Pseudomonadati > Pseudomonadota > Gammaproteobacteria > Cellvibrionales > Halieaceae > Halioglobus > Halioglobus japonicus. The sequence continues at coordinate 2,677,071 of NZ_CP019450.1, read as the reverse complement.
AGTCGTCAATGACGAAGAGTGAATTGAGAGACGAATTGCAAGGTATCCTAGATATTGAAACTGTCGTAATCCCAGCAATCACCAAAAGAATAAGTGCTTCCAGGTTTAAGGTCTTGTTAATTACTGGGGTCGGCGAAGTTTTTCCATATATTCGTTCGCACAACATCCTGAACAACTTGCAAAAGCAGGCTAAGGACTTCCCGACTTTGATGTTTTTCCCAGGGCGCTACGAGCATACACTCGAGCAAGGTGCATCACTCGAATTGTTCGGAAAACTGCAAGAAGACAACTACTACAGAGCCTTTAACATCCTGGACCGGGCTGTCTAACGCTGGCCTTATTGAGTAACAAGGAAGACGAATGAACCTAGAGAATATCTTTAAGAAACAGGTCGACCGAAAGATCGAAGGCGTTATTAAGGCCGATGACGACGCCAGCCTACGTCTCGAGTTGGATGAGTATGTCATCACCCTAGAAGTGGCGAAGCGGCTAGACGAATTTCTTGATGCCTATCTGAACTATGCGGGCGCTAATGGTGTGTGGATTTCAGGCTTCTTCGGTTCGGGTAAATCGCACTTGCTCAAAATGCTCGCATTATTGCTGGAAAACAAAACAATTGGTGATGCCAGACCACTCGAGATATTCCTGACTAAAGCACCGCTGAGCGAAGGGGGCATTTTCGCCAGTGACTTACAGCGAGCTGTTGCAATACCGTCAGAGAGTATTCTATTCAATATCGACCAAAAGGCCGATGTAATCAGTAAAACTGAGATAGATGCGCTCATCGCCGTCTTCGTAAAGGTCTTCGACGAGCATTGTGGCTACTACGGGAAACAAGCATACATTGCACAGTTTGAACGAGATCTCGATGCCGATGGTCTGCTGGGCGATTTCAAGGATGCATTTGAGTCCAATGCCGGCATGAGCTGGGACAAGGGTCGGGCTCGTGCCAAACGTATGGCAAGTTCAGTTGATGCGTCATATAACCAAGTCTCGAATGAATCTGTTAGCGACATTCTGGATAAGTACCGGTCTGACTACCGCCTTTCTATCGAGGACTTTGCTGATCAAGTGAAGACCTATATCGACAAGCAAGAGGCCAATTTCCGTCTCAATTTCTTCGTTGATGAGGTTGGCCAATACATCGCGGATAACGTCAAGCTTATGACTAATCTGCAAACTGTGGCAGAAAGTCTGGCGACTAAATGTAAAGGGCAAGCATGGGTGATTGTTACAGCCCAGGAAGACATGTCCACAGTTGTCGGCGAAACAGGCAAACAGCAGAGCAATGATTTCACAAAGATCCAAGCACGCTTCAAAAACAGAATGAAGCTAACAAGCCAGGATGTCGCTGAAGTGATTCAGAGGCGCCTTCTGGAAAAGAAAGAAGAAGTCATACCCGAGTTGTCAGACCTGTTTCATAAACAGGAGAACAATTTCAAAACCTTGTTCGACTTCGCCGACGGATCGGCGACTTACAGGAACTACAGAGACAGAGAACACTTCGTCCAAAGCTACCCCTTTATCCCTTATCAGTTTTCGCTGTTTCAATCAGCGATCCAGAGCCTGTCAGTCCATAGTGCCTTCGAAGGTAAGCATAGCTCGGTGGGTGAGCGTTCAATGCTGGGTGTTTTCCAGGAAGTGGCCGTCACCATTAAAGAGCACCAAATTGGAGAACTAGCCACCTTCGACCTGATGTTTGAGGGAATTCGCACCGCTCTTAAGACAGCTATCCAGCAATCCATCATCAAGGCAGAAAACAATCTGGATAATCAGTTTGGAGTGCGCCTATTGAAGGCGCTGTTCCTCGTCAAATACGTGAAGGAATTCAAGCCAAGCATCCGCAATCTTTGTGTTCTGATGCACGGTAGTTTTGATCGCGACATTCTTTCCTTGAAGCTCGATATCGAAGAAGCGCTGAATCTCTTGGAAAAACAAACATACATCCAGAGAAATGGGGATCTGTACGAGTACCTCACTGACGAAGAACAGGACATTGAACAAGAGATCAAATATACCGAGATCGACAATTCAGTAGTAGCAGGTGAGTTAGAGAAGCTCGTTTACGATGGCATACTGAAGACCCGGAAAATCCGCTGGGAGGAAAACAACCAGGATTACCCCTTTAGCCGGCGCCTTGATGACGCATTATCTGGCCGTGAATATGAGCTGGCCATCCATGTGATTTCGCCCTTCCATGAACTCTCAGATCAGCTCGAAAAGCACAAAACTGACACTGTCTATGCACACGAAGTCAGAATTGTCATGCCGGACAACGAACGTTTGGTCAGGGATTTGATTCTGTATAAACAAACTGAGAAGTATGTGGCCCACGAGACCCGCACAACTCAGCAAGACAGCACTAAGCGTATTCTCACTGAGAAGGGTATTCAGAATGCTGAGCGCCTAGCGCAGCTAAAGGCACTTACCGCGAAGCTGATTGGCAGCGCAAAGTATTACGTTTCAGGGCAGGACCTGGAACTGAGCGGTGACGATGGTCAGAGTAAAATGATTCGGGCCTTCGGAGAACTGATCAAGCATACCTATCCAAATCTTAGAATGCTGCGCGATCTTTCTTATACAGAAAAGGACATCCCCAACATTCTGAGCCAGGCAGAACAGGGCCTATTTGGGGATGAAACCCAGTTACCTGAATCCCAGCAAGAGATGCTGTCATTCATACAAAGCAATAGTCGTGGCGGCATTAGAACGACGGTTAAATCTCTATTGGAGAAATTCGAAAGCAAGCCTTACGGGTGGTCATTCTCTGCGGTACTTTGCACGCTGGCCCACCTGTGTGGCCGAGCGAAAATTGAAGTGCGGGAGTCAACAAACTTACTCGATGGCTCGGAACTAGTTCAGGCACTGACCAATACAGGATCTCACGGTAACCTTATTCTTGATCCACAAGTTGAGTTCAGCCAATCCCAGATCCGTAAGGTAAAAGAGTTTTACAACGATTACTTTGACAAAGTTGCACATGCCACTGAAGTCAAAGCCCTGGCCAAGGAAGTGCAGGAGGGCTTTATTGAGCAGGCCAATACTCTGGAAAGATTTCTGGCTCAGTCTGAGCTATACCCTTTTGTTCGAGCCTTGTCGCCCATATTGACCGAATTGCAGGAGCTTAAGGACAAACCCTACACTTGGTTTATGTCTGAGTTAGCTGCCTATGAGGACATGTGGCTTGATTTCAAAGAGGAAACCATAGACCCAATTCTCAAGTTTATGCGAGGCCCCCAGAGGGCTAGCTTTGATGAAGCCAAACGACTGTTGGCAGTACAAAAACCAAATCTAGAATATGTAACTGGGGATTCTCATCGGCAAATAGCCGAGGCCTTAGTTAACCCGGATATATACAAGGGAAGTGCCATTCAACAGCTCAAGGCCAATGCTGTAGATCTGGAGAAGGAGCTAGAGGACTTACAGGCAAAGGAGCGCGAGCAAGCCTTAGCTGCCATCAAGGCGCTCAAAGACAAGCTCACCGGCTTTGAGGAATATCGAGCGCTGGAGCATGACAATCAATACCAACTGACGTCAGCTTTCGATGTGGTCACGAACAGACTCAATGGCCAAAACCTGATTGCTATGCTCAGGGATGAAGTACACCGCTTTGAAGAACGAACTTACGCTGGCCTTGTTCAGCAGTTGATGGCCTGGAGTCAGCCTGCCCCTAAATTAAAACCAGAGCTAAAACCTGCCGGAGGTAAAGAGGAGAATGAGCCGTATTCTTCGGACTCTGATTGCCAAAAACCTGCCCTTACACCAGAACCGCCGCAGACCATAGCTGCTAAGCACTTGAAAGTAGATTTTCACAGACCCTGGCTGGCTAGTGAAAAGGATGTAGAGCAGTACCTTGAAGAATATAAAAAATCACTGTTGGCGGCGATCGAAGACGGGAAGCATATACAATTATGATCAGCAAATTACAGCTACAAAACTTTGCAGCCTTCAGAAAACTGGAGCTGAATTTCTCTCCCAAGCTAAATGTAATCATAGGAGAAAACAACTGTGGCAAAACACAGTTACTGAAAACAGTCTATGCACATTCAAAGCCCTGCAACGATATTAATCAACAGCTGTTGTCACTGTTCAAGCCTCGAGGTGATCTAATTTCTGGACTTTACTTTAACAAAGGTGAAGGCGATGCCCGTATTGTTGTTCAGGATGCAATGGGACGTGAAGTAATCACCGAGTTTGCGGCCAAAACTAGAAAACTAGTGGCCGCTTCCAACACCCAGCCTGATGGTAATGCCATTTTTATACCCACTAAAGAAGTCTTGTCACTGTTGCCTGCCATTTACAATCGGCAGGTCAATGAAGATGGCTTGTCGGCTTTATTTGACGCTACAGTTATCGATATATGTAAGCTGCTTTTGAAAGAGCCAGAAAACGATCTGGAGGCACGGGTTAACGAAGATCCCAGATTGGCGGCAATTGTTCCGATGTTGGTTGATGCAATTGAAGGTAAGTATGTCATTGAGGGGACCGAGCAGTATTTCGTAAATGGCTACTATGCCGATAAAAGCGACCCGGGCGTATCAAGATCGCAATATGCCCAGCAGTACAGGGATAATACGAACCTAGTATTCAAAAAATATTCTAATGCAGAAACATCAGTCACTATGACTGCTGAAGGCTATCGAAAGATTGGCTTGTTACAGCGTTTGATCGAGAACGGAACATTAACTCAGGGTAATGCAGGTACTTTGTTGTGGGATGAACCCGAATCTAATATGAACCCGAGTCTTATGAAAATGCTGGTTATGTGCCTGTTGGAACTTTCTCGAAATGGTCAACAAGTCATTATAGCTACGCATAACTATGTTCTTTTGAAGTGGTTCGACTTGCTTATGGATGAAGGGCAAGGAGACCACATTGCTTATCACGCTCTATATCGTGATGAGGATGGAGTTATAGAGAAGGAAACCAGTTCAGATTATAGAATGCTGGGAGCCAATGCTATCGCAAAGACCTATAGTGAACTTTATGATGCTGAAATTGACCGGTCACTTGGAGATGCCACGTGACCAAGCTGGTTGAATTAGATTTAGAGTTTGACTTCAGTGATGCCATAGAAGCTATTCAATTTGATGAAGACTTATCACATGGTAATAGCTGCATGAAGCGTGTTGATTTTATCGCTGAATATGAAGACTTTTACCTGTTTATTGAAGTTAAAGATCCTGATGATCCGGCCGCAGCAAATCCCCAGGCATTTGTGCAAAAGTTACGGTCAGATGAACTTATTCGAAGTTTGGCCGGAAAGTACAGGGATAGCCTGCTATTTCGTATTCTTGCCAATAAATGCAATAAAGATATGCACTACGTTGTCTTGTTTTCTATGGCTTCACTCGAACCCGCTCTATTGCTTTCCAAGCAAGATGCACTACATAGGGAAATTCCTCTGAACCACGACGATTGGAGGATACCTTCAGCAAGAAGTTGTGTGATTTTGAACCTTAAACAATACAAAATTCGATTTGGTGAAAACTCTGTTCGCCGCATAAGTGATGGTGGAGCCTGATGGATACATCCAGACTTAAAAAGTTTGCCCAATATGCTCGCCGTAGCTTAATAGAACAGGTTGAAAGCAAGCTCAAACTAGTTTTAAGCGAAGAGAGCAAAGCACGCCGTGAGTATCCTAAAGCCGTTGCGGACTTAGAAAATAGACTAGCAGAGCATGTCTCAGGTGACGATGGAAGACAGCAACTAATTGAACAGGTGGCCTATATCTGGTTTAACCGATTCTGTGCGCTGCGCTTTATGGATGTAAATAAATATAACCGCATTATGGTGATCTCACCGTTGCCCGGGCAGTTTCAACCAGAAATATTAGCCGAGGCTAAAGCTGGGTACATTGATGAAAGCATCGTAAATATGGCGATCCGAGAAAATGTTTTTGGGCTTTTGAACGGTTCTATCGCCAGTCGAGATGGACAATCCGAAGCTTTTCGTTTGCTAATTGTGGCTGTCTGCAATGATCTGCATAGCGTCATGCCCTATATGTTTGAGCGTATCGAAGACTACACCGAATTACTGATGCCGGATGATCTACTATCTGGAAACTCCATTCTCGCCTACACCCGAGAGGCGATGACACCGGAGGCTTGTGAATCTGTTGAGTCGATCGGTTGGCTATACCAGTTCTATATATCTGAGAAGAAAGATGTAGTTTTTGATGGCTTGAAAAAGAACAAAAAAATCACGGCCGAAAATATCCCGGCGGCCACACAGCTGTTTACCCCACACTGGATAGTGCGATATCTAGTAGAGAACTCACTCGGCCGTTTATGGATGCTAAATAACCCTGACTCCAAAGTTATCGAGCAGATGGATTACTACATTGAGCCAGTAAATGAAGAAACTGACTTTCTAAAGATCAGTGGCCCTGAGGAGATAAAGATCTGTGATCCGGCTTGTGGTTCTGGGCATATGCTGACATATGCCTATGATCTACTATATGCCATCTATCTGGACGCAGATTATGACTCTGCGGAAATAGCTGAAAAGATTCTAAGGCATAATATCTACGGCATTGAAATTGATGAACGAGCCGCTGAACTCGCCGCATTCACGCTAACAATGAAGGCAATTAAGGGTAATCCGCTAGATGACGGTAACAATCGCCGCCGCTTCTTCCGCAATCCTATAGAGCCCAATATTTGTCGATTGAAAAAGATTGTCTTTACCGATGAGGAACTGGAAAGCTACGTCGAATTCTCGGGTAAGGATTTATTTACCCAAGATTTGAAAGCAACGCTAAGAGAATTTGAAGAGGCGGATAATTTTGGTTCGTTAATTCAGCCAACATTGAAAACCCCTGCTGATACGTTGGCCACTTTGGATGCTAAAGATGTGTCCAATCAGCTTTTCCTTTCTGAGACACATAAATCCGTTATTACGGCGCTAGTACAAGCTGATTATCTGAGTCAGAAGTACCACGTGGTGGTTGCCAATCCACCATATATGGGCACAAAGGGCATGAATCCTAGTTTAGCCAGGTTCGCTAAGTCTAAATACCCGCTCAGCAAGAATGATCTTTTTGCAATGTTCATTGAAAGAAACCTTGATCTTGCCCAAGTGGGTGGCTCAGTGGCAATGATAACTATGCAGGCCTGGATGTTCTTGTCTTCTTTTGAAAAGTTAAGAGCTAAATTGCTATCACAGTCATCTATTAGATCAATGGCTCATTTGGGAACTCGCGCTTTTGATAGTATAGGTGGTGAAGTTGTATCGACGACAGCATTTGTTGTTGAAGGCGCAAATGCCGCCGGTGAGAAAGGTAGCTTTTTAAGGCTGGTTGATGGCAGATCAGAATATGAAAAAGAATCTACTATGAGAGCGGCAATTAGCTCCTCCAGACTTTATGTCGCCTCTTCAAATGATTTTAAGAAGATACCAGGCTCCCCAATAGCTTACTGGTTAAGCGACAAATTACTTGATGCATTTGAGAAGTTGCCTGCGCTTACGGAGTTGGCTGATCCACGCCAAGGTTTGGCTACAAGCGATAATGAACGATTTGTCAGGTCGTGGCATGAAGTCTCGGTAAAAAATATAGGCTTCTTCTGTGATTCCAGAGAGGCTGCCTTGCAGAGTAGTAGAAAATGGTTTCCCTTTAATAAGGGCGGGTCATTTAGGAAGTGGGCCGGTAACTATGAGTTAGTAGTTAACTGGGAATGTGATGGCAAAGAAATTAAGGAAAGCATTCTCTCAAAGTATCCTTATTTGAAAACTCCAGATTTTGTTGCAAAGAATCCAATGTACTACTTTAGGAAAGGGCTTTCTTGGTCTGCATTGAGCTCAGGTTTGTTTTCTTTGAGAGACCAGCCAGAAGGCTTTATTTTTGCCGATAAAGGCCAAGCAATGTTTCCTTACGAAGAGAAAGATAGGCTTCCTTTGCTAGGAGTTATGAACTCAACTGTGGCGACGAAGTTCTTAGAGTCGATCTCTCCAACTCTGGACTTCAATCTTGGCTATATTGCGAAAGTTCCAGTAGCTATCTCCGAGTCAATTTCAGAATCAGCTAACGAACTGATCTCAATTTTTCGCAAAGACTGGGATTCCTATGAGGTCTCCTGGGATTTTAAGGAAGCTGACCTCATCAGCTCTAAGGCTTGTAACTCTGTAGCTGAAGCTTATTCCTCAATTCGCTCAAAATACAAGATGATTATTTCCAGGGCACATGAATTAGAAGTTGAGAACAATAGAAGGGTTGCGGCGCTGTATGGCTTGGAGGGGGAGGTCGAAGAGGGTGTCGAGATTGAAGATATTAGCCTTTCTTGCAATCCCCTTTATAAATACGGCCCGAATAAGACAGAGAGAGAACTGGAGCTGCTGTTTCTCCAGGATACGGTTAAAGATTTTATCTCTTATTCCGCAGGGTGCATGTTTGGGCGCTATTCGCTGGATAAGGACGGCCTAATATTAGCAAATCAAGGCGAGACGTTTGAAGACTACCTAAAACAAGTTCCTCAGTCATCCTTTATGGCAGATGACGATAATGTAATACCGCTGATCGACTTCGGCGGTGACTGGTTCGAAGATGACATCAGCGAGCGCTTCAAAACGTTCCTGAAAGTAACTTTTGGTGAAGAACGCTTTGTTGAAAACCTGGCCTTTATAGAAGAGGCGCTAGGTGGTGGTGGAAAGCGGAAAGATATTAAAAAGTTCTTCCTTAAGGACTTCTACTCCGACCATGTAAAGCGCTATAAGAAGCGCCCCATCTACTGGATGTTCTCCAGCCCGAAAGGCTCGTTCAATGCTTTGATCTATATGCACCGCTACCGACCTGATGTTGTGAGCGTAGTTCTGAATGATTATCTGCGCGAGTTCCGCACCAAGCTACAGGCCCGAAAAGAAAGTCTTGAGCAAATAGAGCTGAGCGCGTTAGCTACCCAGAAAGAAAAGACTTCGGCCATTAAGGCCATTCAGAGAATTAATGCGGTTCTGGATGAGATCAACGAATATGAGCACGACACTCTGTACCCGTTGGCCAGCAAGCCTCCAGAGATAGATCTGGATGATGGGGTAAAACACAACTACCCACTATTCGGAAAAGCGTTGAAGAAAGTTACGGGGTTATCATAGCTGTGATCGTGAGAATTATATGACCGCGAATAATATTGAAAGCGCCCTAAGTCGATTGTTTGCCAAACATCGTATTGTCTTCTGGTATGACAGCAAACAAGAGCTACGCAGTGAGTTCGAAGCACTGGATCTGGCTGATGTTGAAAAATTGGAAATAGCCAATAATGAGTTTGGTATCAAACAGCGGATTTTAAGGGAGTCGCCTAAACAGCAGTTTCTGCTCTACAAGGAAGGCAGGCAACCCAAGCCTTTAGAGAACTGGCTGTTGGATGTCGAGCTGGCATTTACGACCTTCCGTACCGACCAGGTGGCTATATGGTTAAGCGAGCTGGAGCTGCCCAATGAATTTGCTGAGGTTGTCGAAAACCACAGTGCGTTCTTTGAACCTGGCAGAGCACCGGCTCAGACCGCGAAGCGCAAAGAGGCGCTAAGGAAGCTGCTTACAACTGAAGATTCTCTACCGCTGGTGCGGATGAAGATGTTATCTGTCTGTGCCGGGGCAACTAAGAAAGGCGAAGACAGAATAGACAATGTGCTGGAGCTACTATTAAGCGAACTTCAGAAATCGACATCACCTCTTTATAGCATTATTGAGAGCTGTAGCCTGGATGAGTTCTTATGGCAGCAAGTGGGCAGGCACTATGGCTACCATACCGAAAGCCCCAGTATTAAGGATTTTTCTATTGAGCTATTTAAATCCTGTTATTCAATGGGGCTGGATACGCCAGTTAATAATGATCCAATTAAGCTAAACAGCAATGCGCTGGTATTCTTTAAGCGCTGGAAAGACAGCCGTACCCATGAGACGAGCTTTGAGGCTTTATCTGAAGACTGTGCCGAGATTTTAAATATCGAAGCGGATCTGGTACATCGGGAATTGAAAGAGCTGATCGAGCTGGATTACTTTGAGCTGATTGATAAACGTGTGATTTATGAATTAGTGACGGCTGTGGAGCAGCGGACTATTCCGCAGGGTGAGATCGCCCTATGGTGTCGCCAGCGTAGGCAGGGCCACTGGTATAGCAAATATCAGCATCTTTATAGTGCGGTAGATGTAGCCAGTCAGTTCTTGGCATTACTGGATGCTGTGCAGCTTTCTATGGCTAATAGCACAGAGGCAGTGCAGGGCTATACCAGCCACTGGTATAAGCTTGATCAACTCTACCGCCAATATATTTATGCCTTGAAGGTTTCTGCCCAGAATACTTTGTTGAGTTCGCTGACCGAGCAGATCGAGAACCAATACACCAACCGCTACCTGTTGCCACTAAACAACGCCTGGCAGCAGCATGTGGATGCAATGCCAAATTGGCAGGTACCTGATGTTACTTCGCAGGCTCAATTTTATAGAAAGTGGGTGAAGCCCTATCAGGATAAAGACAAAAAGATCTATGTGATTATTTCTGATGCCTTCCGCTATGAGGCGGGGCATGAAATGGTGAGCCGTATCCGCCAGGAAGACCGCTATCAGGCCAAGCTGGAACACGCCCTGTCATCACTACCTAGTTACACCCAGTTGGGTATGGCCTCGTTACTACCTCAAACTTCGGAAACCCCCTTGCAAATTGCAGAGAACAAGACCGGCACGGTCGCTATGGGAGCACAAAGTACCCAGGGCCGGGAAGGGCGGGATAAAGTACTAAAACGCTTGCTAGGTGAGCGGGCTGGCGCGGTATTAGCAAAAGACCTGCTAGAGCAGAATATCACTGAAAACCGTGAGCTGCTGAAAGGTCATGACCTGCTGTATATCTACCATAACCGCATAGATCATACCGGCGACAAAATGCAGTCAGAGGGTGAGGCTTTTGAAGCCACTGAGAAAACCTTTGATGACTTGATAAAGTTGATCAAAAAATTGGCTAATGCCAATGCCAACAATATCCTGATTACCGCCGATCACGGTTTTATCTACCAAAACAAACCCCTAGAAGAGAGTGACTTCCTGCCAAACGATGTTAAAGGCGAGGTGCTTTATAACGATAGGCGCTTTGTATTGGGTAAGGACTTAAAAAGTAGCGATGCTTTGAAATATTTCAGTGCTGATAAGCTGAATCTGGCTGGTGATGTCGGCGCTGTCATCCCCAAGGGTATTCAACGCTTGCGCTTGAGTGGTTCAGGCAGCCGTTTTGTCCATGGTGGCGCCACGCTCCAGGAAACTGTAATCCCAGTTATTAGTATAAACAAGAAGCGTCAGAGCGATATAACCGCAGTCGAAGTGGATGTTCTACGTGGGGGGACAAATGTAATCACTTCCGGGCAATTATCTGTCACGTTGTACCAGACCGAGGCCGTGACTGATAAAGTACAGCCTAGGACCCTACGTGTGGGCCTTTACACGCGGGACGGCAAGCTGATCTCAGATAGTCACAAAATATCGCTGGATCTAGCCTCAGAGAACCCACGAGAACGGGAAATGAAGCTACGATTCGTTTTAACCCAAGAAGCGGATGGAGCTAATAACCAGGAGGTGATGTTAACACTGGAAGAGCCAATAGTTGGAACTAACCAACATAAAGACTATAAGCAATTGCCATATACCATTCGTCGTTCCTTTACTAGCGACTTTGATTTTTGACGGCTAAGTTTGGCCCTAATCGTGAAAAAGGATTTTCTGAGGTTTTGTGATGAATGATCTAAATAATAAAATATGCGATCTCTTTGCCGGGCTTGTGGTACGTAAGGACCTAGTAAAAACAGTAAAGGGCAATGCCATTGTCCCTTCCTATGTACTGGAATATCTACTCGGTCAATATTGTGCCACCAATGATGAAGACAGTATTGAAAGTGGTATTCAAACAGTAAAGAAAATTCTGGCCAAGCACTATGTGCACCGCAACGAAGCCGGTTTGATTCGTTCTACCATTCGAGAGAAGGGTGCACACAAAGTCATCGATAAAGTCAGTGTAGCCTTGAATGACAAAAAAGATTGCTACGAGATGGCGTTCTCTAACCTTGGCATAAAGAAGGTACTGATAGATTCAGGAACGGTAAAGAAGCACCCAAAACTTTTGGTTGGTGGCGTTTGGGTAATTGCTGATCTCGAGTATTCCCACTCAGAGGAAAAGGATTCCAGTCCTTGGATCTTGGGTGCAATTAAGCCTATTCAAATGTCGCACTTTGATTACGAAAGTTACATCAAGGCTCGAAAACAATTTTCTCTCGATGAATGGATTGATGTTCTGGTTCAAAGTATTGGTTTCGATCCAGAGTACTTTGGAAGAAGAAGTAAGCTAACGCAACTCGCCCGACTAATTCCATTCTGTGAGCGCAATTACAACCTAATTGAACTTGGCCCGAAGGGCACAGGTAAGTCACACATCTATTCAGAATTTTCGCCCCATGGCATCTTGATCTCTGGGGGGGAGGTCACTGTACCGAAGCTATTCGTTAATAACTCTTCAGGAAAAATTGGGTTGGTAGGGTATTGGGATACAGTTGCCTTCGATGAGTTTGCGGGCAAACAGAAGAAAATCGATAAAGCGCTGGTCGATATAATGAAGAACTACATGGCGAATAAGTCGTTTTCTCGCGGTGTTGAGACCCTTGGAGCAGACGCTTCCATGGTTTTCGTTGGAAATACGGAACATAGTTTGCCCTATATGCTTAAGCATAGTGACTTGTTCGATGCGCTCCCCGAAAAATTTTATGACTCCGCGTTTCTTGATCGCCTGCATTACTACATTCCTGGCTGGGAAGTCGACATTATCAGGGGGGAAATGTTCTCTTCTGGATACGGTTTCGTAGTCGACTATCTTGCTGAAATTCTTCGCCATTTACGAAATCAGGATTTCTCTGACCAGTACAAAGAACACTTCTCCCTGTCATCCGATATCTCTACACGTGACCGGGATGCCATAAACAAGACTTTCTCCGGCCTGATGAAAATTCTCTTCCCGCAGGGAGGTGCGTCCACAGCAGAGATTGAAGAGGTACTCAAATTCGCCGTGGAAGGGCGAAAAAGGATTAAAGATCAGCTATTTCGGCTCGACACGACATACGCCGCCGTAAATTTCGCGTACTCCACCAATGTGGGCGAAGAGATGTCTGTTTCGACCCTGGAACAGATAGAGTATCCAAACTACTACAACCAAACAGTAGCGGCTGCGGATGACCTTGAACTGCCAGGGACGGAAAATTCAGACGGGGAGGGGGAGGCCGCTCATGCTATCAAAGATGCTAGTGATATTCTTTCAAATGCAAAGCAGCAGCATCTAACCTTTGTTGAGGGGCAGAAAGGAGTCTGCTACGACGAGCTGTTTAGCCCTTACCTTAAAGGCGCTAAACACATAACGGTTACTGATCCCTATATTCGGCTGTATTATCAAGCAAGAAACCTGATGGAACTCCTCGAAACGGCCAATAGGAACAAGGGAGATGAGGAAGAGCTCGTTGTCAGCCTCGTAACTGTAGAAGACGACTATAAAGGAGAGCAACAGAGAGAGTTCTTCGAACAGATTCAGACCTCAATGTCGACAGTTGGGATCAAATTCGCCTGGTCCTTTGATAACTCAGGATCGCAGCATGCTCGGCATATCACCACGGATACAGGCTGGAAGATCTCACTAGATCGGGGCTTGGACATATTTCAACGCTATGAGATGGGCGATCACTTTCAGCTAGCCAATCGCAACCAAAAGTACCGCGCCTGCAAAGCCTTTGAGGTCACCTACATAAAAATGGATACTTAGTCGCCTTTATTTCGAAGAAGAGCCTGGAAGGGGGCTAAACTATCTACAGGATGAAGGCTTCCTATCACAATATGTAAGAATTCAGCCGTCAAATTGGCCAGCTGACTCTTTGATTCTCCCTGGCTCGTCGAACCAATCTATTTTCACTGCATCACGCGGAACCGAGCCAGGACACTTCCTGGTGAGTTGCGGGTTCTTCCCCAAACAACAAGAGGGCTCTAGCAGAGTCTTTTCGCGTATAGATGTCTGATTCACTCGATTCAGAGTGGTAAAACGGACCATTTTGCAGCAGTCCTAATTCTAGTCCGAAAATCCATCCACAGTCCTATAGAAGGGCGGAACCCACAGTCCCTTACTGTGGATAGACTTGTGCTCAAATACATCATTTAACATAATATATATTATGCGCACATGTGGATAAATGAGCGTAAATACGCAGAGACTGCTATTTAAGTGTTTTAAGCGCGATTTGGGCCTTAATTGGCTATGTGGATGAATGTTGCTGAGGAACTTCGGCGGCGACTGCTAGTCGATTAACTATGCGCGAGCCGACTCTCGTTACAGCCACTGCTCCCCGTACACCGTTGATTGCAGGTGCGCTGCTGCTGTCGCTGTTGTTACATGGCTTGCTGGTTGGTTGGTGGCTGCATCGTGACATCAACAAAGAGCCACCGCGGTCTCCGTCCACGCGACTGGCCGTCCAGTTCGCAACAAGCCTTGCTGATCCAACGCTACAACCCGAACCGCTGCCGGCGCCCGCTGAACCCAAAAAACCCACTGAACTGATAGATATCACAAGCGCTGAAATTGACCTGGTACCACCAACAGCTCCCACCAAAACGATTTCAGGCCAAAAACAGCCCTTGGATAAATCGCCATCTGTCGCGCTGGAACTTGATCAGGATGTGATTGCAGATATCGTCCGCAGTATTGAGGCTGAGTCCGTGGTCACTGAGCAACTGACAGATACGGGCGCCGTGGTAATGGATACCGCACTGGCCGCTCACCTGAATGGCGCGCCCCGACGCGTTGTTGCGGCTCAGGACACCACGCCAGGCGATAGCAGCTATATGGGGGGCGCCTGGGTGGATATGGTGCGCATGGGTGACCGATGTTTTCGGGTGGTTCGTCCCGATCCACTCGATCCGGTGGGCCACGAGGCCTGGTATCGCGTCGCCTGCAAGTAGTTGCAAGCATCACCCTGGGGACGAATGCGCACTTAATAACGTTATTATGTTAAATATACGTAGCGCCACTGTAGCTCTGCTTGGCAGTTTACGCTGAAATAACCTTGCCGGGATTAAGAATGCCTTTGGGATCGAGCGCGTGTTTTAGAGTGCGCATCAGGTCGATTTCGATCTCGCCTTTGGAATACGCGAGGTAGTCGCGTTTCTCCAGGCCGATACCATGCTCGGCTGAAATGCTGCCGCCCAGGTTGCGCAGTTCACCGTAGACAACCTCTTCCACCGCCTTATGATCGGGGATATTACCCACGACCAAGTGGATGTTGCCGTCGCCAAGATGGCCAAACACGACGACGCGGGCCTCGGGTAACCGTTTGGCTAAGCCCTGCTCCATGGCAGCTACATAGGTCTGCATGTCACGCAACGGTAGACTGATATCAAACGCCGCCATTGGCGCCATGGCCTCAATCAAGGACGCGACGTCGTCGCGCATGGCCCACAATTGCTCTGCCTGTTGCCCGGACTGGGCGATCACGGCGTCGGCGATTGTCCCCTCCTCCATCAGCTCACCCAGTACCGAGGTAAACAACGCCTCCTCGCGATCCGGGAACTGACCTTCGGATTCCACCAGTACGTAATACGGGTAATCGACGGGTAGAAATGTTTGGTGGGTGGCCAGTTCTTCAACCATAAAGCGGTAGTGATTGGCCCACATCACTTCAAAACTACTGAGCTTACCTTCCAAATGACTTTGCAGATGCCTGAGTAGCGCTGCCACGTCGTCAAAGCTATTCATGCCCAGAAAGGCAGTTTGACGAGCGTTGGCCGCTGGCCGCAGGCGCAGCACCGCGCGAGTGACAATGCCCAGCGTACCCTCGCTGCCGATAAATAACTGCTTCATGTCATAGCCGGCATTGTTCTTGAGCACCTCGTTGAGGGAACTCATGACCCTGCCGTCTGCCAGTACCACCTCCAGCCCCAACACCTGCTCGCGCATCATGCCGTAGCGCACCACGGCATTGCCGCCTGCGTTAGTGGCAACCAGTCCGCCAATTTGAGCGGAGCCGCGCCCGCCCAGATCGACGGCAAATTGCCAGCCGGCCTCGGCTGCGGCATCCTGCACAGATTGCAGCACGGCACCGGCCTGCACGCGCAGTGTGCCCGCATCCGGTTCGCAGTGTTCGATGTTCTGCATGCGTTCCATCGACAGCACCAGGTCGCCCGCCTCGCAGGTAATGCCATCCACCAGGCCGGTTAATCCGCCCCAGGGTACGACTCGCTGTTCCTGTGCGTGGCATAACGCCATGATCCGGGAAACCTCTTCGGTTGTGCGTGGGCGCACAATCGCCATAGCCGGGCACTCCCCCCTCCCCCAACTGTGATTAGGGCGGCTGCGCACATCGTCACCCGTCAGTACGCCATTGGCGCCGACGATCTGTTGCAGTTGTTCGATGAGGTTCATAGGCAGCTTTATTCCGTGATTCGGGTGCGCGCTTGGCGCGCAGTTATCAGGGGCAAAAGTGTGAATGTGTGTCGGTGACAATTCAACCCCGTGGGCCTGCGTCATGCTAAGGTATTGGTTTTATATCGGAAGCCAGGCATGAAAAACATTCTAGTGACCGGCGCCAATAAGGGCATTGGCCTGGCAGTCGCCAGCGAGATTTTACGCGCCGCAGCAGATACACACGTCGTGCTCGGGTCGCGTGATATGGCCCGGGGCCATGTAGCGGTTGCGTCACTGGTGGCGCAGGACGCCACCTGGGCAGATCGGATAACGCTGCTGGAACTTGACGTCTGTGATGATCAATCAGTGCAGCGCGCCCGGGATAGCTGGATGCAGGAGCGCCTCGATACGGGGCTTTATGGCATCGTCAACAATGCCGGGCTGGGCCAGGGTACGGTCGTCCAGACTGTGGATGTTAACGTGTATGGCGTGCACCGCGTCTGCGAGGCCTTCGCTCCTCTGCTTGGCCACGAGGGTCGCATTGTTAATGTCACTTCGGCGTCAGGCCCCAACTTTGTTGCCAACTGCTCGGCCGATCGTCAGGCGTTTTTCACTGACAAGACGATTGATTGGTCGTCGCTACAGGCGTTTATCCAGGAGTGTGGCGAACTCGAGCCTGACGTGGTCCAGCGCATGGGCTTTGGCAGTGATTCGCCTTATGGTTTCTCCAAGGCGTGTGCCAACAGCTATACCCTGTGGTTGGCAACTCAGCACCCGCAGCTGGTGATCAATGCCTGCACGCCCGGCTTTATCGAGACCGATCTGGGCAAGGAATTTCTCGGTGCTCGCACCCCGCAGGAAGCGGGCATGAAGCCGCCCGCCGCGGGTGCACAAGTGATTATCGAACTGCTGTTCGCCAGCCCCAGAGGCAGCGGCCATTACTATGGCAGTGATGCCCTGCGCAGCCCGCTGGACCGCTACCGGGCGCCGGGTTCACCGGAATTCACTGAGGGGAACTGAGATCATTCTGTCGCCGGCAAACGACCCCATATAAACTCTGCCCGCCTGGGCCACGGCAACGGTGGCCGCCCCCATGGGACTGCCTTTACCCGAGTACACTGGTTTTATGTCGGCCATGTCATCCGGGTTAATCGACACAATGGTGTAGGCCAGGCCACAGGATTGATAAGGCTGCTGGAAGCATGGCAGTACGTTGAACAGTTTGTCGGTATGGGTGGCAACCCACAGGCGTCCATCCGGGCCCCAGGCGCTGTTGTCGCCATTGGCAACCGGCGCTTTGTCGACCACCTCACCTGTGGCGATATCAACCTTCCACACCTCGCCGGTTAAATACATATTGGCGAACACGTGGCGGTTGTCTGCGGCTATTTCAATTCCATTGGGTTGTGCAGCTTCGGTGCCTGGAATGATGACCGGGCCTGTTTCCGGGCGCCAGTGCCACAGATCGCCGGTATTCATACCTAGGAGGCCTTTGGCGGTGGCCATGTTCATGCTGGTCTTGAACATGCGCGTGTAAATGACATCGCCATTGTTGAGGCCCACCACATCGTTCACAAAGGTTTCCGCGCGAGGCAGTACGCAGCCGCGCCAGCGCAGCTGGGTAGCATCGCCGCTGCCCAGCACTTCAAACAGCTCGATTCGCTCGCCCGAAGGGGCATGGTTAACCACCAGGTAGCGCCACCGGTTATTGTCCAGGCGGTGCAGGTGGGTACCGTGAGGGCTTAACGTGGCCGCATCCAGCACGGGACAAGCGCTGTCTCCCCAACGATGTAGCGCGTTATTAACGTGCGTGTCTGCAGTGATGAGCGGTGTGAGGCGCTCGGAATCCGTATCAAACAGCGAGATGCCGCCCGAGTCTTTTCCCATATGGCCAAAATGAGCGAGCAGCAGGTGGCGCTCGTCAGGCAGTGCGGCAATATCCTCTGGCGTACCAATGTCACAGTACACGCGCGTATCGCCCGTTGCCTGACAATCGTTGATCGCAATATGCGGATCACTGCAGGCAGCAAGTAGAAAAATCAGGCTCAACGTGAGCAGGCATTGACGTGTCATAGCAACCCCGGTTGTTATTAATATATCGATCTGCGCAGGTCTGACTGATTCAGGGCATGGCTCCGGCCCAGCGAATCGCTTCAGTAATCAGCGCCTGGAATTCAGGTATCTGGTAGGTCGCAGCCTGATGACCAATCGCCGTATAAAACACTCTACCCTGCCCCACCGAATGTCGCCAGGTGATGGGATGTTCGCCCGGCATAGTATCAGTGCCGAAGATACTTTCGCCTTTCTGGCTGTAGGAGTCTTCGTCGAGTGTCAGCAGAATGTCGTAACCCTTGCCCCGTGGGTTCTGGTCAAAGGCATACCACTCTTCCTGGGCGATCCGCCAACGGTCGGGCAAATGTGCAGTCATGCCTGATTCCAGTTCGCTGCGCAGCACGTCTGCATCCTGAAATTGCGGGTGCATGGTATGTCCTATGAACTGAGCGCCAATGAGCGTATCCACGTACCACTGCCATTTGTACTTCGGGTCGCCGCCGGCGGCGTGAATGCCTATCCAGCCGCCGCCCTGTTCGATGTAACTTTTTAAAGCCACACGTTGATCCGGGGTGAGTACATCGCCGGATACATTGTTCCATACCACCGCCTTGAAACGCGCCAGGTCCTGCGCATTGTGCGTGGCTGCATTGTCAGTCAGGGTAATGTCCCAACCTTGTGCCCGCGCGATATCCAGCAGCATGTTTTCACCGGCAGGCATGGCGTCGCGGTGGACAAAGCCGTTGGCCTTGGTGAGGACCAATACCGCGGGACGGGTGTATTCCGGCAGCTCTGGCGGTTCGTATTCATAGACATTGCGCTGGATCATCCCGGTGTAGCGCCCGAAGCCGTAGGCGGCCAGCGCCAGCAGGCAAACCAGCACGAGTAGCACCTTCCAATTCATCAGTTTAGCCATGCGGACATTCCTGTTAGATCAGGCCTTCAGCCAGTTGCCGGGCGGCGTAATCCGCGGCTCGCGCGGTGAACGCCATGTAGGTGAGCGACGGATTCACGCAAGACGACGACGTCATGAACGAACCATCGGTGACGAACAGGTTGGGCACGTCGTGTGCCTGATTGTATTTGTTCAGCACGGCCTGGGCAGGATCATTGCCCATACGTGCGGTGCCCATTTCATGGATACCCTCGCCGGGTATGCTCATGTCCGTGCCGCCCGGTAGTGTGAGCACGGCCCCGGCCGCTTTCATCAGGCGGTCTGCCTGGCGTCCGGCATCGGCCTGCATATTGATTTCGTTGTCGCTCCAGGTGAAGTCAAAGGCCACCTGGGGGATACCAAATCGATCGACTTTGTTCGGGCTGAGGAACATGCGGTTACTCTCCCTGGGCAGGCACTCGGAGAAATACGAGAGTACCCACAGCCACTGGCCGGGCTTGCGCAGCGAATCCTTGAGGTCTGCGCCGAAGCCTTTGCGATTGAAACTGGTGCTCCAGTCCATGCGCACGGTGTAGGTCTGGTAGCCGTAGCCGCGGATAAAATCAGCGTCTTCGTCCTGGCCCTGCAAATTGCGAAAACGCGGGATGTACAAACCGGTAGGACGGTTACCGCTGTAGTAACTGTCCATGTTATCGAGAAAGACACCCATGCTGGATGTTCCCAGGGCGTGGTCCATCATGTACTTGCCCAGGGCACCACTGCTGTTGGCGAGGCCATTAGGGAACGCGTCGCTTTTGGAGTTCATGAGAATCTGGGTAGACCCTATCGTCGACGCACACAGGAAAAACAGGCGAGCACTGTAACTTGCGCGCTCGCCGGTCTGGGTATCGATGACCTGCACGTCACTGATTTTGCCCGTCGCCGGATCGTGGATAAGTCGTTCTACGACGGCATTGGCGATAACGGTGAGTCGACCTGTGGCTTTCGCCGCCGGCAGTGTCGAGCTTTGGGAACTGAAGTAACTTCCGGTGGAGCAGCCGCGCGGACAGGGGCCGCAATAGTGACAGGCACTGCGGCCTGGCAAGTCTTCGGTCAGAATAGCGACGCGGCTATTGGTGAGCGTGACGTCAGGTGCTTTTTTCTTCAGCCGTTCGCCAATGGTTTCCTCCAGCGCGTACCAGGGCATGGGCTTTTGAAATTCGCCATCGGGCAGCTGAGCCAGGCCTTCCTTGCGACCATTGACGCCAATGAACTTCTCGACATGACTGTACCAGGGCGCCATCTCCTCATAGTCCACCGGCCAGGGTATGCCGTGCCCGTCGCTGGCATTGGCTTGGAAGTCCTGCGGGCTGAAGCGATACGTTTGCCGTCCCCAGATCAGAGAGCGTCCGCCGACAACATCTGCCCTAGCCCACATAAAGGGCTTGTCGGGATTGTCGTCATAGGGGTTCTGTTTATCGTTGTTCCAGAAATGGCGGGTCGCCTCGTTAAAGGAATGCGTCACCCTGCTCTGCACCGGATACTCTTCTGCGTAAAGCTCCCGGGGTTTTTTGGCCTGATAGGGAAATTTCCAGCTCGGCGCATGCTCGCCAACGTAATCGACACTGTGTCTGATGGGCTTGCCGCGGTCCAGCACCAGCACTCGCAAGCCTTTTTCGGTGAGTTCCTTGGCGGCCCAGCCACCTGAAATTCCGGAGCCCACCACAATAGCGTCAAAGTCGTATTGCGTACTGTTAATGGTGTCACTCATGATTCAACCACTCCCGCCCAGGTACTGTCGTTCGGTGACAGCGGCAGATGGCCGTCGAACTGCATGGGCATTGGGTTATAGCGTAAGACTTCCTTGGCGCCGCGCTCGGAGGTAAAGAAACCCCAGATAGTGAGCTCCTTTAACTGACAGATAAATGGCGCATCGCTGATGAAGTCGCGCTGCACGTTGCCGAATTCATACCAGGGGTGGTCGCTGGCAGCTGACTCCAATGCCTCGAGTATGTCGCGTTGGGCTGGGGCTGTGAGTCGGTCAAAGGCCATGCCGTATTGCTGTGGAATGCGCGTTTCGAGATCAATCATGCCGGCGTCGAAGATGGCCCGTTCGGTCGCGTTAAACCAGTCGGAGACCATCAGTTCGATGAAGTTGGGCACACCCGCGTCGATAGCGCCAGGCGTGTCACTGCGTGGGATAATCGTTTCGCAGGCCGCCGCGAGAATCCGCCGCTGCGCCGCTGACAGGTAACTGGCCTTGCCAGCGTTGTAATTTGGCGCCGTGGCCAGATGAGCGCGCTGTGCATCCGACAGTGCCAATCCGAGTTGGCTGGCTGTCATGCCGCTGACCATTACCGCCGCACATTGTAGAAATTCTCGTCGATTCATGCTGTTTTACTCCGCGCAAAGATCCCGGACAACAGGCCTATCAATAGGGTAACGACCAGGCACGCCAGGCCGCGGTACTCCCAGATACCAAAATAATAACCGCCTGCCTTGAAAGCACTGTAACCCCAATAAACCGGTTCGATTCCGGTGAGGTGATAGAGCTCGTAGAAAAGAACGGCCGTGGCCGGCAGCAGGAAGTAAAGATACAGGCCGATCAAAATCGCGATGGCCCAACGCTTCGGATTCCACATATGCGCCTACCCCAGATGCCTGCGAATAAAAGCAATGCCATCCCGATAGAGTTGCTCCGGGCTATCAAAGGCATTGCGCCACACGTTTGCAGCCTCTGCCAGGCCAGGGTCTGAGGTGCCGAACGCTTCGATTACCAGCCAGCCTGAATAGTTAATATCCGCCAGTGAGGCAAAGGTCCCTGCCCAATCCACCTGTCCGGTACCCAGCGTGCCGCGGTGGCTTTCGCTCAGGTGAACATGGTTAATACTGTGCTCAATCGACTTGAGCGCAACAGCGGGCACCGGGTCTTCGATGTTTGCGTGGTGGGTATCGTAGTGCACGCCAACATTGGCGAGGCCCACCTGCTCTACCATGCGGTGGCCATCCGCCGCCGTATTGATCAGGTAAACCTCAAAGCGATTGAGTACTTCCAGGCCGAGCTTGAGGTCGACGCCAGCGGCGTACTCGCCTGCTGCACGCAGGTAGTCTGCCGACCAGTCCCACTCCTGCTGGGTGGCGCCACGTCCCGTGAAGTACTTGTGGGCCTGGTATATGCCGCCGATGAGGATCTCCGCGCCTATGGTCGCCGCATCGTCAATGGCCGCTTTGATGTTTTCCAGCGCCGCTGCTCGAATGGCAGCATCCGGGGAGATGGGGTTGGTCTCGGGCCCGACAAAGGCCGATGCGGTGCGCGCCAGGTTGAGATCTTCACAAGCACTGGCCAGCGTTTTCAGGTCCGCTGCGCTGTGGCCACTCATGGGTATTTCTACACCGTCGTAGCCCGCTGCGGCCAGGCCCGCAAAAACGGGAATACTGGCCGGGGTGGTCTCCACACCCCAGAGCAGCATGTTCATGCCTATTTTGACGTTCAATGTGTGTCACCCTGCCCATGGATGGACTCGGCACCATCACCGCCGCGCTGCCGGTCATAGAGCCAGATAACCCCGAATACCGGCAGTAACAGCAGCGGAATCCAGGCGACTGATTGGAACGATTCTACCGAAGCGTATCTCACAGCGGCTTCCATGGCCTCAGGTGACAGCGTGGCGAGTTGGTCGGCGCCACCGGCGGCTTCGGCCTTGGCCGCATCGAAAATGCCGCCCATGCGCGGCAACACGAACTGGATCGACATACCGCCGGCAAAGCCCATCAGGCCCATCGCCATGGCGCCTCCGCGGGGGAAACGCTCGCCGACAATGCCGAGCATGGTCGGCCACATGTAGCACACACCAATGCCCCACACGGTCGCCGCGGCAAAGGCAAGCGCCGGGGTGTTGGCCAGGCTGAGGAGGTAAAGCCCGATGCCGGCTGCAAGGCAGCTGACAAACATCAGGCCTACCGATGAAATACGCTCGACAATGGGTCCCGCAAAGTGGCGCATCACGAACATGAGTGCGCTCACATACACCAGTAACAGAATGCCCTGCATGCCGACAATGTTGGACAGGGCAATATTGACCCACTGCCCAGGGGCAAGCTCAGCTGCCGCGGTGAGGAACATACAGGCCCAGAACACCCAGAAAAGTGGGCGCTTGAGCAATTCTGCAAACATGTCGCCATAGCTCACACCGGCGGCAACACGCTCGGTTTCCGGAAACTGTGAGCTGGCCACCATCCAGGCCAGCACGACCGCCGGGATTAGCAGCACGAACATATTGATCTCCCAGGGAATGCCCACGGCGCTAATAGCCACGCCCAGCAGCCCGCCGACAACAATGCCTGCTGGCCACCAGGCGTGCAGGATGTTTAAGCGGTGGGTTTTTTCCTCGGGGAACAGAGCTGCAACCATAGGGTTTGAGGCTGCCTCCACTGCGCCCCAGCCCAGCCCTGTTAACAACAGACTTGCCAGCACAACCATCTCCACCGTGGGGCCTACTGGCATCACGGTGGCCGCGAGCAGACCCAGCGCGCCGGCAATATAGCCCAGCGCCGACAGCAGCAGCATGCGCTTCATGCCCACCAGGTCGACCAGGGCGCTGCCAAATAGCAGCGTCAGTGCAAAGCCGGTAAACGTAATCCCAAGTGCTTCGCCGACCATGGCGGCAGAATTGGCCAGGTCGATCTGGTCGTATATGTCGGCCTGCAAGTTGGGCGCGATATTGGCACGGACCGCGAATCCCAGGCCAATCATGAATATGGACAGATTGCCCACGTAATAGAGACGCTTGCGGTTGATCTCGGTATTGGTCATCACATGTTCCACTATTGTTATTGTTAGTCTGGTTTATTCGATGCCGAGTATACGCCGATTGGCGGCATCGTCGGTGCCTGCGCCGGCAAAGTCATCGAAGGCTTTTTCTGTCGTGCGAATCATATGGCGCTGGATAAACTCAACACCCTCCGCTGCCCCGTCTTCGGGGTGTTTCAGACAGCACTCCCACTCCAGTACGGCCCAGCCGTCGAAACCGTACTTGGCAAACTGGCTGAAAATACCGGAAAAGTCTACCTGGCCATCGCCCAGAGAGCGGAACCGACCGGGACGATCTTTCCAACCCTGGTAGCCGCCATACACGCCGCTGCGACCATTCGGGTTGAATTCCGCATCCTTGACGTGAAACATCTTGATTCGCTCGTGGTAAAAGTCGATGAACTGCAGGTAATCCAGCTGCTGCAGCAGAAAGTGGCTGGGATCGTAGAGAATGTGTGCTCGAGGATGTTGGTTAGTCGCGTCCAGGAACATCTCGAAGGTAATGCCGTCGTGCAGGTCTTCGCCCGGGTGAATTTCATAGCACAGGTCCACCCCGGCCTCGTCGAAGGCATTTAGAATGGGCGTCCAGCGTTTGCCCAGCTCGGCAAAACCGGTCTCCACCAACCCCGCGGGACGCTGCGGCCAGGGATACATGGTGTGCCATAGCAAGGCACCTGAGAAGGTCGCATGGGCATTGAGTCCGAGATTCGCGCTGGCTTTGGCGGCAAGGCGCAATTGCTGTACGGCCCACTCCTGACGCGCACTGGCGTTGCCGCGCACGGCTTCAGGGGCAAAGCCATCGAACAACTCATCGTAGGCCGGGTGAACCGCCACCAACTGTCCCTGCAGGTGCGTGGACAATTCGGTGATCTCGACGCCGTTTTCACGGCAAATACCCTGCAACTCCTGACAGTAGTCCTTGCTGTCGGCAGCCTTTTCAAGATCGATGAGGCTGGACTCCCAGGTCGGCACCTGGACGCCCCGGTAGCCGAGGTCACCGGCCCATCGGGTAATGTTTTCCAGCGAGTCGAAGGGCGCCTTGCTATCGATAAACTGGGCGAGAAAAATCGCGGGTCCTTTCATGATCGTTTCCTTCGGTTAAAGGTGTTCGAGACGATGCCATTTGATGTCACTACTTCCGGCCCGCACAGCGAGTTCGATAAAGGCCATGCCACGCACGGCTTCGGCGATGCCGGGGCAGTCGGCGCTGCGCGCATCCGGAGCAACGCCCTGCTCCACGGCGTTTATCTGGCCTGCAAAAGCGACATAGAGATTGGCGAAGGCTTCCAGATAACCTTCGGGATGCCCCATGGGCGTGCGGGTATTCGCCGCTGCCATGGCGCCCAGGTAGCCTCCCCCGGTGCGCAGCATCTGGGTGGGTCGGTCGGGCCATTTGAGCCATAGGGTATTCGGCTCCTGTTGCGACCACTCGAGGCCGCCCAGCGTGCCGTAGACACGGATGCGCAATGCATTCTCCTCGCCCACGCACACCTGGCTGGCGTGTAGCAGGCCTTTGGCACCGCCGCCAAAGCGCAGCAAAATAGAGCCGTCGTCATCCAGGGTGCGCCCTTCCACGAACGCAGTGAGGTCAGCGCAGATATCCTCGATCTGCAAACCCGAAACATACTCCGCAAGATTCGCCGCGTGTACGCCGATGTCGCCCATGCAACTGCTGACACCGGCCCGGGTGGGATCGAGTCGCCATTCGGCCTGCTTGTTGTCGGCGTCTTCCTGGCGGTCGGCGAGCCATCCCTGCGGATATTCAACAACGACCTTACGCACCACGCCGAGTTCGCCGCGGGCTATGCGCTCGCGCGCTTCCTTGACCAGTGGGTAACCGTTATAGGTGTGGGTCAGTCCGTACAATTGTCCGGTGGCAGCGACGATGTCTCTGAGCGCTAGTGCCTGAGCGAGGTCAAAGGTGGCAGGTTTGTCCGAGAGGACGTGGAAGCCCGCTTCCAATGCGGCTTGGGCAATCGGAAAATGCAGATGATTGGGCGTGACAATGGCCACAAACTGCATACGCTCCGTCGCGGGCAGTGCCGCCTCTGCTGTCAGCATCGCCTCGAAGCTGGGATAACAGCGTTGTTCGTCTAACCCCAGTGCCAGACCTGAGCGCAGCGCCCTGTCCGGATCGCTGCTGAACGCGCCGCAGACGAGGTCAATCTTGCCGTCCAACGCCGCCGCCATCCGGTGCACTTCACCGATAAAGGCCCTTCGCCGCCACCGACCATGCCCATTCTGACCCGGGTCATCGCCTTTACTCCCAAAGATTATTGATAGTCGCCCCTGCAGTGTGCCGTTCCATGATCCACATTGCTTGGAAAATTTCCGTTATCATTAGAATAATTTCAGCGTGCCAGACCTAATATGACAAATCTTGTTTTCGACTCCCTTGACCAGTTACAGACACAACTCGGGGTGCTGGAGTTGGTTCCGGACACCCATGCATGGATGAAGAACACCCAGGGCGAGTTTGTTTACGGCAATACCCTGTTCACCGCGCGGTTTGGTATGGGGCACCCCGGAGAGCTGCTGGGTAAGACCGACTTTGATCTCGCGCCTCCCGACCTCGCACAGCGCTATACCGAAGATGACCGGCGCGTACTTGCCGGTGGTAGGGTGAACGATCGCCTGGAGATGATCGGGTCTGCGGCTGAATCGCTGGAGTGGTTTCTCACATCGAAGTGGCCGGTGTTCAACGCCGCGGGCGCAATCATTGCCAGTTTTGGCATGAGCCGTCATCTCAACCCGAGTGAGCGCACTGCCATCCCCTATCGCGAACTGGATGTGCCCATACGCTACATCCAGGCCCACTTCGCCGAGAGCCTGTCCGTAGCCGATCTCGCCAATGCCAGTAATCTTTCCGTCAGCGCACTCGAGCGTCGTTTTCGGCGGCACCTGGGCAAGACACCACACCAATACATTATTGAAGTCCGCCTGGAACACGCCAGGCAACTGTTGCTTGAGACAGACATCCCGATTGGCGCGATCGCGGCTGAAACCGGGTTTGCCGATCACAGCCACTTAAGCCGCAGCTTTCGCCAGCACTACGGTCAGTCCCCAAGCAGTCTGCGCCGCTAGGATCAAGGCAACTCCTTGATACGGATATTCCGGTACCACACCTTGTCGTAGTGGTCCTGGAAGCCGATATGGCCCTTGAACAAGCTGCCGTACTTGGGCCGAGAGGTGAATTTGCTCTTTTCGTAAAGGGCCTTCCACTCCGGACTGCCCTGTTCGAACTGCGCAGTGATGCGGCCATTGAGCCAGAATTCGACGTTTGCACCGTCGGCGATAATGTGCACCTCATTCCAATAACCCGCCGGTTTGGAGGTATCGTGATCAGGCACAATCATGTCGTAGTAGGCACCTGCGCGATGACTGGGGATGCTGGCGTCTTTGTGCAGTGCGTTGTCGAGCACCTGCATCTCATAGCCGGTGTGGTGCATGGTGCGACCACTTTCATCGGCGCGGATAAAGATGCCGCTATTGCCGCCCGGGCTGATGGCCCACTCAAGTTTCAGCTCAAAATTGGCGAACTGCTCGCGGCTCATAAGATCGCCACCCCAGCCGACTCTGGCCAGACAGCCGTTCTCGATCGCCCAACCCGAATTGACGGAATCCTCTTTGTAACTGCGCCATTGGTCAAGCGACGAACCATCGAATAGCATGCGCCAGCCGGTGCTCTGTTCCTCTCCAGTCAGCCCGCTCACACATTCCGCAGGATCGATGACGGGATCGCTTCCACAAGCACTGAGACTCCACACGAAGACCGTGCCCAGCAGGGTTCTTATTATCATATCCGTCATTCCTCAGTGGAGCGCGTAGTTTAGTCCGAGGCGAATACCCACGCCCGGGCAGGGGAATCCAACAGCAGTATAGTAATCCTCTTCGAACACATTATCCGCAGACAGCGCGATGCGCCAGTGGTTTGCAAGTCGCCGGTTAACGCTCAGATCGAGAAGGTGGTAGTCGTCCAGAGTCGATTGAACGGCCTCTCCCGTGTAGTGATACAGTGCGGCCGCGCTCCACCGGGGATTGATATCCCAGGTTTTTGAAATGGCAAACGGCGGGGCGGCAAACAGCCGCTGGTCGTACTCCAGTGTAATCAACATCATTTTCGCACCACTCGCCAGGGCATGACTCATTTTCTCAGCGTAGCGCTCGCGCATCGGTCTGGGCAAAGCCACCAGCGCTGCGCGGTCAAACACTGCCGCACATTTAGCGATATCTTCGTCGGGCATGTCGACGTAGTCACCCTGGAGATAAAGCAGGCCTATCGCGCTGTACGCGCGCAACTGTCCTTTGTTCTATTGCGTGTGGTCGATCCCATGTTCGGCAAAAAACGCTTTGGCGGCTGTAGCACTCACTTCGTTGGCGAGCACAGGGTGACTGCGCATCAGCCAGGCAATATCCAGGGTTTTACCTGCCAGGGGTACGAACACAGCTTCCACTGCGGCAACGTCCAGTGATTCCCAGTATTGCGCCAGATGCCGGTTGGTCTCGCCTTCGTGAAAACCAATTTTGCTGTTAGTCCAGCGGTCCTCCCAGAATGAGGCTTCCATCTCAGGCTACCTGGCCTGATATGGCTGCCGCCAGTGCCAGGCAGCGTTGCGCCTCTTCGACATGCAGTGCCTCAACCAGGCGGCCGTTTACGACGACGACGCCTTTGCCCTCGGCCTGCGCCGCCTCAAAGCCTGCGATAATTTCGCGAGCGGCAGCGATTTCAGCATCGCTGGGTGCGAAAGCCGTGTTCGCTGCGGCCAGTTGTTTGGGGTGAATCAAACTCTTGCCATCAAAGCCGAGGTCTCGTCCCTGCTGACAGGCGAGCTGGAGTGCCTCATCGTTGTCGAGGTCCAGCGCAACGCCGTCGATCACATCCAGGCCATTCGCTCTGGCGGCATAAACACATAGATTCAGCGCGGCAATGAATCCCAGACGGTCCGGTGTGTGCCTGACCCTGGTGTCCTTGGCCAGATCAGAGGTGCCCAGCACAATACCCGCCAACCGCGGGTGCGCTGCAGCGACTTCACCTATATTCAGTATACAGGCAGGCGTTTCGGCCATTAGCCAGATGTCGATATTGCCATCACAACCGGCGCGGTCTACGGCTACAACGGCCTGTTCGACATCTGCAGCGGTAGATAGCTTGGGCAACAACAGACCTTGCGGTGGCGCACCACAGGCAGCAATCGCGGCGAGGTCATCAGCTGCCCAGGGCGAATCCATGGCATTGGTACGAGCAATGACTTCACGACAGCCGTAGCCACCCTCTTCCAGGGCCGCAACAACCTGTTCGCGAGCGACTTGCTTCGCTTCAGGAGCTACTGAATCTTCGAGGTCGAGAATTAGGCAGTCGGCTGGCAACTGGCGAGCCTTATCCAGAGCGCGCGGGTTGGAACCAGGCATATACAGCATGGATCGGCGGGGGCGTACAGGCATATTTTCTTCCAGGCTAGATAGACAATAGGCGCGAGTCCCGACGGCAACCAGTTCACTGTTGAACCGGCGCCGAAGGTCTGCGCGCGTACCATATCAAAGTAGCGTGTCGGGGACGAAGCCCCGCAGCGATCTATTCGAAAATTTCACCTGCAGCCAGCTTGTCCGCGACAATGGCGGGTGCTTTGAAGCGTTCGCCGTAGGCCGCTTCCAGCTCGGCGCAGCGGTCGATGAAGCGCTGCAAACCGTAGGTGTTCACGAACTGGATAAAGCCGCCGGTCCAGACCGGTGCGCCAATACCCATGATTGAGCCGATGTTGCCATCGGCCACACTGCGCAACACGCCTCCTTCCAGACACTTGAGCGACTCAATGACCTGGCGGAACAGCAGGCGATCCTTGATATCCTGGGCCGGAAGATCAGTTTCCGGCTTGTGGTAAAGGTCGAGTAGCGTTGGCCACAGCGAGCGACTGCCGTCCGCGGCGTACTCGTAAAAACCACCGCCGTGGTGGCGCCCGCCTCGTCCGTGATCATCGACCATAGTGGCAATGACTGCGCGGCCGACACTTCCGTCACCCCATTGATCGAGAACGCCCAGATCCGCGTGGGTTTGCCCTGCTTTTTTAGTGAGTTCCAGGCTGACTTCATCATGAACCTGCAATGGGCCTACAGGCATACCAATCGCCTTGCCAAGATTATCCACCTGGATGGGATGCACCCCGTCGACCAGCAGCTGCATACCCTCGTCGAGATAGGTGCCGAAAGTTCGGGAGGTGAAGAAGCCCAGTGAGTCGTTCACCACAATCGGTGTTTTGCGAATCTGTTTGCAGTAGTCAAACGCCTTGGCCAGGGTGACATCTCCGGTTTGCTCGCCACAGATGATTTCGACCAGTGGCATCTTGTCTACGGGTGAGAAAAAGTGAATGCCTATGAAGTTCTCAGGCTTGGTGGCGACCTCTGCCAACTGGGTAATGGGTAGCGTGGAGGTGTTGGAGCCCCAGATGCCGTCCTCGGCCATATATCCCTGCAGATCTTTGGTGATCGTGTGTTTGAGCTCCATGTTTTCGAACACCGCCTCAATCACAAGATCGCAGCCCTGCAAATCAGCATCCTCTGCGGTTGGCTTGATCAATGCGAGAATGGCGTCGGCCTTTGCCTGATCCATGCGTCCCTTGGCGACCCGTTTGGCCAGCAGCGTCTCGCTGTAAGCTTTACCCTGGTCTGCAGCTTCCTGACTAATGTCCTTGAGCACCACCTCGATTCCGGCCATGGCAGACACATAGGCGATGCCCTGCCCCATCATACCTGCGCCCAGTACGCCAACTTTAGTCGTCTTTTGAGGTTCGATATCTTGCGGTCTGCTGGCGCCTCCATTGACCTTGTTCATACCGAAGAAGAAGGTACTGATCTGGTTCTTGGCCTCAGGAGTGATGGCCAGCTCTGCCAGACCGCGGGATTCGACCACAAGGGCGGTATCGAGGTTGAGACGCGCTGCCTCTACCGCACAATCGAGAATTTTAATCGGTGCCGGCAGTAAGCCGCGGGTTTTCTGGAAAAGCATGGCTGGCGCGGCGGTAATCATCTGCGCATTGGCAGGGTGTGCCGCATTGCCACCGGGGATCTTGTGGCCTTTGACATCCCAGGGCTGTACCGCTGCAGCCTCATTGTCTTTATTTTCCAGTATCCACGCCTTGGCGCGGGGTACCAGTTCATCGACTGACGCTACCGTTTCATGAATCATGCCTGCCGCCAGAGCTTTTTCGGGGCTGACACGGGTTCCCTCCAGTAGGTATGGCAGTGCGGCCTGTAAGCCGAGCAAATTAACCATGCGAACCACGCCGCCACCGCCGGGGAGCAGGCCGAGGCTGACTTCGGGCAGACCTAACTGCACGGCCCGATTATCCCAGGCGATGCGATGATTACAGGCCAGGCAGATTTCAAAACCGCCACCCAGAGCAGCGCCGTTAATGGCCGCGACGACTGGCACGGGCAGTTTCTCCAGTGCCCGCAGCTGGCCCTTGGTGAGGTCCAGTTCCTGCATAAACTGAGGGATGTCCTCTTCCCGGGCGGCCAGCAGGTCGTACAAATTGCCGCCGGCGAAGAACACCTTTTTGGCCGAGGCCAGAACCACACCGGTCAGGCCCTCTTCTTCCTGCAGCCGGGTAATGGTATCCCCCATGAGCTGCCGATACTCTTCGTTCATTGAGTTGACGGGGCCGTTCATGTCCATGGTGACTGTAACGATGCCGTCTGCGTCTTTTTCGTAAATAAATCCGCTCATAATGTTTCCTAACTCCTCAGCCAGCTCTAGACGCGTTCAATAATGGTGGAAATACCCATGCCGCCACCGACACAAAGTGACAGCATGGCGCGCTTGAGATTGCGCCGCTCCAACTCGTCGAGCATGGTGCTGACCAGTATCGCGCCCGTTGCACCCAGTGGATGTCCCATGGCGATGGCACCGCCACAGACATTGGTGACATCGTGGCTGATATCCAGGTCTTGCATATAGCGCATCGCTACGGATGCAAACGCTTCGTTGATTTCCCACAAATCGATATCCGATTTATTGAGACCCGCTATCTTGAGGCACTTCTCTGCCGCAGGTCCGGGTCCGGTCAGCATGATGATTGGGTCGGTTGACAGGACGGTGGCGGCGACAATTTTACCCCTGGGCGTAAGCCCGAGATCCTTGCCGGCCTGCTCCGAGCCAATCAATACGGCGGACGCACCGTCGACAATGCCTGAGGAATTGCCCGGGGTGTGAACGTGGTCGATACGATCAAGCTGGCTGTATTTCTCGATGACCATGTCGTCAAAGCCCATGCCGCCGATCATTTCAAAAGACGGGCGAAGGCCTGCCAGGCCCTCCATGGTGGTGTCAGGCTTGATGAAGTCGTCCTTGGCGAGAATGACCTGACCATTGGCGTCTTTCACCGGAACCACGGAGCGATCAAAGTAGCCGTTATCCCGGGCGTGCGCCGCACGCTTCTGCGATTCCACGGCGTAGGCATCAACGTCTTCCCGGCCCCAGCCACCCAGCGTGGCTATGGTGTCGGCACCAATGCCCTGGGGGACAAATCGGGTCTTGGTGCTGAAGGCGGGATCGCCGCCCATGGCGCCGCCATTGCTACCCATGGGTACCCGTGACATGCATTCAACACCGCCGGCAACAATCATCTGGTGCCAGCCCGAAGCGACCTTGGCAGCGGCGCTATTGACAGCCTCCAGGCCAGATGCGCAGAAGCGATCCAATTGCACGCCGGCAACGGATTCGTCCCAGTCGGCGTTCTGCACAATCATTTTGGCAATATCAGAGCCCTGCTCCCCCACCGGGGCGACACACCCCATGATGACGTCGTCGACATAGGACGTGTCGAGGTCGTGGCGTTGTTGCAGCTCGCGCAGGAGCCCTGCACCGAGGTCGACGGGTTTGACTTCATTCAGGCTGCCACCAGCTTTGCCCTTGCTGCGGGGCGTTCTGACGGCATCGTAAATATAGGCGGTATTGCTCATCTCGCTTCCAGTTGAATGTGAATTGGGAGCGCCATCATGGTCAATGCTCCAGCGACTCTCAATGACCGCACCGCTGCAAATAATTGACCGCAGGTGACAGGCTGTTTTTTGTACAGCTGGCATCGATTGAGCGATGTTTTTGGCAGAGATGGTACTGTTGCCCGGCGATGTGGCGGCTACAATGGACTGAAAATAACAACGAGGTGCAGCATGGACATTAAACTGAATGAGACTCCCACCGGCCCACTGGCCGGGCTTACCGTACTCGATATCACCGGCATGATTACCGGTCCGCTGTGCAGCCAGATGCTCGGCGACCTCGGTGCTGACGTGATCAAAATCGAACCCATTCACGGCGAAGTGGCACGCTGGATGGTGCCTCCCCAGAAGAACGGATTGACCGGTTTTTACTGCCAGATGAACCGCAATAAGCGCAGCCTTGCACTGAACCTGCAGTCGCCAGAAGGCGTCGACATCCTCAAACGCCTGGCTGCCGACGCAGATATCCTCGTCGAAAACTTTCGCGCGGGTGTTGCCGATCGTCTCGGTATTGGCTACGACGACCTGAAATCACTCAATCCGCGCCTGATCTACGCCGCTATCACCGGATTCGGGCCCACAGGTCCCTACTCTGAACGCCCTGCCTATGATCCCATTGCTCAGGGGCTGGTGGGTATGATGCATATCCAGGGTGCGCCGTTTGGCGGCAAGCCTCAGCTTATCCAATCCGCTATCGTCGACAAGACGACGGCGACGACTGCTGCAGGTGTGGTGATGGCCGCCCTGTATGCCAGGGATCGCGAAGGCGGCACCGGTCGCGGGCAGCGCGTGGATGTGCCGATGATCGATGCCTACGCCGCCAATTCGCTCCCGGATATGCTGCCGGTAGACACATTCCAACCTTCCGATATGCCAGATGCCGAACCGCTGGCGGTGTTGCGCAGCTTTGCCACCCTGGATGGGCACGTGGTGGGTATGGCGCTACAAGACAATCACTTCGAGGGACTGTGCAAAGCACTCGAATGCGAATTTTTGCTGGAACGTGAGGGTATGCGCAATGTCGGCGAGAGGATTACGGATTTCGGCCCATGGCTGGATGCTATCGAAGTCGAAATTGCCAAATGGCCGACGGATGAATTACTGCGCCGCTTCGACGAAAATGGGGTGCCCTTTGGCAAGGTAAAAACCATTCGAGAATTCGCGGAAGATCCCCAGGCGCTGCACAATCGCACCCTGTTTGACGCAGAGCATCCCGACAACGGCACCATGCGCTATATCCGCTATCCGGGACACCTGTCCGAGACACCTGCGAGCCTGCATAAACACCCACCTACCCTGGGCCAGCACTCTGAAGAGATTCTCGCCGCTGCAGGATACAACGACACAGCTATTGCCAGCCTTAAAGAGGCCGGTGTCATCGGTTAAATAGCTTTTCTGCGCCCCACCGGCAGGTCCGCTGCGACCTGCCGCAGCAGGCGGCGGCGATAACCCCGAGCCTGCCGATAGCTTTCAAGTGCAGGAAACTCCAGCATAACGCGGGCGATATCCTGACTGATTGCCCAGCGTGAAACGCCCTTGTAAATGCCCAGATAAGAGCCGAGCATCGCCGTTACCGACCGGCTCAAATGCAGGTAATCGCTGTTAATCACAATACCCTGCCGCCCCATGACGGCAGCCAGTCCCATCGCCAGTTCCAGGCGTTTTACCAGCCCGTCTGTGCCCTCGCGATAAATCGTCAGGGCGAAATCCAGCCCCAGTGGCGTGACATCTGCCTCGATCAGCGCCTGCTCAACGAGGGTCAGAATCTCCGCGCGCTGGGATTCAAGGGCTGCAGAATCCATACCGAGCTCAATCATTGCCGTGGTGATGGCTTGTGGGTCGGCGGCAAAAATGGCCTGCAGGTAATTTACCGTCGGGCGCCAGATATGACTGATATCGACGCTGTTGCCCCAGTCGATAAAGTAGAGCTGCGAGCGCTCATCCACCAGCAGATTGCCCGGGTGCAGGTCGCCGTGGAATTCCTGGTACACCAGCATGTGTGATAACAGGGTATGCAGAAACGCCCTGCCCACCTTGCGCCGCGAACGCAGCGATTTGCGCCGCCCCAACTGTTTGAACGCGGTGCCAAGACTGGCACCGGTTTCGATGTATTCCATTTCAATAATACGCCGGGTCGTGGCGTAGACCTGCGGCACGTGCCAGCCCCCGGTGTGCCGGGCGCGCTCCTGGAAACGGGTCTGCACCGCCGCCTCCGCCTCGAAATCGAGTTCAGCGCGGAAGCCCTCTACAAAAATATCGACCTGGTCGAGCCAGGAGTTAAGAAACGGCGAGAGCTTGGAGTGCGGAGCCCAGTACTGGCTACTGAGAATGGCCAGCTTGATCACGGTTTTGCCGATCAGAAATTCGCGCTCGAGATTATGGCGACCCACTTTGACAACAACCGTTTGTAATTCCTGCCGGCCGCGGCGGTTGGTTACCGGCTTTTGCGCCACGTACACAGAGGCAATGGAACCGGATTTCAGCGGTTTACTGGCATCGAAATCGTAGTAGCGTTTCGAGGGCTCCTCGCCAAAGCACTCCTTGAAAGCCTGCTCGACCTCCCAGGGCGCCATGGGCTCAACGTCCTCCTGAAAAACCTCTAATGCTTCGCTGATTTCCTCAGGAAGGAAATCCGAACCAGAGGCCGCCACCTGTGCCATTTTAATGAAGAAGGGCCGAACTCGCGCACCATTTGCGCGACGACGCCTGCCTGAGCCTTGAAGTCGTCAGGATCGGTATCAAAAAACTCGCGGATATAGGCCAGCGCCCCCACCTGCCGACGAAACACATCGAGATCAGAGCGCAGTACGCCGGTCTGGTCGTAGAGCTCGCGCAGCTGGCGATTATTGCTGCTGCGCATCGCCTTGAGCTGATTGAGCACATCCACGATGAGCGGCTCATAGGCGCTGATCACGATGCGCGCCACATCGAGACTCACCTCGCCCAGACCCTGCAGCTCGGGTTCTGCCATGAGGTCGTTGAAGAAACTCCAGAATTCTTCAGTGACCTGTTCGGGAATGGGTATGACACTGCGTGCAGTGACCTGATCAATCAGAAACCGGATCAGGTTTTCGGTGCTTTCCTCATTGGGAAGTATGTTGTCTTCGCGCAGTCGCCGGGTGACATCGCGAATTTGTTCTGTCAGGGGATGGGTTCGCAGGGCCAGAAACAGCGCATCAATGGCGTCGTGCAGTTCCGCCTCGGTCACATCGGCGTGGCGATTGATGAGCGTGGCGAGCGGCCGCATGGCCACATAGATCTTGGCCAGACCGCCGGCAAAAGCGCCGGTGGCGCGCATCGCCGTACCGGTCCGCTCCCGAATCAGCGGCAGCCACTCTTCCAGGCGAGGCTGGGCGTCAGGAGTTGCGGCGGCTGCAGCGTTTTTCGGCAAAAGTACGTTCCGTGCCGGCATGTCACCAGCGCAATCTTCGAAAGGGAGTGAACGCGGGACGGGGATACCGGCTCCGGCGCGTCATGCTCTCATTGTGTACGAACAGGCAGCACTGGGCAAGCGCGGTGCGCGTGTACTGCCAGAGTCCGTCGTTGGTGGGCTATTACTCGACTTTCTCTCGATGCGAATTCCGGTTATTCTCTTGGCGCCTCGGGCACGTTGCGAATAAATACAAAAAGCCTCACAGGAAGTGATTGCATGGTAAGTTTCCCATGCTGAGTGACAGAATCGGACTGGTCGCTCAGCGCTACAGAATCGAGTCTACACTCGGCCGCGGCGGCATGGGTGAGGTCTATCTCGCCGACGACACCAGCCTCGATCGCAAGGTGGCCATCAAATATCTGCGCGGTGACTTACCTGATGGCAACTGGCGCGATCAGATGCGCGATGAGGCCCGCCTGCTGGCGCAATTGAGCCATCCCAACATCGTCCAGATTCACGACATCCTCGACGAAGGCGGTGTGCCCGCCATGGTCATGGAGTACATCGACGGTCGCAACCTCTTCATCTACCTGCGCGAGCATCGCACCGATGTCAGCCAGCGCCTGCATTGGCTGGCACAGATCTCCTCTGGCATTGCCGCCCTTCACGAAGCCGGCATCTGCCATCGCGACCTGAAAATGGAGAACGTGCTGATCGGTCCTGGCAAGATCGCCAAGGTCAGCGACTTTGGTATTGCCAGCGAGACCGCCGACCCACAGGCGGATGTGTCCGCCCTGGGCAATCTCGCCGAGGCGGTGCTCGGCGACAAGAAACACGAGCTAAGCCCCAGCATCCGCGAACTCCTGCAGCGTATGCTTGAGGAGCAGCCCGACCTGGGTGCCGCTGAGGCTGCGCATGAATTCCAACTCGCCTATTACGCCTCCACCCAGCAGGAGACACCGCTGCCGGATGCACTGACACGCCAGTCGCACAGCAGCCGCTACCTGTTCGGATCCATTTTAGTCATCGCTATAGCGGGATTCGCATACTGGTATGTCCTGGCCTCTGCGAACGTAACCAACGTCGCTGTTGTGCCCACTACTGTGACCGCCGCCGGTGCCGATGATCGCGAAGCACGCTGGTTGCGCACCGCCCTTAACCAATCCGTCAAACAAAGCGTCATCGATAGCACGGGGCTGGCCCTAGTGCAGTTTCGTCAGGAAGAACTGGCGGTAAATACGCCCGTCGAACTGTTGGCGACCCTGGGAGCAGACAGCCTGCTGGTATCGAGCCTGGATTGCGGTCAGCACACCTGTGAACTGTCTATGGCACGCCTGGAAGCGCCGGATGCCAGTGTGAGCCGTCAGTTTAACGCAACAGTACCATTGGACTCGGCACTGGACGCGGTCGAGCAAACCATGGCGCAATGGCCGCTGCTGTTCCCCGAAACGGGCGTTGAGGTGGCGAGTATCGCCAGCCAGATCAGTGAAGAGGACTATCGCGCTTATCTGGACATCTATCGTATCCACGAACAAGGTGGCAGTAACAGCGTAGACCTCTTCGCCAACCTGCAGACAGTAATTGAGCGCGCCCCGGGCTATGCCCCCGCCTACAAGTTATTGGCAGACATCGGCTACCAAGCATTCCAGACGATGGCCGCCCCCAGTACCTTGACGCGCTGGAGCAACAGCTGGGTGAAGGTAGCCGGCGGGTGGCGGATCCGGCACTGCTCGATACCGCCTGGTTTGAGCTCTACACCGGGCGCGGTGATATCGCCGAAATGCAACGGGTTCGCGATCAGATCATTGCCAACAACCCCGATCCGGCGATTGCGCACTATCTGCAGGGACGTATCTTAAGCAAAGACAAGGACTTCCCCGCGGCTGCCCAGAGCTATGCCCGTGCTTTAAGGTTGCAACCCACCAGCGAGCATTACTACGCGCTGGCACGCAGCCGGTATTTTGGGGGCGATGCGACAGCTGCCAGCGAGTCTCTTGAGCAGTCCCTCGAACGCTACCCGAATAGTGCCAAGGCCCTGAACTTGCTCGCGCTGATTGCCTTCGAACAGTGGTCGCTGGAGCGCGCAGTAAACCTTTGGGAGCGCAGCCTGGCGCTCAGTGATAATCCTGTGGTGCGCAGCAACCTGGGGAATGCTTATCTGTACACCGAGGATTACTCGACCGCAAGAATGCACTTTGCTCAGGCCTATGCTGCTGATAGCCAGGACGCCGTGCTCATTCTCAGCCTGGCCGATGTGGAATCGCTGTTGGGCAACACAGAGCGCGCGCGCGAGCTTTACACCGAACTCTTGGGGCGGCACAGCGCCGGAGATTCATTGGTGTTCGATGAAGCAGCAGCGCAAGCGGCTGCGCATATGGGTGAGTTTGAGCGCGCCCTCAAGCTGGTCAAGAATCAGACCTCTGACTTCCAGGGCAATCCGATGATCAGTTTTTCAAACGCGCTGGTGTATACGCTCGCCGGTCAGTCCCTGGCGGCCCTCGTAGAAGTCGACAGTGCGGTCTCTGGGGGCATGTCCGGTCATTTCTTCGATCTGCCCTGGTTCGACAGGTTGTGTGCGGAGAACCGTTTTACTGAAATCATGACCGCGGCCGGCAATACCGGCCGCTGCACGGGGGGCGTTACTTCCGGGCCGCGCCTTGAGGGTCGACAGGCGCTCCGCCATTCCCGAAACATCGATACTGCTGTTGTACGCATTGGACCGCTCGCCCTCCATCACCAGCGCATGCCCCAGCGTATCCTCCCAGCCTTCGTTCATCATAGCTTTAATCGCAAACAGTGCCTCAGGCAGTGCCGTGGCAATCTGATGGGCGGTATCCAGGGCCTCGGCAAGCAGGTCATTGTCTGAACAGACGCGGTTGACCAGCCCCCAGGCCTCAGCATCCGCTGCGCCGAAGTAATTGCCGGTAAAGCTAATCTCCCTGGCGCGGTTTATACCCACCAGACGGGGTAATTTCTGCGACAGCCCCCACCCTGGAATGAGCCCTACCCGGGCGTGGGTGTCAGCGAATCGGGCGGATTCCGCCGCGTAAAGGAAGTCACAGGCGAGCGCTATTTCGAAACCTCCTGTAACGGCAAAGCCATTCACCGCTCCAATAATCGGTTTCTGGCAGCCATTGAAGGCGCGCATCACACTGCCACCGGGCCGAGTTCGCCGCTTTCCATCAAGCCGTTGCCGCTGGCCAGTTCTTTCAGATCGACGCCGACGCTAAAGGCCTTGCCCCTGCCAGTCAGCACAATGGCGGACACGGTTGGGTCTTCGCTCAGGGTACTCAAGGCAGCAACCAACGCATCGAGCAGGCTGACACTGAGCGCGTTGAAGCTGTCCGGGCGATTGAGTTCCAGGAGCGCGACGCCCTCCCCCTGGCTCACGATCAGTTGTCCGTCGGCAATTTCCTCGACACGGTTAAACATCCAGACTTCTCCTGTACATAGGTATCATTTTTATCAATGGCCAAGCATTGTTGAAATTAATTTGTCGAACGATGGCGCCAACCATACCATCGCTGCATACCCATACACGAAAAAAGGCGAGAGATCATGTTTCAGTTCAGCGATCAGTCACTGGCGCTGCAGGCGCAACTGCAATCTTTCATGGACGAGCATATTTACCCCAATGAAGCGGCCTATCACGCCCAGTTAAACAGTGCAGACAACCGCTGGGCAGCACTGCCCCTCATGGACGAGCTCAAGGCCGCCGCTCGCGAAGCCGGGCTGTGGAATTTGTTCGTGCCCCCCTCGCTGTCCCAATTTGTCGATCACGATGGCATGAGCAACCTCGATTATGCCCCGTTGGCAGAAATGATGGGGCGGGTGCTGTGGAGCCCTGAGGTGTTTAACTGTAATGCGCCAGATACCGGCAACATGGAAGTATTCATGAAGTACGGCACTGAAGCACAGCAGGCCCAATGGTTGACGCCGCTGCTGAATGGCGAGATCCGCTCGTCCTACGCCATGACCGAGCCGCAGGTTGCCTCCTCGGACGCCACCAACGTGGAGTTGCGGATTGAGCGCGACGGCGACGAATGGGTGCTCAACGGCCGCAAGTGGTTTATCACCAACGCTATGTATGAGCGCACCAAGATCTTTATCGTTATGGGTAAATCTGACCCGGACAATGAAAATCGTCACAAGCAACAAAGCCAGGTGCTGGTACCCAAGGGCACCCCGGGGCTGGAAATTATTCGCCCGCTGACCACGCTTGGTTATGACGACGCGCCGATAGGTCACGCCGAACTGCGTTTCGACAATGTGCGGGTACCGGCAGAGAATATTCTGCTCGGCGAGGGTCGCGGGTTTGAAATCGCCCAGGGTCGCCTGGGGCCAGGCCGGATTCATCACTGTATGCGCCTTATCGGCATTGCCCAGCGTTCGCTTGAGCTGGCCTGTGCGCGCAGCGTCAGCCGCACCACCTTTGGCCGTACGCTGGATCGCCACCAATCGGTGCGCGAGGACATTTCGAAGTGCTATTCAGAAATTGAAATGGCGCGCCTGCTGGTATTGAAAACCTGCGCGAAAATGGATGAGGTGGGCCCCAAGGGAGCGATAGACCTGATTGCCGCCAGCAAGACCAGTGTGCCTATTATGATACAGCAGGTGATTGATCGCTGCATGCAGATGCACGGCGCCGGTGGCCTCACTGAAGACTACTGCATGGCAGAGGGCTTCAACTACGCGCGCTGGTGCCGCCAGGCAGACGGCCCGACCAGGTTCACCAGATGGCCCTCGGCAAGATGATTATTAAACGCTATACGGAGCAGTCCTGATGACCCAGAACGTGGACGCGATATTGTCCCTAGAGGGCAAAGTTGCCCTGGTCACCGGTGCATCCAGCGGTCTCGGGGCTCATTTCGGCCGCGTACTCGC
The DNA here is from genome assembly GCF_001983995.1 of Halioglobus japonicus. Lineage (NCBI taxonomy): Bacteria > Pseudomonadati > Pseudomonadota > Gammaproteobacteria > Cellvibrionales > Halieaceae > Halioglobus > Halioglobus japonicus. The sequence continues at coordinate 2,635,681 of NZ_CP019450.1, read as the reverse complement.
CGCGGCGGGTGCCCAGGTTGTGCTCGCTGCCCGGCGCCAGGAGAAGCTCGAAGCCCTGGTGGACGATATTGCCGCAGGTGGCGGTCGCGCCATCGCGGTCAGCATGGATGTCACCGATCCGGACAGTGTCAGCGGTGCGCTGCAACACATTGAGGCATCCGTCGGGACAATCGACATACTCGTCAACAATGCCGGCGTCGCCGCGTCGCGCTATAGCCTCAAGGTTTCCGAAGAGGATTTCGATCACGTGATGAACGCCAATCTGAAAGGTGCCTGGCGTGTGGCCCAGGGCGTTGCCCGCTCGGCGGTCGCTGCCGGGCGCCCCTGCAGTATCGTGAATATTGCCTCCATCCTTGGGCTGCGGGTCGGTTTTGGGGAGAGTATCTACGCCATGTCCAAAGCTGCCGTGGTGCAAATGACCAAGGCCCTTGCACTGGAACTCGCCGGCAAGCAGATTCGGGTGAACGCCCTCGCCCCCGGCTACTTTGCCACCGAACTGAACAGTGATTACCTGTACTCAGAGGCAGGCCAGGCATATCTCAAGGACACCCCTGCCGGCCGCATGGGCGATCTCGACGAACTGACGGGGCCGCTGCTACTACTGGCCAGTGATGCCAGCACATTCATCAATGGCGCCATACTCCCCGTCGATGGGGGGCACCTGGTCAAAGCCCTGTAAGCTGGCGTAATTGCTGCAACGACCCCAAAACGAGATGCTGGCATCGTCGTCAGAGAACGGCGATGTCTAACAAAAACAGTATGGGGTTTGCCGTGATTCTCAGTCTCGACATACGCGATTATTCCGAAGTTCAGCACATGTTCCGCCGCTATCCACGCGCCATATTCGGGTTGGCTATGCCCTATACGCCCGAGAGTGATTTCGCGGACATACTGGCCCAGGGAGAGGACTTGTTCATTTCCGCGCATGGCTCGCCCAGCACCATTGGTCACCCCACTAGTGGCGTGCGTTTTTCAGCGGCCGAGTTGGCCAAGTGGCTCACCGAGCGGGTCGTGCCGTGCAATTTCTTCGGTAATATTTATATCGCCGCGCCCGGTGCCAATCAGCACTACATCAATGAGCTACTCGATGCGCTCGGCAGCGAATTTGAGAGCCGCGTACATGGCTTGTTCGATGTTGCCTATAGTCAAATCGTGCCTCCCGGTCGCAACAACTGGGTAAGGGCCGCCTGATAAGCTTTATTTAACAACAACTTATAAGCTTTTGTTAAATCTTTAACGAGATAGGATGGCCGCCCGTTATCACTCCTATCCCCCAGAAATTTCCTTGCGCTGCATTGCCACGCGCCCTATTACTCACTTTTTGAACCGGCCCAACTGAACTAAACCTCGGCGCGAGACAGCGCCTAAGCAAAAAAGCGAGCGAAAAAAAAGCGGCCATCCCTGGCCGCTAATTTCCGCGTGGTGTGCATTCCCATGCACTTGGTCATTGTGATTAAGGGCATCTTTAATTACGATTACGCACAATTACACGGTAAGCTTGCCTTTGGTTGCACTGGGCATGGAATTCGACTATTTTCGTCGGAATTATCGGGGACCTTCCTACCGTTTACAGCCAGATCACGGAAGATTGGCTAATAATTAATCAAGGCGTGCTCCCATGGCGCAATTGCGCGATACAGACAACAAACGAAGCTTCTTCCTTCGTACACATCACACCATCGGTCGCTGTGCAGAACGATCCGATACGGTGATGAGTAGCCCTATTACATCGCGAATCCACTTGTCCATGGAGTGGGACGGCGAACGCTGGAACGTGCGCGACTTGTCCAAAAATGGCACCTGGCTGGGTGCGACCCGGCTTCACCCCAATCAAAGTGTGCCCGTGCGCATCGGCGACACCATCCATATCGGTGCACCGGACATGCCGCCGCTGGAATTTATCGATGACACAGAGCCGAACTCCGGCCTACTGGGAATGACCGAGGACACCCAGGATCTGCCGCTCGAGCCCTTTGTATTCCTGCCTTCGCCGGACGATCCGCAGGCGGTACTCATTTACTCTTATCACCGTCACTGCTGGCTGTTGCAGCCGATGGAACAGGACAATATCCAGGGCAATGAGCGGGTCATTCATCACGGGGACACACTCCGCTACGATGGCCGCGAATGGCAGGTATTTCTGGCTGAAACCGAAAATGCCACCGAAATTTCGGTGTCACCCGAGCAGAAGCTCGAAGATATCGAGTTTGTATTCGACCTGAGCCAGGACGAGGAAAACACCGGCTTGCAGCTCAACTGCGGCAGCGACAAGGTCAATCTTGGCGAGCGCAGCCACCACTATCTGCTCATGCACCTGGCCAGAATTCGCGCTGCCGATGCAGGCAACGGCTATGACCAGAAAACCCAAGGTTGGATTGACAACGAACAGCTTAAGAAAGACCTGGGTATGGATATGCCCCACATTAACATTATGATTTTTCGTGCGCGCAAACAGATCTCGGAGAATCTGGAACACAGTCTCGATTCCGATCAACTTATCGAACGCGGCAAAGGACGCATGCGATTCGGCAGTCCGCGCTTCAAGATCTTCAAAGGCGAAAGCCTGGCCTACTCCCTGCCCAGCGCAGAAGCATCCGCTGGTTAAACCGCGTGCCCACCGAAGCCGGATCTGTTCTCGCCGGAAAGTATGAAATCATCCGCGCATTGGGCCGCGGAGGTATGGGCGAGGTCTATCTTGCCCAGGATTTGCGCCTGCAGCGCAGTGTCGCGGTTAAATACCTCCGGGCAGACCTGCCCGAAGGCAACTGGGGTGAGCACCTGAAGCGCGAAGCGCTGCTGCTTGCCCAACTCAACCATCCCAATGTCGTGCAGATCTACGATCTCATCGAAGACGAGGGCCGCCTGTCGCTGGTCATGGAATATGTGGAAGGCCGCAACCTGTTCCTGCACCTGCGCGAGCACCGGGTCGACCTTGGCGAGCGGCTGCGCTGGCTGGCAGAGATATCGGCAGGTCTCGCCGCTTCACATGAGGCAGGCGTGACCCACTGCGACCTCAAAGCAGAGAACGTGCTGATCAGCCCTGCTGGCACCGCCAAAGTCAACGATTTCGGCATCGCCAGCGAAAAGAGCGATTCAGCCGAAGATGTCCTCGCCCTGGGCCGACTGGCAGAGTCCATGCTCGTCGAGCACAGGCACAACCTCAGCCCGGACATGGAGGAATTACTGGCCGCGCTGATTAACGGCAAGGCTTCCCAGAGACCCACCGCAGCCCAGGCAGCGGAACGGTTCCGGTTTGCCTGGTACGAGTACTACCAGCAGGAAACACCACTGCCTGCGCAGCTCGCGCCCGCGCAGGAAGGTACTCGCAATCGGCGGTGGTTCGCGGTGTCGGCGATCTTGCTGATCGCACTTACGACTACGCTGGTGTACATGCGAGAGCCTTCGAAAGTACCGTATATCGCGATCGCTTCGACGGATATTGTTCGCTCCAACCGGCACGTTGAGGATCATATGTACGTCGCGCAGGCAGTGCACCAGGCACTGCAGGAAGCTGTTGAGGCGGCGGCTGGTATTGCACTGGTCAGCTACGAAGGTTCCGATCTCGGATCAGGCCTCGACGAAGCTGAGATCATCGAGCAGCTCAATGCCGATGCATTGGTAACCAGTCGACTGGATTGCAGCAGCAACCCCTGCCTACTGCAGATCGCCCGCTTCAATGGCAACCGCGCCGAAAGCGTGGCCTATCGTCAGATCGAGCTCGCGGACACCTCCACAATATCTGCTCGCAACCAGGCCCTCGACGAGTGGCCTTACCTTTTCCCGGAGGAAACGCAGCCCCAACCACTTGGGGCGATCGACGAGACCACTTATCGCAAGTACCTGGATCTTCGCCGTAGTTTGAAGACCCAACACTACCCAACCTCTGCGGCCGAATCACAGCTGCATGCGCTGTTTGAGCTGGCGCCCGGTTTTACACCGCTTTATCGCACCTACTCCGATGTGACATTACAGCTCTATCGAGAGACCGCCTCATCACCTCTGCTGGAGCGTCTCGAGCAGCGCCTGGCCGCAGCCGACTCCGCGCTAGACGATCCGGAACAGCTCGATTATCAACGCTTTTTGCTGGCCATTAGCCGCGAGGAGCTCGGGCGAGCGGATCAATACAAGATTGCGTTGATCGAACGCGGGACCGATCCGGGTCGTGCCAGCTATATGCAGGGCGAAATTCTCAACGGCAGTGGTCGTTACGATGAGGCGATGCCCTACTTTGCTGCAGCGTCTATCGTTCAGCCGTCGCCGCACTTTCTCACACGTCAGTCGAGCAACGCCTATAAAGCTGGAGAGCTTTATGACGCGCATAACGCGCTGATTGTATTGCAGGAGCGCTACCCGGGTAGCACCGTTGCTCTGGATGCACTGGCCGACTACCAAATCTCTACCGGGCAGCTCGACCTCGCGGTCGACACTATGGAGAGAAGCCTGGGGCTCTCTGCCGCGCCGCGAAAGTGGGCCTTGTTGGGAATCGCACAATTGCTCAACGGGGACTACAAAGCTGCTCAACACGCATTGACCGAGGCTGTCGCCCTCGACCCAGGCATGCCATTACGCGTGCTGCAACTGGGAGAAGCGGAAGAACTGTTGGGCAACACCGACAAAGCTCAAGCACTTTATGAGCAGGTGGCCAGCGATATGCAGGCTGGAAATCCCCTCTTGGCACCCCAGGCGGGCGCCGTCGCCTTCGCCCATCTCGGGCAGGTTGATCGTGCGGTTACGCTTGCACGCTCAACACTGCGCCAGCCCTATTCTGCCGGCGACGCCCGCGCAGCGGCCCTGGTCTACACGCTCTCCGATATGCAGCTCGATGCATTAGGCAAGGTTGAAGAAGCCATCGACAAGGGGTCGGCGGGGCACTACTTCAACCTGCCCTGGTTCGATGCCCTTTGCGAGCAGCCAAGATTCGAAGAGTTAATGCAATTGGTCGACAACGACGCCCGTTGTGAAACAACCGCAACAGGCGCGAAAGGGTGACGCGGTTGACTAAATGGTCGGACCAATTTCCCCCTCGCGCGTGGCTGGTCGGCTACACTCGTGCAGATGGCACCGCCGACCTGCTGGCGGGCCTTATCGTTGCTATCATGCTCATTCCCCAGTCACTGGCTTATGCGCTATTGGCAGGTCTTCCACCGGAAATGGGCCTGTATGCCTCTATACTCCCGCTAATGGTCTACTCCCTGCTCGGCACCAGTAGAACGCTATCGGTCGGCCCCGTAGCGGTGATCTCGTTAATGACCGCATCGGCACTGTCCCACGTAACTGCCAGCGGGGAAGTGGACTATGCCAGCGCGGCCATTTCGCTGGCGGCACTGTCGGGCCTGATGCTCATCGCCATGGGATTGTTGCGGTTTGGTTTTCTGGCGAATTTTTTATCGCACCCGGTGGTATCAGGTTTTATTACGGCGTCTGCCATCATCATCGCGGTCAGCCAGGTGCGCCACCTGCTTGGCATAGACGCCCAGGGCAGCAATCTTCCAGCGCTGTTTTCTGGAATATTGACAAACTTCAACACCCTGAATGGCTATGCGCTCGCCACAGGTACAGGCGCGCTGGCGTTTCTGTGGTGGGCACGGGGCCATCTTCAACCCCTCCTCCTACGGATTGGACTGCCCCTATCACTGGCCGCCATTCTGGCGCGCGCTGCACCTGTTGCAGCGATCTTCGCTACTGTGGCTTGCAGCTACTGGCTAGACTTTGAAGTGCAAGGCGTGAGCCTTGTGGGCGCTATTCCCGCAGGCCTGCCGGCGTTTTCTGCGCCACCTTTCAGCCTCGAACTATGGCGTGAACTAGCTGTATCCGCGTTATTAATATCACTTATTGGCTTTGTCGAGTCAGTCTCGGTCGGCCGCACGCTTGCTGCCAAACGACGCCAGCGTATAAATGCCAATCAGGAGTTGATTGCACTGGGAGGCGCCAATGTCGCGTCGAGCATAAGCGGTGGTTTTCCGGTCACCGGGGGGTTCTCACGCTCCATCGTCAATTACGATGCCGGCGCCCGCACCCAACTGGCGAGTGTTATTGCAGCTGCAGGTATTGCCCTGAGTTGCCTATTCCTAACACCGCTACTGTTTTTCCTACCCAAAGCTACCCTGGCTGCGATCATTATCGTCGCCGTGCTTGCGCTTATTGATTTCTCGATTATTCCCAAAGCATGGCGTTATTCACGCTCAGATTTTCTCGCGGCTGTTGTCACAATTTCGGTAACCCTGTTGACAGGGGTTGAAGTGGGCGTGATTTGCGGCATTGCCGCCTCAGTGCTGCTCCACCTGCACAAGACTTCTCAGCCCCACGTGGCGGTTGTGGGCGCTGTTGCGGGTACGGAACACTACCGCAATGTTGAACGGCACCAGGTCATTACCTACCCCAATCTGGTCTCTATTCGCATCGATGAAAGCCTGTATTTTGCAAACTCAGGATACCTCGAAGAATATATATACGGCCTGGTAGCGCAACGCCCGGAACTGCAGCATGTGGTTTTGCAGTGCACAGCGGTCAATGAGATTGATATGAGTGCCCTGGAGATGCTCGAGTCGGTTGATCACCGCCTGATGGAACTCGGTATGACGCTTAACCTCAGCGAGGTTAAAGGGCCTGTGATGGATGCGTTACAGGCAATTGCTTTCCTCGATCAGCTGTCAGGCAAGGTCTATTTGAGCCATCATCAGGCAGTTCGTGCGCTGCGCCTGGATGAGCCAGAACCCTATATCATGTAACGAATGAGCAATTGTCATGCCTAAAACGCTGCCGAAAATTTTGGGATTCGCCCTGGTGCTTATCGTTATTGCAGTACTGGCGATGCTCACACTGTACGAGGAAGACCCCTGCGCCAATCTGCAGAACAATGTCAGCGGCGCAGTGCTGGCCGACGACGAGGATCAGTCAGCGATGGTCAATCGCGCAATCGTCGAGCGCTCTGCCTGCGAAGAGCGCGAATAAAGCATCCTATACCGGGGGGCGTTGGCTGCGCTGCAAAACCTTGAGAAAACTGCGTTCCATGGCCACTTCTGCAGCCAGCCCGAGTTTTTCCTGCCAGTTTTTTTTGTGTACGAAACGCACTTCATAGACATCCCAGTCAGCCAGGTGTTGCTGCAGGAAACTATCGGAGGTCATGATGGCGTCTACCAGGCCTTTATCTACCGCCTGCTGCCCATACCAGACTTCGCCGGTGGCAACGGCGTCAATATTCAATTGCGGTCGATTGTCAGAAACAAACTGTTTGAACAAGCCGTGTGTGTCTTCCAGTTCCTGAGTAAACTTCTCGCGCCCCTTGTCCGTGTTCTCGCCAAACATAGTCAGTGTGCGTTTGTATTCACCGGCGGTAAAAAGCTCAAAATCAATGTCGTGCTTCTTCAGGAGGCGGTGAAAGTTCGGCAATTGTGCCAGCACACCAATAGAGCCGATCACGGCAAATGGTGCAGCCACAATGTGGTTGGCGACACAGGCCATCATGTAACCGCCACTGGCCGCCACCTTGTCGACCGCAATCGTTAGCGGTACGTCTGCTTCACGGAAGCGCTGTAACTGGCTGGCCGCCAGACCATAACCATGAACAAGTCCTCCCGGGCTTTCAACTTTGACCAGCACCTCATCACCTGTACGGATCTCGGTGAGAATGGCAGAAATTTCCTCGCGCAAATTGTCGGTGGCACTGGCCTTGATATCACCGTCAAAATCCAACACATACAGACGCTTGCGGTCCTGCTCGGGGCTCTCTTCCTTCTTGCGGTTCTTTTTTTCCTGCTTGGCTTTTTTCTTTTCAGCCTTTTTCTCTTCCTTACGTTGGTCCTTAAACGCATCTTCAGACTCGACGGTCTCTCGAATGGCTGAGCCAATGAGCTTGTATTTTTCGTTCAGGTTACGAATTTCAATATGCCCTTCCTGTAGCTCAGAACGCTGGCGCTGGCCAATACTGACCATTCCTGCGACCAGAATAAGAATGGCGGCAACGAGCGTGACCGCTTGTGCGAGAAACAAACCAAATTCGAACAGAAACTCCAAAATGTACTCCAGACGTTAAGGGTGACGAGAGGCAACGTAGTGCCGAATAAGCTGCCCAGCGACTGAGCTGGCAGGTGGAATAGCAGGCAGGTCGGTGTAGTGAAACCACTGCGCATCGGCGATTTCAGTGCGGTCAGGGGTAATCTCACCGCTGGCGTACTCCGCATAAAAGCCGAGCATTAACTGGTTGGGGAAAGGCCAGGCCTGAGACTGAAAATACTGTAACTGGTCAACCTCAACGCCCACCTCTTCACGCACTTCGCGGCGCAGCGTTTCTTCTGCGCTCTCCCCTGCTTCAATGAAACCCGCGAGCGTGCTGTACATCGGCCCGGGGAAATTGGCATTCCGCGCCAGTAGCAGTTCGTCACCTCGAGTGACCAGGGTAATAATGCAGGGCGCAATCCGTGGATAGAGGGTCGTGCCACAGGGAGGGCAACGCATCGCGCGCTCGGCCAGGTCGGTGTGCATAGCGCCTCCGCACCGTCCGCAAAACTGGTGGTCGCGCTCCCAGTCCAGCAGCTGTGCTGCCCGGCCTGCCGCAGCGAACAGTTGCTCATCCACCCTGCCCAGCAGTTGGTAGAGTGACCCGGAGGCGAATTGCAACGGATCGAGTTCGTCGCGCTCGTCGATTTCAACAGCAAACACCGGTTTCTCGCCCCACAGACCGATAAACTGCCGGCGGCGAACTTGCCAGCCCAAGATACGAGTCAGCTGCCCCTCGAGAAGGCAGAGCTCTGTCGAGCGCATGTCTGTGACCAGCTTGCCGCTTTGGAATACCACGTGCAGCTCGGGCAGGTCGCCTTGAGGAGGCGCGTTTTCGGGTCGAAACATATTGTGAATTATTGATCAGAAAGGACCGGCTATAGTATGCCCCGCGCGGGGTGTCGGCAAGAGGACGATTGCCGGTGACTTTTTGCCACCAAGAGCGCGCACAATGCGAAGATTTCCCGTATTATGCGGCCTTCGTGTATTTTAATAAGTCCGCTCAATGAACGAATCTACAGCAGCTTCTCTCTGGAAGAACTTCCTTGGTCCGTCGCCTGTCTGGTACAAGCAGACGATCGTCGCCTTTTTGCTTATCAACCCGATTCTCCTGCACACTCTGGGTCCCTTTGTGACTGGCTGGGTCCTGATTGGCGAGTTTATTTTCACCCTGGCGCTGGCCCTGCGCTGCTACCCGCTGCAGCCAGGCGGGCTACTAGCCATCCAGGCGGTTGTTCTGGGGATGACATCGCCCGATATGGTCTACCAGGAGACGCTGGCGAACTTTGAGGTGATTCTGCTGCTGATGTTCATGGTGGCTGGCATCTACTTCATGAAAGAAATGCTCCTGTTCGTGTTTACCAAGATTCTGCTCAAGGTGGAGTCCAAGGTTTTGCTGTCACTGCTTTTTTCACTGGTGGCCGCCGTACTGTCAGCGTTTCTCGATGCCCTGACTGTAACCGCTGTGTTAATCAGCGTGGGGGTTGGCTTCTTCTCGGTCTACCACAAGGTGGCTTCCGGCAAGGGTTTCGGCAGCGATAATCATGACCACACGCAAGACGACTCCGTCGAAGAGAGCAATCGCGAGGATCTGGAAGATTTCCGCGCTTTCCTGCGCAGCCTGCTCATGCACGGCGCCGTGGGCACTGCCCTCGGTGGCGTGTGCACCCTCGTTGGCGAACCGCAGAACCTGCTTATCGCCACAGTGGCTGGCTGGGACTTCATCACCTTTGTGAAAGTTATGGCGCCTGTAACCATGCCGGTACTCGCCTGCGGGCTTGTCACTTGTGTACTGCTGGAACTGTCCGGCAAATTTGGCTACGGCGCAAAACTGCCCCCGCGTGTACGTGAGGTGCTAGTGGAGTTTGAACGCAAGGAATCGTCGCAGCGCAACAGTCGCGCCCGCGCACGCCTGTTGATCCAGGCACTTGTCGCTGCACTGCTCGTAGCAGCGCTGGCCATGCACTGGGCGGCGGTTGGTCTGATCGGTCTGATGGTGATCGTACTGCTGACAGCATTCAATGGGGTTGTCGAGGAGCACCAGATTGGCCACGCCTTTGAAGAAGCCCTGCCTTTCACCGCACTGCTGGTCGTATTCTTCGCCATTGTAGCCGTTATCCACGATCAGCATCTGTTCTCGCCGGTGATTAACACAGTGCTGGCAATGGATGCCGAAATTCGTCCCGCCATGTTCTTTGTCGCCAATGGCGTGCTGTCGATGATCAGCGACAACGTGTTTGTCGCGACGGTATACATTAACGAAGTGAAGAATGCCTTCGATGCGGGCACTATTACCCGGGCGGAATTTGATCAACTGGCGATTGCCATTAACACGGGTACCAACCTGCCCAGTGTGGCCACACCGAACGGCCAGGCGGCCTTCCTGTTCCTGCTAACCTCAGCACTAGCGCCGCTTATCCGACTTTCCTATGGCCGTATGGTCATCATGGCCATTCCCTACACCGTGGTGCTTGGCGGTGTCGGTCTGGCGTGCGTAAGCGCCTTTGTCTAGCGCCTAGGGCTTAGCCAGCTAACCCTGTTCCCGCCATAACACCTTGCCGCCGTTCCCGGCGGCAATGGCTTCCAACTGCGCTTCATGTGCTGCCAATTCTTCCGCTGAAGGTTCGATCACCTTCAGCGGTCTACGCTCGACAGAGAGACGCTGAATACGCTCGCCACCCACAGAGCCCGCCGAATCACCGTCTGTGTCAGACAGCGTCAACGAGGTCTGCCCACCGGTCATCGTCAGGTAGACGTCAGCGAGAATTTCCGCGTCGAGCAATGCGCCATGAAGGTCGCGGCTGGAATTATCGACGCCGTAGCGTGAGCATAAGGCATCCAGGTTGTTACGTTGGCCGGGGTGCTTGGCCCGGGCGAGAATCAGGCTGTCGACAATACTGCAGCACTCGCTCAGCGGCGGATAGCCTTTGTCGAGTCGCTTGAGCTCGGCATCCAGAAAGCCAACATCGAAGGGGGCGTTATGGATAACCAGTTCCGCGCCCTTTACGAAGTCAAAAAATTCCTGTGCCACCCGCGCAAACAAGGGTTTGTCCGCCAGAAACTCATTGGTGATGCCGTGAACCTCAATCGCGCCCTGATCAACCTCACGCTGCGGGTTGATATACACGTGATAGTGATTGCCGGTCAGGCGTCGGTTGTCGAGTTCGACACAGCCTATTTCGATAATGCGGTGCCCCTGAGTGACTTCCAGGCCCGTGGTTTCTGTATCCAGTACGATTTGACGCATAGTCTGCTTGTATTCCGTTAGGGGGTTACCAACTCATCGATGCCTCGATTGGCGAGTTGATCTGCTATTTCGTTTTCGCGGTGGCCGCTGTGTCCCTTGACCCAGCGCCAATCGACCTGATGGCGCTGATTCTGCTCGTCCAGCGCCTGCCAGAGGTCGATATTTTTAACCGGCTTCTTGCCCGCGGTCTTCCAGCCTTTGCGCTTCCAGCCGTCCAGCCATTGAGTAATGCCATTTTTGACATACACCGAATCGGTGGTCAGAACGACACTGCAAGGCTCCTTCAGGGCCATCAGCCCTTCGATGGCCGCGCGCAACTCCATGCGGTTATTGGTTGTCTCCTGCTCGCCACCATAGAGTGACTTCTCGTTGCCCTGATAGCGCAACAGCGCGCCCCAACCACCTGGTCCGGGATTTCCCGGCAGGCCCCGTCGGTGAAAATCTCGACGTCTTTCAATGAATAATGTCTCCGTTCGGACGCCTGCGAATAGCGCCTGAGTGTCCTCTTGCGGGCCCGGCAGGCGCCGGGCTGGGCGTTGCGGCAGGTTTGGGCACAGCAAGCCCAATGAGTTTACCGCCGTGCTTGCGCAGATCGAGACGGCTGCCAGTAACTCCGGGCTGCTGTTTGATGGCGTGCACCACATACAGGCCGCCCAGTGGCAGATTGTAGCGCCCGCAGGCGTTATCCAGCCGCTCAAGCAGGTTGCGCACTCGACGCCCGCCTATGCCCGGCACTGCATGCAGAAAACTACTGCTGCCGGGATCACAGCCTACCAGGCGTAACCAATCGCAAAGGCGATCGCGTGAAACCGGGTGGTGCCGGCGCCAGGGCGAATACCGTCCAAAGCGCTTCAGCAGTAATCCCAGACCACGCAAACTGAAGGGATTGAAGCCGACGATGAACAGATGGCCCTGAGGGGTCAGCACGCGTTGCAATTCCCTGAGCACCTGGTGAGGATTGGTGCTGAACTCAAGACTATGGTGCGCGACAATCACATCGACACTGTCACTGGCCAGTGGCAATTCATCGCCCTCGCAAAGTAAACCGACCGCGCTGCCACCACGGGGGCCTGCATAAATGTGGTGATGGATGCGCCCCTGTTCTATCAGGGAGTGCTCGCGTACCGGCCCAATCTGCAGTATGTGGTAGCCGAAGGCGGTATCCAGATAGGTGGCGAGATGGGCGCGAACTTTGTCCAGCACGACCCGCCCCGCCTCCATGCCATACCAGGATTCCAGTTCGTCAAAAATCTCGCTAAACTGCCGGCTCATTACTCAATCCACGGGCGCGCTCTGCACCACCGCTACATAGAGCGCCATTTTACTGCATTTACCCGCTATTGAAACGATTTCCCATGCTCACAGTTAGACCTATTACCGCTTTTGACGACAACTATATCTGGCTGATAAGCGCAGATTCGACGGGCGATGCATTTGTAGTCGACCCCGGCGACCCGGCCCCCGTCCTTGCCCGGCTCGAAGAGGAAGGCCTGAACCTGACAGGCATTCTAATCACCCACCACCATTTCGACCATGTGGGCGGCATTGGCGCGCTGCGCGAGGCCTTTGCACCGACTGTCTATGGGCCGGACAATCCCGCCATTGATGAGCTAGATGTGGTCGTGCGGGCGGGCGACCGCGTCGACGTACTCGGCACCTATTTCGATGTGCTTGAAGTGCCGGGGCACACCCTCGATCATATTGCTTACCACAGCGCAGACAACGCCCAATTGTTCTGCGGCGACACCCTGTTCGCCGGCGGCTGCGGGCGGGTATTTGAGGGGACGCCCGGTATGATGCACGCCTCTCTCCAGCAACTGGCCACATTACCGGCAGATACCCAGGTATTCTGTGCCCACGAGTACACCCTGGCCAACCTTGACTTTGCCAGCGCTGTAGAACCCGACAACCAGGCCCTCGCCGAGCGAATTACCACGGCGAAGTCGACTCGCGCGGCGGGGCTGCCCACCGTCCCCTCGACCCTGGCGCTGGAGACGGCCACCAACCCCTTCATGCGCTGCGAAGCCCCCGAGTTGGTCGACGCCATGCGTCGCCATGGCAAGCTGTCCGGCACTACAGGGGCAGAAGTGTTTGCCGCAGTACGGGGCTGGAAGGACAACTTTTGACAATTATTCACTGGCATCATACGTCCCAGACGGGCCACAATTCGCTTGTAGCGGGGCTTTTTGGACCCAGAAAATAAAAACTGATTTGATCTATATTTCATAATGTTACGAAGACTTATTGCGGCCTTTTCGATGTCCGCTGCACTGGCGGCATGCCAACACAACCCCACCGATACGACGCATTCCGGTGAGCGGGAAACCTATACCGAACCCAGCCCCACAGAAATGTTCGCTGGCGACACCGAGGCCACTCCCCACAAACCACCGGCCGATCTGTGGGAGCGAATCCGCCGCCAGATGACCTGGCAAAAGATTCACAACGAACAGGTAGGCCATGCTCGCGACCACTACCTGCGGCAACCCAGCTATCTGCCTGTCGTATCTGAGCGCGCCTCTCTGTACCTGTATTACATTGTCGAGGAAGTGGAAAAGCGCGATATTCCCATCGAACTGGCGTTGTTGCCGCTGGTGGAAAGCACTCTCAATCCTTTTGCAGTGTCCTCGGAGCGAGCCGCCGGACTTTGGCAAATCATGCCTGCCACTGGCCGTTGGCTGGGCGTGCACAGCGACTGGTGGTACGACGGTCGTCGCGATCTGCGCGAATCCACGCGGATCGCCCTGGACTACCTCGAATCTCTGCACAAGGAGTTCGACGAGGATTGGATGCTCGCCCTTGCCGCCTATAACGCCGGTAAGGGACGCGTCGGTCGCGCACAACGGGCCAATACCAAGCAGGGCCTGGGCACGGATTACTGGTCATTGAAATTGCCCCGGGAGACACGTCATTACGTGCCCCGGCTTCTAGCCCTGAGCCAGATCATTGCCTTCCCCGAAGCCTTTGACGTGCAGATCCCCCCCGTGCCAAACTCACCGGCTTTCGACGTGGGCAACACTGGCGGACAGATAGAATTGGCACGGGCGGCATCACTGGCAGGCGTCGATTTGAGCATGATCCAGGCCCTGAACCCCGGTCAACTGCGATGGGCCACATCACCGGAAACTGCCCAGGAACTGCTTCTTCCCACCGGCACCGCTGATGCCTTCCACAGCGGCATTGCCCAGCTAACCGACGCTGACCGGGTGCGCTGGGAACACTACCGCATCCAGAACGGCGACAACCTGATCCGCATCGCCCGGAAATTCGACACCGAGGTGGAGCTGCTACGCCAGGTCAACGATATACGTGGCAGCATGATTCGCGCCGGCGACACACTCATGATTCCCCAGGGCAGCGATTGGGCCACCAGCCTGGCCATGGCCGACCGCTCACGCATTTCACCTACCAAGCGTGGCTACCGCGTTCGCCGCGGCGATTCGCTGTACAGGATAGCCGGTAAGTTCAAGGTGTCGGTGCACGATATCATTGCCTGGAACTCCCTCGACCCGAACGCCTACCTGCAGCCCGGTCAAAAGCTCACCTTGTATGTCAGTGGTGGTTGATTAACATGGCCGCCGCCAGTCGCCTGGAAACCGCCCATGGCAGCTGGCAGCTCCATCGCTACCCGCAACGCGCCGGCGAACAACTACAGGCCTGGTGCGGCGCCGATTTGTTACTCATGGATGCCGCCCTCGAACGCGGCGCGGCACCGTCCCTGGTCGTCAATGACGAACATGGCGCGCTGTGCGTGGCCCTGCAACCGCAGCAACTCTGGACTGACTCAGCGCTGGCGGCCCTGGCGACCGCCGCCAATCTGCAGGCCAATAGCTGCTTGCCGGTCGCCGTTATCTGGAGCACTCAAGCACCCAGCTGTGCAGAGGGGCCGGTAGTGCTACGGGTTCCAAAGCAAAGCGCCTACTTCGAGCACCAACTGGCCACCTTACACGCTGTTATGCCGGTGGGCGCTGAACTCATCTGCGCTGGCATGGATAAGCATCTTTCTCCCGCCACCGCCGCCACCATTGCCCGCTATTTTGGCCATGTCGAGCGCCATCGGGGAGCCCGTAAGGCGCGAGTTTTCACCGCCATACGCGAGGCAGGCAGCACCATTGATCCGCCGCTCAACCCAAGCTACTACTGCCCTCCTCTGGATTGTGAACTCACTGGCTCGCCAAATGTGTTCAGTGCCTCGAGCCTGGATATCGGCTCCCGCTTTCTGATTGAAAACCTGCCCGCACTCAATCCTGCGCATCGCGTGGCCGACCTCGCCTGTGGCAATGGCGTGCTGGGCCTTTGCGCAAAACAGTTGGGCCTTGCAAGCGAGGTACACTTCTTTGATGAATCTGCCATGGCAGTGGCTTCTGCTCGAGCCAACTGGCAAGCCCTGTACCCCGGGGAGACCGCACACTTTCTCCATGGCGACGGGTTGTTAAACAGCGAGACAAAATTCGACTTAATCCTCTGCAATCCCCCCTTCCACCTGGGCCACAGTGTCGACGACTTTGTGGGACGCAGGCTATTAATGCAGTGTCGGGAAAAACTGAGTGAAAACGGCATTCTGGTGCTGGTGGCCAATCGTCATCTTCCTTACGCCCGGCTACTCAACGCGCATTTTCGGAATACCGCCATTCTTGCCGAGAACCGCAAGTTCAGAATCTGGCAGGCTGAGTCAGTTGCCTGATACGCGTAGCGCGGCTATGTTGTAACAGTGTGCCGCCGACACGCGTTGTACGCACTCTTGATACCTCTCATACAAGGAACGCATAAATGAATAATATCCTCAGCCGCGCCTCGCGCGGGCTTGTTATCGCTCTCGCGGCGGTTTGCCTCCCAGCCATCGCCCAGGAAGCAGAATCAACTGCACAGGAAGCCAACGTGCGGGCCACCGCGGTAGAAGTCGAGGCCGTGATCACCGAAATCGATCTCGAGCACCGTCTGGTGACGCTCAAGGGCCCCCTCGGTAACAGCTTTACTGTGCACGCCAGAGAAGAACTGGTCAGCCTGGAGGATGTCACCGTTGGCGACAAGCTGCGTTTGACCTATCTGGCCGCCCTTGAAGGTGAAATTCGCGAGCCCACGGAAGAAGAAATGGCCAACCCCTGGGTTGTGATTGAAGATGGCGGCGAAGGTGTGGTTGATGGCGAGCCGGTGGCCGGCGGCGCCCGTCTAATCCGCGCGGTTTGCACCATAGAAGGCATGAACCGACTGCTCGGCACGGTCACGCTGCTCGATGCCAATGGCCGCGCTCATCTCATTGAAGATGTGGAACCGGAAAAAATGTCCGGCGTAGAGCTGGGCCAGACTATCGTAGTGATCTACCGCGAAGCGGTTGCTCTTTCACTGGACATGGTTAGCGCCGATATAGAGGCGAAATAACACACGCTCACCCCTGCTTCGCCGGTCACTGACCGGCGAGCATTTCCTCTACCCACTGTTTGACCTGCTCGGTCGCGGGCCCAAGCCGGTGCTCATCGAACACATCGGCCCGTTCACTGGACTCCAGATTAATTTCCAGCGTGTGGGCGCCACACCAGCGTGCCTCCTGCACAAAACCTGCTGCAGGGTATACCGTACCGGAGGTCCCGATCGCGACAAACAAATCTGCCGTGCTCAACTCACGCTCAATGGCCGCCATGTGATACGGCGTTTCACCGAACCAGACGATATCCGGACGCAACCCTCCCACCTCGCCACAGTGAACGCAGTGGCTGTCGCCGTCGAAAGCCGTGGCTGCAATTGAACGCTCACCGCAATGGGTGCACAGCGCAACCCGCAGCTCGCCGTGCATGTGGCAAACCTCAGAGCATCCGGCCTGCTCCAATAAATCATCGACATTCTGGGTCACCAGAAAAACCCGCCCCTGATATTCACGGCAAAGTCGCGCCAGGGCACGATGTGCAGCGTTGGGGGCAACATCGTCGAGTTGCTTGCGCCGCGCGTTATAAAACTCGTACACCAGCGACGGGTTGCGGGCAAAGCCTTCGGGCGTCGCCAAATCCATAGGGTCGTATTGCTGCCAGATGCCCTCGGGGTCGCGAAAGGTCGCCACACCGGACTCGGCGGACAGCCCCGCTCCGCTCAGTATGACAATGTGGTCGAATCGGCGACAAGTTGAATGACTCAAGGGACAGCAACCTTCACAGCGGCTAAAGTGAGCGCAAGATAATAACTTAGCGATAGGGGCATTCCTCCAGTGAAGTTTGTACTTTCGACCTCATTTAGTTCCGTCTCCCACCTCACTTCTCTTGCGCCTGTCGCAGACACCCATGGCTGGCACGCCATGTCATTCTCCGATCACGTGGTGAACCCGGAGACGATAAACACTCCCTACCCCTATACCGAGGACGGCAGCAGGCGCTGGGCACCCTTTACCGACTGGCCTGACCCCTGGGTAATGATTGGTGCTCTCGCTGCCATTACCGAGAACCTGCGCTTTACCAACAATGTGTTTGTGCTACCGATGCGCAACCCCTACCTGGTGGCCAAGGCCATCAGCACGGCGGCGATTATTTCCAATAATCGAATCACACCCGCCTTTGGCGTCGGATGGTCGCGGGATGAATTTGAGTTAATGGGGCAGGATTTTACCACCCGCGGCAAGCGCGCTGATGAGATGATCGAGATTATGCGCTTACTCTGGAGCGGCGAGATGGTCAGCTACGAAGGTCAGCACTACCAGTTTGCACCGATGGAAATGAACCCGCGCCGACTGAGCGCATTCCGCTGTGGATAGGCGGCATCTCCAATCCCGCTATGAAGCGTGCTGCCCGTCTTGGTGATGGCTGGGTGACCGACTTACAGAGCAGCGAAGACATCATCGAGTCGATTGCAAAAATTCAACAATGGCGCAGTGAGTTCGGCCGCGGCAATGAAGCTTTCGAGGTAATGGCGACCCCTAACGATGCCTGGGATGCCGATGGCTACCGGCGCCTTGAAGATGCCGGCGTCACTCATATCATGACTATGCCGTGGCCGTTTTATCACGGTAACAGCGAAGCACTGGAACACAAGGTGGACAGCATTAAGCGCTTCGCGGACGACGTGATCAGCCAGTTCAGCTAACCGCTTCAACCTCAACCAATTGCAGCCGCCCGAGGCCAGTGAAATACAGTGCACATTTGACCTGTTCAGCAGCTAGTTCACTGAAACACTGGCGGTAGCGCAACAACTGTGGGCGGTAGCGCACTGCCTCGTGTTCGAGGAAGTCATCGAGGCTTTCCTCGGCGGACGGCACACTGCTTTTGTAATCGATAATCCAGCGTACGCCGCTACGGCTGTCTACAAAGGTCCGGTCGATCACCAGTTCTGCCGTTCTACCCTCAGCATCTACAACGACCACCTCCAATTCACTGGCCGCGTCATTGTGGGCAGAGCTCAGTACCCATCGGCCAGTATCACTATCTGCAAGCGTCGTGTTAACGGCCTGTGTCGCTCTGTGCAGCGCATCCTCCAGCAGTTGTCCGCCTACCCCGAGTTCACGCAGGCGCAGGGCCATTCGCTCGATATTTTCTGATCCCAGCTGTTCAGGCAGGTCCTGTGCGGCACTGAGATATTCCAGCTGCTCGTGAATCACTGTCCCCACATGGCGATCAACGCGGTTAAAGGCGGGTTCCGGAATATTGGGGCCGTCTTCTCGCTCTGCCAGAGGCGGCGTGGGCAGTACAGGCGACGTAGTGAC
Source organism: Halioglobus japonicus (assembly GCF_001983995.1). Lineage (NCBI taxonomy): Bacteria > Pseudomonadati > Pseudomonadota > Gammaproteobacteria > Cellvibrionales > Halieaceae > Halioglobus > Halioglobus japonicus. The sequence goes on along the minus strand of NZ_CP019450.1, from coordinate 2,616,758 downwards.
ACGCTGCAATGCTACCGAGATCACAGGGCCTAAGGCGGCCTCCTCTACCGCTTCATGAATCTGCATCTGACTGGCAAAGGTGGGCCATATACAACTCAGCAACGATCCTTCAGAGGGTGGCTTGATCTCTGCGGACTCTCCCGGCGAGGCCTGTGCAGATTCTTTCAAAGCCGACGTCAGCGTCAATTTCTTCACGGCGCGAGTGGCACCAACATAGAGCAAGCGCGTGGATTCCAGCCTCGATTTTTCGCTGCGTTGGGATTTCAGGAAGTTGTACAGGCTCGGGGCTTTGGTATCGCCGTGGTCATCGGCGGCCAACAGGAAGCCGCGTTCTCCCGTGGGACTGATGTAGTCATCCCAAAGCAGGATATCGCGATTATCACCCCGTGTGCCCCGCCCCAGCGCCGGAATGATGACCCAATCAAATTCCAGCCCCTTGGATTTATGCAGTGTCATCACTTTTAATTTTGCACTGCCGCCTTCGCCGGAGGCGTAGAGCCTCGCGATGCGCTGCTCCAACCAGGCGATGTCCAGACGGCCACAGACCTCGCCGCACTCCTGCAAGAGTTCGAAAAAGCGCTGCGCATCTTCCAGGTAGGCCGGATTGGCAAGGGACTGTGGTCCGCCGAGCCGCAACCACAGCTGCTCAAGCCAAATCCGCAGCGCAAGACGGTCACGCTTGTGCCAGGCCCAGTCGAAGCACGCGGCGAGGCGCTCTAGCACAGTCTGTCCTCGCTCGGAGAAGGCTTCAGGCCACTGTCTGGCGCGCAGTAACGCAGGTAGATTCTGCCAGCGTGCATCTGCAGCTGCGCTGGCCAGGCAATGCAAATCCTGCAGATCGAGGCCTGCCCAGGGCGCACGTAACACGCCATACCAGGCGACCCGATCAGCCGGGTTGGCCAGCGCACGGCACAGGTTGAGCAGGTCAACAATGGCCGGGGAACCCGCCAGGGGATCCATATCTTCGGCGGCAAAACCCACGTTACGCAGTCGCAATTCTTCGATAATGGCCGCCAACTGCCCCCTCGAACGCGCCAGCAATGCGATTGACTCAAACTGCTCGTCGTCGAGACCGGCCACGATCTGATCAACAAGATACCGCGCCTCCTGCACTGCGGCGCTCTCGCCGCGAAAACCGTGCAGCTCTACTGCAGGCTCACACAACGGCGGTTTCACCGCTACCGCAGGCGTATAGCTCACTCGGGAGCGACGCACATCGTCCTCTGGCGGGAAGGCTTCCTCGAAGGTTGCATTCACCCAGTCGACCACCGAAGCGCTCGACCGAAAATTGCTTTTCAGGTCGATGGCCACCGGGATCACACCGTTAAAACCGGATTGTCGAGCGCGCAGGAACAGGCCCACATTGGCATTGCGGAATCCGTAAATCGACTGCATGCCATCGCCGACAATAAAAATGGTCCGCGGGGCCTGCGCATTCAGGCGATTGTGCTCGCCCCAGCCACGGGTCAGCCGCCCCAGCAGGCGATACTGGTTGATGGCGGTGTCCTGAAATTCATCGACAAGAATGTGCTCAATACTGTAGTCGAGCCGCAGCGCCAGCTCGGTGGGCTGCTCGTCGTCTCCCAGTGCATCCAGTGCCGACAGTGCCACCTGGGTATGGTCCACCTCGCCGCGCCGCTCGAACACCAGCAGCAGGCACGCTGCGACCAGAGGCAGCACATGGGCCAGGTGAACTACCAGTTGCCAGGAAGCGGCATGCCCTCCCATATCAGGGAGCGTCGTCACCGCCCGCAGGGCGGATAACAATTCGGCAACCTCTCCCATACGACCCAGCAGGTGCTTGAGATGGTCCTTGTGCTCCTGGGCCTCACCCTTGCCGGCAGGGAAGCCATTGCGGACGTTCACAGAGCGTCGGTACTTGCCGTCCTGGGTAAGCAACAATTGCACCAGGGCACGCCATTGCGCCAGGTTGTCACTCACAGGCGTGGGGAAGTTATCCGGTACCGGCTCCCCCAGATTGCCCTGCGCGTAGCAGAACAAGTCGAACAGCTCATCTTCAAACGGTGCCAAAACCGCCGCCAGCTCCGCGAGCTTTTCGTCGACCAATGCTGCCACCAGTGAGTGCAAACGTTGTTCAGATTCGGCCGGTGAGGCCCGCACGCCCATGTGTTCATGCCACTGATCGCGCTTGGCGAGCATGGCCATCAGCAGATCCGCAAGGCGCTCCCAGTTATTGTCGAAGTGCAGCAGCAACTGGCGCAGGTCTTCCGCTTCCGGCCTTGCGCTCTCCAGCAGCGAAAACAGCTCGGATACCGCCTCGCGATACAGAGGCACTGCATCATCCACCGCCTGGGCCGAACCGCCGAACTGGCTCAGAATCGGCAGCTGGCGCGTCAAGCCTGCACAGAACGAGTCGATGGTCTTGATATTCAGTCGTGAATTGTCGCGCGTGAGGTGCCAGCCGAGTTCGTCACTGCGTGCCAGGGCAGCCAATGCCAGCGCCCGGGTCGCCTGCTCGTGATCTCCCTGACAGGGAACGCCGTGGAGTGCGTCGGCCATAGCCTGTACCACACGCTCACGCATTTCCGCGGCCGCCTTACGCGTAAACGTAATGGCTAATACCTGCTCAGGGCGTTGTACACGACCCAGCAGCGCCAGAAAACGTTGTATCAACAGTTCTGTTTTACCTGAACCGGCTGGTGCCGACACGCAAAAGCTTTGGGTGACGTCCAATGCCTCGTGGCGCTCAGTGGCATCAACAATGCTCATAACGAGGCCTCCTGCACTGAGATACGGCACAGCGATTGCAGTCCACAGAAGTTACACGCCGTTGAAGTGGGATCGACGGCCGCCTCTCCCGCTACAAAGGCTTCCGCCAGCGCCGACAACTGCTCCCGCCAATGCGCGACGAGCGCCGGCCAATCCTCGATCTCAGGCTGCCAGCGTTTTATTGCAGTGCCAACATCACTCTTTATGCCCGGCACACCGTCAATCTCGCCGATACCGGTGAATTTGCAGTCTCGGGCCCTGATCTGCGCAAAACTCACGGCACTGACGCCGGTGGCGAGTCCATAAAGGGGCAACTGGGGCTGCGCAATACGCTCACCCAGCCAGTCGGCCAGACCGTTGCGACCGGATTTATAATCCAGCACCAACTGCTCACCGCCCTCCAGTGTGTCGATTCGATCCACGCGTAAATTCAGTGTAATACCCGCGAGTTCAAGTGCTATGGAGGATTCTCTTTCGCTGACCGTAAACGGCGCTCGCTGCGACTCTATGTCGAGCCACTCCTGCAACAGCCCTGCCAATCGCTGCTTCTCGAGATCGAGACAGTGCAGCCCGGCGACTTCCCGGGTGGTCTGTGGCACCTCGGTGACTGCGGCAGCACTGGCGCGCTCGGCCGCCAGTTTGCGTGCCGTTTTATCCATGCCCGCGAGCGTGGTGCTGTTATTTATTTCTCCCCACAAAATGAACAACGCGTTATGTAGCAAGGTACCGCGATCAGCGGCTGATAAACCCATTACCGGCTCGGCCAGGGGTTCGAGGCGCAAGCGATTGCGGGCGAAAGCGCGAAATGGACACGCGGCCTGGTTCTGCAAGATGCTGCTCCCGCCGGAGAGCTGGGCCAATTCCGCTGCCTGCGGCGCCGGTCCGTTATGGTCATCGACGGACTCTCGAATGGCCGCATTCTGGCGAGCTGTCCAGTCGGGGTCCACGGGATTGGTGGGCGGCAGTGATTCATTGGTGAACGGCTCCAGCAACGCACTGGGCAACTCCGGCACCCCGTCAATTTCCTCCGCGTAAGAAATCACCATCTCGCGACAGGTGGCGCGATACAGGCGCATCAGGTCAGCCGCGTACTGCCATTCGCGTTCGGCACTCGAGTGTGGCATCTGGTGCTGGCGCTGCAGGGCGAGCGGTACAAAGGGGTTTGGTCGCGCCGGTGCCGGCCAGCGAGTGCCCTGAAACCCACACAGACATAAGGTGTCGAATTGCAGACCCGCCGCCTCCAGTGGCCCCAACACCTGGATCACGCTATCTGCGGTCTGGGGTTGTGAGATCTGGTCGCGACAACAATCGCGCAACAGGCTAAGTGCCGCGGTGAGAGAAAGCTCGCCGCAGACATCGTCAAAGCCCGCAAATTCTTCCAGCAGCCGATACCAGTGCTCTACCTGCTGATACTCAAGTGAATCTAGCGGACCGCTGCCGGGCCATTGCCAGCAGGCAAGAACGTCTGAAAAGCTCTGCACCCACGCAGAGGGTAACTGGCGCAGGTGGCGCAGGCGCAGCTCATCTGTGCGACGCAGTGCCTCTCCGAAGGCCGTGCCCCGCTCTTCCTCCACCTGGACCTGCTGGGCAAGGTAGCGCAAGCGCCCGAGGTCAATGGCCGCAGCGCCATCGTCGGCAATACGGCGCAACAGGCTCACAAGGTTCTCCCCGCGCATATCACTGGGAGCGATAAAGCGGGAACGGACCAGCATCAGGAGGTCGTCGTAAGGGAGTTCGCCGCGATTGATATCGAGCAAGCCGAGCGCATCTCTGACCACTGGCGCACGATCGAGCGGGATACCCGTGGAAAAATTAACCGGCAGCGAAGTGTAGTTATCGCCGAGACAGTCAAACGCACGGCGCAGCGCATACTCCATTGCCGCCCTGTCGCCCTGCATATCCGACAGCACAATACCCAGGGTCATATCCGGGGCTGCGCGATACTGGGCCAGCGCCCGCTCCGCGACCGCATCGAGTTCACTGCGACGATCTGGATAGGCAAAAACCCGGGGCATCACCGGCGCTGCATCACTGTGCGCTTCCTCGCAGCGAAAGCTCAGCCGCTCCAGAACGTCCCGGTACAGGCGCGGCACATCGTCGAAATCCAGCAGCGTGATATCGTCTTTCGCCACAATGGTTGGCGCCGATAACACGTCTATCAAAGCGTCGGATAGCGTCCCTGCAGACATCTGCTGCAGCTCGCCGTCAAAGGCATCCAGCCACCGCAGATAGCAGCTGCAGTCGGGATCCAGACGAAACTGGGAGCGGACCGCACTGTCCTTCACATCCACCCTCGTGCGCAGCAAATTCTCTCTTGCCTGTTGGGCCAGGGCCACAGCGCCTTCAGTTTGCAGCAAGTGGTAGTCGCCGTGGCCAGCCTGGTCCTTATCAATGACCCGCTGCCAGATTTGCCTCAGGTGTATCGCCGACAACAATCGGCGTGGGGCCACTTCCCCGCCCGCCACCGCAGCGCGCCAGCGACGATCCAGATAGGATTCCAGAGAGTAGACCCGTGCCTGTGGCCAGCTCTGCAGGCCGCTCTGTGCCTGATGCGCGTTCCATGCGGCGATAATACGACGGCCAAGTCGCAGGTTAGGGGTGAGAATGACGCCGCCCCGCTCCAGTATGGGCGCAAGAACGGTTAAATCGTAAGTGCCGGGATGTGCCTGCTGCGGCAACGTTGCCTCCTGCTCGCCCTTGAAGAGCGCCTATCCAAACCTGCCTCGCTACTATAGAATGGCGCGCCGCCGTGGCGCTATTTTTTGCGGCAGGGAAAGCGTTTTACTCTATCAGGTAACATCCATGAGCAACAACGAAGTACACAATATTAACGTCGACTCGCAGGGCGTTCTGATCACACCGGAGCAACTGTGGGAAGCACTGCCTATGTCTGACGCAGTGCGCCAGACCGTGGCCGACAGCCGCCAGGTCATCTGGGATATTCTCGACCGCAAGGACCACCGCCTGTTTGTGGTTGTGGGCCCCTGCTCTATCCACGACACCGAAGCCGCTATGGACTATGCCCGCCGTCTCAAGGCGCTGGCAGACGAACTCGACGATACCCTGTACATCGTTATGCGTGTGTATTTCGAAAAGCCCCGCACCACGGTGGGCTGGAAAGGTCTCATTAACGACCCGCATCTGGACGACTCGTTTAAAATCGAGGAAGGCCTGCACATTGGCCGCAAGCTATTGCTGGACATACTTGAGCTAGGCCTACCGACCTCCACCGAGGCACTGGACCCGATTTCACCCCAGTACCTGCAGGACCTGATCAGTTGGAGCGCCATTGGCGCCCGCACCACAGAATCCCAGACCCACCGCGAAATGGCCTCCGGCCTCTCCTCTGCTGTGGGCTTCAAAAACGGCACCGATGGCGGCTTGACGGTAGCCACCAACGCACTGAACTCGGTTTCCAAGCCGCACCGCTTCCTGGGTATTAACCGCCAGGGACAGGTATCAGTGTTCACCACCAAGGGCAATGCCTACGGCCATATCGTACTGCGCGGTGGTAGCGCCGGCCCGAACTACGATTCAGTCCATATTCGCCTGTGCGAAGAGGCACTGGAAAAAGCCAACCTGGCCACCAACATCATGGTCGACTGCTCACACGCCAACTCCAACAAGCAGCCTGAGTTGCAGCCGCTGGTGGTTGAGAATGTGGGCAACCAGGTGGTGGAAGGCAACGACTCCATTCTGGGCCTGATGATTGAATCCAACATCAATGCGGGCAACCAGTCTATCCCCGACAACCTCGACGACCTGCAGTACGGTGTTTCTGTGACCGATGGCTGTATTGACTGGGAGACTACCGAAGCGACTCTGCGCAAGCTGCGCGATACGGTTAAGGATGCTCTTAAGGAGCGACAGGCTGGCTGACGGTCTGATCTTTCTGCAAAGAAGCCGGGCAATGTCCCGGCTTTTTTGTGTGCGCTGCTCAACACGCCGGCACAGAGATAACTCAGGTGGTTTCAAGACCGCTACGAGCCCGTCCATGGGGTCGCTTCGGCGTCCGGCACCCATGCCTCCCGACGATCTTGAAACCACCTGAGCTATCCCTGAGCCTGGGTCGGGCATCAATTGGCAGTGTGTGGCACTCCCGAACCGGCTCTTCAAGAACTAAGCCACAAAAAAGCCGGGACATTGCCCGGCTCCAGAATCCCTCGATCGTCTAAATCAGTAATAGGCCTGAGAGCGATCAGAGTGATCCGTCGTATCGCGAACCCCCGACAGCTCCGGCAGTTGCTCGAGCAGCGTTTTCTCAACGCCACCCTTAAGCGTCTGGTCCACCGCAGAACACCCCTGGCAACCGCCGCCAAACTGCAGCACCGCGAACATATCATCGGTAATTTCGACCAGGCTCACTTCGCCACCGTGGGCTGCAAGTGCAGGGTTTACTTCGTTGTAGAGCACATAGTTAATGCGATCTTCCAACGGGCTATCCTCGTTGACACGCGGCATCTTGGCATTGGGTGCCTTGATCGTGAGCTGGCCGCCCATGCGATCCTTGTTGTAATCCACCAGAGCGTCTTCCAGGAACGGCAGCGAGCGACCCTCGAAGTAAGCTGTGAACTTGTCGTACTTGCGCTCTTCGTCTTCTTCCTTGACGTCGCCATCGCGGCAGTAGGCAATACAGGTCTCAGCGCGTGGGGTGCCCGGCTGATTGATAAACACGCGAACGCCGAGGGCGTCTTCCTGCTTGGAGAGCAATTCAGCGAGATAATCCTGAGCGGCTTCGGTAATGGTGATCATTTACAACAATCCAGAGTAATTTAGTCGGGTATGGTATGTGAATTGGGGCCCGGAGGCTAACATTCAAGCCCTTAATCTATATCAAATTATTTTGATATAGCTATCAAGACCTGCTAGGATGCGCCCTTTTTTGACAATTGTCAGGTTGATCATGAGCTGTACCCGCAAAGAAACCCTCCTCAAGGCACTCCAGCAGCGCATTCTGGTGATTGACGGTGCCATGGGCACCATGATCCAGGGCGAAGGCCTCGAGGAGCACGATTACCGCGGAGAGCGCTTTGCCGACCACGACACCGATCTGAAGGGCAATAACGATATTCTGTGCATGACCCGCCCCGAGGTGGTCGGCAAGATCCACCGCGCCTACCTGCAGGCCGGTGCTGACATTATCGAGACCAACAATTTCAACGCCACATCAGTCGGCCAGGAAGACTACGACCTGAGCAGCATTGCCTATGAGCTTAACCTTGCCGCGGCACAGGTGGCCCGCAAAGTCGCTGACGAGGTGACCACAGAGACTCCGGACAAGCCCCGCTTCGTGGCCGGCGTGCTCGGCCCTACCCCCAAAACCGCTTCTATCTCTCCCGACGTCAACGACCCCGGCGCCCGCAGCATTACCTTCGAGCAACTGCGCGAGAGCTATGTTGAGGCGGCTCTGGCGCTGATTGAGGGTGATGTCGACATTATCCTCATTGAAACCATTTTCGATACATTGAACGCAAAAGCTGCTGTATTCGCGGTTAAGGATGCGTTTGCCCAGAGCGGCATTGAACTGCCCATTATGATTTCGGTGACCTTCCCCGACGTCAGTGGCCGGGTACTGTCCGGACACAACCCGGAAGCGTTCTACAATGCGGTGGCACACGCCAAGCCGCTGATTATTGGCAGTAACTGTGGACGTCGCTACAAGGAGATCCGCCCCTTCCTGGAAGAACTGGCGAATGCGGCGGAGTGCTATTTCAGCGCCCACCTGAATGCCGGCCTGCCCAACGCATTCGGCGAGTTCGATGAAACGCCCGAAATCATGCACGATGACTTCGCTGACTTTGCCGAACGCGGTTTCCTGAACCTTGCTGGCGGCTGCTGCGGTACCACGCCTGAACACATTAACGCCATTAGTCGCGCCGTCGACGGCAGGGCACCGAGGGTCATTCCCCGGCGCGAACGCGCCGCCCGTCTGTCTGGCCTGGAACCCTTTAACATCACGGCAGACAGCTTGTTCGTTAACGTGGGTGAACGCTGCAACGTGACCGGCTCCGCCCGTTTTAAACGCCTGATTCTGGAAGGTGACTACGAAACCGCCCTCGACGTTGCCCGCACCCAGGTGGAAGATGGCGCGCAGATCATCGACATCAACATGGATGAAGGCATGCTCGATGCCAAGGAAGCCATGGTGACCTTCCTCAACCTGGTGGCCTCCGAGCCTGACATCGCCCGGGTTCCTATCATGGTGGACTCCTCCAAGTGGGACGTCATCGAGGCCGGCCTGCAATGTATTGCGGGCAAAGCGGTCGTGAACTCTATCAGCCTGAAAGCCGGTGAAGATGAGTTCCTGGAGCAAGCCCGCCTGTGCCTGAGGTATGGCGCTGCTGTTGTAGTTATGGCCTTTGACGAACAGGGTCAGGCCGACAATCTCGAGCGCCGCAAGGAAATCTGTAAACGCTCCTATGACCTGCTGGTCGAAGAAGTAGGCTTTCCGCCCCAGGACATTATTTTCGACCCCAACATTTTCGCGGTTGCTACCGGCATTGAAGAGCACAACAACTACGCTGTCGATTTCATTGAAGCAACCCGCTACATCAAGGAATCACTGCCCGGTGCACTCGTTTCCGGCGGCGTCTCTAACGTGTCTTTCTCGTTCCGCGGTAACAACCCGGTACGTGAAGCGATTCACTCCGTGTTCCTCTACCACGCCATTCGCGCTGGAATGGACATGGGCATCGTCAACGCGGGTCAGCTCGCGGTTTACGATGAACTGCCCGAAGATTTGCGAGAAGCCGTCGAAGACGTGGTACTTAACCGTCGCGACGATGGCACTGAGCGCCTGCTGGACATTGCCGAGCAATACCGCGACAGCGGTGGCAGCGGCGCCCGCACCGAAGACCTCAGCTGGCGTGAGCAGGACGTGGCCAAGCGCCTCGAATATGCGCTTGTGAAAGGCATTAACACCTATATTGAAGAAGATGCGGAAGCCGCGCGCCAGGCTTTCGACCGCCCGATCCAGGTGATCGAAGGGCCGCTTATGGACGGCATGAACGTGGTTGGCGACCTCTTTGGTGAAGGCAAGATGTTCCTGCCTCAAGTGGTAAAAAGCGCCCGCGTCATGAAACAGGCCGTTGCCTATCTGCAACCCTACATCGAAGACGAGAAAGACGGTGCCGCCAGCAGTAACGGCAAAATTCTCATGGCGACGGTAAAAGGCGATGTCCACGATATCGGCAAAAACATTGTCGGCGTTGTTCTGCAGTGCAACAACTTTGAGGTTATCGACCTCGGCGTGATGGTGCCCTGCGAGGAAATCTTGCGAGTGGCCAACGACGAAAACGTCGACATCATTGGCCTGAGCGGCCTGATCACACCCTCACTGGATGAAATGGTGCATGTCGCCTCTGAAATGCAGCGCCAGGACTTTAATGTGCCGCTGCTCATCGGTGGTGCCACTACCTCCAACGCCCATACCGCGGTCAAAATCGAGCCGAACTACGACCGCGATATTGTCGCCTATGTTCCGGACGCATCGCGCAGTGTGTCGGTTGCAACGCAATTAATGGGTGAAGCCAAGACCGCCTTTACCGAAGAGCGCCGCGCCAACTATGAGCAGGTGCGCGAGCGTATTGCCAATCGCGAGCCACGCAGCAAGCGACTAAGCTACGACGCTGCCATTGCGCGCGCACCACAGCTGGATTGGGACAGCTACCAGCCACCGAAACCTGCTTTCACGGGTGTGCGCGTATTCGACGACTTCCCGCTGGATGAACTGGTCGACACCATCGACTGGACGCCTTTCTTCATCACCTGGGAACTGGCCGGTAAATTCCCGGCCATTCTGGAAGATGAGATAGTCGGTGAACAGGCCAGCGATTTGTTCCGCGATGCCCAGGCCATGCTCAAGCGCATTGTCGACGAGAAGTTGCTCACCGCCCGTGCAGTGATCGGCTTCTGGCCGGCGCAGCGCAACGGTGCGGACGACATCACCCTGTACCGCGATGAAGCGCGCAGCGAAGTGCTGACTACCCTGCACCACCTGCGCCAGCAGACCGAAAAGCCCGGCGCCAAGCCCAACCTGAGCCTGGCCGACTATGTCGCCCCCGAGGGCAGCGGCGTCGAAGACTACGTGGGCGGCTTCTGTGTCACCACCGGTCTCGGCGTGGACGAACTGGCGGCACAGTATGAAGCCGATCACGACGACTACAACAGCATTCTCCTCAAGGCGCTGGCGGACCGTCTGGCGGAGTCTTTCGCCGAGTACATGCACCGCAAGGTGCGCACCGAATTCTGGGGCTACGCCCCTGAAGAGCAGCTGAGCAACGAAGAGCTGATCCGCGAGCGCTACCAGGGCATTCGCCCCGCCCCGGGCTACCCGGCCTGCCCGGACCACACTGAGAAGGCCACGCTGTTCGAGATTCTGGATGCGGAGAACAACACTGGGGTGGGCCTGTCCGAAAGCTATGCGATGACGCCTGCCTCTTCGGTCAGCGGTTTTTACTACGCTCACCCCGAGGCGCGCTACTTTGCCGTGGGAAAAATTGGCAAAGACCAGGTTGAAAACATTGCAGCTCGCAAGGGAGAATCGGTGGAGACCATGGAGCGCTGGCTGCGCCCTAACCTGAGCTACTGAGGAACCGAACGTCGATGACAGAGCAACCCGATGATACGTCAGGCGAAAAGGAATCCCTGAAACCGTGGCAGGTGGTATCGAGTGTGTTTGCCGCCGGGCTAGGCGTTCAAAGCAGCAAGAACCGGGAACGGGACTTCCAACAGGGTCGGGCGGGAACATTCATCGCTGCAGGCATCATTTTTACGTTGTTGTTCATCGCGGTAATGATTGCGATTGTGCAGCTGGTGCTGAAAGGAGCGGGCTAAACCACCACCCGCCCCATTCATCGATGGCTTAGGAAGGCATTCCTGACAGCCACAGGTACATGAACAGTACCACGATGGAAATAACGGCGGTGGCTGCAACCGCGTCGGCTGCGCCGTCACCTGCGTCTTTTGATGGTGTCTCTTCGGACATGTTTTGCTCCTTATGTTGGTCCCGAGTGCGGGCCATTATAGCAGCAGTTCAGACAATCCCAAGGGTATGGGCAGCAGCTGATTAAACCGTTCTAACCTTATGAATATTCTTACTATTTGCACAGCGGTAAGACGCTGCGATATCTGCTAAGCTCGCTGTCCTTTTGCAAGCGGCGAAAAGTCCGATAATCCACACGGGAAACACTAGATGTACGTTTACGACCAGTACGACCAGAAAATTCTCGACGAACGGGTGGCCCAGTACCGCGGCCAGACCGAGCGTTACCTGGCCGGCGACCTCAGCGAAGAGGAATTCCTGCCACTGCGGTTGCAGAACGGCTTGTATGTACAGCGTCTTGCTCCGATGCTGCGTGTGGCCGTGCCCTACGGCCTGATGAACAGCACCCAGCTGCGCACCGTAGCCCGCCTGTCGCGCGACTTTGACAAGGGCTATGTGCATATCAGCACCCGCCAGAACATTCAGTTCAACTGGCCGGAGCTCGCCGAAGTGCCTGACATGCTCGCGGAGCTGGCCAAGGTTCAGATGCATGCCATCCAAACTTCGGGTAACTGTATTCGCAACACCACCACCGACCAGTTTGCCGGCGTCGCTCGCGACGAGCTCGTCGACCCCCGCCCCTACTGCGAAATTATCCGTCAGTGGTCTACCCTGCACCCGGAATTTGCTTTCCTGCCTCGCAAGTTCAAAATCGCTGTCTGCGGTACCGAAGAAGATCGTGCCGCGGTTCGTGCTCACGATATCGGCATTGAACTGGTCAAAAACGCCGCCGGCGAAGTTGGCTATAAAGTACTCGTGGGCGGCGGCCTCGGCCGTACCCCGGTTATCGGCGTAGAGATTTGCGACTACCTCGAAAAGCAGCACCTGCTCAGCTACCTGGAAGCCATCCTGCGGGTATACAACCAGCACGGCCGCCGCGACAACAAGTACAAGGCGCGGATCAAGATCCTGGTAAAAGCCATGGGTATCGACGCCTTCCGTGAGGCGGTTGAAGCGGAATGGGCACACCTGAAAGATGGCCCCACCACGCTGACTGACGCCGAGATCGAGCGCGCCAGCTCCTTCTTCACTGAACCGGAGTACGCCCAGATCGACGCTGCAGCAGCGGAAGCCGCCCTCGCCGAGCAAGGCGCAAGCGATCCTATCTTCGCTAACTGGGTGAAGCGCAATACTGTCGCTCACCGCGTTGATGGCTACCGCATCGTCAATATCTCCCTCAAAGCCACAGGCTATGCGCCGGGCGATATTACCGATCAACAACTGGAACTCGTTGCCGATCTGGCCGACCGTTTCTCCTTCGGCGAACTGCGCAGCACCCACCAGCAGAACCTGGTGCTGGCAGACGTGCCCATGGCGGACCTCTACGAGCTCTGGCAAACACTGCAAAAATCGGGCCTGGCCACCGCGAACATTGGCTACCTCACCGACATGATCTGCTGCCCCGGCGGCGACTACTGCGCCCTGGCGAACGCCAAGTCGATTCCCGTGGCCGAATCCATCCAGGCCCGCTTCGACGACATGGACTATGTTTACGACCTGGGCCCACTGGAACTGAACATCAGCGGCTGCATGAACGCCTGCGGCCACCACCACATTGGTCACATCGGTATTCTCGGCGTCGACAAAAAAGGCGAAGAGTTCTACCAGGTCTGCCTCGGCGGCAGCCAGTCCAAGGATGCCTCCATCGGCAAAATCCTCGGCCCGTCCTTCAAACAGGAAGACATGGCGGATGTGATGGAGAAAATCCTCGGCACCTATGTCGACCTGCGCACCGAAGAGGAAAACTTCCTCGACACCTACCGCCGTGTAGGCATCGCCCCCTTCAAGGAGAAAGTTTATGCCTAAGCTGATCAAGAACGGCGCTATTGTCGAAGACACCAGCCCCGAAGTGCTGGACCTGGAGCAGTGGCTGGAATGTGAAGAGCGCGCCAGCCGCGCTGTGATCCTGGAGCCAGGTGAAATACTGGCACCGCTGATCGATCACATCGATGAGATCCCGCTGGTAATGGTGAACTTCCCGACGTTCATGGACGGCCGCGGTTTCTCCTACGCTCGCGAGCTGCGCGATCGTGGCTATACCGGCGAAATCCGTGCGGTGGGTCACTTCATCCGCGACCAGCTGACTTACCTCGGCCGCTGCGGTTTTGACGCTTTCCAGTTCGACGACGAAAGCCTGCTGGAACCCTCGCTGGCCAGCCTGGCCGATTTCAGCGAGTACTACCAGGCCTCGGCAAATCAGGCCGATCCGCTGTTCCGTCGCCGCGCCTGAACATCCTGGCGCTGCTCCCATCCGCGGAGCAGCGCCATATTCCGCCAGCAAGCCACTGTTTATAAAACTATTTCCTATCCACGGGCGGCTTGATTACACTGCCTGAATGGATGTCTCAATCACTTTTTCATTCTTCCTGATTTTTAGCGGCGCGGCACTCTTCGCTTCGCTAGCACTGGCCACTCGTCAACCACTGATCATCGCCTACATTGCGTTGGGCGCCTTCATCGGTCCTTACGGACTGTCACTGGTCACCGACACCAAACTCCTTGCCGACATCGGCCATATTGGCATTATCTTCCTGCTATTCCTGCTCGGCCTGGATATGCAGCCCCAGGCGCTATGGGCCACGCTCAGAAAGTCCACAGTGGTGGCGCTGTTCAGCTCGGCGATTTTCCTGGCCATGGGCTTTGGCGTTGCCTATGCCTTCGGCTACGCCACCACAGACGCCCTGGTCGTCGGCGCAGCCATGATGTTCTCCTCCACCATTATCGGTATCAAGCTGTTGCCGACCACGGTGTTACACCACCGCCACATCGGCGAGTTGATGATCGGCCTGCTGCTCATTCAGGATTTGCTGGCCATCATCGTGCTAATGGTGCTGTTCAGTGCGGCCGCCGGCGATGGCGGCGAGAGCATGGGCCAGACCCTGGCGATATCGCTGCTGGGTTTGCCGGTGCTGGGCGGCCTCGCCCTGCTCTGCGTGCGCTATGTCTTACTCCCACTCATCGCCCGCTTCGATCGCTTTCACGAGTACATCTTCCTGCTCGCCCTGGGCTGGTGTCTGGGCATGGCTGAAGCCGCCAAAGCCTTGGGTTTATCCGAGGAAATCGGGGCCTTCATCGCAGGCATCACTATTGCCACCAGTCCGATCTCGCAGTACATCGCAGTCAATCTCAAACCGCTGCGCGACTTTTTCCTGATCCTGTTCTTCTTCTCGGTGGGCGCCCGCTTTGACCTGGCCATGCTGCAAACGGTGTGGATACCGGCGCTGGTGCTGGCTGTACTGGTTCTGGGGCTCAAGCCCTTGGTCTATCGCTTTTTACTCAAGGGCGTCAGCGAAAAGCGCGTATTGGCGTGGGACCTGGGCTTTCGGTTGGGCCAAGCCTCGGAGTTCTCGCTACTCATTGCCTACGTGGCAGTCGGCGCTGCACTGATCAGCGAACAGGCCTCACTGTTGATCCAGGCAACAACGATTATCACCCTGCTTGCGTCTAGTTATATCGTGGTGTTCAACTACCCGACGCCGATCGCTATTTCTGATCGTTTGCGGCGGGACTAGGTACGACTCTGGCTAGCCGGAACGATCAAGGACACACCCAACCACTTCCGTTAGATTCTCAACGTACGCGACCGAACAAGGGTCGAGATCGACAGTCATTCATCTGAGATCGTCGGGAGCCATGGATGGCCTTGCAGCGGTCTCAGAAGGATGACTGGCGATCTCGAACCAGATAGACCTGCCAGAAACAAAAAACCGGCCACAAGGGCCGGTTCTTCGCAGATTCAAAAAGCAGCTGAATTACAGCTTACTTTCGAACTCAGGCAGCGCGTCAAACAGGTCCGCTACGAGGCCGTAGTCGGCAACCTGGAAGATCGGAGCGTCTTCGTCCTTGTTGATAGCAACAATGACTTTAGAGTCCTTCATACCAGCAAGGTGCTGGATCGCGCCGGAGATGCCCACGGCGATGTAGAGGTCAGGAGCGACAATTTTACCTGTCTGACCAACCTGCATGTCGTTGGGAACGAAGCCAGCGTCAACCGCTGCGCGAGATGCGCCGATAGCGGCACCCAGCTTGTCGGCAATACCTTCCAGCAGCTTGAAGTTTTCGCCGTTCTGCATGCCGCGACCACCGGAGATAACAATGGGAGCAGAAGTCAGTTCGGGACGATCTGAAACAGCCACTTCTTCACCAACGAAGGCAGAGATGCCTGCATCGTGAGCTGCGCCTACAGCTTCAACAGCCGCAGAACCGCCTTCGGCGGAGGCAGCGTCAAATGCTGTGGTACGTACGGTGATGACTTTCTTCGCATCGCTGCTCTTAACAGTAGCGATAACGTTACCGGCATAGATAGGACGCTTGAAAGTGTCAGCAGATTCTACCGAGATGATTTCGGAGATCTGGGCCACGTCCAGCAGCGCCGCAACGCGCGGCATGCTGTTCTTGGCGTTGGCGGTGGCCGGAGCAACGACGTTGTCGTAGCCAGCACCAACTTCAGCGATCAGCAGGCTGACGTTCTCTGCCAGCTGGTGCTCGTAGGCAGCGTTGTCAGCTACCAGTACCTTGGAAACGCCAGCAACAGCGGCAGCAGCCTGGGCTGCGCCATCACAATCAGCACCTGCTACCAGGATGTCGATGTCGCCACCCAGCGCCTGGGCAGCAGTTACCGCGTTCAGAGTAGCGCCCTTCAGGGAGCCATTGTCGTGTTCTGCAATTACCAGAGTGCTCATGAGATCACCTTCGCCTCGTTCTTCAGTTTATCCATCAGCTGATCAACATCTTCAACCTTGATACCGGCCTGACGCTCGGCGGGCGGCTCAACACTCACCTGAGCCAGGTGGGAAGTGACTTCTACGCCGAGATCGGCGGGAGTCATGACGTCCAGCGGCTTCTTCTTGGCCTTCATGATGTTAGGCAGAGAAGCGTAGCGCGGCTCGTTCAGACGCAGGTCAGTAGTGACGATGGCAGGCAGGTTCAATGCAACTGTTTGCAGACCGCCGTCAACTTCACGAGTTACGTTCACTTTGTCGCCATCAATAACGACTTCAGAAGCGAAAGTACCCTGGGGCATACCCGCCAGGGCGCCCAGCATCTGCCCAGTCTGGTTGTTGTCACCATCGATGGACTGCTTGCCCAGGATGACCAGCTGGGGCTCTTCTTTATCTACGACACCCTTGAGCAGCTTGGCTACTACGAGGGGCTCTACAGAGCCTTCAGTCTCAACCTGGATGCCGCGATCTGCGCCCAGTGCGAGTGCGGTGCGGATCTGCTCCTGGCAAGACTTGTCGCCGATAGATACGGCAACAACTTCGGTTGCTGTGCCCGCTTCCTTGAGGCGTACAGCCTCTTCTACAGCGATTTCACAGAAGGGGTTGATAGCCATCTTGACGTTATTCAGGTCAACATCACTACCATCGGCTTTGGCGCGCACTTTGACGTTGTAGTCAACGACGCGCTTAACGGCGACAAGAACCTTCATGGATTCTCCAATACGATTGTTAAGGGTGGGTTTGCGGTGCCAGGGCGATCAAAAAGCGCCCGGTACATGGTGTTTCGGCGGGGTATCTTGCCCATATTGCCCCCTCGGGTCAAGGGCGATAAACGACACGAAAGTAGACTAAATGCGCCATATTGATGATTCTCGCCATCACCCTGATTTATAGTCATTTATCCCTAAAAATTATATACTTGCGCACCTTTGGGGAGACGGGCTCGAACTTACAAGAGGCCCGCTGCTACACACGAAAGCATCTCCCGGGGCTGGCAGCTCCCCGGGCAGGCGCCACACATTACGAGGAACACACCGTGGAAAGAGAATCGATGGAATTTGATGTCGTCATCGTCGGCGCCGGCCCTGCTGGCCTGTCCGCCGCTTGTCGCATCATGCAGCTGGCTCAGGAGAAAGAGCAGGAAATCACTGTCTGCGTCGTGGAAAAAGGCTCCGAGGTCGGCGCTCACACCCTGTCTGGTGCTGTATTAGAGCCCCGCGCCCTGAACGAGTTGTTCCCCAACTGGGAGGAACTGGGTGCCCCACTAAACACCAAGGTGAAAGGTGACAAGTTCTACTTCTATACCAGCGCTACCGGCGCTATCACCCTGCCCAACTTCTTTATTCCCAAGCCCACCCACAACGACGGTAACTACATCGTCTCCATGGGTAATGTCTGCCGCTGGCTCGCCGAGCAGGCCGAAGGACTGGGTGTTGAGGTCTACCCGGGCTTTGCCGCCTCTGAAGTGCTGTTCAACGAAGATGGCAGCGTCAAAGGTATCGCCACCGGCGATATGGGCATTGCCGAAGACGGCAGCCACAAGGACTCCTACATGCCCGGCATGGAGCTGCACGCCAAGTACACCCTGTTCGCCGAAGGCTGCCGCGGCCACCTGGGCAAGCAGCTGATCGAGAAGTTCGGCCTGGATGCGGGCAAAGACCCCCAGCATTACGGCATCGGCATCAAGGAA
The DNA here is from genome assembly GCF_001983995.1 of Halioglobus japonicus. Classification (NCBI taxonomy): domain Bacteria; kingdom Pseudomonadati; phylum Pseudomonadota; class Gammaproteobacteria; order Cellvibrionales; family Halieaceae; genus Halioglobus; species Halioglobus japonicus. The sequence goes on along the minus strand of NZ_CP019450.1, from coordinate 2,598,574 downwards.
ATCTGGGAAATCGACCCCGCCAAGCACGATGAAGGCACCGTAGAACACGGCCTGGGCTGGCCCCTGTCCGAAAACAGCGCCACCGGCGGCGGCTTCCTGTACCACGCCGAGAACAACCAGGTATTCCTGGGCCTGATCACCGACCTAAACTATTCCAACCCGCACCTGAGCCCCTTCGAGGAATTCCAGCGCTGGAAGCACCACCCCACCGTGAGCAAGGTGATCGAAGGCGGTTCTCGCCTCACCTACGGCGCCCGCGCCATCACCAAGGGCGGCTACAACTCGCTTCCCAAGATGCACTTTCCCGGAGGCCTGATCATTGGCTGTGATGCCGGCACCCTGAACTCAGTGAAGATCAAGGGTAACCACACTGCCATGAAGAGCGGTATGGTTGCGGCTGAAGCCGTAGTCGAAGCGATTGGCCAGGGCGAAGAACGCAAATCTGACCTGGACAGCTTTGCAACGGCCTTCGAAGCCTCCTGGGCCTACGCAGAGCTGTACACCACCCGTAACTTCTCCGGCTTCATGCACAAGTTCGGTTTCCTGATTGGCTCCGCCATGGTCTGGCTCGATCAGAACATCTTCGGCGGCAAACTGCCCTTCACCCTGAATGACGACAAGCCTGACTACGCGACCATGAAGCCCGCGGCTGAAGCCAAGCAGATCGAGTACCCCAAGCCGGACAACAAGATCAGCTTCGACCGTCTCTCCTCGGTATTCCTCTCGAACACCAACCACGAGGAAGATCAGCCCTGCCACCTCACCCTGAAGGACGCTTCCATTCCAATGGATGTGAACTATCCGAAGTGGGATGAGCCGGCGCAGCGCTACTGCCCTGCAGGTGTTTACGAGATCGTTGAAGAGGAAGATGGCAGCAAGCGTTTCCAGATCAACGGCCAGAACTGTGTTCACTGTAAGACCTGTGACATCAAGGACCCCTCCCAGAACATCACCTGGGTGACCCCAGAAGGTTTCGGCGGTCCGAACTACCCGAACATGTAAGCCTCCTGTTCGGTACTGAAAAGGCGGGCTTCGGCTCGCCTTTTTTGTGTCTGTAGGTTTTATTCTGGCTAGCCTGCCCGGGCCTGCCTGAAGCTTCTCGGAAACCGCCACAAGCACATCCATGCGGTCGCTTTGGCGTCCCGTGGATGGGCTTGAAGTGGTCCCGGAAGGGCTAATGCCGTGCCTGTGCGGGCTATTCAGAACAGGCCCATTGACCACGGAACCAAGCGGAACCATCGTGCAGTGACATCAAACAGGCACACATAGATAAAAACGAATAGCGCCGACAATATCTAGCCGCACCTCTGTCGGGTGAGCTCGAGAGAAAACCTAACGCCCGCCAAACCAGGCAAGATCATCGTGCAACAAAACCACACTGCCCACAATGATCAGCGTAGGAGCTCGAGGCTTTTCACGCTCAACGATCTCTACAATCGTCGACAAGGTACCCGTCAGCACGCGCTGCTCTTTGGTCGTCGCCCGTTCAATCAGTGCGATCGGCGTATCGGCTCGTCGACCATGGACTACAAGTTGTTCGCAGATGACCGGCAGACCCACCAGCCCCATGTAGAACACCAGCGTCTCCGTCTCTGACTGAAACTGCTCCCAGTCCAGATTAATGCTGCCATCCCTGAGATGCCCCGTGGCAAAACGCACCGACTGGGCGTGGTCGCGATGGGTTAGCGGTATGCCCGAGTAGCAGGCCGCGCCGTTGCCTGCGGTAATGCCGGGCACGACCTGGAAAGGTACCTGGTGCTGGGCCAGAAGTTCGATTTCTTCGCCGCCGCGGCCAAATACAAAGGGGTCGCCACCCTTGAGGCGCACTACCCGCTTGCCCTCTTTCGCCAGGTCTACCAGCAATTGGTTGATCTCGTTTTGTGGCACCGCGTGATCATCGCGGCGCTTGCCAACGTAAATGCGTTCCGCATCGCGGCGCGCCATTTCCAGAATCGGTTCCGATACCAGGCGGTCGTAGAGCACCACGTCGGCCGTCTGTAACAGGCGCGCGGCCTTGAATGTCATCAGGTCCGGATCGCCCGGGCCTGCACCGATGAGATATACCTCACCGACATAATGAGCTTCAGTGTTAGCCAGTTGCTCTTCCAGGAGCTCCTCGGCGCGGCTTTCACGGCCGCCCATGACCTGTTCCGCAACTGTGCCCTCCATCACCTGCTCCCAGAACAAGCGCCGTGGCGTCTCCTCAGGAATGGCCTGCTTCACTCGATCGCGATAGCGACCTGCAAATTCTGCCAATGCGCCGTAGGCGCCGGGCACCATGGCCTCGATCTTGCGGCGCAGTTGACGCGCCAGCACCGGGCTGCGGCCGCTACTGCTAATGGCGATGATAAGCGGATCGCGGTCGACGATGGAGGGAAAGATAAACGTGCACAAATCCGGCGAATCGACCACATTCACCGGCAGGTTCAAAGCCGTTGCGTCGGCGTGAATCTGCTCGTTCACAGCGCGATTGGGCGTAGCGGCCACCACCAGGCGCTTGTGATGCAAATCGGTCTCTGTGTACTCCGCGCGCTGCCAGATACCGCCGTGCTCTGCGAGCAGGCCCTCGAGTTCATCGCTGATCTCGGGGGCAACCACCGTCAGGTTTGCACCTGCCCTGAGCAGCAGACGCGCCTTGCGGGTGCCGACGGTGCCCCCGCCCACTAATACAACTGGCGCGTCCTTGAGGCGGAAGCAGACCGGTAGGTATTGCATCAGGCGCTGAGCACCTCGGCGCCACCCATGTAGGGTCGCAGTGCCTCGGGCACTTCGATGCTGCCGTCGTCGCGCTGATAGTTCTCCATAATCGCGACAAGTGTGCGGCCTACAGCCAGGCCAGAGCCATTGAGGGTGTGCAGCAACTCCGGCTTGCCCGTTTCCGGGTTGCGCCAGCGCGCCTGCATGCGGCGGGCCTGGTAATCACCGAAGTTGGAGCAGGAGGAAATCTCACGGTAGGTGTTCTGCGCCGGCAGCCACACTTCCAGGTCGTAGGTTTTGCGGGCGGAGAAACCGATGTCACCGCCACACAGAATCACCTTGCGGTACGGCAGGTTCAGCCGTTGCAGCACCTTCTCCGCGTGACCGGTGAGCTGTTCGAGGGCGTCGTCAGACTGTGTTGGGCGTACAAACTGCACGAGTTCGACCTTTTCAAACTGGTGCTGGCGAATGATACCGCGGGTGTCACGTCCGTAGCTGCCGGCTTCGCTGCGAAAACACGGCGTGTGGCAGGCGAACTTTACGCCCTGCTCACCCAGTTCCGCATCGTCAAATATACGATCGCGGCCCACATTGGTCACAGGCACCTCGGCCGTGGGGATCAGGTAGTAGCCCTGATCCGTCTCCAGCTTGAACAGGTCCTCTTCAAACTTGGGCAGCTGTCCGGTGCCACGCAGGGAATCGCGATTCACAATGTAGGGGACGTAGATCTCGCTATAACCATGCTCGCCGGTGTGCAGGTTGAGCATGAACTGAATGAGCGCGCGATGCATGCGGGCGACATTGCCGTACATCACGTTGAAACGTGAGCCGGTGATTTTGCCCGCCGTCTCAAAGTCCATCTCGCCCAGTGCTTCACCGAGCTCCACATGATCTTTGGCTTCGAACGCCAGTGCAGTAGGTTCTCCCCAGCTGGCGACCTCTACGTTGTCGTCTTCCGAGGCTCCCTCGGGAACCTCGTCTGCAGGGATATTGGGCACGGCCAGCAACAGGTCTTCCAGCTCGGCCTGTACCTGCTTGGCTTCGCCGGTCAGATCGTCGATCTGGGCAGCAATTTTCTCCAGTGTTTCGTTCACCTGGGCCTTGGCGTCATCTACGCTCATACCCTGGCCGATTAACGCACCAATCTGCTTCGATGCAGCCTTGCGCTCTGCCAACAGATTCTGGGATTCCACGTCGGCCTGCTTGCGACGCGCGTCCAGGGCAACAAACCCGGCCACGTCAAATTCAAATCCGCGTTTCTTCAGTGCGTCGGCAACCGCTTGTGGGTCCTGCCGAACGACCTTGATATCCAACATAATGTGTTTCCTAAACTAACCAGTCAGCGGGTTCAGACAATCGCCCGCGTCAATTGAATCGATATTCCAGCCATCAGAACGCACAAAACGGCGCTAGCAGCCATATAACCTAGGGCGTGCGCCGTGTGTCCGTTCTCGAACATGGCTATGGTTTCCAGGGAGAACGTCGAGAACGTCGTAAACGCTCCCAGAAAGCCCACCATAAGCACTCCGCGCCAATCCGGGTGAACCACCTGTCGCTCGACGAGGACAAATACGACCCCGATAGCGAAGGAGCCTGCCATATTGACCAGCAGCGTTCCCACGGGCCAGCGGCCTTCCCACAGCTGGTGAATCCAGCCTGCAAGCAGATAGCGTGACACGGCACCGGCAGCGCCGCCGAGGGCAATAAACAGCAGGTATTTCATGAGATCAGGCGGAGTGGCTTAATCGTAGCGGCGTATTGTACTGCTTTTGTCTCGCGCGCGCAGGTAGTCTAGTTTTTCCTGAATTTTCTTTTCCAGACCCCGATCGACAGGGAAATAGTACTGGCGATCGCGCAGGAACTCAGGGAAGTAATTCTCCCCCGCGGCATAGCCGCCCTCCTCATCGTGGGCGTAGCGATACTCCGCACCGTAATCCATGTCTTTCATAAGGTTGGTGGAGGCGTTGCGCAGGTGCAGCGGCACCTCCTCGCTGTCGCCGGCGCCGATCTCGCTGCGGGCCGCGTTATAGGCGTTATACACTGCATTGCTTTTGGCAGCGCAGGATAGATAGACAATGGCCTGGGCGACAGCCAACTCGCCCTCAGGGCTGCCAAGACGTTCCTGTACCTGCCAGGCGTCCAGGCTGATTGTCAGGGCGCGAGGGTCGGCATTGCCGATGTCTTCACTGGCCATACGCACCACGCGCCGAGCCACATATAAAGGATCACAGCCGCCGTCGAGCATTCGGCAGAACCAGTACAGTGCCGCGTCGGGTGCACTGCCCCGCACCGACTTGTGCAACGCGCTGATCTGGTCGTAAAAAAGGTCGCCGCCCTTGTCGAAACGCCGCAGCGAGGCCTGTAGCACCTCCGCCAGGGTTTCCTCGGTAATAACCCCGTTATCGGCCAGATCAGCGGCCAGCTCCAGCAGATTGAGGGCCCGGCGGGCGTCGCCGTCCGCCTGGGCTGCAATGAGCTCGAGACAGGCTTGCGACACCTGGATGTCGTCACCGAGTAGCGCAGCACCTCGCTGCAGCACACCGAGCAATTCGCCACTGTCCAGGGAGCGCAGCTTGTAGACCCGCGAGCGCGATAGCAGTGCATTGTTGAGTTCAAAGGAAGGGTTTTCCGTTGTTGCACCGATAAAAATAACGGTGCCGTCCTCCACATAGGGCAAAAACGCATCCTGTTGGGACTTGTTGAAGCGGTGCACCTCATCGACAAACAGCACCGTGTCTTTGCCGGAGGCCTTGTGCTGCCTCGCCTGGGCAATCGCCTCGCGAATTTCCTTAACGCCGGATAACACCGCCGAAATCTGCAGGAAGTGCGCATCTGCCTGCTGGGCAGCAATACGCGCCAAGGTGGTTTTACCCACGCCCGGCGGGCCCCAGAAGATGCAGGAGTGAAGGTGGCGCTGATCGATGGCCCGCCGCAGCGGTTTACCTGGCGCAAGCACGTGGGTCTGCCCGGCGTAGGTCTCGAGATCAACAGGCCTCAGTCGTGCGGCCAGAGGCTGATAGCCGGGATCCTCGGTTGCAGCAAACAGGTCATTGCTCATGATAGAAAAGGTCTACGCCCTCAGGCGGCGTGAACGCGAAATCTGCCGGTGTCAGGCCAGCTTCGGTAGTGAGCTCGCTAAAGCGGATATCCAGCCGCTGGCCGAGGCCATCGATGACCTCCATGCCCTGGAGCGCGCCTCCTGTCAGACTCAGGGTTAACGCCTTGAATCCTGCCTGATCGCCCCGGGGAACGAGGCGAAACACGCCGCCAGGGAGCGATGCAATGCTGTAATTCTGGCGCAGCGTTTCTATATCGCCACCGAGGACCTGCAGCGGTGAAGCGGTAGTGCCGGTGTCCACCGGTCTGCGGGTGACCGTTTCCAGATCCCGATCGTAATGCCAGACGTAGTCCAGATCGGCAATGATCAACTGGCTGTCGGGCGATTGAATATCCCAGGCAAAGTAACCTGGCCGCAACAAGCTGAAGCTGCCTTTGCTAACACTGATCAACTCGTCTGAGTCCGGGCCGTACTGGTCCTGGACAAATTGACCGGTCATCTGGGTAAGCCCCTGTAACTGGGCAGTGAGCGCCGCAGCGGGATCTTCCTCGGAACGAACAATGCCTGCTACAAAGCACAGGCCCAATACGGCAATTGCCAGAACGCGTGTGGCTATCATGTCTTAGTCTTCTACTGGCGGCGGCGCGAGCACTTCGCGCTGACCGTTGGTACCCATTTCACTCACGACACCCGCGGCCTCCATGGACTCAATCAGGCGTGCAGCGCGGTTATAGCCAATGCGCAGCTTGCGCTGAACGCTGGATATCGAGGCGCGACGACTCTGGGTCACGTAATGAACCGCCTCGTCGTAAAGCGCGTCACCCTCGTTATCTTCGTCTGACGAATTGGCCTGGAGTTCCCCGGCGGTGACCGGCGTCTGGCCACCCTCATCGAGCAGTCCATCGATATACAGCGGCTCACCGCGCTTCTTCCAGTCCGCGACGACCCGGTGCACTTCTTCATCGGAACAGAATGCCCCGTGGACGCGATTGGGCACACCGGAACCCGGCGGCAGGTACAGCATGTCACCGTGACCCAGCAACTGCTCTGCCCCGCCCTGGTCGAGAATGGTGCGCGAATCCACTTTCGAGGACACCTGGAAAGCGATACGCGTGGGCACGTTAGCCTTAATCAGGCCGGTAATCACATCCACTGAGGGGCGTTGCGTGGCGAGAATCAAATGGATGCCGGCCGCCCTTGCCTTCTGGGCAATTCGCGCGATCAGTTCTTCAACTTTTTTACCGACGATCATCATCATGTCGGCGAATTCATCAATCACCACCACAATCGAGGGCAGACGATCGAGGTTCGGCGGTGTTTGCTCTTCGTCGGTTTCGGCAAAAATGGGATCCGGGGTCCACAGCGGATCGGGGATTTCGGTGCCGGCTTTCTTGGCGTCATCTATTTTGCGGTTATAGCCGCCGAGGTTGCGCACCCCAAGGGCCGCCATCAGCTTATAACGGCGCTCCATTTCAGCCACACACCAGCGCAGACCATTGGCCGCATCTTTCATGTCAGTAATCACCGGTGTCAGCAGGTGTGGAATACCGTCATAAACCGAGAGTTCGAGCATCTTCGGGTCGACCAGAATCAGCCGTACGTCCTCGGGACCCGACTTGTACAGCAGGCTGAGCAGCATGGCATTGACGCCCACAGATTTACCCGAACCGGTGGTGCCCGCCACCAGCAGGTGCGGCATCTTGGCCAGGTCGGCACAGACCGGTTGCCCGGAAATATCATGCCCCAGCGCCAGGGTGAGCGGCGATTTGGACTGATCAAAGGCCTTGGAAGACAGCACCTCGCGGAAATTCACAACCTCGCGGTCTTCGTTGGGGATTTCAATACCCACCACGGACTTGCCGGGAATCACTTCCACTACCCGCACTGATATAACCGCCAGCGAACGCGCCAGGTCCTTGGCCAGATTGGAGATGCGCGACACCTTTACGCCGGGTGCCGGCTGGATTTCAAAGCGTGTAATCACTGGCCCAGGGTATACCGCCGTCACCTCTGCGGTGACACCGAAATCGGCGAGCTTGAGTTCGAGCAGCTTCGACAGTGCCTCCAGCGCCTCTTTTGAATAGCCCTTGTTCGGGTCTTTGATCTCTGCGTCGAGCAGTTCCAGGTGCGGCAATTCGCCGGTGGCGGGCGCATCAAACAGGGGTTGCTGCTTTTCCTTCTCAAGTCGTTCGGACTTTTCGGCCTTGGGCTTGAGCGGCTTGATCTTGGGCGGTTTGCGCTTTTTCTCTTTTTCGACGTGCTCTTCAATGACGACCTTGCGCGCTTCCACGGCCTTGTCCCGCTCGCGCTTGTCGCGAATCCCGTCGTAGGTTTTCGTGACCCACGCGCGGCTTTTCTCAAAACCGGTAATCGCCCAGGAGCCGAGCTTGTCCATCAGCTTGAGCCAGCTGAGGTCGGTGAATATGGTCATGCCGAATAACAGCACTGCCAGCAGAATCAGCCGGCTGCCAACCGCACTGAACGCGACCGTAAAGGATCCGCCAATGGCCTGCCCGAGAATACCGCCGGCGCCCTGCGGCAAGGACGACTGCCCGGTATCGTTCATGGCTGCCAGGGCTGTGCCCGCAATCATAACCAATACCAGCCCCAGGGTGCGAATGCCGAACGTGAGCCAGTCGAAACCATGGGGATTATTGCGCTCCAGCAGCAGGATTAGCGCGCGATAGGCCAGCAGAATGGGAAACAGGTAAGCCGCATAGCCAACCAGGGAGAAAAACACGTCTGCCAGCCACGCGCCAGTGGGGCCGCCCAGATTGGAAATAGCGCTGCCGTTGCCACTGGCTGACCAGCCGGGATCAGTGCCGCTGTAAGTTGCGAGTGCCAGCAACAGATAGAGGCACACGGCGCTCACGCCAATAAAGGCCCCTTCGCGCAGTCTTGGCCCCATAAAGGTCTCGCTGTCGGTGGATTCTGCCACGTAGTTATTGTCCCTGGTCCCTGTGCCCACGCTTTTCTATGAAGCGTTGCTATAAATGCTATAGCGACAACTAATTGTCGCTCAATTATTTATTTAATTCAAAGGCTTATGTTTGTCTTTTAGAATTCTCCGAGCCTTTGCCCGACGCCTGCCTTTAAATTACCATAGTCCGCCCCCATTTCGGAAACCAACACAACCTCAATCCAGGACCAGCAGTAATGAGCGAAGCCAGACATATTCCCCTGATCATCCTTGGCAGTGGCCCCGCCGGCTATACCGCCGCAGTCTACGCCGCCCGCGCAAACCTCAATCCCGTCGTGATTACCGGTATGCAGCAAGGTGGCCAGCTGACCACCACCACCGAGGTAGAGAACTGGCCCGGCGGCCACGCGCACCTGCAGGGACCCGAACTGATGCAGAACATGCAGGAGCATGTTGAGCGCTTTGACACGGAAATCGTGTTCGACCATATCGACGAGGTCGATCTGGAAGCGCGCCCCATGGTGCTCAAGGGCACCTCCAGCTACACCTGTGACGCGATGATCATCGCCACCGGCGCCTCCGCCCAGTATCTGGGCCTGCCCAGCGAAGAAGCCTTTATGGGTAAAGGCGTATCCGCCTGTGCCACCTGTGACGGTTTCTTTTACCGCAGCAAAAACGTTGCAGTGATTGGCGGTGGCAACACCGCTGTAGAGGAAGCGCTGTACCTTGCCAATATCGCCGAGCACGTCACCCTGGTTCACCGCCGCGACGCCCTGCGCTCCGAGAAAGTGCTGCAGGACCGCCTGTTCGCCAAGGAGAAAGAAGGCAAGGTCACCATCATGTGGGACCATACCCTCGATGAAGTCCTCGGTGACGATTCCGGCGTAACCGGCATGCGCATCAAGTCAGTGAAAGACGACAGCACCCAGGACATCGACCTGGCGGGCGTGTTCATAGCCATTGGCCACAAGCCCAACACGGATATGTTCGTCAACCAACTTGACATGAAAGACGGTTACATCGTCATCAAGAGCGGTCTGGATGGCAACGCCACCAGCACCAGCGTGCCGGGTGTCTTTGCCGCAGGCGACGTCGGCGATCACGTTTATCGCCAGGCCGTCACCTCTGCGGGCTTCGGCTGCATGGCGGCGCTGGATGCCGAGAAGTATCTCGACAACCTCTAACAGCCTGTGTTTCGTCAAAAAGGCCGCCTCTGCGGCCCTTTTTTGTGACTTCGTGCCCCGCAAAGTCACGGGCGCGTATAATGCGTGTATGCGCGCTATCAGCCAACTTGCCGACAACGAGCCCTTCCCGCCCACGGGCGAGGCCCTGGATTACCCCAACGGTCTGCTCGCAGTGGGCGGTGATCTGTCGCCCAGGCGGCTGCTGGAAGCCTACCGGCACGGTATATTCCCATGGTACGAAGAACCCCAGCCGGTGCTGTGGTGGACGCCAGATCCCCGCTCTGTATTGCTGCCCGGGCAACTGCACATCTCGCGCTCGCTGCGCAAAACCCTACGTCGCAATCGGTTCCGGCTGTCGGTCGACCTGCACTTTGAATCAGTGATGCGCCACTGTGCGCAGCTGCGCGGCGACGGCCTGGGCACCTGGATAGGCGACAATATGCTGGCGGCCTACTGCGACCTGCACCACATCGGCCACGCCCACTCTGTCGAGGTATATAACCCCGCCGGTGAACTGGTGGGGGCCTCTATGGTATTGCCATCGGCAGGGCGTATTTTGGCGAGTCCATGTTCAGTCTGGAGGCGGATGCTTCCAAAGTTGCCCTGGTGGGGTTGGTCAACATTCTGACACGGGGCGGCTTTGAATTGATTGACTGCCAGGTAGAGAGCGAACACCTGAACAGTCTCGGGGCATTCAATATGCCCAGACTAGACTTCGAACAGCGGCTTAGGGACACTATAGATGTCGCGCATGATCCGGAGATCTGGCGCCTACCGGCAACTTGTGGAGAATTGTTGTGACGTCTTCCCTGCGGGACCTGAAGGTCTACACGACCTACCCCCATAGCTGTAGCTACCTGGAGGAACAGGAGGCTACGACGTTGTTCGTAGACCCGCGCCAGGAGATTGATCAAGGTCTTTACAGCAACCTGTCGGTACTGGGGTTCAGGCGCAGCGGCAACCACCTGTACCGCCCTCACTGCTCCAGCTGCGATGCCTGTATTCCCGCGCGCATTCCCGTGAAACGTTTCAAGCCCAACCGGAACCAGAAGCGGGCCCTGAAACGCAATACCGACCTGGAAGTGGAAGTCACCAGCGATATCCGCGATCACTCAGCCTTCGGGCTTTACCAGCGCTACATCGAACAGCGTCACGCCGACGGCGATATGTATCCGCCCGATCGCGAACAGTATCAGTCATTTCTCGACAATGCCTGGGAATGCACACGCTACTACCGCTTTTACCACGGCGGCCAACTCACAGCGATCTCGGTCGTGGACGAGTTACTGGATGGCTTATCGGCCATTTACACGTTCTTCGACCCCGACCTGGTCGACCGCAGCCTGGGGCGCTATGCGATTCTGTGGCAGATAGAGCGCACCCGGGAACTCGGCCTGGACTACCTCTACCTGGGCTACTGGATCAAGAATTGCCGCAAGATGAGCTACAAGTCGGAGTATCGCCCTCTGGAGCTCTATCTCAACGGCCGCTGGAGCCTGCTTACCTGAGGCAGGCCACGGGCTCGCACCTGCGCGCCCTATCGCGATTCCCGGAGACAATTTCACGCTTTTTGCGGTGGCGCATCGCCTGGCTTTGAGGCAAAATGCGCCCCTTATTTTCATCCGAGGAATACTGCCGCATGGCGAAAGAAGACCAGATTGAAATGGAAGGCGAGGTGATCGACACCCTTCCCAACACCACGTTCCGGGTCCAACTGGAAAATGGTCACGTGGTAACCGCACACATCTCCGGCAAAATGCGCAAGAACTACATCCGCATTCTCACCGGCGACAAGGTTCGCGTCGAACTGACGCCCTATGACCTGACCAAAGGCCGCATTACCTACCGCGAGCGTTAATCAGGTCGCTGACTGAGGCATCTCAACTCTCAGCCAGCTCCACCTCTTCCTCTTCTACCAGAACATCCAGCTTATCGTCCGCCTTATTCAGGCGGACGAGCGCAGTGCCGCCTGACTGAGCGAGTTCGCCAAACAGGACCAGCTCCGCCAGGGGCTTCTTGATATGTTCCTGGATAATGCGGGCCATGGGACGCGCGCCCATATTCCGGTCGTAGCCTTTTTCGACCAGCCACAAACGCGCATCTTCATCGACATCGATAGTCACGCGTTTCTCATCCAGCTGGCCCTGCAGTTCGGTGAGGAATTTATCCACCACCGTGAGAATCACCGCTTCATCGAGAGGCTCGAACTGGACAATGGAGTCCAGGCGGTTGCGGAATTCGGGGGTAAACATCCGGTTGATCGCCTCGAGGCCATCCGTGCTGTGATCCTGCTGGGTGAAACCAATAGTACGGCGGCTGATATTCTCTGCGCCGGCATTGGTGGTCATAATCAGGATAACGTTGCGGAAATCCGCTTTGCGACCGTTATTGTCGGTCAGCGAACCGTGATCCATCACCTGCAACAGCAGATTGAACACTTCCGGGTGTGCTTTTTCGATCTCATCAAGCAGCACTACCGCGTGAGGATTCTTGGTGACGGCGTCAGTTAACAGCCCGCCCTGGTCGAAACCCACATAGCCGGGAGGCGCACCGATCAGCCGCGACACAGTGTGGCGCTCCATATACTCGGACATATCGAAGCGGATTAACTCCAGACCCAGCTGCATTGCCAGCTGGCGCGTCACCTCGGTTTTGCCCACACCGGTGGGACCGGCCAGCAGGAAAGAGCCGATTGGCTTGTCCGCAGCCTTGAGCCCGGCCCGGGCGAGTTTGATCGAAGTGGCCAGGCTGGAGATCGCCTGATCCTGACCGAACACCACCATCTGCAGATTCTTCTCCAGTTTCTGCAGTACTTCCTTGTCGTCGGACGACACGGTTTTGGGAGGAATACGGGCAATCTTTGCAATCACTGACTCAATGTCGCCCACGCCGATCACTTTCTTGCGTTTGGAAGCACTTTGCAGTTGCTGATAGGCCCCTGCCTCGTCTATTACATCGATGGCTTTGTCCGGCAGAAAACGGTCGGTAATATAGCGATCTGAGAGTTCAGTGGCGACCTTCAGTGCCTTGTCGGTGTAGCGCAGCCCGTGGTGCTCCTCAAACCGGGACTTGAGTCCCTTGAGAATCTTGTAGGCGTCTTCGACAGAGGGCTCCATGACGTCGACTTTCTGGAAGCGACGGCTCAGGGCTTTGTCCTTGTCGAAAATGCCGCGGTACTCCTGGAAGGTGGTTGAGCCCACACAGCGCAACTTGCCGGAACTCAGCAGCGGCTTAAGCAGATTCGAGGCGTCCATCACCCCACCAGAAGCGGCGCCAGCGCCGATAATCGTGTGTACTTCGTCGATGAACAGAATCGCGTGATCGCGCTTTTTCAGCTCCGCAAGCAAACCCTTGAAGCGCTTCTCAAAATCGCCGCGGTACTTGGTGCCCGCCAGCAGTGAGCCCAGATCCAGGGAATAGACCACCGCATCTTTCAACGTCTCCGGCACCTCACCGTCGACAATCTTCTTGGCCAGACCCTCGACAATCGCGGTCTTGCCCACGCCCGACTCTCCCACCAACAGCGGGTTGTTCTTGCGCCGCCGGGCCAGAATCTGGGCCACTCGTTCCACTTCCGGTGCGCGCCCGATCAGAGGGTCAATGTGTCCTTCGGCCGCTTCCTTGTTGAGGTTGGTGGCAAAGCTGTCCAGGGGGTTGCTGTCCGCCTCTTCGCCGATGGCCTCTTCGCCACCGGTGGAATGTTCAGCCTCCGAGGAATCACCCTCGCCCTCGACCTTGGAAATACCGTGGGTGATGTAGTTGACCACATCCAGGCGCGCCACATTCTGGGTTTTCAGGAAGAACACGGCCTGGCTTTCAGATTCACTGAAGATCGCCACCAGCACATTGGCCCCGGTGACCTCACTCTTACCGGATGACTGCACGTGGAAAACGGCGCGCTGCAGCACGCGCTGGAAGCCGAGCGTTGGCTGCGTGTCGCGGTCTTCCTCTTCCTCGGGAATCAGCGGTGTAGTTGCATCGACAAACTCTACCAGGTCGCCGCGCAGCCCACCGATATCGGCGCCACAGGCCTTTAACACCCGGATGGCGTCGTTGTTGTCCAGCAACGCCAGCAATAAATGCTCTACGGTCATGAACTCGTGCCGCTTGGACCGCGCACTGCGGAAAGCGTCATTCAGTGACTGTTCCAGGTCATTACTCAGCATATACCTCTCCCGGGTTCCTAACCTTCAGATGCTTCGATCTCGCACAACAGGGGGTGTTCATTTTCCCTGGCGTACTGATTCACCTGCGCCGCCTTGGTCTCGGCAATGTCGCGGGTGAAAATACCGCATACCCCTTTTCCCTGGGTATGCACAGTGAGCATTACGTGCGTGGCCTGTTCGCGGTTCATCCTGAAGAAGGTCTCCAGGACTTCCACGACAAATTCCATAGGCGTGTAATCGTCGTTAATCAGGACAACTTTGAACAGCGGTGGGCGCTTAAGTTCCGGTTTGCTCTCCTCGAGTGCGAGGCCGCCGTCGGAGTCGTGCTGCTCCTCACCCATGCGTATGGTTGTGTTGCTCCGAATGTACTCCAAGATACTGCTCACTACTGTTGTTGCGTCTTCAACTACTGGATATGGATACAATACCCGCCTTTTCAAGGGGTAGCAATGAGACTCAGTGTAGCTGGATGGGAGGGAAAGTGAGGCCTCAAAAAGACCTCACTGGAGCGTTCAAATCGGTCAATCGGTGGGCGCGGTCACCTGAATGCGGTCAATACTGAAGTCGACCGCGGTAATAGTGTATCTGCTGGCACCGGCTACCCTGCCCCAGTAACCTGCACTCTGAGCCGTCTGGCGAAATACGTAGACCAACGCCTGGCCCCGAGCATCGATGCTCCAGCGGCGCAGTTCCTGTGCGGCCCGGTTATCCAGCAAATCGTTGCCTAACATTTGTTCAAGTGTCTGATTGGGGAATGCCATACCACCGCCTGCGCGCAGGCTGTGACCAAAATATTCCTCCCCGACTGTCGGGTCACCGACAATCGTCAGCGGCTTCCCGGTTGCCAAGTCGAACCTACTCCCAGCGGGATACAGGCTCAACTGCAGGGTGCGGGCCAACTGCGGCCCCGGCCAGTGATAACGGGCGTTGCCCGCGTCGAGCACGGTAATGCTACCGCTGCCCACCACCGAGGCGCGGCCGCTGGCAAGCTCAACCACCATCGCCGTATCTTCATCGACACCATACCCCCATGCTGCGTCCGCGAGATCCAGGGCGCGGACCAGGCGCCCCAGACGCGCCTTGCGATCAAAGTGTTGATCGACCAATCCCTGGCTGAGAAAACCAAGACCGGCCGTCATACTGAGGTGGCCGCTTTCCTGCTCCTCTATGGCTTCATAATCCACCGGGCCCGGCTCGATCAGTGCGGTAAAGCTATCGCCACCGGTAATCATGCGCTCGCTCATAATGGCGGCGCCGGCAGAGGTTCCTCCCACCACAGCGCCGGCCTGCAAGCGCTGATGAATTAAGCTCAATAGCGGCGACAATTGTCCGCTCTCGCTGCGCAGCAAAGAGACAATGCGCATCTGGTCACCGCCGGTAAACCAGAACCCGGCAGCGTCGCGCACCAGCGCAACCCGCTGCTCGTCCCAGGCGTGCTCCTGCCATCGACTCTCGTCCACATCCTCTGTAGTGGAGTCATCGCGCAGGGCCACGGGAAACACCGTCAGCCGGTCGGCGTTCACGCCAAAGGCTGTGAGACTGTCTGCAACGTCGCGAGCCGAGCGCGAAGGCTGTCCACTGGCGGCGGGCACAATGACAACCGGGCCATTGGCCGGCAGCGCGCGGATAAACGCGCCAAACACATCAGCGTTATCCGCCCTGACGGCACCACCGGCGATGACCAACGTCCCTTTGTTGGCATTAGCCTCTGCCGGTGCAGCCGCCACAGGCAAACTGCACAGCAGGAGAACCCACATTGATAGCAATGTTTTCACGCGGCTACCCCTCAGAACACGTAGGTGTAGCGCAAGGTAACATAGCGACCCAGGGAGTCATGATTGATGTAATCCACGTTCGAGCTAAGGCCCAGCACCTCTGGCGGTTCTTCATCGAACATATTGCGCACGGTTAACTGCAGATAGTTATGTTCGTTCACATCGTAGTACAGGTTGAGGTCAAACACGGTCCAGGAATCCACATCCACGGTGGCGTCTGCGGGAAGACCGACGGCCTCCAGCGTGCGATTGGAGGGATCATCCTTGTAACCATCGGTGTAGCGCAAGCCCAGTGACCCGCCCCAACGATCCATGCTGTAGCGCACCTTGGCATTCGCCAGCCACTCCGGGTAGCGGAAATCACCCACCTCATCGATGACGGGCGAGGCATCAGAGGCGCGGCGCTCGTACTCGAGCAGGTAGGTTGCGTCGGCAATCAGGGTCAAGACACCCGGTCCTACATCCAGCGACTGGGTGTATGTAAGGTCCACGCCACGAACATCTTCATAGCCCAGGTTGGTCAGCTCAAAGTGCGCATCGATAACAAAGTCACCCTCCACTTCCAGACCCGCGGTACCGGTGGGTAGCTCACCCTCGCCAACAACGGGGAACTCACCGCCAAGGGCTCTGCGGATAAAGTCGTCCTCGTCGATACCAATAACATCGTCGTAACTGATATCCCAGTAGTCGACAGTGATATCAATGCTATCCGTGGGCGTCCACACGAAGCCTGCACCCCAGGTATCGGCCGTCTCGGGCTTCAGGTTGTCATTGGCGACCTCTTCAGAGAGCAGGTTCTCACCATCGGCGCTGGCATCACCTCCGCAGGCTGCGGGTGTTTCAGCACAATCTACGGTAAATGAACTCAGCAGCGTACCTGCACCGACCTGCGCAAGCGAGGGCGCGCGATACGAGGTGGAGTAGTTGCTGCGCAGGATCAGGCTGTCAACAGGCTGCCAACGCAGTGCCACTTTGGGGTTAAAGTCGTCACCGAAGCTATCGTAATCGTCGTAGCGACCCGCCAACGTCAGATCGAGGTTGTCTGTGAGGGGAATGTAGAATTCCGCAAACAGGGCCCATTGATCACGCTTCGCATCCGCAGAGGTGGAACTGAACCCGAGTATGGGTTCGGGGTTGCCGGTAGTCGCCAATGCAATCCCCGCGGGAACGTCTTTCACTTCTTCATGGCGCCACTCTGCGCCGAAGGCGCCCTGCACTTCGCGACCATTGAAATCGAACAGCGGCCCAGAGGTCACCAGATCGATGGCGTACATTTCTGACTCACCGCTGCGCTCTGCCTCGGTCCGAATGAACTCGTCGATACCCTCAGCCTGACTGGTCTGGCCACCAAAGGGGTTGTACCACAGGGTGGTTTTGCCGATGTCTTCGCAGGTGTCGCCAACAAAGGAAGCGCTCGGCCGTGCGGGGTTTACATCCCAACGATTCACGAGAGTACCATCCGCACAGAGATTGCCCAAGCTGGCGTCGTAGAAGGCTTCAGACACAAACAGGCCACTACTGCCCTTTTGCTCGGATTCGTTAGAGCCGTAGGTCAGTGCAGACTCAAGATTCCAACCGGAGTCAAAATCCATTTCTATGCCGGATACAATCCGATAGGTTTCCGATTCCACACTGACAGCACGGGGCTCGGGGAACTTGCCCCAGCCATAAATCGGGAAACCGTAGAAGTCGGTCCAGTCTTCCAGCCCTTCGAAGCTGCCCTCTTCTACCATGTCATCGATCAGCGCCTGGGGCCACAGAGGGCTCTCGGGGTCAAATGGTGCGCGCGAGAAGTTGGCCGGCGAACTGGTGCCGTCAGATTCGGTGCTCTGATAAAGCACTTCGTTAAACCAGGTTGTCGAATCGTTGATATTGAACTGGTAGGTGAATACGCCGCCCACGCTTTCGTAGTTGTCCATCACCGAGGTAAACGCATTGGTATTCACCTCACAG
This sequence comes from Halioglobus japonicus, assembly GCF_001983995.1. NCBI lineage: Bacteria > Pseudomonadati > Pseudomonadota > Gammaproteobacteria > Cellvibrionales > Halieaceae > Halioglobus > Halioglobus japonicus. The sequence goes on along the minus strand of NZ_CP019450.1, from coordinate 2,580,821 downwards.
AACTCACCAAAATTGCCGAAACCGAAATCATCGGCAGCACAGCCGCCATCCTGGGGTTCTTCGGTCTGGTCGTAGAACATCCAGAACAGGTCGTTGAATGAGGGGTGGAAGCCCTGCTGGCTGGGCCTTAATGATTCCGCACTCACATCGCGGTCACGATCGTACATGGCATTGCGCTTGTAGTAGTCAACAATACCCATAAAGCGATGCTGCTCATTCCCACCGCCAAACACCATATTTAGATTGTAGCGGCCCTCGTCAGTGCTCTCGGTGGAATCTCCGTAAGAACCGGAAATCTCGAAGCCCTCATAGTCTTCACGCAGCACGTAGTTGACGACGCCTGCTACCGCATCTGCGCCGTAGGTCGCGGACGCGCCGCTGGGAAGAATCTCGACACGCTCGATAGCCGATCCGGGAATCGAGTTCACGTCAATAAAGGATGCCTGGCCATTGGCAAACGCACTCACCGATGAGCGGCGCCCGTTGATCAGGGTGAGTGTCGAACCGGTTCCAAGACCACGCAGTGACACAGCTGAGGCGCCAACAGGTGTATCCCCTGACAGCGCGCCTGCGGTAGATGTTGTAAATGTTCCCGTGCCGCCACCGGTAATGGTCAGATCCTGCATTAACTCGCCGATGCGCTGTGCGCCAGACTCCAGAATATCCTCACGCGTCAGTTGCACCGCCTGAGTGCCGCCTTTCAAGTCCAGGCCCTTGATATGGGTTCCGGTAACCAGCACCTCCTCCACGGCTTCCTCCGCCCAGGAGGCAGGGTTCTGGATTAGTAATGCAACAGCACTTGCACAGGCAAGGCTGAGTGGACGCCGTTTATAGAGATCGAAAGCGCGTTTCATGAATGTGTATCCTCAGAGAAGTGTGGTGTTTTTTAAAAAGAATCAGGTGTCTGCAGCCAACGGCCATTAGCCATCACGCCAGCCAGGGAGCGGCCGGATGTGTCGAGCAGCAATAAATCGGCGAAGCCGCCGGCGACGAGCGCACCGCGATCAGTCAGCCCCAGCGCAGCGGCAGGGTTTGCGGTCAACGCAGGCAGGAGTGCAGAAAAAAGTGACTGACAGTCGTTAAAGGTCTGTAGCGCCAGCTCCAGCAATACCCCGGGCGACGCCGCCTTTGAGCCAAGCAGCTGGTCGCCTTCGTAGTGCGGCAGTGAACCCCCTGCGTCCGATGACACCGTCAGCCGGTCTAGCGGTACGCCCTGCTCCAACGCCTGCGACAGCGTCTCCAGGACAGACACCTCGCCGGCCTCAATAAACTCGGGAATGGTTGATGCAGTCAGGTCGATCCAACCACCTGCAACCGCGTGGCGAAAACTCTCCTCGAGTAACGCCTGGCTGCGGTTGCAATGTGTAGGATAAAAACTGTGGGCAGCGAGATCACTGTTCTCCAGCGCGGCTCGCATCACCTGCAGTCGCCCCGGGCCGTCGCCCAGGTGCAACATAACCGTGCCACCCTTGCCGCTGATGGTGCCACCGAGGCGGGTATCCGCCGCCAGTCGGCGCAGTTCCGCAGCAGACGGTTGTGAACCTCGATGATCGGCGATGGCCACCTCGCCTACACCAATCACAGGTTCAATCAGTACCAGATCTCGAACCACATCACCGGTCAGTGTCACTGCGGGCAAGCGGTAAGAACCACTGTACATGAACGCCGCCAGCCCCTTGGCGCGCAGCTCCATGACCTTGCCAAAAAGTACGTCGAGCGAGCGCGTCACCGCATCGGTGCCCAGGGCACCGATAGGCGTGGTAATACCGGCGGCGATAAAACTCTCGGCGTCGATTTCCCTGGTCCGATTCCCGTAGCCTCCTTCACCTCCGCCACCGGCGGGGTGCGTCAGGGCATCTACAAAACCAGGCCATACCGTCCGACCGCCCGCATCAATCACGTCCACTGGAGAACCTGACAGCTCGATACGTTCGGCGATTTCGACAATACGCTCGCGTGCGATAAGGATGTCCCGCCGCCCAAGGGCTTCGGGAGTGTAAAGTTCTGCATCGCGAATCAGCGTGAGCATGAAAATTCCTATTGATATCCGAAGAGCACGGCGCCGATGACACTGACGCTGGCGGGTAACAGCAGCCATCCGTAGAGTCGCGCAACCGCGCGGACCCAGTCGAGCCAGTCGAGTTTGGCGGCACCGAGGCAGCCCATGAGTGCCGCAGAAGTAGGCACCAGCATATTGGTCAGACCATCGCCAAGCTGGAAAGCCAGCACGGCCACCTGGCGCTCAATACCGAGCAAGTCCGCCATAGGCGCCATTAACGGCATGGTCAGCGCCGCCTGGCCGGAGCCGGAGGTCACGAAAAAGTTGAACACACTCTGACCGAGCAGCATGAACCAGGCTGCGAGCCAGTCGGGCAGCCCTGCCAGCGCAACGCTGCCAGCGTGCAGCAGGGTGTTGAGAATACTGGGAGTCGCAGGATCATCGCCCCCCATGAGATAGACAATACCGCGGGCAAAGCCGACAACCAGGGCGGCCGGCAGCAAATCTGCAGCACCTTTACGAAACGCTGCCATCGCGCTATTGGCCGTCATGCCATCGAGCCTGAACACCACCGCAATAACCCCACTGGCAACACCTAATATGGCGAACTGGGTCGCAATTTCCGGCAGGTAGTAGCCCTGGGCGATAACCCCCCAACTGACCCACACCACGGTCCCGAGTAGCGCCAGCAGTACCAGGCGATCGCCCAGGGAGAGTGTTGGCGCGGTCTGCTCATCTGCACCAGCGGCCTGCGGCGCCCCGCGATGAGCACCGGCATAGCGCAGGCAAAACGCCAGCCCCAGCCCGGTGAACAGACACCAGATACCCATGCGCAGCGGCATACCACTCAACAGCGGCACATCGGCAATGCCCTGGGCGATCGCCACGCTAAACGGGTTCATCCAGGATGTCGCGAAACCGATCTGGGTCGCCGCGTAGGTCACCAGCACGACGGATACCCGGTCGTAGCCCATGCTCAGCATTACAGGCAGCAACATCAGCACGAAGGGAATTACTTCCTCACCCATACCGAAGACAGCGCCACTCAGGGAAAAAATCACGAACAGGACGGCGATGAATGCCCCGCCAGTCAGTCGTTGACCGGCGATGATTCGCCCCAAACCGCGGTGGATTGCACCTGAAGCCATCACCACACCAAAACTTCCGCCGGTGATGAGAATAAACGCCATGATACCCACGGCGCCGCCCATACGACTGCCTGAAACCAGCCCTTCGTATAGTGCGTTGAACAGGCCCGGTCGATCATCGGTGCTGAATAGACTCGCCCCGCCCGCCTCGGGCACACGGCGGAAACTGTCGGGGTCAATAACCTCGCGGGTGCTGTCGCCGACGGCGACTTCGCGAACATCGAACACCCCGGGATCGATTAACAGTGATAGTACGAACACCAGCAGCGCGACGGCGCCGATCACCAGATAGGTGTCTGGCATTCGGGTGGGCAAGGTAGTCACAGGCTGATCAGTCACGGCTCCCCCGATTACCCTCTTCAGCGAGGATCTCGTTAATGCGGCCGATCACCTCCATGCTCTGGTCCTGTTGCGCGGACGCGACTTTGACCGCCAGGGCATTGAGCACGACATCGACGGAAGCGGTGGTATTGGTAAAGGTCATGCCATCACAAGCCACTAATAAGGGCGCGCTGGCAAATGCCGCCGCAGGTGCAGTGGCGCGATCCGTGATCACGACGGTTTGCAGCTCACGCGCCCTCGCCTCCTGCAATACCTCGATGGTTTCCTGGGAATACGGAGGGAAAGACATACCCAGCACCACATCCCCAGGGCGCAATACCACCAGCTGCTCACGCGGTGATGTGAAGCGGGCGTCCAGTGCGGTGCTGCGCACGCCGTGCTCCGTAAATAAATAGGACGCAAGCCCCGCCAGATGCGCCGAGATGCCCAGCCCGAATGTGAAGACGTGATCGGCATCGGCGAGGATCGCAGCTGCCGCGTCAAAGTCGCGGCGATCGATGCGCTGGAGTGTCCGCTCGATGTTCTGGATTTCCAGCCTCGACATCGCCGCCAGAACATCCTTGCCCAGGTCGAGATCAGCGTGGCCTCGCGAAGGTGCTGCGCCGTCACTGATGTCATCGCGCAACATCTCCACCAGGGCCATTTTCAGCTGGGCGTAGCCGTCGTATCCGATGCGCTGGCTTAATCTGACGACGGTCGCCTCGGAGGTACCGGTGCGCTCCGCGACCTCCATGACCGAAAGAAAAGGAATTTCCTGCAAGTGGTTGAGCAAAAAATCAGCAATGACCTGCTGCTGCCGCGAGAGCGTGGCTGCAGACGCTAGCAGCTTGTCCCGAGCCGATGTGCCCGCACTCCCTATAGCGCTTGATTTTGCGTCGTTATTTTTCATGGGTTAATCCTATTTGAAAGTTTTATTTCATGTAAAGAGCTGGCGTGAAATATTTACTCCACTGCCAGTGTAATTGTGAAAGAACTATTTAGCTTCCTAATTTCAATGACTTAAGATGGCAACCGAATGTATATTCTGCGAAATAACGCCACCCCGGGCAAAAAAAACCCGGGCAATGCCCCTAGGCATTAAATGTTTCTGGATATAACAGAAATGTGTACCTAAACTCACTCCTATAGGGAAGCAATCCTATCAGGAGTGAGTTTTTTAATGCCCGATCACAAATCTGATCAGAAAAGGGACAGAATCCCGCCTGAATACGATGGCATACAGGTAAACTCCTGCAAGAATCCCAGGTGCAAGAACTTTGGTGTACCAGCAGAAAACTCAAGATCTGATCCTAACTATCGCGTAAGTGGGAGCAAACGCCCGGTTCGTGAGAATTTCGAGCTAACCGGAGCGGGTTCAGCAAAGTCGGCAAGGGTCATTATCTGCAAATCCTGCAATGAATCTATTCCCCTAAAAAACAATCAGGCAATTGTCGAAACTATACATTCACTATCATGGTCGCCTGACAATCACTACTGCCCAAATATTGAGTGCAGCAACAATATCTCTAAGGTCGGCTTGAATGGCAGCACTGGTGCGTATGTAAAGCGGGGCCGTACAGAAACAGGCTCTCAGCGATGGAAGTGCAAAGGCTGTGGCAAAACTTTCGTTGTGCAGCGAGCCCGCTACCCTGCAACTCATGGGCGGAAATCCCACAAATATGTGGAATCAATTCTCCACCTATTGAATGGTCTTGAGATTAATCGCATTCAAGAGACTACAGAATTATCCCCTCCCGTCATTTATCACAATATGGAGCGGGCGTACAAAGCCTGCCTTCGCTTTAACAGAGAACGGGAAGCCAATTTCAAGCAACGATCTGGTCGCCATGAGGAACTATTTCTTTGTACTGATCGACAAGCCTATTTGATCAACTGGGACAAGCGAAAAGACAAACGTAACATAGCATTTCGTTCAACGATTAGTGCCGACTGTAGTAGCGGTTACGTCTTCCCAATCCATCTATCCTATGACCCCCGCGCTGATCGAGACTTTATTCATATCGAGTCATGGAAGCGGGGTGATCAAGACTACACAATGGCATTGCGTAGATATTCTCAATATTGGCTGGATGATGACTATCAATCACATGATACAAACGCTCGGTCACCTCTTGAGGCATATTCTCCGGACGCCCTGCAAAGGTTACGGGCAAGATATGAAGATGCTGATCAGAGGGACGATGTCGAACTCCCAAGTGATCAGTTGTCACTTGAGAGCATGCTGCCCCGCAAAGGCATGCAGTTCAGGGAAGACTATGTCCTGTACGCACACTTTCAGATCATTCGCTCTCTGCTGAGTGAGTCTGAAAAGGTCCACTTCTTTACTGAACAGGAGTCTGGGATACGAGCCGCCTACATGTCTTCCTTTGGCGATATGGTACGAAATGGGGACAGTGATCTCTTCTATGTGGCAATTAAAGATGGCGCCACTAGAGATGAGAGGGAAGAAGCGACACGAATTGGCCGTCGTGCAATAAGATCAGCTCAGAGGCAGCTTGGCCGAGTAACTGAGCTCGAGGCCACTTGGTATCTTGTGGAACAGACGATGAACGCCCACCTTCGAGGAGAAGGAAAGTGGAAGGATCGATGGGCGCTTTATCCAGTGCCTACCCGGGGAGAGGTGCAGAAAAGGTTTTCTCACATGACGTCAATGGAGGATGAAGACATACACGAGAAAGCTAGAGTCGCCGCGCATTGTTCGATGCTCAAGGTGGACAACTTCATGCAGTTTGCAAGAAGACGATCATCAATGCTGGAACGACCAATTTCATCCCCAGCAGGTGCAGGTAGAAAGTGGTATGGGAAGTCTCCATATAATCCCTATCGACCAGTACAGTTGCTGGAAATTCTGCGAACCTACTTCAACTACTCCCCGATCAACAATAATAAGAAGAGGGAAACACCAGCGATGAAAATTGGATTGGCTGATGGGCCGGTTGATCTGCGCAAGATTTTATTGCCATGACAAACAAGAATGGGAGTATCATGTCAATGTCCGCTTTCGTCCACAAAGCGGACGTGAATTGTGCACCAGACAAACATCCTCACCGCTCAAAAAATAGCGCCCAGTGCTTCTTAAATTCGTGTGTAATGATCATAATGCAGAGAAATTTATTATGGTTCGTATTTTTGAACCGGATGCCAGCTCATTTCTGTCGCGTGATCAGGTAGCCTGAGAGGGTCAGCGAAGTGAAAGTAGATCTAGCAGTTACTAGACAACCAAGCGCTGGTAAGTCAGAATTTTCAAAAAAAACAAGATGGCAAACAGGGGCGATAGCATGAGCATCAAGCACGTATGGGCGGCGAGTTCATCGCTGACCCTCTCTTCAGTCGCATTCGCGCAAACAAGCGGTACCCTGACATATGGGCCTGCTTCAGTGACCGCTGCTCCGACTCCCGTTGATTCAGTCGCACCGGCAGTGCCCGTGCCGATTCCTTCGTTACTGTTGGTACCGCTTGGCGTTTTGATGGCGGTCATAGGTTATCGCGCATTGCGCGGCCCGCAGGGGCGTAAATTATTGAGTGTGATGTTATTGGGGGCGGGTCTAACCCTGAGCGCACTGGGCAGCCTGAGCATTCCCCAGGCATTGGCGAGTATGCTTGAGCTTGACAACCCTGAAGGCGGGGAAATTGATCTACCTGTCGGCCAGGTAGAAATACGTAATACCTCAGGTGTGGCACTGAAGCTAGATGCCATAAGCATTGAATCCAGTTGTCTTTCGCAGGACCCAGCTAATGAGTGCGCGTCCGGCCAGATACTTGAAGCTGGTGATAGCTGCATGATCGACAACGCCTGTGCCTCGGAAACGCAAAAAGTCCTTTTTGTGACCAGCCAGACTTACACGGGCGACTTGCGGGAGAATGGTCAGGGCTCAGGTATCGAAGGAGCGGACGCGAAGTGCAACGCCCTTGCCACCGAGGCCAATTTACCAGGCGAGTTCTTCGCTTATTTATCCTCGGAGGGGCTCACGTTCAATGACAGGTACGGTAGCTTGGATGCTGTAGGCGTACCGTTTTACAGGACTAACGGGGACATTGTAGCGTCGACGGGAGGCGCTTTGATACGCGGCCCCGCCTTCTGGGAGCTATTCCCTACTGTCATTTACGACGAACGCGGCACCATACTCCCCGACGATAGCAGATTATTTTTTTGGTCGAACAGTCTTGGACCCGATACTTATGCGCCATCCCTTGATCCCCTTTTCAGTGATTGCAGCAACTACACTAGCAATGACCCCGCTCTAACCTTCCCGTCATCGTCAGAAGCCAACTCACAATTCTACGGCAATTTTTTCACCGGTCTTTCCCGCGGATTTATTAGCGACTGTTCAAGCAACTCGCGCCTGCTTTGTATAGAGCAATGATCTAACACCCGCTTTTCCGCACGCGCTGGGGGATCTTGAATCGCCCATTGAGCCTGTGAGTGTTCTCTGTTGGACCAGCACTTGTGTCCTTGGCTGGCTTCGCGCCAGCACGGGTGTGGTGGTAGCTCAAAAACGCGAAGTCCCGGTTTTATAACCCTGCGCCGGAGCGATATGATCTACAAGACCAAAGCCGGCAACGAGGGAGTTTGCCCGACGTCCGCTTTTGGCCCCAAAGCAGACAGGAGATTTTCGCTATCACTGCATCGAGCGTATCAGCCCGATTTCAAAACTGGCGTGGAGTTGAAGTTAGGTACAGCTGCGCTTGGTACAAACTAAGCCCCAAATTTGGAAAGGAAGCCTTATGATTGAAGTTCTGTACGCAATCGCTCTGGTAATGCTGGTGGCGGCCGCTTTGCCAGCACTTTTTGAGTGGCTGTGGAATATGACGATGCCAGAAGTATTTGGCATGCCAGCCTTGAACTATTGGCAGTCGTTCAGGCTGTTGTTGATCGCTCACATCCTTTTTGGAGTTCCCATTGTCACGCTGTCAATTGGATAGGGAAGCGATAAACCGGGCACCAGACGTTTGCGTCCGCTACTGGCCCCAAACCTGCCGTCAGATCACATATGCAACTCCGATACTTAGTTGAGTAGTATTACCAATGACTAGGCCAATGTTCCTCGCCTTCTTCAGCCTATTGCTAATGGGGGAGGCAGTTTTGCTACCGCTAATTATCGGCTACTTTGCTTTTGCGAGTGGGGATACTGGTGTCACACTAAATGGGGTCGAAACAAGTATCGGTGAGGTGAGGTTGGAAATTGTTCTCAGCTTATTTGTTGGTTGGCTGTTCGTGGTGGCATTTGCTGTAGGCTTCTGGAAGGGAGTACCAATTGCCAGACATGGGTTCGTAACAATTTTTGTCGTGTTACTGGTAATCATTGCTGTCAAATCATCGAGCTTGGACGTAATACCAGGTATGGCTCTCTGGACAGGATTGCTTTACTGGTACTTCTACCGGAAAACGAACGTATCCAACTATTTTTCGCCAAAATGAACGTCCGCTTTTGGCCCCAAAGCTGCCGGTGATACAGCTAGATTCTTTGCCTATAAATTATTTCATGATATAAAAAAGGCCCAGCATCATTTCCGATGCTGGGCCTTTTTTGTCCGACTAAGCTTAGGCACGCCATATCCAGAGATATTTAATGCCTAGGCAATGCCCGGGTTTATTACACTCCTTATGCCCTACATTGCGCCGACGATCGCCTCGCCAAATTCTGAGCAGCTCACCAGGGTCGCCCCTTCCATCAAACGCTCGAAATCATAGGTGACGGTGCGCGCCTGAATGGCACCGTTCATACCCTTGATGATCAGCTCGGCGGCTTCATTCCAGCCCATATGTCTCAGCATCATCTCCGCCGACAGGATTAAGGAACCCGGATTTACCTTGTCCTGGCCCGCATACTTGGGCGCTGTCCCGTGGGTGGCCTCAAACAGCGCCACGTTATCGGACAAATTAGCCCCTGGCGCAATACCAATCCCGCCTACCTGAGCTGCCAGGGCATCTGACAGGTAGTCACCATTGAGATTCAGTGTGGCGACGACGCTGTAATCCTTTGGCCGGGTAAGCACCTGTTGCAACATGGCATCTGCAATCACGTCCTTAATGACAATCACACCGCCCGTATTGGGATTTTTGATGCTCACCCAGGGACCACCATCGAGCAATTCGCCACCGAATTCCTGCTGCGCCAATTCGTACCCCCAATCGCGGAACGCGCCTTCGGTGAATTTCATAATATTGCCTTTATGGACCAGCGTAACCGAAGGCAGATCCTGGTCGATGGCATACTGAATCGCCTTGCGTACCAGGCGCTTGGTGCCCTCTTCCGATACCGGCTTGATACCAATGCCCACGTTGTGCGGGAATCGAATCTTGGTGGCGCCCATTTCATTGATAATGAAGTCCACAACCTTCTGTGCCTCGGCCGTACCGGCGGCGTATTCGATACCGGCGTAAATATCTTCAGAGTTCTCGCGAAAGATCACCATATTGCACGCACCCGGGTCGCGGACCGGAGAGGGAACTCCCTCAAACCACCGCACCGGGCGCAGACAGGTGTAGAGATCGAGCTCCTGACGCAAAGCCACATTCAGGGAGCGAAAACCGCCACCTACCGGCGTGGTCAGCGGTCCTTTAATCGCCACGGAGTACGTCGTGATGGCCTCCAGCGTCTCTTCGGGAAACCAGTCCCCCTCATACAACTCCGCCGCTTTTTCACCGGTGTAGATTTCCATCCAGGAAATCTGGCGGGCCCCACCGTAGGCCTTGGTAACCGCGGCATTCACCACATCGATCATGACTGGGCTGATATCAACCCCAATACCGTCGCCCTCGATATAGGGAATAATGGGATTGTCCGGAACATTCAGGCTGTTATCGTCGTTCACTGTGATCTTGGCGCCACTATCTGGCACCTTTATCTGCACATAGCCCATGGGATTTCTCCTGTAATGTGTTGAATAACAGCGGCGCAGACGCACCGCTGGGGGACGCTCAAAGTTTAGCAGTTCTGCCCAAATTGGCCCTTGCCCCGCTTCTTTTTTTAGTCGACCATCTCCACGCCATGGCCAAAGTCATTCTGTTCAACAAACCCTTTCGGGTACTCAGTCAATTCAGCGATACCGAGGGGCGTGAAACCCTGGCTGATTACCTCTCTGCGCCCGGTTATCGCGCTGCCGGCCGTCTGGATTACGACTCGGAAGGCCTGTTATTGCTGACCGACAACGGCAGCTTGCAACAGCAGATCGCCAACCCCAAACACAAACAGTGGAAGACCTACCTGGTTCAGGTGGAAGGCGAAATCAGCGACGACGCCCTGACAGCCCTCAGCGAAGGCGTTGCGCTGAAGGATGGGTCGAGCCTGCCCGCTCGCGCGCGGCGTATTATCAGCCCTGATATCTGGCCCCGTCACCCGCCCGTACGCGAACGTAAATCAGTGCCTGACAGTTGGCTGGAGCTCGCGATCCGCGAAGGACGCAATCGCCAGGTACGACGAATGACAGCTGCGATGGGCTTCCCCACGCTGAGACTGATCCGGCGTCAGATTGGCGACTGGGACCTCGCAGGTCTGGCACCCGGCGAATTTCGTACTATAGACGTACACGTTGCCCAATCGACCAAACCGCGAAGACCGCGCCCCCCATCTCGCAGGAGACGCTAATACCATGTCCGACGATCATAGCTGGCCGCCACATGTCACCGTAGCTACCGTTGTTGAACAGGACGGCCGCTACTTAATGGTCGAGGAGCAGGACGATCTGGCGGGCGGCCTGGTCTTCAACCAGCCTGCAGGGCACGTCGACCCCGGTGAAAAACTGCTGGCTGCCGCGCTGCGTGAGACACTGGAGGAAACTGGCTGGGAAGTGGAGCTTACCAGTGTGATCGGGGTTTCGTTTGCGACCGCGCCCAATGGCATTACCTACTACCGTACGAGCTTTGCTGCTCGCCCTGTCAGGGCCCTTGAAAATGCAGTGATCGACCCCGATATCCACCGTGTGCACTGGCTGAGCTACGAGGAATTACTCGCCAATTCTGCTAGAATGCGCAGCCCTCTGGTACTGCCCACCATAGAGCAGTATCGCAAGGGCCACCTCTTTCCCTTGGATTTTGTGTATATCGATGAACCTCAGGTTTGGTAAGCATGAACCACGCCACTAAAGTGATCGTCGGCATGTCCGGCGGCGTCGACTCGTCTGTCTCTGCTCTGCTACTCAAAGAGCAGGGCTATGACGTGGAAGGCCTGTTCATGAAGAACTGGGACGAAGATGACGGCACCGAGTACTGCACCGCCAAAGAGGACTTTGCCGACGCCCAGGCCGTCGCTGACAAGCTGGGCATTAAATTGCACGGCGCCAACTTCGCGGCTGAATACTGGGACAACGTGTTTGAACACTTCCTGGAAGAATACCGCGCCGGCAGAACACCCAACCCCGATATCCTGTGTAACCGGGAAATCAAGTTCAAGGCATTTCTCGATTACGCGCTAATGCTCGGCGCTGACAAAATCGCCACCGGCCACTACACCCGGCGCGGCGATGTCGACGGTAAGGCAGCGCTGCTCAAAGGCCTCGATGGCAACAAGGACCAGAGTTATTTCCTCCATGCCGTCGGCCATGAGGAGCTGGCTCGCACGTTGTTCCCTGTGGGCGAAATCGAAAAGCCCGAAGTTCGGGCACTGGCCGAGAAATACGAGCTCGCCACGGCCCGAAAGAAAGATTCAACCGGCATCTGCTTTATCGGCGAACGCCGTTTCAAGGACTTCCTGCAGCAGTACCTGCCCGCGCAGCCCGGCTATATCTACAGCCTGGACGGCGAGCATCTGGGCTGCCACCAGGGCCTGATGTATCACACGATCGGCCAGCGCCAGGGGCTCGGCATTGGCGGCCTGGCCAATCACTCGGACGCCCCCTGGTACGTGGTGGATAAAGATCTCGAGCAGAATCGCCTGCTCGTCGCGCAGGGCAACGATCACCCTGCCCTGTTCAAATCTTCTCTGACAACCGGCGATATCTATTGGGTCGCCGGCACACCGCCCGCCCTGCCCCTGCAATGTCACGCCAAGGTCCGCTACCGTCAGTCTGACCAGGCCTGCACCGTGTCCCGAGACGGCGCAGGCTATCGCATCGACTTTGACGAGCCACAGCGCGCCGTCACCCCGGGCCAGTCGGTAGTGTTGTACGACGATAACATCTGCCTCGGCGGCGGCGTCATCGAGCAAACATTCGTATGAGTAAATCGCTCACCGGAATTGAAAAGCAGGCACTAGCCCTCGCCGGTGTTGCTCAGGTTGCCCGCATGGTCGACCAGGTGTCGAAAACCGGCACCTACCCCATTGAATTCCTCGAGTCGTCAATCCACAGCCTGTTCGAATTCGACGCATCTGACATCGCCGGCGTCTACGGTGGTGTGGCCGGCGTTAAGCTCGGTCTGAACAACTTGAGCGCGTTGCTCGCCAATCGCGACGCCAACGAACATCGCGACGTCGTGCGCTATGTCTTTGGCATGCTATATCTGGAAAGGCAGTTCTCCTCCAGGCAGGAGATGATGTCGGTGGTGCGCAGCCGTCTCGAACATACCCAGTTCAAGGCCGAGCACTTTACCGGCCATGTAGGCGAGGTTTGCCACAGTGTTTCCGGCATTTATCAAGACACCCTGAGCAAGCTAAAGTTTCGCATAAAAGTGACTGGCAGCGCCCAGCACCTGCAGGATGATGCCAACGCCGATATTATTCGCGCCTTGCTACTGGCCGGCATTCGTTCTGCCTACCTGTGGCGGCAAATGGGCGGCCATCGCTGGAAGCTGTTATTTCAGCGTCGCAAGCTACTGGAAGCCAGCCAGCAGCTATCACGTGGCATAAGCCTGGTGTAGAATTCGCACCCCATTATCTTTGGAGCCCCTCATGGAATTATCAGCCCTGACTGCAGTGTCGCCCGTCGATGGTCGCTACGGCAGTAAAACCGCCGCTTTACGCGGTGTTTTCAGCGAGTACGGCCTGATCAAGCGCCGGGTGCTGGTTGAAGTTCGTTGGTTGCAGTGCCTGGCCGCGCATCCGGGGATTCCAGAGGTACCCACACTTTCAGGTGCCGCCAACGCGCTGCTTGATAGTATTGTCGACGAATTTGCCGAGTTGGACGCCCGCCGCATCAAGGACATCGAAGCGACCACGAACCACGATGTCAAAGCCGTTGAATACTTCATCAAGGAACGCTTTGCCGGCAACGAGGAGCTGGAAGCCGTCTCTGAGTTCGTGCACTTTGCCTGTACCTCTGAGGATATTAACAACCTGTCCCACGCCTTGATGCTGCGCGACGGTGTCGACGCTGTGCTGGTGCCGGAAATGAACGACATTGTCAGCGCGCTGACCGCGCTGGCCACCGAGGCTGCCGCCGTACCCATGCTGTCACGCACCCACGGCCAGACTGCCAGCCCCTCTACCATGGGCAAGGAAGTGGCCAACGTGGTGGCACGCCTGCGTCGACAGCTCAAGCTGATTGGCGAAGTGGAATACCTAGGCAAGATCAACGGCGCCGTAGGCAACTACAATGCGCATTTGTCCGCCTATCCCGAGGTGGATTGGCAGGCCAACGCCGAGGCCTTTGTCACCTCCCTGGGCCTGAGCTGGAACCCCTACACCACCCAGATCGAACCACACGACTACATGGCGGAGCTGTTCGACGCCATCGCGCGCTTCAACACGATCCTGATCGACTTTGACCGCGATGTGTGGGGCTATATCTCAATGGGCTATTTCAAGCAGAAGACCGTCGCCGGTGAGGTGGGCTCCTCGACCATGCCGCACAAGGTCAACCCCATCGATTTCGAGAATTCCGAGGGCAACCTGGGGCTGGCCAATGCCGTGTTTGGTCACCTTGCGGCAAAACTGCCGATCAGCCGCTGGCAGCGCGACCTGACGGACTCCACCGTATTGCGCAATATGGGTGTCGGCGCAGGCTACTCACTCATTGCCTATCAGGCCTCAATGAAAGGCATCGGCAAGCTGCAGCTTAACGAGCAGCAACTCGCTGAAGATCTCGACAACAGCTGGGAAGTACTCGCTGAGCCGATCCAGACGGTGATGCGCCGCTACGGCATCGAGCAGCCCTACGAAAAATTGAAGGAACTGACCCGCGGCCAGGATATGAGCAAGGCAGTCATTCAGGACTTTGTCAGCAAGCTGGATATCCCCGACACAGCCAAGCAGGAATTGCTTGCACTGACGCCTGACAGCTACATTGGCAACGCTATCAGCCAGGCTCAGGCCATCGAATAAATGTCGATGACAGCGGGTGCAGCGATGAATCTCGACACGGACGATTTCCTGGCCCGCTACTGGCAACAACAGCCACTGCTGATACGCCAGGCAGTGGCAAATTTTGTCCCCCCTGTTTCCAGCGACGAACTCGCCGGCTTGGCGCTTGAAGAGTCCGTCGAGTCGCGCATCATTGAATCTGTCGGCGGCAACTGGCAACTCTTTCACGGCCCCTTCTCCGCGAGCGACTACACGCGACCCAATCCATGGACCCTGCTGGTGCAGGCCGTGGATCACTATGTTCTTGAGGTCGCGCAACTGCGCAAGCTGGTCGATTTCATACCGGGCTGGCGAGTCGATGATGTCATGGTCAGTTATGCGGTAGACGGCGGCAGTGTCGGCCCCACTACGATAACTATGACGTTTTCCTTTTGCAGGGCGAAGGCAGGCGCCGCTGGCAGATCGGCCAGCATTGCGATGCCAACACTCCGATACTCCCACAGGACGACCTCCGTATTATTCGCGATTTTGACGTGCAGGCGGAGTACGTTTTGGAGCCCGGGGATATGCTCTATGTGCCCCCCGGCGTCGCGCACTGGGGGATTGCCGAAGGTGAATGCACCACCTTCTCTATTGGTTTTCGTGCCCCGCGTATCGACGATCTGGTGGCTCGATTTACAGATGCGCTCCTTGCGGCCCATGCACAGGGTGAGGCGTTTTTCCGCGACAGCAACCTGGAAGCTGCCGCGCGCCCCGGCGAGATCCGTGTCCAGGATATTGCCCGCATGCGCGCCCAGTTGCGGGCGGCGCTGGACCAGGCGGTCGACGAGCGCTGGTTCGGTGAACTGGTGACAGAACCCCGCTACGATGCCATGCCGGCAGAGGACGAACTGGCCGAATCGCTTCACACACTGCATGCCGGTGCAACCGCGCTGTTTCTCGCCCCCGAGAGCAAGCTGGCCTGGCAGGCAACCGTCAACGGAATCGATGTGTTCGCTAATGGCGCCAGTCGATCGTTTAGCGCGGGCATTCTCGAACTGATCACAACCGTGTGTGGCGAATGGGAATTACGAGACGTCATGTTTGCCAGCGCCCGGGACAATGCTGAGCAATGCGAACTGCTATGCTATCTGCTCGCAACCGGCTGTGCCTATGTCGAGTGATGATTCATTTATCAGCGGTGTGGCTTATCCTCAACCGTTTGCCGAGCTTGCCATCGAACTGGCTGAAAGCGCTTCCCGATATCTCCATATACTCAGCCCTGCTCTGGATCACGATGCCTTTGGTAGCAACGCCCTGGAGAGCGCTATCAGCGGCCTGGCGCGCAGCAGTCAGCAGACCCAGGTACGCATACTCATCAAAGACAGTCGCGCTATGGTCAGTCGCGGCCACCCGCTGCTGGTGCTGGCGCGGCGCATGCCCAGCTCGGTGAGCATTCGCAAGCTGACCGACCACCCGGACTGGCACGGCCAGACCCTGGTGATACGCGATCGGGACGGGGTGTTATTCAAACCTGGTGAAGCCAACAAAGACGGCTTTTACGAACCGGATTCAAGGGCCTCGACCGAGCGTCACTACGAGTTGTTTCAGGAGCTCTGGCGTTTCAGCGAAGACGACCCAAACCTGCGAACACTGTCGCTGTAGATACAAAAAAGGCGCCCGAAGGCGCCTTGTCATTCCACCGCTGCTCAGGCGTTGGCGTCCGCCAATACTGCATTGAGCGTTGCACTGGGTCGCATGATGCGCTTAATCGCAGCGCGATCGGCGTGGTAGTAGCCGTATCCCTCTTCCTCAACAGGCTTGCCCTGGGCCTTTTCAAGCTCCGCTACAATCGTTGCTTCGGCTTCCTCGAGGGCTTTGGCAAAAGGCGTAAACTTGGCTGCCAGTTCGGCGTCTTCGGTTTGCGCCGCAACGGCCTGCGCCCAGTACAGGCCCAGGTAGAAATGGCTGCCGCGGTTATCGAGCTCGCCCACTTTTCGCGACGGCGACTTGTTGTTTTCGAGCAACTTGCCGGTGGCCGCATCCAGAGTCTTGGCGAGGATAGCCGCCTTGCCGTTGTTCTGCTTCAGACCCATGTCTTCCAATGAGACCGCCAGGGCCAGGAACTCACCGAGGGAATCCCAGCGTAGGTGGTTCTCTTCCTGGAGCTGCTGTACGTGCTTGGGCGCAGAGCCGCCGGCGCCAGTTTCGTACATGCCGCCGCCCTTGAGCATGGGCACGATCGACAACATCTTGGCGGAGGTGCCGAGTTCCATGATCGGGAACAGGTCGGTCAGATAGTCACGCAGCACGTTACCAGTGGCAGAAATGGTGTCGCGACCACGAAGCATGCGCTCCATGCTGCGACGGATCGCTTCGACATAGGTCATGATACGAATATCCAGGCCTTCAGTGTCGTGCTCGGTCAGGTAGGTGTTCACCTTCTTGATCAGCTCAATATCGTGAGCACGATTGCGATCAAGCCAGAAGATAACCGGCGTGTCGGACTGGCGAGAGCGCGTTACCGCAAGCTTCACCCAGTCGCGGATCGCTTCATCTTTAGTCTGGCATGCACGCCAAATGTCACCTGGCTCCACCTCGTGTTGCATGATCACGTCGCCAGCCTCGCTGACCACGCGCATGGTACCCAGTTCCTCGATCTCAAAGGTCTTGTCGTGGGAGCCGTATTCCTCGGCCTTTTTCGCCATCAGGCCAACGTTTGGCACAGTACCGCAGGTGGTGGGATCGAAGGCGCCGTTGGTCTTACAGAAGTTGATCATCTCCTGGTACAGCACGGAGTACGTGCTCTCGGGCATGACAGCCTTGGTGTCCTTGGGTTTGCCGTCGGGGCCCCACATTTTTCCGCCGTTACGAATCATGGCAGGCATGGAGGCATCGACAATCACGTCAGAGGGAACGTGCAGGTTGGTAATACCCTTTACGGAATCCACCATGGCCAGTTCGGGACGGTGCTCGTAGCAATCGTGGATGTCCTGCTCAATTTCCTCGCGCTTGGAGCGCGGCAGAGACTGAATTTTTTCGTAAACGCTGGACAAGCCGTTGTTGGGATTTACGCCCAGCTCGTCAAACAACTCGGCATGCTTTTCGAACAGGTCTTTGTAGAAGACGGTCACGGCGTGACCAAAAACAATGGGGTGCGACACCTTCATCATGGTGGCCTTCACGTGCAGAGACCACATAACGCCGGAGTCTTTGGCGTCCTGCATGGTTTCCTCGAGGAATTCGCGCAGCATGGCAGCGCTCATGCGCATGCTGTCGACTACCTCGCCCTCAAGCAGTGCCAACTCTTTCTTGACTGAGACTGTGCCGTCGGGCGCGACGAATTCAATGCGGATATTGCCGGCCTGCTCCATGGTGAAAGACTGCTCGGCGGAGTAGAAATCGCCGCCGCGCATATAGTCTGCATGCGAGCGTGACGCCTTGCTCCAGGCACCCATAGAGTGCGGAAATTTTTTCGCGAACTGTTTGACCGCGCCGGGTGCGCGGCGGTCGGAGTTACCCTCACGCAGCACGGGGTTAACCGCACTGCCCAGTACTTTCGCGTAGCGCGCGGCAACGTCTTTCTGCTCCTCAGATTCGGAATTCTCGGGATAATCAGGCAGCGGATAGCCCTGCCCCTGCAATTCCGCAATACAGTCTTTCAGCTGTGGCACCGAGGCACTGATATTGGGCAACTTAACAATGTTGGCGCCGGGATCCTGGGTCAGCTCGCCCAGGAATGCCAGACCGTCCTGAACCCGCTGTTCTTCAGCTAGGTAGTCCGGGAAACCGGCGAGAATACGGCCGGCGAGAGAGATGTCGGTGATTTTTACGTCGATACCTGCGGCGCTGGTGAAGGTGCGCACAATGGGTAGCAGAGAGCAGGTAGCCAGAGAAGGTGCCTCATCCGTGAGCGTGTAGTAAATCGTATTAGCGTTGCTTGACATAGTGTCCTCTGATCGGGTGAATGACGTCGCACAACCGAGCGGTCGCGGCGAAATAAACGGGCGACATTGTACAGTATTTCTCAAGGAAATTGGCGGAATACCTGCGGTGAATGGCGTTGAATTTCCGCCGAAAGTGCTTATTTTTGGACCGGTATCCACTGAGACCGCAGCAGTCCCCAGAGATTGACGTCGACCACCTCGCCCTTGAGCACCTGCCGCTCCCGCTGGCAGCCCTCAAGGCTAAAACCCAGGGCCTTCAGCAGTGCATTCGAGCCGTCATTGCGCGGGTCCACCCGCGCGTCCAGGCGGCGGATCTGCATGTCATCAAAGGCGTAACTGACCAGCCGGCCAACGGCTTCACGGGCAATGCCCCTGCCCCAGTAATCTCGCCCCAGGCCATAACCGATTTCAAGGCGCGCATGATCGTGCTCGTAGCCAAACATAATGCAGCTACCCACGACCTGGCCCGCACTGCGTTCGCAAATCACCCATTGCACTGCTTCGCGGTCCTGGTGGCGCTGCTTCACACGCTCATACCAGATCTCGGCGTCTTCCATACCCTGCCAGGTTTCAAACGGCAGATAGCGATTGACCTCGTCGACCCGATGAATTTTCAGGAGTGCCTGCAGGTCGCGGTACGTCACCAGGCGCAACTCGAACCGGTCGGAGAATATCGACCCGGAGGGCAATTCCAAGCGTTCTTCCTCCGGCGGCAGCCCCTTACTCATTGCCCGGCCCCGCAGCTATCATCACGCCCACTTCATTGCCTTCATAGACCAGTTCCCAGGTGCGCAGGCCTCGGCAGGGTTCCTCGGTATGCTGCAGGAGGCGCCCGTCATCCAGCGCAAACCGGTAGTGATGGGCGGCACACTGAATTTCGCCGCCGCCAATAGAGGCCAGGTCGAGGGGATGCTCGCGGTGAGGGCAGACAGCCTCTATCAGGTAGCGCTGCCCGTCGCTCTGCAGGAGCAACAGCTGATGCTGGTCGATTTTATAGGTACAGCTATAGCCGTCGTGCAGGTTGATCAACTTTTCCAGTGGCAAAAAGCGCATACAAAGAGACTCGATCGCGAGATATCCAGCGAGACTAACCGGTTTTCACGCGCCGGGCCAGCCGGCGTCTTTATTGTACCTTCGGCCATAGCCAAACCCGCCCAGCAAGGTATACTCACGCCATAACGACTCAAAAGAATAAGCAACCGTGAGGAAAGCTTCATCCGCTCATGGAAGATTCCAAGCGCCCACTATCCACAGGTGCCCCCCAGAGAGATATAACCGAAGGTTATAGATTCTCCCGATTGACGACAGTGTTCTGGGCACTGGAGTGGTCATTGTTTGCCCTGTTTATCGTCCAGGTCATCCTCGGACGCTACGACCTGGCAGCCGTACTGGCTGGCCTGGCAGTTGCGTTGTGCTGCATCCCCATCCTGAAAAAACTTGGCAGGCCCGATATCGCGGTCAATGCGCTCATTATCATTCTCACCATTCCTGTATTTGGCCTGATGTGGATGCATAAGGGGCTACACGATGAAGCAGTGATCGCCATCCCTGCGCTGATCCTGTTCTCCGCCGTGGTGGGCAGCCGCTGGCTGTTCATGGCGGTCACCGTCTCATCTATCTTCACGGTATTTCTCATCGGGCTCACCAATACCACCGGCCTGCATGTCCACGAGTTGTCGCCCGGGAATCTGACCACAGCCTCTTTTATTATCGTGATCCTGATGGTTACAGGCTTTGCGGTGTGGCTGTTCGCGGAAGACATGCGCGAGAGCATGAATCGACTGAGCCGCGAAATAGAACGGGTGAATGAATCGCAGTTCATGATCCGCGAGCTCGCCCACCACGATGCGCTGACCAGTCTACCCAACCGGTTGCTGGCCCGGGAGCAGTTCGAACACGCCCTGGCGGTCAGCCAGCGCAATGGCACCAAGGTGTGTCTGATGTTCATGGATCTTGACGACTTCAAACACGTCAACGATTCCTTTGGCCACCAGGGCGGTGACGAGTTTCTCAAGGAGACGGCGCTGCGCCTTATGAGTACCGTGCGGGCCACGGATTGCGTATCGCGTCTGGGTGGCGACGAGTTCCTGATTATTCTCGAGTCCGTCGACGACGCCGAACTCATGACCAGCGTGGCGAGCAAAATTCTCCAGGAAGTCAAAAAACCGGTATCGATCGGCAGCTCGGAAATTGTTGTCACCGCCTCCATTGGCATCGCCATTGCACCCAACGACGGCGAGGATTTCGACACTATCTGCCGTCAGGCCGACATCGCCATGTATCACACCAAGGACAGCGGCCGGAATAACTACCATTTCTTTAACGAGAAAATGCACGAGCGTGTGCAGGACCGCCTCAATATCCTGTCCTACCTCTACGAAGGGCTCAGTCAACGTCAATTTGAACTATTCTATCAGCCCAAAATTGACCTCGAATCCGGCCGTGTCATTGGCGCCGAGGCGCTGATTCGCTGGCACCATCCTACGCGCGGACTGATTGCCCCCGCCGAATTTATCGGCGTTGCCGAACAATCAGGTCTGATCGAAGAAATGGGCAGTTGGGCTATGGAAGAAGCCTGCCGCTACTGTAAACAGTGCCTCGACCTCGGGCTGGTGGACAGCGGATTCACTATGGCAGTCAATATCTCGCCGGTACAGTTCGCCCGGGGTTCAATTACCAAAGTGGTGAGCGACGCGCTCAAGAAGAGCGGGCTGGATGCCGATCAGCTGGAACTCGAGCTCACTGAATCCCTCTTGATTGATAACAGCACCTCCATTAAGCGCGCACTGCTACAACTGCGCCGGATGGGTGTTGAACTGGCTATCGACGACTTCGGCACCGGCTATTCCAATCTCGGCTATCTCAAGGCATTCGAGGTTAGCGTACTGAAAATCGACCGCTCCTTCATCAGCCGTATTCTCGAAGCCGAGCAGAGTCGCATTCTTGTCGAGGCGATTATTCAGGTCGCCTCTCGCTTGAATATCAAGGTTGTGGCAGAGGGCGTGGAGAACCAGAAAATGGCGGAAGCGCTGTCTATGCTCGGCTGCGACCAGGCCCAGGGGTACTACTGGTCCCGCCCCCTAAATGCCATGAAATTCGAGAAGTTCATGCGTAATCACCAGCGTGATATACGCCGCAATGGCGGCGTACCAACCCTGCGTGCAGTGCCCTCAAAGCGCGCTGACACCGCCACTCCTTCCTGAGGGCAGGATCGCCCTAGAGCTTTTCGAGAATCTGCTGCGCCGCCGCGTAAGCCGTCAGGCGGTGGCTCTCCACGCCCGCTTCCAGAGTGGGCATTAACTGCTGTACCTCCGTGTTCTGGGACAGCTTTAAATGCAGCATTTCGTTCACCAGCTGATGCATCCAGTCACGGTTTTGCTGGGCGCGTTTGGCGTCAAAGGCGCCTTTCTGGCGGGCCTTGATCTGGTAGTCAACCAGCATGCCCCACACGGCGTCGATATTGATATTCTTGAGCGCCGAGCAGGTCATGACCTGAGGTGTCCAGAAACTGGTGTGGCGCAACAGGTTCATGGCGCTGGTGTACTGCTGTCTCGTCAGCGTGGCAAGCCTCTCGCTGTCGCCATCGGCCTTGTTGATGACCAAAGCATCCGCCAGTTCCATTATTCCCTTTTTGATGCCCTGCAGCTCATCGCCGCCGCCCGGCAGCATCAACACCATAAAGAAATCAACCATGCCAGCGACCTGGTATTCACTCTGGCCGACGCCCACGGTTTCCACCAGGATCACATCGTAGCCAGCGGCTTCGCAAAGTAGCATGGTTTCACGGGTTTTCTGAGCCACGCCGCCAAGCGCGCCCTCTGATGGTGAGGGCCGGATAAAGGCCTCTTCCCTGCGCGACAATTCTTCCATGCGCGTCTTGTCGCCCAGTATCGAACCGCCCGCGATCGGAGAGCTTGGGTCTACCGCCAGCACAGCTACCCGCTTGCCCTGCGCAATCAGGAACAGGCCAAAAGCTTCAATAAAGGTGGATTTGCCAACACCGGGGACACCGGTAATACCGATGCGAATACTGTTGCCGGAGTGCGGCAGCACCTGTTCGAGAATGTGCTGGGCTTCCACCCGGTGTGTATCCAGTTTGGATTCCACCAGCGTAATCGCCTTGGCCAGTGCCCGGCGATTGCCGGATAAGAGCTTTTCTAGGTCAAATATCATCAGAGCAGCGACCGGGGCGCAGTGCCTTATGACACTTCGCCCCGTTGATTGATCAGGCCTGTTGCGAGTTCACCGCGTCGAGCACCTCACGTGCGCAAGCGGGAATCGGCGTGCCCGGGCCGAAGATACACTTCACGCCAGCACCGTAGAGATAGTCGTAGTCCTGGCGCGGAATCACACCGCCGGCAATGACGACGATATCGTCAGCGCCCTGCTTCTTGAGTTCTTCAACCAACTCCGGCACCAGGGTCTTATGGCCGGCGGCGAGTGATGATGCGCCTACCACATGCACGTCGTTCTCAATCGCCTGACGCGCCACTTCTTCCGGCGTGGAGAACATAGGCGACAAATCAATATCAAAGCCGACATCAGCAAAGGCAGTGGCAACCACTTTAGCGCCGCGGTCGTGACCGTCCTGACCCATTTTGCACACCAGCATCCGCGGACGGCGGCCGTGATGATCCACAAAGTCGTCGATATCCTTGCTAATACCCTGCCATTCTTCGTCTTCGGCAAACGCTGATCCGTAAACGCCTGACACGGTCTGTGCCTGGGCATTAAAGCGGCCGAACTCACGCTCCATGGCAAAGGAAATTTCGCCGACCGTGGCACGGCGACGAGTCGCCTCTACGGCCAGGGCCAGCAGGTTGCCTTCGCCGCTGACCGCGGCCTGGTAAATGTCTTCCAGAATCGCTTCAACCGCAGCCTCATCACGAGACCCCCTGATTGTGGCGAGCCTGGCCAACTGCGATTCGCGCACTGCCTGGTTGTCGACTTCCAGGGTTTCGATCGCATCTTCTTCGTCGAGGGTGTACTTGTTGACACCGACGATCACGTCATCGCCGCGGTCGATACGCGCCTGTTTGCGCGCGGCAGCCTCCTCGATCTTAAGCTTGGGCAAGCCGGTCTCGATGGCCTTGGCCATACCACCGGCTTCCTCGATCTCCTCAATCAATTCCCAGGCCTTGTCGGCGATATCCTGAGTGAGGCTCTCCATCATGTAGGAACCGCCCCAGGGATCGACAACGTTGGTGATACCGCTCTCTTCCTGAATGATGAGCTGGGTGTTACGGGCAATACGTGCCGAGAACTCGGTGGGCAGAGCAATGGCCTCGTCCAGTGCGTTGGTGTGCAGTGACTGAGTACCGCCAAAAACGGCGGCCATCGCTTCAATCGTGGTGCGCACCACGTTGTTGTAAGGGTCCTGCTCTGTCAGCGACCAGCCGGAGGTCTGGCTGTGTGTGCGCAGCATTGAGCTCTTGGGGTTGCCGGGGTTAAATTCGCCGACAATCTTGGCCCACAGCAAACGCGCTGCCCGCATTTTGGCGATCTCCATATAGAAGTTCATGCCAATGCCCCAGAAGAAGGACAGACGCGGTGCAAACTGGTCGATATCGAGGCCGGCGGCCAGGGCTGTGCGAATATACTCCTTGCCGTCTGCCAGGGTGTAAGCCAACTCCAGCGCTGCGTTCGCTCCCGCTTCCTGAATGTGGTATCCCGAGATTGAGATGGTATTGAACTTGGGCATGTTGCCGGAACAGTAGGCGATAATATCGCCGATGATTTTCATGCTCGGTGCGGGCGGATAGATATAGGTATTGCGAACCATGAACTCTTTGAGAATGTCATTTTGGATCGTGCCCGCGAGTTGATCCTGGCTTACGCCCTGCTCTTCTGCAGCCACGATATAACCGGCTAGTACCGGCAGAACCGCGCCATTCATCGTCATAGACACCGACACTTTGTCCAGGGGAATGCCGTCGAACAGAATCTTCATGTCTTCCACGGAGTCGATCGCTACACCCGCTTTACCCACATCACCGGAGACACGGGGATGGTCGGAATCGTAGCCTCGGTGGGTGGCAAGATCGAAGGCCACCGACACGCCCTGACCGCCAGCGGCCAGTGCCTTGCGATAGAAGGCGTTGGATTCTTCGGCGGTTGAGAACCCCGCGTACTGACGAATGGTCCACGGGCGCCCGGCATACATTGTCGCCTGCGGGCCGCGAATATAGGGTGACATGCCGGGCATGGTGTCCGCATACTCGAGATCTTCGGTATCGGCAGCCGTGTACAACGGCTTCACATCGATATCTTCAGGTGTCTGCCAGGTGAGATCATCCAGCGGCTTACCGCGCAGTTGCTTGGTGGCAAGCTCAGCCCAGGCGTCGGGAGTGGCGGTGTTCTTGTCGTACATCTTGTCGTTGCTCATGATCGTGTGTCTCGCGTGTAATCGCTGTCGGCGTCACCTGTTAGCAGTATCGGCGACGCCCCAGTTATGGCTCTTGGCCCACCGCTTAGTGGTGGTCGTCGGCGGGCTGATTAATCTCAATCAGCACACCATCACAGCTCTTGGGATGAATAAAAATCACCTTCGAGCCGTGTGCACCCGGCGTAGGTGCATCGCCCAGGAACTGATAACCCTTTTCCTTCAGGCGCGCCACGTCCTCTTCAATATTGTCGGAGCGGAAGCACAGGTGATGCAGACCACCGCCCTTCTTTTCCAGATAACCAGCTATCGGCCCTTCACCATTCAAGGGGTGCACCAGTTCGATCTGGGTTTCCGGCAGTGGGAAAAAGGCCGTGCTGGTCTTTGCCGCCACAACGTCTTCCGTGCCATTGAAGGTTAGTCCAAAGTCTTCCATAAAGCGCTTAATCGCCTTCTCGAAGTCCGGTACGGCAATGGCGATATGATCAAGTGCGGTAATCATCGGATAGTCCTCATACAAGCTGGGCAAGGAATTCGTCGGTCACACCACGGCGGCGCGCAGCCACCTCCTCGGCAGATTCAACAACGATAACCTCGTCCGGGGTGATTTTGAAAATCGGCTGGCCCTTGCTGATGATCACGCCATCGGTGTCGACCAGCACCTCTTCGATGGTCCCCGAGAACGGCGCATACACCTTGTTGAACATCTTCATCACTTCAACAATAAACAGTGGGTCACCCGCCTCGAAGTGATCGCCCTGCTTCACATACACGTCGTGCTCCGGTGTTTCGCGGCCATAAAACATGCCGCCGCTCTCAGCGAGAATTTCGTCGGATTTGGCAACCGGCGGCGGCACCAATACTTTCGCCATTGCTTCCTGAAGCTCGGTATCTTCGAGACGCTCGGGAATATTAATCGTCAGGTCTTCGTTCACACACAGGCTGTAGTAAGACGTGGCTTCGGCAATGTTGGGCAGTACCGCCAGGATGTCGACACCGGCCTGGAAGCCTGCGTGGGCGCCACGAATCTCGCCCCACATTGACGCACTGATACCTTCTGGCGCATCGGCGGAATCCAGCACCGACTGCAATTCAATCCAGTCCTGTGCATCGAGACGATTATTGAGCTCCTGATAAAACGCCAGGGCGTCGCCGAGGATGTCATCGTCGTGATCCCAGATCATGCTCGAAGCAGGCTCACCTTCGACATAATCCATGTTCAGGAAGTGATAAGTATCGTCCAGCAGCTCGATCGGGTTTTCATTCCAGCTGATTTTACCGTCTACCATGGTGTAGCTGTCGCGGTTAACACTCAGCCAACCGGCGAGAATATGCGGCTCTTCCAGCAGGGTTTTCAGGGGGCGCAGCAACAGCGTTTGCTTCAACTCCAGAGCCGTTTTCAGGGCCTTGGCGCTATCGCCTGCGGCGCCCGCCAACTGAGCCTTGCAGATTTGCTTCCACGCGTAGTCCACGTCAAGGTTGTTGGCCCGCTGCTTCAATTCACCTACCGCCGTCAGGTAAGGCACGATAAAGCGCGTGGTGGGTCGGGCATTAATGTTCTGGCCGATAAACCAGTTCACCAGACCGTAGTGGAACTCCAGATTGGTCGCCAGGTCCTTACCGCGCATGTTGGTCTGGCGAATCACTTCCGCCATACGCTCATAGGTGTCAAGGCGTGTATCACCGACAGTCAGCAGCAGCGCGATATTGGAATCGTAGGCGCCGGCCAGGGTGTACTTCATAAAGACATCGGTGTCGGGGTTGTGCAGGCTAATCCCCTGGTCGTCGCGAATTTCGCCTTCGACGGCGTCGGACCAATACTCGATGACACCGCCGGCACTGGGCTGCAGCGCCTGGTTGGTGGCGTTGAGACGTGCTTCAACCGAATCGTTGTGGCGCAAAATACGCTCGGGCTTCGGTAGCTTGGGGCCGTGCGCCGCAAGCAATACCATCAGTTCTACCAGCGACTCCACGATAAACGTGTCATCGGGGTTTTCCGGGTTAGTGAACTTCAATGTGTAACACAGCTCGGTTACCCGGTGCTCCACCTGAATACGCGTGTTCATTTCCATGAAGAAGTGCTTGTCGCGATCGACGATACACTCGAACGTAGAGACAGAGTCCAGGCCCACAGCCTCACCAAAACGAGTCGCCTCATCTTCCATGGCAATCAGGGTTTTCAGGTCTTGCTCAAGTACGCGTTGCTCAGTCGCGTTACCGGATGCCTTGGCTTGCTCGATAGCAGCCTCCAGCGACTCAACAGTTACAGACACCTCGAGCAGCTTCTGCTCATGCATCTGCAGTGAGCAGTCGCGGCCGCCCATGGTCATGGACCACTCGCCGTTGCCCAGCACCTGAATTTCCTGGTGACGCGTTGTTTCAATATTCAGTTCAACCAAAACATTCTTGTTGTCACCAACACCGGTGGTTTTGACCTCATTGAGGATCTCCCGCACCAGCTCCGGGGTGCGCGCAGATTCACCAATACCGAGAATGCGCTGCCCCTTGCCGCCGCCGCCTGAAATAGCCTTGAGGCGCACCCGGTTTTCGGGGTACTCAGCTGCCATCTCCTGTACCGCTTCGGTCAGCGTTTCACAGAGTTCATCAACCGTGTAGATATCAACGCCTTTCTCATAGGACGCGGCCAGCACCAGGTCAGCCTTGTCAGCCAGCTCAATGCTGTCGTCATCCAGCTTAGCCTCATCAACTATGAGACCGTGTTCGGCCGCAAGGGCTTTTAACGCGGCTGCATCGGGGTGCTTCTTAAGCAGCGTAAGAGCGGTGCCATTGTCGATACCGGGAGTGACCGACACACCGTGCTTGAGTGCGGTACGCTTGGCCTCATCCTTCAGGCCTGCATCGTGAACCGTGCGCGAGCAGGGGCCGATGAAATTCAGGCCGGCTTTTTCCATGGCGGCGACCATGGTTTCGTCCTCAGCCATAAATCCGTAGCCGGCGAAGATAGAGTTGTAGCCGTTCTCGCGGGCGATATTGATAATCTGGGCTATGCGCTGATCGCGCTCTTCCTTGTTTGCGCCGGTGTAATCAGGCACGCGGTGGACGCGATTAGGATCGGTCAGTGAGCGCAGTTCGGGGCAAGTGCATCCTGATAGATAATGGAGTCTTTCTCGGACAGCAGAATACCGAAATCGGTAATGCCCATTTCGCTGAACACGTCCATGGCCTCCTTACGGATAGGACCACGGCAGATAATGAGCGGACGCATATGGGTGCAGTCGAACTGGTTGACCCATTCAGTGTGGCGACGCCCCAGACGACGGTCGCGGTGAATCAGCGGGTTGTGCAGATAGTGTTCGTTGGACACGGGAAATTCCTCTGTAATTCTTTTGGCCGGGGCTTAGTGGAACTCGCGCTGCACGGACTGCAGCGGGCTGGGCTCGTAGTGACGCAGACAGAAATCCATCTGCTCGGCCAGTACCTGGCGCAGATCTGATGGCATGACAATCTGTGAAATCGAACCGAGGCTAAGCGCCTCATTCGGATTCATCAGCTCGCGCTCATAGCGCTGGGCGAGAAGTTGCTCTTCCGCTTTCACCCAATCTGCTACCAATGTTTCTGCGGCTTCAGCAGCGGCCTCCTCAGAGAGACCTGCGGCCAGCTGTGCTTCGGTTTCCTTGGCCACCTTGGCCTTGACTGAACCGCGAATTTTCTTGAGCTCGTCTTTGTAGACGTACTCAACACCCGCCGGGCCCATAACAGCCACGCGTGTAGTGGGCAGCGCCACCACGAAGTCGGCACCCGTGGGGTAGTTGTTGTAGGAGGCATAGGCGCCGCCAAAGGCGTTGCGCACCAGCACCAGGAAGCGCGGTGTGCGCAGATCGACGATCGCATCCAGCATAGCTCGTCCGGCCTGCACAATTCCCCTGCTCTCCTGCTCTCGCCCTGGCAGGAAGCCCGTAGTGTCCTCGAGGAAGATAATCGGAATGTTGTACAGGTTGCAGAAACGAATAAAGCGGGCGTTCTTATACGCCGCGTCAATGTCAATCTGGCCGGACGCCACGGCTGAGTTGTTGGCGACAAAGCCCACAACGTTGCCGCCCATACGTCCCAGTGCAGTAATGGTATTCCTGGCGCGCTCGGGCTGGATCTCCAGGAAGTCGCCGTGGTCGCACAACTGCTGGATCAGAATGCTGATATCAACCGGGGTGTTAAAACCGGTCGGTGAGTTAAAGGCTTTCTTCAGCAGAATGTCGATGTCCCAGGTTTTGCGGTTTACCGGGTCAGACGAGGGCTGGTGAGGGGCAAGCTCACCGTTATGCGCCGGCAGGTAGTTCAGCAGCTCGCGCACCTTGCGCAGCGCTGCCACTTCATCGGGTACCACGAAGTCAGTCACACCGCTCTGGCTGTGCACGCCGGGGCCGCCCAGCTCGTCGGGGGTCACATCTTCGCCCAGCACCGACTTGACCACGCCGGGGCCGGTCAGGCCAAAGAAGGTCTCATTGGGCTGGATCAGGAAAGAGCCCTGACGAGGCAGGTAAGAGCCACCGCCCGCATTGAAACCAAACATACACATAATGCTGGGCACGACACCGGAGATCTTGCGCAGAGCGGTAAAGGCATCGGCAT
The DNA here is from genome assembly GCF_001983995.1 of Halioglobus japonicus. Taxonomy (NCBI): domain Bacteria; kingdom Pseudomonadati; phylum Pseudomonadota; class Gammaproteobacteria; order Cellvibrionales; family Halieaceae; genus Halioglobus; species Halioglobus japonicus. The sequence continues at coordinate 2,551,260 of NZ_CP019450.1, read as the reverse complement.
AGCCGTCGAGGCCGCCCACACCGGCGGGAATATAGGCGCCCGCGGAATCGTTAAGGCCTACGAGAGGGATCTTGCGCTTGGCAGCAAGCTCAAATAGGCGCGCTAGTTTCTTACCGTTGGTAGCATCCATTGAGCCGGCACGCACGGTGAAGTCGTGGCCGTAAATCGCCACATCGCGGCCGTTGACCTTGATAATGGCAGTGACCAGTGAAGCACCATCCAGGTTGGGGCCCCAGTTCTGAAAAAATACCGTGGGCTCGTCATCGGCCAGGCAGTCGATGCGCTCCCAGATGGTCATCCGTTTCTTCTGGTGCTGGCGCTGGGTATTTTTGACGCCCGCGGCGCGATAAGGGCGCTGCTGCAGTTCCCAACCCGCTTTCAGGGCTTCTTCATAAAGACCGGGCTCTGCGGCGACCTGGCCCGGCACCTTGAACTCCTGCTCTTCATTCATCGAGAACGGGTTGTCCAGAGATGCAATCAGATCATTGCTGCTGTTCTTTGTCATAATCCTTGATCCAATAATAGGCCCGCGGGCCTGGGAGAGCTTGCGGAATCTTCTCAGAGATTTCGTGTGCAAGACGTGACAGGCGAGCAGCGTCCAAACAGCGTACTCACCAGAATTTCGGCGTGTTACATTAAGTGCCGGGTTGGTCAAAGTCAATTAAGCGACACGCGTAAGACTATGTTTTCACAGCAAATAAACCGACCTGAAGCACGGTTTAGGACATTAGTTTACAATACCGAACAACCGAATAGACTTTCCAAGACATTTGCCTTGCGGTGTTATCGGTGTCAACATTTGTCACTTCGCAGCCCAGCGAAATAAGGCCGCACGCCCGCACATGAACAAAACCGTCTCGATCGAAGAAATTAGCTACTCTCCCGACAGCTGTGAGCTGTTTGAGTGTCTGCGCGATCTGCCCGGTGCCGCGCTGCTCGATTCGAGCTATCCCTACGCCCAGAGCGGCCGGTACGACATTCTGGCGGCAAACCCAGTTTGCGCCGCTCCGCTTCCGCCAACAGGTACCAATAGCGCCACCTGGCGCAACTATTTCGATGAACTGGCTGACTTTCACCGCGATCGTTACGGCGCCAGCCAGGGCGTGGCCCAGGACCTCCCCTTCTGTGGCGGGATACTGGGCTACCTGGCCTATGACCTGGGTAATCCCCTCAACCAGGTCGAGGGTTCCACGGGCGACTACTCAAGTACAGGGTTGGCCGCCTATGACTGGGCGGTTGTTCAGGATCATTTGCTGCAGCGTGCAGTGGTAGTTACCCAGCCCACTGTGTCCGCCGCCACCCAGCGCGATATCCTGAGCCGACTACGCCGGCGCAGTGATACGCCCGGCAGCGCCTTCAGACTAAAGGCGCCATTCAAATCCAACCTCTCCGAGACGGAATATCGCGAGGCATTTCATCGCATCCAGGCCTATATTCAGGCCGGAGACTGCTACCAGGTCAATCTCGCCCAGCGCTTCCAAAGCACCTATGAGGGCGACCCCTGGCAGGCTTACCGACAATTGCGCCAGGTCGCCGCAGCGCCGTTCTCCGGCTTCCTGACCCTGGGCGATGATGACGCACTGCTATGCCTGTCTCCAGAACGGTTTCTGTCGTTACAGGGACACCATGTACAGACCTCACCCATTAAAGGCACGCGCCCACGGCACCACGACCCGGCGGCTGATCACCTCGCTGCCGCGGAACTGCGCCGCGCCGAAAAAGACCGTGCGGAAAACCTGATGATTGTGGACTTGTTGCGCAACGACCTGGGGCGCAGCTGTGTGCCGGGCAGCATTCACGTGGACGCGCTGTTTGAGGTGCAGAGTTTTCCCACCGTACACCACCTGGTCAGTACCATTAGTGGGGAGCTGAGCCCGGAGCGTACGGCCTACCAGTTACTGCGCGACTCTTTTCCCGGAGGCTCGATCACCGGCGCACCGAAACGCCGCGCCATGGAGATCATTACCGAACTGGAACCGGATCCGCGGGAAGCCTACTGCGGTTCTCTGATGTATATCAGCGCCGATGGACGCATGGACAGCAATATCGCCATTCGCAGCCTGCTGTGCAGTGACAATCAGATACGCTGCTGGGGTGGTGGCGGCATTGTCGCTGACTCGCAGTGGCAGCAGGAATACCAGGAAACCTTCGACAAGGTGGGGAAATTCCTCACAGCACTGGAAGCACTGTGAGGCTTACGTTGCAGGCCCGGGCGCTCGACGCGAGGGCCTGCCTCGCTACTAGAGACTCAGCTCTCGATTGGACGCCTCGAGGAAGGCCACTTTGAGATCGGCCAGAGAATCCACCGAACGGAATTGGGGGAATTCATCCTTCACGTTCTGCGGTGCGTGAATAAGAATGCCCACATCCGCCTCTCCCAGCATCGTGGTGTCGTTATAAGAATCGCCGGCGGCAATCACCCGATAGTTCAGGGTGTGCAGCGCCTTCACCGAAGCGCGCTTGGGATCTTCCTGGCGCAGCTTGTAGTCGACCACCCTGCCCTCATCGTCTGTTACCAAACGGTGACAGAATAACGTGGGCCACCCCAACTGACGCATCAGCGGCTCGGAAAATTCGTAAAAGGTATCTGAGAGGATAATCAGCTGGAAGCGCTCCCGCAGCCAGTTGACGAAATCGATTGCACCGGGCAGTGGCTCGAGGGTGGCAATCACCTCCTGGATATCATCGATCTTCAGTCCGTGCTGATCGAGAATATCGAGACGCTGCTTCATGAGCACGTTGTAATCGGGGATATCGCGGGTGGTTGCGCGCAATTCTTCGATGCCGGTTTTCTCGGCAAACGCAATCCAGATTTCAGGGACAAGGACCCCTTCCAGGTCCAGGCAGGCCAGTTCCAATGTTCTACTCCTTAGGTGGCTGAGCGAGAGCGCAACAATCTAACCACCTGGCCCTGGCGAGACAAGCCCCAGGAGTAAAAATCAGTAGACCGGCAGCTCCAGGTGCGAAAACAATTCCTCGAGTTCCGCCTTGGTATTGCAGGAGAAGGCCTCGGTGACCACATCGCGCGTCAGGTGGGGGGCGAAATCCTCTATGAACTCATACATATAGCCACGCAGGAACGTCCCCTTGCGACAGCCGATGCGGGTGACACTACTGGCGAACAGATGGCTGGCATCCAGAGCCACCAGGTCCGGGTCCACCTCCTCGTCGTGGGCCATTCCCGCGACAATGCCAATACCCAGCCCGAGCCGCACATAGGTTTTAATGACGTCGGCATCGGCAGCAGTAAAGACCACCCGCGGCACCAGGCCGCGTTCGACAAAGGCCTCGTCGAGTTTGGAACGCCCGGTAAAACCAAACACGTAAGTGACTATCGGATGCTCGGCCACATCCTCAAGTGTCAGCTCAGACACCTGGGTCAAAGCGTGATCGCGAGGCACCAGAATACAGCGATTCCAGCGATAGCACGGCATCATGATCAGGTCTGAATACAGCTCCAGGGCCTCGGTGGCAATGGCAAAGTCCACTGAACCGTCAGCGGCCATTTCGGAGATCTGGACAGGTGTACCCTGATGCATATGCAGGGACACTTCAGGATAGCGTTCAATGAAGGCTTTAATCGTCGCGGGCAAGGCATATCGGGCTTGGGTGTGGGTCGTGGCGATCGAGAGGCTGCCTTTGCGCTCGTTGGAATACTCCTGGGCAACCTGCTTGATGCTCTCAACCTTGCGCAGCACCTCGCCGGCGGCCTCGAGAATAGCCTCACCGGCCGGGGTCACATGGGTGAGATGTTTACCGCTGCGGGCGAAGACCTCAACGCCCAATTCGTCCTCTAACAGGCGAATTTGCTTGCTGATACCGGGCTGCGATGTATACAAACTCTGGGCAGTGGCCGACACATTGAGATCGTGATGGGCGACTTCCCAGATATAGCGCAATTGCTGCAGCTTCATCCCTGCCTCCGGTGGCTCCAGGCTATTTCAGGCGCCAAATGGGCCCCAACTCTTATGAAGAATAGCCATTAACCCGAGGTTATGCCAAATTAAAAAGGAATAACCCTGAACGGGCGATTAATCCCACTCAGGTGGGTGGATTTGCGACCCCATGGGGCACATGGCCGGTGGCGATATGCGGGCTGGCGGATTCACAATGAGACTGCTGATCGTCAAAGAAAACGTCCGCCTGGTAGGCTCTCAGGAAATCGGTCTTATTCAGGCCGCCGAGAAAGATCGACTCATCAATACGGATATCCCAGGCGCGCAGCGTACGAATGACGCGCTCATGAGCGGGCGCTGAGCGCGCGGTGACAAGGGCCGTGCGAATAGGTGCTTCTGTGGCAGGGAAAGCCTGCTGCAATCGATGCAGCGCCGCAAGAAACGGCTTGAATGGTCCGCCGGCCAGTGGTCGCTTGGCAGCGGCGACCTCGCTAGCAGTGAAAGCATCCAGGCCCTCGCTCTTGTAGACCTGTTCGGCTTCATCCGAGAAAATCACCGCATCGCCATCAAACGCAAAACGCAGTTGCTCCCCGGCCTTGCCTGCACCGCCCTTATTCGACACCAGCGTTGCGGCAGCTACGCCGCAATCGAGCGCGTAGCGCACATCCTCGGCTTCGCTGGACAGAAACAGCTGACAGCCAAAGGCGTTGATATACCGCCAGGGACTTTCGCCGCCGCAAAACGCCGCCCGCGAGATCGCCAGGTCGTAGTGTTTAATGGAGTTAAATACCCGCAAACCGGTGTCGGCGCTGTTGCGTGACAACAACACCACTTCCACCTGTTGGTCGCCGCCCAACTGCTCGTTGAGTCGCAGCAGCTTGTGCACCAGCGGAAACGCCTCACCCGGCTCGAGGGGTTGCTCCTCACGCTCGACCTGATAGGCAGAGTATGCTTCTAATCCCTCCTCCTGATAAACCCGATGACTGTCGTCGAGGTTAAACAGGGCCCGGGAAGATATCGCGATAACGAGCTTGTCTTCAAGCGTAGATGGCATGGTGACAGAATACAGGCTCAGCTGACTTTTAACAGCCCCCGCTCCTCCAGCTCCATCATCAGTAATTGCTGCACAATGAATTCCCGCGGCGTTTCTGGATGATCGAGATGGACCCGTTCCAATAGCGGCCTGGCGGCTTCTTCATCAGCGTGGTGGAGCAAGGCCTTGAAGGCCGAGGAAATGAATTGCGTCGGTTCTTCACTGAGCGCTTTGATTTTGCGCAGGCTGGCACCGAGAGCAATTTCCTGCTCCGTCAACTCTGTACCAAAGGGGTAATCCGGCAGCAGACCGGCCTCCAGGTAAGGCTTCAGTCGCTCCGTCAGGTGCTCAGGCGTGTTGTCGCGCGCGTGAGCGGGAATCTCGTAGTCGGCCGGCAGTTTGCCCTGGCGTTTGGCCGCTTCAAGCAGCTCCGGCTGAAAACGCGAGTCGGCGACGTTGAGCATCTGCTTTGCCACCTCGGCGTCGCTCTTGCCGCGCAGATCAGCAATGCCGTATTCGGTGACGATAATGTCGCGCAAATGCTTGGGTATGGTGGTGTAGCCATAAGCGCCCACAATATTGGACTTGAGCTTTTTGCCCTGGCCGCGGGTGCTGCGCACACACAGCACGGAGCGAGCACCGGGCAAATCATGCGCCATGGCCACAAAGTTGTACTGCCCGCCAACACCGCTGATTTGCGTGCCGTCCTCGAGGGCATCCGAAGCGACGGCGCCATTGAGTGACGCAATCATGCCGGTGTTAATAAAACGTGCCTGGGTGCGTTGGGCGCAGTACAACGGGTAATCCAGCAGGAGTTGGTTGGTGCGCCGCACGCCGGTCATGCAAATCTGTGCATGCAGGTCCGAAGGCATCTCCCTAAGGCGCTGGTAAAAGCTGCGTGGCCCCAGGAAAAAACCACCGTGGAGCACGCGGCCATGACGCAGTTGGCCACCTTCGACCCGGGTAAGCAAGGCGGCGCGGGTCTGCGGCTCATCCAGGTCATTTGCCAGGGTGACGCCCGCCAGCTTCAGCCCATCCTCATCTATCTCAAGCTCTGCGGGCAAGATCCCCCAATACTTGAATTCACTAATGGACGCAGTCTCAAGATTGCGCGGCATAATCTCGCGCCGGCGCAAATAGGTATACATCGCGGCGTCCACCTGCTCGCTCATGTCGCCACTGTTGAGACCTTGCTGTAACTCAAGGTGATCATAGACCCGGCGCTTGACGATGCCGGCATCAATCAGCGCCATCATGCCGTTGACGAACATCTCGGTAGAGACGTACAAGCCCTGCTGAAAAGGCGCAGGATCGCCTGCCGGACTGTGCGGCAACCGGGTCACATCCGCCAGCAGAGCACGATAGGCGCTGTTGTTCTGATCGCGAAGAATACAGGCATGAGCGAGTGCATCACCCAGCGCACCAATCCCAATTTGCAGTGTGCCGCCGTCGCACACCAGAGAACTGGCATGGATTGCGGCGGCATAATCCTGCAGCGGTACCGCGGCATTGGGCGCGGCGAACAGGCACCGGTCATACCTGCCATTGCGGACAATGCTGTCGAATCGGTCTGCACTGACCTCCGCGTCGTGCTCCATGAACGGCATATCAGCGTGAATCTGTGCGGCACAGAACACATCAAGTGACTCTGCCTCAATGCGGTCAAACACCTCCAGGGTAATGTCGGGATTACTGGACAGGCTGAGTTGCAACTCACCATCGATATCGCGCGCGGCCACCATCTGGGCCATAACGTTGACGCCAGCGCCGAGCATATCCCGGGCAATATGCGTGTAGTTGCTCGAAATATAGTTCTGCTGTGCCTCAGGCACATTCTTCATGGCGCCCGCTTTGAAATACAGCTCGGAAATAGAAACATTCGGGGGCAGCTCGCCGCGGCGCAGCGGCTGCATAAAAGACAGCTCTTCGTAGTCGCCGAACAGGCGCGCAACAATAGGACCCGCCAGCCCCTCCTCGATATGGCTTGTGGGCGTCGGCACCTCCAGGCACAGCGCGGTGTAGATACTGAGCGACAGTGAGGGGTCGTCCACTGCCCGCTGGTAGAATGCATTGATCAGTTGCACCGGCTTGCCCAGGCCCAGCGGCGCACCCAGCACAATGTGCTTGCCGACCCGGGCAATCGCCTGATCAACACACTCCTCTACACTGGCAACAATCTGGCTCACTCAACGTCCCTCTAGACTGGGCTCACCGGGGCTGTCTGACTAGCGTAGCGCAGCCAGCCCCGGTGAGCCGACTGCACGACAGGCATCAGGCGCGCTTATTGAAATAGTCGCGGGTCAGCTTGAACACCAGCGGCCCGAGCAGCAGCAAGGCGACCAGGTTGGGAATCGCCATAAAGGCGTTGAGTGTATCGGCTATCAACCACACCAGGTCCAGCTGCACCACGGTGCCTAGCGGGATGGCGACAACCCACAAGATCCGAAACGGCACAATACCGCGGGTACCCACCAGGAACACCACACAGCGCTCGCCGTAGAACGACCAGCCAATCATGGTCGTAAATGCAAACAGGCACAGGCCCAGTGTGACGATGTACTCGCCACCCGGGAAGGCATTGCCAAAGGCCAACGACGTGAGGCTGGCACCGGAGATGCCCGTGGGCAGCACGTCCATGATGACGATGACCAGACCGGTCATGGTGCACACAATCAGGGTATCGATAAAGGTTCCCAGCATGGCAATCATGCCCTGCTCCACTGGCTGATCTGTCTTGGCCGCTGCATGAGCAATCGGCGCGCTACCCAGGCCAGCCTCGTTGGAGAAGATCCCCCGCGCCACACCAAAGCGCAGCGCTGCCCAGACGGTTGCGCCTGCGAAACCGCCCGCGGCCGCTGAGCCAGTCAGCGCGCTATCAACGATAGTGGCGATAGCAGCAGGCACCGCCGTGATGTTGAGCAGTATCACCACGAGGCTAAGCATGATGTAGGCAAGTGCCATCATGGGCACTAACAGGCTCGCCACACTGGATATCCGTTTGATCCCGCCAAGCACGACGGCCCGACCAGCACCATAAGTACCAGACCGGTGGCCAGTGGCGGCACGCTAAAAGCATCGTGTAATACCTGGGAGACAGAGTTCGACTGCACGGTGTTGGCAATACCAAAGCCCGCCAGGGAGCCAAACAGGGCAAATGCGTAGGCCAGCCAGTGCCAGCGTTTGTGCAGGCCGTTCTTGATGTAGTACATCGGGCCGCCACTGAAATTGCCTTTGTCATCCTGCTCGCGGAAATGCACGGCGCACACCGCCTCGGCAAATTTGGTCGCCATGCCCACCAGCGCGGTAATCCACATCCAGAACAGCGCCCCGGCCCGCCGAGGGCGACGGCCGTGGCCACGCCGGCAATGTTGCCGGTGCCTATCGTGGCTGACAGCGACGTCATCAAAGCACTGAACGGTGAAATATCGCCCTTGCCGTCGCCCTTGCGACCGGACAGTAACAGGCGCACGCCAGAGGGGATTTTGCGAATCGTGGCAAACTTCAGGCCAGCGCTGAGGTACAGGCCCGTACCCAGCAGCAGCACCAGAGTCACAGGCCCCCATGCCCACCCATTAACGGTATTAATCAGGTCTACCATGTGTGCAAAATCCTTTTATTCAAAAGACGAAAGTTTACCAGCGGAACCCTTCCCCTTGGGGGAACAGACCAAAAATTCCGCCTGTATGCATGAATACGATATCTTGACAGCCGGCGAAGCGGCCCGCCTGTATTTCCTGCACCATGCCGTGGAAAGCCTTGCCAGTATAGACCGGGTCCAGGGCCAGACCCTCCAGGGCCGCGAGTTCGGCAATGGTATCAAATACTGCCTCGCTAGCCCGACCATAGCCCTCTCCGACATGGCCATCGAGCACAAGTGTGGTGTAGTCCACGCGCGGGGCATCGGGATAGAGCGCATACCAATGCGCGATATCCTGGTCGACTTTATCGAGAAAATACTGCTCGTCATCACAGACATTGACACCCCAGATCTGGGCATCCAGCTGGTGTAATGCCGCACCCAGGGTGAGGCCTGCCTGGGTGCCGCCAGAACCTGTCGCGCTCACAATATGCGCCTGCCCAATCTCGGCAGCGGCAAAGTCTGACCGCAATTCCTCGCAGGCGGCAATATAGCCCCAAAGACCAATACCGTCACTGCCGCCAGTAGGAATCGCCAGCGCCTTGCGCCCTTGGGATGCGTAGTGCTGTTGCCAATGCTCAAACAGGGACTCGAGCCCGGTGACATATTCGCGCACGGGATAACAGCTGACCGCGGCGCCCGCCAGGTAATCGAGCAATAAATTGCCCTGACGAGGACCCTCATCGGTACCACGCAGAATGAGATGAACCTGCATACCAAGCTGCGCACCGGCAAATGCCGTGGCCCGGCAGTGATTACTCTGGATACCACCACAGGTGATTAGCGTGTCGTAGCCGTGATCCTGAGCATAGGCGGTGATGTATTCGAGCTTGCGAACCTTATTGCCGCTTAGGGTACTGCCGGTAAGGTCGTCGCGTTTAACCCACAAACGATGGCCACTGCCCCAGCGCTCACTGGCGCGGTGCATGGGAACAAGCGGCGTAGGAATCTGGGCCAGGTCATTTTTGCGCGGATAGTTCAGCAATGGCCTGGCCCGGAGAGTATCAGCTGATGGACTTCAGCGTGCCCTTGGGCAGCACGGCGTGCACATGGATACGCTGGAACTTCATTTCCACATTATTGGCCACATTCAGCACCATGTAGTTGTCATCCAGCGAGGTCACCTTGCCGAGAATGCCCGAGCTGGTAACGACCTCATCGCCCTTAGAGAGCGCACCGACCATTTCCGCGTGCTCTTTCTGGCGCTTGCGCTGGGGCCGGATAGCAATGAAGTAGAAGAGAACGAACAGCAGTACAAGAAAGCCGATCTGGAACAACTCGCCACCGGCGGGAGGCTGACCGCCCGCCGTCTGGGCGTGGGCGCTGGCAATAAACAAACTCATGCAAAAAATTCCTGTTTTCATGGTGCTCCCTGCGGGAGCGTGAGGCCGCGCTAATGTAACCGGTTTCCGCATCCCCCGCAATGAAGTGCGTTCAGCCTTTAATGTCGAAGTCATACTCCATGATTTGCGGCGCGTGGTCTGAAAAACGCTCGTCCTTGTAAATATCCGCGGAAAGCACTTTATCACCCAGCTTCGGGGTAATGACCTGGTAGTCCAGGCGCCAACCCACATTATTCGCCCAGGCCTGGCCACGGTTCGACCACCAGGTGTACTGGTCGGAATCCTGGTTGATCAGCCGGAACGAATCGATATAGCCCACCTCGTCATAGAGTGTATCCAGCCAGGCGCGTTCGTGGGGCAGAAAGCCGGAATTCTTCTGGTTACTCTTCCAGTTTCTGAGGTCGATTTCGCGGTGGCAGATATTCCAGTCGGCGCAGATCACAAACTCGCGGCGCTTGCGACGCAGCACTTTGAGATGGTCGAGGAATAGCTCCAGGAAACGATCCTTCTTGGCCTGCACCGCCTCACTGCTGGAACCGGAGGGCATGTACAGGGAAATAACACTGAGGCCGTCGTAGTCAGCTTGCAGATAGCGCCCTTCGGAGTCAGCCGGGTCCCAACCGAGGCTTGATATGACCTTACGCGGCTTCACGCGGCTATAAATAGCAGTGCCGCTATAGCCTTTTTTAATCGCATCGTTGTAATAGCAATGATAGCCCTGCGGATGAAACACCGGATCTTCCAGCTGATCCACCTGGGCCTTGGTCTCCTGAATACAGACCACATCCGCATCCTGCTTGGGCAGCCAGTCGAAAAAACCCTTGCGCGCAGCAGCGCGAATCCCGTTGGTATTTACAGTAATAATCTTGGCCAAAATTCGACTCCCTCAGGTAAGGCGCCGAAGTGTAACGCGCCATCTGACGAGTATCCAATTTTGTGGCGAATTGCGTACTTTGTTAGACCTGCAAGCCTATCCAAATGGTCAGCTTGCGCTAGAATATCCGGTCAATTATAAGTACAGGGGCCGGACGCCCCACTCAGGAGTTCACTGTGAGCAAGTCCACGGCTGAGGCCAACAAGGATATCGCCTATCGCCTCTCCAACAATCTGGCGCGGTTGTTGCGCGAATTCAGCAAGGACTTTGAGCGACGCATATGGCGACAACTCAACGAGCAGGGATACCCGGAAATCCGCCCCGCGCACGTCCAGGTGTTCGCCAACCTCGGTATGGGCTCAGTGCGTGTGTCGGATCTCGCTGAGCGAGCACAGGTGACGCAGCAAGCCATGGGAAAAATGCTCAAGGAGCTGGAGAGACTGGATTTTATCGCCCGCGACATCGACAGCGCCGACAAGCGTGCCAAAGAGATTCGCCTCACCGATAAGGGCATCCAACTGGCGGTCGACAGCATGAAAATTGTGGATGAGGTGTACGCCCACTACCGCGAGCGTGTCGGCGCCGAGGAACTCACCGCGCTGGAAACTCAGCTACGCCACGTGGTGGACAAACTGGAGCTGGAATACCTGCCCGAATCCTGGACCGCCGAACAGGACTAGAGGTTCATAAAGTCCGGGGCGTTAAATACCCAGCTTTTCTCCTCGCGCCGGCTGCAAATGCGCCACCCCGCCTCGGTGCGCCGATACTCATCGACGTACCAGACACCGATAAAGTAGGTTTGCGTCTCGCTCTCAGAAAGCCGCATTTCCATAGGGTTAAAGCACATAACACGGCCTTGACCGGTGTCGCCGTCCACACGAATCTGGAGATTGGCATTGAGGTGCTGCGAATTGGGGAACAGCTCGCGGGTCAGCGATGCCTTGAGAAACTCAAGCGTGATGTCCAGGTCGCCCACGCTGCCACCGACTGCGGAATAGTCGATCTGCGCATCTGCCGTGAAAACACTGTTTCGCAGCTCATCAATCTGTTGTTTATCGATAAGATCCGCGTAGTGATAGAGAAGGTCCTGGATCTCAAAGCGATCAGAAATTTCTTGCTGGGAGAGCATTATTTGTCCTTTGTTCAGTCGTCGATTCGCATGGAATAGGCCCGCTCATGCAGGCGCTGTGCCAGCGCCTCCAATTCAGCGGGATCGCCGGGTACGCGCGAGTGAATGTTCAGCTCTGTACTTTTCCAGCGGGGGATGACATGCATATGGTAGTGGAACACACTCTGCCCGGCAGAATCTCCGTTGAGCTGGTAAATGCCCACACCATCGCAGCCCAGCTCCTCGCGCAGCGTGTGGGCGATGAGTGTGGATACATGCCCCACCATCCCCACAGCCTCCGGCGTCGCTTCAAAGATGTCAGTGAAGTGTTCCTTGGTCACGATCAGACAGTGCCCGGGATCAGCGGGAAAGATATCCAGAAAGGTTTTCGTGTACCGGGTTTCATGCACCGGGTAACAGGGCGCCTCGCCGCTGAGAATCTTGCAGAAAATACAATCGTCACTCATACGGCCAGGGCCTCCGCTGGTGTTAGCCGTTTGCCACCTCGAACTTGATGGGCATGGATTTAATGCCACTGATAAAGTTGGAGCGCAGCCACTGAATCTCGCCATCCATCTGAGGATTGCGAATACGACGGGTAATTTCCTCGAAAATCACCCGCAATTCAAGCCGTGCAAGGTGTGATCCCAGGCAAAAATGCTGGCCAATCCCAAACGCACGGTGCTCGTTGCGCACGTCTTCACGCTGGTTACGAGTGATATCAAAGGTATCCGGGTCGTTGAACACTGCCTCGTCGGAACAAGCCGATCCATAGTACAAGTGCACCCGGTCGCCCTTCTTGATCTGCGCGCCCGCCAGCTCCAGGTCTTCCATGGCCGTACGATTGAAGGCAATGACCGCCGGGTTGTAGCGCAAGAACTCCTCGATGGCGTCATCGATGAGCGAGGGATCGTCAACCAGTGCCTGGTATTGTGCCGGGTGTTCCATCAACAAACGCATACCGTGGCTGGTAACTGTCCGGGTGGTTTCATTCCCCGCCACAATCAGCATCAGGAAAAAGTTGCAGAAGTCTTCCTCGCTGAGAGGTTCATCTTCCACGGTGCCACTTAACAGTACATTGACGATGTCGTTTTGTGGATTAGCCTTGTGATCGGCGGCGATCTCCATAGCCATCATGAACATCTCGGCGGCGGCATTAACGCCGTCTTCCTTGGAGGTCGAAAGATCCGGGTCGTCCATGCCGAGCATGATATTGGTCAGTTCGAACAGGCGCTGGCGCTTCTCGAGAGGCACACCCATGAGTTCACAGATTGCCACCAGGGGCAGATCCACCGCGACGTCCTGCACAAATTCACACTTCCCGTCCGCAATGGCCGCTTCAACCAGCTCCCGAGCAATCTCACGGAAACGAGCCTCATAGCTATCGACCATTTTGGGAGTGAACGCTTTGCGCACAATCCGGCGGTACTTGAGATGCTGGGGCGGGTCCATATTGATGAGCTGGGTGCGCACCATGGCGAGTTCGTCACCTTCCATTTCATTGAGCAGGCAGGATCGCTCTGCAGAGGAAAACAACATGGGGTTCTTGGAAACGTAATCGAGCTCCTGCTGGCGGCTGACCACCCAGTAACCGCTGGCACCGTCTTCACCTTCGTGCCAGTACACAGGCTCGTCGCTGCGTAGGTAGCGAAAGACCTCGCGAGGCAGGCCTCCCTGAAATGTCTCGGGGTTTGTGAGGTTAATATGAGGGCAACCGGTCACGACAGTACTCCTTTTTAGTTATCCGCTGTGAGCTACAGGCTAATAGTAATTAGTCTAAATCAAAGATCAATGGGTAGAGGTGTCCAGAGCGGCCGTTTGCAATGGGCAAAGTCTTCTCGTCGGGCACAGTAGAACCGCGATATCACTTTAAATATCGCGCCTAAATATCTGTTTTAATGGTTAAACCTGAACAGGAAGCTCGGTATCCGCCTGGTGCTGGCGTTTGCGCAGGCGCATCGGCAGTGTGTCATCCACCGCCAGATAGCGATAACGACCTTCATCATCGACACTGCGCTCCAGCTGACCGCGGTGATAGAGATAATTGAGATGCGCAATACACTCTCCGAGGGCGAGCCCGATCTGGCTGTCACTTAACTCCCGCTTGAACAGCACTGGCAGCAATTCGACAGCCGTCTGCGCGATGTCGGAGCAGGCTTCTTCCAGCGCGAGCAAGTGGTCTTCATGGTGCTCGATCAGGTAGCGCAGGCGATGATGCAAACCATAGAACGGCAAATTGTGTGCGGGCAGCACAAGGACATCATCCGGCAACACCTGGAGGAACCGCTCGTGGGACTGCAGCCATTCGCGCAGCGGATTCCCCTCGGGCTCAATACCGGAAACACTGATATTGGAGGTGATACGCGGGATAACTTGGTCACCCGAGATAAGGACATTGAGGGATTCGCCATACAGGCAGGCGTGTTCCGGGGAGTGGCCACTACCAACCACGACGCGCCAGCGCTGACCGTTAATCGTCAGCCGTGTGCCCTCTTCCAGACGACGATATGAGGTGGGCAGGGAACGGGTAATGTGCCCGGCACCGCCCATGCTCTTGCGCGCGGCATCGGCGCCAACTTGCCCTCTTCCGGCCCGAATCTGATGCTGTTCATTCGTCCAGCCGAAGTGCTCCGAGGTGGCTCGGGTATACACGAGGCCAGTGAGATATTCGCCCTGGGTACAGTAGAAAGGCACCTGCCAGCGATCGCACAGCCAACCCGCCATGCCGGTATGATCGGGATGCCAGTGCGTGGCAACCACCGCCTTAACCGGCTTGTCGCCCAGCTGGTTGGCAAAAATCTGCTCCCAGATTTCTTCGGTGGGCCCCAGGGCTATGCCGGAATCAATAATCCACCACCCGTCCTCGTCTTCCAACAGGTAGAGATTGATGTGATCCAGAGCCAGTGGCAGCGGCATGCGCAGCCAATAAACACCGGGGGCGACTTCGCACAGCTCGCCATGCTCGGGCGCGGCCTCAAACGGGTAACTCAGCACGGGTCGTAACTCAGAGACCGAGTTCCTGGATAAGCGCCATGACGTCATCGTGATGGGTTTTGGTCTTCACCTTGTCCATAACGTGCTTCAGCCTGCCGTCCTTGCCAATAATAAATGTGGTGCGCAGTACACCCATGAACTCGCGACCCATGAATTTCTTGAGCCCCCAGGCGCCGTATTTTTCGGTAATGGCATGATCTTCATCCGACAGCAGTGTGAAATTGAGATCCTGCTTATCGATAAAACGCCCCAATCGGGCCACAGGATCAGGACTCACGCCCAGTACCACCGTATCGAGCTTTGCCAGCGCCTTCTTGCTGTCGCGAATACCACAGGCCTGGACTGTACAGCCCGGGGTCATGGCCTTGGGGTAGAAATACAACACGACGTTCTTTTCATCGCGAAATTGCTTAAGACTGACCTTGTTGCCGTCCTGGTCCAACAGGGTGAACGCCGGCGCCATGTTGCCGATTTTAGGAAATGCCATGAATTACTCCTTGTTACGGCGCTTGTATTCGATAGCCGACACGCGCACCGGAAAGCGGCCCTCGGCCACATCTTGAAAATACTCTCGAAGGGTTTCCTTCACCGCGGGAAAAGCGATTTCATCCCAGGGAATTTCAGCCTCGCTATACAGTGCCGACTCCAGGCTCTCCGGACCCACGCCAAACGCGCCGTCATCGATCTCACAGCGGTAAAACATATAGACCTGACTGATGTAGGGCACATCAAAAACGCGGTAGAGCTCAAGCCCACTGACACGTGCCCGGGCCTCTTCCCAGGTTTCCCTGGCGGCGCCCTCGGGGGTAGTCTCACCGTTTTCCATGAAGCCTGCTGGCAGCGTCCAGTAGCCATAGCGCGGTTCAATGGCGCGTTTGCAGAGCAGCACCTTGTCCTGATAGACCGGCACACAGCCTACGATTACGCGCGGATTAACATAATGGATTGTTTCACAGTTGACACAGACAAAGCGCTCGCGGTCGTCCCCTTCGGGGATCTTCAGCGCTACCTTGCTGCCACAACTGGTACAGAAATTCATAATATTGACCGTCCCTGGGCCATTAGCTTCGATAAACGCCGAGGAGTATAGAGCTTATCCGCAGTGGGGGCGAGGTATCAGCGAATTTCCGCGTAGCGCCCGGCGTGGAACAACAGTGGCTCTCCGGTTGGCCGGCTTACGACGTCTTCGACCTTACCGACAATGATCAGGTGATCGCCGCCTTCGTGCGTCTGGTGGAGTGTGCATTCAAAGCTGACTAGCGCGCCACGCAGAATCGGTGCCCCGTTACGGCCCATACAATAGTGCGCCTCATCCATCAGGTGGTCGCCTTTTTTGGCGTATTGATTAGACAGCCCTTCCTGGTCCAGCGCCAGGACATTGATCGCAAAGCTACCCGGATTGGCGAAGGTGTCATACATGTCGGAGTTGTTCTGCAGGCTCCAAAGTACCAGTGCCGGATCCAGCGATACTGACGAAAACGAATTGGCGGTCATGCCTACCGCCCTGCCCTGTGCATCCAGTGCCGTCACCACGGTCACTCCGGTTGCAAAGCGCCCCAGTGCATTTCTCAGTTCTCGTCCGTCCAGGCTCATCCCCTGCTCCTTAATATCGGTATTGTGTAATCAAAGTCACTATTGGAACGCAGTCGCCGCCCAACCGCATCCCCTGTTTCGGTTACCAGCGCCCTGCCCGGGCACTATCGGACGCACGTGCCTCAACCCAGGTCGCCCCATCGGGACCCAGCTCCCGTTTCCAGAACGGGGCTCTGGTCTTCAAATAATCCATGGCAAATTCGCAGGCCGCAAACGAGGCTTCACGGTGTGCCGAACTAATACCCACCCACACTATTTGCTCCCCAGGCATCAGTTTGCCCACCCGGTGTACCACACTCGCCGACATCACTGGCCAGCGCTTACAGGACTGCTCGAGAATGTCGCGAATGCTTTTTTCTGTCATACCTGGATAGTGTTCGAGCTCCATGGAGTACACATCCCTGGCAACATTCTCTGCGCGCACATAGCCGGTAAATGTCGCGACAGCACCCTCCGCATTGGCGCCGGCCAACAAGTCACGCTGCAGCTGGCGGACATCAAAGTCGTCAGTTTGGACTGACACACTCAAGTGAGGCACGCCATTACCCCCGGTTACCGGTGGAAAGAAGGCTACTTCATCGCCTTCGGCCAGCTCGGGATTGCCATCGACAACCTCGTGATTAATCGCGCGAATCATGTTTTCTTCCGTCAGCACGTCGCCCCAGCTGGGGCCACCTTCCTCAATCAGCGCCTGCTGCAACGCATCCAGATCGAGACCCGACGTAAACGGCACCGCTTGCTCTGCACAATCGAGGGATTCACGCACGCGACCAAAGAAAAGCACTTTAATCATGCTGTCGGATCCAGTCGCCGGATTTACCGCCCTGCTTCTCCTGGAGGCAAACGCTATCGATGATCATGGCCTTGTCGACGGCTTTACACATGTCGTATATCGTCAATGCCGCGACTGAGACTGCCGTCAGGGCTTCCATTTCCACCCCGGTTTTACCGGACACCTTGCAGCGCCCTTCGATATTCACTGCGCCTGCGGCTTCGTCGAGTTCAAAGCTGACCTCGACAGCGTTCAACATCAATGGATGGCACAGCGGAATCAGATCGGCACATTTCTTCGCTGCCTGGATACCGGCGATGCGCGCAACTGCGAGTACATCTCCCTTGGCAAAACTGTTGTCGCGCAACAGGCCCAACGTCTCGGCAGACATCAGCACGCGGCCGCTGGCAACGGCCACCCGCTGGGTCTCGCGCTTGTCCCCCACATCTACCATGTGAGCGGCACCCTGATCATTGATGTGGGTAAGATTTGCCATAATTAATCCAGAATCGAGCCGACGGCAGAGTCTACCAGCCCCTTGAGCATTTAGACCATGCAATTTGGCCTCGAAATACTTATAACTTTGAGCGCGTATCGCATACAGTGACATTTATCAAAAGGAGCACCGAACATGGCAAAAATCTCTCTAGGACTTAACCTCGGCTACTGGGGTGCATTGTGCCCCGGCGAAAACCACACCGTTATGGCTCAGGAGGCCGAGCGCCTCGGCTACGATTCAGTTTGGATGGCCGAGAGCTGGGGCAACGACTGCTTTACGCCTCTGGCGTGGATTGGTGCCCAGACTTCAACCATTCGTCTGGGCACGTCGATCGCCCAGCTCTCCGCGCGCACGCCCGCGGCCTGCGCCATGGCAACCCTGGCAATTGATGCTTTGTCTGGTGGCCGATTTAGCCTCGGTCTGGGTGTTTCCGGCCCGCAGGTGGTTGAAGGCTGGTATGGCCAGCCCTACTCGAAGCCTGTCACCCGCACCCGCGAGTATGTCGACATTGTCCGTAAGATTCTTGCGCGCGAAGCGCCCGTGACCAGCGATGGCGAGTTCTATCCGCTCCCCTATGATGGACCTGGTTCCTGGGGCATGGGCAAACCGCTGAAACCGATTACCCACCCGATTCGCAAGGACGTACCGATTTTCATTGGCGCTGAGGGCCCGAAGAACGTCACCCAGACCGCCGAAATTGCCGACGGCTGGCTGCCCCTGTACTACTCGCCCTATCGCCAGGATGTCTACGCCGATCAGCTGACCGCGGCTAAGCCGGGCTTTGAAATCTGCCCCACGGTGTTGGTGAACATCAACGACGATATGGAACAGGCCCTGTATCCGGTTAAAGCCATGCTCGGCTTCTACATCGGCGGTATGGGCTCAGCCAAGCGCAATTTCCACAAAGAACTGATGGCGAGAATGGGCTTTCCAGATGAGGCTGACGAGGTTCAGCGCCTGTTCCTGGAAGGTAAGCGAGACGAAGCCATCGCCGCTGTCCCGGACCAGTTCGCCGACGACATTTCCCTGGCCGGCCCGAAAGACCGGATCAAGGAGCGACTGGTGGACTGGGAAAACTCCCCGGTGACCACCATGCTCGTAAACGGCGATGTGAACTTCCTGCGCGAGATGGCCGAACTCGCACTCTAACGCGCCTCAGAGCGCCGCCTGAATACGCCCCAGTTGCTGACTGTAGGGATATTCGGTGGCGCTCCAACCCAGCCGCACTACCACCGCGTTGTGCTCAGGCAGCATCATGACAACCTGGCCGCGATTACCCATCATGGCGTAAGCGCCGGGCTCCAGTGCGGGCCAGCGAGGCTCCTTGGTACCGCGATTAAGCCAGAACTGGTAGCCATAGCGAGGATCATTGCTGCTGCTGTTAGGCGCCGTGGCTCTGGCCACCCAGCCCGCGGGCAATAATTGTTGATCGCCCAGCCTGCCATCATCCAGCATCAGCTGCCCCAGGCGCGCCCAATCCCGCGCAGGTGCGTACAGGTAGGAACTGCCCACAAAAATACCCGAGGGGTCCATTTCAAAGGTAGTCCCTGCCAGCCCCAGAGGCCCGGCCAGTTGCGTTGACCAGAAATCAATAGCAGCCTGGGGGGCTGCCCCCAATTGGAGTTGGGCATAGCGCGCCAGAAGATTGGTGGTGCCCGAGGAATAAGCGAAATGGCTTGCCGGGGGATGCTCCTGCGGCTGAGCCAGGGGAACAGCCGACGCGTCGACCACCGTAAATAGCATGCGAGTGGCGTCAGAACCCGGCCCATAAACCTCCTCAAAGGCGAGGCCGGAAGACATCTGCAGGAGATTGAGCAAGGTAATGTCGCGCCGCTCGTCGTCGCGCCACTCGGGAAAGAGGTTTGCGGATGAGGTCGCCGCCAGCCCCAGCGCTTCCATTCTAGCCAGCATCATCGCGGTCACGCTCTTGGCCATGGACCACCCCAGCAGCGGCGTTGCCGCGCTAATGCCATCACGGTAGGCCTCGGCCACCAGCTCGCCATCACGCAGCACATAGAGCGCACGGGTATCCAGGCCTGCAACGTTGTCCTCGGCCATAACCGCATCCACAATAGACTGCAGTTGCGTATCAACGGCCTGCTTCGGCCCTTCAGTAGCTGCTATAACAGGGACGGCAAGAGCGTCGCGATCAATCATACCCGGTAGCTCAAGCGCACACCCGAGACCGGGAATATACCGGGCCCGCGTAACACTCATACCGTTAATATCCGCCTCTACCGTTGTCGCATCAATGCGTCGCAAAGAAATCGCTTTGGCCGCCGGTGAATAGCTCGCCAGGTCATCGAGGATTTCATCGTCACTGAAGCCGGACAGATGTATTCCAGAGCACCCAAGTTTGGCCGTCATGCCCGTACCCATGGTCATGGCCTCGCCAAGGCCGAGCGGGCTTATGTCCAAACGATGCAGAGCAATGAGTGGCAATGCGATGAGTACCAGGGCAATAACGAGAATTTTTTTCACGGTCAAATTCCAGGCAATAAAAAAGGAGCCGAATAGGCTCCTTCAGGATATGGCGGTGAGGGAGGGATTTGAACCCTCGAACGGTTTCCCGTTACACACTTTCCAGGCGTGCGCCTTCGACCACTCGGCCACCTCACCGTTGAGGGCGCGCATCATAACACAAGCCGTGGCAGTTTCCAGTCCCTGGCAAACGAAATTTTGGGCTACTGGCGGTTGAGCCTCGGCAGGGGCTGAGCGCCGGCTTCAGTGCTGCGAAACGGGTTGATATCCATACCGCCGCGGCGGGTGTAAAACGCCTGTATTTGTAGCCGCTGCGGCCGGCAATGGGCCAGAATGTCGATGAACATACGCTCAACACACTGCTCGTGAAATTCCTGGTGATTGCGATACGCCACGATGTACTCAAGCAGCGCTGTGCGATCCAGAGTTGGCCCTGTATAGTCGATCCAGACGGTCGCCCAGTCGGGCTGTCCGGTGACTGGGCACAGTGAACGCAGCAAGTGGCTGTAGAGACGTTCTTCAATGACGCACTGCCCCACCTTCAATCGGGTCGGATCGGGTTCGCCGGCGACCACGTCAATCGGGGCATCATCAATACAGCTGCCCTCAAGGCTTGTACCGGCAAGCGCGTGGTTATCGGGACCCAGAAGCTCCAGATAAACGCGGGCACCAGCGGCTGCGCTGACATCGCGCACTATCACTTCACACACGGCCTCCTCAGACGCGTAGCGGGTACTGTTGAGCGAATTCAGGTAAAGCTTGAAGGACTTCGATTCCACCAGGTTAGGCGATTCACAGGGAATCCTGAACTTGCCCACCCGGACCTGGGGCACACCGCGATCGTTTAGCCAGGAAACCTCGTAAGCATGCCAGATATCCGCACCGTGGAACGGCAACGGGGTGGCCACGCCAATCGCCGCCCTGCCCTGGCTGCGCGGTATCGGGAAAAGTAATTCGGGGCTGTAGGTATCGACAACTGGCGTGGTCTTGCCCAACAACAGGCCTTCCAATTCATCAGCCATCGGTCACTGCCTCAAGCGCTTGCCAGTGTTCAACAAGTGCATGCAGTAGACAAATGCCAGCACTGTGAACACCGCGATCATTCCAAAAGCGAATCCAACACTCACATCAGAGACTCCAAGCACGCCATAGCGGAATGCATTAACCACATACACCAACGGGTTCAGCTTGGACACATTTGCCCAGAACTCAGGCAACAGGTCCATCGAGTAAAACACGCCCCCCAGATACGTCAGGGGTGTGAGTACGAACGTGGGAACAATCGAAATATCATCGAAGCTGTTTGCATACACTGCATTGATAAACCCGGCCAGCGCGAACAAGGTCGAGGTCATTAACACGATGGCAATCACGATCGAAACACTGTGAATCTGCATGCCGGTGAAGAAGAACGAAACGATCGTGACCACCAGCGCCACGAGCAAACCACGGGTTACACCGCCCACGACATAGCCCATGAGAATAATGTAGTTGGGCGTGGGGGATACCAGTAGCTCTTCGACGCTGTGATTAAACTTGGAACCGAAAAATGATGAGACCACATTGGCATAGGAGTTGGTGACAATCGCCATCATAATCAGGCCGGGCACCACAAACTGCATGTAGCTGAACCCACCCATATCGCCGATACGCGAACCGATGAGTGAGCCAAAAATAACAAAATACAGCGACATGGTAATGGCCGAGGGCAGCAGTGTCTGCGTCCAAATGCGCATGTAGCGGCGCACTTCCTTGCGCAGGATAGTCATGAAAGCGCGATACTGTTCCTGTGCGTTCACGATGCAGCCTCCACAAGATTAACAAACATTTCTTCCAGTCTATTTGCTCGATTGCGCATACTGCTCACGTGAATACCCTGCTGATCGAGGGCGGCAAAGACGTCGTTAATGTGCTGCCCCTTCTCCACCTCTACCTCCATGCTGTGCAGGTCCATGCGCCTGACAACAAACCCTGGCACGTCCAATTGCTCGGGCAGGTCCTCCACGCTGTCGAGAATGAAGACCTCGCGATGCAGGCGCCTTAACAGTTCCTTGATCGAGGTGTTCTCTACGATCTCACCATGGTTAATGATACCGATGTGCCGACACAGGGCCTCCGCCTCTTCCAGGTAGTGTGTGGTCAGGATAATCGTCGTGCCCTCGGCATTAATTTTCTGCAGAAACTCCCACATCGCCCGGCGCATCTCGATATCGACGCCGGCGGTGGGTTCGTCGAGAATCAACAGTCGCGGCTCGTGCACCAGGGCGCGGGCAATCATCAGCCGGCGTTTCATCCCACCGGACAGATTGCGCGCCGCATCGTCGCGCTTTTCCCACAGGCCGAGCGCCTTAAGATACTTTTCAGCCCGCTCTGCAGACAGCGCACGCGACATGCCGTAGTAACCGCCCTGGTTAACGACAATATCCAGCACGCGTTCAAACATGTTGAAGTTGAATTCCTGGGGCACGATGCCGATGTACTTCTTCGCCGCCGCGAAATCACTATCGATATCTGCATCGAACACCTGCACGCGACCGCCGCTCTTGGCGACCAGAGAGCAGATAATACCGATGGTCGTAGACTTACCGGCCCGTTGGGGCCCAGCAAGGCATAGAAGTCGCCCTGCTCCACGGAAAGGCTCACGCCCTTTAGGGCCTCGAAGCCATTGCCGTAAACCTTCGAGAGGTTTTCGATGTAAAGTGCTGGTATCATGCGGGCTCAATGCGCTGTCAGAAAGGCGCGTTATTGTACCCGCATTCTTGTTGCCAGACGATAGACACCATGGACGATACTCAATACGCCACTTACTGCCGCGACCAGATGGCTCAGTTCGCCGCAACGCTTGAAAAGCGCACCGCCGATCTGGGTGAAAACGATAGCCTGAGGGAACTTGCCGCTGCTTTCACAGCGCTGGCGAACGGAGAGAGGGACCTGTACAGCGATGGTCCGGGGCTGGTGTCCCGCCTATTCACAACCTACCCTGATTTCGCGCCCACCCTGCCGCGCGACCTGCTGTGGTTTCTCGGCGGCGAATGCCTGCACTACATGCCCGATGAAGAAATCAATCGCTACCAGCAACTGGACGAGCTGCGCCATGAAGCCGCCGAGCAGGGCAAAGTGCTGGATATACAACAGGCTCGCGAAAGCCTGGGGCGCTTGCAGTAGCGCCAGGGCGATTTACTGCTTGCAGTACTTGCCGTCGGGATCGTCCTCCGGCTTGACGGTTACCGGCACACCCTCAGCGCCGGCATAGAACACCACGATTTCAGCTGGCCCCTCCAGAGCGATCCCCCTGTGTACGGTATTCATCACCTCTACCAGCGGATCGCCGGCCGTCAGCACGACACTCTTGCCTTCCACCGTATCAACGCGCACTTTGCCCTTGAGCATGTAGCCCATGGTAGGTACCGGATGACAGTGGAACGGAGGTTCCTGCCCCTCCTCAATACGCAAAATAATCGACGTGATTTCTGCCTGGCCATCCGGATAGGCGATCGCGCCGTCATCCCAGGAGGTGGTCGCCTTGAGAATGGGTTCGGCATGGCTAGCGCTGGCCGCCAGCAGCAGGCAGGTGAGCAATGTCTTTTTCATGATCTTCTCCTTGTTATTGTCGTAACTGCACGGGCCGATACACGTTTCAAGTGCATTATCAGGCTCAGACTTTATCCATTGCTGCGAAATTCGGTAGCGCTTCAATTCGGGCCAGCCATGCGCCTATGGCCGGATATTGCACCAGCTCAAAACCGCCTTCCGGGGCGACATGGGTGTAGGCATACAGTGCCACATCGGCCGTACTGAATTGCTCACCGACCAGAAACGGCGTACGAGCCAATTGTTGCTCCATGACCGCCAGCGCCTTGTGTCCACCTGCTTGTTTGGCCCTGAACTCTTTCGCTCGCTCTGCTGGCATACCCTGGTACACGGCGATAAACCTCGCCACTGCAATATACGGTTCATGACTGTATTGCTCAAAGAACTGCCACTGCTCAACCAGGGCCCGGGCATAAGGGTCCTCCGGCAGCAAGGCCGAACCGTGCGCAAGGTAATTGAGAATGGCATTGGACTCCGTCAGACAGCGGCCATCATCGAGCTCCAGCACCGGAATTTTGCGATTGGGATTAAGCTGCGCAAACGCTGGCGCCTGTGTATCGCCGGACAGAATATCGATATCCACCCACTGGTAGTCGATACCCAGAAGACTCGCTGCGAGCTGCAATTTGTAGCAATTGCCCGACCGCCGGTCACCGTAAATCTTCACCTGTCACTCCTTCCGAGAAGCCTTACTAAGCTGCTGAAGTTGCAGCAAAAAACAGCGGGAAAAAATCTTCCCCGCGGGCTTGACGCCCTGCAGCGCGGTCCCTAAAATGCGCGCCTTCTCGATTGAGACCGGCTTTGTCCCCTTCGTCTAGTGGCCTAGGACACCGCCCTTTCACGGCGGTAACGGGGGTTCGAACCCCCAGGGGACGCCACTCAGTGCGAGTATCGCCAAGCACGGCGCCACGGCGGTGGTAAAACGTACATTCCTAAGCGGGAATAGCTCAGTTGGTAGAGCGCAACCTTGCCAAGGTTGAGGTCGCCGGTTCGAACCCGGTTTCCCGCTCCAATTTCTCTCAGAATCTTTCCGATTTCCTCAGCCTTGAAGATTGAGATGTTCGAGGTGGGTCGCCACCCCGGCCGTTTCCCGCTCCAATTTCCTTTCCACCCACGCGCCACCGAAGCAGCACTCTGCTCCGGCAGTCACAGGGCAATCGTAATCAGTCGGACTTCTCCAGCTTGACCGAGAGGCTGTTCACGCAGTAGCGCAGGCCTGTGGGATTAGGGCCATCTTCGAAGACGTGCCCGAGGTGCGAGCCGCACTTCTTGCACATGATTTCCGTGCGTGTCATGCCCAGGGTGTGGTCCGGGCCTCCTCGATAGCGCCACCGTCAGCGGGTTGGAAAAAGCTCGGCCAGCCGCAGCCTGCGTCAAATTTGCTGCCAGAGAGAAACAGCGGCTCTCCACAGCAGCGGCAGTTGTATACGCCCTCGTCAGTGGTATTCCAGTACTCACCGGTAAAGGGGCGCTCGGTGCCCTTCTCGCGACACACCTCGTATTCCTCGGCCGTCAGTTTGTCGCGCCAATACTCGTCATCTTTCATGCATTTATTCCTTCTACCGATGTGGCTACAAGATACAGAATTCGATCATCATAGCCGGTTATTACCTCGCGGTAACCGCTGATTTGTTTGTCTAGCAGTGGGTCGTTGCTGTCCGCCAGCAACGGACGTCCCTGCAGCGCCGTAATTTTGGATTTTGCCGCAACAATCTGCAGATTCTCAAGACCCACCCTGCGCAACACGGCGGGGCTGAGCTGCTGGTTGCCGCGACCAATAACATGCCCCTGGCCACCAATGGCAGTGACGAAAATACTGGCAGATGCCTGCTCACGCTCAAGTAGCGCGAGTATCGCTGATTCGTCCAGATCGCTGCCCAGCAACTGTCCCGCTCGCAACGCGTCGACGCCCAACAGCGTGTTCTCAAGACCCAGGGTATCCATGATTGCCGCTGTGGTTGAGCCCGGGCCTATGAGATACAGCGTGTCAGGATCGAGCTGTTCCACAACCCACTCGGCAATTTCTGCCGCCACCAGCTCCTGGCTTTCGCGACCGCCTATCTTGGTGTGTTGCAGAAACCGGCCTTCCCCGGGCACCTGCATCTCGCCGTAAAAACGGCTGCGCACCACGTCCTCGCGGAAAGCTTCCTCGTCTATATCCCGCACTTCCTGGGTGCGAAGCCCCACCAGGCCGCCCTGCCCCAGTTCACGCAACAGCTCACCGGCGGCTTCGGGGGACACCGCAAACACGCCTGAGTGCATTTTCACCCCGGCGGGTATGCCGAGCACAGGCAGGCTGGCACCCACGGCGTCATAGACATCCCGCGCTGTTCCGTCCCCACCCGCAAACACCAGCACATCGACACCCGCGTCGCGCAGCAATGTCGCGGCACGACGCGTATCCTGAGGCGCACTCGGATAATCCTCGGGCTCACCCAGCGTGCGTGCGCTCAGCCCCAACTGCTCACATACCTGCGCGCCCATGGCCCCACCATAGGTGCTAACGGTCAGATTCGGGAGCCCTGAAATGAGCTTCAGGGCGCGCTCGGCTCTTTCCTGGGAGCGACGCAATTCCTCGGGGGTCAGGGCAAGCGCCAGCTCACGTACAGCGCGGCCGTCACTGCCCTTGAAGCCGCGACTACCACCCAATCCTGCCAGGGGGTTGATCAGTAATCCTATGTGCATGTGATTCCTAAAGCCCTGGCGGTCGTCGCAACCAGCGCATCATGCTGCAGCAGTTGCAGCGTGGCTGAGGTCAGTTCGCGTCGCACACGATAGCTGCGGCGCAGCCCATCAAAAGCAGTGGCTATCGCTTCGGGTGCCTCGGCCACGGCTTTGCGCAGCAGTGTGTCGTCCTCTTCGATACGGTAAACCTGTGCCAACAGTTCACGCACAGCCGCAGCGCGTTCAGGCGCAGTGGGAGCGACGAGGGGCAGCGATGGTGCCGCCGTCCCGGGCCCGCCAGACAACTCAATATGAAATTCATCGGCCATGGCATCGAGGAGCATCCGGGTAGCCAGCAGTTTGCCATCGAGACTATAGCCGGCAATGTGTGCGGTGCCGAAAGCCACGTTCGCCAGCAGCTGCGTATCCACCTGCGGCTCCCGCTCCCAGACATCGAGCACAACACGCGGAGCTGCGTCTTCAAGCAAACGTCGCAGTAACGCCTGATTGTCCACCACCGGCCCCCTGCTTGCGTTAATCAGCAACTGGCTCGACGTCAACCCCGCTAATGCCGCTTGATCAAACAAGTGGCGACTCGGCCATGGCTGTGCATCGGTGAGCTCAGCATGGACACAGATCACGTCGCTGTGAAGAATCTCAGCAAAGCCCGCCGCTGCTGGGATATCGCTCTCGTCCAGCCAGGGATCGTAGGCCTGCCAGCGAATACCCAGAGCCTCGAATCGCCTGGCCAGCAGACGGCCAACATGACCGAAGCCGACTATTCCGGCGACACCGCCGCTGAGCAGGCACTCCAGAAACTGTTCAGACTGCGCTATGGCGGCCAGTACATACTCAACCACGGCATTGGCATTGGACCCTGGGGCACTGCAAAAACGCACGCCCAGCGACGCCAGCGCTTGCTGGTCGATGTGGTCCGTACCAGCGGTTGCCGTGCCAACAAAACGCACCTTGGTGTTCGCGATAAGCGCTGCGTCGACGCGAGTCACCGAACGCACCAACAGCGCGTCGGCCGTACGCAGCTGCTCTGGCTGAAGCGACCTGCCGTTGACCCGGGTTACTTCAGCGCCCGCCCCCAACAGCGCCTCTACGCCAGGGATATTCTCGTCGGCGACAACGCTCAGTGTCATTGCAAGCCCCCTATGGGCAGCTGCTGCCAGCGTCGCTGCATCGGGCCAGCCAGGCCCAGCGCATCCAGATACTCACAGACCGCAGCAACATGCTCGCGGAGCAACGTATATTCCGGCAGTGCATCGACGCCCGGCACCCTGTCTTCCAGGGTGGCCAGCTGGTGTGACACCCTCACCTGCTCCCAGTGAGCGGGAAGCCTTTCTGCCAGTTTTTTCGCGCCGCGCACAGGTAAATCAGCCACTGCCTCAAAACGAGCGGCAATAGCTTCCACGGAACCGAACTCGGCCAGTAACGCGGCAGCCGTTTTTGGGCCGACCCCAGGTACCCCCGGAATGTCATCCACCGTATCCCCGACCAGGGCCAGGTAATCTGCGAACTGGCATGGACGCACGCCAAATCGCTCGAAAAAATCCGCTGCGCCCAGCTGCTGATCGGCGGCAAAATCCCACCACAGTGCGCCTTCGTGCAACAGCAGCTGCCCCAAATCCTTGTCTCTGGTGACCACGGAAAATGGGGTCGACTGCTCTGCGGACAGCCTTGCCAGGGTTGCCAGGAAGTCATCGGCTTCGTAGCGCTCACTGGCGAAACAGGCAATGCCCGCACATTCGGTCAATTCGCGACAGGCCTGCAACTGAAACGCCAGGGCTTCGTCAGGCAGTGCCCTGCTTGACTTATAGTCGGGATACACCTCATTGCGAAAACAGCTGCCGAGACTCTCATCAAAGGCGGCTGCCACGGCGTCGCCATGTTGCACCCGGGACAACAGGTCAACAAGGAACCCGGCGTAGCCATACACGGCATTAAGCGGCATCCCCGCATCGGTATGCCAACGATCGGGTATGGAAAACCAGGCCCGGAAAATATAGATGCTCGCGTCTACAAGCCAGCTACGCCGCTCCATGATCAATCCAGATCTGCTGCTGTGAAACGCTGATCCGGGAGCGCCATGGTGGTACCGAACTCATGACACAGCGCTGCATAGATTTGCTGTGCCCGAGTGGGAAGCCCGTGCAACTGCCAATGCTGGGCCTGGGCCAACACCTGCGCGCGGAACCAGCGCGTATCCGGGAGTGTGCCGTCCGGCGTGAAATTATCGACACTGACACGAAACGGGTAACCACAGGCACGGGAGAGGCACCACTCAATAGACTGAGGTTTTATCTCGACCTGCTCGAATGCACGCTGTTGCTCGGGAGTGCGACCCTCCGGCGCATACCAATAGCCAAAATCGGGCAGCTGGCGCCGCTCGATGCCGGCGAGGCACCAGTGGGAAATTTCATGTAATGCGCTCGCGAAGAAATCTTCCCGGTAATACAGCAGGTGTTGAGATTGTGGGGAGTCGGCGGGCCGGTAGTAGGGCTCGCTGGCTCCTCCCGCCAGCAGCGTTTGTTCAGTGGCCTCAAAACATCGCGCAAAAACGTGTTCAAGTCTGCTGCACTCACAAGCAGTAAATTGCAGCGCCACATTCATTCAGGCGTCGCCCTGTTTTCGCAACCAGTAGCGATACTGGCCATCCTGCTCGTCCTGCTGCAACAGTTCGTGGCCGAGAAAGGTGCAGAACTTGGGAATGTCGCGCTGTGTGGAGGGATCGGTAGCCAACACCTGCACCACCTCGCCCACCTGCATATCGCGCACCTGATTGTGCAGCAACATGACAGGCTCCGGGCAGAACAACCCGCTGGCGTCGAGAATGTGATCAGGCTCTAATGACATGCCATTATTCGCTCAATAGGATTTCCGCCTGCTCCCGACTCACCAGGTCCCAGGCCTCACTTTCAGAATGAAACAGGATACACAATTCTCCCGTATCCAACAGGCGGCGCAGGTTGCCTGCCTTCTCATCCAGGGTCAACTCCCGCTCGCCGTAGTCTGTGCCATCCCGGCTGGCAAATTCTTCCAGCACGGCCTGCAACACCTCCTGTGGCAATCGACCGGGGGGACTTCTAAATAGCCAGGCATTTGCACCCTGTTCCTTCTGCATTGACGCGATGCGGGTTAATATAAGCGTTGCTTAGCCCAAAGTGGAGACACCATCGTGGAAACCTCTTTCATCATCACCTTCATTGGCGATGATCGCCCCGGCCTCGTGGAGGCACTCGCGAGCACTATTGAGAAGAACCAGGGTAACTGGCAGGAGAGCCAGCTCTCGCAGTTGGGTGGCAAGTTTGCCGGTCTCATTCTGGTCAGCCTCCCTGAATCTGCTGCGGACACGCTCCAGGCGGAGCTTAAAGCGCTTTCCAGCAGTGGTCTGAGTGTACGAGTCTCGCCCGCCAGCGCTGCGGACACCGCCCACGGCAAACCCATTGCGCTTTCAGTACTGGGACCCGACCGGCCCGGCATCATCAAAGAAATTTCCCGTGAACTTGCCTCCCATGACATTAACGTCGTGGAGATGGACAGCCAGGTAGAAAGCGCGGCAATGAGCGGCGAACCCATGTTCCGGGCAAAAATCGACGCGGAAATTCCTGAAAAGACCGACCGGGATGCACTCGAAAGTGCGCTTGAATCCGTCGCCAATAAAATGACCCTGGACATCGATCTCGACTAATCATGGGGCTTGGGGCCCCAACTACTCCCGGGGCCCGCGAATCAACCTTCGCAGACCCACAACCAGACCAAAGCAGACGGCGGCTGCGACGATAATCGCGAGCATCATCAGCAGCGACGCCAACAGCAGGTCAAGCATATCCTCCCAGGGAATGCCAAACTGATCCACCGCCGCCCAGATAAGGGTCGCCATAGCGGCCACCCCTAGAAAGATGGTGCGGTAGTACTTTCGATTGGCTTTCTTCAAGGCTTACTCAGGACAACTAGCGGAGATAACGGGGGTATCACACTGCACATCCGCATTCTGGCCACGATGCCTGAGCAGATGATCCATGAGCACAATCGCCAGCATGGCCTCGGCGATTGGCGTGGCGCGAATACCCACACAGGGATCGTGTCGACCGTGAGTCACCATATCCATAGCATTACCCTCGGTATCAATCGTCGCGCCAGGCTGACGAATACTGGAGGTCGGCTTCAGCGCAATACTCACCAAAATATCCTGACCGCTGGAAATACCGCCCAGCACACCGCCGGCGTGATTACTGATAAATCCTTCCGGCGTCAGTTCATCGCGATGTTCCGTGCCTTTTTGTTCCACACTATCGAATCCGGCGCCGATCTCCACGCCTTTGACCGCATTAATGCCCATCATCGCGTGGGCGATATCCGCGTCGAGTCGATCGAACACCGGCTCTCCGAGGCCGGGCATAACATTACTGGCAACCACGTTAATGCGTGCGCCAATGGAGTTACCCTCCTTATTGAGCGCCGCCATATAGGCTTCCATCTCCGGTACGGCATTCGGATCGGGGCAGAAAAATGGGTTGGTCTCGACCACATCCCAATTCAACGTCTGGACACGAATAGGACCAAGCTGGGACAGGTAGCCGCGCACTTCAATTCCGTATCGGGTCAGCAGATACTTCTTGGCGATAGCGCCCGCTGCAACGCGCATGGCCGTTTCCCGCGCAGATGAGCGGCCACCACCACGATAGTCGCGAAACCCGTATTTCTGGTTGTAGCTGTAATCGGCGTGCGCCGGGCGGAAAGTATTCGCAATATTGGAGTAGTCCTTGGAGCGCTGATCCGTGTTCTCAATCAACATGCCAATAGATGTACCGGTGGTTTGTCCTTCAAACACGCCCGACAGAATACGTACCTCATCGGCTTCGCGGCGCTGCGTCGTGAACCGCGACGTGCCGGGTTTGCGTCGATCAAGGTCACGCTGCAGATCTGAAGCATCCAGCGCCAGTCCGGGAGGACACCCATCGACAATACAGCCCAGAGCCGGGCCATGGCTTTCGCCAAAGGTGGTGACGGTAAACAGTTTACCTATGGTATTGCCGGACATGTGCAGCTGCGCCTGAGGATTAAATCCGGGGCATTATACCGATTCTGGGCGCAAACTGGCGGCATATTCCTGTAATTCCTGCGCAGTCAGGGCAAAAACGCCATGGCCACCGTGTTCGAATTCAAGCCAGGTAAACGGGACTCGCGGATAGGCGCGCTCCAGCGCTGGCCAACTATTGCCCAGTTCCACCACAAGCAGCCCTGAAGGGGTCAGAAAATCGGCCGCCTGGGCCAGAATCTGTCGGGTCAGATCGAGGCCGTCGGCGCCACTGCCCAGGGCAATAGCGGGTTCGTGACTGAACTCTACCGGCATGGCGGCAAGATCGCTTGCATCGACGTAAGGGGGATTACTGAGGATCAGGTCATATTGTTGACCGTCGGCAGCGGTAAACAAATCTGACTCAAGCGCCCGGACACGGTTTCCCAATCCCATGTGATCAATATTCTCTTTCGCCAGCGCCAGCGCATCGCGGTCCAGATCGAGTAAATCGACACTGGCACCCGGTGTGTAGTAGGCAGCCGCCAGCCCAATACAGCCACCACCACAGCACAAATCGAGAATGCGCTTTGGAGCGGGCCCACTGTACCAGGGCTGATAATCGTGCAGGATTAACTCTGCCAGCGGTGATCGCGGGACCAACGCGCGATGATCACAGATAAATTCAAGGCCCGCGAACCAGGCTCGACCGAGCAGGTAAGGCAACGGTATCTGCTCGTCGATACGCCGTTTCAGCAATTGGCTGATCTGCCGCCACTGAGCGTCACTGACGGGATGCGGAAGATGACTCTCGTCAGCATCCGCAGGCAGGTCGGCGACAGCCAGCACCAGCTGCACGGCTTCATCCCAGGGATTGTCCGTTCCATGCCCATAAAATACGGGACTCGCCAACAGCGCATCATGGCAGTGGTCGATGGCCTGCCCTACAGTCATATCAGTCATGCACCAAGTGTAAGTCCGCCGGCGCTTGTTTGCCATGCAATGGGCCGATTGTTACTATCGCTGGCCCCAATTTGAGGAATATTCCGTGGAAAAAAACTGGGCTAGCATCATCGAAGCGATTGGCGAGGACCTCAATCGCCCAGGACTTGTAGACACACCCAAACGGGCCGCCAAGGCCTTTGAATTCCTCACCCGGGGCTACCACCAATCCGTCGAGGAAGTGGTCAATAACGCCCTATTCCCTTCAGACTCGAGCGAAATGGTGCTGGTGCAGGACATCGAACTTTACTCCCTGTGCGAGCATCACCTGTTGCCATTCATCGGCAAATGCCATGTCGCCTATATACCCACCGGGCAGGTTCTGGGGCTTTCCAAGGTGGCGCGTATCGTCGATGTATTTGCCCGCCGCTTACAAATTCAGGAGTCCCTGACCACCCAGATCGCAAAGACGATCATGGAAGTCACCGGCGCTGAAGGTGTCGGTGTTATTATCGAGGCACGTCACATGTGCATGATGATGCGCGGCGTAGAAAAACAGAACTCCGTCATGAAAACCTCTGCCATGCTGGGGAGTTTCAGGAAATCCCAGGTGACTCGCGAGGAATTTCTGCAACTGTTGCGATTAAGCACCTAGGACAGGTGCGCTATGGCGTCGCGATGCGATATAGCTCCGCGTGCAGATACTGGCGATCGGCCGTACGCGCAGAGCTGAACAAGACCAACCGATACGACTGATCGGCGTCAGCAAGATCGTATACACGATAACGCTGTAAATCATCGCGGCCGTATAGCACCCGTTCGCCAAACACCCTGTTAGCCCACTGTACACCCTGACCGCAGCTGCGCCCCTCGCACGCAAACAGCACACCTTCACTGTTCAACTGCGCTTCAAGCCCATCCAGCACTTCATTGGACGTAAAGCCATCGCGCACTTGCCAGGTGTAGCGTACTCGCTCGCCAGTGACACGCTCGCTGCCCTTGAAGCGCCAACTGCCGCGAATTTTCTGCATGGCGCCGAGCCCGATCTCGTGTTCGATCACCGCGTCGCTGCTATGACTGACCTGCTGCATATGCGGCGACGCGTCCAATGTCTCCAGCAGTGTGTGAGGTGGCTCCGCCATCGCCTGCAAGGTCATCAGTAACAACACTGCCAACAGCGACCAATGGACGCCCCCTGCTGAACTACGCATTGGCCCCCTCCTCGGTGGAAAATCGGATAATCTCGGTACCTAAGTGCTCCGCACCGGCCTCCATGTGAAAGTGGTGACCGCCTGGAAATTGGGCAAGGGTCGGTCTTGGAATCATAGCGCGAATTTTCTCACTATAGCCCTCGTGTCTTGTCATCATGCCGCGCTCTGCCTGGAGCAGCAACGTCGGCATCGACAAGGCTCCAAGTGCGGCCTCGATGTGGCCCCAGGTAAGTTTAATGGCAGACCCGCCGCGCAGGCGTGGATCAGTGTGCCAGGTATAGCCACCTTCGCAGGCATGCAGGTTGCGGCTTGCTATCAACTCGGCTTCCTCGCGATCCAGACCCTGCTCTTCACGAGCCGTAATTGCCGCTTCACGATCGCTATACACCCGGGTCTGACGTCCCTGCAGGCGCCGCTTCTCCAGGACGAAGTTGCGCAGCTGATGCGCAAATTCACTGGCGTCCAGTGGCGTGGGCGTCGCCCCATCGAGCAATATCAGACGCGTAACCTGCTCTGGAAATGCAGCGGCATACATGACGCTGATCGCCGCGCCGCGAGAGTGGCCCATCAGAGTGAAGCTATCCCACTGCATGTGCTCGACCAACGCATGTAACTGCGGCACATCGTCGTAAATATGATAGGTGGCATCGGCGGAACGCCAGTCAGTAAGACCGTGTCCAGACAGATCAGGGGCGACAACGTAGTAGCCGCTCGCCAGTTGCTCCGCCAGGCGCTGGAAGCTGGTGGCGTTATCGAGCCAGCCATGCAGGGCCAGCAGCGGCGAATGGGTGGGGTCGCCCCAGGCGAGCCCTGCATAATTTAACCCATGCAGTTGCCAGTTCAGCGCTTCTCCGCTCACATCAAAACCTCGTAATCCGGTGGCTGGGCACACATTACCGGGGTAGCGGCATCGGGACCCGGGTAGGCCATTTCCAGTGTTGCAAATCCACCCGGCACCAATCCCGGCAGACGCCCCGGAACACCGAGATAAGCGTCGACCAGCCGCGAGACCAGCGGCTGGTGAGAAATCAGCAGCACATGTTCGGGCAGTTCGGCACCGAAACGCTGGGCCAGCGCCGGCTCTATATCGTCAGGCTGCCGACCGGGTATCAATGCCTGCTCGGCAGCGAGCTGAGATCCAGGAAGCGCCTCAGCGACGATCATCGCCGTCTGGGCAGTGCGCACCCATTCACTGTAGAGCAACACCTGTGGCGACGGCAGCTGTCGCTGCGTGCAATAGAGCAGCAGCAGCGTCCCCCCGAGACCAACGTCCGCAACACCGCGCTCGGTCAGCTCGCGCATGCGATCGGTAACAGCCATTCCCGCTTCACCGTGGCGCATTATCGTCAGGTACATGCTTAACCTCTATCTCAGCGCACTACGAACTCAACGTCCTGCGCTTCTTCTGTGCTCATCATAGCATTGAACACCGCTTCGACCGGCTGCTTCTCGTGGAGCATCTGGTACAGCCCTTGAACCAGCGGCATCTCCACTTCACGGCGGTCGGCTTCACGCTTTAACAGCGCCAGGGTATTAATGCCCTCTGCCACCTGATCCATACCAGCGAGCACGGACTCAAGGCCCTCGCCCTCGGCAAGCGCCATGCCCACACGGTAGTTACGTGACAAAGGCGATGAACAGGTCACCACCAGATCGCCTACACCGGAAAGACCCAGGAAGGTCATTGGGTTGGCCCCCATATGCACAGCAAAACGTGACATTTCCGCGAGTGAGCGGGTGAGCAACATACCCACCGTATTTTCGCCAAACGACAGCGACGCGCCGATGCCCGCGAGAATCGCATAGACATTTTTGAGGGCGCCGCCCAGCTCCACACCGAACATGTCATGTGAGCTGAAAATCAAGAATGAGCGACAATGCAGCAGGTCATGTACAAGCCGGGTCACCTCTGGCAGCTCGCTGGCGATAACTGAACCTGATATATGCCCGGCTGCAATTTCACGAGCCAGATTCGGGCCGGACAGAACTCCGATCGGATGCCCGGGCATTTCTTCGCGCAGGACCTGGCTCATTAGCTTGAAGCCGCAAGCTTCGATACCTTTGGTCAGGCTGATAATGACCGTGTCGGGCGTCACCCGGTGCTGCAGGTCCGCCACCACCTCGCGAAACGATGCACTGGGTACCGCAACAAAGACCAGATCTACGTTCTCTACCGCCTGCTCCAGTTCCGCATAAGCCTGCAGGTGATCGCTCAGCGTATAGCCCGGAAGATATTCCGCGTTCTCACGTTCAGCGTTTATTTGTGCCGCGCGCGCGGTATTGCGCAGCCAGAGACGTACCTCGTGACCGTTCTCGGCAATCATATTGCCGATGACGGTTCCGAAACTACCACCGCCGAGAACGGCAACCCGGTACATTCGATCCATATATATCCTGTTATGCTTTTATAGGCAGCGCCGCAGTCTAACAAAAAAGCGGGCTATAAAGCCCGCTTTCCCGTGTAGCGCTGTTGCTAGCGACCCGCCAGGGCCAGTAGCAATTTATTGA
Organism: Halioglobus japonicus; assembly: GCF_001983995.1. Classification (NCBI taxonomy): domain Bacteria; kingdom Pseudomonadati; phylum Pseudomonadota; class Gammaproteobacteria; order Cellvibrionales; family Halieaceae; genus Halioglobus; species Halioglobus japonicus. The sequence continues at coordinate 2,515,088 of NZ_CP019450.1, read as the reverse complement.
GTTTGGAGACATACGCCGCAGGGTCGTCGAGTTGACCGCCCTCTGCGAGGTTCGCCTGGTCGAAGACTATGCCCGCCAGATCAGCGAAACGATCCTCGTCCTGCTCGCTATCGAGCATCTCCAGAATCGGATGCGATGGATTGACCTCCAGAATCGGCTTGGACTCGGGCACCGCCTGCCCCGCCGCTTCCATGATTCGCTTCATCTGCGCACCCATATCGAAGTCACCCACAACCAGACAGGCCGGTGAATCGGTCAGACGCGACGTGGCGCGAACCTCGGCAACCTTGTCGTCGAGCACCTTTGACAGACGCTCAACCAGGCCTTCCGCTTCCTTCTGAACCTTCTCCTGCTCGGCTTTCTCTTCCTCGGAATCCGTGGCCAGATCCAGCGCGCCGCGCGCCACATCCTGGAACGCCTTGCCGTCAAAGTCCTGCAGGTGATTCATCAGCCAATCGTCTACGCGATCAGACAGCAGCAGCACTTCAATGCCCTTCTTACGGAACACCTCCAGGTGGGGGCTGCTCTTGGCAGTATTGAAGTTCTCCGCTACCACGTAGAAGATCTTGTCCTGCCCTTCGGGCATCCGAGACACGTAATCTTCCAGAGACTGGTCCTGCGCCTCTGCGTCAGTGTGAGTGGTGGCAAAGCGCAGCAACTTGGCAATTTTTTCCTTGTTGGCAAAATCTTCCGCCGGACCTTCCTTGATCACCTGGCCAAACTCAGTCCAGAACTGGGCGTAGTCGTCGCCCTCTTTCTTGGCCAGCTTACCCAGCATATCCAGCACGCGCTTGGTCAGCGCACTGCGCATGGAATCCACCGATCCTTCCTGCTGCAAAATCTCACGCGAAACGTTTAGCGGCAGATCGTTTGAATCGATAACACCCTTCACAAAGCGCAGGTACAGCGGCAGGAACTGCTCAGCCTCATCCATGATAAAGGTGCGCTGAACATAGAGCTTGAGACCGCGCGCCATGTCGCGGTTCCACATATCAAAGGGCGCCTTCTTGGGGATGTACAACAGGCTGGTGTATTCCAGCTTGCCCTCGACCTTGTTGTGGCTCCAGGTCTGGGGCTCTTCAAAGTCGTGGGAGATGTGCTTGTAGAATTCCTTGTATTCCTCATCCGACACTTCCGCGCGGCTGCGAGTCCACAGCGCCGTCGCTTCGTTGACCGCCTCGTACTCAGGCACCTCGACAACCGTCTCTTCTTCATCTTCAGCCGCAGGCATGGCCGGCTTAAGCATCATGACCGGCACAGCGATGTGGTCTGAGTACTTCTTGATCACGCTGCGCACGCGGAAGTCCTCAGCAAACTCCTCACAGCCCTCTTTCAGGAACAGGGTAATGCTCGTGCCACGATCCGCCTTGTCACGCACTTCCACCGAGAACTCAGACTCGCCCGCGGATTCCCAGATAACGCCCGTATCGGCCGCCTCGCCCGCCTTACGGGTATGGACTGCAACTCGATCGGCCACGATGAATGCCGAGTAGAAGCCCACACCAAACTGACCAATCAGCTGCGAATCTTTCTGTTGATCACCCGTCAGGCTCTCAAGGAATGCCGCGGTGCCAGACTTGGCGATCGTTCCCAGGTGCTCAATCACCTCGTCGCGATTCATGCCAATGCCATTATCGGAAATGGTGATCGTGTTGGCGTCCTTATCGACATCGACCTGCACCTGATAGTCGCCCTGCCCTTCAAGCAGGCCGCCATCGGACAGCGCGGCGAAACGCAGCTTGTCGATCGCATCAGAGGCATTGGAAATCAGCTCCCGCAGGAAGATTTCCTTGTTGGAGTACAGGGAGTGAATCATCAGGTGAAGCAGTTGCTTCGCCTCGGTCTGGAAGCCCAGAGTTTCCTTATTGGCGTCGGCAGTCATTACGTTTCCTCGAGTGCTAACTGACTAAAAAAAATGCTCCCCTCAGATATGGGGCAAAAACAATCAAATTCAACCCACTCGAGAGAGATATCTGCCAGGCTGGTGTACCTGGCGGGGATGTGCGAACCCATGGATAGCGCAGCCCAAGCCTGTCATGGATGACGCCGTTTGGCGGTCCCCGTCAGGTACCCCAGCCGGGCAGAGATCGGTATAGATGCGAACCCAACCCATATTGATTTCAAGTGCTTCCAACAGAGATTGCTGTGCGGCCGGAGGGGTATTCCTGGGATGTGCGGAGCCATGGATGGCGGAGCCGCAAGCCTGCCACGGAAGGCGCTTTTGGCGGTCCCAGGAATACCCCTCCGGCCGCACAGTAATCGGTATAGATGCGCCGAAACCAAAAAAAAAGGGCCCATCTATCAGATGAGCCCTCTTCCTCACTGGATCCCGGCCTCCGCCGGGATGACAGGGGTAGCAGCAATTACCAGCCGGTAATCTCCGCCAGCGCCTTGCCGATGTCCGCCAGAGAGCGAACAGTCTTCACACCAGCGTCTTCCAGAGCCGCAAACTTCTCGTCTGCAGTGCCCTTGCCGCCAGAGATGATCGCGCCCGCGTGCCCCATACGCTTGCCTTTCGGTGCAGTAACACCGGCAATGTAGGATACGACCGGCTTGGTGACGTTAGCCTTGATGTAGGCTGCCGCTTCCTCTTCCGCAGTCCCGCCGATTTCACCGATCATCACGATTGCTTCAGTCGCAGGATCGTTCTGGAACATCTCCAGGATGTCGATGAAGTTGGAGCCAGGGATCGGGTCGCCGCCGATGCCGACACAGGTAGACTGGCCGTAGCCCGCGTCTGTGGTCTGCTTGACCGCTTCGTAGGTCAGGGTACCGGAGCGAGACACAATGCCTACCTTGCCCGGCAGGTGAATGTGACCCGGCATGATGCCGATTTTGCACTCTCCCGGTGTGATAACGCCCGGGCAGTTGGGGCCGATCAAGCGTACGCCCAGCTCGTCACATTTTACTTTCGCATCGAGCATATCCAGCGTGGGAATGCCTTCGGTAATGCATACGATCAGCTTGATGCCGCCGTTGGCCGCTTCAAGGATGGAGTCCTTACAGAACGGTGCAGGCACGTAGATAACGGACGCTTCTGCGCCTGTGGCTTCTACCGCCTCGGCAACCGTGTTGAATACCGGCAGGCCCAGGTGTTCCTGACCGCCCTTACCGGGGGTCACACCGCCAACCATTTTAGTACCGTACTCAATCGCCTGCTCAGAGTGGAAAGTACCCTGGGAGCCAGTGAAGCCCTGACAGATAACCTTGGTATCCTTGTTAATCAGAACGCTCATTATGCCGCTCCTCCTGCTGCTTTAACTGCCTGCTGAGCAGCGTCAGTGAGGCTCTCTGCAGCGATGATGTTCAGACCGGACTCAGCCAGTACTTTCTTGCCCAGTTCGGCGTTGTTGCCTTCCAGACGCACAACGACGGGCACTTCCACGCCCACTTCTTCGACCGCGCCGATCACGCCTTCTGCGATCAGGTCACAGCGTACGATACCGCCGAAGATGTTGATCAGTACCGCTTTTACGTTGTCGTCAGACAGAATGATCTTGAACGCCTCGGAAACACGTTCCTTGGTAGCGCCGCCACCCACGTCCAGGAAGTTGGCCGGGAAACCACCGTGCAGTGCAACGATGTCCATGGTGCCCATGGCCAGACCAGCACCGTTGACCATGCAGCCGATGTTGCCGTCCAGGGCCACATAGTTCAGTTCCCACTGGGCAGCGTGCGCTTCGCGCTCGTCTTCCTGTGAGGGATCGTGCATTTCACGCAGATCCGCCTGACGGTACAGGGCATTGCTGTCGACGCCGATCTTGGCGTCCAGGCAGTGCAGGCTGCCTTCATCGGTGATCACCAGCGGGTTGATCTCGATCAGCGCCAGGTCCTTGTCGATGAACATCTGGGCCAGGCCCATGAAGATTTTAACGAACTGCTTGATCTGAACACCGGTCAGGCCGAGCTTGAACGCCAGGTCACGGCCCTGGTAGGGCTGCGGACCCGCGAGAGGATCGATGGTCGCCTTGAGGATTTTCTCGGGAGTTTCCTCGGCTACCTTCTCGATTTCAACACCGCCTTCGGTAGACGCCATGAACACGATACGACGTGTGGAGCGATCCACCACTGCACCGAGGTACAGTTCTTCGGCAATGTCAGTGCAGGATTCCACCAGGATCTTGCTTACCGGCTGACCATTTTCGTCAGTCTGGTAGGTCACCAGGTTTTTGCCGAGCCAGTTGGAGGCGAATTCCCTGATCTCATCCTTGGACTTGACCAACTTTACGCCGCCGGCCTTGCCGCGACCACCTGCGTGTACCTGGGCTTTAACCACCCACATATCACCGCCAATCAGATCCGCCGCTTCTGCCGCATCCTCAGGGGAGTCTACTGCGTACCCCTTGGATACCGGCAGTCCGTATTCGGCAAACAGTTGCTTGCCCTGATACTCATGAAGATTCATGTGCTGTCCTGCTTTTCTCTAAATAGCTATTGCTGCTTAATTAACGGGCCCAATGAGTTTCCCCATCAAGCCCCCTGTTTACCTGTGCACGCCGGCGATTGGTCTTATTGTTACGTGCGCGGGCGAATTCTACTTGCGTTTCTTCCTGTTGGCGATATGAATCGCCCCACCATCCACAGCCAGTGCAGCTTCGTGTACCGCCTCTGACAGGGTCGGGTGACCAAACACCGTCAGCGCCAGATCTTCTGCGCTGGAGCCGAATTCCATGGCGATGACCACCTGCTGGACCAGATCAGCCGCTGAAGGGCCGACAATATGGCAACCCAGGATGCGGTCGGTCTCTTCGTGGGCCAGGAGCTTGACCAGACCATCGGAGTCGTTGGAGGCCAGTGCGCGACCATTGGCCACGAACGGGAAAGTGCCCGCCTTGTAAGGTACACCTTCGGCCTTGAGTTCCTGCTCGGTCTTACCGACGGCAGCAACCTCAGGGTGGGTGTAAATCACCGACGGAATGCAATCGTAGTTCATCTGGGCTGGCTTGCCGTGAATACGCTCGGCGACCATGATGCCCTCTTCCGATCCCTTGTGCGCCAGCATCGGGCCGCGCACGACATCGCCTACCGCGTAGACGTTGGGGGCTTCTGTCTCACAGAAGTCGTTGACGAAAATAAAGCCACGCTCATCGAGTGTAATGCCGGAATCGGAGCTGAACAGCTCTTCTGAACGCGGGCGACGACCGACTGCGACAATAAGCTTGTCGAATGTTTCGCTGTGCTCACCATCGGCAGTGCTGTATGACACGACCACTTCTTTGCCCTTGACCTCGGTGCCGGTCACTCGCGCACCCAGGCGGATATCCAGGCCCTGCTTCTTGAAAATCTTGGCCGTTTCCTTGGAAATCTGCTGGTCCATCATGGGCAGGAAATCGTCCAGCGCTTCCAGCACCACAACCTCGGCGCCGAGACGGCCCCAGACCGAGCCCAGCTCCAGGCCGATCACACCGGCGCCGATGACACCGAGGCGCTTGGGTACTTCGGAGAATTCCAGAGCACCGGTAGAATCTACGATGACGTCACCGTCCACCGGCGCAGAGGGGATGTTGATGGGCAGTGAACCGGCCGCGATGATCACATTGCTCGCTTCTACGACCTGGACGTTACCGTCCTTGTCCGTCACCTCAACCTTGGTACCGGCGAGCAGCTTGCCGGTGCCCTGCAGGGTGGTAACGCCATTGTGCTTAAACAGGCCGGCCACACCGCCGGTCAGCTGGCCGACGATCTTTTCCTTACGCGCCAGCATGGCGGGCACGTCGATCGCCGTTTCACCCACGGAAATGCCGTGCAGGCCAAAGTCAGCTTTTGCTTCGTGGAACTTGTGGCTGGAGTCCAGCAGTGCCTTGGAGGGGATACAGCCGACGTTCAGGCAGGTTCCGCCCAGCTTGATCTTGCCTTTGTCATCGAGCCACTGCTCGACACAGGCGGTGGACATCCCCAGTTGCGCCGCCTTGATTGCAGCCACATAGCCTGCGGGGCCAGCGCCAATTACCACTACATCGAATTTCTCAGACATTTGTTTTCTCGTATCAAGTCCAGGTCAGGCCCGCCGCAGCGGGGCCATTTAAACATTAGAATTACAGTTGCAGCAGGATACGCGCAGGATCTTCAATCAAATCCTTGATCGCCACCAGGAACTGTACCGCTGTCTTGCCGTCGATCAGACGATGATCGTAAGACAGTGCCAGATACATCATGGGCAGAATCACCACTTCGCCATTAACTGCCATGGGGCGCTCCTGGATCTTGTGCATACCCAGAATGCCGGTCTGCGGCGGATTGAGAATAGGCGTCGACATCAATGAGCCGAACACGCCACCGTTAGTCACGGTGAAGGTGCCACCGGTCATATCTTCAATCGTCAGCTTGTTGTCGCGTGCGCGCAGTCCAAGATCCTTGACCGCTGCTTCCACGTCAGCCACGCTCATAAAGTCAGCGTCTCGCAGCACCGGTACCACCAGGCCACCCTCGGTGGATACCGCTACACCGATATCCTGGTAGCCGTGATAAACAATGTCGTTACCGTCAATCGACGCATTGACCTCGGGGTATCGCTTCAGCGCCTCACAGGCGGCCTTCACAAACATGCCCATAAAGCCAAGGCGCGTACCGTTATGGGTCTTTTCGAACTGCTCTTTGTACTTACTGCGCAGAGCCATCATCGGCGCCATGTTCACCTCGTTAAAGGTGGTCAGCATGGCGGTTTCTTGAGTGGCATTGAGCAGGCGCTCGGCAATCTTGGCGCGCATGCGGGTCATCGGCACGCGCTTCTCGATCCGCTCGCCAGTGGGCGCAACAGGCGTGGCGGGTACTGCGGCAGGCGCAGGAGCAGCGGCCGGGGCAGGCGCACTGGCAGCAGCGGCATCGCCACTTTTTATGTACATCAGAATATCTTCTTTGGTAATACGGCCGTTCTTGCCGGTACCAGTTATGCGGGAGATATCGAGCTTGTGCTCTTCAACCAGCTGCCTCGCAGCCGGGCCCAGCAGCGCAGCGAGGTCTTCGACAGCTTCCGCCGGCGTGGCAGCTTCGGCAGGTGCGTCGCTCGCGGCGGCCGCAGGCGCGGACGCGGCAGCACCCTGCTCCAGGCTCGCCAGCAATTGCTCAGACTCGATGGTATCGCCTTCCTGAGCGTGGATCTTGGTAATGACACCGTCCTCCGGTGCTACCACCTCCATGACTACCTTGTCTGTCTCGATCTCGACAATCAGCTCGTCGCGAGAAACAGCCTCACCCTCCTGCTTGTGCCAGGCGGCTACTTCGCCGTCTGCTACGGATTCGGGAAAGGCCGGTGCCTTGATTTCAATCGCCATCTCTTTTCCTTCGCGCTTAGTGTTCCCAGGGCGTCTCGGGCGCCAGGGCTTTGTTGATAAATGCTTCCAATTGTTCCAGGTGCAGGGCCATGTAACCCGCCGCCGGTGACGCTGAACTGTCGCGACCGACGTAGTGCAGGTACACGTCTTGCTTGTGCTTGAACATGGCTCGGCGCATGTGGTGCTGGCTGGAGTACCAGGCGCCCTGGTTCATGGGCTCTTCCTGACACCAGACCGCGTCCTTGATGTTCGGGTACTGCGCCAGTACTTCTACCAGGTCCTGCTCAGGGAACGGGTACAGTTGCTCAATGCGGATGATCGCAATATTGTCGATTTCGCGCTCGCGACGCGCTGCGCGCAGGTCGTAGTAAACCTTGCCGCTGCACATAATCACGCGCTCTACCTTGGATTTGTCCAGATCATCGGTCTCGTCCAGCACGTTATGGAAGTAGCCCTCGGCCAGATCTTCCAGGGTGGATATCGCTTCCTTGTGCCGCAGGAGGCTCTTCGGCGACATGACGATGAGCGGCTTGCGCAGCGGGCGGATGGCCTGGCGGCGCAGCATATGGAATACCTGGGCTGGCGTACTGGGCACACACACCTGAATATTGTGTTCCGCACACAGCTGCAGGAATCGCTCAAGACGCGCCGACGAATGCTCGGGGCCCTGCCCTTCATAGCCGTGAGGCAGCAGCATGGTCAGGCCGCACAGGCGCTGCCATTTGTGTTCGCCAGAGGTAATGAACTGGTCAATTACTACCTGGGCGCCGTTGGCGAAGTCACCAAACTGCGCCTCCCAAATGACCAGGCCCTTGGGCATGGTGGTGGCATAGCCATATTCGAAAGCCAGCACCGCCTCTTCAGACAGCAGTGAATCGTGAATTACAAAAGGCGCTTGGGATTCATCGATATGCTGCAGCGGCACGTGGCAGCTTTCATCCTTCTGATTGTGCAGCACTGCGTGGCGGTGCGAGAACGTGCCGCGACCCACATCCTGGCCCGTCAAGCGAACCGGATAGCCGTCTTCGAGCAGCGTTGCATAGGCCATGGTTTCCGCAAAACCCCAGTTAACAGGCGCTGCGCCGGCGGCCATCTTGCGCCGGTCTTCAATAATCTTGTTGACGGTGCGCTGCAGCGGAAAATTCTCCGGCGCTGCGTTGATCTCCTGACCCAGGGTCTGCAGACGCTGCATATCCACTGTAGTATCTGCCTCATCGGTCCAGGTGTGGCCGATATAAGGCGACCAGTCGACAAACAGGGTCTTGTTAGGCTCTGACACCAGGCTACTGACCAGTGGCTCGCCCCGGTCGAGTGAATCGCGGAAGCCGTTGACGAGATAATCGTCTTCTTCCTTGCTCAAAACACCCTGGCCAATCAATTTGGCGGCATACAGGTCGCGAGTGGTCTTGTGCTTGCGAATGGTCTGGTACATGAGCGGCTGGGTCACCGAGGGCTCATCCGCTTCGTTGTGACCGCGACGGCGGTAACAGATAAGATCGATGACGACGTCCTTCTGGAACTCGGTGCGATAATCCACCGCCATCTGGGTGACAAACAGCACCGCCTCGGGGTCGTCCGCGTTAACGTGGAAAATCGGCGCCTGAACCATCTTCGCTACGTCGGTGCAGTACTCAGTAGAGCGTGCATCTTCGCGACGGTTGGTGGTAAAGCCCACCTGGTTGTTCAGGACGATATGAATCGTGCCACCGGTCTTGTAAGCGCGGGTCTGGGACATCTGGAAGGTTTCCATGACCACACCCTGGCCGGCGAATGCAGCGTCGCCGTGAATCACAATCGGCACGACCTTGTCGCCGTCGGTATCGTTGCGACGCTCCTGGCGTGCTCGCACACTGCCCTCCACTACCGGAGATACAATCTCCAGATGTGAGGGGTTAAAGGCCAGGGCCAGGTGCACCTCGCCGCCAGGGGTCATCACGTTGGAGGAGAAACCCTGGTGGTACTTCACGTCGCCAGAGCTCTCGTACTCGGCTTTACCTTCGAATTCGTCAAACAGGTCTGCCGGGTTCTTACCAAAGGTGTTTACGAGTACATTCAGGCGCCCGCGGTGGGCCATGCCGATCACAATTTCCTGCACACCGTAGCTGCCGGAGCGCTGGATCATCTCGGCCAGCATGGGAATCAGGCTCTCGCCGCCTTCCAAGCCAAAGCGCTTGGTGCCGGGATATTTCGACCCCAGGGACTTCTCCAGGCCCTCTGCCTTGATCAGGCGACGCAGCAGCGTGAGCTGAACCTCGGCGCCAAAATCAGGTGCGCTGCGCACTGACTCCATGCGGGTCATAATCCAGTGGCGCTCATCGGTGTTAACGATGTGCATAAACTCAGCACCGATGGACTTACAGTAGGTGCGTTCAAGGACATCGTGGATTTCACCGAGAGTGGCATCCGCTTTGCCGATGTGCAGGCTGCCGGTCTGGAAGACCGTATCGAAGTCGGCTTCAGACAGCTCGTGGAAGGACAGCTCGAGGTCGCGCACATGTTCGCGTTCCGCAATACCCAGTGGGTCGAGGTCCGCCTTCTGGTGACCGCGCTGACGGTAGGCGGAAATCAGCTGCACCACGCGAACCTGCTTGCGCTCGTATTCGGTGGCCTGGGAATCGTGCTGCACGGTGGCTTCGGTGCGTACACGCATCTTGCTGATCTGGGCAAAACGATCGCGCACGACTGAGTGGGGTATGTCCTCAATCTGGGTGTGATCGGATTCCACCCGGGGCAACTTGTCAAAATATTCGCGCCACTGTTCAGGCACGCCGTTCGGGTCCTTGAGATAGGACTCGTACAGGTCTTCTACATAGGTGGCATTGCCACCAGCAATATGAGAACTCCGCCATAGGAGTTCCATTGAGCTCTCTTGCATTTCAGCCCTTCCGGAGAGGAGGTTAATGCCCGTCATTGGGCAGATATATCCAGAGTTTAGCAGTGACTGGCCATGGTCGCCGATAAGACCAAGGTCTAGCCCCCTAAAAAAGTGTGCCGCTGCATCGGCAGCGGCGAACTAAAACACAAATGGCTCTCTATTACAGTGACTTATGCCACAAAGGCGATCACTGAATGGCGCGATATCAGGATGCGCGGTTGCGAGAGAGCAGCATGTGCTTGATGTGCCCGATGGCGCGGGTCGGATTGAGACCCTTGGGGCACACGTTTACGCAGTTCTGAATGCCGTGACAACGGAATACGCTGAACGGGTCGTCCAGGTTGGCCAGGCGATCACGGGTAGCGGTATCGCGGCTGTCCGCCAGGAAGCGATAAGCCTGCAGCAGGCCGGAGGGGCCCACAAACTTGTCGGGGTTCCACCAGAATGAGGGGCAGGAGGTAGAACAACAGGCGCACAAAATACACTCGTACAGACCGTCGAGCTTTTCGCGCTCTTCGGGTGACTGCAGGCGCTCAATGCCCGGGGCTTCAGATTCATTCAGCAGGTAGGGCTGAACCTTCTCGTACTGGCTGTAGAACAGCGCCATATCGACCACCAGGTCACGAACCACCGGCAGGCCGGGCAGCGGGCGAATAACAAGCTTATTGTTCTTCACAGTCTCAGATAGCGGCGTGATGCACGCCAGACCATTCTTGCCATTCATGTTGAGGCCGTCAGAGCCACAAACACCTTCACGACAGGAGCGGCGGTAGGCAACCGTCGTATCCTGGGACTTAATCAGTTCCAGTACGTCGAGCACCATCAGGTCTTTACCAGCGGTGTCTACCAGGAACTCCTCCATTTTTGGCTCAGAGTCGGCTTCTGGGTTATAGCGGTAGATACTTACATTCAACATCGATCAAAACTCCTAGTAAGTCCGTGCCTTGGGCGGGAATGCTTCAACGGTCTCGGGTTCAAAGTTCACATCACGCTTACCCACGCGCTTCTCGCCGGGGTAGTACATGGAGTGACACAGCCAGTTCTCATCATCGCGCTCCTGGAAGTCGTCGCGAGCATGCGCTCCGCGGCTCTCCTTGCGCCCCTCAGCAGTAATCGCGGTCGCTTCTGCTACTTCAAACAGGTTGTGCAGCTCCAGGGCTTCGATGCGGGCCGTGTTATAGGCCTGGCTCTTGTCCTCGAGGTGAATATTTTCGATGCGGCCGCGCAGGTCAGCCAGCTTCTCAATGCCTTCAGCCATGAATTCACCGTTGCGGAACACGCCGAAGTGGTTCTGCATGGTGTTTTGCAATTCTTTGCGAAGGTCGGCGACCTTCTCGCCACCGGTGGAATTGTTCAGCTTATCGAGGCGGGACATGGCCTGCTCAATATCGGTCTCGGAGGCGTCGCTCATCTCAATGCCGTCTTTGAGGGCATTCTCGATAAACAGGCCAGAGGCGCGGCCAAACACCACCAGGTCCAGCAGCGAGTTGCCGCCAAGACGGTTGGCACCATGTACTGATACACAGGCCACTTCGCCACAGGCGTAGAGGCCTGGAATGATCACATCGTTGCCGTTGGCGTCCTGGGTCAGGGCCTGGCCGTGAACATTGGTCGGGATCCCGCCCATCATATAGTGACAGGTGGGTACCACGGGTACGGGCTCTTTCACCGGGTCTGCGTGGGCAAAGGTGCGCGACAGCTCACAGATACCGGGCAGACGCGACTCAAGCACATCTTCGCCGAGGTGATCGAGCTTGAGGAACACGTGATCACCCTCGGGCCACAACCGCGGCCTTCAATAATTTCCATGACCATGGAGCGGGCCACTACATCGCGGCCGGCCAGGTCTTTGGCATTCGGGGCATAACGCTCCATAAAGCGCTCGCCGTCTTTATTCACCAGGTATCCACCTTCACCGCGACAGCCTTCGGTGACCAGCACACCCGCGCCGGCAATACCGGTGGGGTGGAACTGCCACATTTCGATATCCTGCACGGGATAACCGGCGCGCAGGGCCATACCAATACCGTCACCGGTATTAATGTGGGCGTTAGTGGTAGAGGCGTAGATACGGCCGGCACCACCAGTAGCGAAGACGGTCGCCTTGGATTTCACGTAGACGGTTTCGCCGGTTTCCATGCAGATAGCGATGACACCCACCACTGCACCGTCCTGGTTCTTTACCAGATCGGTGGCGTACCACTCGTTAAAGAACACGGTATTGTTCTTCATGTTGCCCTGGTAAAGGGTGTGCAACAGTGCGTGACCGGTGCGGTCGGCCGCAGCACAGGTGCGGGCAGCCTGACCGCCCTCACCGAAATTCTTTGACTGGCCACCGAAAGGGCGCTGGTAAATACGGCCTTCCTCGGTGCGTGAGAACGGCAGCCCCATGTGCTCAAGCTCAAAAATGGCCTCGGGGCCAACGGAGCACATGTACTCGATAGCGTCCTGGTCACCGATATAGTCGGAGCCCTTAACAGTGTCATACATATGCCAGCGCCAATCGTCATTGGGGTCAGACGAGGCGATGGAACAGGTAATGCCGCCCTGGGCGGACACCGTGTGAGAGCGAGTGGGAAATACTTTGGAGATCACCGCAGTCTTATAGCCAGACTGGGCAAGTTGCAGAGCAGCGCGCATACCAGCGCCGCCGCCGCCGACGATAACGCCGTCAAAAGAGATTGTGCGAATTCCGGACATAGTGTTTAACCCTTGAGGATCTGGGTCCCCTGAACGGGGTGAGCAGCGCCATAGACGCGAAGTAAAAAGGACGGTTGCGCGGAGGAGATAGCAATCCGCTGGCTACCGGTGTCCAGACTAACAGGACGATTGTCTTTCACATTGAATACCATTGTTGCGCCACAAGACGATTAATGTGTACGGCGTGAAGCCCGCTTTGGACGCCCACCCGGACGGTCGGCAAGTCCAAAACGCGCGAAATTATAAGGACTTAGGGCGCCAATTACAAACCCGGCGCCCCCCCGGGGGCAATTTCACGATTTACGCCTATCTGCGTCGATCATCGAAAAACCTGTTTGCCGATTTTACGCCCAAACTGCGCACACGATAGGCGACATTAGTCCTTGATTGATTGACAAAAAGTGCTGAATCACTATAGTGGGCCACCCTACTGATATCTCACTGCAGGACCCCCTTATGAGTGACAAAAAAGCCACCCTCACGATCGATGGAATGGACGAGGCAGTCGAGCTGCCCATCTACTCCGGAACCATCGGTCCGGACGTTGTGGACGTTGGCAGCCTCACTGGCAAAGGCATGTTCACCTATGATCCTGGCTTCGTATCAACCGCTTCCTGTGAATCCCAGATCACCTACATCGACGGCGGCAAGGGCGTTCTGCTGCACCGCGGCTACCCCATCGAGCAGCTGGCCGAGCACTCAGACTACCTCGAGACCTGCTACCTGCTGCTGTACGGAGAGCTCCCCACTAAGGAACAGAAGGATAAGTTTGTCAGCACCGTCACCAACCACACCATGGTGCACGAGCAGCTGGCTCACTTCTTCAACGGCTTCCGTCGCGACTCCCACCCCATGGCCATTATGTGTGGTGTTGTCGGCGCCCTGTCCGCCTTTTATCACGACTCACTGGATATTTCCGATGAGCAGCACCGCCAGGTGGCGGCGTTTCGCCTGATCGCCAAGATGCCTACCCTGGCCGCCATGAGCTACAAGTTCTCCATCGGCCAGCCGTTCATGTACCCCGATAACAGCATGGGTTACGCAGAGAACTTTCTGCACATGATGTTTGGCGTACCCTGTGAAAAGAGCAACATCAGCCCGGTACTGGCCGATGCCATGGATAAGATATTCCTGCTCCACGCCGACCATGAACAGAATGCGTCCACCTCCACTGTACGTCTGGCCGGCTCCTCCGGCGCCAACCCTTTCGCCTGTATCGCTGCAGGTATTGCTGCGCTGTGGGGCCCCTCTCACGGCGGCGCCAACGAAGCGGTACTGGATATGCTGCAGGAAATCGGCGATGTCTCGCGAATCGACGAGTTCGTGGCTCGCGCCAAAGACAAGAACGATCCTTTCCGCCTGATGGGCTTTGGTCACCGCGTGTACAAGAACTTCGACCCGCGCGCCAAGGTAATGAAAAAAGCCGCCGACGAAGTGCTGGCGGAACTGGGCCTGGAAAACGATCCGCTGCTGGCTATCGCCAAGCGCCTGGAAGAAATTGCCCTGGAAGACGAGTACTTCATTGAGAAGAAGCTCTATCCCAACGTCGACTTCTACTCCGGCATCATCCTCAAGGCCATCGGCATTCCCACCAGCATGTTTACCGTGATCTTTGCTGTCGGCCGCACCATTGGCTGGATTGCCCACTGGCACGAGATGATCAGCGGCAGCTACCGCATCGGTCGCCCCCGCCAGCTGTACACCGGCCACGACAAGCGCGACTTCGTACCCCTCGAGGACCGCTAAGGCATGTGGGAGCGAGCGCCACAGCAAATCGCTCCCACAATTACCAAACAAGAAAGCCGCACTGCGGCTTTTTTTGTGAGTAGAATACGCAATCAATAATTTTTGGACCTGAAGCATGACCGATATTGTCATCAGCGGCACCGGCCTCTACACCCCGCAAGAATCCATTAGCAATGACGAACTCGTTGCTTCCTTTAATGCCTATGTTGAGGCCTATAACGCCGCCCACGCCGCCGCCATTGAAGCCGGTGAACTGGCGCCTCTGCAGCCCTCCTCGGCAGAATTTATCCACAAGGCGTCCGGCATCAAGTCGCGCTATGTAATGAACAAATCCGGCATCCTGGACCCCGAACGCATGGTGCCTTCGCTGCCCGAGCGCCCGGACGACGCACCGTCCATCCAGTGCGAAATGGCTATCGCAGCGGCTCGTGAAGCCATGGAACAGGCCGGCAAAAACGCGGCTGATATCGACGCCGTCATCGTCGCCGCATCCAACATGCAGCGCCCCTACCCCGCCATGGCGGTCGAAATCCAGGACGCCCTGGGCATCACCGGTTTTGGCTTTGATATGAACGTAGCCTGCTCCTCAGCCACCTTCGGCATCCAGCAGGCCCGGGATATGGTCGCCGCGGGCAGCGCCGGTTGCGTGCTCATGTTGAATCCGGAGATCTGCAGTGGACACCTGAATTTCCGCGATCGCGATTCCCATTTCATTTTCGGTGATGTGTGCACGGCAGTGATTGTTGAACGGGCCGAGCAGGCCAGCAGCGCCCATCAGTACGTGATCGTCGATAGCGTCCTGCAAACCATTTACTCCAACAATATCCGCAACAACTTTGGCTTCCTCAATCGCGGCGACGAATCCGGCATCGGCCAGGCCGACAAGCTGTTCGTGCAGGAGGGACGCAAGGTATTCAAGGAAGTGTGCCCGGCCGTGGCCAAGCAGATCAGCACCCAGCTCGACGCTCTGGGCATCCCCGCTGACCAGCTCAAGCGCATGTGGCTACACCAGGCCAACCTGAGCATGAACCAGCTGATTTCCAAGCGCGTACTAGGCCGCGAGGCGAGCCCCGAGGAAGCGCCGACGATCCTGGACGAATACGCCAACACCAGCTCAGCGGGATCCGTTATCGCCTTCCACAAGCATCGAAGCGACTTTGCGGCAGGTGAGCTCGGCGTGCTGTGCTCCTTTGGTGCCGGCTACTCGATCGGCAGCGTGGTGTTGAAGAAGGTGTAAGTACCTCGCCCAAAAAAAAAGCCCCATGTCTGGGGCTTTTTTTTGGGGTTGTGAAAAGGCAGTGGCTACATCGCCAGTATCTCTGCCAGTGCGGCAAAGAGCTCGTCCATCTCCTCGTCCGTGCCAATGCTAATGCGCAGAAACTGGTCGATCCGCGGCTTACTGAAGTAGCGCACGACAATGCCCCGCTCGCGTAAGGCGGCAAAAATCTGCGCCGCGTCGTGCCCCGGATGGCGGGCAAATATGAAATTGGCCGCCGAAGGCAGTACTGCAAATCCCAGATCGCGCAACACCTTATCGGTGCGCTCCCTGGTCGCCACAACCTTGTCACAACACTGCCTGAACCACGCCTCATCAGCCAGCGACGCCAGTGTCGCGCGCTGGGCAACTACATCCATGGGGTAGGAGTTAAATGAGTCCTTCACCCGCACCAAGCCCTCAATAAGCGGCGCCTGTCCAAACGCAGCGCCTACCCGCATGCCCGCCAGGGAACGCGACTTTGACACCGTCTGAATCACCAGCAGGTTGTTATGCTCGGCAATCAGTGCCGTGGCAGATTCGCCGCCAAAGTCGATATAGGCCTCATCAATGACCACAACCGACTCCGGGTGTGCGCCAAGCAGCCGTACAATGTCCTCTCGCGGCAACAGTACACCGGTGGGAGCATTGGGATTAGGTATGAGAATCCCGCTATTAGGCGCGCTATAGGCGTCTACGTCGATAGTGAAATCGTCGCGCAGCGGCACCGGCTGATAGTTCACCTGATACAGTTCACTCCACACGGGGTAGAAGCTGTAACTGATATCGGGAAATAACAGCGGCTTGTCGTGCTTCAACAGCGCCTGAAACGTGTGAGCAAGCACCTCATCTGAGCCGTTACCCAGGAACACCTGTTCCGGGGTAAGCCCCTCACGCTCGGCGAAAGCCGCTTTGAGCGCGCTGGAATCGGGATCCGGGTAGCGCTTCAATTCCGACGCAGAGGTGCCAGCAATCGCCTCCAGCACCGCCGGTGACGGGCCATAGGGATTCTCATTGGTATTCAGTTTAACCAGGCGCTCTGCTTTAGGCTGCTCCCCCGGCACATACGGGGTCAACTGGCTGGCGAGGTCACTCCAAAAACGGCTCATATAAAATCTGACTCTCCAAACAAATCACAGGCAGTGTAACCGAGCTGCGCAGAGGTGTCGCCAATATCGCCGCCTGATATCGAGCAGCGCAGGCGCGATCGCGACAGTGCCCTTCGGGTCAATAACAGGACAGACGGCGCAAGCATAAAAAAAGCCCGGCTCAAAGAGCCGGGCTTTTGGTGTTGGCATCCCGTAGGGGGTTCGAACCCCTGTTACCGCCGTGAAAGGGCGGTGTCCTAGACCACTAGACGAACGGGACGTTGTACTGGCCTCAACCAGACGACGCGCATTATAAGGAACAGGCCGGGCATTGCAACACCCTGAGGGCGAATTCGACATAAAAAGTTCACACTGATTATTCCTTGTTCAGTTTCGCTGCATCTCTGTCATACAGGCATAAAAAAGGGCGCCGAAGCGCCCTCTCCTACTCGCCAGGCCTAGTACTTGAACTTGGCGTCGATCATCAGGCGATCGTAGTCGCGCACATCACACTTCAGGCTGTCGGTGCACTTCTCACCGTCGAAGTAAGTGAAGCCCAGCACCCACTTGTCGACAATGGTATAGGCGCCGCTAAACTTATGACCCTTGCCATCGGTACCGCCACCCATGAAGTCCGAGTCGGTCAACAGACCCACAGTCGCGTCCGCTTCCAGGTCCTGGTACTGGTACTGGAGTTGCCAGGTACCCTGGGCCTTGGCCTTGCCAAGCTTGGCGCCGACGATGTAACCCGTATCGAAATCATCTGCGTCCCGGTTCTGCACGACATCACCGTACACAGACAGTGGCATGTCGCCGATGTTAAAGCTGGCGTCCGCACCTACGAAAACCAACTCGTAGTTGTAGAGATAGTTACCCATCTCGTCGGCGGAGTTACCGAACAGCGCGTCATCGTAGAACGCCGGGAGCCCCTTGATCGGGAAATCCAGATAACCTGCGGCTACTGTCACAGGGCCAAACTCGCTGCCGATCTGGGCACCCCAGAACGACTCGTCCAGGCCGTTGCGGGTATCACTCTCCAGGTGAGAGTAGGATGCATTTGCAAAGAAGTGCTTGCCCTCGTAGCCGGCAAACAGACCTTCAGGACGGTAATCACCATCCCAGATCAATCCACTCTTGGCGGGGTTGTAGAACGGGTTGCTGACCTTACCGCCAGACAGCCAGAATTCGTTGGGCTGATAGCGGAAGTAGGCTTTGTCCAGGCGCACGTCCTTGGTGGAACCGCCGCCGCCCAGGGTCTGGTTAGTGGACACAGGGTCGTCGCCACCTGTCGCAATACCCAGGCCAACGGTAATGGCATCGCTCACGTTGGCGCCAAGTTCGGCGCGCGCGCGAATACGGCTGCGCTGGCGGTCGTTGCCACCATCGTCAATGTCTTCGTAGCGGTAGCGGAAATCGCCCTTCCAGAAGAGCTTCTCGGCCCAGGCGCTGGACTCGTTCTGCGCCTTGAGGCTGGCTATGTCCGATTGCAGAACTGAGAGATCTTCCTCGGGGACGGTCGCGCCGGATTTCAGCGCTGCGTTCTCTGCTTCCAGCGCCTCTACCCGGGCAGCCATCGCGGCAAACTGGGCCTTGAACTGCTCCCACTCAGCCTCCGGAATAGCGGCCTGGGCACTGATGCTTGCACCACTTGCGAGCACACCAGCCACTGCAACACTTAACAATTTGTTCATATTTCCTAGCCTCGAATTTGGCCACTAAATGGCCGTTTTGTCGTGTTCGGGCGCAGAATACGAAGTTAATGTGACAGTAGTGTTACAGGAGACGGAGAATTACGCGGGAAAAAAGGCACTATTGCCACAATCGAACTGCGATTGTGGCAGCTTTATGACAGGGGTGTAGATTCAGGCGATCCAGCCCACCCAAAGGTAGCTGACCAGCAACAGGCCGCAGGCCTCTGCCAACAGCAACGGAAGCCCTACCCTGGGCGGTTTACGCAGTTCATTTTTCGCCGCACGCAAGTTCACACACACCCTCCACTCAATCGATATCATTTGTATATACATACAATAGACAATAAATGAGCCGTGGCCAAGCCGGAAGGCTGTGCTAAAGTACCGCTTCTTTGTCGCATTTAAGCGTTTCTCGAATGTCAAAAACCAAGATTCTCAACGTCCGTATCGACCCCGATTTGAAGAAAAAGGCGAAAAAGCTCGCCGAAGCCGACGGCCGTTCACTGTCCAACTGGGTGACAAAGCTGATTAAGGACACCGTCAAAGCCGCTGAGAAGCAGGGGCAGTTCGACGCCAAGGATGAGGAGGCTTAAGCCAGCGGTGAAAAGGCGCCCCTGACAGGGTTGCCTACGCTTGCAAGTAACGACGGCCGCCGTAGCAGGCAGCCATCGCTTATCAGATTAACCGAAGCGCCCGGTAATATAGTTCTCGGTCAGGGTGTGTTTCGGCATCGTGAACACCTCTTTGGTGTCCCCTACTTCGATCAATTTGCCCAGATGGAAATACGCCGTGCGATCGGATACCCGGGCAGCCTGCTGCATGGAGTGGGTCACAATGGCAATGGTGTAGCGGGCCTTAAGCTCATCGATCAACTCTTCAATGCGCGCGGTGGCAATCGGATCCAGTGCCGAACAGGGTTCGTCCATGAGGATGACCTCGGGGCTAACGGCAATGGCCCTGGCAATACACAGACGCTGCTGCTGACCACCCGACAGACCCGTACCCGGCTTGTCCAACACGTCTTTTACTTCCGACCAGAGGCTCGCACGCTTTAGGCTCTTCTCGACAATCTCATCAAGCTCAGCTTTGCTGTGGGCCAGGCCGTGGATACGCGGCCCATAGGCGACGTTCTCATAGATCGATTTGGGGAACGGGTTAGGCTTCTGGAACACCATACCGACCCGGGCGCGCAGCAAAACGGTGTCCTGGCTGGCACCGTAAATATCTTCCCCGTCCAGAGAGAAATCCCCCTTCACCCGACAAATGGGAATGATGTCATTCATCCGGTTGAGCGTGCGCAGAAAGGTCGACTTGCCACAGCCGGAGGGGCCGATCATGGCGATTACCTCGTTCTCGGCAATATCCAGCGACACATCCATAATCGCGTGCTTGTCGCCGTAATAGACATTGACGTTGCGCGCTGACATTTTGGCGTTCTCGACAAACGGCTCGCCGACTGTTTCGTAGCCGCTGACATCGCTGTGCTGGTGAATATCCAACGCCGGCGTGTCGCTGCCGGCCGCTTCAGGAATTGCAGTCAATTTCGCAGACTCTTCCATGTTTAATGCTCTTTCTATTTCAGTTCGAAGCGCTTGCGAAGGTAGATAGCCAGCGCATTCATAATAATCAGGAAACCCATCAGCACCATAATGGCGGCTGATGTCTTTTCAGTGAAACCTCGCTCCGGGCTGTCAGCCCACAGGAAGATCTGCACCGGTAATACCGTTGCGGGATCGGTGACCCCACCGGGCACATCCATAATAAACGCCACCATGCCAATCATCAGCAGGGGCGCTGACTCGCCCAGTGCCTGCGCCATACCGATAATCGAACCTGTCAGAATGCCGGGCATAGCCACGGGCAGGACATGGTGAAACACGGTTTGCAGCTTTGAGGCACCCACACCCATGGCGGCTTCACGAATGGATGGCGACACGGCCTGAATAGCGGCCCTGGAGGTAATGATAATGGTCGGCAGCGTCATCAGCGACAATACGATACCACCTACCAGCGGCGCCGAGCGCGGCAGCTCAAAAAAGTTGATAAATACCGCCAGGCCCAACAGACCAAAGACAATCGAGGGCACGGCGGCGAGATTATTGATATTAATCTCGATTAAGTCGGTAATACGATTCTTGGGGGCGAACTCCTCAAGGTATACCGCGGCAAATACACCAATTGGAAACGCCAGCAAAAAGGTCACTATCAAGGTAAAGAAAGAGCCGTGCAGAGCGGCGCGAATACCGGCGAGTTCAGGCTCGCGCGAATCACCTTCGGTGAAGAACAGCACGTTAAAGCGGGTTTGCGTCCGATCCTCGCTATCGAGCCGATCGAGCCAGTCCATTTGCATGTTCTTAACACGCCGCTCATCCTCGGGCTGATCCCGGGTCACCTGCCCTTTAAGATAACTGGCCGCTTCCGAGTGTGCCAGCAGCCATACATCCTTAGCCTGGCCCAGCAGGCTGGGATCGGTCATCACCATATCCTGCAACTGATACTCCGCGCCGAGGCTGAGCAAGCGATAGAGCTGGCGTTTGTCCTTGCGCCCGGTGACATCGGGAAACAAATCGCGCATCGAGGCCTTCGCTAGACCAGCATAGTCCCCTGCCCTGAGCTGCTTGGCATCAGACTCCGGTGTTACCCCAATCCTGTCGGCATCAAAATGGATTGGCACCAACAGATATTTCTGGGTGAATGCGGGCGTGCCTTTGCTGACGATATCGAACAGCAAAATAAACAGAAATACGAAACCAAGCATTACCGCCAGGCGGCCGTACCACTGAAAGCGCTTTTCGCGGGCGTAGCGTTTCTTCAGCGACGCCTGTATCAGCTCGGTGTTTTTGAAGCTTCGCTTACTCATATTGCTCTCGGTAACGGCGCACGACATACAGCGCGATAATGTTCAGTAACAGGGTGACGAAGAACAGCACCAGACCCAGCGCAAATGCCGCCAGCGTCTTCGGGCTGTCGAACTCCTGGTCACCGACCAGCAGAGTGACGATCTGTACGGTAATGGTTGTCACGGCCTCCAGTGGATTGGCCGTCAGCTTTGCGGACAAGCCCGCCGCCATTACTACAATCATGGTCTCGCCAATGGCACGCGATACGGCAAGCAGAATACCGCCCACAATACCGGGCAAGGCCGCAGGGAGAAGCACCTTGCGGATGGTTTCACTCATCGTGGCGCCCATACCCAGCGAAGCCTCTCGCATACTGTCCGGCACCGCGTTGATAATATCGTCAGACAGCGACATCACGAACGGGATAATCATAATGCCCATCACCAGGCCAGCCGCGAGCGCACTCTCCGAGGCTACGGTCAGGCCGAGACTCTCACCGAGATTGCGAATAAACGGCGCCACGGTCAAGGCGGCAAAGAATCCGTAAACGACCGTGGGAACACCCGCGAGAATTTCCAGCACTGGCTTGGTCACAGCGCGAAAGCGGCGTGTCGCGTATTCAGACAGGTAAATGGCCGACATAAGCCCTACCGGCACCGCGATCAGCATAGCCACTGCAGAGATTAACAACGTGCCCACCAGCAGCGGTACGAAGCCGAAAGATCCCGACGCTCCGACCTGATCTAGACGAATAGCCATCTGCGGGCTCCACTTCAAGCCAAACAGAAATTCCTGAACAGGAATCGTCTGGAAAAAGCGCAGCGCTTCGAACAATACCGACAACACGATGCCCAGTGTGGTCAGAACCGCGATCGAGGAACAGCCAAACAGAATCCAGGTAAACGTTGACTCTACCGAGTTTCTTGCGCGCAATACCGGACTGATCCGAAGCACCGTGAGCGCGCCACCCAGCACCGCAACAACCACCACTAGCAACAACTTCAGCTTGCCACTGCTCACCAGCAGCTCGTTGTAAAAGTCTGCCGCGGCAACTTGTGTCGGCTCAAGCATACTTGCATCGCCACCACTGACAGCAAAGCTGACCATCTGGTTGTAATAAAGACCGATTTCATTCTCGCTTAGCGCGCGAATTTCTGCAGGGAACTCTGCAACGATCAGGCCGCGAATAGCCGAGCCCTCCAGCGCCACCCAGAAAATCAACACCAGCATGGCCGGCAGCCCAGCCCACAATGCGGTCATATATCCATAGTGCTTGGGAAGCGAGTGCAGACTTTGCATACCCCCCGCGGCGGTAGCAACGATTCGGGAGCGCTGCCGTCCTACCAGAAAGCTGACAAGGCACAGCGCTACCAGGGTGATAAAAACGGTCGATGTGGGCATTACGGGCCTTTCAAAAATAACGTGCGCCGCTCAAGGGCGGCGCACCAGTTTACAGCATGTGTAACGGATTTCCTCGTTACATCTTCAGCAATTTCAGACTCGCAACGTCCTTTTGAGCCTGGGCCAATTCCTCATCACCCAGGGGGATCAGGCCGCGCTCAGGAAGGTAGCCGTCTTCGCCCATCGCTTTGTTGGAAGCGAACTCAGCAGCGTACTCCTGAATACCTGGAATCTTACCTACGTGGGCAGCTTTGACATAGAAGTACAGGGGGCGAGACACCGGATAGTCGCCATCCGCGATGGTGTCGAAGGAAGGTGCTACGCCATCAATCAGCGAGCCCTGAACCTTGTCTCCGTTCTCATCCAGGAAACTGAAGCCGAAGATGCCCAAGGCATTGGGATTGGCTTCCAGCTTCTGCACGATCAGGTTGTCGTTCTCTCCAGCTTCGATGTAGGCACCATCTTCACGCACCGCGTAGGCCACTGTCTTGAAGATGTCCTTGCCCTTGGGTGCTTTGCCTTTCTTCTCAAGATAGGAATCGTAAACACCGGCAGGAATGCCCAACGATGCCATGGCTGCCTTGAGGGCTACCGCATCGTCAGCACCCATGCCACGCAGGGTCTTGAGAGCCGGTACTGCCTGAGCACCGCCGCCCAGGGCAAGCTCAGCAAACGCATCACGGGTACCTGATGTGGGGGGCGGACCAAGCACTTCAATCTTGATAGCCGGCAGCGCGGGGTTCACATCCTTCCAGGTGGTATATGGGTTGGGCATCAGCTTGCCGTCGGGGCCGGGAATATCCTTGGCCAGCGCCATGTAGATATCTTTCAGGCTAAGTTCCATCTGATCGGCCTTGCGGCTGTTGGCAATGGCAATGCCATCATAGCCTACCAGAACTTCCAGAATATCGGTCACGCCGTTCTGCTGGCAATCATCAAACTCGCTCTTCTTGATGCGGCGCGATGCATTGGTAATGTCGGGGGTACCGGCACCGAGGCCCTTACAGAAAAGCTTCAGTCCGCCACCGGAACCTGTCGACTCGATTTTGGGAGTCTTGAAGTCTGTGGAACGACCAAAGCGCTCTGCGACGACGGTGGCGAACGGATAGACCGTGGATGAACCGACGATACTGACGGTATCGCGTCCTTGGGCTTGCACATTTGACACAACCCCGATGGCCGCGGCCAGTGCAATGACACTTGCAATTTGCTTTTTCACTTGCTGAGAACTCCCTGAGTCTTGGCGATATTTCCCCGCCAACTGGCAGGGATTCTGGAGCAGTCTATGGCGAAAATGTTACGGGAATATTACAGTCGTATCCTATTGTTTTATATGAAAAATTAGCGACAACAAGGGCTACTGGGGCGGGCTTTCATGTCAAATCTCGACCGACTTGTGGGCGAGCTTGTGAGCGTTGTTTTCCCAGTCCTGGCCATCGAACTCGACAATATTCACCTGCGCCGGCATTTCGTCGAGACAATTCAGGTTAACGTCGATGCCATCGGGATTGGAACGCGGCGTATAGAAGGGTTTGATACCGCAAATCTTGCAAAAGGTATGTTGGGCTATGCCACTGTTAAACGTGTATGTGGTGATGTGCTCCTCGCCCGCCAACAGGGTGAAACGCGAGCGGGGGACAATCAGGTGCAGGTAGCCGGACTTGCGGCAAACAGAGCAATTACAGCGCTCAATTTCCACCGCTGCCGGGGTTTCAACCTGAAACCGCACGGCCTGGCAGTGACAGCTACCCTGATAAATCAAATATCGCCAACCTGCTCGATGAAATCTTCCAGGCTGCGATGACGCACATCCTGTCCGCGCACCAGATAGACCACGTGCTCGGCAATATTGGCCGCGTGATCGCCGATGCGCTCCAGACTGCGCAGTGCCCACATTTCGTTGAGAATCGGCCCGATATCGCGCGGATCCTCCATCATAAAGGTCATCAGGGCGCGCATGGCACTGTCGTACTCCTTGTCGACCGCCCGGTCTTCCTTAACCACCTCTACCGCAAGCTCCAGGTCCAGGCGAGCAAAGGCGTCGAGCGATTTGCGCAGCATGGAGGCCACATGACTCCCAATATGGCGAATCTCGACGTAGTTGCTCGGCGAGATGTTTTCCTCTGCGAGGCGAATGGCCTGGCGGGCGATTTTGGCTGCCTCATCACCAATGCGCTCAACGTCGGTATTTACCTTCATAACCGCCACAACCAGGCGCAAATCGCTGGCCGCAGGCTGACGCCGGGCCAGGATAGTGGCGCACTCGTCATCGATGGCCATCTCCATTTCGTTGACCTCGTGATCGCGCTGCACAATGGTCTCGGCCTCACCCGTGTCACGAGAGACCAACGCCTCTACCGCCTCACTGAGCTGCTGCTCTACCTTGCCGCCCATTTCCAGCAAGTGATTTTTGATGGCCTCAAGTTCAGTATTGAACTTCTCGGAAATGTGCTGTTTGTAATCGTCCTGCTTAAGCATATCCTGTTCCTCGGGGCTCTAGTCTTGCGAAGGGAATACCAGAGAGAAGGTACTCCCCGACCCCAGTTTGCTATCAATATCCAATTGCGCACCATGCGCTGCGGCCACGTGTTTCACAATGGCCAGGCCGAGACCGGTACCCCCCGTCTCGGAAGAGCGACTATCGTCCACACGATAAAAGCGCTCTGTTAACCGGGCAAAATGACGGGGATCAATACCAATCCCCTGATCGACGATGTCCAGTATCAAATTCCTCTCATCCTGGCGCCAACGAGCCGTGACAGGAACACCCTCATCACTGTACTTAAAGGCGTTGAACACCAGATTAGAGACAGCGCTATACAATTCCCGATAATCGCCGGAGACCTTGCCCTGACTCTGTATATCCAATTGTAGCGGATTGTCCGGATGTGTGTTGCTCACCTCTTCCTTCAACTCCTCCAGCAATGTGGCCACGTCGACAGTCTCTCCCTTGGCCTGGCTCTCGGTGCTCTCAATACGCGACAGCCAGAGCAAATCCTTGAGCAGGTTTTCCATCCGATCTGCCTGCCCGGCCATTTGTGTCATTGCGCGCACATACTGCTGCGGAATGTTGCCAGGGTCAGCGATGAACGTTCCGAGGTAACCGCTTATCACCGTCAGTGGGGTACGCAATTCGTGCGAAACGTTGCCGACAAAGTCGCGCCGCATCTGCTCTGTGCGCACCACATTGGTTACATCCCGGACGAATAACAAGGTATCGCCCTCTGCAAACTGGGTAACCACCAGCTGCAGGTGAAACTTGATAGGCCCGCTGGTCTCAAATACCAGCGGATCGCCATAGTCGCCCTCCGTAAGATATTCGGCAAACTCAGGCTGGCGCACGATATTGGATATGGCCTGGCCAATATCGTCCGGATAGCGCAGCGTCAGCAAGCCCTGGGCAGCATCGTTACACCAGCGCAGCGCTCCCTGACTATCAATAATCACCACGCCATCGCGCATCGCGGCAAATGAATCCAGAAGATAATCCACCGTCGACTGCAGTCGCTCTTCAGTGGCAGTTGCCTTGCGCTGACCCTTGTAGACGCGGGCGACAACCTCGCCCCACACACCAAACAGGTCTGGCGGCGCCTTACTACTGTCAGCGAGCCATTCCTGGAGCCGCCACAACTGCAGCGACCAGAACAGCAGCAGACCAATTGCAGCAAGCAGCGCCCATACCAGTGGATTACCGAAGTAAAAGCCCGCCAAGGCCGCGAGTGCGATCGTGCCTATCAGCCGAAATACCGATGCCAACCACTCCATAGGTTCCGGCGTTGCCCCCTATATCCCGCGTGATGAAAAACGATAGCCCGTGCCGCGCACGGTCTGGATCAAATTACTGTGGTCGGCATCCGCGCCCTGCAACGCTTTGCGCAACCGGCGGATGTGGACATCCACGGTGCGCTCTTCCACATACACATTGGCTCCCCATACCTGGTCCAGGAGTTGGCCCCGGGTATAGGCGCGCTCCGGATGCGACATAAAAAACTGCAGCAGCTTGAATTCCGTTGGCCCCATATCGACGGCGTCGTCGCCCACGAACACCCTGCGACTTTCCCCATCCAAAATGAGGCCGTTGACCTCCATCCGGGCATTTTCCTCACCGCCCACCGTACGGCGCAGCAACGCCTTGATCCGGGCAATTAACTCACGGGGGGCAAACGGCTTGGTGATGTAATCATCGGCGCCAACATCAAGCCCCTGAATGACGTTATCCTCCGCTGTCTTGGCGGTCAGCATAATCACCGGTATCTCACGGAACGTGTCGTCGCGCTTAAGCCTGCGCAGCAGCTCCAGGCCACTGCCGCCGGGCAGCATCCAGTCGAGCAGGATAATGTCGGGGCGATGATCGACCACAGCGGCATACGCTTCCTGAATATTAGGCGCTTCCAGGCAACGAAATTCAGCGATCTCGAGCGCCATGCGCAGCATATCGCGGATCGCAAATTCATCATCGACAACCAGAACAGTACGTTCGCCAATCACAGCCCATTTCCTTCATTCACCTGAATGCAGGTATTAGATGATGAAATTATGACAACAAAATGACAATCGGCCAAAGAATTACAAACAGGACCATAAAATCGCCCGGTGGCCCCGCTTTTGGCTAAACAGGGCACCGGGTGTCGAATTAACGCAGGCTTGCGTTAATGTTCTTGAGCATCTGGTTGCCGGGGCAAAGATCCTCGGCATCCAGGGTGTTGAGAGGACGTCTGGAGGTCTCCAGAACGTCGTGCAGGTCGCGGGAATCCTTGTCCATATAGATCAGCCCCGTCAGGATATCGCCGGCAGTGCGGTGCTTCTCCATATTCATCAGGGCGGAAGTACGGTCAAAGGGATCCAGGTCTTCGCTCATCTTGTAAAGATGAATGGAAGAGCCATCGTGCAGAGTCACCTCATGACTGGAGCCGGGCGCGTAGTCGGTGGTGATTTCCTTCTGCATAGGCACAAAGTCGACCGTGCCTGTAGCCTCTGCGTGTTCGCGCACAAACTCGTAGCTTTTGGTCGAGCCGGCGTTGTTGTTGAACGTCACACAGGGAGATACCACGTCAATCAGCGCAAAACCGCGATGACTGATCGCTGCCTTGATTAGCGGCACCAGCTGCTCCTTGTCCCCAGAGAAGCTGCGAGCGACGAAAGTCGCGCCCATTTGCAGCGCGGTGGAACACAGGTCGATCGCACTGAATACGTTGGCATCGCCCTTCTTGCTGACGGAACCCTCGTCCGCGGTGGCAGAATCCTGGCCTTTTGTCAGACCGTAGCAACCGTTGTTCATGACGATATACACCATATTCAGGTTGCGGCGCGCGACATGGGCGAACTGCCCCATGCCAATGGAGGCGGTATCACCGTCACCGGACACACCCAGGTAGATCAGGTCGCGGTTAGCCATAGCGGCACCGGTAACCACGGACGGCATGCGCCCGTGCACCGAATTGAAGCCGTGGGACTTACCCAGGAAGTACGTGGGCGACTTGGACGAGCAGCCAATACCGGACATCTTGGCAATCTTGTGCGGTTCTATAGAGAGCTCGTGACAGGCCTTGACGATAGCACCGGAAATCGAGTCGTGACCGCAGCCGGCGCACAGCGTGGAAATGGAGCCCTCGTAATCGGCCTTGGTATAACCGAGGTCGTTGACGGGCAGTTCTGGGTGGCGAAACTTCGGAATTTGATAACTCATGCTGACTCTCCCGCCTGGCTGGCAATCTTGGTGCGGTGCAGAGGCTCAATCGCCCCTCCGCTGAGATGCTGCCTAATCTGCTTGCTGATATTACGTGCACTGATTGGCGTGCCATCGAAACACAGCACCGACTTGAGCTTGTCCGGACCAAACTCAAACTCTGCCATTAGCAATGTGCGCAGCTGTGCATCGCGATTCTGCTCGATCACAAACACCTGCTCGTGGTCTTCGATGAACGCTTTCACATCGTCGTTGAACGGGAAAGCCCGCACGCGCATGGCATTCAGGTGAATGCCTTCTCCGGCGAGATGATCGAGTGACTCGCGGGACGATTCTTCACTGGTGCCGTAATAAAGCACCGCGACGTCGGTCTTCTCGGAGGCCTCGACAACTTCCGGCTGCGGGACATATTCCTTGATGGTGTCCCACTTGCGCATAAGGCGCAGCATGTTCTTCTCATACTCTTCGCCCTTCTCGGTATACACCGCGTACTCATCACGCGAAGTACCGCGCGTAAAGAAGGCGCCGCGCTTGGGGTGGGTGCCGGGATAGGTGCGATAGCAGATGGCATCGCCATCCACATCCAGGTAGCGACCGAACTCAATGCCGTCCTCGAGTTGCTCTGCCGTCATGACTTTGCCGCGATCGTACTGGCGTGCATCATCCCACTCCAGCGGCTCGGACATATTGTCATTCATGCCCAGGTCTAGATCTGTCATCAGAATGATCGGCGTCTGTAGGCGTTCGGCCAGGTCAAATGACTGGGCGCCAAAATCGAAACATTCTTTGGGCGTAGAGGGAAACAGCAACACTTGCTTGGTATCCCCGTGCGACGCATAGGCCGCCGACAGAATATCGGATTGCTGAGTGCGCGTCGGCATACCGGTGGAGGGGCCGGCACGCTGTACATCAAACAGCACCGTGGGAATCTCGGCAAAGTATGCCAGCCCCAGGAATTCACTCATCAGTGATACACCCGGGCCACTGGTGGCAGTAAACGCACGGGCACCGTTCCAGCTCGCGCCAATCACCATACCAATCGCCGACAGTTCATCCTCGGCCTGAACAATGGCGTAGTTCTTTTCGCCGGTACCTGGATCAATCCGAACACGACGAACGTACTTTTCGTAGGCATCAACGACGGATGTCGAAGGCGTAATAGGATACCAGGCCGCCACGGTGGCGCCGCCGTATATCGCGCCCAGGCCAAGCGCCGTATTGCCGTCGAGCAAAATTTTGTCGCCGACCTTGTCGGACGTTTTCACCCGAATGCCAATGGGACACTCGAGATTCGCCTTCGCGTACTGATGGCCGAGTTCCAGGGCATGGATATTGGGCAGGATCAGTTTCTCCTTGCCCTTGAATTGGTCCTTCACCAGATCGGTCAGCACCTTGAAGTCCATATCGAGCAACGCGGCGAGCGCGCCGACATAAATGACGTTCTTGAACAGCTGGCGCTGGCGAGGATCGGAGTACTCATCGTTGCAGATGCGCGTCAGAGGAATGCCGATAATATTGACATCGTTGCGCACCAAACGCAGATCGAGGGGCTTGGTATTGTCATAAATGAAGTAACCGCCCTCTTCCACTTCCTGAATGTCCTGGGCCATGCTCTGCGGATTCACCGACAGGGCGATATCCACCCCACCGCGGCGACCGAGGTAACCCTTCTCACTGACTCGCACCTCGTACCAGGTGGGCAGACCCTGAATATTCGAGGGGAAGATGTTCTTGGGCGACACAGGCAGGCCCATGCGGAACAAGGCCTTGGCGAACATATTGTTGGCGCTGGCGGAGCCGGTGCCATTGACGTTCGCAAACTTGATGACGAAGTCGTTAACGGATTCTAATCGTTTCATAATTACTGCCCCGCCTTCATGACATTGTAGAGGAACTTCTGCATATCCCAGGCGGAAGTGGGACAACGCTCGGCACACAGGCCACAGTGCAGACAAACATCCTCATCCTTGACCATGACCCGCGCGGTCGGCAGATCGGCGGACACGTACAAGTCCTGGGCCAGGTTACCTGCCGGGCCCGTCAGGCGCGCACGCAGGTCGGTTTCTTCACCATTGTCAGTGAACGTAATACAGTCCGTCGGACAGATATCCACGCAGGCATCGCACTCGATGCAGCGCGGCGCGTCGAACACCGTCTGCACATCGCAGTTCAGGCAGCGCTCGGCTTCCTTGAACCCGGTGGGCTTGTCGAAACCCAGTTCGGCTTCCACCTTGCGATCAGACAGTGCTACTTCCAGCGGTGCCAGCGGTACAATGTGGCGCTGGTCGGACTCTACCGAGTTATCGTAGCTCCACTCGTGCACACCCATCTTCTGGCTGGACAGCGTCACGCCCGGCGCCGGGCGCTGGGTAACATCCTTGCCCTGGCAGAAAAGGTCGATGGAAATCGCTGCCTGGTGCCCATGGGCCACGGCGGTAATCACGTTCTCAGGACCAAAGGCCGCGTCACCACCAAAAAACACCTTGGGGTTGGTTGACTGGAACGTCACCGGATCAACCACCGGCATATCCCATTTGCCAAATTCAATACCGAGGTCACGCTCCACCCAGGGGAAGGCGTTATCCTGGCCGATCGCCATGAGCACGGTATCCGCTTCCATAAAGACCAGCGGCTCATCGGTAGGTACCAGCGAACGTTTGCCTGCCTCGTCGTAAACGGCCTCTACTTTTTCAAAATGCATGCCCAAGAACTTGCCGTCCTTGATGACGAACTCTTTGGGGACATGGTTGTTGTAGATGGGAATGCCCTCATGCATGGCATCCTCTTTCTCCCAGGGAGAGGCCTTCATATCTTCAAAGGGACTTCGAACAACCACGCGAACGTCCTCACCACCGAGGCGCTTGGAAGTTCGGCAGCAATCCATGGCGGTATTACCACCGCCCAGCACCAGTACTTTCTTGTCGACACTGTCACGGTGCTCGAAGGCAACACTCGCCAACCAGTCAATACCAAGGTGAACGTGCTCGCTGGCATCTTCAAGGCCTGGCAGGTTCAGACCGCGGCCTTTGGGTGCACCGGTGCCGACGAATACCGCGTCGTAATCTTTATCGAGAATGCTCTTGAGGCTGTCAACGTAGGTATCAAAGGTCGCGTTAATACCCATATCCAGGATGTAGTTCACTTCCTCATCAAGCACTTCCGCCGGCAGGCGGAACGAGGGAATCTGGCTGCGCATCATGCCACCGCCAGCAAACTGGTTATCGTAGATGTCGATACTGTAACCGAGGGGGCCAGACCACGTGCCACCGTTAACGACGCGGGACCAGCGCCAATCAGCGCTATGCGCTTGCCGTTTTTCTTGCTGGGAATTTTCGGCAAACGATCAGAAATATCTTCCTTGTTATCCGCAGCCACCCGCTTCAATCGGCAAATCGCTACCGGCTCCTCTTCGACCCGGCCACGCCGACAGGCGGGTTCACAGGGGCGATCGCAGGTGCGGCCCAGGACACCGGGAAACACGTTGGATTCCCAGTTGACCATGTAGGCGTCGGTATAGCGTTCTGCAGCAATCAGGCGAATGTATTCAGGCACTGGGGTGTGCGCGGGGCAGGCGTACTGGCAATCCACAACCTTGTGGAAGTACTCCGGGTTCTGAGTATCAGTTTGTTTCACGTGAGCAGCTCTGTGTGGTTATTGGGCGCTTTTGGTCCGCTGCGCCTAAAGCGCTAAGAGTGTGGCACAGCTGCGGCGCTATTTCACCACGCAAGCGGTCTGATATTCGTTACTTTTCGGTTACTTATGCGAACTTTCGCCACAGATTGTTAGCTATTGCGAACGATTCGCAGCAAGGGGAGATGACACGGGATCATCAGCTGATTCAGAACCAGCCGAAGAACCAGCCGTCGTCCTTGAGGTCTTCTTCACACGAGCGTAACTGGCCGCCATAGGTATCTGCCTTTTTCTGCACCTTGCGTGCGACACCCTGCAGCCAGTCCTTGCTTCGATAGCTGCCCCGGCTATATCCACCGTGGCCCTCGTGATACGCCAGGTACAGGCGATAGGGGTCGGACTTGCTAATACCATTGCGGCGGTTGGATTGATGGTTGTACCAGCCAATGAAATCGATGGCATCGGCGAAATCGTCGCGATCGGCCCCGTAGTTACCGGAACTACGTTTGTAGTCCTTCCAGGTCGATTTCTTGGCCTGGCTGTACCCGTAGGCGTCCGAGGGACGCGGCCCTGGAATGAAGCCAAAGATCTTCTTGCGCGGCGGCTTGGCCTTCGCCACAAACCGCGACTCCTGGTACATGATGGCCATCATGACGGAGATGGGACTACCCCATTCCTTGCGCGCGTCGGCGGCGTCGTCGTACCAGCCCTTTTTCTCGCGAAAAATCTCACATAGATTGTTTTGATTCGAGGGCGGGCTGGTGGCGCAGCCGGACAGTATCAACAGCAGCAATAAAGCGACAATCCGTATCATGGGGAAACTCCGTGATTGGCTAGCAAAGCGAGAAATGCCTCCTCATCAATAACATCAATGCCAAGCTCCGA
This sequence comes from Halioglobus japonicus, assembly GCF_001983995.1. Classification (NCBI taxonomy): domain Bacteria; kingdom Pseudomonadati; phylum Pseudomonadota; class Gammaproteobacteria; order Cellvibrionales; family Halieaceae; genus Halioglobus; species Halioglobus japonicus. Next base: position 2,482,020 of record NZ_CP019450.1, on the reverse strand, counting down.
GGCCTTGGCGAGTTTCGATCCGGCGCCCGGGCCAGCGACAACACAATGGGTTTTAGCGGAAACACTGCCAGCCACCTTGGCACCCAGAGACTGCAGCAGGCTTTTTGCCTCGTTGCGGCCCACCGCTTCGAGCTTGCCCGTCACCACCCAGGTCTGGCCGGCAAACGGCAATTCTGCAGCGCTCTTTACTTCGATGGCCGGCCATTCAACCCCGGCGTCCAACAGCGCCTTCGCTACTGCCATACTGCCTTCAGAATCAAAAAACTGGCGCAGGTGGTCGGCCACTACCGGCCCCACATCATCGACCTCCAACAGAGCTTCTTCCGGGGCGGCTACCAGATCAGCCCAGGAGCCGAAATGATTCGCCAGATTCAATGCGGTGGCCTCGCCTACCTCGCGGATACCCAGCGCGAAAATAAACCGCGGCAAGGTCGTTTGCTTGCTCTGCTCGAGCGCTTTGAGGAGCTTGTCGGCAGATTTCTGCCCCATGCGCTCCAGCCCCACCAGTTGATCAAAGGTGAGCTGGTACAGGCCCGCCACATTTTCCACCAGACCCTCGTCAACCATCTGATCGACCAATTTGTCACCCAGGCCGTCGACATCCATTGCCCGTCGCGACGCGAAATGCCGAATAGCGGCTTTCTGCTGGGCAGCGCACACCAGCCCGCCCAGGCATCGCAGCACCGCCTCGTCCGCTTCGCGCTCTACCGCCGAACCACACACCGGACAGGCATCGGGAAAGCGGATAGCCGCCGCATCGTCCGGGCGACGCTCGGTCACCACGGAAACCACCTGTGGAATCACATCCCCTGCCCGGCGCACAACGACGGTATCGCCAATCATTGCTCCGAGCCGTTCGATCTCATCCTGGTTGTGCAGTGTCGCGTTACTCACCGTAACACCGCCAACAAACACCGGCTCAAGTCGTGCCACAGGGGTTATCGCGCCGGTGCGCCCCACCTGAAACTCGACATCGAGCAAACGCGTTACCTCTTCCTGAGCAGGGAATTTCCGGGCAATGGCCCAGCGCGGCGCCCGCGAAACAAAACCCAGCTGCGCTTGCAGCTCAATACTATCGACCTTGTAGACAATGCCGTCGATGTCATAGGGAAGCTGATCACGCTTGGCGGCCAACTGCTCGTAATAGGCTTCGCAGGCCTCAATGCCCTGCACGACATCCGTCTCAGTGTTGGTGCGTAAACCCCACTGGCCGAGACACGCGAGGATGGCCGAGTGATGTTCGGGAAGTTCGCCACCTTCCACCAGGCCCACACCATAGCTGCACATTTCCAGCGGGCGCTCCGCGGCAAGCCTGGCATCGAGTTGACGCAGACTGCCCGCGGCGGCGTTGCGGGGATTCACAAAAGGTTTGTCACCGCGCTCCCGCGCACGTGCATTGAGTGCTTCAAAGCCGGCCCGGGGCATATAGATTTCACCGCGCACCTCGAGTACGGCTGGGTAACCTTCGCCCCTCAGACGCAGGGGAATGGAGCCAATGGTGCGCACGTTGTGGGTAATGTCCTCACCGGTGGTACCGTCACCGCGGGTTGCCCCGCGCTCCAGCAGGCCATCGCGATAAAGCAGACTGACCGCGATGCCATCGAGCTTGGGCTCGCAGTTATAGGTGAGCGGCGCTGCGTCGGCACCCAACCTGTCCAGACAGCGACGTTCAAAATCTGCGAGTTCAGCGGCGTCGAAAGCATTGTCCAGTGACAGCATGGGCACTTCGTGTGCCACTTGCGAGAACTGATCGAGGGGTTTGTCGCCAACACGCTGTGAAGGTGAATCGGGGGTGACCCAGTCGGGGTGTTCAGCTTCAATCGACTGCAGACGCCGCATGCTGCGATCGTATTCTGCGTCCGGCACGCTGGGATCGTCGAGGACGTAGTAGCGATGATTCCAGTCGCGCAGTTCGCTGCGCAGCCTGTCGAGCTCCGCCCGCAAATCCTGTGTAGACACTGCGGCTATCGCGCCCTGGCGAGCATGCGACGCTCGAGGTCACGGATTTGCTGGCGGCAGTGTTCCAGGGTTTGCTTGGTTAGCACACTGCGCGACTCATCGAGCACGTCGCCGCCGAGATTACGGGACACCGCCTGGGCAGTCTCCAGCATGTAGTCGAACGCTTTCATCATGTCCTCGGGACCTGGCAGCGTCAGGAAAAACACCAGGCCGGGGGTATTGAAGTCGGCCATGTTGTCGATATCGAAAACACCGGGTTGCATCATATTGGCCACGCTGAATTGAATCGCGCCGCGGCCTGCTTCGAACTCGTGGCGATGGAAAAAGTTCATATCGCCAAAACGCAGATCGCAGGCGAGGAGGATGTGCAGAATGTCCTCGCCGCGAAAGCCTCGCGGATCACGCGCTACAACATTAAGCATGAACACTTCGGGGTCGATGTCTCTCGGCAAAACACCGGGGGCCTCTTGTGCAACAGGCTCAACGAGCGGCTCCTGGGCGGCAATATCGTCCAGCCAATCCACATTTTCAGGCTCAGCAATAGCATCGTCGGCTGCCATGCCCGCCATCAACGGCACCTCTTCCTCAGGCGCGTCGACGACCTCCTCTGCTGCCTGCGAGGGCTGTGCTTCTGCAACGAGTTCTGATTCAGGCTCCGGTTCCGGTTCACGGCGACCAGCGGCGCGCAACAAGTCTCCCCTCTCCACGACCCGGGCACCGCCATTGGGCAGCTCCTTCAGCCAGGCCAGCTCTTCGTCGCGAGCATCGCCTTCGTCTTCCGAATCCGCGAGATTCATGGTCACTCGCGAATAACGTTCGCTGCGCACCCTGCGCCATGCATCCAGCAATACGGCCACAATCAGCAGTACGCCAATGATGACCATCCAGTCCCTAACGGTGAGTTCAGTTATCGCCATGCTTTATCAGCTCGCTGCCAGTTCTGCTGCTTCTTCTACGTCTACAGTCACCAGGCGCGAAACCCCCGGCTCGTGCATGGTGACACCCATGAGTTGATCCGCCTGTTCCATGGAGATCTTGTTATGGGTAATGTAAATAAACTGCACCTTCTCTGACATCTCTTTCACCATTCGCGCATAGCGACCGGTGTTGGCATCATCCAGCGGTGCATCAACCTCATCCAGCATACAGAAAGGTGCCGGGTTCAGCTGGAAGATGGAGAATACCAGGGCGATAGCTGTCAGTGCTTTCTCGCCACCGGACAGCAGGTGAATAGTGCTGTTTTTCTTACCCGGTGGTCTGGCCATGATGGAGATACCCGTGTCGAGCAGATCCTCGCCCGTCATCTCCAGGTAGGCACTACCGCCGCCAAACACGCGGGGGAAGAGTTCCTGAAGCCCCGTATTCACCTTGTCGAACGTTTCCTGGAAACGGTTGCGCGTTTCCTTGTCGATCTTGCGAATGGCATTTTCCAGGGTATTCAACGCGGTTTCTAGATCGTCGTTCTGCGCGTCGAGATAGTTCTTGCGCTCTGACTGCAGGTTGTACTCATCAATCGCTGCCAGGTTAATCGGGCCGAGACGCGCAATCCGATTAGCAATGCGCTCCAGCTCGCGCTGCCAGGCTTCCTGATTGGCCTCCTCCGGCATACCGCTGAGCACGGCCTCCAGATCCTGCTCGGCATCACGCAGCTGCTGGTGAATGTTCTCGCGCTGCACCTGTAGGCTTTGGTTGCTCAGGCGCTGCTTCTCCAACTGGCTGCGCACCGACTCGGCGCGGTGCTCGATACCAGCGCGCTGCTGCTCGGCTTCGCGCAGTTTGTGCTCCACCTCCGACACAGCCTGGCGGGCTTCGGTCAGCTCGCCCTCTGATTGCAGGCGCAATTCCAGTTGCGCCTCGAGCTGCTCCTGCAGTTCGTCCAGGGGGTTGTCATTGTCGCGCATGGTCTGTTGCAGCTGGTCGCGCCGCTCACGCAGCTGGGCCACCTGCCGATTGGTGCGGTCGATAGAGTCGCGCATGGAATCCAGTTGCGTGCGCAAGGATTGATGACGCATGGCCGCCTGATGCGAGGCGTCCTTGTCATGCCGCGCTTTCTGGCGACAGGTATCCAGGGTGCCTCGGGTTTCATCGCGAACCGACAACAAGTCTTCTCGCCGCTGTGAATCTGACTCCATGCTTTCAATGGCTTCAGACAGCAATTGCCTCGCCTCGGCAATGGATTCCTGCTCGTTGCGAAACTGCGCGCGGGCGTCATCGATATCCGCGTTGAGCCGCTCGCGCCGGGCACTTATCTGCTCTACTTTGGCCTGCATGGCGGACAGCTGCGAACCCAACTCAGCGTGCTGACGGGTGGCCACCTGCAATTCGCGCTGGCTGTTCTCGCGCTGTTCTTCGCAGCGTTTCTGCTCTTCCTGGCAACGCGCCAGCTCCGCTTGTACCTGTTCTTCGCGCGCATCGGAGGCAGCGATCTGCTGCTCTAGTTCTTCCAGCTCCTGCTGGCGGGCAATCACCCCGCCCTGCTGGTCACTCAGGCGCGTAACACGCAACCAGTTCGGTCCGACCCAGACGCCATCGCGAGTAATAATAGATTCCTGGGCAGTCAAAGCAGCGCGCATAGCCATGGCTTGCGCCAGGTCATCGGCAACCTTCACGCCGGCCAGCAAGGCCGAGGCCGCGCCACTGCTGCGCACCTTGGACAGTAGGTAGTCACCGCCCGCAGGTGTCTCTGCACCTCCTTCCACCAGGGCCAGCTGACCCTGCTCGAGTGAGCCCAACATGGTTCCCAGCGCACCCAGGTCATCGACACAAACAGCCTGCAGGTAGTCGCCCAGCACGGTTTCTACTGCCAGCTGCCAACCATCATCGACCTGCAACTGCTCCAGCAGGCGGGTTTGTCCGCCACCTGTTGGGCCTGCAGCCATTCGCCGACGTCGGCGCTACCGTCTTCCATCGCCGCTTGTTGCAGTGCTTCCAGGGAAGCCTGGCGGCCGCGCAGTTGCTGCAAGCTGGAGCGAATATCGTTCAATTCGCCAGACAGCTCGCCGCTGCGCTGGCGGTTGCTGTTGATCTGCTCCACCACGGTGTCGCTGCTGTTTTCGTGCTCCGCCATGACCAGCTCGATCTCGGCGATCTGCTCGCCCAGAGTCTCGATCTCGTCGTCCGCAGGGCCCGGGGCGAGCGCCTCCTTCTCCTGCTCAAGCTGACCGGTGCGATCCTGGAGCCGCTGCAAAACCTGCTCCAGATGCTGAATGCGTGACTGCTGTACTTCTGCCTGCTGGCGCGGGCCGCGGCGGTGTGGTTAAACTCATCCCACTGGTTCTGCCAGGTGTGCATGGCCTCCTCGGCCTGCACCAGGGCCTCGGCTGAGGCTTCTTCCACTTCCTGGAGCATTTCCAGTTCCGGGCTGAGTGTTTCGATTTCCTCTTCCCAGACCACCAGCTTGTCGCGGTCTTCGCCGAGGTGCCCTTCGGCCTGCTGCAAACTGGTGGACGTTTGCTGCAAATCTTCCTGCAACTGGCTGCTGCGCTCCTGCTGGTGCTTGATGGTTTGCTCTATGCGCGCCACTTCTGAGCCCAGCGCATAGTAATTGCCCTGCACCTTGTTAAAGGCGTCGGTGCGATCGGTGTGCTCCACGCGATACTGTTCGATTGAGGTATCGACGTTCTGGTGTTCCGCGTGCACCGCCTCAAGCTTGACCTCCAACTCGCCGATCGCCTGGGTGATCTCGCGAACCTGGCCGTCAAGTTCCTGCCATTGCAGGGCCTGCAGCTGCGCCTTGTAGCTGCGTTCCTCTTCCTTGTATTCGGCGTATTTCTCGGCGGCCGCTGCCTGGCGCTTCAGGTGTGAAAGCTGGCGTTCCAGCTCCTCGCGCAGATCGGTGAGACGTTCCAGGTTCTCGAGGGTACGCCGCATCCGGCTCTCGGTTTCCTTGCGACGCTCCTTGTACTTGGAGATGCCCGCCGCCTCTTCGATGAAAATCCGCAGCTCTTCGGGCTTGGACTCAATCAGGCGCGAGATCATGCCCTGTTCAATAATCGCGTAACTGCGGGGTCCGAGACCGGTGCCGAGGAAGATGTCCGTAATATCGCGGCGACGGCATTTGGTGCCGTTGAGGAAGTACTCGGACTGGCCCTCACGGCTGACCTGGCGCTTGATGGAAATTTCCGCATAGCTGGCATATTCGCCGCCCACGCCACCATCGGTATTGTCGAAAATCAGTTCGATGGACGCCTGGCCCACCGGCTGGCGATTCACGGAGCCGTTGAAAATAACGTCCGTCATCGATTCGCCGCGCAGGTTCTTGGCGGAGCTCTCGCCCATCACCCACCGCACGGCGTCAATTACGTTGGATTTTCCGCAGCCATTCGGGCCTACGACAGCGCACATATTGCTGGGGAAATTCACCGTCGTGGGATCGACGAAAGACTTGAACCCTGCCAGCTTGATCGACTTGAGTCTCATAGAACTTTAGGTGCCCGCCCTATCTTGCTGTTTTTTATAACTTTTCCCGGGGAATTGGATAAATGCACCCTTCCCTGGAAACACAAGATGTAGTGTATAGGCTTTGCTGGTACAACACTATGCCCAGAGGGCAAAAAGGCTGAAATTTAGCGATAGCTACAGGGGCTAGCCCCGGGGTGCGAGCACGATCTCGACCATGTCGGCCGCGTCACTGGGCGCCAGGGGTCCGGCCTGCCCGATCCAGCTTGCATTAACCTCACCAGGCTGGCCCGAGGGCGACACCTGGACGACAACCACGACCGAAGCAGCTTCTGACAGCTTCTGTCCAGCCATGGAACTGCCATCGTCCAGGCGCAATTCGAGTGGCAATTCAGCGCCACTGCGACGCTGTACTGCAATTGGCATACGGCTGTCAGACTCCGCGTTGCGCGCCAGCACAAACACGCTGTCACCGGGGGCAATGCCGGCCCCCTCCGGAGCAACCACCCGCACCGATACGCCGGCACCCGATACCGCCGCGACCTCTGGCTCAGGCAATTCCGGTACCGGCTCACCCAGCTTGGCACGGGCCTGATTGATAATGCCCTCGATCATGCGGGCTGCTTCCGAACCGGGCGGCTCTACAGCGATCAATCGCTGCCAATACTCCACGGCAGCACGGTACTGCGCCTGTTCGTAAGAGGCCATTCCCAACAGCCCCAGCGCCGTGCGATTGTGCGGGTCTATGGCCAGCGCGCGCTCGGCGCGCATCCGTGCACTGTCGTCGAGCTGTCGATTCGCCGCCAGATAGTGTGCCTGGGCCGCGTAGGCCAGCGCTTGGGCATCTTCGGGTGCCGCCATCGACAGCGCGTCGTAGACCTCAGCTGCCTTGGGGTAGTCCTGCTGTCCCATGTAATAACGGCCCAGCAAAGCCCGGTAGTGCAGATTTTGCGGGCGCGAAGCAGCGCGAGATTCGATGGAGCGTATCAGCGACTGCATTTGCTCCGGCGAACTCTGATCGCCCAGACCGCGCAATTCGCTAGTGATCTGCACATCCGCAATGGCACCCAGCTGGAGATAAACACCGCCGCTGAATACCGCGAGGGCCAGCAGTAGGACCCAGGCGGGAAAACGCCCAACGTCCGGCGCGGTAGCAGTCTCGCCGATGGCAGACTCATCGTCTTCCAGCAGGCGCAACCTGGCGTCGTCCAAAAGGTCGCTAGCACCCTCTTCGGCCAGCTCCTGCTGGCGCAGGCGATACGCTTCGAGATTGGCCTGCTGCAGGTCCTCGGCACTGCTCTCAACGGCGCGCGGGCGCAGGTAGAACAGCCCCGACAACAAGACCAGGGCAACACAGCCCGCCAAAAACAGCGTCATTTATCCTGCCCTGCCTGCTCCAGTAGTTCATCCAGTCGCTGCTGCTGACCGGGGTCAAGCAGCGCTTCCTCACTCATGCTGCGGCGCCCACGCAGGGTCGCCACCACACCCACCAGCGCGAGCACCAGCAACCCCAGGGGGGCCAGCCACAGAATCAGGGTGGCGCCATCGTAGCTGGGCCGATAGCGCACAAACTCGCCGTAGCGCGCGACCATGTACTCAAGAATTTCCTCGTCGGATGCGCCTGCCTCCAGTTGCTCATAGAGCAGCCGGCGCAAGTCCTGGGAAATCGGCGCATTGGAATCGGCAATATTCTGGTTCTGACACTTGGGGCAGCGCAATTCGGCGCTGAGCTGCCGATAGCGTTCTTCCAACGCCGGATCGCTGAACTCATAGGTTTCGATCACCGCCTGGGCAGCAATACTGACAAACACCAACAAGGCAATAACAAAACGCATTACTGAGGGCCTCCCTGTCCACCCAGCTCCCGGTAAATGGGCGCCAGAATCGTGGTCCAGACCCGCTCATCAACCACACCCACATGGCGATAACGCACAACACCGGCTGCATCCACCAGGTAGGTTTCAGGGGCGCCGTAGACCCCCAGATCCAGCCCCAGAGTGCCCTCGCGGTCGGCGATGCTGAGAATATAGGGATCGCCGAGCTGCTCCAGCCAGGTGATGGCAGCGGCGTCATCGTCTTTGTAGTTAACGCCATAAATAGCTACACCGGCGGCACCCAGGTCGGTCAGGTAAGGGTGTTCCACCCGACAGGACACACACCAGGTGGCCCACACATTAAACAGTGCCACCTGGCCGGTCACAGATTCACGGGTGAGCGCTTCGCCACTCCCCAACGCAGTCAGAGAAAACGCGGGCAAGGGCTGATCTATCAAGGCCGAGGGCAATTCCGTAGGATCCAGTTGCAGGCCACGGAGCAGAAACGCTGCCAGCACCGCAAACAAAATCAGCGGCAAAAACAGCTTTAATCTAGCCGGCATACTGGGCTCCAGAGACAGGTGCAGTCACGGCCCTGCGAGTGCGATAGCGCTTGTCTGCCACGGTCGTAAAGCCACCCAGTGCCATCAGTATGGCGCCCAGCCACATCCAGCGCACCATCGGCTTGTAGTGCAGGCGGATGGCCCACGCACCGTCCGCACCAATGGGCTCACCCATGGCCACGTAGAGGTCGCGGAACAGGCCGGGATCGATGGCCGCCTCAGTCATGATCGAGCCACCGGCGAGGTAGCGGCGCTTCTGGGGCGCCAACCGGGCCACAAACTTGCCATCGCGACTCACCTCGAAGCGGGCCTCATCGGCGACGTAATTGGGGCCGCGAACCGGCGCAACTTCGACAAAGCGGAACTCATAACCGGCGACCGTTTCCACGTCGCCCGGCTGCATTTTGAGGTCGTGTTCAACACTGTACTGACTGGTGGCAACAACGCCGACGATGCATGCGGCAAAGCCCAGGTGGGCGGTCACCATCCCCCAGTAACTGGCAGGCAGACGGCGGAATCCGCGGCCAATATCGCTGGCAGTTTTCACCCGGTTCCAGCAGTCTCTGGCCAAACCGAACACCAACCACCCTGCCAGCAGCACCGCCAGCGCCACCCACAGGTTGTAATCTGCGCCGAACAGCGGCAGGGTCAGAGCGCAGACCACGGCCACCGCCAGGGGCAGCAACAATTCACTGCGCCACCGCGCCGGCGTGTCTTTCTTCCACCGGGAAATCGGGCCCACCCCCATAAAGGGCACCAACAGCGCCATCAGCGGCACAAATACCGCGTTAAAATAAGGTGGCCCCACCGAGTACTTACCACCGCCCAGAGCATCCATCAGCAGCGGGAACAAGGTACCGAACAAAACTGTCAGCGTTGCCACCAAGAACACGACATTGTTGAGCAACAATAGGGATTCCCGCGACACCCAGGCAAACGTTACCCGGCTGGCCACGGCCGGCGCGCGCAGCGCGTACAGGGTCAGTGACCCGCCGACCACAATGGCCAGGAATACCAGAATAAAGACGCCGCGCTCGGGATCGTTGGCGAAGGCGTGCACCGAGGTAATCACCCCGGAGCGCACCAGGAAGGTACCCAACAGACACAGCGAAAAGGCGAAGATCGCCAGCAGTACCGTCCAGCTCTTGAACAGGCCTCGCTTCTCGGTCACCGCCAGCGAGTGAATAAGTGCCGTCCCTGCCAGCCAGGGCATAAACGACGCATTTTCTACCGGATCCCAGAACCACCAGCCGCCCCAGCCCAGCTCATAGTAAGCCCACCAACTGCCGAGCATGATACCGAGGCTGAGAAACGCCCAGGCAACATTGGTCCAGGGCCGCGACCAGCGAGCCCAGGCAGCATCGAGTCGACCACCAAGCAACGCCGCAATGGCGAAGGCAAAGGCTACCGAAAAACCCGCGTAACCGATGTAAAGCAAAGGCGGGTGAATAATCATGCCCGGGTCTTGCAACAAGGGATTGAGGTCACTGCCCTCGGCGGGAATGCCTGGCAGGAGCCGCGCAAATGGATTGGAGGTGAACAGCGAAAATGACAGGAAACCGACCGCAATGGCGCCCATGACCGAAAGCACCCGCGCCTTGAACACCAGCGGCAACGAGGGACTGAAAATCGCGACCGCAAGAGTCCACAAACACAGGATCAGACTCCACAGCAGCATCGAGCCCTCATGGTTGCCAAACACCGCGCAAAGCTTGTACACCATTGGCAACAGGGTATTGCTGTTATTGGCCACCAGGGCCACAGAAAAGTCGTCCTGCACAAAAGCAATACTCAGGCAGATAAAGGACAGCGTGATAAAGAAGGTCATACCCGCAGCGAGCCCGGGGCCCAACTGCATAGACGCCTGATGACCGCGCCAGGCGCCCCAGGCAGGAATCAGGGTGAGCGCAATCGCCATGCCCAGACCAACGATCTGGGAGAACAGCCCTAACTCAGGGATCATTGTTTCACCCCCTTGTGGTCAAAGCCTGACTTTTCCAGCGCATCCGCCACTTCCGGCGGCATATAGTTCTCGTCATGCTTGGCGAGCACCTCCGTGGCACGCAACACCCCATCGGCGTCGAGCTTCCCGGAAGCAACCGCCCCCTGCCCTTCATCGAACAGATCCGGGAGAATCCCTTCATAAGTGACCGGCACATCGGCGCTGAAATCGGTGATCACGAAATACACTTCGAGACTGTTATCACTGCGGGTAACGCTACCCTCTTTCACCATACCGCCGACCCGGATCGCCTGACCGATCGGGGCCTTGCCCGCAGCCACTTCTGCCGGCGGAAAAAACAGGTTGATATTGCCGCGCAGCGCATAGGCCACCAGGCCAATCGCCGCGCTGGAAAACACAACAATAAACAGCACCAGGATCAGACGTTGTTTGCGAACAGGATGCATCAGGTTTCCTCTGTGGTCCCGGTATTTGGAGCGCCCTGCTGGCGCCGAAGTTCCCCGGCCACCTGGCGCAATTGCGCCCTGGCCCTGCGCCCGGGCAATAGCAACATGAGCACAATTACGGCAAGAGTTATCGCGTAGGCGGCCCAGACATAGGGACCGTGGCCATCCATGTGCATTAACGTCTGGAAACTGTCGAAGTACATTACCGTGCCTCCTGCGCCAGCTTGCGGACCCACTTGGTGCGCGACTCACGCTCCAGAATCTCCGCCCTCATGTTCATAAGCAACAAACAGGTGAACAGCGCATAGAACGCTGTAATCATCAGCAGCAAGGGATACAACATGCTGGGATCAATGGTCGACTCACCGGTGAACTTGATGGACGCGGGCTGGTGCAGGCTGTACCACCAGTCCACCGACTTATAAATAATGGGGATGTTAACTGTGCCGACCAGGCTAAGCACGGCACAGGCTTTGCCCGCGGCCTCCTTGTTGTCGTAGGCCTCGTAGAGCGCCACCACCCCCAGATAGAGAAAGAACAGGATCAACATGGACGTGAGCCGGGCATCCCAGACCCAGTAGGTACCCCAGGTCGGCTTACCCCAAATCGCACCGGTGACCAGCGCTATAAACGTGAGCGCGGCCCCACCGGGGCACAGGCGCGCATGGCCACGTCCGCCATCTTCATTTTCCAGATCAGGCTGATGCCGCCGGCAATCGCCATCACGTAGTAACCGGCCAGAGCCACTACCGCGGCGGGCACGTGGATATAGATAATCCGGTAACTGTTACCCTGGCGAAAATCGGGTTCGGTAAACAACACGCCCCAGACCACACCCATTGTCAGCGCGAGCAGCGTGAGAGGAAGGAGGTAACGCAGAATGCTGCCGGAAATTCCGTACAGCCAGGGCGGCGATCCGAGTTTATGGAAGAAGGTCCACATAACGGCGGTGATTATACAGTCGCGGGTGCAGCGAACAACTGCACAGGCGCAAGTTCAGGTATTTTGATCAGGACATTATCAGGCATCAATACTTATCCTCAGGCCTGCGGCAATAGCAATGGGAGCCAGCGCAATCGCCAGCGAGAGCATGGCGCCAAGTATCGCCAGATAGGGCACGGCGGGCGCCCCGCTAACCGCCGCCTGTACGGCCGCACTGCCGAAAATGAGTACGGGCATGTACAGCGGCAGTATGAGCAATGAAATCAGCATGCCGCCGCGCTTTAACCCCACGGTGAGTGCAGCGCCGATGCCCCCCACCAGGCTGAGCACTGCGGTGCCAATCAGCAGGCTCAGGAACAGCGCCCCGAGCGCCTGCCCGGGCAGGCCCAGCATGAGCGCAAACACCGGCGAGACCACTGCCAGCAGCATCCCGGTTACCAGCCAGTGGGCGCCCACATAGGCAAGCACCGACAGAAACAGCGGCTGCGGCGACAGCAGCAACTGCTCCAGGCTGCCGTCATCATAATCACTGCGAAAGACCGTATCCGATGTGAGCAGATTGGACAGCAAGGCGATAATCCAGAGAATCCCCGGCGCAAATTCCGCCAGCGAATCCGGTGCCGGGCCAAGGCCCAGCGGGAACAGCGCCACCACCATGGCAAAGAACAACAGCGGATTGGCAATCTCAATGGGGCGGCGCACGGCCAGCACCAGCTGGCGCCGCAGCAACCGAAGACAGAACGCAGCCGTACCCGGAGCCGTCATTGGCTCAAACCAGTGCTGAGTGACAGTTGCTGCATGGGATAGGCGGCATTGATTACCTGGTGCGAGGTCAATACGACCGCGCCACCCTCGCGAGCGTGGGCCACCATTAACGCCTCGAGCGCAGCGACGCCGTCAACATCAATGGCAGTAAAGGGTTCGTCGAGCAACCACAAAGGACTTTGCGACAGGTACAGGCGCGCCAGATTGACCCGACGGTGCTGCCCCGCCGACAGCGCATGGCTGGGCACATCCTCGAAGCCATAAAGCCCCACCTGCTCGAGCGCTCTCTCGATCGCAGCGTCGCTGTAGATACCCTCACCGGCGACATGCCAGGACAAGTTCTCACGCGGCGTCAGCATGCCCTTAACACCGCTCTGGTGACCGAGATACAGCAGTGGCGCCGAGCGCTCCACGCGCCCGAGATAACCGTAGCGGGAAAGCCCCGCCAATATCCGCAGCAGGCTGGTTTTACCAGCACCGTTAGCACCGGCCACCTGGACCAACTGACCGGCCTGAATAGCAAAAGACAATCCTTCAAACAGCTGACGCCCGCCCCGCTCCAGGGACAGGTTGTCCGCTGCGAGCAGCGGTGCGCTGGAAGAGGCGTTGGTCAGAGGTTCACCACGTTGACCACAGGGATGTGCAGATCGGTGTCGATCTGGTCGGCCTTGAGGCTGTTGAAGTCGAACAGTTCGCCGTCAGCCAGCTGCGACGGCGCCACATTGCGAATGCTGCGGAAAATGGTTTCAGTGCGGCCAGGATACTGTCGCTCCCAGTCGTGAAGCATCTGCTTGACCTGCTGGCGCTGCAGATTCTCCTGCGAACCGCACAGGTTGCAGGGAATGATCGGAAATTCCTTGTACTGGGCAAACTCTGCCAGGTCCGCTTCCTTGCAGTAGGCCATGGGCCTGATCACCACGTTCTTTTTGTCGTCCGAGAGCAACTTGGGCGGCATGGCCTTGAGGCTGCCGCCAAAGAACATGTTCAGGAACAGGGTCTCGACAATGTCATCGCGATGGTGCCCCAGGGCTATCTTGGTCGCACCAATATCTTGCGCAAAGCCATACAGACTGCCGCGGCGCAGGCGCGAACACAGCCCACAGGTGGTTTTACCCTCAGGTACCACTTCCTTGACAATGCTGTAGGTATCTTTCTCGAGAATGTAATAAGGAATGTCGAGACCGGACAGGTACTCAGGTAGCACTTCTTCCGGAAAGCCCGGCTGCTTCTGATCCAGGTTCACCGCCACCAGCTCAAAGGAGATTGGCGCCGACTGCTTCAGATTCATGAGTATGTCGAGCATGCCATAGGAGTCTTTACCCCCGGACAGGCACACCATGACCTTGTCGCCTTCCTCGATCATATTGTAATCGACGATGGCGTTACCCACGTTCCGCCGCAGACGCTTCTGCAGCTTGTTGAATTCAGTTTTTTCCTTGCGTGATAGTTCGCGCACGATTTCGGCCGTTAGTGCTTGAATTGGCGCGCATTTTACTTGCCCAAGGGCAGCGGAGTCCAGCGCTAACGAGCGCCGATGACGGCGATAAGCTCAGGCAGAGAATCCACCACCGCCAGGGGGCCGTGTTTTTGCAAGCGGGAGACGCTGTGCACCCCGAAACTCACCCCCACTGAGGCCACACCCGCGTTGGCCGCCATTTCCAGGTCGTACTCGGTATCGCCCACCATAATGACCTCATGGGGCGCCACTTGCTGCACCGCCATGATCTCCTGAAGCATCTGGGGATGTGGCTTGGAACGGGTTTCGTCGGCGCAACGGGTAATTTCGAAGAATTCCTCCATGCCCAATCTCGCCAGCACCCGATCCAGGCCCCGACGGCTTTTACCCGTGGCGACACCCAGCGCATAGCCGCTGTCCCGCAGGGCTTGCAGCGTGTCCAGGGCGCCGGGGAACAACTGTGGCGGGGCCTCCTCATTGGCCACATAAGTGGCGGAATACGCCTTTATCATCGCCACCAGCTCCTCCTCCGGAATATCGGGGTAAAGCCGGGCGAGCGCCTCGCGCAAGCCGAGACCGATAATGTTGGCTGCGGCGGCATCACTGGGTGCTTCCAGCCCCATACCCGTCGCTGCCTGCTGTACCGCGACCACAATTTGAGCGACCGAGTCGCACAGGGTTCCATCCCAATCAAATATAATCATATTTCAATTAATTACGCAGTTTTTCTAAAGCCATTTCAAGGTCTTCATCGAGGGGAGCCTGGAGCTCCAGACGACCTACTCCCGGCAGTTTGAAACGCAGCTCATGGGCGTGCAGAAAGAGCCGCTTGAGACCCAGCTCACGACACAGCTGCTCCCCCTTCTCCGAACCGTACTTGGCATCCCCCAGCAGTGGAAAACCGGCATGCAGGGCATGCACCCGGATCTGGTGGGTGCGACCCGTTACCGGCTTGGCCTGAACCAGCGTGGCGCGATCGAAACGCTCCACGACCGAAAATTCGGTGATCGATGGCTTGCCCTCGCGGGACACCCGCACCATTCGCTCGCCAGACTTCAGGGTATTCTTCTCCAGTGGCGCCTCTACTTTGCGCAGATTGCGCGGCCACTTGCCCGGCACCAGGGCCAGATAGCGCTTGTCGACCCTATCCTCGCGCAACTGGCGGTGCAGCTCGCGCAGCGCTGACGCCTTGCGGGCGACCATGATCAGCCCCGAGGTATCGCGATCGAGGCGGTGTACCAGTTCCAGATATCGATCCTCCGGGCGCAACTGCCGGAGACACTCAATCATGCCGTAGTTCAGGCCGGAACCGCCGTGTACCGCCAGCCCCGAGGGTTTGTTGATCACCAGCAGGCTGCCGTCCTCGTAGACTACCCGCTCGCCCAACTGCGCGGCCCAATAACGAGGCACCTTAGGCGGCTCGCTGGGCGCTGGCGTACGCAGCGGGGGAATTCGCACCTTGTCGCCGGCCGCAAGGCGGTAGTCGGCCTTGACTCGTCCTTTGTTGACCCGGATCTCGCCCTTGCGCAGCGCTTTATAGAGCCGGGTTCGGGGTACACCCTTCAGTTCGCGGGTCAGGAAGTTGTCCAGGCGCTGCCCGGAGTAGTCCTCACCCACGGTAACAAATCGCACAGTTGGCTTTGATTGTTCGCTATCTGACATAAGCTACGGAAATCGTTTAATTTTCCTTGAATTGCTGGTATAGTCCGCCCGCTGTGATCGCACCCGCCCGTGAGTTTTTCCGGTGCCGGTGAGTAACATTCCTGGCGAAGTGTGGGCCTGCCGATGAAATTGCAAGGTACCGCCAGACAGATCACATATTGAGGATGTCGAGGCGATGGCTTCAACCGCGGTCCGAATATTCCGCCAGCCAAGCGCCTGAATCGACATAAAATGTAACCGAGCAGCAGTGACTGCCGGGACACCGAATCAGTTAACGAGATATACCAGCGTCGTCGCAAGCCCCAGGTGCTGCGACACTAACAAAAAGGCGGAGTCAGTACCACAAGTACCCCCGCCGACGCTGCAAGGCTCCGCCGGATGGCGGCGTCCCTGGAACTCGATGCCGGGAGAGGCATTTACCGATACAGGGCAGACGCCCGGTGCAACGCAGCTCTGCTGCAGCCCCTCCCTTAACAGGCTTGATTGCCTGCTCTCTAACTGTATTCCCTGCCCCGCCAGGCCTGCTCTTAAGGCTAATGGCACATCTATGAAGAAAATGCTGATTAACGCAACTCAACCTGAAGAGTTACGTGTCGCGCTGGTTGACGGCCAGCGTCTGTACGACCTGGATATCGAAAATCGCACCCGTATCCAGAAAAAATCCAACATCTACAAGGGCAAGATCACCCGCGTTGAACCCTCTCTTGAAGCCGCCTTTGTCGACTTCGGCGCCGAGCGCCACGGCTTTCTGCCGCTTAAGGAAATCGCCCGCGAATATTTTTACCGCAAGCCGGAAGGTGACGGCCGCCTCAAGATCAAGGATGTGGTCAAGGAAGGCACTCAAGTTATCGTGCAGGTCGATAAGGAAGAGCGCGGTAACAAGGGCGCAGCCCTGACCACCTTTATCAGCCTCGCTGGCCGCTACATGGTGCTCATGCCCAACAATCCTCGCGCCGGTGGTATCTCCCGCAGCATTGAGGGCGACGAGCGCAGCGAACTGCGCGAGAACATGTCGCACCTGGAAATTCCCAACGGCATGGGCGTCATCGTACGCACCGCTGCCGTCGGCCGCTCCACCGAAGAGCTGCAGTGGGACCTGAACTACCTGCTGTCACTGTGGGAGAAAATTGGCGAGGCCAACGGCGAAGTCAAAGCCCCCACCCTGTTGTTCCAGGAAAGCAATGTCATCATCCGCGCAGTACGCGACTACCTGCGCGACGATATCGACCAGGTACTCATCGACTCCCCTGAAGCCTTCAAACAGGCCCAGGACTTCGTAGGCATGGTAATGCCGCAATACAAGAGCCGCCTGCGCCAGTACGACGACAACATCCCCATGTTCAACCGCTTCCAGATCGAGAGCCAAATCGAAACCGCCTTCCAGCGTGAAGTGCGCCTGCCCTCTGGCGGCTCGATTGTCATCGACCCCACCGAAGCACTGGTGAGCATCGACATCAACTCGGCGCGCGCTACCAAAGGCAAGGACATTGAGGAAACCGCCCTCAGGACCAACCTTGAAGCCGCTGACGAAATAGCCCGCCAGCTACGCCTGCGCGACATGGGCGGCCTGGTGGTGATTGACTTTATCGACATGCTGGCCTCCAAGAGCCAGCGCCAGGTTGAGAACCGCATGCGCGAAGCGCTGGGCATTGACCGCGCCAGAGTTCAGGTGGGCCGTATTTCCCGCTTCGGTCTGCTGGAAATGTCACGCCAGCGTCTGCGCCCCTCTCTGGGTGAGACCAGTGGCAAAGTCTGCCCCCGCTGTAACGGCCAGGGCACCATTCGCGACACCAAGTCGCTGGCCCTGTCGATTCTGCGCCTGCTCGAAGAAGAGGCCATCAAGGATCGCAGCGCCGAGGTGCGCGCCATCGTCCCTGTCGACGTGGCTGCCTACCTGCTCAACGAGAAGCGCGGTGCTTTAAACGGTATCGAGATCGACACCAAGGTACGGGTACTGGTTGTGCCCAACCCCAACCTAGAGACACCCCACTTCGAAGTGCAGCGCCTGCGCGACGACGAAGTCGAAGGTCACGAGATCAGCTACAAGATCGACATGGCTGAACCCGACATGGATGCCATCACCGACAGCCACAAGGCGGCCATCCCCGTGCAACAGGCTGCCGTCCAGGCGGTAACACCTTCCGCTCCTGCGCCTGAAGCCGCGCCACGCGAAGAAAAGCCCAAGCAGCAGAAGCAGCCCCAAAACCGCAAGCGCGGTGGCAAGCAGCGTAAGCCTGAGCCCAAGCCAGGACTCTTCGCGCGTATCTGGGCCGCCATTGTTGGCGAGCCTGAGCAGGAACAAAAACCTGCCAAGGGCAAAGGCAAGAGCAAACCCCAACAGCGTCAGGGTGGCGAGCAGAAATCTGGCGGTAACGGCAACAATCGGAATCGCAACCGCAACCGCAACCGCAACCGGAACTGGAATGGCGACAGCCAGCAGCGCGGCGATAACCGCAACCAGCAAAATCGTGATGGCGATCAGCAGCGCAAGTCGGAAGCCGGTGACAACCAGCAGAAGCGTCAGCGCAGCGAAGAAGGCGGCAACAACCGCAATCGCAACCGCAACCGTCGTCGTAACAACGATGATCGTCGCAAGCAGGACCAGGCGGTTGAAGCTAACAGCCAGGATCAGCAGCAGGATGCAGCAGCCCAGGGTGGCGATCGTCGCGAAGATGCACCGCGCAAGCGCCCATCTGATATGAAGCGTGGCGAACCGCGCCGTCGCCGCAACCGCAGCCGCAAGGCCGACGGTGAACAGGCAGCAGGCAACGTTCAGGCGCTGGCATCACTGCCCGCCGTTAAAGCCGAAGCCGAGGCTCCGGCACCGCAGGCAGAAGCGCAGCCCAAAGTGGCTCAGGCTGACACTGCGCCAGTTGAAGCAACTCAAGCTGCAGCACCTCAAGCCGAGGCGCCGAAGGCTGAACAGCCCAAGACGGAGACTCCGGCACCGGCTCCCGCCACCGAAGCTACCGCTGCACCCGCAGAGGAAGTCGCTGAAGCTGCCCCGGCAGTTGCAGAGACAGCCGAGGTTGTCGAAGAAACTGTCGAAAGAACTACCGAAAAGACTGTCGAGAAAGTCGTCAAGGCCGAGCCTGCTACACCCGCAATACCGCCCGCCGGCATTACTGGCGATGGCCGTGCGATTAACGACCCGCGCGTCGCCGCCAAACCGGTGACTGCATTGGCGATCAGCACCAATACCTTCGCTCTGTTCAATGACACCGTGGCCCCTGCCGCCGCGCACAGCGGGCGCGTCGTGCCCCGTGCGGCCAACGATCCCCGCGGCCCACTGACAACGGCAACACCGGTTGCTGAAGCAGCCCCGACTGAAGAAGTTGCCGTTGAAGAAGCGGCGGACAGTGAAGCGCCCGTTGCCGAGGCTGCAGCACCTGCACCGGAGGCCACCTCCGAGACAGACGCACAGCCTGCTGCAGTGGAGGCGACAGCTGAACCCAAGAAGGAGTCAGAGGCCGCACAGGGCTAAAAAGACCGGAGAAAACAGACGCAAGCGGCTTTGGGCCCTTGTGCCTGTCTCTCCAATCGGTATAATCCTCGCCTGCTCCGTACCGCGGTACAGGCGCAAACAATTTGTAAGTTTCGGTGGGCTGGCTGAGTGGTCGAAAGCGGCGGTCTTGAAAACCGTTGAGGGTTTATCCCCTCCCGGGGTTCGAATCCCTGGCCCACCGCCATATACTAAAAAGGGGCGCCCGTTTGGGTGCCCTTTTTTTTCCTCGCTTGAAAAACCGCAGGCACTTACTACGCTTAATACACGCCCATAATGTTATTTGTTGTCGTGGGCTGAGTGGTTTTTATTGTTCGCCTATATCAGAACATCGTCGTCATACGTGTTCGACATGGCACTCGAATGCTCTGTATAGGTGCAAATGCGAGGACTTAGCATTGAAAACTTTCTACACCCTGGCCTGTGTCGCCCTGATCTTCAGCTCTACCCTTCTATCTGCTTGTTCCACATCGCGCTCAGACGCGCGCGTGGAAGCGAGAACAGAAGCGCGCACTTCCGAGCGCGTGGAAGATCGGCGCGACTAAGCCAATGCGATAACTGAAAGCGTGAACGACAAAAACCCAACGGAACGCATCGCAGGATAATCGCGATACTCGTCGGGTAACTCTGACTTCGCATGGCCTCTACCTCGGTAGAGGCCACTTTCTCTCAAACCAGCTTTAATTTCCTACTGGAAAAAAGCCGCAGCACGCGCTTTGATTTCCTCGGCTTTATCTTCACTGGCATCGGCCAGTTCCTTCAGATACGCCTGCCCCTCTGCCAACTTCTCCTTGATGTCATTCACCTGGCCGAGAATTTCCTCGTCCAGGTCAGCATCCGCCAGATCCGCCTCGGCCTGAGCTTTGCGAGCGCGCGCATTGGCCTGCGCTGCTTCAAGCTGCTCGTCGTATACGGCCATCTGTTTTTCCACTTTCTGTTTCAATAAATCAATCAAACTCACTATCAGGTCTCCTGTCGTTCGATGAGTTAAACAACGTAGCCCACCGGTGCGCGGTAGACGTAAATATTTATCGGCGAATTCAATAAAGACTGAAACGTATGCAGCTGTGAATCGCCACAGTCACTGCCAACCCCCTGCCACAGCGTTTCGCGTATACTCGACGGCAACCTTCGTCATCGTCTGCCGGGAGATAAGATCATCAAACACATTGCCTTTGTTGCGCTACTAGTCAGCACACTGCTTGCCGCCTGCACCCCTACCGCCACTGTTACCAAATCCTGGACAGCCACGAACCTGTCCGACAAGCGTGGTCTGCGCGGCGTACTGGTATACACCGCAGCCTCGAGCGAATCAGGCCGCAGGGCGTTTGAGCAGGAATTCGCAGAGGCCCTGCACAAACAAGGCGTCAAGGCAGTGGCAAGTTACACCCTGCATCCGGGAACCGAGATTACCCGGGAAGATGTAGCAAAAATGGCAGCAGAGGCCGATGTAGACACAGTGCTGGTCACCCTCTTCGCGGGGCGCGATGAAACTGCCGTACTCCACCCGGGGCGCAAATACTACGGTGTCGCACCGGTTTACGGCACGGGTTATTACGGACGTGGACGTGTCTATGGCGTTCCCTACCAGGTCGGGGAAACCCAGGACTTTTGGGCGGAACACACCTCAGTCCACCTCACGGCGAAACTCTACGAGGTCAGCACGGCAGATCGGCTCTGGGAAGCGTCAGCCGGCATTGAGGAGAGCGATGACATCGCACAAATGCGCTCTGCCTTTATCGACTCTTTTATGGGGGATCTTGCGGCCCACGGCATCGTGGACCGCAAATAAGGATCAGCCCTCGTACTGATCAATCACCTCGCGCGCCACGCGCATGGCAGACAGGGCCTGCGGATAGCCGCAATAAGCGGCGGCGTGCATGATGATCTCGCGCACTTCTTCAGGCGTCACACCGTTATTGAGTGCTCCGCGCACATGCCCCTTGAGCTCGCCGTGAGCCTGCAGCGCAATCAGCATGGAGACGGTGACAATGCTCCGGGTCCGTCGATCCAGCCCGTCGCGGGTCCATACCCCACCCCACACATGCTCCATGGCGGCTTCCTGCAGCGGCATATCCAGCTCCGTGGCGTTGCCCAGGGAGGCATCCACATGGGTACTACCCATCACTTCGCGACGAATAACTTCGCCGGCTTTCATATCTTCCAGGCTCATACAAAGGCTCCAACAAGGTAACTAGCGGTCATAGCAAGTGGCGGCGATCATAGCTTAAACTTGCGTCTTTGTAGCCAGTGCGCAGAGCAAATATGCAGTTATCGATTCTTGACCAATCTCTGGCAAGACAACCCTCGGAAACACCCACCGCCCTGAAAGAAACCATCGAAATGGCCAGGCTCGCCGAAATGCTGGGCTATCACCGTTTCTGGCTGTCGGAGCACCACGCCTTTGCCACCGTCGCCGGCAGCGCGCCCGAAGTGCTATTGGCCGCAGTGGGCGCGGCCACCGAACGTATTCGCATAGGCTCCGGGGGTATCATGCTGCCCCACTACAGCCCCTACAAAGTAGCCGAGGTATTCTCGCTGCTGAGCAACCTCTACCCCGGCAGAATCGATGTGGGCATCGGCCGGGCGCCGGGCGCCGATATGTCGACGGCTGTGGCACTGGCGACCGATGGCAGGCCAAAATTTGAACGTTTTCCGGAACTCACCGAGCAACTCAGCCACTACCTCTGGGACGACAACACCCGTCCTGTGGTCAGCCCGCGGCCGCAACCCGGCATTCCCCTGTGGATGCTCGGCTCCAGCGCCGACAGCGCCGTGTTGGCGGCACAGCGCGGCCTGCCCTACAACCTCGGTCTGTTCATTAATCCGCAGGCAGACCACCGGCTGATCGGGCACTACAAACAGCACTTCCAACCCAGTGAATTACAGCCCGAACCACACGCCATTCTGACCCTGAGCGTATTCTGTGCCGACGACGAAGAGCGGGCCAAGGCCCTCTGCCTGGCCCACGACCTGAACCTGTTTCGATTTTTCACTGGCGAGAGCGACGGCAGGTCACTGACCCCGGCAGAAGCCTGCGCGTACCCGCTGGGACCACGTGAAATGGCGTTTATTCGCAGCCGCGAAGACAGCCGCGCCGTGGGCACCCCGGCGCAGGTTTGGGAGCAGATTAACCACCTGGCACAGCTGCACCAGGCGGACGAAATCATGGCGGTGACGAATATGTACTACTTCGAGGACCGCCAGCGCTCTTTCGAGCTGTTAATTGAATCTCGGCAGAACTAACCGGTCTCAGTGATAATGCTTTTGGTAAAGTAACCAGACGGAACAGCAGCAATCAGAGTTAACTTTCATTACCCTCACGGTACAGTTGTTCTGCCCTGCCTTTGAGACCTTCACCGCAAATATTGAATCCCTTGCGAACCGCTTCGCCCATCATCTCGACCATGCCCTGTACCTCGGGGCCGGTGAATTCGTCGTAGCTGACATAGGTGCAGCGGTTGTCGTCGATAGGCTCAATCACCTGCCAGCGCTCGGCGTGAATAGGATCTCCCGGCTTGTTTTCCATGGCCCAGGCAATGCGGTGCGGGGCCTCAATACAGGACATGTACTCAACCTGGTCACTGAGGCCGAAGCCAAGATCGACCTTCATCACGACCGGCGCACCCAGCACCAGCTCCGCCTCCATTGAGGGGCAGAATGCGTTCCATTCACCATAGTTGGCGAAGTCGACAACTACCTGCCAGACCAGTGCTGCCGGGGCCTCTATGGTGAAGGTGTCGGACGACACCACGATCTGTTCGGACATATTTCCCCCTGTTATGCCAATAACCCTACAAAAATTCCTGTAAATTCAGCAAGATAACCCTACTAAATTCAAGGCTAACAACCCTTTAAATTTGAACTATTCACCCTTATTATTTGTCCAAACGATACTCGCACGTAAAGTGCACCACACAACGGAGTTAACGATGCAAGACAAGAGTCTGTACAACATGAACACTACTGGCGTGGACAGTGTCCTGGCCACCAACAAGGTGCTCAAGAACACGTACATGCTACTCGGCATGACCCTGGCGTTTTCTGCGGTAACCGCCGGCATCTCCATGGCCATGGGCCTGTCCCACGGCGTTGGCCTGATCCTGAGCCTGGTCGGCTTCGGCCTGCTGTTCGTCGTCCACAAAATGGCCGACACTGCCAAGGGCCTGCCCGCCATCTTCGCCTTTACCGGCGTCATGGGTGCCTCGATTGGCCCTATGCTCAACTACTACATGTCCATGCCCGGCGGCCCTGCGCTGGTTATGCAGGCTCTCGGTGGCACCGCGGTGGTGTTCTTCGGCCTGTCTGCCTACGCCCTGACCACCCGTAAGGACTTCTCCTATATGGGCGGCTTCCTGATGGTAGGTCTGCTGGTCGCCGTGGTAGCGTCTATCGCCAATATTTTCATGGGCATTCCCGCGCTGTCGCTGACCATTTCCGCGGCCATCGTTATGATCATGTCCGGCCTGATTCTGTTTGATACCAGCCGCATCATTAACGGCGGTGAAACCAACTATATCCGCGCCACCGTCAGCCTGTACCTGAACATTTACAACCTGTTCATCCACATGCTGCACCTGCTCACCGCCATGGGCGGCGACGACTAAGCGCAGCCAACCCATGAAGACCCCGGTCCCTGGCCGGGGTTTTTTGTTTTCGAGGATCCGATTTTGATCTATACCCTGCTGGTCAACAGTTCACCCGCCTCAGGCTCGGGTGCACGCAGCGCCTGCGCGTTCGCCCAGGCGGCCATTGCCCGGGGCCACCAGATCAACCGGGTCTTTTTCCTCGATGAAGGCACCACCACCGGCTCAGCCATGGCGGTATTTCCCCAGGATGAGACTGACCGCCTCGCGCCCTGGGTGGCGCTCGCCGACAATCACAATGTCGACCTGGTGCTGTGCATCTCCTCTGCCCTCAAACGCGGCATGCTCGACAACACCGAGGCGGAACGCTATGAGCGCAACGCGGCCACCGTACATCCCGCATTCACCGTATCCGGCCTGGGCCAGCTGGTAGACGCCGGCGCGGGTGCCGACCGACTGGTAACCTTCGGTGGCTGATATGGCTGACAAGAAGCGCTACGTGGTACTGATACGGCGCACGCCTTACGGCAGCAGTCTGGCGCGCGCCTCGGTTGATCTCGCTCTGGCACTCGGCGCCTTTGAACAAGACTTTGATCTCGTGTTTATGGGCCAGGGCGTACTGCAGCTGCAGCGCGAGCAAGCCAGCGAGGCCATCGGCCAGAAAAATGTTGGCCGTGCACTGTCATCACTGCCTCTGGTGGATATTGAATCTGTCTATGTGGAAGCGGATGCGCTCAAGCGCTACGGCCTCTGCGCAGAGGATTTGATACTGCCGGTACACGCCCTCGAAGCTGAAGGCATCAGGGCACTGCTCGCCGATGCTGATCACTTGGTGGGCTGCTGACATGATTCTGCATACCGTTGCCACACTCAGTACTCTCGCAGATTGCCTGGCGGTAGCCGGCGCCGACGACAGCATCTTACTCATGGGTGATGGCGTTTACGCGGCATTGGCCAATAGCGAGCTCAGCCAGACGCTCAAGGCCAGTGGGCTTCGGATCGAGGTTATGGAGAGCGATGCCAGCTCCGCGGGTATTGCCCAGGAACTGCTGGCCTTCCCCGCTACCGACATGGCCGGCTTTGTGGCACTGACCGAGGAATACCCTCGTCAGCTGGCCTGGTACTGACCTGTGCTTTCCGCCTCGGCATTCGACCAAGAAGGCTTCCTGCTGAACCTGGATGACTGGTCTCCAGATGTCGCCCGGCAGATTGCCGCCGCTGAAGATATCGCACTCGGTGACGGCCACTGGGAAGTCATCGAGCTAGTACGCAGTTACTACCGCGAATTCGACGCCTCTCCCGCCATGCGCCCTCTGGTAAAATATTGCGCACTCAAGCTCGGGCCTGACAAGGGCAAGAGTATTTACCTGATGAGCCTGTTTCCCGGCTCGCCGGCCAAACTGGGCAGTAAAATTGCCGGCCTGCCAAAACCTGAAAATTGTCTCTGAGCTACTGTGACCACTGACTTTCAAATTCCTCGCGAAGAACACCCCTTCGCGCCCTACATTCGCATACTCGGCAAAGGCAAGACCGGCAGCCGCTCGCTGGATCGCGACGAGGCGCGCACCGCATTTACCATGCTGCTGCGCGGCGAAGCCGACCCCATGCAAGTTGGCGCCTTCCTCATGTTATTGCGGGTAAAAGAAGAGACTGGTGAAGAGCTCGCCGGCTTTGTGGACGCCTGTCGCGCCGTGATGACAGCGCCCCCCGCCTCCCTCAACGCCGACCTGGACTGGCCCAGTTATGCCGGTAAACGGGCCCAACACCCGTGGTTCCTGCTCTCAGTGAGCCTGCTGGCCCAGGCCGGATACCGCGTATTCCTGCACGGCGGCGATGGTCACACCCAGGGCCGGCTGTACACAGAACAGGCCATGCGCGCGCTGGGCCTGCCCGTGGCAGACGACTGGGCCCAGGCGGCCCAGCAACTCGACACTGATCAGCTTAGCTACCTGCCCCTGCGCCACTTCTGCGCGCCATTGAATCAGCTCATGCAGCTGCGCCCCCTACTGGGCTTGCGTTCGCCGGTAAACACCCTGACGCGCATGCTCAACCCCCTGGGTGCATCCGCCAGTATTCACAGTATTTTTCACCCGGCGTATGGCGCCCTGCATCACGCCGCTGACAAATTGCTCGGACAGCCGCGCTCACTGGTCTTCAAAGGCGATAGCGGCGAGGTGGAGATCAAGCCACAGGCCAAAACCCGCCTGCTGCTGTTAGACGGCGAGCAGGAATCCGAGCAGCTGATGGCGCGCACGATTGATGGCAAAGCACCCGCGGTGGAACACCCGACCACAGCACCCTTACAGGCTCTGTGGCGCGGCGAGAGTCACGACAACTACGGCCTTGATGCAACCCTGGCAACCACCGCCGCTGCACTGCTGGCACTCGGTTATGCCGACGACCTGCCTGCCTGTGAGCTGCGTGCGCAGGCACTGTGGGACGCACGCAACAAGGAGCAGATCTGACATGCCCATGAGCAACGTCAAGCCGCAGGACTACGATCAGCTCCTTGCGGCAAAGCGCAACACGGTACAGGCACTGCTCTCGCCCTGGTGTCAGGGCGAGCCCGATGTGTACCCTTCCCAACCGACCGGTTTTAGGATGCGCGCCGAGTTTCGAATGTGGCACGAGGGCGACGCGCTCGATTATGTGATGTTCCGCAAGGACGACCCCAAAACGCCTGTGCCCATCGAGAGCTTTCCCATCGCCTGCGACAGTATCCAGGCACTGATGCCGATAATGCGAGCGGCGCTGGCGGGCAACGAGGCGCTTCGGCGCAAACTTTTCCAGGTGGAGTTTCTCGCCACACTCTCGGGCGAAATGCTCGTGACCCTGATCTACCATCGCAAACTGGAGGAAGACTGGGAACAGCAGGCCGAAGCGCTGCGGCAGCAACTGCAAACCGACTCTCTCGGTCTTTCGATCATCGGCCGCAGCCGCAAACAGAAAATCGTGCTGGGCAATCACTGGGTCACAGAACAACTCAACATCGAGGGGCGCACGTACTCCTACAACCAGTATGAGCAGGCCTTCACGCAGCCCAATGCCCGGGTCAACATCAACATGATTGAGTGGGCCTGCGAGCGTGCCGCTGAATTGGACGGCGACCTACTGGAACTTTACTGCGGCAATGGCAACTTCACCCTGCCCCTGGCCAGGCATTTCGACGAGGTCATCGCCACCGAGCTCGCCAAAACATCGGTGCGCGCAGCCCGAGAAAATATCGAAGCCAATGCCAGCGACAACGTACAAATCATTCGCCTGGCCGCGGAGGAAGTTACCCAGGCCATGCAGGATGAACGGGAATTCCGGCGCTTGCGCGATATCCCCAAGCCGCTTCAGGATTACGACCTGCGCACGGTATTTGTGGATCCACCCCGGGCGGGGCTGGACGATGCCACGGTGAAAATGGTGCAGCGTTTCGATGCCATCATCTACATTTCGTGCAATCCGCACACGCTGGCGGACAACCTGGCGGTGCTGAGCGAAACACACCAGGTGCAGCGCTTTGCCATGTTTGACCAGTTCCCCTACACCGACCACATGGAGTGCGGTGCCTTCCTGCAGCGGAAGTAAATTAGCAACGGATACCCAGCGCCAGTAAGCCACGCCCCAGCACTTCGTCGAGCCGCTCTGCGTCGGCGGCGTTGACCTCGAGACTGTGCAGGCCGAGCTCCCGATACAGCTCGCGCTTGCGCAGCCGCTGCGAAATTTCCCCGGCGCTGATATCGCTGTCCCAGCAATCGATATAGACATTGCCCGCCGGGATATAAAAATCCGCGGTAATAAGTTCTTCTGTGGGCAGTGCCCGCTTGAACGCGTGCGCAAGCTGGGCGAGGTACAGCCAGTTACACACGCGCATTTGCAGCGGTGTATCAAGCTGGTGCCCATCAACACCCACGCAGCTCACGGATTCAGCCGGGCTGGCAAAAAGATCCGGCTCAGCCCCCGCGTCCGCGGGTTCGGCTGTCGGGATCTGGTCCGATTGACGAGTCAGCTCGCGATGAATCACCGCGTGATCAATAATTTCGTGGGGCCAGGTCACGTAGTAGGCGCCACTGGATTCGCTTTCTTCCTGCTTACCCCCAAGCGACTTACCCAGCTCGGTCAGCTCCCATCCGAGAATGGAGTGATGCTGCAGGCCGATCTCTGCCAGCGCCCGGTTAATCTGGCGCGCGTGCAGACGGGGGTAATAACGGCGCATGGACGCAGCCGTAATACGCTGATTGGATTCAATAGCCGCTAGCAACGGGTGGTGGTCCAGCGTTTGCGGCCAGACAATGTATCGGCCATAGCGACGGCTGTTCTGGTAGGAGCCGCCTTCAAACTCGCCTTTTGGGAGCAGCGTCCAGGCGTCGCCGCTGCGACGTATCCAGCCGTAGTCGCGCAGCGTGGCAAATAACTGCTGAACGGGGATATCCAGCTTTTTGGCCAGCGCTGTGGTGGAGAGTTTGCTGTCGTCGTCGGCCACGTGTTCAGTCCAGGGCGAGCTCGCGGTAGCGTTTTTCCAGTGCAGAATACACCTGGGATGCAAAGTCCTCGGCGCCTTTATCCAGCGCGTCTACCACTTCAACCAGGTGCTCGTTGTCTTCCTTGCCCGACCAGTTCTTGATGTAGGTGCCGTCCTTGTAACCATGATCCTGGCGGAAGAAGTTCAGCACGTTCTTGCCAACGTATGCAGTGTAGAGGCTGTCAAAATCGAGTTCCGAGGCCAGCATCAAATCCCAGAACAGGCTCACGGAAAACCCTTTGGTCTGAAGGCAGTTCAGCGCCAGCGCCTCAGTGGCCTCACGCACGCCTTCACCGCTAGGTTGGTGGGCCTGAATGTCGGTTTCCATCTCGGTGGCTATGGCGTCGATGGATTTGCCTTCCACAAACAGCGCCGACATACCGAAGTGCCATATATCGATCGCCTCCAGGCGCACCTGCTCAAGGTCCGGCTCCTGCTTCTTCCACCACTTGAAGCCGTAGTGGTCGATTAACTCGCCGCACTCGATCCATGCAGCGCGATACCACTCAAAGTGCTGCTCCACCCACTGCGGATGCACCCGGGTATTCATTTTGTCCTGCATGGTCAGCATGTTAATCAGCGCTTGTTTCAAGGAGAGCCTCGCGAATTCTGGATGTGGAAAGGCAGGAAGAATAACAGATTTTGTGTGAATGGTGCCCGGAGCCGCCCCTAGCAACTTGAAGACTTCGATGATGAGAACATGAAGTTACGGATGCTGACAATAGATATGCGGCGCAACACGCTGCGCGGGCGGATGTGCGCACATGTACGGGATGACCGGCTGGCGTGTCTGGACACCCTTTTGTCGCCCACGGACATGTTCGAGCGTGCCCGACCCCCTTACGCTATCTGTGACCAACCACTAGTAAGGAGAGTAGTGATGGGCAAAGGCTTGCGCAATAGAGAATTGGGATCCCAGGTCAAGGAGCTGACCGGAGGCCAAAGCGAGTCAGTTGACAAGGTCGACGATCTTTTCGAGAAGCTTGCTGAATTGGAAACGATCGACGGCTTAAGGTTGACTCAGACGAGTGAAAATATTCGCGCGCTCGAACTAGGAATAACGTACCTGTGGGCGATAATCGTAACTGGCTGGATTGTGACCTATATGGCTTAGTGGCCCGCACTCAATTGCCGCCAACCCTGCCCCATTCGAACCCACCTCTAAGCCCCCGTGGCTTTACACCGGGTAATACCGCGGCATGGCTTGGGCTTGGCGGCGGGTAGCGGGGATTAGAATGCAGGCCCACCAAGTTCCGCTTTGGGGCCAATAGCAGTCATTGATATTTCTCGCAAAAGCACTTGCGAACAAAGTAGCCTGAGATTGCTATCACTATGGTCGCTCAAACAAGCACGTACTCTTCTATATTCCTGATAGTACTTCGCATTCAAAATTTAAGTAGGTCGAGTCAACCCATGTGGCGTGCATATCTTTGTCGCATCTATCGCTGTAGATCAAGGGTACCAACATTCCTTCTATTCTACTGACTCCGATTCTATGCTCTGCGAACTCCTTAGCCGAATATTCTTTCTAGGGGGTATTTTCGTAAGGTCCAAGCACATCAGCGTATTCAGCGGATATTGGCCATAGAATCTGTAAACAGTGATCTTCCCCTCTGTATTTTTCTTTGGTGACGGCCAGCACTTGATCTTAGCTATCCCCTATGGGGAAAACATAAGCGTCACCTGAAAGCACAACTTTGTCGCCTTCAATAACGGGTAATCGCCCCGC
Source organism: Halioglobus japonicus (assembly GCF_001983995.1). Taxonomy (NCBI): domain Bacteria; kingdom Pseudomonadati; phylum Pseudomonadota; class Gammaproteobacteria; order Cellvibrionales; family Halieaceae; genus Halioglobus; species Halioglobus japonicus. The sequence goes on along the minus strand of NZ_CP019450.1, from coordinate 2,451,725 downwards.
AACGAGAACAGTGAGTACAACCAAAAATGCTATGTGTATTGCGATAGCAAATAGACTTACAATCGACACCACCAAATTTTCGATAGCTTCCATAGCGTGTGCGCATTCTAAGGATTGGAAAATCGCAGCCGCCCGGCCCAGCGGTACTGAAAAACAACTCCCGATTCCGAGCGTGCATAGATCGTTTAGGCTCCCCTGCAGAGGCCCGATCTCATAGCGGAGGATCTCTGTCAGTTCATCGAACTGCAGAAGACACAGCGGCAGCTCTGCATGAGATCTCCGTTCACAATGACGTTTAGCGCAGGGCTATGTGGCCAATATGACGAAGCTTTTTTGCTTGAAAGCAGTGCTATTTTCATAGGACGCCTTCTTTCTTTTACATGTGCCGCTATTTAATAGTTAATCAGGCAGATATAAATGAGAGTGTGCGATATAGGTACTCGTCCAGTGTAGCGCGTGTAATGATCTTGGGAGTTCAGGATGAAAGTTGCAGTAATATGGGTAGCAAGAGTGGCTTTTCTGTATTGTTTTTATCAGATACTGTGTGGGCCTTATCACGTCATCTTTACCATTGGTCTTGACTCGCCTGAAATAAAAGAGCTCTGGGGTGCTGTCTTCCAGATGTGGTCTTTTTACATTCCTGCCGCACTTGTTGCTCTGGTGCTAGCTATTCCTCTCAGTCCTCGTATACCTGATGAGATTCATTTTCGATGGGGTGAGATTACAACAGAGCCGATACCAACTCCGGAAGTTCCCGAGAACTGCAAGCCCCTCGCGTACGATGTCTCAACGAAAACATTTGTTGTACTTTGCACCGCAGCAGGCGTACTTGTAGCCGCACCGATCGCAGTTTTATCTAAATTACTCGGGATTCTTCCACCGAATGAGCCGGTTTATTATGTGATAGCCGGTATCGGTGGCTTTTGGATGGCGCCCTTTCATGAGGGTATCCATGCAGCTGCAGTTCCTGCGCGTTTTAGAGAGAGTCTATGGTTTGGTGTTTGGCCTAAGCGTCTGCTGATGTATGTGTTCTTTTCTGCAGAGCTCTCAGTCGGCAGGATGGCCTACATCCTCATGCTGCCGTTTCTGCTCCTTACGGTCCTGCCAATGATCGCTACAGCCTTTACTAGCCATGAAACCGCGTACTTTATCGCTGCCTTTGCTCTTGGGCATGCTATGAGCTGCGGAGGAGACTTCATGTCATTACTGTTGATCCTCCGAAAGACGCCGGCAAAAGCGGTTTTGCTGTTTACGCACAACAGACTCTTTTTGAAAATGCAGTAGCTTGAGGGACGGCGGTAATTTTAATAGGAATACTAGAGAAAATATTCTTGAATATTGCTACATGCGATGAAAGGTGGATGTTCGATCTCTTGCAAGTCGCGAAATATAAATCCCAATGAGGGAATGAAGATGAAGAAAGGCATTCAGAGCATCACACCTGCTCAATCCAAAGCGGTATCTGGCGGGCTTCGCCCATCAGTGATAAGCGTTAGCCCCTAAAGGACGCGTCAAAACAGTTTTAACGGCATGGAATGTATATACCGTTTATACGGCATGTATAGTTCAATGATCGACGAAAAAAGCCTCACATATTGTCCACTTTCGCCTAAAATGGGCACGCATTGCCGTAAGTCAGATGTCCGCTTTGGGGCCAAAAGCGGACGTTCATAACGCCCACAACAAGGGCCGCTGGTACAGCGGCCCCGATTGCTTGTGCTTGTTATATGGCCGCCTATTTTAGAGCGCACTAGTGGCAAATCTCCGGCGGAAACGTATGAAATACATAGACCTCACCATCTATTAGTGCCTGCTCATAGTATTCGAGGTTATCGCTTTCAGCATAATCTTCGCGTGCAACTAAACTTTTCTCTTCGAGTGTGCGAATCGCCCAACCATGGCTTTCAATATCTAGACGAGCCTGCTCCTCAGCAGATTTTGGCATTGCCTGGTTAATCCAGCAGTTTACGTATGCGCCCCCATATTGCGCATTCTCATCAGAGTCATATTTTGGTTCTACTTCAAATTGCAAGTAGATCATAGCGAGGCCATATAACGCTTCAAGCTGGGGCGGCCGTGAGGCCGTCCCGGCGCAAAGCGCCCTTGCAGCCTTGACTTGTTAATGTGCCGATCATGACTCCCTCTTTACAATAAGTAGCAGTGCACCCCAAACCACAAGCCCTACAACGACGCTAGACGTAAGATATATTTTCCAGAACTCGACGGAAACTACAGCACTTGCCCACAGTTTTTGAGGTAACGTCATAGGAAGCATCCGATCTGAGACATAGCCCTCTAGTTCTCTCGGGGCAGCGAGTCCATCAGCTGAGGCTCGAGAGCCGCTTCGTTTACGTGCTGTCCCTCAGATGCAAAGAAAATGTATGCGAATGGAGCCAATAGCCCGACAAGCATCGCGTACAGGAGGAGTCTACGTTTTCTCTTTGCTACGAGCATAGGACTAAGGCACTTTAACGCCTCGGTTTGCGGCGGACCACGCAGTGGGCCGTCCGAGCCAAAGGCGGCAACACCGACTTGTTATGTGCTTTAGACATTCCAGCCGTCACCATGATGAGAATCTTCATCTGACGAGCGATAATATTCGGATTCCTCTTGGCTGATACCGTCACCAGAACTCGCGGAACCACCAAGCAAGCCCGCTACTACAAGCCAGACCACGCCCGCACCAGCCACGCCAAGGGAGGCAAGAACACTCTCACCAGATTTGTAGGCCTCAACCCCGAGATAAAGCCCTACAAACAAAATGATGGAACCTACAATCCACTTAAGTGATCCCAAAGCTTCGTTCATGGACTAATCTCCAGGCACATAACGCTTCAAGCAGGGGCCGCTGTAAAGCGGTCCCGGCCCGCAGGGCCCTTGCTGCCTTGACTTGTTATGGGGCCGGTTCTTCATAGGATTAGATTGCCTCTAAATCAGTTACTGGAACGACTAGATCTCCAGAGCCATCTCCTGGCTCCACTAGATATTCCACCGGATTGGCGTATGAAGCGATACTTACGACAGCTGCACCCTTACCGATGCCAGGTCCCCGCCTTATTGCTACAGAGTCATTTATGCAGAATGGGAAGCTCTCGCTTCTCTTCCCTTCATAGAAGTCCCTATCTATGGCGTCGTGAGTCACTGCTTAGGCACCATAACAGCTAGGTATATGGAAAAAGTCAGTGTGCATCGAAGATCCTTTTCAATGTGAATGTCCGCTTTGTGGACGTTATTTGCCCTCAAATTTACCACATTCCCCAACGGCAGCTAAGGGGCCAATAGCGGACACTCGCTACCGTCGCGAGCAACGGCTGGCAGTAAGCCAGTCCGCCTGCCTTGCCCTGTTAGGCAATTTCCGATTCCCTCGTGCCCAGCATTATTAAAATCTCTGGCTCATCTTCGAACTCAGATACCTCAACGCCGGGAAATGGTCCATTCGATTCAATGATTCTAGTTTTAAAACTCAATGGATCTCCAACACCTATGTCTCTAACCATATCGTCATCTAGTTCCGTGAAGTTTAAAGCCAAGAAGTCACCTATCAAGAACTTATCTTTGAATGGCACCTCTATTCGCGGCATCTTGAGTTGGATAAAAGGAGAATTCATAGTGGAATCTGTTTCTATACGAACCACAGAACCGCTTGCTACTAATATCGAGCCAGCCAATCTAGATGATATATCGGCTGCACTCGAACCCGACATAAACAGTCCTGCTACTTCAGTTACTAGCTCTGACCAACTAAATTCCATGTTCTTCCTTATGCCTAACGCTTGCAGCAGCGGCGACCGAGCAGTGGCGAAGCCACTGGTTGGGCGTCCGGCCCCAAAGGGGCGTACTGCCTGCCCTTGTTAAGTGTTTCAACGGTCACCATTAGCCTCTATGGTAAAAATCGACTCGGTTTGCCTGCCGCCATTTATAGGGGCACTCTGGCGCATAGAAAGCCTTTTTCCATTCACTTTCGGTCGGGTCTAGTACCCTGCCTAGGGTCTTGCACTTTATACATTCTACTTCAAGGGTTTGATCATCCGTCGCTGTAGAGTAGACCCACCATGAATGGCTACAGTCAGGCGGGTCATTTTCCCAGTCGTCGCGCAATGCATACAGGAAGACATTGATCATGTATGCAAGCTCTCTGAATTTGATGATTATGAACACACCAGACACTTAACGCTGCGAGCTGCGGCAAAAGTTCGCTGAGCGTACTTTTGCCCGAAGCCTCGCCTTGCTATGCGCTTTCATACAGAGACCTTAGCTCGTTCATGTTGCCCGAAACGTATAGTTCGATTGCCTTACGAGCTTCTTCGGTCGAAAAATTTTGAGTATCCACACTAATAGTTCCGAGTTTAGTGCCAAGACCAAACCAACGCTTCTTCTCGCCAGGGAAAAGGCATTGTGAAACAAACGTTAAGCTTGAGCCATTTTTGAAAGAAGAAACCCATATCATATTTTTTTTGGGGAGCGTAATCAGGGATAGTGTTGGAGAGCATTTCTCTAGCTCCTCAGCCAGAGCAGACTGACCTTCCCAATCAAAGGTATCAAAGGCTTCGAGCGCTCCAGCAGCATCGACTAATCCAGCCTCTTCCGACTCGTCATGAGAATGATGTGCGTATTGATAATTCAGGTGCATAGCTTACTCTCCGGGCGCATAACAGCTGGTTACTTGGAGACAGTCAGCGTTCATCATAATTCCTTTCAATCCGAGAGGCCGCTTTGGGGCCAAAAGCTGTCATTTCTGGATGACCAGGTCGCCCTGTTGAAGTCTGATTGATCTTCCATCAAATAAAACTTCCTCCCAATTCTCAGGCCTATGTGACTCACAATCATGTGCAACGACATAATTGTCATAATTTGGATCACCAGTACCTGGCAGCGTAAAGAACTTGGAGCCACCCGTTATGCCGTAACTCTCGCATAGTTCTAATTGCTGAATAGCAGTGTCAATTCTATTGATTAACCCTATGTGTTCAGCCCTGTCGGCTATCGAGCCAAGTACCTCAGTGGATTGAAGCTCGACCAGATAGTCTTTCAGCTTATCAATGGCAGGGTTCATCGAAGCCTGCCATCCGGGTGAGGAAAGAAAACTGTGTTACATGCATCGAAAATCCTTTTCAACGTGAATGGCAGCTTTGTGGACGAAAGCTGACATCAGCCAGCCCAACCCAGAACGACCGCTTTCACCTATAATCAGACTTAGGTCTATCTTTAGAACAGTCTAGGACTGGACAGCGAGGCAGCAAAAACGACATGTTGAAAATGATCTTCTGTGTACGAAAGAAGAAAGGTCTTTCAGATGAGGAATTCTTTGATTACTGGCTCAAAAGTCATGGTCCCCTTGTAGCCTCTCAAACAATTTCGTTGAATATCAAACGCTATGTCCAAAGTCATGCGGTTGACGGTGAGTTCGGACATGAGGTTTCCGCTGCACGCGGGATGAAAATTTCAGGTTTCGACGGTATCGCCGAGATTTGGTGGGATAGCCGTAAAGAACTGGATCTAGCGCTACAAACAGAAAATGGACAGGCGGCAAGCGCCATTTTGGCTGAAGATGAGGCTCGTTTCATCGATATGGAGCGGTCTACCATATTCTTCACCGAAGAGCACTGCGTTTTCCAAGCGCCGTGAAATGAGTGGCGGCTAAGAGGTGATAGCGGACCTTTCTGGATACCTAGGCCAGTTAAGCACTTCAATGCCCGCTTTCGCCTGCAAGCAGCCGCAATATCGTGCTGAAACATAATGCAGCTGATATTTTATAGTTGTATCAAGCAGCCCGAGTATTTATGGGAACCCAAATAATATGAACGAGACGCCTCGTCCATCCCGGCTGGCGGCAATATTAGTTCTGGGCGCAGTGCTTGCTGCAATGGCAGTTACGGGCTGGCAGCTCCTCAGCATCCCAGACTCCTTTGAAATTAAGCGACTGATCGAGGATGCGGGGCCAGTTCAGCTGGCGGGACAGTCGGCAATCTTTACTGCGTTCGGCCTCGCCTGCCTGTTTGCCCTACTCGACCGCGAGCGCAGGGTAGCGTATGTGCAGTTGAGCTATCTGCTGATGTTCTACGCACTACGCGAGGCTGATTATCACTACGAGCTCTCGGATCACGCCAAGGCGACTCAGTTCAAGCGCTTCTTTTCACATGAAATGATCCCCTTGTCGACAAAGCTCTTCCTCGCAGCGATCGTCATCCTGTTCCTCGTCGTAATGTACCGTTACCTGAAAGCACAACTACCTGTGTTCCTGCGCTCGCTCCGGGTGCAGCTACCCTGGGCTATATTTGCCTTCGCCTGGGCGGTTGTGTTTTTCCTATCGCAAGCGATCGACCAGATACCCGTTTTCCACAATGTGACGGGCCAGGTATTCGAAGAGATTTTTGAATCCGGCGCGGAATTTCTGGTGCTAATCGCGATGATTCTGTTTCGCTTGCAAGTTGATTTGGACAAAGTAGCTGGAGCCGGAAGTCGGCTTTGAGGTGGGAGCGGACCGTTGGTTTAGACTCGATCTTAAAAGGATTTTCAGGTCGGGTAACTTTCTATATCAAGGACGAATGGTACATCAAGCCCTCCAGTTAATCATGATGTCTACATTGGTTCTGCGTCACATAGAGCCAAAAATTTCAAGATCATAAAGAATCAGATCAACCTAATATTTATGGTGCCCGGAGCCGGAATCGAACCGGCACGCCGATTAAGGCGGGAGATTTTAAGTCTCCTGTGTCTACCAATTTCACCATCCGGGCGGAGGGATCAGGCTGCAGTTACAGCCCTCTGGGAGGGAGCGCATCATAGCATCAGGGCATGGCCGCAGCCAAGAGAGAGGTCATCAGATCACTTTGAACGCGTGCTACACTTCTCTACACCTACATGTGCCGGCCCACTTTCCATGCGAAAACTGCTCATTGTCGCCCTGCTGTTGTCTGTGCTGCTTGCACTGCCACTGCTGGCGATGCGCTCTGAGCGGACCCTGGCGTTTCTGGCACACTGGGCTGTCGATACCTTTACCGACTATCGCCTCAAGCTGGTATCACCGGTGTTGCGGCCTTTCGAGCGCAACGTATCCGCGGCGGAGATCCACGTCTATCCCGAGGATAATGACGCGCCGCCCTTTCTCACGGTGTTGGACTTCGAGGGCAATATTGGCTGGACCGATCTGTACACGACAAACCTCGTGGACACCCGCTTGAAGGCGCAACAGGTCATTTTGTATACATCTGATACGGACAGTACCAGCGACCCCGCTCCCAGAGAGTGGCTGAAGTACATTGGCTGGCTGCCGGCCGAGCTCAGTATCGGCCAGTTCCACCTGGTTACCGCGAGAGAAGAGGTCTTTATCTTTCCGCTGGAAAATGTAAAGGGCGGCCGCCCTAACGACCAAACCTTTCTCGCCTCAGCCCGCGCCCAGTATGAGGGTGAGCCGCTGGACCTGAATGTCGGCCTGAACGCCCTGCTCGAAGAGGGCCACATCACCGCCGTCAAGTTCAACGGGGAGTTCAGCGCACCGGTCTCCAATAGTGTCGTGCAATTACGCGGCGACGTGCACGGCACCGCCGACAGCTTCAATTACGACCTGCAGCTCAACGCGGACTACGCTGATGTATCTGAATTTCTGCGAGGCTTTAACGCCCGTGGCGAGCTCGAGGGCCGCTTATTGCTGCAAGCACAGATGCGCGGCGATGCCGATGGGTTCGTGTTGAGTAACGCCCTTTTCACCCTCGACAATATGCCCGCCTACGGCATCGAGGCCGCAGGTACCCTCGACTACGATATCAGCGGCGGCGGCGAGTTAAGGCTCGATGCCGCCGGCGAAATCTCTTCCATGGACGTGGTGCTGGACTGGCTCGATGTCGACCTGCACAGCCTGGGCCGGGCCAGCGGCAACGCGGTGATTACCGGCACCGTTCGCAACCCGATGATTGATCGCTTCATGCTGCGCAGCGAGGCCGACAGCGGCCTGGTGGTGAACGCCATTGGCCGTGTAGATCCCTTCCGCATGGGGGACGCCGAAAACAAAGTTAGACTGGATGTTGCTGGGCCGTCAATCGCAACCTTGGAGCAGTGGACCGGCCCGCTGCCTTTTGAGCCCGGCGCGTTTTCTGCATCTGGCCTGCTAGTAGGACGCCATGGCAGCGTGTCATTGAGAGATCTCGTGGTCGAAGTGGGTGACCCGGACGAGCTGATCTTCAGGCTCACCGGCAGTGCCGGCAGCTTGGATGGTATGGACAGCGAAGGCATTGCCGCAGCCCGCGACCTGGACCTCACCTTGAGCGTCGATTCCCCCGACAGCCGCTACCTGGGTGAGATGCTCGACATACCGATTCCCGCCGGCTTCGTGCTTGACGGCGAGCTGACACTGAAAGGTACTGGTGCGATACTCGAACCGGTTAATGGCCTGTTCACAGCGCGCAGCCCCAAACTGGATTTCATCTTCGTGCCTCACGCTGCGAAGGTCACCCCAATGGCCCACCCTGTAATCACGGATACGCTCGCTAGCGTGGCCATTACCCTAGACGACGTGAGCGCCCTCTCTGAATATATCGATGTGGATATTCCCGCCCGGGGACGACTCGACGGCAAGGCAGAACTTACCCAGTACGGGGAACGCCTGGCGCTGAACAATCTCAAAATGATTGTAGACGGCAATGAACTACAGTTATGGGCCACCGGTGAGGTTGATCACCTGGTACCACTCGATGGGATAAAGCTGAAAGGCCGGTTCAGCGACATTCCCACCGCTCGCATACTCAATCGTGCGCTGGACGGACTCGACTATCAGAAACCACTCGGCATGCTATCGGGCAGATTTACCGTCGACTACAGCGGCGGGAAACTCAATATTCCCTCGTTCACCATCGAATCCGACGACAAACAGGGGCCGCTATTACTTACTGTCTCTGGCAAGAGCCTGGACATCACCGGCAGGCTAAATGTGCAAAGTGATATTGATTACCGCCTGCGCGACCCAGACCTGCTTGAGGCGCTGACCGGGCTGCGCATGAACCCGCTGCAGGGTCAGGGCAAGATCCAGCTTTCACCATCAGAATTTGTTTTATCCCATACCGGTGAAATTGGCGATTCGGTAGCCAAGCTTGATGCCAGAGCAAGTTTGAGCGCTGGCAAGCTTACGGGCCTGACGGCCGCACTAAACAGCCCACTGCTTTACCTGAGCGACCTGGGTCTGCAGGCAGAAGTCGCTGCTGAAGGCTATAGCCCGGTCGAAAAGCTCGACCGGGCCGAGCCACGTGACTTTATCGAACATATCCTGGGCCGGCGCGCTTCAATGCCCACCGATCTGCGGGTAAATTTTGGCGGCATCTCCGGCAAACGCACCAATATTAACCGGCTCGACATCCACGTCACTGGACAGAACAATCGCTATACCCTGCGGGAGTTCAATGTGGGATATGCAGATACCGTCGGGGAGGTGCGCGGCATAGTCGACCTCAATGCGCAACCGCCCTTCGTCAGCCTCGCGGGCGAGGCCGTAGCGTTACCATTGAACACCCTCGGCCGGGATATGGGCATGGATGCCGACGTACGCGGCGAACTGACCCTGCGTGGCGGCATCAGCTCACAGGGCACTGATATGGATCAGCTGCTCGGCGACCTGGATGGCAGCTTGGCGCTGGCGCTGGAGGATGCGGAAGTTCAGGGCGCTGCCTACGACCTGCTGGCGACGGATCTATTGGCCTGGTTTTACACCGGGCCTCCGCCAAAAAATCCACCCACATCGACTGCACCATGGCCAAGTTCAAGTTGCTGAACGGTGTCGCCAGCAGCGACAGCCTCTACGTCGAGACCCGGCGCATGGTAGCCACCGGAGAAGCCGAGCTGGACATGGTGAACCAGCTCATGGATGTAAAGATCACCCCCCGTTCTAAATCCCGCGCACTGCAGGTCCCTTCTTCGGTGCGGCTCAAAGGGAAATTCGACGACCCTAGGACCACCGTTTCGCCGATTGCGGCCGCCTTCGATGCCTATGCAGAGGTTCTGGCCCTGGTTCCTAAGATTACCCGCAAGCTGTTTGGCATCAAGTCTCGCAACAAACAACAACGACCCTGTGAGGCCGTCCAGTAGCCTGCTACAATCCGCGCATTAATAACGATTTCAGGTGAAACATGGCAACAGCACGGGGTGAATTTACCTCCCGCTTTGGGTTTGTAATGGCAGCTGCAGGCAGCGCAGTGGGCTTGGGAAACATCTGGGGGTTCCCTACCCAGGCCGCCAGTAACGGGGGCGCTGCCTTTCTGCTGGTATACCTGATCCTGGCCTTTACGCTCGCCTACCCGGCACTCATGGCCGAACTCATTATTGGCCGCCACGCGCACGCCAACACGGTATCGGCGCTCCGCCTGATTTCCCCCAACGCTGCGTTGCGCACAGTCGGCACCACCACCGGTATCGCCGGATTTGTGGTCGCCAGCCTAATCCTCAGTTTCTATGCCATAGTCGCAGGATGGATGGTTGCTCACTGTTTGTCGTCAGCGGCACTCCTGCTGGGCATGGATGGCGCCTCCGAGTGGCTGGTGTCGTTCGGCTTTGTGCGCAACCTCATTTTCATGCTGCTCTTTATGGGCCTGACAATCAGCATTATCAGCGCCGGCGTGCGCGAGGGGATTGAGCGCTGGTCCGCCAGGCTGATGCCTGCCCTGCTACTCACTCTCATGGCGCTGGTGATTTACGTCCTTACCCTGGACGGCGCTGCTGATGGCCTCAAGGTCTATCTGCTGCCTGACTTTGAACGCGCATTGGAACCCAAACTGATTATCGCAGCGCTCGGTGCCGCCTTCTTCTCGCTCTCGCTCGGGGTGGGCACCATGCTGATCTACGGATCCTATGTATCTGACAAGGAAAATCTCCCCGTGCTTGGCGGCATGGTCACGCTGGTGGATATTTCAATTGCGGTGGTGGCAGGCTTCCTGGTGCTGCCGGCCATGTATGTTGCGCTGAACAACGGCGTTGAGATTTTCACTGATACTGGTGCACTTATTTCGGAAGACACCCTGATCTTCACTGTACTGCCGGAACTGTTTTCCACCATGGGCGCTACCGGCCTGATCGTCAGCTTTACCTTTTTCTTCCTGATGAGTATTGCCGCACTGACCTCCTCCATCTCCATGCTGGAGGTACCTGTGGCGTACACCATCGAAGAGCACGGCATTAAACGGCATACGGCCGTGTGGATGATCGGCGGGGCCATTGCGCTGGTGAGCACCGCCATCCTGCTGAATTTCGGCACGCTGTTCGGCCTCGTGATCTCGGTCACCACCCGCTACAGCCAGCCGTTACTGGGCTTTATGTTCTGTATCTACGCGGGGTGGGTGTGGAACCGCAATTCTATTTTGCAAGAATTGCGCAAGGGCAACCCTGAGGTAGAACAGGGCCTGTTCTGGAAGGTCTGGCCCTGGTATGTGAAATTTGTCTGCCCGCTGATTATTCTGGCGATTTTCCTCCAGTCACTGCTGGGCTGACAAATCAATAGTGCCGGTCTCCTCGATACGCTGGGTCGGCAGAAAGCCATTGAAATCGATTTTGGCCGAGAATTTATAGTCAAGGCTGCTGGTGGTCTCATGGGTAAGGCCTGCCAGTAGCCGCACCAGCTGGAACAATTGCAACCCCGCTTCTACAGTAACGACCTCCTCGGAATACCCGTCGATATAAGGGACGTCGTTAGTCACACCGCTCAGCAGTTCCTTGTCTAGTATCTCTACACTGTAGCTGATGCCCGCGATATCGAGTGCTTCCTTATTGGGGTTGGCGATTCTCAATTTAAATTCAAAGCGTGGCGTGCTGCCGTTTGATGGCAGTGCTTTGAAACTCTCCAGGGTCACTTTGGGGGGATCGTATTCGGCCATCATATTGGCGCAGCCTGACAGCAGCGCCAGCACAACGATGACGAAGAATGGTCTCAGCTGGGCCATCAGCCGCCCTCCCCTTTGCGGGTAAAGAAGAACACACCGTAGGCGAGGCTACCGCTGGCAAACACCAGTGCCACCCAATCGCCTGTGCGCTGGTACATCCAGGCGCTGAACAGGAACATAGCAATGGCTGCCGCCATGCCGAGACTTCTACCGAGTTGACCCATGTCACCCCACCATCAAGATCGTGGGGTCACATTCTAGACCAATTGATCAGGAGCGCCCATGGGGGCTGACTGCGGTCTCCAGGGCACGTTCGGTTAACCACCGGGCCTGGCGCACCAGCGCATAGATCACGGCGTTGCTGGCAGCTTGCTGCCAGGTGTCACCGTCCCTGGAGGCACAGGTATCCTCGAGTTCGTTGAGATCCTGCACCATACTCACCAGCTTCTGGTAACCGTCAGGGCTCGCCTCTTGCAGCTCGCGCAACTGCTTGTCGCTGAAGGAATGCGGCCTGCGAGCCACCAGATCAGCAAGGCTCGAGTGCCCCGCTTCTGTTTCACGCTCGGTAATTCCGTGGGCCAGGTAGTAAGCCAGCTCAGTGGGCTCCGGAGGGAATGGTGCCGAGGCCACCCCGGCACGATCCAGCTCCTCGCGCCAGTGGTCGCTGATGCTATCCGCCAGAATCATCAGGCAGGGATCACCGAGACATTCCCGGGCGCTGTTCAAACGGCGCCACGCCTCAGGCCCCAGGGAGGTGCTTTCAACGACAAGGGCGTCGCACTGAAACTCCCGTGAGCTTGCCGCTTCGAGAAATTCAATCACGCTACTGGATGTAATCCGGGCATTGCACTTGGCGAGATAGCCCTGGTGCTCCTCCAGCCAACCGGCCAGACGCTGTCCAACAAACGTCACCCTTGGCCGCGGTGCCGCGGCAGCAGTGCCTGTGCTACTTTCCAGTAAATGCTCGAGCGTCTTGCGGTCGCTGTTGGCAATCTCGCCTATCCGAGTGCCGCTCTGAACCAACGCTGAGATCAACTGCAAATGATCCAGGTCTGTCTGCGTATACTGCCGCCGCCCAGTAGGTGACTTGTGGCTAGCGCCTAAGTGATAACGACGCTCCCACACTCGCAAGGTATCCGGTTTTACGCCCGTCAGCCGAGCCACGGTACCGATGCCATAAAGGGGCATGGATTGGAACTCTATCTGTGTCACTTGCTTGCAACCTCTACCACTGTTTAGTAACTGTACGCAGCTGCCGATAGGTTGGATTTACCTATCGTACGCAATCCTCTGGCGTCTACTTTGCGTAGCTATTGCATACCCGTTCGTGACCACGTAGTTTCAAACTTCAGGAGAGCCGCTCATGACAACTGCACAGGACAAACACCCACAACCACTGGTCGGTATCGGCTCCTGCCTGGCGGGCAATGAGGTGCGCTACGATGGCCAGAGCAAGGCCGCCAATATTCACGTACAGCGCATGCGGGAATGCTTTGACACCCGCCCGTTCTGCCCGGAAATGGCGATTGGCCTGGGTGTACCGCGCCCCCCGATCCAGGTTGCCGGGGAACCGGATGACCTCAGGGTTGTAGACGTTGCGACGCGGCAGCAGGACGTCACTCAGCCGCTCAAAGACTTCGCTCAGCAGGTGCTCAACAACAACCCCACTATGGCCGGATACATTCTGGTGAAAGGTAGCCCCAGCTGCGGCTTTGACCGAGTGAAGCGCTTCAACAAAGAAGGCCGACTGGTCGCCCGGGACAGCCAGGGGGTATTTGCCGCAACACTGGCCACCATCGATCCCCTACTCCCGTTGGAAGACGACGGGCGCCTGAATGACCCCGGGTTACGCGAGAGTTTTGTCACCCGGGTATTCACCTACCACCAGTGGCGCGAGTTGTGTGCTGAGGGCCTGGATGCAGGCAAGCTGGTGTCTTTTTACAGCCGGCACAAATATCTGGTCATGGCCCACGACGTGCCGAGTTATCGCAAGATAGGTAAGATGCTGGCAAACGCCGGCAAGGAAGATATTGAGGAACTCGGCCAGGCATTTATCACCGAACTGATGACGGCTCTCACCAAACGCACCAGCCGCCGCAGCCACGCCAATGTGTTGTTTCACATTGCCGGGTACCTACGCAAGAAAATTGCCCCTCCGGAGCGCCAGCGCCTGAGCGATTTGATCGAACAGTACCGTCTCAGTGCAGTTCCGCTTATCGTGCCTATCACGCTGCTAAAGCACCACTTTGCCAATCACCCCAACGCCTATATCGATCAGCAGGCCTTTTTAAGCCCGTTCCCCGATCAGCTGCAAATCCGCAACGTCACCTAGAGCTAGCACTCAGGTGACGGGAACCTGGTCCCGCTGTGCAGGCTGTTCATCCATCCGGTAGCGATAGTCCCAGCTGAAAAAACGCCCGGGGGTTATCGTAATGGTGACCTCATCCTCAACTCGCGACATCAGCCAGCGAGCCAGGGACTGGCTGCCGCCGCCCAGATAGCGATCGATCGCCAGCAGCAGTGTGTCAGCGGCTCCCTCGCCGGTGAGCGCTGCGTCGCCCTGCCCACGCACACCGCAGTAAGGCGGCTGGTTCGGCGACACCTCGAACCCCACCTTGGGTGATTTACGCAACAGTTTTACCAGCGGCGAATTGCGATGGGATACACAATGGAATTTTCCGTCGCGAAAGATGTACCAGAGTGACACGACTCGCGGGTAGCCGTCCTCGCCCACACAGGACACGCGCAGGGGGTAGCGGCTGTCGCCAAGCCAGTTGTGAATGTCCGCTAATTCCCAGGGGCCATTGGTCTTCAAGGCGTTCTCCTATTGCTGGATTGCAGTCACTGCCTGTCGCAGTGAAGGATAGCGAAATACGAACCCGTTTGCCTGCAGCGCGCTAGGTACTACGCGCTGGCCATTCAGCAGGAGTTCATCCGCCATTTCGCCCACCAGTATTCGGGCCACCGGGCCTGGCACAGGGAGCGACACCAGCGGTGAATAGTGATGCGCCAACTCGCGGCAAAATTCGCGCGCTGTGACGGGTTCGGGGGCACTTAGGTTAAAAGGGCCTTCGGCGGCATCGTCTTGCAACAGGTATTTGATGGCGGCAACCACATCGGCGCGATGCACCCAGCTAAGCCACTGCCGACCACTCCCGAGCCAGGTACCAAGGCCGAAGCGGAATGAGCCGGCCATCTGGACGAACGCGCCACCGCCCTGGTCGAGTACCACACCCAGGCGCAGCATGGTCACCCGGCAGCCCAACTCGCGCGCCTGTGCCGCGGTTTCTTCCCAACGCTGGCAGAGGTCCTGGGCAAACCCGGGTACCTGCTGCCCATCTTCACCCAACGCTTCGTCCTGGTGATGGCCGTAATAGCCTATCGCGCTGGCCGTGAGAATCACCGCCGGCGGCTGTGCCAACCGGCTGGCAAGGTCAACCAGCGCCTGGGTGGTGTCGATACGGCTGTTCACCAGCTGCTGCTTGTAACTGCGACTCCAGCGCTTGCCGGCCATGGATGCGCCCGCAAGGTTGATGAACGCGTCGAAGGTCTCGGATGAAGGGATGTCGGCGAGCGCTGTGAAGGATGTAAAGCGGCCTTCACATGGGTTCACCTGCCTGCTGTAAACCACAATGTCATGGCCATCTTCGACCAGTTCAGGCAGTAGCGCCTCGCCGATAAACCCTGTGCCGCCGGTAACCAGAATTCGCATACATCCTCCTCGAGAAATTATACGTCAACCCACGTCTGTGGATCACTGCATCCATTGTCGAAACGCTACGTATACTAACAGTATGACAATGACAGACAGCCACGACGCACTCGCACATTTTCTTGCCGCACACAGCAATCTACTGGTGCTCACGGGGGCAGGCATAAGCGCCCCGTCGGGGCTCCCCACCTATCGCGATGAGAATGGCAGTTGGTTGTATCGCAAACCCATTCAACACCGCGATTTCCTAACCCGGGAGAGCACCCGCAAGCGCTACTGGGCGCGGTCAACCCTTGGCTGGCCCGCGGTGCGCGATGCATCACCCAACGAGGCACACTGCGCGCTGCAAAAACTGGAAAAAAAGGGCCAGCTGGAATTGCTGGTTACCCAAAATGTGGACCGGCTGCACCAACGTGCCGGCAGTCGCAGGGTCATCGACTTGCACGGCAGGCTGGACCGGGTGCGCTGCCTGGATTGCGGTGCCTTGGCCAGCCGCGAAAGCCTGCAGGAGACACTGGCCAGCGCCAACCCCTGGCTGAGCGCAGACAGCGGCGAGGCCCGCCCCGATGGCGACCGGGATTTGCCAGATGACACACTGGCACGTTTTGAAATTCCATCCTGTGCACGGTGCACCGGCGTACTGATTCCGGATGTCGTGTTCTTTGGTGGCAGCATTCCGCCGGCACGTCACGATTCCTGCAATGCGGCACTGGATCGGGCAGACGCCCTACTCGTGGTGGGCAGCTCGTTACAGGTGTATTCGGGATATCGATTCTGTCGCCGCGCCAAAGAGCTGGGCTTACCGCTGGTGATTGTAAATCCCGGCAAGACCCGCGCGGACGACATTGCCGATATGCGCATCGCCCAGACAGCGGCCGAGGCGTTTGCGTCAGTGCAGGTCTAGCACCACCGAAAACTTGGCGAAATCATCCTGCATACGAGGGCAATGCGTCACCGTCCCCCTGGGCTCGTGATGATCGCCACAGAACGGGCAGAACACCTGACCAGACACCTGGGGAAGCTTGATTTCCCCAAGACTGACCAGCAACAGAAACTGGCCAAAGACATAGTCAGCGGGCCATATAGCATCGGCTCCGATAAATTGTCCCGCGTCGCTGTCCCAGTAGAGGTGATCCGCCCGATCACCGAGCGCATCGCTTAAGGGCCCCTGCGGCACATCGCTGTGCCAGAACACCGCAAATCGGCCATCCGCCAGTGACATAACCCCTGCAAGCGAAGTCTGTCCGCGCAGATAAGGTTCCAGCAGCGCTTTCAATGGGTTCGCCCCCAGGCGATCGCGGGTCACCACCATCTGTGAATTGGCAGCGGCAGAGCCCACGTAAATGGCGCCTGCACCGGCCATGGCGGCGAGCACGCGATTGTACTTGGCTTGATCAGTTTCTCGGACGATATCGGTCATTGGGCATCGGCACGTTGTGGGAGGCCTGAGCTCCCATTGAGCGAGCGCTGCATTGTATAGAAGTCTGTTTTTTACACAATCTCCCCGGCACTTACCTGGCATAGGCCCGCGTGAGTGCAATCAGGGTAATCTCACCGGCCCCTGAAAGCTGCGCATGCCCTGTTCCATCCAGAAAAAGGCCCGGGTCGGTGCAGGCAGCGCTACCACCCAGGGTGCCGCCAGCTCAATAGTGATGAGTTCGGCGCCATCGGGCAGCACCAGCGCGTCGTCTTGATCGTTGTCGCCTACCACTTCAACGAAATCACCCTCTGGCAGGCGCAATATGGCTAACGTGCGCCCCGCCTCGAAGCCAAGCACGTGGTGCTTATCCACCTCAATTTCTATCGGCCCACCTGGCTTGGTGGGCATTTTCGGCGCCATTGGTCGCGCCACGTTAATGTAGCTCTTGCCGTCGATTTCTCGTGTCAGCACCGCCTCGCCCTCACGCCCGGGGGAGCATTGAAAACCAGCGCTATCCATTGAGGCTGAGGCAATGCCCACTTTGGACAAGCCTTCATCGAGTGCCAGATTATGAAAGTACTCTACGGTAACCGGCACGGTGGACATCCATACCAGCCCCGTAGCCGCATCGACAACCTCCATCACGAGCTCCCGGCCTGTGGTCACCAGGTAGGCTCCCTCGATCAATTGGGCTGATATTTGTTGTTCGAGTACAGCCAGCGGTAAAGACGACATATGTTTCTCCGTTGTGATTTTATTGGCATATACTATGTCTATTTTTAGCAGCCAGCAAATGGCGGGGCTCAGGTGGAGAAACCCGTGTCGAAATCTTGGGAAATTCTAAAGGGATATGGAGGCTCGGGTCGGGGTCGATGGTCCGACACTGGCCGGCGTGCATACTTGCGCGCTGTCGGAACCAGTAAAGATATGGAGGCTCGGGTCGGAATCGAACCGGCGTACACGGAGTTGCAGTCCGCTGCATAACCACTCTGCCACCGAGCCATATCGCGACTGAGAACCAGTCTGGGGAAAGGAAATTGGAGTGGGAAACGGCCGGGGTGGCGGACCACTTCGAACTCCTCAACCCTCATTGCATCAGGAGAGATGCGAGGAAATTGGAGCGGGAAACCGGGTTCGAACCGGCGACCTCAACCTTGGCAAGGTTGCGCTCTACCAACTGAGCTATTCCCGCAATTCAACTTCCTTAAAGCGTGTCGGTAAGACCGTGCACGTTCAAGAGGCGCCTATTGTATGCACCGGGCGCCCGGTGTCAACCAATTATCCAAAAAAATCCTGCAAGGCGCTGAATTAAAAAGAATTATCGCGCTCTTTCATCACGATCCAGGCCGCTTTCAGGTAGATAAACATGGACCACAGGGTCAGAATCGCGGCGATATACAGCACCACGTAGCTGAGGGCCAGTAACCAGCTCTCATTCGTCTGCGGATTGATGGCCAACAGGGCCGTAATCGCCACCATCTGGAAGGCGGTTTTCACCTTGCCGACGTAGGACACAGCCACCGAAGTACGCGCCCCTAGCTCGGCCATCCACTCCCGCAATGCCGACACCACAATTTCCCGGCCGATGATGACACAAGCCGCCAGGGTGAACAGCAGCGTGTCGTGGCGTTCCACCAGGAGTACCAGTGCCACGGCCACCATGAGCTTGTCGGCGACGGGGTCGAGAAACGCGCCGAATGCCGTGGTCTGTCCCAGCCGCCGGGCAAGGTAGCCGTCAACCCAGTCGGTAATGGCCGCGACGGCAAAGATGACGGCTGCCACCAACAGGTGATTGTTGAACGGGAGATAGAACACCACCACCAACACCGGGATCAGGCAGATTCGCAGCAGTGTCAGTGCGTTCGGTATGTTGAGTTTCAATGCCCCGTATTCCCGTGCAAGTGGTCGTATATCTGTTGCGCCATTGTGGCACTAATTCCCGAAATTTTCTGCAGTTCCTCAACATTGGCGTTCACCACACCCTGGGCGCTGCCAAAGTGCCGCAATAATTCCCGCCGGCGCTTGGCCCCCACGCCGGGGATATCTTCCAGCACTGACCGCTGCCGGCTCTTGTCACGCCGCGCGCGGTGTCCGGTAATCGCAAAGCGGTGTGCCTCGTCGCGAACCTGTTGAATCAGATGCAGCGCCGGGCTGTCACCTGGCAATTGCCACTCGCGCCCGGTGCTGCCATCGATGAGCGTTTCAAAGCCTGCCTTGCGTGTCACGCCCTTGGCCACGCCAATCACCTCTACACCAGAGATCTGCAGCTCCTGCAGCACTTCCATGGCCTGGGTGACCTGCCCCTTACCGCCGTCGATAAACAGGATATCCGGCTGGGCGCCCTCGCCTGACTTAAGGCGCTTGAAGCGGCGCTCCAGGGCCTGCTGCATGGCGGCGTAATCGTCGCCACCGGTAATGCCCTCAATATTGAACTTGCGGTAATCGCTCTTGCGCGGGCCGTTCTGGTCAAACACCACACAGGACGCCACGGTGGCTTCACCCGAACTGTGGCTGATATCGAAACACTCCATGCGTTCAGGGAGTTCCGGCAGTTGCAGAATGTCCTGCAGGTTCTCCAGGCGGCTGAGCACCGTCTGGCGGTCAGCGAGATGCGACTGGAGATTGGTCTCCGCGGTTTGCACGGCAAGGCGCAGCCAGCGCGCCCTGGCATCGCGCACGCGGCTGCGCAGCTTTACCTTGCGCTCCGCTTGCACAGACAGCGCCTCGGCGAGCGTTTCGGCGTCGTCGGGCAAGGCGTTGACGATCACTTCACCGGGTATCGCGCGCGAACCGTTCAGGTAGTACTGCGGCAAAAAGGCCTCCAGCACCATGGCCGGGGTCTCTTCCAGTTTCAGGGGCGGATAGTAGGTTTTACTGCCCAGCACTCTTGCGCCGCGCACGAACAACACCTGCACACAGGCGCGCCCGGCAGATACCGCCGCCGCCATGATATCCAAGTCGCCCTGTACGCCCTCAATGCCCTGGCTGGCCTGAACCTGTTGCAGCTGCGCCAGCTGGTCGCGAAACACCGCGGCTTTCTCGTACTCGAGTTCTGCCGCCGCTTTTTCCATATCGTCCGCCAACCGCACCATAAGCTGCTGCGACTTACCTTTGAGGAAAAGGCTGGTGTTCTCTACCTGCTCGGCGTAGTCGGCCTCGCTGACCAGGTCGACACAGGGTGCCGTACAGCGATCGATCTGGTATTGCAGGCACGGCCGGGAACGATTGCGAAAGTAGCTGTCTTCGCACTGCCGCACCTTGAAGACTTTCTGCATGAAATGCAGGGATTCACGCACAGCGCCCGCACTAGGATAAGGGCCGAAGTAGCGGCCTTTTTTGCGCTGGGCACCCCGGTGCAGACTGATGCGCGGGAACGTGTCGCCGCTCATGTAAATGTAGGGGTAGGACTTATCATCCTTGAGGAGGATGTTATAAGGCGGTTGGTGCGTCTTGATCAGGTTGTGTTCCAGCAGCAGCGCATCCACCTCCGTGGAGGTCACCGTCACCTGGATCTCGGCGATGCGATTAACCAATGCAACGGTTTTGTCGGTCAGCCCGCTGGCGCGAAAATAGCTCCCCACGCGATTGCGCAAGTTCTTGGCCTTGCCCACGTACAGCAACTTAGCCGCCTCATCGTACATCTGGTAAACCCCCGGCCGCGTGGTCAGGGTTTTCAGGAATGCCTTGTGATCAAAGCTGCTCATATCAGGTGCCGTACACCCTGGGTTCCATCTCCAAGGCAACGCCAAAACGCTCTCGCACCGCGTCAATCACAACGCCGGCATAAGCCAGAACTTCTTTGCCGGTAGCACTACCTGAGTTCACCAACACCAGTGCGTGATCGCCGTGCATACCCACGTCGCCCTCGCGATGTCCCTTGAAACCACACTGCTCGATCAACCAGGCTGCGGCCAGTTTAACGCTGCCATCGGCTTGCTCGTATGCGGGCATGGCCGGCGCGGCCTGGCGCAAGGCATGGGCCTGATCGCCACCGATGACGGGGTTTTTAAAAAAGCTACCGGCATTGGGCTCACGCGCCGGGTCGGGCAAGCGCCGGCTGCGCACCGCCACCACCGCATCGAAAACATCGACCGGTGCGGGATCATCGACGCCCCTACTCTGTAGTTCCTGCTCCAGGGCCGGGTACACCACGTGTACCTGGCGGCGCGTAGACAGGCGCAAATCGATGGCGGTGACCACCGCTTTGTCGCGTAAGTTGCGCTTGAAAATACTGTCCCGGTAGCCGAACTGACATTCGCCAGTCGAGAACACAAACGCCTCACCGGTTTCAATGTACACGCCGTGCACAGCTTCGACAAAGCGTTCAACCTCTACGCCATAGGCCCCAATATTCTGGATGGGGGCCGCACCTGCCTGCCCCGGAATCAGGGCCAGGTTTTCCAGGCCATGCCAGCCGCGCGCAAGACAAGCCTGCACCAGCGCATGCCATCCGTAACCGGCGCTGACCCGCAGTCTCACCGCGTCAGTGTGCTCAGCCAGCAACTGAATCTGCTGCGCGCTCTGGCACAGCACAAGTGCGGCGAGATCACCGGCCAACACCACGTTACTGCCCTCACCCATCGGCACCACAGGCAGCCCCTGGGCCCGGGCGTAATCCAGCGCTGCAATCACTTCCCGCTCATCAGCGGCGCTCACCAATAGCTGCGCACGGGCATCCAGATGCAGGGTATTGCGCTGTTTGAGTGACTCAGCGTGAAGAATCTGCACGCTCAATCTCCGCCAACAAACCCTCGCTGGCAGCCTCTACCATGTCGAGCACCTGGGTAAAGCCCTCCGGACCGCCGTAGTACGGGTCGGGGACTTCATCCACGATGTTTACCGCGGCAAAGGGCAAAAACAAGCCGAGGTAACCACTGAAATGCGTGGGACACATGGCGCGCAGATCGGCCAGGTTTTGGTTATCCATGGCCACAATGTAATCAAACTCGTCAAAGTCCGCCGCGGTCACCTGGCGGGCACGCAGGGGCGTTAGGTCGTAGCCGCGCTCGGCCGCCTCAGCAGTTGCACGCTTATCCGGCGCATGGCCAATATGCCAGTCGCCGGTGCCACAGGAATCCACAGCAATTCGGCTCTGCAATCCGCGACAGTCCACCATCGACTGAAAGACGCCGTGGGCCGTCGGCGAACGACAAATATTACCCAGGCAAACAAAGAGTACACGGGTCATAGCTTGCGCTCCTTTAACAGGGCGCGCACCGCGTCGAGATCCTCCGGTGTATCAACACCAGCCGGGACAGGCTCCTGCGCGAGTTCCACATGAATGCGCACACCGTTGTACATGGCGCGCAACTGCTCCAGTTGCTCTAACTGCTCCAGGGGCGCTGGCGCCCAGGTCACGTACTGATGCAAAAATGCGGTGCGGTAGGCGTAAATACCGATATGGCGCCACCACTGCCCTTCCGGCATGGTCGTCGCATCGGCGGCAAAGGCATCCCTGGGCCAGGGCAGCGTGGCGCGGCTGAAGTACAGCGCCATGCCCTGCTGGTCAGTCACCACCTTCACGGCGTTCGGGTTCTTGAGTTCTTCGAGGCTGGTTACGTGCTCACAAAGCGTGGCGATACCGGCGTCGTTGCGGCTGGCAAGATTGCCCGCCACCTGATCAATCAGCGCGGGGGGAATCAGGGGCTCGTCGCCCTGCACATTGACCACAATGTGCTCATCGGGCCAGTTCTGCAGCGCGGCCACTTCCTGAAGGCGATCCGTACCTGAGGGGTGATCGGGGTCCGTCATGCAGGCCTGGGCACCAAAGGCGATCGCCGCCGCATGGATACGATCGTCATCCGTCGCGACAATTACCTCGCTCGCGCTGCTCTGGCAGGCTTGCTCCCACACCCATTGCACCATCGGTTTGCCGGCAATGTCCTGCAGTGGCTTGCCCGGCAAACGGGTAGAGCCATGGCGTGCGGGGATGACGACAGAAAAAGACATAGACACTCCAGGTCGTTGTTGGCTTAGCGCTGGGCGAGTTCGGCGACGCGCTCTATGAGGGACTGCGGCAGCACCGCATCAATACGGAGGAACCAGGCATCATCTCCAGCCAGCGACGCGCATTTTACCGCGTCTTTCTCGGTCATGAGAACGGTCTGCCCCTCAAGGGAGGCAAAGTCTTCGGCGGAGTAGTCGTGGTGATCAGGGAAAACCATCTGTGCGGCGGCAATCGACAAGTCGGTCAGCGTGTCGAAAAACTGCTGCGGCTGGCCAATACCCGCAATCGCCGCTAACGTGGCCGCGTCAACAAAACTATCGAGGGGGCGCATGGCCCCGCTGCTGACATTCACCCAGCACTGCGGCTGGTAGGTCACCGACGAATCGCTGACGTCGCCGCCGCGATAGATGACCCGGTCCACCGTTTTCAGACGCGACTTTGGCTCGCGCAGCGGCCCGGCGGGCAGACAGAAACCATTGCCCAGGCCACGCTCTGCATCGATGACGGCAATTTCCAGGTCCCGGGCCATGGCATAGTGTTGCAAGCCATCATCACTGATAACCACATCAATATCGGCGTTCGCCAGCAGGGCCTTGATCGCCTCGGCGCGCCGCGGAGCCACCACCACCGGTACGCCAGTACGGCGATAAATTAACAGCGGTTCGTCACCGCAATCACTAGCGTTGGAAGACAGGGAGACCTGGTGTGGAAATGCGGAGATATGGGCGGTGGCACCGTAACCACGACTGACCACGCCGGGGCGCAGGCCGCGTTGCTTGAGCGCTTCAACCAGCGCAATCACCACCGGCGTCTTTCCCGTACCGCCCACCGTGATATTGCCGACGATAACCAGGGGCCGGTCGCAACGATAGGCGCGAATCAGGCCGCGTCCATAGGCGCCGCGACGCAGGGCGGTGAGAATACGATACAGCCATTCCAGTGGGCGCAACAGCCAGAGCCAGACGGCACCGCGGTACCAGGCTGCCTCCAGAGTACCCATCAGTCTGCAAACTCCTGGTGATACAGCTGCGCGTAAATGCCCCCTGCCGCCAGCAACTCCTGGTGGGTTCCCACGGCGGTAATCTCGCCGCTGTCCATCACCACGATGCGGTCGGCGCGCTCCACCGTCGACAGGCGATGGGCAATAATAATGGTGGTACGGTCTTCCATGATGCCGTCCAGCGACTTCTGGATCCGGTGTTCCGATTCATTGTCCAGCGCCGAGGTAGCCTCATCGAGAACAATAATCGGGGCATCTTTGAGAATTGCCCTGGCGATCGCCAGGCGCTGGCGCTGGCCGCCGCTGAGACCGCCGCCATCATCACCGAGCATGGTATTGACACCCTCAGGCATGCGTTCAATAAAGTCGCTCGCATACGCAGAATCGAGCGCGGCCATGACCTCGGCCTCGCCCTTCTCAGCCAGTGTCCCGTAGGCGATATTGTTGTAAACGGTGTCGTGAAACAGGGTCACATTCTGCGACACCATGGCGATCTGATCGCGCAGGTTCGCCAGCTGATAGTCGCTGAGTTCTCTGCCATCGAGGGTAATAGCACCACTGGCGGGGTCATAAAAGCGCATCAGCAATTGCACCAGCGTACTCTTGCCACTGCCGGAGCGGCCGACTAACGCGACGGTCTCACCGGCATGAATGGCCAGTGACAAATCCCGCAGCACCGGTGCATCACTGGCGGGATAGGCAAAACTCAAGTCTGTAAATTCAATGTCGCCGCGCGCTCTGTCGGTGCTATAGCTGCCACTGTCAGGCTCACCGGGCTGATCCAGTTGCGCGAAGATATCCTCGGCGGCAGCAAGACCGCGTTGTACCATGGCCTGCACGCCACTGAGAGAGCGTATCGGTTTGCCCAACTGCCCTGCTGCGGTCAGAAACGCCACCAATTTACCGCCACTGAAGTCGGTCAGAATTCGCGGATCCAGCGCAAACCAGACCAACGCGCCCAGGGCGACCGCCAACAGGGTTTGAATCACCGGTGTGCTGGCGGCATCCACCAGCGCCAGTTTGAGGCTCTGGGTGCGGTTGTAGGCCGAGGCTTTATGGAACCGGCCGGACTGTTGCTCCTGCCCGCCGAAGATACGCACTTCCTTGTAGGCGCCAATGCTTTCATTGGAGACCTGGGTCACGTCGCCCATGGAGGACTGAATGCGCCGGCTGTAGCGCCGGAAATACTTGCCCACGACGACCACGACGCCGGCGATAAAGGGCGCCACCAGGAAGAACACCAGGGTCAGGCGCCAGTTGAGATACAGCATGTAGGTCAGCAGGCCAATCACCAGCAGACCCTCGCGAACAATAATCTTCAGGGCCTTGGTGACAGCCCCGGACACCTGTTCGACGTTAAAGGTAATCTTGGAAATCAAAACACCCTGGTTGTGGGCATCGTAGTAGGCACTGGGCGCCACGAGCATTTTGTCGAACAACTGGCAGCGCAATTCATGGATCAGATTGCGCGCCACATGATTCATGAAATACGTGCCGACGAAAAAGCCCATGGCTCGCAGAAACGCGATGGCCACCAGAAACACCGGGAATGCCACCCGGGTAAATTCCAGCGTATCCATGCCCGGCTCGTAAAAAAGACGGTAGGCAAATCCGGACACAATACCGCTGTCCACTGCCTCGTCGTTATTCAGCGCATCGAGCAGGAATTGCATCATGTCCGCAAACAGTACGCTGCCCAGTGAGTAGACGATGTAGCCCACCAGGCTGAAGGCAAAGACCCACCAGTAAGGCACGATGTAGCGCAGCAGGCGGCCATAAAGCTGCCAGTCGCTCATCTCTCCGCGGCGCGGAATACCGGGATGGCGGGACTTGCTACCCATCGCTGCGCGGAGCCCCTGCCGGCTGGCGGGTGGTGATACTCAGGTGTACAAAGCCCATTTGACCGGCAGCGTCCATGGCCCGCACCACATCCTCATGGGCGGCCTGGGCATCGGCGGTAATAATCATGGGCATGGTCGTATCCCCGGCAGATATCTTGTATATCGCAGCCTGCAGTGTTCGCATGCTGTTGTCTACCAGGCCTTGGCCATTGACACGATAGGTGCCGCCTTCATCGATCAGAATTTCGATCTCTTCCTCGACGACTTCCTTGATCTCGCCCTTGGCCTCAGGGAGATCAATACTCAGTGACGTCTCGCGGGTAAAGCTGGTAGACACCATGAAAAAAATGAGCAACAGAAAGACAACGTCGATAAGCGGCGTCAGGTTGACGTTGACGTCGTCCAGGCGTTGGCGGCGAAATTTCAACGGTTCTCTTCCGCGTTGTCTTCGCTGTGCAGGGCATCCACCAACTTGATGGTCTCCTGCTCCAGCTCGACCACAATCGCATCGATCTTGCCGATGAAGTAGCGGTGCATAGCCAGCGCAGGAATCGCCACGGTCAGTCCCGCAGCGGTAGTAATCAGTGCCTCGGAGATTCCGCCGGCCAGCACACTGGCATTGCCAGTGCCCTGGGCCATGATCTCGGCAAACACTTTAATCATACCCACCACGGTGCCCAGCAGGCCTAGCAGCGGTGCAATGGCTGCGATCGTACCGAGGGTATTGAGGTAGCGTTCAAGGTCGTGCACCACGTGGGATGCCGCTTCCTCGATGCTCTCCTTCATCACCTCACGGCCGTGATAGGCATTGCCCAGACCCGCGGCCAGAATACGCCCCAGAGGCGATGACTGCTTCAGCGCCTTGAGCCGGTTGGCATCCATTTCACCCGCCTTGAGCTGCTTCCAGACCGTGGCCAGCAGATGCGGAGGCGCGATTTTTTTCGGGTTAAGGGTATAGAGTCGTTCGATACAGATAGCCAGCGCGACGACTGAACTCAACACAATGAGTATCATCAGCCAACCGCCAGCGGTCAAAAGTTCCAGCACAGGGACATCTCGACAGTAAATTCGGTGGTTCCATTATACGCACAGGCCATATTCCGGTGGTACTGGTGAAATCTCACAACCTCCAGTTTTCCGGATATTTCCGATGCGCGCGAATCTGCCACTGATTCGATGTCGACAGCTCCAGTTCCAGGGCGCCGTGACGGGCAGTAGCCAGCGCGACGACGCCCTGGGCCTGCAGCCGCCGCAATACCACCGGCGCAGGGTGCCCAAAACGATTGCCATAGCCGTAGCTCAACAGTGCCAGGTCCGGATCGACCCGATTCAGCCAGGACTGCGACGTGGACGTGGCGCTGCCGTGATGTCCGACCAACAATACCTCTGCACTCAGAGCCGCGCCCCAGTAGCGAATCAGTTCGCGCTCCATGGCCGACTCGATATCACCGGCGAGCAGAATTCGCTGCCCGCGGACGTCGATCAGCAACACACAGGAGCGGTTGTTGCTGCTGCCCCAGGCTGCGCCGGGAGCCAGAAACTGAAACACAATGTCATCTGCCCAGCGCCACCGCTGCCCGGCGCGGCAGACATCGTGCCCGGCGCTATGCAGGCCACCGTACCAAGTTCGGGCCGGTGCCATGGCAGCAGCCACGGCCTGATGACCGGCGGCGTGATCGAGATCGCCATGACTGATCACCAGCGTATCCAGTGTACGAATACCGCTGGCCCGCAAATAGGGAATCACCACCCGCTGGGCCTGATTGGGCCCCTCAGGGTCGCCACCGCCGGTGTCGTATAACAGCGCCCTGCCCGCGGCCATAAACACCACCGCCGTGCCCTGCCCGACATCCAATAGCGCCAGGACCGGGGGCACTGGTGGACGCGGTGCGAGAAACAGGGGCACGACAATGGCAAGGCTGAGTATCCGCCTGACGCGCCCACCTGGCACAACGGCGGCGACCAGACCAAACACCGCCAACGCTATCGCAGGCGCCGACGGTGTCAGCGCAACAAACCCGCGCTCCAACTCCAGGCCCTGGCTCCACTGCATCACAACTTGCAACGGCGCGGCAGCCCATTGCCACAACATTGCGCCCCACCCTGTCGCTCCGAGCAACACCGCTGCACTGCCAGCCAGCGCCAGGGGCACAAGAAAAAAGGTAAAAAACGGTATCGAGAGAAAATTGACCGGCGCGGCAATCGCACTCGCACCACCAAACCAGATGGCACCCAGCGGCAACATAACCAGGCTCATATAGGCGTGCACCGACGACCAGCGCTGCCAGGCATATGCGTGCCGGGACCATCCCCCCAGCCATAGCAGCGCTGCCACAGCGCCAAACGACAGCGTCAGCGCGCTGCCGAACACTGCCAGGGGATTGGCCGCCAACACCAGTACCAGCGCCAACAGCACCTGCCACGGTGTTACCCGACGAGCCGTCACCACAGCGATGACCGCGATAGCAATCATCAGGAAAGCCCTGGTGGTGGCCATTGAAAAGCCTGCCAAAGCGGTGTAAAAGCCACTAAATACCAGTGCCAACAGTGCCCCGCAATAGCGAGGATTGACAGGCCAGAAGGCTGCTAGCCAGCGCGCCAGCAGCGCCCCCAGCAACCAGCCGAGGCCAGCCACCATGCCCACATGAAGGCCGGAGATCACCAGTAAATGGTTGATACCCAGATGTTGCAGCATCACCCAGAGACGATGACGAATGCCGCTCTTGTCAGCCACCGTAATCGCCTGCATTACAGCGGATGCCATACCAGGCGCCAGCGCCGCTGTCACTGCCGCGCTCAAGCGGGCGCGCAACCGGTGATGGCTACTGCGCCAGGGGCGATTCCACTGCGGGGCTCGCTGCGCATACTGACCACTGCTGCCAACCCCATGAATACGACTCTGGGCATACCACCGTGCGAAGTCGCCCGACCCCGGATTCACCTGACCGCGGGGTGGACGTAACCGCACCCTGAACCGCCAGCCCTGCCCCGGCGCTATCACCTCTGGGCCGTAATAGGTAATCAACAATTTGCGGGGTGCGTCACAGGCAAGTGGCGCCAGCCTGCCTACTGCAAACTCAAAGCGCTGGCTATCGCTGCCGGTATAGCCGCGCTGTCGGCGCGGCAGTGACACGACGGTGCCCTCAACCAATACCGGCACACGAGTACAGGACACCGGAAGTTTGGCAGACAACCAAAAGCCACTGTGCATGAGGCTGCAGGCCGCGGCCAACGCGGCGAACAATGCTGCTACAGACAACATGGGCCGACGGCGCAGCCACCACGCCAGCATCAACAGCAGCAATGCAACCGCGGCCAGGTAGCCGAGATGCGGCACAAAGGGCGCGGGAACGATGCCGGCAACGAATCCGGACATCGCCGTACGCATATAGAGAACCGCGACAGGAGCAGGCATAATACCGGGGCGCAAAAACGGGGGTCCGACTTTCATGCGTGCAGTAGAGCACGGCAGAATTGGCACCTGAACACCGATTCCGACCACCAGAGATATGCCAAAGGATACGCTTAAATCTATTACACCCAGCCCTGAACGGATACGCTCCATCAAGTCGCTGCGGGTTCTGGGTGACTGGGTGTACGCCACCAACCTGTGGCATATCAATCGTTATTCTTCGGCAATGGCGTTCTTTGTCGGCCTGTTTGTGGCCTTTATGCCCGTCCCCGGGCAAATGCTGATAGCGGCATGCCTGGCCGTGCTATTGCGCTGCAACCTACCACTGTCTGTGGGCCTGGTGTGGATTACCAATCCGGTGACCATGCCGGCGATTTTTTATCTGGCCTACAAGGTGGGCGCAATGATTATCGACGTCCCCATGCAGCCCATTGAGTTTGAATTGAGCTTTTACTGGCTCTCAACCAGCACCCGCGCAATCTGGTTACCGTTTCTCACCGGGTGTTTTATCTGCGGTCTGTTTTTCGGATCGGTGGGGTACTTTGTGATCAGTATTCTGTGGCGAATGCGCGTGGCACGCATGTGGCGCGAACGCAAAAAACGTCGCCAGGCAAAACTCAGCTAAGCTCCTGGCTCAACACCGCCGCCGGCGCCAGGCGCGCGGCGCGTATCGCCGGGTAAATGGCAGCGACCAGGCACATCACCAATGCAATCCCGGCAACAGCGGCCACATCCCGCCAGAGCAAATCCACCGGCACAAAAGATACCGGGTACACGTCAGTATCGAGGAACTGCGTTCCCAGGGCCGCTTCCAGCGCGCTGACAAAGCCGGGCACCAGCTGACTGCCGAGCACACCCAGCGAACTGCCCAGCGCCACACCGACCAGGCCGATCATGGCCCCCTGCAATACAAAGATCCAGGCAATATCGCCACCCGAAGCACCGAGGGTACGCAGGATGGCAATATTGTCGCGCTTATCGAACACCACCAGCACCAGCGAGGAGACGACGTTAAATGCCGCCACGGCAATGATTGAGAACAACAGGATACTCACGAGGTCCCGGGACAACTGGATCGCTGCGTAAAGGTTGCCGTGCGTCATCTTCCAATGGGTTGCGTAGTGGCCCACTGGCAACTGGTTGACCAATTCCCAGGCCAATCGCGAACTGGAGAACACATCCGAGGTCACCACCCGCAGGCCACTCACTGCATCACCCAACCCGGCAAGCGTCGATGCCTTGTCGAGATGCAACAGGGCCATGGCCTCGTCCAGCTCGGTACCGGTAGCGATAACACCGGCGAGATACAGCGATTCGAAACGGGTGCGCCCCGTATCACCGGTCAACCCGCCGCCGGGCACAATAAGCGTCACCATATCGCCGGCGGCCACACCGAGGCGGCGAGCAATTCCCACGCCAAGGACAATACCGTCATCGCGCGCAGCAAAGGCGGAATACTGTTCGTCATCCAAGGACTCGAGCAGGCGTCGGGTCGCGGGTGAGTCCATTGGCAAACCAATGCCCTGGGCAGTCTCAATCTCGTTCCCGCGCATAAATAGCGCATCGAACTGACTGAACGGCGCCACCTCCCGCACCTGCGGATGCTGCTCAAGCGACAGCGAAAGGTCCGGCCAGTCATCCATGGGTTCGTGCGAATACACAGTAATGTGAGGCACCAGAGACAAAATACGCTCGCGCATTTCCCGATCGAAACCGTTCATAACGCTCAGCACAATAATCAGCAATGCAATCGCAAGCACCAGGCCAAGCATCGACAGCGACGAGAGAAACGTGGACAAGTGCCCCTGGCCGAAGGCAAACGTGTAGCGACGTGCCACCCTGCCCCGGTCGGCCCAATTCACTGGCGCGCCTCGAGTACGCCGCCGCGCAGCTCCAGGGTGCGGTGCATATGGGCAGCGATCTCAGGGTCATGGGTAACCACAATAAACGCGGCACTGGACTCGCCGAGTTCGTCGATCAGCGCCAGTACCTGGGCGCCGGATTCCGGGTCGAGATTACCCGTGGGCTCATCCATCAACACACAATCCGGCGATGTCACCAGTGCCCGGGCAATGGCCACCCGTTGTCGCTCGCCGCCGGACAGCTGCCCGGGGCGGTGGCGAAGACGGTGCTGGAGACCGACGCGGGTCAGTATTTCCTCGGCAGCTGCAGCACTGTCGCGGCGCGACACCCCCGCGATGAGAAGCGGCATTGCGACATTTTCCTGGGCATCAAATTCCGGCAACAAATGGTGGAACTGATACACAAAGCCCAGCTGCTGATTGCGCACTGCGCACAACTGCGCCTCGCTTAGGGCAGCCATGTCCTGCCCATCGAGCACCACCCGCCCTGCCGTGGGATGATCCAGGCCACCGAGCAGGTTCAATAGCGTAGACTTGCCGGAGCCGGAGGCACCGACCACGGCGATTTTTTCACCGGGCATCAGTGTGAGTTCAACACCATCGAGCACCCGCACCACCTTGTCTCCATCGGCGTAATCACGCACCAGCGATTCGCAGCACAATACCGGCTCACTCATAGCGCAGTACCTCTGCAGGCGCCACGTTGGCGGCCCGCCATGCGGGATAAATCGTCGCCAGCAGGCTCAGTGCGAGCGAAGCAAGCGTCACCATAAGCACGTCACCCGGCATTAATACCGAGGGCAACTCACTGATGAAATACACAGAGGGATCGAACAATTTCACTCCGAACAGGTTTTCAATAAAGAGGGTAATCGCGGAAATATTGGTAGCCAACAATACGCCGATGATTGCGCCTGCGGTAATACCCACCAGCGCAAGTCCCAGCCCATGGGCGACAAAAATAGCCATGACGCCGCTGGCCCGGGCGCCCATGGTACGGAGCACCGCAATGTCGCGACGTTTCTCAGCCACCGACATCACCAGGGTGGAGACGATGTTGAAGGCCGCCACGGCTACCACACTGAGCAACAGCAGGCTGACCATAACTTTCTCCATTTTTACCGCGCGAAACAATGAGCCCTGGGTCTGGCTCCAGTCCTGCAACTGGTAACCCTCAGGCAGCTGATCTGCCAGCTGGGCGATAGTCTGCGGCGCCGAAATCAGATCGGCGGTTTTCAGCTGCAGGCCCTCGACAGAACGCCGCGGGCCCAGCAGCTTTTGTCCGGCAGCCAGGCCCACGTAAGCCTGAAACGTGTCAGGCTGGGCGCCCACTTCAAACAAACCCACGACAGTAAGCCGCTTGCTGCGGGGAAATACACCCAGGGGCGTCATGGTTAAGCGCGGCACGGTGACTTCCACACTGTCCCCAACTCTGACGCCGAGCATACGCGCCAGCGATCCGCCCAACACCACGCTGAAACTATCGTCTGCCAGCGCCGCAAGCTCGCCCTGCACCATCGCCTGTGAAGCCCGTGACACGCGCTGTTCATACGCGGGATCAATGGCGGTGAGCACAGCGCCACGCAGCGAGCGGCCGCTGGCGAGGATCACCTTTTCGGAAATATAGGGGGAATAGGCAT
Organism: Halioglobus japonicus; assembly: GCF_001983995.1. Classification (NCBI taxonomy): domain Bacteria; kingdom Pseudomonadati; phylum Pseudomonadota; class Gammaproteobacteria; order Cellvibrionales; family Halieaceae; genus Halioglobus; species Halioglobus japonicus. The sequence goes on along the minus strand of NZ_CP019450.1, from coordinate 2,419,036 downwards.
CAATGCCCGGGCCTGCAGCAGTTGATCACCCAGGGCCTGCCAGTCGGAAACACCGTCCGGCGCAGACACATAACCGTGAGGCACCAGCGACAAGATACGCCCGCGCAGTTCGCCGGCAAACCCATTCATCACCGACAATACGGTGATCAGGCTGGCGACACCGAGCACCATACCGAGCATGGACACCAGAGAAATGACGGCTGTGAAACGGCTGCGTTTGCGGCTAAAGCTGTAGCGCAGGCCGATAAATGGGGCGTAGTTAGCGATCGAGCCGCCAGGCTTAGTCAAAGCGGCTTATTCCGTTACTCGCGGTCGGCAGGATAGTACAGGCCCGGGTTGGCCTTGCCGACTTCACCCTCACGGGTCTCTTCATCGCAGCGCCGTGGGTCGCCGCCACAAATATCACAGGAGGTATCGATACCCAGCGCACCCATGCCACCGCAGGAGCCTTTAATCGGCCCACGTCCAGCGATCACACCTACCGCCATCGCAGCAATCACGATACCTATAAACAGGGTTGTAATGATAAAAATTGCCATCTGTCTCTCCCGGCGCCAACTACTCGGTTGCGCCTATTGAGCCGAGGTAGGGAGCAAATGCCTCTGTATGGCTGTCTGCAAAACCCTCGCCCTCGCGCTGAATAAAATATACCGCCAAACCGGCCGCCTCCGCCACTGCCATCGCTTCTTCGGCACCCAGCACGGTGAGCGCGGTGGCCCAGGCATCCGCCATCATGCAACTGGGGTGAATCACAGTGACTGAGACCAGTTCATGGGCAACCGGCTGACCGGTGCGCGGATCAATGCTGTGCGAGTAACGCACGCCATCCGCCTCAAAGTAATTCCGGTAATCTCCGGACGTGGCAATCGCCACATCGCGCAATGCAATCGCCTGGGCAATCGACCTGGCGCCCACCTCCGGCTGCTCGATCGCAATGCGCCAGGCGTCTCCGCGAGGCGACAGACCGCCGACCCGCATCTCACCGCCAATTTCCACCAGATAGTCTTCGATGCCGGTCGCCTGCAGCAAGCGCGCGACCTCATCCACGGCAAATCCCTTGGCGATGGAGGAGAAATCCAGATAGACATCGGCCTGCTTGCGCACACTGCGCAGCTCACCATCGACGCGCAGTTTGTCCTGCCCTACCCGCGTCATCACCAAGTCGATGGCGGCAGCATCAGGCGCAGCATCGATACGTTCACCGGGCCAAACCCCCACAGGTTAACCAGCGGGCCGACGGTAACATCGTAAGCGCCATTACTCTGCCAGTGAATCGCCATAGCGGCCGACAGCACCAGGTAGAAATCTTCAGACACATCGAACCAGGCATCCACGGGCGCCTGATTGAAACGGCTGATTTCCGACTCTGCCCGATAGGTAGACATGCTGTCGTTAACCGACTCAAGCACCACTTCGATATCGCGCTGCAGTTGCGCCGTGTCGACGTTGGCGTCGTCGCCGGGGGTCGCTGTCACGTGCCAGGTAGTGCCCATCGTTGCGCCGGTCAGCTTAAACGACTGCGCCTGATCGGCGCAGCCCACCAGCAGCAGTGCGGCGAAAGCCGCACCCAACACAGCAAAAAGCCACTCCTTGGAGTGGCTTTTAGGATTATCCGCCGAAGTCATCAAGCAGGATATTCTCGGGCTCGACACCCAGATCCGTCAGCATCTGGATGACCGCCGCATTCATCATCGGCGGCCCGCACATATAGTACTCACAGTCTTCAGGTGCGGGGTGGTCCTTCAGGTATTCTTCATACAATACGTTGTGAATGAAGCCTGTCAGGCCGTCCCAGTTGTCCTCGGGCTGCGGATCAGAAAGCGCCACGTGCCAGTCGAAGTTCTCGTTCTCGGCAGCGAGGGTGTCGTAATCTTCCACGTAGAACATTTCACGCAGGGAGCGCGCACCGTACCAGAAGGAGATCTTACGCTTGCTGTTCAAACGCTTGAGTTGGTCGAAGATATGGGAGCGCATTGGCGCCATACCCGCTCCGCCACCAATGAAGACCATCTCGGCATCGGTATCCTTGGCGAAGAATTCACCGAAGGGACCGTATACGTTCACCTTGTCACCCGGCTTCAGGTTAAATACCCAGGATGACATCTGGCCGGGAGGAATGCCTTCGCTGCCGGGAGGCGGCGTGGCGATACGGATGTTGAATTTAACAACGCCCTTCTCTTCCGGATAGTTGGCCATGGAGTAGGCGCGGATCACGTCTTCCTTCACGATGGATTCGTGCTTGAAGAAGTTGAAGTGCTCCCAGTCACCACGGTATTCCTCTTCGATATCGAAATCGGAGTACTTCACGTGGTGCGCGGGACATTCCAGCTGCACGTAACCGCCGGCGCGGAAGTCCACGTTCTCGCCCTCGGGGAGCTTCAGGGTAAGCTCTTTAATGAAGGTCGCCACATTGGGGTTGGACTCAACGGTACATTCCCACTGCTTCACGCCGAAGACTTCTTCTTCGACTTCGATCTTCATGTCCTGCTTCACGGCCACCTGACAGCTCAGACGCCAGCCTTCCGCTTCATCGCGCTTGGTGAAGTGCGATTCTTCGGTGGGCAGCATAGAGCCGCCACCGTCGTTGATAATGCACTTACACTGGGCACAGGTACCGCCGCCGCCACAGGCAGAGGGCAGGAACAGGCCAGATTCAGACAAGGTCTGCAGCAGCTTGCCGCCGGCGGGAACCGTAATGGTCTTCTCGCCGTTAATCTCGATATTGACGTCGCCGGTGCTCACCAGCGAATTGCGCGCCACAAGAATGACGGCCACCAGGGCCAGCACGATGGCGGTGAACATAACTACGCCGAAAATAATTGTATCCATTGTCGCCGCTACTCCTTACAGATCGATGCCGCCGAAGGACATGAAGCCCAGGGACATCAGACCAACGATAATGAAAGTAATACCCAGGCCCTGCAGACCGTCGGGCACATCGGAGTACTTCAGTTTCTCGCGGATACCGGCCAGGGCAACAATGGCCAGGGCCCAGCCCACGCCGGCGCCTGCGCCGAATACCAGCGATTCGCTGAAGTTGTAGTCCCGCTCAACCATGAAGAGCGATGCACCGAGGATGGCACAGTTCACGGTAATCAGCGGCAGGAATACACCGAGCGCGTTGTACAGCGCAGGTACATACTTATCCAGGAACATCTCCAGGATCTGTACCATCGCCGCGATTACGCCAATGTAGCTGAGCAGGCCCAGGAAGCTCAGGTCGAGCTCGGGGTAACCGGCCCATGCCAGAGCGCCTTCCGCCAGCAGGGAGTTATAGATCAGGTTGTTCACCGGCACGGTAATGGTCAGTACAACCACCACCGCTACGCCCAGGCCAAAGGCCGCCTGGATCTTTTTGGATACCGCCAGGAAGGTACACATGCCCAGGAAGGATGCCAGGGCCATGTTCTCGATAAAGATCGAGCGGATAAACAGGCTCAGGTAATGTTCCATTTACACGCCCTCCCGCGCAACAGTGTGTTTCGCCATCTTGAAGTCGGGCTCCTCAACCTGGTCCTTCTGTGCAGAGCGCAGAATCCAGATGAACATGCCGATCAGGAAGAAGGCACTTGGAGGCAACAGCAGCAGGCCGTTGGGGTTGTACCAGCCACCCTCGGTGACCAGCGGCAGAATCTCGATGCCGAACAGTTTACCCGCACCGAACAGCTCACGTACCACCGCGACTGCGATCAGCACCACGGAGTAACCCAGACCATTGCCGATGCCGTCGATAAAGCTAGGCAGCGGCGGGTTCTTCATGGCGAAGGCCTCGGCGCGACCCATGACGATACAGTTGGTAATGATCAGGCCGACAAACACCGACAACTGCTTGCTGATGTCATAGGCGACGGCTTTCAGTGTCAGGTCTACCGAAATTACCAGCGAGGCAATAATGATCATCTGCACGATGATACGAATGCTGCCGGGAATGTGGTTGCGGATGAGAGAAACACCCAGGTTCGAGAACGCACACACCGAAGTCAGTGCGATACACATGACCAGGGTTACCTGCAGCGACGACGTTACCGCCAGGGCGCTACAAACACCCAGCACCTGCAGCGCGATGGGGTTGTTCTTGAAAATTGGGGTTGAGAGTGTGTCTTTAACAGAATCCACGATCAGGCCTCCCCGGATTTCAGGTTACTAAGAAAGGGCATAAAGCCTTCGGGGCCCAGCCAGTACTTGACCAGGTTGTCCAGGCCGCGGGTTGTCAGGGTGGCACCGGCCAGGCCGTCCACCATGAAATCGGCACCTTCCGCGCCGGGATCAACTGCGCCTTTGACGATCGTCAGGGCGACTTCGCCATCGGCAAACATCTGCTTGCCCGGCCACAGGCCTTTCCAGCGGGGATTGTCGACTTCACCGCCGAGTCCGGGTGTTTCCTTGTGCTCGTAAAAGCCAAGGCCTGCAACCGTATTCATGTCGCCCTCGAGCGCCACAAAACCGTACAGAGTGCCCCACAGGCCGTAACCGCGGATGGGCAGGATGATTTTGTCCAGACCGTTCTCGTCCTCGACCATGTAGACCAGCGCAAAGTGCTCACGGCGCAGGATCTTGGCGGGGTCGTCACTGCTGCTCAACTTGTCGGACAGCGCCGGGTCTTTAATCGACTTGCGCTGGTTGAAGCTGGCCGCATCCACCTCATCGGTGAACTGGCCGGTGCGCAGATCGACCGCACGAGTAGTGATGGATTCGAACTGCTCGTCAATGCTGCGACCCTCTTCGAGGATGCCCGCAGCGGCGAGAATATTCTTCTTCCTGTCGAGCTCGGCGTTTGCCACCTGCGCGGGCTTGAGCATTACCGCAGCTGTGGACACAACAACCGAACAGACGATACAGAGGGAGAACGCGACAATCAGCGTTTTCTTGATGCTGTCGTTACTAGACACGAGCAAGTCTCCTCTTGATATTGGCCTGGACCACGAAGTGATCCATCAGGGGCGCAAACAGGTTGGCGAACAGAATCGCCAGCATGATGCCCTCGGGGAAGGCCGGGTTTACAACGCGGATCAGTACGGTCATCGCACCGATCAGAATGCCGAAGGCCCACTTGCCAGTGTTGGTCATGGCCCCTGACACAGGGTCAGTGGCCATAAAAAACATACCGAAAGCAAAGCCACCAGTCACAAGGTGCCAGTACCAGGGCATGGCGAATGCGGGGTTGGAATCGGAACCGACAATGTTGAACAGGGTCGACAGTGCGACCATACCCACCATGACGCCAGCCACAATACGCCAGGAAGCGATGCGAGCAATCAGCAACGCGGCACCGCCAATCGCAATGGCCAGCGTTGATACTTCACCAATCGAGCCGGGAATGCGGCCGATAAAGGCATCCATCCAGGTGAACTGTGACTGCAGTACGGACATGCCGTCAGCAGCGACGATCGACAGCGGCGTCGCCGCAGTGTAACCATCCACAGCTACCCAGACCGCGTCGCCTGACATCTGAGCGGGGTACGCAAAATACAGGAACGCACGGCCGGTCAAAGCGGGGTTGAGGAAGTTCTTACCCGTACCGCCGAACACTTCCTTGCCGATAACGACACCGAAGCTAATGCCCAGGGCCACCTGCCACAGGGGCACATCGGGGGGACAGATCAAGGCGAACAGAACCGAGGTCACGAAGAAGCCTTCATTAACCTCATGGCCGCGCTTCATGGCAAACAGTACTTCCCAGAAGCCACCGACCACAAATGTGACGGCATATATTGGCAGGAAGAACACGGCGCCATACCAGAAGCAGTGCCACAGGCTGGTCGCGTCATAACCACCGAGCAGTTCGATGAGCCAGCCGCGCCAACCTTCTACTGCCATGCCGGCTTCCATAACACCCGTCGCCTGGAAACCCAGGTTGTACATGCCGTAGAACATGGCCGGGAATGTGGCGAACCAAACGGTAATCATTATGCGCTTGAGGTCAATGCCGTCGCGCACGTGGGCGGTGGACTTGGTCACACTGCCCGGGGAATAGAAAATAGTATCTACCGCTTCGTAGAGAGCATACCAGTTTTGGTACTTACCGCCCTCGGTGAAGTGATGTTCCATGTCGTCAAGAGTCTTGCGCAATCCCACGACTTAGCCCTCCTTCTCAATGCGGGTCAGGTTATCCCGCAGGATAGGACCGTACTCGTACTTGCCTGCGCAGACATAGGTGCACAGGGCCAGATCTTCCTCTTCCAGTTCCAGGCAACCGAGGGCCTGGGCTGTTTCGGTGTCGCCGACAATCAGCGAGCGCAGCAGCTGGGTGGGAAGAATATCCAGCGGCATGATGTTTTCGTACTGCCCCACCGGCACCATGGCACGCTCGGAGCCGTTGGTGTTAGTAGTCATGGGCAGTGGCTTCACACCAAAGAAGCTGGACAGGTAAATGCCCAGACTGGAGTGGCGGCTGGCACCGGGGCTCAGCCAACCCATGAAGTCGCGCTGGCGACCTTCGAGCAGCACGCTGACCTGGTTGTGGTAACGACCAAGGTAAGAAGTGCCGGTAGCAACACCGCGACCGCCGAGTACGGAGCCGGAGATGATGCGGTTCTCGCCCTCTTTCACTTCACCGGCACACAGCGCCTGCAGGTCTACACCCAGACGCGTCTTCACCAGACGGGGGTTCTCTACCTGGGGGCCGGCCAACGAAATCACGCGGTCGGTGTATAGCTTTCCGTCGAGGAACAGGCGGCCAATGGCGATCACGTCCTGGTAGCCAACCTGCCACACGGTTTTGCCGTTGCTGGCGCCTTCCAGGAAATGGATGTGGGTGCCTGCCAGGCCAGCCGGGTGCGGGCCGTCGAACTGGGCATACTGAACCTTGCCAGACTTGCCCAGCGGAATGGACACGTCAGCGGCAGCGCAGACGTATACCTTGCCGTTGGTCAGCTTGGCCAACAGATCCTGACCGAGCGTAAATGCTTCGACCTGGGTATCAATGATCACCGCGGGATCAGCAGCGAGTGGCTGGGTATCCATGGCTGTGACAAAAATGGCAGCGGCTTCGCTGTCTACTTCGGGAACCTTGCTGAACGGGCGAGTGCGCAGTGCTGTCCACTGGCCGCTCTCAATCAGCTTGGCGCGCACGGCGGCGGCGTCAAGGTTGGCGGCATCAGCCGCGCTGGAAGCACCGAAATCTTCTGCATCGTCACCGTCAACGTCAATCACTACCGACTGCAGTACGCGCTTGGCGCCGCGGTTGACAGCTGAGACGACACCGGAAGCCGGTGCGGTGTAGCGCACGCCTTCGGTCTTTTTGTCAGTGAACAGAACCTGGCCGAGTTTCACCCGGTCACCCTCTTTCACCTCCATGGTGGGCTTCATACCGACGTAGTCGAAGCCTACCAGCGCGACGGCGCGGGCTGCAGGTGCATCTTCAATAACTTGCTGGGGAGCTCCCTGGATAGGGATATCCATGCCCCGCTTGATCTTGATCATACGATCTGCCTACGAATCTAGTGTGTGGATAGGCTGAGACAGCATTTGAAAAACCTAGTAATAACAAGGGTTTGCAGCATCGCGATACTGCCAGAAAGCGCCATCTTGCATGAACGTTTTCCGCCACCTGTCTCTGAGCCGCGCGCATTATAGGGGAAGAGCCCTGAAAAGGCCACTCACTCTGAGCCAGTTCTTTGATTCTGCTGCGTTTTTTCTCTTGGTGTTCGACCAATGTCTAGTACGACTTTTGGGCGGTCATAAGTCGCCTTGTATCGGCTTGAGGCCCCCATACCAACCTTGGCATTTCTGGCTAGCCGCCGCCATGCTGGCCTATGCCCTTCTCGTCCCGGCGCATGGTTTGCTCCAGAGACTGCGGCCGTGGCGCAACTCGGGGTGGGATTGCTGCGCAATCCTCAAGCACCCCTCAAACACTCACCGCGGAAAGCCCTTCGCCTCTTCCGCAAACCATGAACGCGCCGGAATATGACGAGAAGGACATAGGCCTGCATGGCGGCTTGGAGTGGTTCTATGGATTTAAACGGCTATAGGGCTATGGCTTGCGGGCTGCGGGGCTGCGGGGCTGCGGGGCTGCAGGGCTGCAGGGCTGCAGGGCTGCAGGGCTGCGGGACGAAAGATAGCAAACGGGAATAGAACTCTAGGAGGTCTGAAAAGGCTGCATGCCCTTCTGAAATCGTCGGTAGGCATGTATGCCGGACGCCGAAGCGCGCCATGGATGGCCCTGAAGCGGTTTCAGAAGGGCATGCAGCCTTTTCAGGCCGGTTTCGCTATGACCCATCCAAACAAATGCCTGACCAGTAAACCAATAGGACGAAGAAAGCTTTCCTGGAGGTAATTGGAGTAACTTGCAAGAGTCTTCGGGCTCTCACAAACCGAACAGTCCGCCCAAAACCAAAAACGCCCGAGTGGAAAACCACCCGGGCGCTCGTTACGCGGCGAAGGAATCAGCCTTCTTTCGGATAAACCGCGTAGTCGATACCAGCCATCTGCTCGAGGATGCGGTGCACCTGGCAGGAATAGCCGAACTCGTTGTCGTACCAGAGGTACAGAACCGCCTGGTTGCCGTTCACGATGGTGGCCTTGGCATCGAAGATACAGGCATGACGTGAGCCGACAAAGTCGGTGGATACCACTTCCGGCGAGCTGGAGTAGTCGATCTGCTTGCGCAGCGGTGAGTGCAGGGCCATGTGGCGCATGTACTCGTTGACTTCCTCGGCGGTAGTTTCCGTGTTCAGGGTCAGATTGAGGATCGCCATGGATACGTTCGGGGTTGGAACGCGGATCGCGTTACCGGTGAGCATGCCGTTCAGCTTGGGCAGTACCTTGCCAACGGCTTTGGCAGCACCGGTCTCGGTCAGAACCATGTTCAGCGGGGCCGCGCGGCCGCGACGATCACCCTTGTGGTAGTTGTCGATCAGGTTCTGGTCGTTGGTAAACGCGTGTACGGTCTCGACGTGGCCGGCTTTGATGCCGTACTTGTCGTCCATGGCCTTCAGCGGGGGCGCAATGGCGTTAGTGGTACAGGAAGCAGCAGAGATGATCTGGTCGCTGTCGTCGATAATGTCGTGGTTAATGCCGTGCACGATGTTCTTCAGGTCGCCCTTACCGGGGGCCGTCAGAATCACCTTGCTCACCCCGTTGCTCTTAAGGTGCTGGCCCAGGCCGTCTTCGTCGCGCCATACACCGGTGTTGTCGACAACAATCGCATTGTTGATGCCATAGCCGGTGTAGTCGATCTCAGCGGGGTCATTGGCGTAAATCACCTTGACCTCGTTGCCATTGGCAACAAAGGACTGACGCTCCTCGTCCACGCGAATAGTGCCATTAAAGGCACCGTGGATGGAGTCGCGGCGCAGCAGGCTGGCGCGCTTGACCAGATCGTTGGGGGCTTTGCCCTTGCGCACGACGATGGCACGCAGGCGCAGGCCGGCGCCGCCGTCAGTTTTGTCGATAAGAATGCGGGCCATCAGACGACCGATGCGGCCAAAACCGTACAGGACAACGTCCTGGGGACCTTCGAGGGGCTTGTCATCGGAATCGATATCGTCGGCCACTTCCTGGCGTACGTACTCTTCAATGGACAGGCCTTCGCCCATACCCTTGTCGTAGTAGTTGACGGCGATACGGCCAACGTCAATGTGGGCCGGGCCCAGGTTGAGTTTGGACAACTCAGTGATCACAGGGAAAGTTTCGAACTCTGACAGTTCGTTCTCTTCCACCTGGCGCACATAGCGGTGGTCTTTCATCAACTGCAGCACGGAAGCGTTGACCATGGATTTACCATAGATGTAACACTTCACGTTCTTTTCACGGGAAAGGGTCCCCACCAGGGGGATCATGCCCTCGGCCAGGGCCTCGCGCTCCTTCCAATCAGAGAAGTAATCGTCCGGGCGCTCTCGTTTGCGGTCTGTCACGGTGTGTTGTCCTGCGGTGTTGTGTGTGTCGGGGGCGCGTATTATCCAGCCTAGCACGCCCTGATTCAACCGACCCGTCACGGACATATTCACGGACCGGGGTCTGGCACGATACAATGCGCGCCCGCAAGCACGAGCCAAGTCTGCACACATGTTTACATCCCTGGTCGCCAACACGCCCTGGCCAGAAAAGCCGGGCTCCCGCACCGCAATGGGCCCCTTCTACGGCGGCGCCGACGCCCGCTGTATTGCCGAACTCGCCAGCCCCGAGCGCCTGACTGTGGTGATCACGGCCGATACCAGCTCGGCCATCGCCCTGGAGCGGGAACTGCCCTTCTATCTGGATCGCGAGCTCGACATTCTGGCCTTCCCCGACTGGGAAACCCTGCCCTACGACAACTTCTCGCCCCACCAGGACATTATTTCCGAGCGTCTGCACACCCTGCATACCCTGCCACGCACCCGGTGCGGCATTCTGATTGTGCCAGTGCCAACCCTCATGCACCGACTGCCGCCGACTCACTATGTGGCGGGCTCAAGCCTGGTGCTGGAAGCCAATCAGCAGATCGATATCGATAGTTTCCGGCGCGATCTCGAGCGCAACGGTTATCGCAACGTCGACACCGTGTTCGAGCACGGTGAATTTGCCCTGCGCGGCTCGTTGTTCGACATATATCCGATGGGCAGCCCCCTGCCCTATCGCATCGATCTGCTTGATGACGAGGTCGATACGCTGCGCACCTTTGATCCTGAGACCCAGCGCACGGTGGAAAAGGTTGAGGCCATTAACCTGCTGCCGGCCCGGGAGTACCCGCTGGATACCCGCGGTATCGGCCGCTTCCAGATGAACTGGTATGACGCTTTCGATGTCGACCACGACGCCTGTCCAACCTATGTAGAGGTCAGCGCGGGTCGCAGCCCCGGCGGCTGTGAATACTATCTGCCGCTGTTCTTTGACGAGTGCGCCACCCTGTTCGACTACCTTCCGGAAGATGCCGCGCTGGTAACCATCGGCGACCACAATGGCGCCGCCAACCACTTCTGGCAGGAAGTGGGCACCCGATTTGAAGAGTACGGCATCGATCCACGGCGGCCACTGCTGCCGCCGGACCGGGGCTTTGTGCCAGTGGATGAATTCTACGGAGGCCTGAAGGGATTCCCTGTTCTCGAGCTGCGGCACAACCCTGACGCGCCGGTCCATGCTGACAGCGGCGTGCTCCCCCCGCCAGACCTATCCACCGATCAGACCGTTGTATCCGCGGCCCAGAACCTGGCCAAGTTCGTGGAGACCCACGCCGGGCCGGTGTTGCTCTGTGCAGAATCCGCCGGGCGCAGGGAGATCCTGCTGCAATCACTGAAGGAACTCGGTCTGAAGCCGCCGGAAGTGCTTAACTGGCATGACTTTGTCACTTCCGGCCATGCATTTGCGATTGCGACCGCGCCGCTGGATCGCGGCCTGTACCAGGGGCCGGACGAACCCACCCTGGTCAGCGAATCCCAGCTGTTTGGCAACCGGGTGGCCCAGCGCCGGCGTCGCAAGGCAACCTCAGACGCTGCAGCCGCCAATGCTTTCCGCGACATTAACGAGCTGCGCGAAGGCGTGCCGGTGGTGCACCTGGAGCACGGTGTGGGCCGCTATGTGGGCCTGCAAACCCTGGACGTGGATGGGCAACAGGCAGAATTCCTTACCCTGGAGTACAACAAGGGTTCCAAGCTCTATGTGCCCGTGGCATCGCTGCACCTGATAAGTCGCTATTCCGGGGCCGACCCGGATGCCGCGCCGCTGCACACCCTCGGCTCCGAGCAGTGGGACAAGGCCCGCCGCAAGGCCAGTGAAAAGGCCAACGACATCGCCGCGCAGCTGCTCGAGGTGTACGCCCGCCGCGAAGCGCGTAAGGGCTACGAGTTTGAATGCGATCCTATCGCCTACGATAAATTCGCCGCGGCGTTCCCCTTCGAGGAAACCCCCGACCAGGAACAGGCTATCAAGGCCGTGGTGGAAGACATGTGCAGTCCGCGGGTCATGGACCGGCTGGTGTGTGGCGACGTGGGCTTTGGCAAGACCGAAGTGGCCATGCGCGCTGCCTTTATCGCCACCCAGAGCAAAAAGCAGGTGGCCGTGCTGGTGCCGACCACTCTGCTCGCGCAACAGCACTACCAGTCATTCTGCGATCGTTTCGCCGACTGGCCGGTTAATATCGAGGTGGTTTCGCGCTTCAAGACGGCGGCGGATATCAAGGCCGTCAGCGAACGTATTGCCGCAGGCAACACGGATATTCTGGTGGGCACCCATAAGTTGCTTCAGTCAGATTTCAAATTCTCCGACCTGGGCCTGCTCATCATCGATGAAGAACATCGTTTCGGCGTGAAGCAAAAGGAAACGATCAAAGCGCTGCGCTCGGAAGTCGACATTCTCACGCTGACAGCGACCCCGATTCCGCGCACGCTGAATATGGCCCTGGGCGGCATGCGCGACCTGTCGATTATCGCCACCCCGCCCGCGCGGCGCCTGTCGATCAAAACCTTTATTCGCGAGCACAACATCGCCCTGATCAAAGAGGCCGTGTTGCGTGAAACCCTGCGCGGCGGGCAGGTGTACTACCTGCACAACGAGGTCAAATCGATCGAGGAAAGTGCCCGCAAACTGCGCGAGTTGCTGCCGGAGCTGAACATCGGTGTGGCCCACGGGCAAATGCGCGAGACTGAACTGGAACAAGTGATGTCCGCGTTCTACCACCAGCGCCACCACATTCTGCTGTGCACCACGATTATCGAAACCGGCATCGATATTCCCAACGCCAACACAATTATTATCGAGCGGGCGGACAAATTCGGGCTGGCGCAGTTACATCAGCTGCGCGGCCGCGTCGGCCGCTCCCACCACCAGGCGTACGCCTACCTGCTCACCCCGCCGCGCTCGGCGATTACCTCCGATGCCGGCAAGCGCCTGGAGGCGATTGAGGCTGCCGGCGATCTCGGCGCAGGCTACCTGCTGGCGACGCACGACCTGGAAATTCGCGGCGCCGGCGAACTGCTCGGCGATGAGCAAAGTGGCCAGATCCACAGCGTTGGCTTCGCCTTGTACATGGACATGTTGGAAAGGGCTGTGGCCGCACTTAAGCGGGGTGACATTCCCGATGTGGACGCGCCCCTCGACGCCGGCACCGAGGTCAATCTGCATATGCCGGCCCTGATTCCCGAGGACTACCTACCGGACATCAATACGCGTCTGGTACTGTACAAGCGCATTGCCGCCGCCGCAGACGAAGACCAGCTGCGCGAGCTGCAGGTAGAGATGATCGATCGCTTCGGTCTGTTGCCCGAGCAGGTCGGCAACCTTTTCCAGACCTCGCGACTGCGGCTCAAGGCACAGAAACTCGGCATTCGCGCCATTGAAGCGGGCCCCGGTGGTGGTAGTATCGACTTCAAGGAAAGCACCCGGGTTGATCCGCTGGCACTGGTTAAGCTAGTACAGTCGGACCCACGGGCTTACAAACTGGCCGGAGCCACACGATTGCGGTTTGATCGCGAGCTACCGGATAACCTGCAGCGCCAGGAGTTTATCGAGGGGCTGCTGCAGACATTTACCACCGACGCCAAGGACACTGCCGCTTGATGCCGCTTGCTCGCCACCTGCTCTACCCTACAGCCCTCTCCCTCTGCCTGCTCAGCGCTGCAGCGCAGGCTAACGAACGCTGGTATCAGGTAGAGCTCATGGTGTTTGCCAATGAGACGGGCAGCGCCAGCGAACAGTGGGAACCACTGCCCCAGTTGAACTACCCGAGCAGCAGTCGTTTCCTCGTTTATCCCGCCCAGGTCGAAGCGCGCCTTGCCGAGCACCCCGGCGCGAGCAACATCGACGCCTACGGCCGCCAGTTAATCGTCATGTCAGCCCTCGAAGAGAGCACCAACATCCCGCCACTGCCCGCTCCTGATACTGCGGCGCCGGAAACAGCGCTGGAACCTGCGGTAACTGAGCCTGACCAAGACCCGCTGGAACCGCAGCAACTGTACCCGACGCCGTTTATCGCCCTGCCCCACGCGCAGCGCGAGTTTCACGGCAAGTCGGCGTATATGCAGCGCACCGGCAAATATCGCACACTGTTTCACGAAACCTGGGTACAACCGGTACAGCCAGAGGCCACGGCTATTCCCCTGGTACTGGATAGTTCCGGTGACATCCAGGACTGGCCGCGCCTGCAGGGTACGGTCACGCTGCACATTGCGCGTTACCTGCACGTTGAAACCAACCTCTGGCTGAATACGCGCGGCGACTACCTGCCCGGGGAATGGCGCATGCCGGCGCCGCCGCTGGGGCCGCCCTCGCTTGTGGTGGAGCAACCAGAACCGAACATGGTCGAAGCACCTGAGCCCTACTACGTGAACCAGGTGCCGGCCGACCATAGCGTGTGGCCTGGAGACCCGAATGCCATACCGGACCTGGAGCAGGATATGGGCCCGGTATACCCATGGCGCCACGCGGTGGCCTTCAAACAAAAGCGCCGCATGCGCAGCAATGAAGTGCACTACCTCGATCATCCTCTGGTGGGGCTGGTGGTGAAGTTCACCCCACTGGATGAAGAGCAGTTACACGAGATGGGGCTGGCCGAGCAGCGCTCAGACGCCGATACGATAGCGGGATTGGACTAGGCGGTTAAGCCGCCCGACGATTCCTTCAGTCCGCCCAGCGAGAGCTGCGGCACAGACCTTCAACCAACGACGCAACTACGTCTGCTTCGCGCTCCAGCGTTGCTCGCATCATGTCCAGGGTGAGGGGTTTGTCATCGAGCCCGGCTGCGGCATTCACCACCATACAAATGCTCGCATAGGCCACACCCAGCTCCCGCGCCAGCGACGCCTCCGGCATACCCGTCATACCCACGACATCACAGCCGTCGCTGGCCATGCGCCGAATCTCCGCGGCGGTCTCCAGGCGCGGGCCCTGCGTTACGCCATGCACGCCTGCGCGGGCACAGGCAATGTCGCCACGGTCCGCTGCCTCGAGCACCGCATTGCGCAGCGCCGCATCATAGGGCTCGGTAAAGTCGATATGCATGAGCTCACCGCTCTCACCGGTGTCATAGGTGTGCTCACGCCCCCAGGTGTAATCGATAACCTGATCGGGAATAACCAGCCTGCCTGGCGGCATACTCGGGGCAATGCCACCGACGGCGTTAATGCCGATGATATGGGTGGCGCCCAACTGTTGCAGCGCCCAGAGATTGGCCCGATAGTTCACCCGGTGCGGGGGAATGGCCCGGGGGCTACCGTGCCGGTGTAGAAAGAATATCGTCGTGTCGCCAAGGCGCCCTTCCTGCACCACCTGTGACGGCTCGCCAAAGGGTGTGTCGACCGCGTGACGAGTGACAATGTCCAGCCCGCCGAGACGATCCACCCCGGTACCGCCGATCACCGCCAGTGCGCTCACGCTTCGCCCTCGGGGGCAATGTGCTCCAACTGCAATGTCTGGGTGGGAAACGCCACATCGCCGCCGTTGGCGTGGATAATGTCGAGAATCTTCAGCATGACGTCCTGTTTGATCTCGTGATACGTCACCCAGTCGGTGGTCTTGGTAAAGGTGTAGACAAAGAAATCCAGCGACGATGGCCCGAAGGACACAAAGTTAACTATCAGGGTGCGCGACTGGTCAATCTCAGGATGGTTGCGCAGCATCTCCTTGACCTGGGTAACCACCGGCGCCATGAGCGCGGCGTCCTGGTAACGCAGGCCGATGGTCTCGTAGATGCGCCGGTTAAGCATGCGCGAGGGGTTTTCCACGGAGATCTGCAAGAACGTCGAGTTGGGCACATACAGCGGCCGCTGATCAAAAGTGCGAATACGGGTCAGGCGCCAGCCTATGTCCTCTACCGTGCCTTCAATACTTTTATCGGGTGAGCGAATCCAATCCCCCGCCGTAAAGGGCCGGTCCAGGTACACACTCAGGCCGCCGAAGAAGTTGGCGAGCAAATCTTTCGCCGCGAAACCCACCGCAATACCACCAATGCCCCCAAAGGCAAGCAGCCCGGAGATCGATACGCCCAGGCTCTGCAGAATCATGAGCCCGGCAGTAATCCAGAGCACAAAGCGCACCAGCTTGGCCGCCGCGCGCACGGTGGCCTTGTCCGCCGACTGGCGGGTGCCGCGGGTCTCACACAGCAGCTCTTCCTCTACCCCGTGAATAAGTCGTTGCAGGAACCAGGCCAGCAATACCACCAGCGCAGTGTCGTAAGCCTGGGCGAGAAAGGCCTGCAGGGTTTCCGCCACCGGGTAAATTTCCAGGGCCAGATACAGCACCAGCACCCACAGCAGCACCCGCACCGGCACCGCCATCGCCGTGACGGCCACATCGTCCCAGTTGTAGTCTGTGGCGCTCGCGGCGCGGTGCAATTGTCGCACCAGCATTCCGAGGGCCAGGTGAGCCACCGCGCCCAGGGTCACCAGTAGGATCAGGGCCAAAAGCTGCCCCTCCAATCCCAGGCTGAGCGCGAGGCTGTCGAAAAGCGATCCAAGGCTCGTCACTGGCCACCTCTTCTAGCGCAAAAAGCACGATTTTTAGACAATTTTTTCATGTGGGAACCGCGTGTTTAGTCTCGAAAGATTATATAAATCAGCGGCACAGATTAAGTCATCTCTTGAAGTCCAGCGCAACTGCTTGATCTCTTTTGAAAAGAATTTCCGTCGCCGTAAAAGCTATTTCCATCCCTGTTTTTATAGCGTTATCACATAATGGACAGCCCACGCCAGCGTGATATGTTGGTCTGCCGCACACGAAAAAAGGGGAGGAAAATCTCCATGAAAATGCTAAGCCCCGTTGTCGGTGGCTGGTACAAGGATCTGCAAACCAATGCCTTATTCGAGGTGGTGGACTGGGATCCCAGTAACCTCACCATCGAAACCCAATACCTGGATGGCGAAGTGTCTGAATACGACCTCGATGCCTGGCGCGAAATGCTGCTGGAACGCGCGGAAGCCCCGGAAGACTGGCGCTCTGCCTTTGAGCTGGATGACGAAGACCTGCTGGACCCCGACCTGCCCATGCAACCGGAAGACTGGAATAGTCCACTGAACTCCATCGAGCCCGAAGCCATGTATGGCGTGGAGGATTTTTAGGCGTTGTTATCCGCTGCCCATGCTGTATATAATCACAGCACCTGTATAAATACACAGATGGGGCACACATGGACAAGCTTACCAAGCGGCAGCAACAGGTGCTGGATATTATCCGTGCACATATCGATGACACGGGCTTCCCGCCCACCCGGGCCGACATAGCCCGCGAACTGGGATTCAAATCAGCCAATGCCGCAGAGGAGCACCTCAAGGCACTGGCCCGCAAAGGCGCGATTGAAATTATCCCCGGCGCCTCACGGGGCATTAAATTGCCCGATACCCAAGGTATTCCCATCGTCGGTCGGGTGGCCGCCGGTAACCCGGTGCTCGCCGAGGAGAATATCGAGGAATACTGCGACCTCCCGCCCCAATTTTTCAAACCCGCAGCTGACTATTTCCTGCGCGTCACTGGCGACTCGATGATCGATATCGGTATCTTCGACGGCGACCTGCTGGCCGTTCACAGCACGCCCGTGGCCAATAATGGCGACATTATTGTGGCCCGCATCGAAGACGAGGTCACCGTTAAGCGACTGCAACAGGGGCGCGATAAGAACCTGCTGGAACTCCTGCCGGAGAACCCTGATTTCGAGCCCATCAAGGTCGATTTGCGCGAGCAATCGTTTGCGATTGAAGGCCTGAGTGTAGGTGTGCTGCGCCGCGGCAATTAGGCAGCGGACGTTTTTAAAAGCGGTAGGGGCTTTGACAGGCCCCTCAGGGGGCTGCAGATAGCCGGTGGCGCAACGCCCCGGCGGGATGTCGAATAACGCCTGTCAGTGCAGGACGCGCGGTGCCTCTGGCTCAGCGTAAGCTTCGGCATCCGCCTCAGCTTCATTCTGTTCCATGATATTGGCCGCGGCCTGAATTCCGGCCTGAATCATGGCCTTGGCCACTTCCAGTCCGTTTTCCATCAGGTACATGCGCGATTCGTCGGAGAACTGTATGGTCACCAGCGGCGCGGAATCATCGTCAGCACGTTGCAGAACGATTTCACCGTCGCCCAGGTCGACAATCTCCAGTAAGGATGCAGACACTCAATAAACCTCTGTTGTTGCGAACACTGCCACTTCATCATAACAGCAGCCATGGGTGCCCGATAGGGCTTATTCGGGAATAGTTGTGAACGGGTGCGCAGTTGCGGGCAGTGTGCGGCGACAGCAGCAAGAGCCGCAATAGACGCCTGAGCGCCCTGCTCCTGCCCCGGAACTAGTACTCGTCGAGGGAGTCGCCCATGCGGTCGAACAGCTGCTGTAGCAGGTTTGCCCAGGTCTCGGCCTGCTCCGGATCGGCACCGGCGGCTGCCACCGCCAGGTTCTGCATCGACGATGACTGCGGTGCATCACTCTCTGCCGATAACATGGCGCCAATCCAGCCCTCCCGCTCCAGGCGCTGGAACTCGCGAATCTCACCGGGCATGGCCTTGCCTGCGACAATCTCCGGTAATTCGGCAAGACATTGTGGCGGCGTCTCCGGCAATCCACCGGGCCGGGTGATTTCCAGAAGAAACCAGCCGTAGGCATTTGTCAGGTGATTGCGCACCCCGGGCCAATAGGCACTGGCCAGGATCTTGGCCGCCACGCTCTGGGTGTCGAGGTCACGGCGCCAGGCGCCAATCAGGATGCGGGCCAGGTACAACGCATGGTTGGCCTGGCCGCGAGCGGAACTCACTTTTTCTTCGCCCGACTCTTGCTCTGCTCAACGTCCCACTTACCGCCGCGGTAGTAGGCCTTCCAGCCGGTAGCCTTGCCGTCCTTCTCGGTCATGACATACTGCTCCTTGGTCTTACGGCTGTAACGCACCTGGGCACGGTTGCCGTCGTCATCCTCAGTCGGCGCAGAGAATATGAACGTGTACTTTGGATCGATGGCTTCCTTGTGCGGCAGCAGCTCATCCACAAACGGCGCACGGGTTTCCCGGTTGCGCGGGAACCCGCTGGCGGCGAGGAACATACCAGCGGCGCCATCGCGCAGCACGTAGTGATCGTCGACCTTCTCGCATGCCAGCTCCGGCATCGGCACCGGATCCATTTTGGGCGGTGCCGGCTCGCCGTTGCGGAGCAGCTTGCGGGTATTCTTGCACTCCTCATTGGTACAGCCGAAGTACTTGCCGAAACGGCCGTTCTTGAGCTGCATTTCACTACCGCACTTATCGCACTCGAGGGTCGGCCCCTCGTACCCCTTGATCTTGAACTTGCCGTGCTCGACCTCGAAGCCGTCGCAATCGGGGTTGTTGCCACAGACATGCAGCTTGCGATCTTCGTCGATCAGGTAGCTGTCCATGGCCGAGTTGCATTTGGTACAGCGATGGCGTTCCAACAGCTGGCGAGATTCGGCCTCGTCATCTGCATCCTCGCGGATGGCCTCATCCCCCGAGGTCAGATTTATGGTGTTCTTGCAGCGCTCTTTCGGCGGCAGCGCGTATCCGGAGCACCCCAGGAACACCCCCGTACTGGCAGTGCGAATTTGCATCGGACGCCCGCATTTATCGCAGGCGATATCGGTCATGGTGGGCTCATTGGGCTGCATGCCCACGGGCTCCGGTTCATTGGCCGTTTCGAGCAGGTCGCTGAACTCGGCATAGAAGGCGTCCAGCAGATCTCGCCAGTCGCGCTTGCCATCAGCCACGTCATCCAACCGCTCTTCCATATTGGCGGTAAAGCCGTAGTCGAGCAGGTCAGTAAAACTGCGCTGTAGTCGCTGGGTGACGATATCGCCCATCTTCTCAGCATAAAAGCGTTTGTTTTCCAGGCGCACATAGCCGCGATCCTGGATGGTGGAGATAATCGACGCGTAGGTTGATGGCCGGCCGATGCCGCGCTTTTCAAGCTCGCGCACCAGGCTGGCCTCACCATAGCGCGGGGTGGGCTTGGTAAAGTGCTGGGCAGGATCGAGTTTCTTGAGTGACAGCGCGTCACCCTCTTTCAGATCGGGCAGTACCGTATCGTCGCCTTTGCGCGCAGCAGGCGCCTGCACTCGGGTGTAGCCATCAAACCGGATTATGCGTCCCTTGGCGGTGAGCTCGTACTCGCCTGCAGCCGCGGTCACGGTGGTTGACGTGTATTCCGCTGCCGGCATCTGACAGGCCACAAACTGACGCCAGATCAGTTCATAGAGGCGCTCTGCGTCGCGCTCCATGCCCTTCAGCGAGGTTTGCGACACATTGACATCTGACGGACGAATGGCCTCGTGCGCTTCCTGTGCACCCTCTTTGGATGAGTACAGATTGGCGCTCTCCGGCAGGTAACGCGGCGGGAAGTTGTTGCCGATGTAATCGCGACAGGCGGCCACCGCCTCGGCACTCAGATTCGTGGAGTCGGTTCGCATATAGGTGATGTAACCGGCCTCGTAGAGGCGCTGAGCCATCATCATGGTCTTCTTCACGCTAAAGCCCAGCCGGGTGGAAGCGGCTTGCTGCAGCGTCGAGGTGATATAGGGCGCAGGCGGTTTGGAGCGCGTGGGTTTGTCCTCGCGCTTACTGACGGCGTAAGGCAGGGTTTCCAGCTCTGCGGTGGCTGTCAGTGTGGTCGCCTCATCGCCAGGGCGGAAATTCTCTCCCTTGTGACGCTTAACCTGAAAACGCACTTCCGAGGCATCCTTGGAGGCCAGGTCGGCGTGCACTTCCCAGTATTCCTCGGGAATAAAGGCGTGGATTTCGCGCTCGCGCTCGACGATCAGACGGACCGCGACCGATTGCACCCGACCGGCAGACAGGCCCCGCGCAACCTTCGCCCACAGCAATGGCGAGACCATGTAGCCCACCACGCGATCAAGGAAACGACGCGCCTGCTGGGCGTTCACCCGGTTCTGGTCGAGTACCGCCGGCTCTTCAAAGGCCTCGGTAATCGCCTTCTTGGTGATTTCGTTAAATACCACGCGCTGGTAGCGACTATCGTCACCGCCTATGGCCTCGCGCAGGTGCCAGGCAATGGCTTCTCCCTCGCGATCAAGGTCGGTCGCGAGATAGATAGCGTCGGAGTCTTCGGCGAGCTTTTTCAGCTCGTTGACCACCTTTTCTTTGCCGGGGAGGACCTGGTAGTTGGCGTCCCAACCATTTTCGGGGTCGATACCCATGCGGCGAATCAATTGCTCGCGCGCTTTCTTCTTCTTGTGGGCGGCCTTCTCTTCCGACCCCATCTTGCGGGTAATCGCCGCCTGGGCAGCCCGCTCCTTGGGATCTACCTTGGCGGTGGCACTGCCGGCGGTGGGCAGATCACGAATATGCCCCACGCTGGATTTAACCACATAGTCCTTGCCCAGGTACTTGTTGATTGTCTTCGCCTTGGCGGGCGACTCGACGATTACGAGTGATTTTCCCATCTCATCCTGCTGACATTGGGTGCCGGGTGCGGCAGCAAAAAGGGGCATATATAAGGCCACCGCCCGGACGGGTCAAGAAAAATCGTGTTTCGCCCCCGAGGCGGGTCACGCCGAGAGTGCCTCTGACCAGGCCTCCAGGGCCGTGACAATTTGCTCAACCTGACCCTGTTCTTCGGGCTCTGACCAGTAGATCCCACAACTGCCCTCTTCCTGGCTGAGGGCCAGTATTTCTGCGGGCAGCAGCGCAGTCTGTTCTGGCGGCGGCTGTCGGTGACCCACGCCCCGCCACTCACCTTCCTCAATTCGCCAGGCCAACCTCGAACGAGGCTCGCCACGCGATGCCGGAAGGCGCCTGCCGTAATAAATGATTTGCTCGGGGCGCCGGGCCTGCCCCGGTAACACGCGATCACTGCCAGGAAGGTCCCGGAACTCGACGAACAGGCCATGGACCGCGGCATACTCTCTCATTCCGGCCACCTGCCGCTGGCGCTTGCTGGGGATGAAATGGGTCAACGGTGCCAGCGCCACCGCGATCACGAAAATGATAAGAAAAATTTCCAAAGGTGGTTTCCTGACCCAGATCAAACTTACGCCGCAGAAGCAGCCGTGTCCCGTTGTTCGGCGACTATTCTATGCTATAAATAGAAGCGTGAAAAAAGCCTGCGGGGAGGCTATATATGTCGCAGTACTCGAAAGTGGTTGTTGCCATCGACCTCAGCGAAGAATCTGACCTGGTTGCGGCGCGAGCGCGCGCTATTGCCACGTCTGCTGGCAGCGAACTCCACCTTGTACATGTCATAGAACCCCTCAGCTTCGCCTATGGCGTCGACATCCCCATGGACTTCTCAGGCCTTCAGGACGAAATCCAGGAACAGGCCACCGGCCAGTTACAGCGTTTCGCTGAGAAAAACGGTATTGCCGCTGATCACCAACACATTCTGCTGGGGCGCCCCGAGGTGGAGATTCACGCCGTGGCGGAAAAGATCAGCGCCGACCTGATCGTGGTCGGCAGCCACGGCCGCTATGGTCTCGCCCTGCTCATGGGGTCTACCGCCAACGGCGTACTCCACGGCGCCAGCTGTGACGTGCTGGCGGTGCGCGTCGGCTCATAGCGAGAACAGCCGCTAGCCGGCAAGAAACTCAGCGAGCATTTGTGCGTCGAAGGGCCAGTTCAGCTCCCGGCCCTCTTCTGTGCGCACAACCGGGATCGTCGTCCCGTAACGCTCGAATAAATCGTCAGATTCACTGATATCTACATGCTCAAAGCCGGCACCCGCCTGCACCAGAAGTGCCTCGGCCAGCTCGCACAGGTGACAGGCTGATGTTCCGAACAGGGTTAACATTCCTTAATTCTCATTGTCTCTGCTGAATTCGGCCACTATTATGTCGCCCCACTCAAGGCTTGAAGTACCTCAAGCTGGAGCGGTACCATAACCGCAAGGTACAAGAATTCATACCATTTATTTTGCTCAGGTACACCAACTAAAAGGGAGCTGACGCTTTGGCCCTATTCTCACAACCTACCGCCCGTGCCCTGGCCATTCTCGATCTGTTAATGGCCAACCCTGATCAGGCGTTCGGCTTGACCGAGATGACCCGCCGCCTCAACCTCAACAAGGCGACCTGCCACGCCATTCTGACCACCATGGCCAACTACGGCTTCCTGGTCCAACATCCGAAAACCAAGGCTTACCGCCTCGGCCCTTCTATTATTGCCGCGGGTAACGCTGCCTTCGCCCAGTTCCCCGTGCTTGAGTACGCTCGCCCGGAGCTGGAAGCGCTGCAGGCGGATCTGGATATTGGTTTTGGTGTGACCGGTCGCTCCAAGCAACACATGGTGTTATTAGCGCTGTATGGCCAGGCATCCGAGCTGATTAATTCGTTCCAGCTGGGCCTGCGCCTGCCCAATGACGCCCCTGTAGCGAGCAGCTTTATCGCGTTCTCGCCGGCCAAGCACCTGGAGGCCTGGCTCACCCGCGCCCACGAATCACGCGGCGGCTACAACGAACGCCTGGACCAGAAACTGCGCGTTTCAGTGATCGGGATTCGCGCCCGCGGTTACGAAGTCACCCTGAAAACCAAGGCTGAGGCCGAACTCACTCGCGAACTGTCGCGCATCCACAATTCCTGGAGCCTGACCGAACTAGAAGATGCCGCGCGCAAATACCAGATCGACCTCTGCGACGAGCAATATCACCTGGACCGCATCGAACCTAAAACCAAGTACGACGTTTCGACCATTTCGGTCCCGGTGTTTGTGGAAAACAAACTGCCCGTGGTGTGCTTTGTTGCCGGATCCTTCAAAGAACCGATGACCGGCGCCAAGATCGAAGAAATCGCCGCTCGCATCAAGGAGTCTGCGGACCGGGTCACAACCCTCGCCGAAAGCTTTAGCTAAGGCAGCGAGCTTTGAACACCATGCCCCTTAAAACACTGACCACACTGCTGCGCGTGGTCAGTGAACAGGGCTATCCCGTGGACCGGGCCCTGACGCAGATCGGCCTGGACTTCAATCCACTGCAAGACGACCCCGCCACGCTCCCCAGCCAGATTCCCACCGACAGCTACAGCAAACTGTACGGGCTGGTGATGGAAATCCTCCAGGACGAGGCCTTTGGCCTGGGCCAGGAAAACCACGCGCCACCAGGCACTTTTCGCATGCTGTGCCTGTTTGTCATCCACTGCCCCAACCTTGGGCAGGCCTTGCGCCGGGCGCGGGAATTCTTCATCTACTGCGACCAGTTCCGCGCGATCCAGGGTGCTGCCAAGCCGCTGTTTATCGATCAGGGCGATGGCAAGATCTTATGTGTCCTGGAGCGCTCCGCGTCCCTGGAGCAGGACCGTATTCATATCGGTCACGCCAACGTGCTGCTAATGATGTACCGTTTCTACAGCTGGCTTATTGGTCGCGAGTTACCCCTGCAGGCGATCCACCTGCGTGCGAGCGAACCGGCAGACCCTCAGCCCTACGAAGCTATCTTTGGCTGTCCAGTGCGCTTCGGTACCGAACACTCCGGACTGGTGCTGCACGAGAATGTGCTGCAACTGCCCATCGTACAAACCGAAGACACGCTGCGCGATTTTCTCCGCCAGGCGCCCTACCAACTCGTTAAACGGGAAACGCCAGGCAACCTCAATCCACTGACGGAGAAAATCAAGCAACGACTGACTGAGCACAACAGCCAGCGACTACCCAATGCCAGTGACATCGCCGCGGAGCTGAATATGTCGCCGCGCACCCTGCACCGCAAACTTACTCAGGAAGGCACCAGCTTCCAGCAGCTCAAGGACGACTTCCGTCGCGAGCTGGCCGTGCACTACATGAACAGACCCGAGCTCTCGCTGGACGCGATTGCTGCGATTATGGGTTTTCCCGACAACTCGGCTTTCTACCGCTCGTTCAAGAAGTGGACCGGCACCTCACCGGGGCGCTACCGCGCACAGCTACAGGCAGGAAACCAGCCCTCATGAGCGACACCAGCTATACCGAGAAGCGCAGCTATTTCGACCGCATGCTGACCTTGTACGGACGTAAACCAGCGCTGGAAGCCCTGCGGGATCGCGACCTGGATTGCCAGACCCTGCATCTGGCTCACAGCAATCGCGAAGGCGGCATCGTCGGTGAGTTACTGGCAGCCGCAGAGCAACGCGGCGTAACGATCAAGCGCCACTCCCGGGAGGAACTGGCGCGTATATCCCGCAATGGCAAACAGGATCAGGGCGTCGCCCTGGATGTCTTGTGCCCGGCGTTTCAGTCTGTGGAGAGTTATCTGAATAACCTGGAGGGCAAACCCCGACAGCGGCTGCTCGCCCTGGACGGTATTACCAATCCGCAAAACATTGGCATGATCGTCCGCTCGGCGGCGGCCGGCAACATCGACGGCCTGCTGTGGTCGCGCAAAGGCAATGCGGCACCGGGGCCACTGGTCGTCAAAGCCAGCGCCGGCACCTTATACCGGGCGCCGGTGCTCACCTGCCAGGCATTGCCCGAAGCCCTGCAGCAGTGCCAGCATAACGGCTTTGAGGTGTGCACCCTGGAGGCGGACGCGCGGATAGATCTGTTTGCCTATCGCCCCGCAGGACACTGCATCTACGTGCTCGGCAATGAGACCGACGGCGTCTCCGTCGCCGTCAGTAAACTCGCCCAGCAAGGCTTGTCGATACCCATGAACAATGGGGTTGAATCACTCAATGTCGCTGTCACCGCAAGCCTGATCGCCTACGCTGACAGGATGTAGGACGGCGCTACTTGGAGAGGAACGACATCCCCTCTTCCAGGCCCTTGAGGGTCAAAGGATACATTTGTCCCTCCAGCAATTTGTGGGTAATGCTAACCGATTGGGTGTATTGCCAGTCTTCCTCGGGAACCGGGTTAATCCAGATCACCTTGTCGTAGACTTCCTGCAGACGCCGGAACCACACCTCGCCAGACTCCTCGTTCCAATGCTCGACACTGCCGCCGGGCTGGAGGATTTCATACGGTGACATGGAGGCGTCGCCGACAAAGATGACCTTATAGTCGTGGCTGTACTTGTGGAGAATATCCAGCAGCGGCGTGCGTTCATTGTGGCGACGGATATTGTTCTTCCACACGCTCTCATAGAGAAAGTTGTGGAAGTAAAAATACTCCATGTGCTTGAACTCGGTACGCGCCGCTGAAAACAGCTCCTCGCACACTTTTACATGAGGATCCATTGACCCACCAACGTCGAAGAACAGCAGCACCTTCACGGCATTGTGACGCTCTGGAACCATTTTAATATCGAGCAGCCCGGCATTGCGCGCAGTCGAGGTAATGGTGTCATCCAGATCGAGCTCATCGGCGGCGCCAGTGCGAGCGAACTTGCGCAGGCGTCGCATGGCGACCTTGATATTACGGGTACCGAGCTCAACGCTGTCGTCGAGGTTCTTGAAATCTCTCTTGTCCCAGACTTTAACGGCCTTTTTATTCTTGCCGTTGGGGCCAACGCGAATACCTTCAGGGTGATAGCCTTCCTGGCCAAAAGGCGAGGTACCACCGGTACCTATCCACTTGTTGCCCCCTTCGTGGCGTTTTTCCTGTTCTTCGAGGCGCTTCTTGAACTCCTCAATCAGTTTCTCGAGACCACCGAGGGATTCGATCTTGGCCTTATCTTCCTCGCTCAGGTTCTTCAGGAACTCCGAGCGCAGCCAGTCATCGGGTATCATTGCCTCGATCACATCGTCGAGTGCTTCCAGGTCCTTGAAATGCAGACCGAAGGCTTTATCAAAGCGATCGAAGTACTTTTCATCCTTCACCATGCAGGTGCGGCTGAAATAGTAAAATTCGTCCATCGAACCGAACACCACACGCTGTTTCATGCCCTCGAGCAAATCGAGGAGTTCGCGTGTGGTCACCGGTACACCTGCGTCGCGCAGGCCGTGGAAGAAGTTGATCAGCATAGGGCTTTACCGTGATTCCCGGCGGTGCATAAAGGCCAGACGTTCGAGCAGGTGCACATCCTGTTCGTTTTTCATCAGCGCGCCATACAGGGGCGGAATGGCCTTGGTAGGATCGCGATCCTTGAGAATCTCGTCGGGAATGTCGTCGGCCATCAGCAGCTTCAGCCAATCGATGAGCTCCGACGTCGAGGGCTTCTTCTTGAGCCCGGGAATCGCACGCAGGTCAAAGAATACTTCCATCGCTTCCTGTACCAGTTCCTTGGAGATCTCCGGGTAGTGAACTGCCACGATCTCACGCATGGTGTCGCGATCGGGGAAGTTGATGAAGTGGAAGAAACAGCGGCGTAGGAATGCGTCCGGCAGTTCCTTCTCGTTGTTACTGGTGATGATAATAATCGGGCGCTGCTTGGCCTTAATGGTCTCGCCAGTCTCGTAGACGAAGAACTCCATACGATCGAGTTCTACCAGCAAGTCATTGGGGAATTCGATATCAGCCTTGTCGATTTCGTCGATGAGAAGCACAACCTGCTCTTCAGACTCAAAGGCCTCCCACAGCTTGCCCTTCTTGATGTAGTTGGCAATATCGTGGACTTTTTCGTCACCCAGCTGGGAATCGCGCAGGCGCGATACAGCGTCGTACTCGTACAGACCCTGCTGGGCCTTGGTGGTGGACTTGATGTGCCATTGGATTAGGCGCATGCCCAGGCCGCCGGCAACTTCTTCGGCGAGCATGGTTTTACCCGTGCCGGGTTCACCTTTAATCAGGAGGGGGCGTTGCAGTGCGACGGCGGCGTTTACCGCCATGCGCAGGTCATCGGTGGCGACGTAACGATCAGTGCCTTCAAATTTCATCTGGGGTAGTACCTGTATACGAGCAAGGCCGAACAGGGTACTCATAGGGAACGCGCTAATCAAGCGGCTCGTCGGGGGACTCCTTGGCCGCGCTCACACCGGACAATGCAAACTGGCCGGTAGCGCCATTT
This sequence comes from Halioglobus japonicus, assembly GCF_001983995.1. NCBI lineage: Bacteria > Pseudomonadati > Pseudomonadota > Gammaproteobacteria > Cellvibrionales > Halieaceae > Halioglobus > Halioglobus japonicus. The sequence continues at coordinate 2,391,352 of NZ_CP019450.1, read as the reverse complement.
TCCGACTGCATTGCCCTGCGCTGCCAGACTTCAAGCTTGCGTTGTTTACGTCGACGCAGGATCAGCCAGATCAAAAGTGCAATGGTCAGCACCGCCACGCCAACCGCCGCCAGAGACGCAGTGTACTCGTCGTCGGGCAATTCATCGCCGCGGGTCACCAGCGTTGCCTGCTCCGGCAGCGGCATCACCTCGACATGCATGGGCAGCTCACGGCGCAGTGTCTGGGCTTCCAGGCGCACCATAAATTCATAGCGCCCCGCCTGCGCGAATGTAGGTGCCATGACCCGGTATTCGCCGTCGGCGGGCGCAGGATAGCGCTCGCTGACCGCAATCGTCTCGGTACTGCCGTCCGGTGCGCGCACGTCTACCGACAGACGAAAGGCCGCAAGCACGTCAGGATCGGTGATCGCCCTGCCCTGCTCGGTAATACGCAGACCCATCTCGGCCTGGCGACCAGCTTCAATACTGGCCGGCAGCGGGTCGACTTCCAACTGCAGGTCGGCGATGACGGTTACCCGCACCCGTTCGGCCCCAGGCGCTACCAGTTGCCAATCGCCGGGCTCCGGTGCAGAAATCGTCACCAGGGCAAACTGGTCGCTGACAAACCAGTCGGCGTCCTCTCTCTCAGGGGCGAATACCCGCCCGCTCGGGCTGCGCAGGGCTACCGAGTGATTCCCAGCACTGAAGAACACCAGAGCGGTCAGTTCCTCGACAGATGCGTCAATGGTGAATTGCTGCCCCGCCACGGGCACGCGAGCCACCGGTGCCACCAACTCCAGCGATTGCAGGAATATACCGCTAAGTGCATCGGCGGTGACGGCCTGCTCAGCGATACCGCTGGTGGACTGCGCCAGCGAGCGCAGGAACTTCCAATCGGCCTCGTCGGACAGGGCGATAGTGTGCACGGGAATGCCGGTGGCACCGAGCTCCGGGGCGCGCTCATTGAGAATGGCGCGGGCTGCACCGGCGTTGAGCATCGGAGATTCACCCACATCCACCTTGCCGTCGGTAAGCAGCACAATACTGGTGCGGTAACCGGGGTCCAGGCGATCATAGTCATACGTCGCCGCATCCAGCGCGGCGGGAATATTGGTCCGCTGGCCAGAATTATCGATCAGGTCCAATACGCTGTGGGCCGCTGCCCGCCACTGCGCATTCACAGTTCCATGGGGCACCAGCACTTTGACGTCTTCTCCGAACACCCAGACACCAGCGCGTGCCCCATCGGGAAGCAGCCGAATAAGCATCTCCATGGCAGGGCCACGCAGGTTGTCCGGGTCAGATGTCTTCATGCTGCCCGAAATGTCGATCAACAGACGCAGATCAGGCTTGAGGCCCGCGCCGGGGGTATCGGCGTGCGCCGGCGTTAACAGCACACACAGCGCCGCAAACAGTCCGAACAGTAACGACCTAGACAACGGGATCGGGCTCCTGATCTGTTGCGCCCTGCTCATCGGTATGCGCCGATCTACGCGGGCGGACCACCAGCAGGCGCAGCAGCACCGCCGCGCCCAGGGCAACCGCACAGGCAATCGATAAGGGCTTGATGGCATGCTGTGCTGCTTCAGGACCGTTCAGGAGCAACTCGAACCCGGCGACGATAAGCGCCGGCGCCATGGTCTCCACACCGGGCTGCGGGTAGGCAGGCGTTAACAGCAGGGCCGCGCTGAGCATGACGATCAGCAAGGTCCAGAAATTCGGCCAACGACGCAACAGCCACCAGGCAAGGATCAGCGCCACCATGGCCGCGGCACCTGTGTAGGCGTATATCGCCAGCATATAGGATTCTTCAGTCAGCATACTGTCTCCTACTCCACCCAGGTCACAATGTGCTCATCATAACCGTCAGGATGTACATATTCATCGGAAATGGCTCGCCCGCGGATAGACGCACCGGCGCTGTGCACCGTCTCGCGACTGCCGGATACCAGGTAGTGCCACTCCGGCAGCGGCTGATTGGCTGCTCGCAACCGGTAGGCACAGGTAGATGGCAGCCAGTCGAGGTCGCCCACGCTGCCCTGTTCCAGGTGAATACAGTTTGGCACCAGAATCGAACGCCGGCTGTAGTCGCCGCAGCGGCAGGTGGATTCGTCGAGATACTGACAGCGCACCTTGGTATAGAACACCTCACCGGTATCCTCGTCTTCCAGTTTGTGCAGGCAACACTTGGCGCAGCCGTCACAGAGCGCCTCCCACTGGTCGCGATCCAGTGCCTCGATGGGTTGCTCCCACCATTCAGTCACTGGCGCGATCTCGTTGCAGCAGTTGTTCCGGGGTGGGCGGCATTTGCAGGAAAAACCCGTCGCTATCGATCTTCTCCAGCACTTCAGCGACATCGACACGGGCCAGCTTGCGCTCCGGCGTGAGGATAATGGTCATCACGGACTGCGGCTCCCCGAACTGTTTCAGCAGCACCTCTGGCACATCTTCCAGGCCTTTGGCCTTATCGACATACAGATACATCTCTTCCTTGCGTGTACTCTTGAAGATCTCACACAGGCGTTTCACAGCTCACCTCTAAGTATTGCGTCGCGCAGTGGTTCCACCACCACAGACTTGCGCCAGCCCTGCCAGGAGACGGGCTCTGTCTCAGCTGGCCGCAGCAGTTGTTCGTAATCCTTGGCCGCCAGCAAAACCTGCTGAGGCATCTCCAGTTTGTCGGCGATCGCCGCTGCGCGTTTTTTCAGCGCCTTGAGCTGATCGCGCTGCCGCTGTTCCAGGGGCGGCGGCAACCGCTGGGGCAAGTCGCCCTCCTCGATCTCGCTGACACTCGCGACCAGTTCCACCAGCAGCTCACCGCGCTTGCGCATCACCGCCGGCGGCAGATCGACCTTGTTGCGCAGCTCCGAAACGTCCACAGGCATGTGCTGCGCAAGTTGCAGGCAGGCTTGGTCGTCAATAATCCACGACCGTGGTTTGTCCCAGTCTCGCGCAGCCTCCTCACGCCATTGACTCACAGCCACCAACACTGCCAACTGCCGCGGCTGCAGCTTCCAGGCACTCTTGATGCGTTTGTAGTAATTAGGCAAGGCTGTAGCGAGCGACGCGGCGGCATCTTCGCCATCGCTGAGCACCCAGTCGTAGCGACCCAGATTCTGACAGCGCTGGGCCAGCTGCGCATAGGCATCGAGCAAATACGTCACATCCTGCGCGGCGTAGTGGCACTGCGATTCGGTCAGTGGGCGCTTAAGCCAGTCGGAGCGGGTTTCCCCCTTGGGCAAGTCCTCGTCACACAGCTGCAGAATCAGCGCGCGATATCCCATGCCAAAATCCAGCCCGGCCATGGCTGCCGCTTTCTGGGTATCGAACAGCGGCGCAGGCACACAGCCCAGCCAGCGCTGGAACACCTCCAGATCTTCACTGGCGGAGTGCAGCACCTTGACCACGCCAGGGTCCTGCAGCAACTGCGCCAGGGGTGCAGGATCGCTGATCTCCAAAGGGTCGATCAGCCAGGCAGTACCGGCGGCGGCGCTGCCGTCAAAACATAACTGCACCAGCGCCACCTGCGGGTAGAAGGTGTTGCGGCGCATAAACTCGGTATCGACCATAACAGCCTGGCAGCCCTCGCTCGCAGCCATCAACTCCTGTAGCGCCTGGTCAGATTCAATCAGTTTCCATTCCATAGTCACAGTGTAGTTACTCCACTACGCGGCGGCCGGAAAAAGCGTGCGCCAGGGTGCTGCCATCCACATATTCCAACTCGCCTCCCAGAGGCACACCGTGGGCAATCCGGGACACCTTGATGCCGCGGGGTTGTAGCATGTCCGTCAGGTAGTAGGCCGTCGCCTCGCCTTCCACGGTTGGATTCGTGGCCAGGATGACTTCGGCAATCCCCTCCTCCACGACCCGGCGCTGGAACTTGTCGAGGCCTATTTCCTCAGGCCCTATGCCATCTATCGGCGAAAGATGGCCCATCAATACAAAATAAATGCCGCGATAGCTGCCGCTCTGCTCAACGGCAAGCACATCGCCGGGCGTCTCCACTACACAAATGGTCGACGCATCGCGCCGCGGATCTGCGCAGATTTCACACACATCCAGTTCGGTAAAGTTGCGACAGCGACTGCAGTGATCGACGCGATCTACTGCATTGCGCAACGCCTCGGCAAGCGCAGCCGCCCCTCGCGATCACGCTCCAGCAGGTGCAGCGTCATGCGTTGAGCAGATTTGGGGCCGACACCGGGCAGGCAGCGCAAGGCTTCTATCAGGTCCTGCAGAGCGGGGCTGAATTTCATGGGGTAATTGCGCCCTAGAACGGCATCTTGAAGCCGCCCGGGATATTCAATCCCGAGGCAACGCCGGCCATGGCCTGTTGGTTATGTGCCTCGACCTTGCGAACAGCGTCGTTAACGGCCGCTGCCAGCAGGTCTTCCAGCACTTCTTTGTCCTCTGACAACACCGCGGGGTCGATGCTCACGCGTTTAACGTCGTGGCGCCCGGTCATTACCACGCTGACCAGACCGGCACCGGCCTCGCCCAGGATTTCTGCGTTCGCCAGATCGTCCTGGACTTTCTGCATATCGGCCTGCATTTGCTGGGCCTGTTTCATCAGGTCGGAAAGACTGCCTTTCATGTTACTACCTCAAGAATCTGTAGGGGCGATGGACGCGCGGTCCAGTTCACCATCGAATCGTGTGAGCAGCGCCTGCAGACGCTCGTCACTGTCTATCTCTGCCACTGCCAGCGCCTGACGCTCGCGAGCTGCTCGGGCTGCCACCATGGCCGGCGTCTCGCCGGGAGGTTTGCCGATATCTATAGAAACGGACAATTCCCGGCCAAAGTAGTTCTGCAAAGCCAAGGCGATCTTTTTACTGTGGCCATCGTTGAACAGGCTGGCATTGGCCTCGTCCAGCACAAACTTGAGTGCAGGCCCATCAACCGAGATCAGCTCACAGTTACTGGCAATGCTGTACACCATGCCCAGCAGACCGAGCTGCTCCAGCGTTTGCGGCCAGGCCGCCGGCACAAGTTGGCTGAGATCCGCCGGCGCCACGGCTGGGGTTGCCGATTCGGCCGGGCGCGACTCAACGGGCGTTGTTTCGACGACCTCCGGTTGCGACGGTGTGGCAAGCGCTGCCATGAGGCTTGCCGGTGCCGGTTCTGCCGGCACAGGCGGCTCTGGTCGCGCCTCAGGGGTGACCGCTACAGGCGCTGTCTCTACCGCAGGCATCACCGGCGGCGCCACCTGCTCAATCGGCTTTTTTACAGGCTCGCCGCCCTCCACGGCGGCTGCAGGGGCGGCCTGCAATTGCTCCGGTGACAGCGATGTATCAATCACTGCCGCCGGGCGGAAGGCGAGCATCCGCAGTAGCAACATCTCAAAGCCACCGCGCGGATCAGGCGTATACGCCATGTCGCGCTTACCATTGACCGCCATCTGGTAGTAAAGCTGGGCATCCTCGGCCGTCATGGCGGCCGCCAAAGCTGCCACCCGTTCGGCATCGCCCCAGCTGTTATCAATCGCGTCGGGGACAACCTGAGCTACCGCGACGCGGTGCACCAGAGAGATCAGCTCGTCGATACTGCCTTCAAAATCCGGGGCGTGCTCAGACATGCGCTCGACAATGGCCAGCACCTCATTGGCACTTCCCGCCACTACCGCTTCCAGCATTTGGTAGACGAAGGTGAGATCCACCGTACCCAGCATGGCGCGAACATCGCTCTCCACCAGCTTGCCCGAACCAAAAGCGATTGCCTGATCCGTCAAACTCAGGGCATCGCGCATACTGCCCGAGGCCGCGCGACCGAGCAGGTACAGGGCCGGGTCCTCAAAGCTGACCATCTCCTGCTCGAGCACATTGCGCAAGTGGCCGACAATCTGCTCGGGGGCATGTTCTTCAAATTGAACTGCAGGCACCGGGACAACACCGTGGGCAGCAACTTCTGCGGATCGGTGGTAGCGAGCAGGAACTTTACATGGGGCGGTGGCTCTTCCAGCGTTTTCAACAGCGCGTTGAAACTGCTGTTGGAGAGCATGTGCACCTCATCGATGAGATAGATTTTGTAGCGCGAACGCGTGGGGGCATATTGCACGTTCTCGAGCAGCTCGCGCGTATCTTCGACCTTGGTGCGCGAAGCGGCGTCAACCTCTAACAGATCGACACTGCGACCCTCGGCGATTTCCAGGCAGGAGCCGCACTCGCCGCAGGGCTCAGAGCTCACGCCCTGCTCACAGTTGAGGCACTTGGCCAGAATACGGGCGATGGTGGTTTTACCCACACCCCGTGTACCGGTGAAGAGATAGGCGTGATGCAGCCTGTCGTGGTCCAGCGCGTTAATCAGCGCCTGTAGCACGTGCTCCTGGCCAACCATTTCCCTGAAACTTTTTGGCCGCCACTTGCGCGCGAGTACCTGGTAGGACATGCCCCGTTATGCCTTCTATTGTAAAGCGTTATCCGCGAGAGAGAGGAAGGATACACCAGAGGCTTAATCACCGGAACCGGTGAAATTGGAGATGACCCAGACAGCCACACCCCGGCACACGAGTCGACAGCTACGGTTGCTCCCTTCCGGGCCTGGCCGGGTTCACTATCTATCGTTGCGAGGGGACCGCCTGGGCCACCACAGCGTCTGCAAGCAGTTGCAGAGGGCGCGTATTGTGCTGCAAAGCACACCTCGCTGCAAGCGATTCGGCGCAATGAGATTGACTTTGATGTTAAAGCGACTAACATTGATGTTAATTCCATTAACATGTGTGGGTTTGTAGGGATGGATAAGCAAAAATTGGGTAGCCTGGCCGGCGTTGGGGCTGCGATCTTTATTACCGTGGGCCTGACCAGTGCGCTCCACGTACGCTTTGCCCTGGGCGACAAGACCGTGGCGAGGGTCCCGCTGACGGTGGAACCTGTGCAGTACATCGAGCAGGCGTACTACCAGCGCGATGTTTCCTACCTCGGCCTGATTTCGGCCGGCCGCAAGGCCAACCTGGGGTTTGAAGTCGCTGGCACCGTGGCGCAACTGCCGTGGCGTGAAGGCAGCCCGGTGAGCAAGGGCGAGATCATTGCCCAGCTGGACGACTCCGCCCTGCAGACTCACTACCGTGCGACCGAGGCAGACCTGGACGCCGCTCGCGCAGAACTGGAACTGGCGCGACTCAAAGCCAAACGGCAGGAGGAGCTGCGCGCGACCGGCGCGGTTTCCCGTGAGGCTTTTGACGAAACCCGGCTGCGCGCCGAAGCACTGGAATCACGCGTTGCGGCCACGCAGGCGCGCCTGGAAAGCATCCAGATCCAGATCGACAAGGCGAGTCTGCGCGCGCCCTATGACGGTGTGATTGGTGATCGCTTTATTCATGAGGGCGCAGTGGTCAACCCTGGCACGCCAGTGGTTCACTTTATCGAAAATGCAGGACGGGAAGCGAATATTGGCGTCGCCGTCAGCCGCGCTGATGCCCTGCTGCCAGGCAACGAGTACCTGCTGACCCTGCGCGGACAGGAATTCAGCAGCCCGTTACTCACAGTACGTCCCGACGTAGACCCGATCACCCGAGTGACGACGGCCGTCTTCTCCCTGCCAGCAGACATTCCCGCCGTAGACGGAGAACCGGTCACCCTGCGCCTGACCGAAGAGGTGCCCGCCATCGGCGGATGGCTGCCCATCGCTTCGCTGCTGGAAGGTAATCGCGGGCTGTGGACAGTACTGCGCCTGGACCGCGACGGCGATATGGCCATTACCGTCAGGGAGGCGGTTGAGGTGATCGAGATCCGCGGCGACCAGGCCTTCGTGCACGGTACCCTCGCCGACAGAACCGAGGTGGTGGCCAGTGGTGTCCACCGAATCACCCCGGGGACGGTGGTGTCGGTTAGCGACGACGGAGTGGAATAAGGTGTTTGCCCAGTACATTTTCAAACACCCCCGCTATTTTGCGCTGCTCATCATCAGCGTATTTGCGGTGGGCATTAACAGCTTCAGCAATATTCCCCGCCAAGAAGAACCTACCCTGACCAACTTTGGCGGCACGGTACTCACCTTTTATCCGGGCGCCACCCCCGACCGGGTCGAAGCACTCGTTACCAAACCGCTTGAAGATGAGCTGCGCAAAATATCTGAATTAGACAAACTGATGACCACCTCTAGCTCCGGTGTCTCATCCATGCAGGTCAGGCTCGATGACACGCTGCCTGATCACGAGCTAGAGCGAGTCTGGTCGGAAGTCAGGGATGCCTTATCAGACGCGTACGCTTTGTTCCCCCCGGTGTTGGCATCCCATCCCTGGACACGGATCGCTTCCAGTCCTTCAACGCCATTGTGGCTATGTCCGGCCGCGATGATGCAGACATCCCCCTGTCTCTGCTGGGGCGTATGGCACAGGACCTCGCTGATCGCGCCCGCAATATGGACGGCACCAAGCTGGCCGTACTGTTCGGTGAACCCGCTGAAGAAATTCGGGTAGAGATCAACGAGGATGCCCTTGTCGCACGCGGCCTCAGTCTCGCTGAGGTGTCGGCCGCATTACGAGCGGCAGATGCCAAAGTGTCCTCGGGACGCGCCACCGGTGAAGGCACCGACATGCTGATCGAGATCGCCGGCGATTTCGATTCCCTGACCCGGATTCGTGAAGTCATCATCAACACCTCGGCCAATGGCAGCGCGACGCGTATTGCCGATCTGGGCAGAGTCTACAAGGCGGCCATTACCCCACCCTCCTCGCTGGTACTGGTCCAGGGCAAGCCCGGCATCATGGTGGGTGTGGCCATGGAAGACGGCCGGCAGGTGGATCGCTGGGCGCAGGAATTTTCCCTGCTGCTGCGGGATTACATCAACGACGCCCCTGCCAGTGTGCTGGTAGAACAAACCTTCGATCAGAGCACCTATGCCAAGAGTCGTCTTGCCGACGTTACCTCGAACCTCGCCATTGGTATCACTCTGGTGCTACTGGTATTGCTGTTCACCCTTGGCTGGCGCGCCGCTGTGGTGGTTGCCATCATCCTGCCGCTGTGCGGATTGATTTCCATGGTTGTCATGGAACGGACCGGAATGGCCCTGCACCAGATGACCATTTGCGGGCTCATCGTTGCCCTGGGCCTGCTGGTTGACGGCTCCATCGTCATGACCGATGAAATTCGCAAACGACTGCTTCAGGAACACACGCCCTATAACGCTATTGCCGGTGCCGTTGACCGGCTACGTGTCCCGCTGCTGTCTTCGGCATTGACCACTATTCTCGCGTTTATGCCCATGGCGATTATGCCGGGCCCCGGTGGTGATTTTCTGGGAGCCATTGCCCAGGCGGTGATCATCATGCTGGTCACGTCTACCACACTGGCGCTTGTCGTTACGCCCGTGCTGGCCTCCTGGCTGCTACCGCGGACCAAGGAGAGCAGCCGTCACTGGTATAACGGCGGCATGGACGGCGGCAAAATGGGTGAGGCCCTGTCCAACGCCATGGATTGGAGTCTGAAACATCCAGCCGCCGCTATCGCCCTCGCACTGGCACTGCCGCTGAGCGGCTTTCTCAGCTTCCCCACGTTGACCGCGCAGTTTTTTCCGGGCACGGACCGCGACCAGATGTATATTCAGGTCAAGCTCGCCGACGGCCGCTCCATTTACGACACCCTGCAAGTGGTCGAGCGTCTGGATGAGCGCCTCAGGTCCGACCCGATGATTCGACGCGTCGACTGGACACTTGGCGAGAGCACGCCGGCCTTCTACTACAACATGTACCGCAGCCGCGACGGCACACCCTCCTGGGCCGAAGCACTGGTGCTGACCCGGGATGAAAACCAGACAGATGACCTGATTCGCGCGCTGCAACTGGAGCTCGACCGGGATTTCCCGGAAGCCCGGATGATCGTCAATGGCATTTACCAGGGACCGCCGGTTACCGCGCCTATCGAGCTGGAGATTCACGGCCCCAACCTGGCCGTGCTGCAGGAACTGGGCGAAGAATTTCGGCTGCGCATGGATAATCTGCCACATATTATCCACACCGGCACCAATCTGATCGGCGGCGCGCCCAAAGTCGTTTTCCACCTCGACGAGGAGCGCCTGCGCCTGGCCAACCTGCAACTCACGGACGCAGCTACCGCACTCAATGACGCTCTGCTGGGACGGGTTGGTGGCGAAGTTCTCGAGGGCACGGAACGACTTCCGGTACGCGTCCGTCTCAGCGAAGCCGAATGGGGCACACCGGATCGTATCGTCAACATTCGGCTGCCCCGCCGCGGCGGTAGCGACACACTGGCAGGGGTGCCACTGAACGCCATTGGCTCGCCTGCGCTGGAGCCGGCACAAAGCCCCATCGCCAGACAGGACGGGGTTCGCATTAATACGGTGCAGGGTTACATCACCCGCGGAGTTCTCCCGGAAGAGGTGCTGAAGCTTCTGCAGCAGGACCTGATCGACAATCCGATTAATCTCCCGCCGGGCTATTCGATCGTATACGGTGGCGACACTGACGAGCGCGCCCGCGTGGTTGAGAAAATCATGGCCCCCATGGGACTGATTGTCTCGGTGCTGATCGCCACCATCGTCCTGACCTTTAACTCATGGCGCCTGACGGGCATCGCCCTGCTGGTCTGTGTATGTTCAATGGGCTTATCGCTATTGTCACTGGCCTTGTTCCAGTATCCCTTCGGGGTAATGTCACTGGTCGGCGTGATTGGGTCGATCGGCGTTTCAATCAACGCGGCCATTATTATTCTCACCGCGCTACAGGCCAACCCGGCCGCCGTCGCCGGTGGCAGATATGCCATTCGCACGGTCGTCATGGATTCCAGCCGTCATATTACCTCCACGACCGTCACCACCTTTGGCGGCTTTCTGCCGCTGATTCTGGAAGGCAGTGAATTCTGGCCGCCGTTTGCCATGGCCATCGCGGGCGGCGTACTGCTGTCTACAATCATTTCTTTCTTCCTGGTACCGCCGCTGTTCCTGCTGACCGTGCGCAAACAGCGCGGCATGGGTTTCGGCCCCCTGAAGCCTTCCTCTTCTGAGGGCAGTACTGCATGAGCCAGAGCAACTACCATCACGGCGATTTGCGCAACGCCCTTATTGTTGCTGCGGTCGAACTCATCCAGGAAAAAGGCTCGGCTGACGTTGCGATTTCCGAGGCCGCAAAGCGCGCGGGGGTCAGTGCCGCAGCGCCCTATCGACACTTCCGCGATAAAAGCGCGTTGCTCGAAGCCGTCGCAGAGCTCTGCTATTACGGCCTCAGCGTTGAGGCACTGGCTACCCGTGACCAATACGAAATGGGCACCCGCGAATGCGTTGTCGCGCTGGGTAAAACCTATGTCACCTACGTCACCCAGCGCCCCGAGTTCTACAACATGATGTGGGGCGACTTTGCGGCCATGGATCCCACGGTCACAGACCGGGATGGCCGGCGTGGCTTTTTTGTTTTTGTCGAAGCCGTCGACGCCTGGTGCCAGGCCCACAAACTGCGGCACACCGAGCCTCTGGATCTGGCCTTGAAACTGTGGGCCCTTGCTCACGGTCTGGCTGTACTGGAACTCAACGGCCAGTTTGAGTATTTCATGCCGGAAGCTGATCGTATCCAGATGCTGGCCAGCAGCACCAACGCATTTCTGGACGGGGTCGAAAAAGCCGGCTGAGCCGGAACTTGCTAACATGTAGCGTATCCAGAGAAAGGAACGCTATATGCCCCTCATAAAATTGCTCCTCGCCACGCTGCTCGCAGTGACCAGCACTACCGCAGCGGCCACCACCCTGATTCACAACATCGAAGGCTACTCGCTCGAAAACGGTGAGCTGATCAGATTCTCCGCGCTGGAATTTGACGGCAGCAAAATTACCGCGCGCTACCCGACAGATGAAGCAGCAGCACAAAGCAGCGCTACCACAAAATTAGATGGTAACGGGGCAACCATGTTACCGGGCCTTATCGATGCCCACGGGCATATCGCCGGCTACGGCCAGGCGCTGGCCAGTGTGAATTTGTTTGGCACCAGCAGTGAAGCTGAAGCAGCGCAACGTGTTGCCCGGTTTGCGGCACAGAGCAAGGAGCCCTGGATTCAGGGCGGCGGCTGGAACCAGGTGCTGTGGGACGTAAGGGAATTTCCAACCCGCGCCACGCTGGATGCCATTGATACGGATCGCCCCATCGCGCTGCGCCGCATTGACGGCCACGCGCTCTGGGTTAATTCTACGGCACTGGAAATGGCCGGGATTCACGCTGAAACCGTCGACCCGGATGGCGGACAAATCATCCGCGGCCCAGACGGCAAACCCACGGGTGTGCTCATCGATAACGCCATGGATGCCGTATATCGGGCCATACCATCGCAGACGCAAAACGACATCGCAGAGAGTCAACGCCAGGCGCTGCTCAGTGCCGCCAGCTTCGGTCTGACCAGTGTGCACGATGCAGGAGTGTCTGCCGCCGAAGTGAGCGCGCTCCAGCGGCTGCACAGCAACAACACATTACCGTTGCGCGTGTATGCGATGCTCGATGTGCTCGACCCCGGTAACGATGCCACTCTGGCCAGCGGACCGCAGATCGACCCGAACCATCGCCTGGATATTCGCAGTGTCAAAATATCCGCCGACGGTGCCCTGGGTTCGCGGGGCGCAGCGCTCGCCGAAGACTACTCGGACAAGCCCGGCCACAAGGGCCTGCTTCTGCTGTCTGACGAAGATCTGGTGCTACATATGAGCAGGGCAATGGCCGCCGGTTATCAGGTGAACACGCATGCCATCGGCGACCTGGCGAATACGCGCGTCCTGGACCTGTACGAAACCCTCATCGCGAAGGAGGACAGCGCGGGGCTGCGCCATCGCATCGAACACGCCCAGATCCTGCAGGTGGAGGATATCCCCCGCTTCGCCCAACTCGGTGTGATTGCCTCGATCCAGCCAACCCACGCCACCAGCGATATGAATATGGCCGGCGACCGCCTCGGCGAAGACCGCCTGGTGGGTGCCTATGCCTGGAAGAGCCTGCTCGACGACGGTGCACAGGTGGCAGGCGGCTCCGATTTCCCAGTGGAACACCCCAACCCGTTTTACGGGCTGTATTCTGCCATTACACGCCAGGATCAGGCCGGTGGCCCACCCGGGGGCTGGCTACCGGGCCAGAAGATATCCCGGGCAGAAGCCTTGTCACTGTTTACGGAAGGCGCAGCCTTCGCCGCTCACCAGGAGAGCGCGATTGGACGTCTCGCCCCGGGATACTTCGCCGATTTTATTCTGGTGAGGGAAAACTATTTCGAGATGCCGGAATCGGCCATCTGGAACAGCACGGTACTGGAGACCTGGGTGGCCGGAGAGCCCGTCTATGTCAGGCCCGAATAATGACCAATAGCCAGGCATAAAAAAAGGGGCCCAATGGGCCCCTTTTTCAACTCAGGGTCGCGTTTTAACGCTGCTCCTGAACCGCAGGTACGTCAGCGGGAACTTCAGCAGCAACGGCAACTTTGGCGCCGATCAGGCCAGCCATGATTGCGAAGAATACGAAAGGTACGAACTTGTGCATAACTAAACTCCTAAAAATTACCTCAAGGTGGGCAGCGGACTATGGATGCTGCCTATTGTCGGGCGTTTCCACCCTAATCCACATGGCCGTCCGCGACATCAGCATGGCGCGAGGCGACTTCCGTGGGCACATGTGCACGGTGCGGGCGCGATCATACGGAGTGTTACCTTTGGTAGCAATAACACCGGAGTGATAGTGGGTATTTTTGACGCTCTTAGGACTAACAACTTGATATAAAACAAGGACTTGAGGCGGGTTGCGGGCCCTTTGAGGGCCCGCGATGGTCAATATTAGCAATCTTCGGTCATACTTCCCTGCTGCGCGGGCTGGGTCATCTCGAAATTGCCCTGCAAATCGCGGTAGACGCGGGTGTTCCAGATTTCGCCATTATCGAGCTTGAAGTCGATGGCGTAGTTCAAGCCAGCCACGACCTGGGTTTTGACGGAGAGTATTTTCTCAAGCTGGGCAGCGCTATTCATACGCTGCAACACAAAATTCAGGGCCGCCTCGACGTCTTCCGTCACATCGGCATCCTGCCAACCGCCAGGCATACCCTCTTCCGCATGGCACAGTGGGTTCGTCACCCCTGCCTCTTCTTCAGTCTTATCTGCCACTTCAACCACCGCCGGCTGCTGAGCTTGCGCGGCACTGTTATCAGCAACTTCTACCGGGCCATCACTGTCGCTACAGGCGGCCAAAACCAGCGCCAGTGCCAGCGCCACTGGCATACTCGTCAATTTACTCACGTTCACTCCATATTATTATGTATTAGCGGTTCACCGGATGAATCTCTCCGGCAAATACGGTTCCCCGGATAGGAATATCCTTCAGCTTGCGGGGATCAACCCGGTACGGGTCCTGCTCCAGCACAGCGAAGTCTGCGCGTTTTCCGGGGCGAATGGAACCGATCTAGTCTTCCATGCGCATCAGCCAAGCGGCATCGATGGTTATTGCCCGCAATGCGTCATCAACACTCACCTTCTGCGCCTCGGCGTTCTTATTGCCGTTAATGGTGGTGCGGTTAACGGCAGCCCAGGCCAGCGTCAGCGGGATTAGCGGCGCCACCGGGCAGTCGGAATGCAGGCCAAAGCGCATACCTTCACGCTTGAGCGCTCCCAGTGGCACCATGTTGCGCGCTCGGCCTTCGCCGAGCCACTGGTCTGCGTACACATCCGCGAGAATATATTGGTAGTAGGGGTTCGCCGACCCCAGCATACCTAGCGCATGCATCTGATTGACCTGATCTTCTGTAGTGTAGGCAAAATGTTCGAGCGTGAACCGGTGATCTATGCGAGGATTTTGTGCCTGCACACGGCGGACAAAGTCGATCAAAACCTCGGCACTGGCAGCGCCATTGGTATGCGCGTGCAACTGGTAACCCGCATTCCAAAACGTTTCAGCATAGCTGTACGTCACTTCCACAGGCGCCATCCACTGGCCGGCATAGCCATCCTTGTACACGGGAAAACTGTAATGGGAGAGGCCTGAGAAGATCGCTCCATCCATCATTAACTTGAAGTGATTATCGAACATCACCCTGTCAGAGTGACTCGCATTACAGCTTTCAACCTGCTCCCACGCCTGCTCGGGCGACAACCCGCGGGAAAGAAAAACGGTAATAATGGGTGTGAGCATCAGGCGTGCGGGAGCCTCCTGGGTATCCATAATCGCGTGTATTAGTCTGGCTTCGCCAACGGGATCACCGACCCCCCACACACCCATGTCCATGGCGGCCGTGACACCGCCGCGATGGAGCATTTCTACAAAGCTCTGCATTCCCACTTTGTAACGATCTGGCTGCAACAGGAAAGGCATTCGCGGCACCAATGCAGCAAGACCATTTTCCCAGAAGTGACCGTTAGCCCAGTCTGCTTCGTGTGGCGTTTCAACATCTTTCTCGCTGACCCCCAGCAGCTCGAACGACGCGGTATTACCAATCATTTCGTGGAAAGATCGATGCCAGATCATTACCGGCTCATCGCCAAACCACTTGTCCAGTGTGCTGCGGGTGATGTCACCGTGCCACAACTGGTGATAACCCCAACTTATCAAGGGAACGGCCTGGTCTCGATCGGGATTATTAATGTGAGCCGCAACCTGCGCCTTTAGGGCCTTGGCACACCGTCCTGGCGTTTGGGCCCGGAAACTGGTCAGGCAGAGGATGGCCAACGCAGCAGTGGCTTGGCCCAGATCGGTGCTTGGCTTGCGAAGTGCAGTATCAGGGAAAAATGGCGGGGGTAGAAGGATTCGAACCCTCGACCGTGCGCTTAGAAGGCGCATGCTCTATCCAACTGAGCTATACCCCGGAGAGACATTCCCGGGGCGGACCCGAGAGCGGGCGCAATGATAGCCCAGTCGTCTCGTAAACTCCACCGGCGCGCCGTCGGCTTGCGCATGCTCCAAGCCGCGGCCATACTCCGTGGCCCAACAACTTGCCCAAGGACAGCATGAGCCAGGTCACGGAGAAAACCACGAGCCGCAGCCGCAATCGCGAGGCTACCGAGCAAAAACTCATTGATGCCTGTGGTGCCATTCTCCTCAGCAAGGGCCCGGAAGGCATCGGCGTAAACAACGTCGTCGAAGAAGCCGGAGTTGGCAAACAGCTCCTCTACCGTTACTTCGACGGGCTTCCGGGGCTGGTCAGTGCCTGGCTGGAGCAGCGGGCCAACTGGCCTACTGCGGCAGACCTGGTTGGCGACCGCGACAGCTTTGACGCGCTATCACTCAAAGACAAGATCAAGCGCATCCAGCGCAATTACCTGGCCGCCCTGCGCGAGCATCCGGAAATCACCCGACTGATGGCCAGCGAAATTCTCCACCCCACCGCCGTCACCCAGGTACTGGAATCCGCCAGCGACAAGATCGGCCGGGAACTCGCCTCGATTCTGCAGGACCTGGGCGAGGGCGATCAGCAGCGCATGGTTGATCTGAGCATGGTGTTTTACTGCATGTTCAGCTATCTCACCATGCGCGCCCAGACCAGCCCTCTGGTGTTCGGCATGGATCTCAACGACGACAATAGTTGGGCGCGCATCGATCGCCTGATCGATAATCTCGTCGACAGTTATCTGGATTGATCCCGGCGTTACTAAAGCCACATTTGTGACCATATAGTGACAATTGTGAGCAGATAAAAATGTCCAGCAGTAAGCTAGGCCCCTTCTACCTCGCCCCAGGTGTCATGCCCGTCCACGCGCTGACCTTTTTCTACGCCGCTTTTATCGGTATTACGCTCATTGTCTATATCAACTTTATCCAGCCCTATATTCTCACCGAGCACCTGCAAATACCCGAGGACCAACAAGGTGCCATTACCGGCAACCTGGTGTTCCTGAGCGAACTCATGCTGCTGTTTGCCTGCGGTGTTGCCGGGCTGCTGGTGGATACCGTTGGCAGACGAGCCGTGTTTGCGATTGGCTTCCTCATTCTCGGTGCGGGCTTTGCTATCCACGGTCACGTCGAGAGCGAATCACAACTGCTGTTGCTGCGCCCGGGCATGGCATGGCATGGGGCGTAGCCGCCATCAACGTCATGGTCACCACCTTGCAGGCCGATTATCCCGAAGAGAAATCACGGGGTAAGTTTGTCGGGGCGACCGGATTTGCGATCGGCGTGGGCGCCCTGTTCGTGGTGTTTGTGCTGGCGCGCCTGCCGGGGTGGTACTCATCAGGCAACCATGCCATTGCGGCGGGCCAGCAGCCACTGAACACAGTGGTCGCCATTGCCTTCGCCTCGTCCCTGCTCTGCTGATTCGGGCTGAAACGGACGGCGACCGTCACAGCCAGCGCCAGTCCGATGCAACCCTGGCATCAACGGCTGCGCTGCGCCCTGCAACTGGGCTGGCAGCAGCCGCGAATCCGATCGTTATAGAAATTGAACACCTCAACGGTCTCACCGGTGTAGGGGTTGTCCCAGGTCTCGAGGATATCGCCGCTGGCCAGGTCGGTGAAATAACCGATTTTCTTACCGCGCAGGCGCACGTGGCCGTTGTCGAGCAGTCGCGCCTGGAATCCACCGAAACCCGTGTAACCGAACAGCGGCTTGAGACGCTGGCTCCCAATCATGCCGAACATGGTGCCGTGCAATGCAGAGAAAACCGGCGCATCGGCATAGGTCGCCCACAACTTGCCAAGGGCATAGAGATTTTCTTACGAGTTTTCAAAATCGAGCGTGGCAGGCGGTGCGCCCCCCTCTACCTGACCTGCTGGTGCGCTTAGGCAGTTGCGCAGCAAGAGTGGTATGCGACTCATCGGAAATTCCCCTGAATGTTGTTTTCGCCAGCCTACTATTATGTGACCAATTGGTCACATAATGCTTATAAACCACGTCGCAAGCGTTAGATATAAACAAGGATCACAAGGAAAAAGAAGAGCGGGGATAAATGGGGTGGCCGAGGGGTCTCGAACCCCCCACCTCCGGAGCCACAATCCGGTGCTCTACCTGATGAGCTACGGCCACCACAGTGGGCCCTGATTGAATCGACCAACTTGCCCAAATTGCGGCTGGAAAAGTTGGTCGGGGTAGAGAGATTCGAACTCCCGACATCCTGCTCCCAAAGCAGGCGCGCTACCAGACTGCGCTATACCCCGACAATTCCACAGTGCGGATAATCCGCCCTGTTTCAGGAGGGCGCATCATACTCACCCGGTGGGTAAGCGTCAACGCCAACGGCGATGATTTTACTACAGTTTTTACATCGATCGTGGGACAATGCGCCGCTTTACGTTTTGAGGAATCTCACCCATGTCCGCACTTGTACTCGATGGTAAAACCCTGGCTGCCGAAACTGAGGCAGAACTGCTTGCCCGTGTGGAGCAGTTGAAGGAAAAGTCTGGCGGGCAGACACCGATTCTGGCAACTATTCTGGTGGGTGATGACCCCGCTTCGGCCACCTATGTGAAGATGAAAGGCAACGCCTGTCGCCGGGTAGGCATGGACTCCCTCGCGGTGGAAATGCCCTCCTCCACCACCACTGAGGAGCTGCTGGCCAAGATCGACGAGCTCAACAACAACCCGGATGTTCACGGCATTCTGCTGCAGCACCCGGTGCCTGCCCAGATCGACGAACGCGCCTGCTTTGATGCCATTTCCCTGGCCAAAGATGTCGACGGTGTAACATGCCTGGGTTTTGGTCGCATGGCCATGGGTGAAGAGGCCTACGGCTGCGCCACCCCTCAGGGCATTATGCGCATCCTCGAACACTACAACATAGATATTGAAGGCAAGCACGCTGTGGTCGTCGGCCGCTCTCCCATTCTGGGCAAGCCCATGGCCATGATGCTACTGCAGAAGAACGCCACCGTGACCATTTGCCACTCGCGTACCCAGGACCTGCCGTCGCTGGTCGCCCAGGCAGACATCCTTGTGGGCGCTGTGGGCAAGCCCGAGTTCATCAAAGCGGATTGGGTCAAAGAAGGTGCTGTGGTGGTCGACGCCGGCTACCACCCGGGCGGCCTGGGCGATATCGAACTGTCAGCGCTGACCGAGAAGGCCTCTGCCTACACCCCCGTGCCCGGCGGCGTTGGCCCGATGACCATTAATACGCTGATTTACCAGAGCGTGGAGTCTGGCGAGAAAAGCCTGGGCTAACTGATGGCAGGAGCGGTTGCGGCCGCTCCTGTTTTCAACCGGGGCCTAATTTGTCCGGGACTTAACCCCGCTTCCACTTGGTTCCCTCGCGGGAATCTTCCAGTACCACACCCTGCGCCAGCAGGGATTCACGAATCTCATCGGCACGTGCAAAATCGCGGTTCTTTTTCGCGGCAGCGCGCTCATCGATCAACACTTCAATATCTTCCGCTGAAATGTCGCCATCGGCGCCACCGGCCTGCAGCCACTCCTCCGGGTCCTGCCCCAGAATACCCAACAGGTTACCCGCGGCGATGATGCGTGCCTTGAGCGCCGGCTTGTCGGCGTCGGTGGCCTTGTTCAATGCCTTGGCCAGGGCGTGAATTTCGGCGATGGCCACGGGGGTATTCAGGTCGTCGTTGAGCGCAGCGTAGAAGGCTTCATCCGCCAGCGGCACATCCATTTCCAGTTCGATGTCGGCGACTTCACGCAGGGTGCTGTACAAGCTATCGAGTGTGGATTGGGCCTGGTCGAGCAATTCTGCAGAGAAGTTCAGCGGTGAGCGGTAATGCGCAGACAGCAGCGCAAACCGCAGCACCTCACCGCGATAGCTGTCCAGCAGATCGCGCACAGTGCGGAAATTGCCCAGCGACTTGGACATCTTCTCACCGTCGATATCCAGGTAGGCGTTGTGCATCCAGTAATTGACGTAGTCACCGCCATGGGCACAACGGCTCTGGGCGATCTCATTCTCGTGGTGCGGGAAGATCAGGTCGCGACCGCCTCCGTGGATGTCGATGGTTTCGCCCAGGTGCTCGCGAATCATTGCAGAGCACTCCAGGTGCCAGCCGGGTCTTCCTCGGCCCCAGGGGCTGTCCCAGCCCGGGTCGGCGTCATCGGCGGGCTTCCAAAGCACGAAATCGCCGGGATGGCGCTTGTAGTCCGCCACCTCAACCCGGGCACCGGCGAGCATGTCGTCCAGGGAACGGCCGGAGAGTTTGCCGTAATCTTCCATGGATTCCACGGCAAACAATACGTGCCCCTGTGACTCATAGGCATGGCCTTTTTCGATCAGCGTCTGGGTGAGACGGATCATGGGCTCGATATTGTGAGTGGCGTGGGGCTCCAGTGTGGGCGGCAAGGCATTCAGCTGGGCCATGTCTTCACGGTACTTGGCGGTGAACTCGTCGGTGACCTCATCAATACTGCGACTGCCCTCGTGGGCAGCGGTAATAATCTTGTCGTCGACGTCGGTGATATTGCGGGCGTAGGTCACCGTGCCGTAATGGGTTTGCAGCAGGCGGAACAAGGTGTCGAACACCACCACCGGGCGCGCGTTGCCGATATGCGCCAGGTTGTACACCGTGGGGCCACACACGTACATGGTAACCGTGTCAGGTACGAGTGGCTCAAAGACCTGCTTCTCGCCGGCCATGGTGTTGTAAATCTTCAGGCTCATAGGTGTTATCCGTTCCAGGTGTCGCGCAGGCCAATGGTTTTATTGAACACGGGCTTATCACTGCTGTGATCGAAACGATCAGCCACAAAGTATCCCTCGCGCTCAAACTGGAAGCCCTGCTCTGCTTCGGCCTTGGCCAGCGAGGGCTCCAGTACGGCATGGGTAATCACGCTCAGCGACTCCGGGTTGATGTGATCCATGTAGTTGCCGTCACCCTTGTCCGGGGCTTCGTGGTTAAACAGGCGGTCGTAGACGCGAACCTCCGCGGGCACACCGTGGGCGGCAGACACCCACTGGATCACGCCCTTGGGTTTTACGCCGTCTTCGGGGTTTTCACCAATCGTATTGGGAATAGTATGGGCATGCACTTCAACAATGTTGCCCGCATCGTCCTTCACCACCTCATCCGCTTCGATAACATAGGCGTTGCGCAGGCGCACGCGCTTGCCCAGCACCAGGCGCTTGTATTTCTTGTTGGCCTCTTCGCGGAAGTCATCTGCATCAATGTAGACCTCACGGGTAAACGGCACAACTCGCTCGCCCAGATCCTCACGTGACGGGTGATTGGGCGCAGTGAGTTCCTCGACCTTGTCCTCGGGGTAGTCGGTCAGCACCACTTTGAGCGGGTTGAGCACGGCCATAGCACGCGGGGCGTTCTCATTGAGATCTTCGCGCACAGCGAACTCGAGCATGG
Source organism: Halioglobus japonicus (assembly GCF_001983995.1). Classification (NCBI taxonomy): domain Bacteria; kingdom Pseudomonadati; phylum Pseudomonadota; class Gammaproteobacteria; order Cellvibrionales; family Halieaceae; genus Halioglobus; species Halioglobus japonicus. Next base: position 2,370,199 of record NZ_CP019450.1, on the reverse strand, counting down.
CGACATCAACAACACCGTCTTTACGGGTCGTGCCAATCATCTCGCAGAACTTGCGCAGGGCCTCAGGGGAATAGCCGCGACGGCGCATACCGGAAATGGTCGGCATCCGCGGATCGTCCCAGCCAGCGACAACGCCTTCGTCCACCAGCTGCTTGAGCTTGCGCTTGCTGGTCACGGTATAGCTGGGGTTGAGACGGCCGAATTCGAACTGGCGCGGGTGGCTTGCAACAGGCAGGTTGTCGATAAACCACTCGTACAGCGGGCGATGATCCTCAAACTCCAGGGTACATACTGAATGGGTAACACCCTCGATCGCGTCTTCCTGGCCATGGGCGAAATCATAGGTAGGGTAAATCACCCAGTCAGTGCCGGTCTGATGATGGGCCACCTTGCGAATGCGGTACATGATCGGGTCGCGCATGTTCATGTTCGGCGAGGCCATATCGATCTTGGCGCGCAGTACTTTAGCGCCTTCATCGAACTCACCCGCCTTCATGCGCGCCAGCAAGTCGAGGTTTTCTTCGACGGTACGATCGCGGTAGGGGCTGTTTTTGCCGGGCTCAGTCAAGGTGCCACGATATTCCCGGGCCTGTTCGGCGTTCAGGTCACACACATAGGCTTTGCCCTGCTCTACCAGATGTACAGCCCAGTCATACAGCTGCTGAAAGTAGGAGGACGCGAAGCGGACGTCGCCGTCCCAGCGATAGCCCAGCCACTCGACATCTGCCTGGATAGACTCGATGAACTCCTGGCTCTCTTTCTCCGGGTTGGTATCGTCAAAGCGCAGGTTGCAGCGGCCGCCATTGGCCTCGGCCAGGCCGAAGTTCACGCTAATCGACTTGGCATGCCCGATATGCAGGTAGCCGTTGGGCTCCGGCGGGAAGCGGGTGACCACCTCGGTCACTCGGCCAGCGTCGAAATCCTCGGCGATTATGTTCTGCAGAAAGTTGCTTGCAGGGGTATTGTCCATAAAGTCAGTCAGGTCTGGAAATTAAAAGGGCGCGTATTATAGCCATGAAAAGGCTGCGCTAATAGGCGCAGGCTGCGGCTTTGGGGTGCGCTTGGCAATTTCACCGAAGTTAGGCTGCGCCGCGGTTTCGCGGGCAACAAAAAGCCCGTATTATTGCCAGCCCGCAAGAACATACACCCACAGGGAAGAACTATGGTCATCATTCGCACCACTTTTGGCGAAATCAAACTCGAACTGGACGCAGAGAAGGCGCCCAAGACCGTCGAGAACTTCATCTCGTACGCCCGTGACGGCTTCTACGACGGCACCATCTTTCACCGTGTCATCGATAACTTCATGATCCAGGGTGGCGGCTTTGATGCCGACATGCAGCAAAAATCCACGGGCGAGCCCATCGAAAACGAAGCCAACAACGGCCTGAAGAACGACTTCGGCACCATTGCCATGGCCCGCACCATGGACCCTCACTCCGCCACAGCGCAGTTTTTCATCAATGTGAAAGACAACGACTTCCTCAACCACTCCGGCAAGAACATGCAGGGCTGGGGCTATGCCGTATTTGGCAAGATCACTGAAGGCTCCGAGGTGCTGGACAAGATCCGCGCCGTACCCACCGGTTCCGCCGGCGGCCACCAGGATGTGCCGGTTGATCCGGTCATCATTGAATCCGTGGAAGTTGTTGAAGGCTAAGTGCAGCGCACGCTCTTCATATCTGACTTACACCTGGACCCTGCCAGGCCCGATGTCATTCGGGCCCTGGCGGCGTTCCTCGACCACAACACCGACTGCGACGCGCTCTATATTCTCGGCGACTTGTTCGAAGTCTGGGTCGGTGACGACGATGACGCCCCCCTGGTCGCCGAGATGCGCGACCGCTTCCAGGCCTTTACCAAGGCCGGGCCCTCACTGTATTTCATACACGGCAATCGCGACTTCCTGCTCGGCGACGACTTCGCCAACGCCTGTGGCGGCCAGTTATTGCCCGACCCCACCCTGATTGAACTTTATGGCACCCCCACCCTGCTCATGCACGGCGACAGCCTGTGCACCCTGGATGAGGAATACATGCAGTTTCGCGCCATGGCACGCAGCCCGGCCTGGCGGGACGAAATCCTGTCCAAGCCCCTGGACGAGCGCCGCGCGATCGCCGCGCATATCCGCGCTGCCAGCAGCGAAGGCAATTCCAACAAGGCCGAGGACATTATGGATGTCACCCCGATCGAGGTGGACAAGATCATGGTTGAGGCCGGCGTCAGCCGACTGATACACGGCCATACACACCGCCCCGCACGCCATCAGGTGGCGAACGGCGAGCGTATTGTACTGGGGGACTGGGAAGCGTCGGGCTGGTACATAGACGCCAGATTAGACTCAATTGAACTTATTGATTTCGATATTAATCAATAATTTATAGCCACATATTAAAGCTATAAGTAGCTAAGCAGGCACCCCGCTGTGAAAGCGAAATTCCTCATCCACTGACTCGACCAACTCTCGCTCAGCAGCCAGCAACACGTCGAGGCGCTCAGCCACCTCTTCCGCAGAAGAGGCCTCCTCGGCCAGCTTTAGGTAGTCGGTAAAGTGGCGCGACTCCGACTTCAGCAGTGAGGTATAAAAACTCCCCAACTCCTCATCGAGCTCGGCCGCAATACAGGCAAAACGCTCGCAGGAGCGCGCCTCAATAATGGCTCCCACCAACAGGGTATCCACCAGCCGCCCTGGTTCATTACCGCGCACGTGCTTGCGCAGTGACCCGGCATAGCGAGCGGCAGATATCTGCGGATAGTCAACGCCCCGCTTCTTCATAATGGCAATCACCTGCTCAAAGTGGCGCAGCTCTTCCCGCGCCAGCCGCGACAGCTTGTTCAGCAACTTATGATTGTCCACATACCGATACATGAGGTTCAGCGCCGTACCCGCCGCCTTCTTCTCACAGTTGGCGTGGTCCACCAACATAATCTCAGGATTCTCCAGCGCCCACTCCACCCACGCCCGGGGCGTAGGACACGCCAGAAACTCGAGAATATGACTGATATCAACCGTTTTGCTCATCCAAACACCTTGGGGTCAGGTCTCATTTTTCTCAGACAACCCTGGGGTCAGGTCTCATTTTTCTAAGTTGTCTGAGAAAAATGAGACCTGACCCCAGGGTTTTCGGAGGCGTTAGCGGCCTGACCCTCCAAATAAGTCGGGGACCGCGATGTAGCGGTCGTAGTGGGCCTGGGAGAGTAGCAGGAATTCGGCGTCGATCTGGTCGCGCAGCACTGGCAGCGGGGTCTCGCGCCAGGGCAGGTTCACCTCGAAGCCGAAATCCTGCGGAGTCTCGATCTGCCCGGCGCCGGCTTTCAGCAGACTGAACAGCCAGCAGTATTCGTCATGGTGCTCAGTGAATCGCACATTCTGCACCTCGAGCTGCCATTTGAGCAGCGCCTTGTCAGTAACCTGTAACTTATTGCTGACACACTGGGACAGAAAGTCAGCAAGGCGCTCATCGACAATACGCTTCTGGTCCTGGGAGTAACTGTTCCAGTGAATCACTTCGTGGCTGAAGCGCTTGCAACCGCGGCACACACTGTCACCAATGCCGGTGGAACAGACTCCAATACAGGGGGTTTTAACGGGGGGCTGCAACATGGACGGAAACGACTACTCTACAGGGCGGCGAGTGTACGGTATCACCTTGGTGAATGCACGATATAGAACCTGATTCATTTAAATTATATGCCCTCTGTTATATACTTCGCGCCGATTTTTACTCCACAGTGGCCGTCTGCCCCTACCCCCAGGCACGCGGCTGTCACCACCCGATAGAGGAGCTCTACACCATGAGTTTGTATTCTGAATATCTGGCAGAAATCGAAACCCGGAAAAACGAACTGGGCCTGCACCCGAAACCGATCGACAGCACTGACCTGCTGTCTGAGATCATCGCCCAGATCAAGGACACTGGCAATGAACATCGCGAAGCGTCCCTGAACTTCTTTATCTACAACACCCTGCCCGGCACCACCAGCGCCGCTGGCGTAAAGGCCAAGTTCCTCAAGGAAATCATCCTGGGCGAAGCAGACGTTGCAGAAATCACTCCCGAGTTCGCCTTCGAACTGCTGTCACACATGAAGGGCGGTCCTTCTGTTGAAGTCCTGCTCGACCTGGCCCTGTCCGGCGACGACACCGTCAACAAGCCAGCAGCTGAAGTCCTGAAGACCCAGGTCTTCCTGTACGAAGCAGACACCGACCGTCTGGAAGCGGCCTACAAAGATGGTAACGCCATCGCCAAAGACATTCTCGAAAGCTACGCCGCGGCGGAGTTCTTCACCAAGCTGCCTGACATCGATGAGAAGATCGATGTGGTTACCTACATCGCTGCCGAAGGTGATATCTCCACCGACCTGCTCTCCCCCGGCAACCAGGCGCACTCGCGCTCTGACCGTGAACTGCACGGCCAGTGCATGATCACCCCCGAAGCGCAGGCAGAGATCAAGGACCTGCAGGCCAAGCACCCCTACGCCAAGGTAATGCTGATCGCCGAGAAAGGCACCATGGGCGTGGGTTCCTCGCGCATGTCCGGCGTGAACAACGTCGCCCTGTGGGCCGGCAAGCAGGCCAGCCCCTACGTACCCTTTGTGAACATTGCTCCAGTGGTTGCCGGTACCAATGGCATTTCACCCATCTTCCTGACGACCGTTGGCGTGACCGGGGGTATCGGTCTGGACCTCAAAAACTGGGTGAAGAAGACCGACGCCGACGGCAACACTGTGACCGACGAGAACGGCGACGCGGTACTCGAGCAGGCCTACTCCGTTGAAACCGGCACGGTGCTGACCATTAACACCAAAGAGAAAAAGCTCTACAACGGCGACCAGGAACTGGTCGACGTATCTGCCGCGTTCACGCCGCAGAAAGTCGAGTTCATGAAAGCCGGCGGTTCCTACGCCGTAGTTTTCGGCAAGAAGCTGCAGAACTTCGCCGCCGAGGCTCTGGGTGTTGAAGCTCCCGCAGTCTTCGCCCCCTCCAAGGAAATCTGCCACGAAGGCCAGGGCCTCACTGCCGTTGAGAAAATCTTCAACCGCAACGCTGTTGGCGTCACCGCTACTGACCCGCTGCACGCCGGCTCTGACGTGCGCGTCAAAGTGAACATCGTCGGTTCCCAGGACACCACCGGCCTGATGACTTCCCAGGAACTGGAAGCGATGGCGGCCACCGTGATCTCACCCAGCGTTGATGGCGCCTACCAGTCCGGCTGTCACACCGCCTCTGTATGGGACAAGAAAGCCCAGGCCAACATCCCCCGCCTGATGGCCTTTATGAACAAGTTCGGCCTGATCACTGCACGCGATCCCAAGGGCGTTTACCACGCCATGACCGACGTGATCCACAAGGTTCTGAACGACCTGACCATTGACGATCGCGCCATCATCATCGGCGGTGACTCGCACACCCGTATGTCCAAAGGCGTTGCCTTCGGCGCCGACTCCGGCACCGTGGCTCTGGCATTGGCGACAGGTGAAGCCACCATGCCGATCCCTGAGTCCGTCAAAGTGACCTTCAAAGGCCACATGAAGGAATACATGGACTTCCGTGACGTGGTACACGCCACCCAGGCGCAGATGCTGAAGCAGTTCGGCGAAAACGTCTTCCAGGGCCGTGTAATCGAAGTTCACATCGGTACCCTGTTGTCCGACCAGGCCTTTACCTTTACCGACTGGACCGCAGAGATGAAGGCCAAGGCCTCTATCTGTATTTCCAACGATGAGACCCTGGTTGAGTCCCTGGAGATCGCCAAGGGCCGTATCCAGATCATGATCGACAAGGGTATGGATAACGCTGCACAGACCCTCGCCGGCCTGGTCAAGCTCGCCGAAAAGCGCATTGCCGAAATCCAGAGTGGCGACGTACCGCCGCTGGCACCTGACAATAGCGCCGAATACTACGCCGAAGTCGTGGTCGACCTGGACGTCATCGACGAGCCCATGATTGCCGACCCGGACGTAAACAACGAAGACGTGTCCAAGCGCTACACGCACGACACCATTCGTCCGATCTCCTATTACGGCGGCAACACCAAGGTAGACCTCGGCTTTGTGGGTTCCTGCATGGTGCACAAAGGCGACATGCAGATCATCGCCCAGATGCTGCGCAACATCGAAGCCGCCAACGGCAGCGTCGAGTTCAAAGCACCGCTGGTAATCGCACCGCCGACCTACAACATTGTTGACGAGCTCAAGGCCGAAGGCGACTGGGACATTCTTTCTAAATACGCTGGCTTCCAGTTCGACGACGACAATCCCAAGCAGGACGCCCGCACCAAGTACGACAACGTCATGTACCTGGAACGCCCGGGATGCAACCTGTGCATGGGTAACCAGGAGAAGGCAGAGAAAGGTGACACCGTGATGGCCACCTCCACTCGCCTGTTCCAGGGTCGTGTGGTAGAAGACAGCGACGAGAAGAAAGGTGAGTCGCTGCTCTCCTCTACCCCGGTCGTCGTGCTCTCCACCGTGCTCGGCCGTACGCCAACCATCGAAGAGTACAAGGCAGCCGTTAATGGCATTAACCTGACCGACTTCGAGCCGCCCAAGGAAGAGCTCACAGTCGAGGCAGCGCCGATCAAGATCGTGAACGGCTAATCGCCCTCACGCTCTGTTGAGCAACAAAAAGGCCCGCTTCTTGCGAAGCGGGCCTTTTTTTGTGCTGTATAAAAGTGAGACGGAAAGCTAACGCTAGCGACGCAATCTCCGCGCGCCCACCCCGGCCAAGGCCAGAACACTCAGCCAAAGCAGACCAAGAGGCAGTGCTGGCACCGGCGTCGGCAAATCAGGTCGTACCGCACCCGCCAGGTTGCGAATCGGCGCACTGAGGGAGCCGGACAACAGAATATCGCCGGAGGAGCTATCGATCACATTGCTCGCATCGGCCGCGGCATCACCCGTACCATCAGGATTTTTGCTCGGGTGCGTCGGGCCGGAAGCATTGCCCCACCAGTTACCCTTGGCGTCGACAACCAGGCCGTCCTGCAGATCTTCGTCAAGCGCGTCTATTTGTATGCCCGCAGTGGTGTTACCGAAAATATTGGATGAGGACACAAACATTTCCGACACGGCATCACCCGAGTCAAAACGCATCCCCACGCCATTGCCACTCACCTCGACACCCCAGATCACCATGCGCGCGGCTTTCTCGGGCAGATCTCCGCCACCCCATCCATCCAGTTCGATACCGGGACCATCCGGATGACCGCTGAAGACCGAGTTATTACTCTCGACAACAAAACGACCATCAATCTCCAGGCCACTGTCATCAGAAGGAGACTGATCATTATCTTGGGCGCGAACACCAGTGACGTATGCCTCATTGGCGTCTTCAATATCAATACCATCACTGCCGTTGTCGGACGCAGTGACGTTAGATACCCGAGCGATGCCATTGGTCGCTCGCATCAGCAAGCCATCCCCCTCACTATTACTGACGGTGACATTATCAATAGTAATGTTGACGGTAACGTTCTCGCTTGTTTCCTGATCAAAGCCAAGGCGAATACCTGCACCGCTGTCGTTACCATCCGCGCTGGAATTTCGCAGGGTGATGTTGTGGGCTCTGCCGCCAACAATCTGCTCGGGGGACGCCTCGATATTGTTTTCACCATTGTTGTTGGCAGTCAGGCGTTCACCCATAAAATCGGAACCGTTGCCCAACAATTCCACCAGGATACCGTGACCATCCGTGTCATTTGCGATGATGTCCGTTAACGTAACATCGCCCTCGATGCTGATATCGATGCCCCCGTCACCCGGCGCCTGCACTATCAGGCCGGCCGCGGAGAAGTCGCCGGTAATAGGACTGCCCGCAATGGCTTGATCGGTCCCACCCTTTCGTCACGGTACCCACAGCAGGATTACCCGCACCGTCCAGCGCCTGGAAGCTAATTGCCCCCGGGGTGCCGCCATTCATTAAATCCAGGTCAATCAACTCATTATAGGTACCTGGATAAATGCGGATATCTGCAGGCAGCGAAACGGCGATCACCGCCGATTGAATGTCCACATGGCAGTTGGCATTGCCACCACAGGTATTTGCGGGGTCGACGAATTGAGTATCGGCCGAAGCCATTCCGGAGGCGGCGGCCAGGCATGGCAGCGAGCCTATGCCCACAAGACGGGAAAAATGACGCTTCAAAATGAACTCCAGTGTCAATCTTTGCCCTCGGAGCACAGTGGGTCACATGTTATTTTGACCCTATTCTAGCGCCATTTAACGAGTGTTGACTGTCCTCTGCGAGATCACGCGGGGCCCGCCTCAACGCCACCGCCGGCGCGACTTGGCCCGGGGAAGAACTGATTGGTCTGCAGCTGATAGGCGGCGTAACCTGGCCGCTTCTGCACCGAGTAATACTCAGCAGGCTTGGCACCGGTATAGTGCACGAGCGTGACGTACATACATCGGGAGGTGAACATCAGCCCCGATCCCAGCAATACCCAGATCACCATATCCAACTCACCATACAGCGCCCACCAGGACGACAGCGCCGCCAGCATCAGAGCATTCCACACCATCCATTCCGCAAAGTAGTTGGGGTGGCGGCTATAGCGCCAGAGGCCCACGTTACAGACAGCGAGGTTGTCCCCTGATGCCTGGGTGCGTTTGATGAAGGCCTTTTTCTGCATATCCGCCACGCTCTCCATGGCAAACGCAGCTATCCACAGCAGCAACGCAACCCACTCAAGTGGATGGATCGCCGGATCGGGATTCAGCCACATGACAAATGCAGGTAATGCCAGGAAGGAGGCATTCGCCAGCGCCTGCACCAGCACTTCCACCTGCCGGTTCAGTGGAATGTTAGTAATGCCAGCCTTCTCCCAGCGGCGTTGCTGGTATTTGTAGCGCGGCAATTCAACATCGATGTGGCCGTCGCGCCACATGCGCAATGCGGTAACACCCATACGCAAACCGATAAACAGATAGATCGCGCTGACAGCCAGAGTACGGATATTCAGGTGCTCACTCATCGCCAGCACGATCACGCCAATAACTACCAGCCCCCAGGGCCAGCCGATATCTACATAAGAGATTCGCCCCGTACGCCAGGCAGGTATGCACACCACGAGAATGAATAGTGCCAGCTGAGCCAATCCACTCACCCAGGCGATGGAAGATAACGGCGGAGTCATGAGGAGCAAAAGCCAGCCCAACAAAAACACCGATAGTGGTTTGATGTAGTTCACTCGTGGACCTCCAGGCCAATACACGGGAGTTGCGAGTTCAGTGGTATGCCTCTATCCCCTGTGTCCTATCAAGCGATTCAACGCATCTATGACATAATCTGCAAAGGCCGTCACATCCGTGCCGGCACTGCGGAAGTACCAGGGCTTCAGGTACCAGTCATCCACCACCGCCAGCACCATGGCCGCCACCAGTCGCGGCGATGCGCAATCGTAATCGCCCGCCTTCACACCCGCTTCAATCATGGAGGCCAGTGATTCCACCAACACCTGCTCTACTTCCTTGACCTGCCCTTTTTGCTCTACCGGCGCGTTCTTGGTCTCCATAAACACGAAGAAGTACCAGGGGCGGAACAATTCGGTCATGAAAATCTGTGCCCGGACATGGGCCTCCAGACGCGCGTGACGCGCCTCCTCTGGCGGCAGCAACGCGCGGTTAACCTCGGTAAAGGTCTGCCCCACAAACTCGATGAGCATGGAAGAGAACTGATCCTTACTGCCGATGTAGTTGTATATGCCGCCCATGCTAATCCCCGTGGCGTCGCACAGGTCGCGGGTGGACATGGCGTGAAAACCGCGGTTGGCCGACATCTCAAAGATCGCCTCCACGATGAGCTTCAGCTTGGGCAGCGCCTGGGTCTCACTGCGCACCTTGATCCGGTCACAATTCGCTTTAAAGAAATACTGGTAAACATTCTCTTCGTTCAGCGGCAGCGTGGCTCTGAACGCCTCGTAGCTTTGATGGTTAGGCCAGTCGCCGGCCTTTGAACGGTCTGCCTGCATCGGCGGATAGCTCCCTTCATCCTTGTAATACCGGGCGACTATACCGGAAAACCTGTTGACGAGCGAGCGCTCGCTCTTTTATTATCGCACCACATTCACCCAGAGTGCGCTCTCATGCCCATTGCCGAGACCTACCACCTGGCCCTGTTGGGCCTGCTTGTTGTCGTTGTCACCCTGGTCATCCAAATGATGGTGGCGGCTATCAGTAAAGCCAAACAATCCGGCGCTGTTCCCGGCAAAATGGATAGCGCCCTGAGCCACGCGTCATTTGTATTTCGCGCCAACCGCACCTTTGCCAACTCCGTCGATAATACGCCCGCCCTGCTCGGCGCTGCCTTACTGGCGATTGTCGCCGGCGCAGGCGCGAACTGGGTCGGCATCTGGGTCTGGGTGTACGCGCTTGCCCGTATCAGCCATATGGCGCTCTACTACGGGATCGCCACGGAGAAGAATCCAAGCCCGCGTACGCACTTCTTTTTTCTGGGGCTGATAGCCACTATCGCCCTGCTCATTCAGGCCGGCCTCGCGCTGGCATCAACAGGATCCTGATCTCCATGAAAGACAATCGAGAATTTGACGTCATCATCTATGGCGCCAGCGGTTTTACCGGCCAACTCATCGCTGAATACATGGCCACACGAGCGGCTGAGGAAACCGGTCTACGCTGGGCTCTAGCAGGACGGAGCGCCGACAAGATTGCCGCAGTCGTCGCTGAGTCTGGCCTGCCCACCGACGTACCCGTCATCGCCGCCGACTCCGCAGACCAGGACGCCATGAATGCCCTGGCGGCGCGCACCAAAGTCATTCTCACTTCCGTGGGCCCCTACCAGATGTACGGCTCACAGTTAGTGCAGGCCTGTGCAAGCAACGGCACAGACTACGTCGATCTCTGCGGCGAACCCAACTGGATGCGTGAGATGATCGATCAACACCAGGCAGCAGCCCAGGCCTCTGGAGCACGCATCGTATTCTCCTGCGGCTTTGACTCTATCCCCTCGGATCTCGGCGTACACTTCCTGCAACAGCAGGCCGCCGCGCAATTGGGCAAGCCCCTGCCCCACGTGCGCGGTCGTGTCCGCGCCATGAACGGCGGCGCTTCGGGCGGCACGGTAGCGAGCATGCAAGCCACCATGGGTGCAGCCATGAAAGATCCCGCCGTGGGTGCGTTGCTCAAAAACCCTTATGGCCTCGCGAATCCCGGATTTGATGGCCCCAAGCAGCCCTCCAGCCACAAGCCCAGCTACGACGAGGGCCTCGGTAGTTGGGCAGCGCCGTTCGTCATGGCGGTGATCAACATTCCCAACGTACACCGGTCGAACTTCGTGCAGGGCTACAGCTACGGCGAGGACTTCACCTATTCAGAAATGCTGTTGACCGGCCCGGGTGAGAAAGGCGAGAAGATCGCCAATGCCATGGCCGTTCCTTCCCTCACTGGCAAGGGAGATACACCCCAGCCCGGCGAGGGCCCCAGCCGCGAAGAACAGGTGGCGGGCAATTTCGATCTGTTGTTCGTCGGTGAAAATGACGCAGGCGACACAGTCAAGGTCTCGGTCACCGGTGATCGCGACCCCGGCTATGGCTCCACCTCGCGAATGATTTCCGAGGCAGCCCTGACCCTGGCGCTCGACAATGTCGAAACCGCTGGTGGCATGTGGACACCAGCCTCCGCCCTCGGTGATAAACTCATCACCCGCCTCGTCGCACACGCCGGCCTGACTTTTAACGTAGAGTAAACACCATGAATGAGCGCCAACGCTTGCTGATTAACCGCGACCAACTGGACGATGTGCAATGGCACAGCGAGGCGCTCCCCAGCCCTGCCGATGGCCAGGTACTGCTCGCCATCGACAACTTCGCCCTCACCGCGAATAACATTACTTATGCGGCGTTCGGCGACGCCCTGCAGTACTGGGAGTTTTTTCCTGCACCAGTCGGCAGCGGCATTGTGCCGGTATGGGGCTTCGCGGACGTGGTCGCCTCCAACTGCGACGGCATAGAGGTTGGGGAACGGTTCTACGGCTTCTACCCGCTGGCCTCGCACCTGCTGGTGGAGCCAGCCCAGGTGTCCGACACCAGTTTCACCGACAACGCAGAACATCGCCGCAGCCTGCCAGTGATTTATAACCAGTACCTGCGTACGTCCAGTGACGCGCTGTACGACGCAGACAGGGAAGCAGTGCAAATGCTCCTGCGCCCGCTGTTTACGACGTCCTTCCTGCTGGATGATTTCTTTGCCGACCAGGCCATGTTTGGCGCCCGCGAACTGCACCTGACCAGCGCGTCGAGCAAAACGGCGATCGGCATGGCCTTCTGTTTACAGCACAACCGCGCGAACCGCGATGCAGACTATGCCATTGTCGGGCTCACCTCAGCGCGTAATAAAGCGTTTGTGGAATCCCTTGACTGTTACGACCGGGTAGTTACCTACGACGAGGCGGCGACACTGGGCAACCAGACCCCCAGCGCCATTGTAGACTTTGCCGGCGACGGCACGCTGTTGCGTACTCTCCATGAACAACTGGGAGATTCGCTGCGCTACTCCTGCCTGGTGGGTGCGTCCCATTGGGACCAACGCGCTGGCGCAGGCCCGGATATGCCGGGCCCGGATCCGGTGATGTTTTTTGCGCCCCACCAGGCTGAGAAACGGATTAGCGAATGGGGTGGCGAGCGCTTTGCGCAACACCTGGCAGACCAATGGCAGGCCTTCTGTGAATTCGCCGGCGGCTGGATGGAGATTGATGCCAGCGAAGGTCGCGAGGCTATCGCCCAGACCTACCAGCAAGTCTTGGCCGGGAATTTTTCGCCCCGCAGCGGTTACGTACTCTCAAAGTTTAGCTGCCAGTAACCGACGTCCAGCCACTTCCCCTGCTTAAAGCCCACTTCCGGAAAGTGGGCTACCTGCTCCATGCCGAGCTTTTCATGCAAGGCCACGCTGGCAGGGTTTGGCAGGGTAATGCCACCGATAACCGCATGGATACCTAACGGCTGCAGGCGCGCAAAGAGCGCCTCATAGAGCGCCGTGCCTCGCCCGCCGCCTGTGACACCGGGTTTGAGATATACCGTGCTCTCCACTGAATACCGATAGGCAACACGCTCCTTGAAACGCGCCGCATAGGCGTAGCCAAGCAGCTCGCCGCCCTCCTCCAGCACCAACCAGGGAAACCCGGCGTCAAGCACAGCGTCAATACGCTGAACGAACGCCGCTTCCGTCAGGGCATCCTCTTCGAACGTCGCTACTGTGTTCTCAATATAGTGGTTGTAGATCGCGGCCAAAGCGGCTGCGTCGGCATGACTGACATCTCTAATCATCAATTCACTCGCTTAATGGCGCTCGCCAGTTGCTGCAGCCCGCGCGCCTCTTGTGCGGCCGGTGCATAGGCCAGCGCCTGATACACTCTGTTCACCTCGCCAATCTGCTCGGCCAACCGCGGCAACTGCGCCGATGCCCGTCGCGCATACTGATCCGGCCCTTCTCCGGCACCGCGCTCCACACCCATTCTGGCCAGGCGCTCACAGAACTTGAGGTATAGCCTGTCCATTTCGCGCTGTTGCACGGTTTTGCGTTGCAACATCAGGGTAATCACCACCGGCGCAAACACCAGCACACCGGCCCCGAGCAGCACCAGCGCGAACTTCTGTGCGCTGAATTCGCCAAACCAGTTGCTCAGTAACTGGTACTGCCGATCACTGTCGAAGCCGGTCACCCAGCTCTGCCAGCGGTAGGTAATCGCGTCGTAGCGCAGGCGCAACTGGTTTACCCAGTTCACCCCGCGAAACCGCAGCGGCGACAGCGGTGAATCAGCAAGAAAAGACCCCTCGCCCGACAGCGCCTCCTCGAGCCCAAGCTCGATACGCTCGGGGGATACAGCAGCTGTCGGATCCACCCGCACCCAGCCCTCGCCCTCATGCCAGACTTCCGCCCAGGCATGGGCGTCAAACTGGTGGACAATAACAGTGCCATTAACCGGATTGATCTCGCCGCCCTGATAGCCGGCCACGACCCGCGCCGGCACACCCGCCGCGCGCATCAGGTGCACAAAGGCAGAGGCATAGTGTTCACAAAAACCCGAGCGGGTACCGAACAAGAACGCGTCGATAGAATCCTGCTCAGGCAACAGCGGCGGGCTTAATGTGTACCCAAAGGGCTCATTGGCAAACAGCGCCAATGCCTGGTCGACAATTTCACGACTACCACCGGAAGCACTGGCCATCTCCCTGGCGAGTGCCCGCATGCGCGGATTGTTGTCGCCGGGCAGACGCAGTTCGACCTCTCTGCGCCACTCGGATAGAGTCGGCTCAAGCTGTGCATCGGGCCAGGTCTGCACTTCGTAGAAGTAGTCGTCCTCGATCTCTGTCATGCGGAACAATCGATAGTCCGCCGCGTTCACAATGCCACTGTCGTTCGAACGACCATAGCGCAGGCTGTACACCCAATGCTGCTGGGTGGGCTCCATGATAATCGAGTAACGCAGTGAGTCACCGACAAGTTCCGGCTCGACCGGTTTGCGCTCATCCGGCGGCGCCGCAAAGTGACTGAGACTGCTCCAGGCACCGCCGCGCAGCCGGCTCATGACAATACCGCGCCAGTACAATTGATCCTGTGCAGGCACGTCGCCCTCAAACTGCACCCGGAATGCCACGTCCCCGGAGCGGCTCAGGCGCGACACATCCCCCGGCTTCATAAAATCCGACATCCCCGTGCGCGCGGCCTGGCTCTTAATGGGTACGGTCCACAGAGGCCCTATGCGGGGAAAAAGGAAAAACAGCACCAGCATCAGCGGAATGGATTGCGCCAGCATCACCGTCGACAGCCGCAGGGGACGGAACGTAAAGCGATCTTCCCCCGGCCTGTGCAGTGCGACCAGCGCGGCGGTCACCACCACGGTGTTAGACAGGCAGAGCAGGACCACCAGGATGTCCTGGCTGAACAGGAACACCGTCAAAATCACAAAGTAGCCCAGGAACAAGAGCACATACGCATCTTTGCGCTCTGACAACTCCAGCAGCTTGAGCGCAAACGCAGTGAGCAACAGCGCCACCGTCGGTTCTAGGCCAACGATGGTGCGGAAACTGAATAAAATGCCCGCAAAAGCAGCCAGAATCAGCCCCAGCTTGACTGGCCAGCGAGGGAACGACCACACACCGCGATACACCATAATGCGCCAGCCGGCTGCCGCCACAAACACCAGCACCACCCAGATGGGAACACGCTGCACGTGGGGCGCTACCAGCAGAAACAGCGCCAGTACAATCCATACCAACGCATTGCGCGGAATCTGTTGCTCGAGCTTCACGAGGGGCCACCCTCGATACCATACAGCGCCAGCGCCTGCAGAATACGTTCGCGGTGACGTTCACCGACGTCCGGCGCAATGTTAAGGTCCGGGAGACGCAGGCCATACTCCTGCCCCTGCCGATCAAATTCCAGCGCCCAGTAGCACAGGTGGGACAAACGCTGCTCTGTGCCGAGGCCGGGGAACATCTCCCAGTCCAACCACACACTGCGATCGGCATAGGCCGTGTATTGCTTGGTCTGCACCTTGCCGCCGCGTGCCAGGCCTTTCCAGTGGATTTGCCGCAATGAATCGCCTTCCCGATAGTCGCGAAAACCGAAGAAGTCATCGGACCCTGCCACCGGCATAGCTGCACCGTCCGGCTGATCTTTGGCCAGGCCAGGCAGTTCGGCACTGGGCAGCGGCCGAGGGTAGACAAGCGCATGTAAATCGAGATCAATCCAGGTCCAACAACGCACCAGGCCTAGTGGATAGGTCGACTCGATACGCAATCTGCCAGGGTGATGCCATCCGCGTTTCTCCACCGGAGCCATCAGGTGGATGCTACCGCTGTCTTCGTCCACCAGATTCAGGCGCGCACTCGACCCCTGTTCAAAGCGGAAAAATACGCCGAAGTATTCGCGTTTCTTGGTGCGCGACACACGTAACTCGAATTCAGTTTGCTGCCCTGGGAAGGCGGGCCTGGCGCGTATTGCCTGTATCTCCAACCCGGACAGATTCGCAAACGTATGCAGGACAGCCAACACAAACAGGGTCGCGAGCAGAAAAGTCAGGCCATAGCTGAGGTTGTTCTGAAAGTTAATCGCCGCCAGCAGCATGACCAACAGGCAAAGACCAAAGAAGAACCCGACTCCGGACGGAAAAATAAACAGGCGCTTCTGGTCCAGGACCACAGATCTTGACGGCGGAATCCGCCGATTAATCCACTCCCGGAAACGCTGCCGCAGGCGGGCGCGAATATCTGGATTAGAGCCTGTTCCCGCTGCGCCGGCCATGGGCGGAATCAGTTGCGGATAACGTCGACGTTGCGCAGCATGAGATCCACCAGCGCCGCGCCGTCACCGGCGTAATCGCCACTGGGCACCAGCCGGTGACCGGCGACTGCGGGCAGCACCATTTGCAGATCTTCCGGCACCACATGGCCTCGATCGTGCATGACCGCCCAGGTGCGCGCACTGTCGAGCAATGCCAGGCCACCGCGAGGCGACAAGCCTACTTCGAACTCAGGGCTCTGACGGGTGTAGGCCAACAGGCGTTGCAGGTAGTCGAGCAGATTATCCGATGCGTGCACATTGGCCACAGCCTCACGAATCGCCGTGAGCTGCTCGGGGCTCACAACCTGGGTCAGCGACTGTACCTCGGCCGCATTGCGCTGAAACATCTCCCGCTCCGCTTGCGGATGGGGATAGCCCAACTCCAGACGCATAAGAAAGCGGTCGAGCTGGGATTCAGGCAGCGGATAGGTACCGGATTGATGAATGGGGTTCTGGGTGGCAATCACGAAAAACGGTTCGGGCAAGGGACGGGTTTCGCCCTCGACAGTCACCTGCCCCTCTGCCATCGCTTCGAGCAGTGCACTCTGGGTGCGCGGCGTGGTGCGGTTGATTTCGTCGGCCAGCAGTAACTGGGTAAAGACCGGCCCAGGATGGAAGCTGAACGACGCATCGTCGCGGTTATAAACCGACACACCGAGGATGTCCGCTGGCAGTAGGTCACTGGTGAACTGTACCCGCTTCCAGGACAGGCCCAACACATCCGCGAGGGCGTGCGACAGTGTGGTTTTACCCATGCCGGGAAGATCTTCGAGGAGCAAATGCCCTCGAGCAAACAGGCAACACAGGGCGAGACGTATCTGTGGTTCCTTACCCAGCAACACCTGCCCTACTTCGGCAACGGCCTTATCGATCACTCCCTGAATATGCATTATTGTTTTCCGCGTTGTGGGTTATGCGAGTATGGCGTCAAAACCCCGCCGCAAATCGGCCTGGATATCTGCCACGTCCTCCAGACCCACCGAGACCCGAATCAGGTTTTGGCCGATACCTGCCAACTCGCGCTGCTCGTCGGTAAGCCGCCCATGGGTAGTCGTTGCCGGATGCACTATGGTGGTTTTGGCGTCACCCAGGTTAGCCGTTAGCGACAGAATGCGGGTACCGTCGATACACTGCCAGGCCTGCTCGCGACCGCCCTTCACCTGGAATGACAGCACACCGCCAAAGGCTCGCTGCTGCTGTCGGGCCAGGGCGTGGCCCGGGTGATCTTCCAGTCCGGCGTAGTAAACGCGTTCCACTTCAGGTTGCTCGCGCAGCCAGCGGGCCAGGGTCAGGGCCGAATCGCAGTGTGCCTGCATACGCAGTCGCAGCGTTTCCAATCCTTTCAGGAATACCCAGGCGTTAAACGCACTCATGGTCGGGCCGCAGGTACGCAGAAATGTCTCTACCTCCGCCATATGCTCACTTCGTCCAACCACTGCGCCGCCAACACAACGCCCCTGGCCATCCAGGTACTTGGTGGCCGAGTGCATGACAATATCGGCACCCAGGGCAATAGGCTGCTGCAGTGCCGGAGTGCAGAAACAGTTATCTACGACCAACAGGCAATTATTCGCTTTCGCCAATTGCGAGAAGTAGTTCAGATCCGCCACTTCACACAGCGGATTGGAAGGCGTTTCCATGAACAGCATCGCAGTGTCGGGGCGGATTGCCGCCTCCCAGGCTGCGGTATCAAGCAAGGGCACGAAGCTGGTCTCAATGCCAAACTTCGCCAGATACTTGCCAAACAGATTGGTCGTGGTGCCGAAAACGTCGCGCGAACACACAACATGATCACCCGCCTTGAGAAGTGCCATCGCTGTCGACAGTATCGCCGCCATTCCCGAGGCGGTGCCTACCGCAGCTTCACCGCCTTCGAGAGCCGCTATGCGCTGTTCAAACGTGCGAACTGTGGGATTAGTATAGCGCGAGTAGACGTTACCCGCTTCCTCACCACCAAAACGAGCTGCGGCCTCGGCGGCGCTGTCGAAAACGTAGCTGGAGGTCAAAAAAATTGGCTCGGAGTGCTCGCCCTCGTGGGTGCGTGCAATACCCGCTCGCACGGCCAGCGTATCCAGCTCGGCGCCCGCCAGGGGGTCGTCAAAATTATCAGTCATTGTGGGTGCCTCACGCGTTGTTGTGGATGCCCACAACGGCACCTTCTTCGGTTGCTGCCGCCCGCTTCATGCTCTGGGCCTCATCGTTGCGCAGCGACTCGATGCGCTCGAGATAACCCTTGTCGACGTCACCGGTAACGTACTCACCGCTGAATACCGAACAATCGAAACCACTGATATCGGGATTGCCGTCGGCCGAACAGCGCACCAGGTCATCGAGATCCTGGTACACCAGCCAGTCAGCGCCGATCAACTCGCAGACCTCATCCACGGTGCGGTCGTGGGCAATCAGCTCGCTGGCGGAGGGCATATCGATGCCGTACACGTTGGGATAACGCACCGGTGGCGCGGCAGAGGCGAAAAACACATTCTTGGCCCCAGCGTCGCGCGCCATTTCAATGATCTGGCGACACGTGGTGCCACGCACAATCGAATCGTCCACCAGCATCACATTCTTTCCCTCAAACTCCAACGGTACCGGGTTGAGTTTCTGGCGCACGGACTTCTTGCGCTGACTCTGGCCGGGCATGATGAATGTGCGGCCGATATAGCGATTCTTCATGAACCCTTCACGGAATTTGATGCCCAGCTCATGGGCCATCGACTGCGCTGCAATTCGACTGGTATCGGGAATCGGGATAATGACATCGATTTCCAGATCGGGGCGTTCGCGTTTAATCTTCTCGGCCAGTGCAGCACCCTGACGCATCCGGGTTTTATACACCGAAATACCATCCATCAGCGAATCGGGGCGGGCGAAATACACATGCTCAAAAATACAGGGCTTGAGTTGCGGCGCTTGCGCGCACTGACGGCGATGCAGCTGACCGTCCATATCGATGAATACCGCTTCGCCGGGGGCAACGTCGCCGAGCAGGTTAAAGCCCAGCACGTCCAGGGCCACGCTCTCCGAGGCAATCATGTGCTCTTTGCGGCCATCGGGGCCCTCGCGCTCCCCCACCACCAGCGGGCGAATTCCCAGCGGGTCACGAAAACCGACGACACCGTAATTCACGATCAGGCTGACGACAGCATAGCCGCCGCGGCAGCGCTTGTGCAGCGACTCAACCGCACTGAAGATATCCGTGGCTTCCGGGCTCAACTTGCCCAGTGTCTGGAGTTCGTGGGCGAATACATTGAGAAGGACCTCGGAGTCCGAGTCGGTGTTCAAATGACGCAGGTCATCCTGAAACAGCTCGCGCGCCAACTGCTCGGTATTGGTCAGGTTACCGTTGTGAGCAAGGGCAATACCGTAAGGTGAATTCACATAGAAAGGCTGAGCCAGGGCCGGGCCGGAGCTGCCAGCGGTGGGATAGCGCACGTGGCCAATCCCGATCTGCCCTTCGAGGCGCTGCATGTGATGCTGGCGAAATACATCGCGCACCAGGCCCTCACTTTTGCGCAGACTGAAACGCCCGCCTTCGCAGGTCATGATACCGGCCGCATCCTGACCGCGGTGCTGTAGCACCGTCAGGGCATCGTAAATATCCGGGGCGACGTTGTGACTCGCTACGAGTCCTACCAGGCCACACATCCTGCGCTTACCTCACTTCTCAGGTTGTCATTTGCGGAACCGGGCCGACGTTAGCGAACACCGCCTGGACCCAATCCGCAAGCATATTCAAATGGGGCATCAGCACTGACTGCTGAACCCACTGCTGGTCCTCGGGCGGCAGCAATTGCTGCACCACATAGGCCAACACAAGGATGATGATCACACCCCGGGCAAATCCGAATACGGTACCCAAAACCCGGTCAAGAACCGACAGTCCCGCCACTGCCACCAGTTTGCTCGCCAGATAAATCACCAGATTGAACAACACCAGTGTAGCGACGAACAGGATGGCGTAGGCGACGATATAGCGCCCGGTATCATGGGCCACCAGGCCACTCATCTGTGCGGCGAGCTGGTCGACAAAACCGTGCGCGATGATAAAGGCGGCAACCCAGGCAAGTAACGACAAAGCCTCGCGCACAAAACCGCGCCACAAGCTCAGCAGCGTCGAAATGGTCAGCACCACGATAATCAGCCAGTCGACCTGATTAAATTGCGCCAGATCTATCATCAGCACCCTCTTACGCGGCGCATTCTAACAAAGCCACGCGGTGCTGAGGAGGCGTAAATTTGTCTCAAGGGTAGTACCGCGTAATCATGGTAGTCACCCCAAAGCGGGCGTTAATCTCGCTCTGGATACGCTCCAGGTTGACCTTTTCCACTTTCGGGCCGATGTAGACACGATAAAAAGTCTTGCCGTTGCTGGGCACTTTCTTCACGTAGGCCTTGTGCCCCATGCTCACCAGCTCTGCGCGCAACTCCTCGGCGCGGGTGGCATTACTCAGGCTGGCAACACGCAAAATCCAGGAAATAGGCAGGCCATCAGCGTCCAGCGCGGGCTTCACCGGGGGCTCAGAGCGCGTTTTCGGGGCTTCAGCGACGGGTTTGGCCACTGGTTCTGGATCGGGCTTCGGCTGAGGTTCGGGCTCAGGTGCAGGCTCAGGCGCCGATGCGGACTGATCGTCGGCGATAGGCTCTCCAGCATTGACACCGGGAGGCACTCCCGAAGGATCCAGCGTCAGCCACTCGGTATCAGGCTCGGGAGCAGCGGCGCGTTCAGTGGCCGGTGATGGGCGCAAGCCGGCCATATCAGGCGGCTCCAGCGGCGTGGTCTGAACCTGCGGGCGCGGTGGAATGCGCACATCCTCAGCGCGCTCGCGCTGTCCGGAATCCACAAAAATAATGGGCCAGAACACAATGCCCAGCGCCACCAGAATCAGGGCGCCGACCAGTCGTTGTTTGAGTACGTCATTCATTGTTATATGGCTTCGCGTTTAGCGCGATCCTTGTCCAGCAGTGGCACCACCGCAGTCACGGTAAAAAATGAGCCGAATACCACCAACAGGTCACCTTCGTCCATCAGCGTCTGCGCCCGGCGAAACGCCTGCCGGAGATTCTTGCTGACACTGATCATGCTCTGCCCCGCTTCGCGCAGAGCCGCGGCGATATCTTCGCCAGCCGCCGCGCGCGGATTATTGGGTTGGTCGGCGACAAACCAGGCGTCAAAGCGTTTGTCACAGAGCGCAACCATGTCCGCTACGGGCTTGTCTTTCATTGCCGAAAATAGAGCAATAACCTTTCCATTACAAGCACTTGCGTCAACTATTTCCAGCATCTTATGAATAGCTGCGGGATTGTGCGCCACATCCAGCAGATAATGACGCCCTGCCATCACAAGCTGCTGTCGCCGCCCGGTGACAACCACGTTCTCAAGAACTGTGGTGAGCTGATCGGGCGCCCAGGCAACCCCCAGGCATGTCGCTGCCTGTAAGGCGCCACAAATATTGGCGGCCAGCAACGGGCCGTCAGCGGCCGCGATGGCAACAGCTTCGCCATCCGCGCCAGTAATCGCCCCCGACCAGCGTCCGTCCTGCCGCTCCCAGCTGAAGTCGCGCCCTGCCTGCAATACGGGACCTGCACCGACCTCGGCTGCGCACTGCCGCAGCGAGCCGGGGGGATCAGGGTCAGCAATAACGACCGGCCTGCCGGCGCGCATGATACCCGCCTTCTCCCGCCCGATGTCTTCGCGGGTGTCCCCCAGCCATTCCTGATGATCCAGATCGATACTGGTAATCACGGCCACTGATGCATCGATGACATTACTGGAATCAAGCCGCCCTCCCAGCCCGACCTCCAGTACCACCACATCCACCTCCCGAGCGCGAAACACCCACAGGGCGGCCAGGGTAGCGAACTCAAAATAGGTCAGGGACGTTTCACCCCGAGCCTGCTCAATGGCTGAAAACGCAGCGACAATGTCAGCGTCGTCCACTTCCTCGCCCGCCACACGAATCCGCTCGTTGAAGCGCAGAAAGTGTGGCGAGGTAAAGCAGCCCGGCCGATGTCCGGTCACTGTGAGCAGCGATTCCAGCACCGCCACGGTAGAGCCCTTGCCATTGGTACCGGCGACCGTAATCACCCGGCAACCGGGCGCCAGCAACTCAAGGGTCTGGGCCACCGAGCGCACACGCTCCAGGCCCAGCTCCATTGCTGTAGGGTGAAGAGATTCCAGGTGCTGGAGCCAGTCCTCCAGCGCGGACTTATTCATCGGCCGGTTCGGCGACCTCTGTGGGGGGTTCCGGGGTTTCTGATTCGACAAACGCTTCAACGGGCTCCGGCTCATCGAGATCGACATTGCCCAGTTTGGCCAACAGCCGCGCCAGGGTGTTGCGCATGTCGGTGCGGTGCACAATCATGTCGATAGCGCCGTGCTCCAGCAGGAACTCGCTGCGCTGAAAACCCTTGGGCAGCTTCTGACGAATTGTCTGTTCGATAATGTTAGGGCCGGCAAAACCTGCACGGGCCTCCGGCTCAGCGACGTTAATGTCACCCAGCAGGGCTAGCGAGGCGGAGACTCCGCCGTAAATCGGGTCTGTCATCACGGAGATGTAGGGCACGCCGGCGAGCTTCATACGCTCGATGACAGCACTGGTTTTAGCCATTTGCATGAGCGAAATCAGCGCTTCCTGCATGCGGGCACCACCGGAGGCGGCGAAGCACACTAGCGGAATACCCTCGTCGAGCGCTACCTGGGCAGCGCGGGTAAATTTCTCACCCACCGCGTATCCCATGGAGCCGCCATGGAAGTTGAATTCAAAGGCAATCGCCACCACCGGCATGCCCCGCAGTGTGCCCTGCATGGCAATCAGGGCGTCCTTTTCACCAGTGCTCTTTTGCGCGGCGGACAGGCGGTCGCGGTAGCGTTTCTTGTCCTTGAATTTGAGGCGGTCAACCGGTTCGATATCGGTCAGAATCTCCTCGCTCCATTCCGGGTCGAGAAAGATATCCAGACGGCGGCGGGCGCCGATACGCATATGGTGGTCGCACTTGGGGCAGACGTCATTGTTGCGCTCAACGTCCGGGCGATACAACACCGCGTCACATTTGACGCATTTTTTCCAGAGGCCCTCGGGCACGCTGGAGCGTTTGCGCCCCTCGCCCTTGCTTACCCCTGAAGGCAGAATTTTGTCAATCCAGCTCATACGCCTCCCCAATACGGTTCAAGCCACATTATAACCGGCCACACAACTCTCTAGGAAGCGACGCTGTCCACTCCACGGCGAATTTCTGCCAGTAGTTCAGCTGCTCGCTTACCAGCTGCCGCATGATCGGCGCCGTCATCGATTGCCTGCGCCATGGCGCGGATCAAGGCACTGCCCACCACCACGCCGTCGGAGACGCTGGCAACGGCCGCTGCACTCTCTGCGTCCTTGATACCAAAGCCCACCGCGACAGGCAGTGAAGTCCGCGCCCGAATACGGCTGACATGATCAGCGACGTTATCGATATCGAGATGGCCGGCGCCAGTGACGCCTTTCAGGGAGACGTAATAAACGAAGCCGCTGGCCTGGTCGACGATACGTTGCAGGCGATCATCCGGGGTCGTCGGGGCAACCAGAAAGATATTGTTCATGCCCACACGCTGTAATTCAGCGTTAACCTGCTCGACCTCCTCCGGCGGGATATCAACCGTGAGCAGTGCATCCAGTCCCGCCGCCTGCGCGGCGTCGGCAAATTTCGCGTAACCCATGTGTTCCACCGGGTTGGCATAGCCCATGAGCAGCACCGGTGTGTGCTGATTGGTCTCGCGAAACGCGCGCACTGTATCCAGTGCATCGCGCAGGTTCGCGCCGTTTGCCAGCGCGCGCTCGTGAGCAAGCTGAATCACCGGGCCTTCAGACATGGGGTCAGAAAACGGCACCCCGAGTTCGATAATGTCTGCGCCGCTGTCAACGAGCTGGTGCATGACATCAACCGTGACCTCGAGACCAGGGTCGCCGACAACAATATAGGGAACAACGGCTTTGCGCCCCTGCTCGGCAAGTTGCGCAAAGCAACCGGCAATACGACTCACTACAACTTCTCCTTAAAATTCAATTCCGTCGATCTGGGCGACGGTATGAATATCCTTGTCACCACGACCGGACAGGTTAACCACAATATGTTTATCCGGCCCCAGCTCGCGAGCCAGCTTGGTGGCATAGGCAATGGCGTGACTGCTTTCCAGTGCCGGCATAATACCTTCCACACGCGTCAGCGCATGGAACGCCTCCAGCGCCTCGTCGTCATCGGCCACCACGTATTCAACCCGACCGACATCCTTTAGCCAGGAGTGCTCCGGGCCCACGCCGGGGTAATCCAGACCCGCTGATACCGAGTGCGTGTGCATGATTTGGCCGTCGGCATCCTGCATCAGGTAAGTGCGGTTGCCGTGCAGCACGCCAGGGGTGCCGGCGGTCAGGGGCGCGGCGTGTTGCTGGCTGGCCACACCGTGGCCACCGGCTTCCACACCGTATATTGCAACGTCTTTATCATCTAGGAACGGATGGAACAGGCCTATTGCATTCGAGCCACCACCCACACAGGCCACCAGCGCATCGGGCAAGCGGCCAATCTGTTCCAGCGACTGGGCGCGCGCCTCGCGGCCGATGACGCACTGGAAGTCACGCACCAGCATGGGATAAGGATGGGGACCGGCCACGGTGCCGATAATATAAAATGTTTCGTCAACATAGGTCACCCAGTCGCGCATGGCTTCGTTCATGGCGTCCTTGAGCGTGCGCGAGCCAGAGGTCACGGGAATCACTTCAGCACCCAATAGCTTCATGCGATAGACATTCAGGGCCTGGCGACGAACATCTTCCTCACCCATAAACACCTGGCATTCCAGCCCGAGGCGCGCTGCAATCGTAGCCGTCGCAACACCGTGCTGACCTGCACCGGTTTCTGCGATAACACGCTTTTTGCCCATGTGTTTGGCCAGCAGTGCCTGACCAACCGTATTGTTCACCTTGTGGGCGCCAGTATGGTTGAGATCTTCTCGCTTCAGCCAGATGCGCGCGCCGCCGACCTTGTCAGACAGCCGGCTGGCTTCGTAAAGCGGTGAGGGACGGCCCACGTAATGGGCGAGGTCCGCATCCAGCTCAGCGATAAACGCATCGTCGTCTTTCAGCTTTTCGTAAAGGGCTTCGAGCTCGTCCAGCGCCGACATCAGGGTTTCGGCAACGAACTTGCCGCCGTACACGCCGAAGCGGCCATCGCCGTCCGGTACTGAGGCAAAGTCATTCATAACAGCATCACTACTCATTCAGGTTTGCTCAATGTGATCGGCAGCCTGGGCCGCCGCAATAAATTCACGAATTTTGACCGGGTCTTTCTCGCCGGGCGCCGCTTCCACGCCACCACTGACATCGACCGCAAAAGGACGTACGGTGGTGATCGCCTGTCCCACATTGGCGGGCTTTAAACCGCCTGCCAATACCACCGGCAACGACAGGCCACTGCCTATCAGATCCCAGTCAAAACTCTCTCCGGTACCACCGGGCACGCCGTCTTTCCACGCGTCGAGTAATATCCCGAGCGCTCCGGCACAGGCATCGCAATAGGCTGCAATATCTGAGTCGGGGCGCACACGCAGAGCTTTTATCCACGGCCGCTCAAACTGGCGACAGAACGCCGGTGACTCGTCACCGTGGAACTGCAGCAAGCCCAGGGGCAACTCGGCAGCGCAGCGAGCGACAAATTCAGCGTCGTGGTTTACAAACAGGCCCACCAGGGTGACGAAAGGCGGAACCTCGCGCGCCACCGCTTGCGCCTGCTCAAGGGACACTCCCCTGGGGCTCTCAGCATAGAAAACCAGACCGAGGGCGTCGGCGCCGCTGGCAACAGCAACACGCGCATCCTCCGGCCGAGTGATACCGCAGATTTTGATACGCGTGCGAGACAAAACAGGACCTGAACACCGGCAAAAAAACAGACGGACATGATAGCAGATGCCCCACCCCCCTGTCTGTACGTGAAACCCGCTACGCGCCTAGGATTAACGGACCATAGGGCGTTTGAGGCAGACCGAAGTGTCCAGGATATGTCACATCTACCAGATACAGACCATCGGGCGGCGCAGTGTCAGCTGCCACGGTGCGATCCCGCCCCTCCATCAGCTCGGCGATCCAACCGGCTGACTGCCTCCCGCTGCCCACGGCCATCAGTGAACCGGCGATATTGCGCACCATGTGGTGGAGAAATGCATTCGCCTGGAGGTCGATGACCACCAGCTGCCCGCGGCGCGACACACTGATGTCCATCATATTCCGCATCGGCGTGGTGGACTGACACGCTGCGGCCCGAAATGTCGAGAAATCACGCTCGCCGAGCAATGCCTGGGCCTCGCTGTGCATAATGGCCTCATCCAACGGCCGACGCTGCCAGGTGACCTGCCCGCCGAGCATGGCGGGCCGGACCAGAGCATTGGCAATCACGTAGCGATAGCGTCGTGCCGTCGCCGAGAAACGCGCGTGAAACTCCTTCTCTACCGGCAACGCCCAGTGCACCCGGACATCCCGCGCCATCGAGGCATTGGCCCCCAACACCCAGGACTTGGGCGGGCGCGGTACAGGAGCATCAAAATGGACGATCTGACAATGCCCGTGCACGCCCGTATCCGTGCGGCCGGCACAGTGCACGCGCACGGGCTCGCCCGCAACACTGGTCAGGCCGCGTTCCAGCTCCTGCTGAACCGTGGTGACATCAAGATGGGGTTGTGTTTGCCAGCCGTTGTAGTTCGCGCCGTTATATTCGACCCGACAGGCTATACGAGTGCCTGCCGGCAGGGTCTCTGCCGACAGGCCGGGGAATGGATCAGCCAAGGCGCTCCAGCAGCCCGCTGGCTTCGGTCTTCTGTTCGTCGCTGCCTTCGGCAACCACCTCTTCGAGAATCTGGCGAGCGCCGTCCTCGTCGCCCATATCCATGTAGGCACGGGCGAGGTCGAGCTTGGTGGACATGGTATTTGCCTCAGCGGCGATTACCAGGTCTTCGTCGTCTTCGTCATCGCCGATCACGTCGTCGTCAAAGTCGGAGGTCAGATCGAGATCGTCGATATCCAGACTGTCTTCGATTTCGAGGCCTGCAAAGTCGTCTTCGCCCGACTCCACTTCTTCGGCGAGGCCAGCAGGCGGCTCAGACATGTCGTCACTGGTACCAGACAGCATGGCGCGCGCCTGCTCTGCACTGCCCGCATCACCCATGCTCTCCAGCTCCGCGATCTGGGCTTCGGCAGCGGGACGATCGCCGGTCTGCAGCAGAAGCTCGACCAGCTTCAGGCGGTAGGCCGCATTGGCAGGCTCACTGGTAATGGCGGTCTTGAGCAGATCAATGGCCTGGGGGTAGCGACCGTAAGCGATATAAATGTCAGCTTCGGCGAGGGCGTCACCTGCATCCACGTCGGAGGCGTAACCGTCGTGTTTACGTTCGCCATAGCCGCGAGTGCCGTCTTCCGCGGCGGCCTCGTCGGCGACCGGCGCCGGCTCAGCGACAGGCTCCTCGACAACGGGGGCTTCGACGGGCTGCTCCTTGAGCTCAACAGCCGCAAAAGCCTTGTCAGACTCTGCAGACACAGTAACCGTGGGCTCTTCATCCGCCTTGCGACGACGCACGAAGAAGAATGCCAGTCCGGCCAGAATCAGCGCGCCCAGACCATACAACAGGTAGCTCAGCAGGCCGCTCTCTTCTTTCTTGGGCTTGGGAGCAGGCTTGGATTTTGGAATAGTTTTTTCGGGCTTGGGTGCTGCAGCCACAGGCTCGGCCGCAACCGCGGGCTCTACCGCATCAGCTGCAGTGTCATCAACTGAAACCGCGTCATCGGCATCAGAGGCAGCATCAACCGCCGTGACATCGTCAGAGCCGGTATCATCAAACCCGGCATCGACAACGCCGCTGTCATCGGCGTCGGCCATGTCCATGCCGTCTTCCATAGCAAGG
This sequence comes from Halioglobus japonicus, assembly GCF_001983995.1. Taxonomy (NCBI): domain Bacteria; kingdom Pseudomonadati; phylum Pseudomonadota; class Gammaproteobacteria; order Cellvibrionales; family Halieaceae; genus Halioglobus; species Halioglobus japonicus. The sequence continues at coordinate 2,341,976 of NZ_CP019450.1, read as the reverse complement.
CCATCGTCTGACGCCAGGGCATCGACGCTATCCTCGGCATCAACGCCGGCCTCGGTCAGTGCCTGTTGCAAGGCAGCGATCTGGTCGTCTTTAAGGCTGACGATACGCTCCAGTGTATCGACCTGCTGTTCGAGGTCTTCAACTTCACCTTCGAGTTCAGCGCGATCCATATCGGCGGCCACTTGCGCATCAGTTGCCGCAGAAGAGGAAGGGGAATAGCTCTGGTCAGCCGTGGCCGACGACTCTTCTACAGGGTCAGCGGATATCCGCAGGCTGGGTCCGGAGCTGATCGGTGCGCTGGCGCGGCCAGCCTCCCAGTCCTCATTCTGCTGCTTGACCTCAGCCAGCGCCGTGGAGAGATCCTGCGAGCTGATATCGTCTTCGGTGGGCAGATAGATAATGTATCCGGCCTTGATGCGGTTGATATTACCGTCGATAAAGGCGTTGGGGTTCAGACGCTGAATGTCCAGCATAGTCTGATGGATGGTCGTACCGCTGGGCTTGGCTGCGGAGGCGATTTCCCAGAGCGTATCGTCCCTGGAAATCATGTAGCGCGAGCCACTCAGCGGCGAACCGGCGGCCTCGGCATTGAAATCGCGCTGGGGCATGTCACCCGGCGCGAGCTGGGACTTTTTCTTTACATCTACCCGGGTTCCGCTAGTGGCGGCCGGGTCTTGTGTTTTTTTTTCGGGCGAATCCGGGGCGGGGATGCCCTCTTCTTCCTCAACACGCGCAGAGGCAGATACCACTTGGCTGGAGGCGTCAAACAAGGGCGGATCAACCAGAACCGTGTATTCACGCAGCAAACGGCCAGTAGGCCAGCGCGCTTCTACAATGAAATCGAGATAGGGTTCGAGCACCGGGTCCTCGGAGCTGAGCAAAATGACAGCCTCGCCGCGCGCATTGAACCGCACGTCGAACTCGATACCGGTCAGGAAGTAGGCCCGCTCAACACCCATGCGATCAAAGTCTTCGCGCGTTGCGAGCCGGATGCGGATCTGGTCCTCATTGAGGCCGTCCGTGTTGAGAACTTCTACCTGGGCCTTGAGCGGCTCATTGAGAAATGACTCGAGCGTCAGGTCACCAAGACCCACCGCATACGAAAAGCTCGCATGCAGACACCCAAGAGAGAAAACGACAGCACCAATCCTACGAGCCATACTCCGACGCCTTATTATTTTTCCTGCACATAAACACCGACCTCCCCTGGCCGGACCCCTACGATGTAATACTAACGTATCGTGCTGGAAATCCCCCATCCTAAAAAGTATTTTCTCGACTTTTCTGAAGTACGCTGAGCGTCTGGGGGGACCGTGCCTCCATGCACCAAAAATACCGAATTATCCCTGAGTATCAGTGAATTACAGGCATTAATCAAGGTAGGTTGTAATCAGCGCCTCGGCAATTTGCACGCTATTGAGCGCTGCGCCTTTGCGCACATTATCAGCCACCACCCAGAGGTTCAGGCCGCGGGGATGGGAAATATCCTCCCGAATGCGCCCCACGAACACTGGATCGGTGCCGGCGCTGTCCCCCACCGCCGTGGGATAACCCCCGTCGGCACGCTCGTCCATCACCTGGACACCAGGCGCATTTTCGAGCAGCTCGCGCGCCTGTGCTGCGCTGATTTCATCGACCGTCTCAATATGAACGGCCTCTGAGTGACCAAAGAAGACCGGCACACGCACACAGGTGGGATTCACCTGAATGCTGTGGTCGCCGAAAATCTTCTGGGTTTCCCAGACCATTTTCATTTCTTCGCGGGTGTAGCCGTTGTCCTGGAAAGTATCGATATGAGGCAGCACATTGAAAGCGATCTGCTTGGGATAGACCTCACACTCAGCCTCTTGGCCATTGAGCAAGCGGGCTGTCTGTGACGCCAGTTCCTCAATCGCTTCCTTGCCAGTGCCCGACACCGCCTGGTAGGTGCATACGTTAATCCGCTCGATACCCACCGCATCGTAAATGGGCTTGAGGGCCACCAGCATCTGGATGGTCGAGCAATTGGGGTTGGCGATGATATTGCGGGTGGTGTAGCCCGCCAGCGCCTCAATATTCACCTCTGGAACAATCAGCGGAATATCGTCGTCGCGTCGAAAATGCGAGGTATTGTCGACGACCACACAGCCAGCGGCCGCCGCGATGGGCGCGTACTTCTCGGAAATACTGCCGCCGGCAGAGAACAGACCGATCTGGGCCTGGCTGAAATCGAACTCGGCCAGATCGGTAACGGTCACCGGGCTGCCCTTGAACATAATGGTCTTGCCGGCGGAACGGCTGCTCGCCAGCGGATAGAGATTGCGGACCGGAAAGTCGCGCTGCTCCAAAATTTCGATCATGGCCTCGCCCACCGCTCCGGTGGCGCCGACCACTGCTACATCATATTGATCTGCCATTGAATTACTCCAAATCTATTCGCTGGCGAGCGCTGTGACTACAGCCTCGCCCATTTCTACCGTTCCCACCAAATGCGTCCCCTCGGAATGAATATCCGGGGTGCGCAGGCCGGCGTCGAGGACCTTGCTGACCGCCGCTTCAATCGCATCAGCTGCCTCGGCACTACCAAGTGTGTAACGCAGCATCATGGCAGCGGAGAGAATCGTCGCCAGCGGGTTGGCCTTGCCCTCCCCTGCAATATCAGGCGCCGAGCCGTGACAGGGCTCGTACATGCCCCGCCCATCTTTATCGAGGGAGGCAGACGGCAACATACCAATCGAGCCGGTGAGCATGGCGGCGGTGTCAGACAGGATGTCGCCGAACATGTTGCCGGTAACCACCACGTCAAACTGCTTGGGTCGCATCACCAACTGCATCGCCGCATTGTCGACATACATATGGGAGAGTTCTACGTCGGGGTACTCCGGCGCCAGCTCGTCCATGATTTCACGCCACAGCACTGTCGCCTCGAGTACATTCGCCTTGTCGACGCTGCACAGCTTCTTACCGCGTTTGCGCGCCGCCTCGAAGGCCTGGCGGCCAATGCGACGAATCTCAGATTCGCTGTACTTGTAGGTGTTATAGCCCTCGCGCTCACCATTCTCGAGTTCGCGAATACCGCGGGGCTCACCGAAGTAGATGCCACCGGTGAGCTCGCGCACGATAAGAATGTCGAGACCAGACACAATCTCCGGTTTGAGACTGGAGGCATCCGCCAGCTGTGGATACAGGATGGCGGGACGCAGGTTGGCAAACAGGCCCAACTGCGAGCGAATTCCCAGCAGGCCGCGCTCGGGCCGCAGGTGGCGCTCTACATTGTCCCACTTGGGCCCGCCCACGGCGCCCAACAAAATAGCGTCGACTTCCCGGGCCCGCTCCAGCGTGGCATCGGGAAGCGGCACACCGGTTTCATCGATCGCAGCACCACCCAGCAAACCGTACTCAAGCTCCAGCCCCAGGCCGAAACGCGCGTCAACAGTATTCAGGACCTTCACGGCCTCAGCCATGATTTCCGGCCCAATATAGTCGCCAGGAAGTACCAGTACTTTTTTACTCATATTACTACCTTGAATCGTTCATCAGCGGCAGGCATTCACATTCGCACGCCGCCGCTGCAGATCGCGATCATCGATCGCGTTAAATTACTTGATAACGTCAAACAACCATGGAGAGGATTTGCGCGTGCGCTCTTCGTAGGCGCGAATCGCATCCGCACTCTCCAGCGTCAGACCAATATCGTCGAGCCCATTGAGCAGGCAGTGGCGGCGGAACTCATCCACCTCAAACCCAAAGCGCTCCCCACCGGGTGTCACCACCTGCTGCTGTTCGAGATCGATGGTGAGCTCATAGCCCTCCTGGGCATACATTTCATCAAACAGGCGCGCCACAATGTCTTCGTCAAGCCGCACAGGCAACACGCCGTTCTTGAAGCAGTTGTTGTAGAAAATGTCGGCAAAGCTCGGCGCAATAATGCAGCGGAAGCCATAATCTTCCAGCGCCCATGGGGCGTGCTCACGACTGGAGCCACAGCCGAAATTTTCCCGCGCCAGCAGCACTGAAGCGCCCTGATAGCGGGGCAAGTTCAGAGGGAACTCGGCGTTGACCGGCCGGTGCGAACAGTCCTCATCGGGCTTGCCTTCATCCAGATAGCGCAGCTCATCGAACAGATTCTTGCCAAACCCCGAGCGCTTGATCGACTTGAGAAACTGCTTGGGAATAATCAGGTCGGTATCGACATTGGCGCGATCCATCGGAGCCGCCAGGCCGGTTACCACAGTAAATGCTTTCATTGTGAATCCCTCTTACAGATCGCGCACGTCGATGAAATGGCCGGCAACCGCTGCAGCAGCAGCCATGGCCGGACTCACCAGGTGGGTGCGACCACCAAAGCCCTGGCGACCTTCAAAATTTCGATTGGACGTAGAAGCACAGTGCTCGCCCGCCCCCAACTTGTCGGCATTCATCGCCAGGCACATGGAGCAACCTGGCTCGCGCCACTCCATACCGGCCTCGAGGAAGATCTTGTCCAGGCCTTCAGCTTCAGCCTGCTTCTTCACTTCGCCCGAGCCAGGCACAATCAGCACCTGCTTGACGCTATCTGCTTTCTGGCGTCCCTTGACGACGTCAGCGGCAGCGCGCAGATCTTCAATCCGGGAATTGGTGCATGAACCAATAAATACACGGTCGGGCTTGATATCGGTGATGGCCTGGCCCGCTTCCAGCCCCATGTATTCCAGGGCGCGCTCAATGGCCGCACGCTGCGTCGCGTCATCCGCCTCGGCAGGATTGGGTACCACACCATCGACTGGCACTACCATTTCTGGCGAGTTGCCCCAGGTCACCTGCGGCTTGATATCTTCACCCCGCAGCTCAACAACAGCGTCAAAGACCGCGCCCTCGTCGCTGTGCAGGTCACCCCAGGCAGCTACGGCGAGGTCCCACATATCACCTTCGGGCGCGTAGGGGCGCCCTTTTACGTATTCCAGGGTAGTGTCGTCCACAGCCACCATGCCCATCCGGGCTCCGGCCTCAATCGACATATTGCACAGGGTCATGCGACCTTCCATGCTCATGTCACGCACTACCTGGCCACCAAACTCAATTGCATAACCAGTGCCGCCAGCGGTGCCGATTTTACCGATGATGGCCAGCGCAACATCTTTTGCGGACACACCCGGCTGTAATGTGCCGTCAACACTGACCAGCATGTTTTTCATTTTCACCTGCACCAGGGTCTGGGTTGCCAGCGCGTGCTCAACCTCGGAGGTGCCAATACCGTGGGCCAGTGCGCCCAGCGCACCGTGGGTGGAGGTGTGTGAGTCGCCGCAGACCACGGTCATACCTGGCAGCGTTGCCCCCTGCTCCGGCCCGACCACATGGACAATGCCCTGACGCACATCGTTAATGTCGATTTTGACAATATCGAAGTCGTCACAGTTGTCGTCCAGCGTGGCAACCTGCAACCGGGATACCGGATCTTCAATCGCCGCCACACCGCCGGCGCGCTCGCGCTGCTCGGTCGGTACGTTGTGATCGGGCACTGCGAGGTTGGCATCGCGGCGCCAGGGCTCACGGCCCGCCAGGCGCAGGCCTTCAAACGCCTGCGGCGATGTCACTTCGTGGATCAACTGGCGGTCGATATAAATCAGCGCGCTGCCGTCTTCGCGCTGCTCAACCAGGTGGTTCTGCCATAACTTGTCGTAGAGCGTCTTGCCTGCCATGGGAAGCCTCAAAATATGTGAGCGTGTGAAAGGCGGCAATTATGGGCTTGATTATTAAATTACTCAAATTTATTATTTTTATTCAATTGATTCCTGGCAGGAATACAAATGGACAATCAGAACCTACGCGCATTCCTGCTTGTGGCGGAGACCGGCTCGTTCTCCGTGGCAGCAGACCGGCTTCACCTCACCCAGCCCGCTGTGAGCAAACGCGTAGCCATCCTCGAGGACGAACTGGGCGCCGCCCTGTTCGATCGCATCGGCCGCAACGTCACCCTTACCGAAGCAGGGCTGGCGTTGCTGCCCCATGCCAAAGCCGTAGAACAGGAACTGGCAGCGGCCGTGCAATCCGTGCGCGATTTGTCGGGTGAAACGCGCGGGGAACTGAAGCTTGCCACCAGCCATCATATCGGCCTGCACCGACTACCGCCGGTGCTGTCGGCGTTCTCGACCGCGTTTTCGCAAGTCCACATCGATATCGACTTTATGGACTCGGAGCAGGCTTACGAACTTATCCATCAGGGCAAGGTGGAACTGGCCGTGGTCACGCTCGCGCCGCAGGGCCAGAGCAATGTCGTATCCATTCCCGTGTGGGAGGATCCGCTGGATTTCATGATCGCCAAAGACCACTCGCTGGTTGCCGGAAAGCAGGCGCCGACGCTGACCGAGATGAGCCAGTACCCCGCGATTCTTCCGGGGCTCAACACCTACACCGGACAAATCATTAAATCGCTATTTGATCGGCATCAGTTGGAATTGAAGGTGTCCATGGCTACCAATTATCTGGAGACGATTCGCATGCTGGCCTCGGTGGGGCTGGGCTGGACGATTCTGCCGCGCAGCATGGGTGACGCCTCCCTGACGCAACTGACGGTCAGGGAAGTCGAAATTCAGCGAACCCTGGGGTTGGTCTATCACCGGGGACGTAGCCTGTCGCGCGCGGCCCGGGCGTTTATCGAGGCCGTGCAGGCCCACGGCGATCCGGACCTGACTAGTCCGCGTCCAGCATCCCTTTGAGGGCGCCAATACCCGGCACGCCATCCTGAGTCAGCCCTTCGTGGTCGGGGAAGTAAAATGTTGCGTTGTAGCGCGCCACAATCCCGCGGCTGCTGAAGATGATACCGTGCGAGAACCCAAAGCGGCGCTTCAGCGTCACGCCCTCAGAGGTGGTTTGAATCCACTGGCCCTGCTTGGCGGCGCCAATAAAATCCATGGTCAGATTGACCGTGGGCGCACCGGCAATTTTGCCCCGCGCTAAATTGGCACTAGAAGCCGCAGCAATATCGGCCAGAGTCATTAACGCACCGCCGTGACAAATACCCAGCGAATTCGCATGCTGACTGGCAACAATCAGGCCGAACGCGAGATCATCGCCCCGCAAACGGCGGTAGCAGGGCTGCAGGTTATCTGTAAAGCCGAGCCCCTCTGGCAGCAGTTCAAAACCTTCGGGGACTTGTTCAACAGTATCGCTCATTCAAAAAATTCCCATTTCAAGACCGGCGGCAAAACCCGCTCCAAGTTCAGCAGCCTGGGCCTTGTGTTCATCTGTAAATTCACCCCGGGCAATCATCGGCTCACAGGCCGAGGTGAAGGGAATGCCCGAGAAAATTCGCTCGGCCTGGCGCACCGCGCCACGGCCATCGTTGCCCGCACTCATCATCAACGCATACGGTAGCACCAGTGCGCGATCGATGGCGGGGTAAAAGATCCGATCCAGAAACGCCTTTGCCTCGCCGCTGAGCGTGCCGCTATTTTCTGCAGCGACCAATAGCAGTCCAGCTGCATCGGCAACGGTCTCTGTGCTGGCATCACAGGCGCGACGCACCTCTACAACAACACCCTCGGTATCGGCAGCGCCCTGCGCAGCGGCGCGAGCCAGCCGGGCGCAGGTGCCGCTCTGGCTGTGGTAGACAACTAGCAGTTTTTTCACACCACTCTCCCGTTTCCAGCGCCGCATTGGAACACAGGCGGTACAGGGCTGTCATTTTATGCTCTAATACTTGCGCTTTTCGCTAATGCAAATAACAACAAGGAAAACTGAATGTCTGATATGAATCGCCAGTGGTTGTTGCGCTCTCGCCCCACTGGCATGGTGACAGAAGAAAACTTCGAACGCACTGAAACCCCCATCCCCACCCCCGATCTCTCCGCCGGTGAAGCATTGGTAAAAACACTGGTGTTGGGTTTTGATGCATCGCAACGGGTTTGGATGGAAGCTGAAGACAGCTATATGCCCGCCGTGGAACTCGGTGACGTCATGCGCGCTACCGGCGTCGGCCAGGTGGTGTCATCAGAGAATCCTGACCTTCCTGTGGGCACTCTGGTGCAAGGTCTGGTGGGCTGGCAGGAGTACTGCATCGCCTCGCCGACCTCCCCCTTTCCGTTTAATGTGCTGCCTCCCGGCACGCCGCCCAATCTCGCCCTCAGTGTGTTTGGCGTCACCAGTCTCACCGGTTACTTTGGCATGTTGAATGTCGGCGAGCTGAAAGAAGGTGACACCGTACTCGTGTCTGGCGCCGCGGGTGCAACCGGTTCAGTCGCCGCCCAGGTCGCCCGCATCAAGGGATGCAAAGTGGTTGGCATTGCTGGCGGGCGCGACAAGTGCCAGTGGCTGCTGGATGAATGCAAACTGGATGCCGCTATCGACTACAAGAGTGAGAACCTCGATGAGCGCCTGGCAGAATTGTTCCCGGAAGGTATTAACCTGTTCTTCGACAATGTCGGCGGCGACATGCTGGAAACGGCCATCGCCCACATGGCCATGCACGGCAGAATCGTGCTTTGTGGCGCCATTGCCAGTTACAACGACAGTGAAGCCCGGCCCGGGCCGCGCAATATCAATCGCCTGATCATGCAGCGCATCAAGATGCAGGGCTTTATCGTAATCGACTACCTGGAGCACGCCCCCACCGCGATGGCAGACCTCGCCGATTGGGTCATGAGTGGCCAGATGGCCTGGCAGGAAGACCTTCAGGCAGGCTTTGACGCCATCCCTGCCACCCTGCAACGCCTGTACGCGGGCCAGAATCAGGGCAAGCAACTCCTGCAACTGGCCGAACCTACCTAGTTACCCATCGGTCACCCTGTGGATAACTTTGGGGATAGTACGGTTTCCTGACGCCCGGTGACTCCGTCCAGCCTCGCTGGGCGGCGTCGGGATCAAAACGTCGAATTAGACAATATTTTCAAGAATCAATCACTTAGCGTTTTTTTATAGTGTTTTTTTCGCACTGTTGTCACGAAACGCTACAAATATAGACCCTACACGCGTTGTGTGGATATTGTTCAGCGCCAAGCGTAAGTAACCCCTTACATGAGAGGCCATATTTTCTCATTGGTTTCATAAAACGCGCTCGCCAACTCGGCGAGCAACGTTGTCTCTCGCGCGACGCTTTTACGCGCTTCAGGCGTGCTGAATCTGCCAGCAACGATGGATCTTGGGGTTGCGCTGAAAGTCAGGATCGAGCGTCTTGGCAGAGATATCCTCGCATTGATAGCTGGCCTCAAGGTCCGGGTCGAGCTTGAAACCGCGTCGGTTATTGGAAAAATACAGCGTGCCCCCCGGGGCCAGCACACGCATAGCCGCTTCCACCAACGCTACCTGATCGCGCTGCACGTCAAATGTACCTTCCATACGCTTGGAGTTCGAGAACGAAGGCGGGTCGAGCAGAATCAAGTCATATTGACGCTGGCACCGGGCAAGCCAGGCCTGGCAGTCGCCCTGCTCCACGCGATTAGTGGCGTCTCCGAGGCCGTTACTGGCGAGGTTGCGCTTAAGCCATCCAAGGTAGGTCTTTGACATGTCGACACTGGTCGTACTGTGCGCACCGCCAAGGGCAGCGTGAACCGACGCTGTGCCGGTATAGCAGAACAGGTTCAGGAAGTGCTTGCTGCGGGCTTCCCGGCCAATGCGCAATCGCAGTGGACGATGATCCAGAAACACCCCGGTGTCGAGGTAATCGCGCAGATTGACGAGGAGACGGGCCTGCCCCTCTGTGACCGTGAGGAACTCGCCTGCCGCATCCTGTTTTTCGTATTGGGACAAACCCCGTTGACGCTGGCGCTGCTTGAACACGATCCGCTCGGCGGGCAGGCCCAGCGCCTCTGGCAATGCAAGTTTCACTTCGTCCAGCCGCTGGCTCGCAGCCTGTGGGTCAATTCCTTTCGGGGCCTGATACTCGGCGACGTGGGCGTGGTCGCCGTAAATATCCACCGCTACCGCATACTCCGGCATGTCCGCGTCATAGAGGCGATAACACTGCACCTGCTCACGCTTGAGCCAGCTCTTTAAACGCCGCTGATTCTTGCGAATGCGGTTCGCAAACATGGTCGCACCCTCGGTGAGTTCCAGCGGTTGCGCCGATGTTTCCTGAGCAGCAGGCTCGCGCGCGGTAGCGGCCACTTCACGGTAGTGATTGTCGGTTAACTGAAACAGCAGCAAGTGCGCTTCGAGGGCACCGTTATAAAGTGCGTAGCGCTTGTGGGAGCGCAGCCCAATGGCTCGTCCGAGCTCGAGATCAGACGTGAACACCGCTGCATCCCAGCCCGCGAACTCACGGCTCATGAGTTGACCAAGCTGACTGTACAAGTGCACAAGACTGCGTTTTTCACCCAGCCGCTCACCGTAGGGCGGGTTGCAGACCAACAGCCCATAAGGCAGTGGCTTATGGGTGGGCTTCTTCTGCTCGGCCAGCGGTTTCACCGCAACCCGGACAACTTTCTCCATGCCTAACTGGGCAATATTTTCCTGGGCGCGACGAATGACCTTGGGGTCGGCATCGTAGCCGCGGATCTCGGGCAATTGCGCTGCCCTACCCCGCTCGGCCCTACCCCGCGCATCAGCGAGAATCGCGCGCCACTGCGTGTCATTGTGCTCCGGCAGTTTCTCAAAGCCAAAACGCTTGCGGCCCAGGCCGGGCGCTATATCCGCGGCCATCATCGCGCCTTCCAGCAACAGCGTGGCAGAGCCACACATGGGATCGATTAACGCTCCGCCGCGGGCGGCGGCACCGGGCCAGTCGGCTCGCAACAAGATCGCAGCTGCCAGGTTTTCCTTAAGCGGTGCTGCACCCTGCTGCTGCCGGTAGCCGCGTTGATGCAGGCTAGCTCCGGAGTAATCGATAGCCAGCGCCACTTTGCCGCGACCCAGCCGCACATTGAGGCGAACGTCAGGACTGCGGCGGTCAACCGCGGGGCGATGGCCACCGTTTTCCTTGAACCAGTCGACCACCGCATCCTTACAGCGCTGAGCGCCAAACTGGGTGTTGCGAATACTGCGATTGGTCCCCGAAAAATCGATGGCAATGCTATTGCGGGCACTGAGCACGCGCGACCAATCGAAACCCTTCAACTGCGTATAGAGTTGATCGCCGTCTTTGACCTCGAAACTGGCCAGCGGGCGCAACACCTTATTGGCCAGGCGCGACCAGAGGCAGGCCCGGTAACCCATTGCCTGCGGCCCTAAAAAATACACGCCGGCGACGGTCTCGCGGCTGCTCTCTGCTCCGAGGGTTTGTAATTCTGCAGCAAGCAAGCCCTCCAGCCCTTTGGGGCAGGTGGCAAACCATTCACTGGTCATGTTCAGTCCTTCTTGGGTTTTCGGGCGGCGCGCTTGCGCTTGGGTGCAGGCGATTTTGCGGTGTCCGACTTGGCGGCTTTCTTAGCAGGTGCCTTTTTGGTTGTCGATGCGCTGCTGCGGCGAGTCTTACGCCGGGGCGTATTTGCCGCTTTCTCACGGGTCATCACCTCGAGCACAAGATTGGACGAACTTTCCATGTACTCGATGTAGCGCTCAAACTCTTCGTCACTGAAACTGCGCAAATGATCGTGCTGGCGATACAGATTGGTAAAACGCCGTTCGCGCTCATAGTGCTTGGGAAGGGCCAACACACCCCACTGTTCCAGGGTTTTCTCCAGCGCCGGGTTGTAGGTGCGCATGAACTTGATAAGAAACGGAATCGGGTCGTGGCGGGCCAGCAGTGACGCGCTGCGCAACATCAGTTCCAGGGGCATAATGGCCTTGCCCTGCTCTACCTCCTCCAGCACCTTTTTGTCAGACACGCCCAGAGATTCGGCCAGTTCCTTGATTGAAAGGCCGGCTGTCTCGCGGGCGTCACGCAAAAATCGTCCCGCGTCAGCCATCGCTTCCAGGCGCTCGGGCTCAAACTGATTGAGCACGGTATTGCGCAGCCAGGTCTCGCCGAACATGGCGGTCATCGTCGCGGTGTTGCGCGCCAATTCAAAGGTGCCACCGGCCACCTGGCCAGTCAGGCGCCGCAGCGAGTCGATCAGACCGTCTGATTCATGGGTATCGTCTTTTGCCATGTTGCTAGGATAGCTTACTCAGCGGGAGAAGGCAGGCCTGTTTCAAGGGCAAATATCTGGCCGAGTATACGCCGCCAGTCGCTGTACTGCTGCTCCAGGGTGCCGGTCAGGCGATACACCTGACCGCTGGATTCGAGAACCGTGGGGGCGGTTTCGTTGTCGAATCCCCGCGCCAGCTGGCGAATATCCTGCTGCTGAATCTTCGACACCTTGTACTGGTTGTACACCTGCTGGAGCGCCGAAAAGCTACCGTAACGCCCCTGCTTGTCGCGCTCAGCAGCGCGCTGTTCATACTCAAGGCGATACAAGGCCTGTTCACGGTCGTACTGGCGCCAGAGATTGTAGGCAGGTGCCATCTCGCGCTGCAGATCGACATACTGCTCATCGACGTGATCGACAAACAAATACTCCTGGCTGCGGATGCGCTCTACCCGAGCCACCATGTCATCGCCTTCGGCGGGCAGGCGCTGAATCTTGTAGTGTCCTTCCTGCTCCGCGATGTAGTCGCCAAAGGCATCCGGTGCCAGCGCTGCCGCATAGCGCAGGAACGCCACTTGCTGAATCTGGCGCGGACCGCGCGCTCCCAGTGCCTGTCGCGCCGCCAGCATGTCATTGGCGATTGCCCCATAGATGTCGGCAAATGGATCACCGTCGAGGATTGGATCCACTTCCTCGGGGACGGGATAGTCCGCCTCCGCCGAGTAGTCCAGATAAGTGCGGTCCAGCCACACCCGCCCGGTGGCATCCGTGACGGTAACAGCCAGGCGTAATTCAAGGCCTGTGGCCTGCTCAATGCGCACCTTGACCTGCACGTGCGCGAGCAGGCTCTCCTCGGGCGTGACGCGAATCACACCCCAGGCGTCACTGGCTTGCAGGGCCTGGCGGAGGTTGACCGGTAAGAACGTGGATTCAACGGCGCGCACTTTGGGCAAAATGCCGCGGGCGTTTTGTTCAGCCACCGCCTCCGGCACGCCGTCATCGAACACAACGACCGCAATGTCCAGCCGATTCGCTTCGACCATGGCCTGATCACGTTGCAGGCTGACCTTTCCCACTGGCTCGGGCGCTTCCTGGGCATAGCCCTGGACAGCGAACAGCCCGCTGAAAATGCCGAGAAACAGCAGTGTCGTTAAAGCGCGCGCACTCACAATTGCGGTGCCTCCGTGGTGCACACCCTGCCCTTGGTCAAAGTCTGACGACAGCGGATCCCCGTGCGAGTGGGGTCGTAGCGCCGGTAAACCCGGTCGATCGTAAAGGGATAGGTTGAGCCCGGTGTGCGCACAGTGGTGGCGATATTGAGGCGCTCACCGTCCGGGGCGAGTGTCATACGATGAAAGATGGATAAATTGTCAGGCAGCGAAATGGCGAACACCAGCTGATGGCCACTCCATCCGCAGGACTCGCGACCAAATGCATTTTCATCGCGGTACACATTGCCTTCGTGGAATTCACAGTACAGCGCAAAACTGCCCTCGCGCTCGATATCGATGTGAAATTCATCCTGAGTAATTTCCAGTAGCTGCACATCGGTAATCAATTCCGCCATACGCGCCTGGGTATACAGTCCCTGACTACTCGCTGTGCCGACATTGCCGGTAGAGAGCGTACCAGGGCCCTGCTGCATATTGCGCTGACGGCGCTCAGCCTCACGTTTGAGTTCACGGATAGCCTGATCATATTGGTCGCGCACGGTTTCGCTCTTGCCGTAGTCGACCTCCCAGGCACCGCTGAAATCAACCGCAGCGGTGCTGGTAGGCGTGGCAGACGCTGCTGTTTTCTGCTCGGGCGTTGAGGCACAGGCCGCCAGCAGAAAGCATATCAGCAGGGTCGGGGAGCGATAACGAGCAGACATCAAGCTGGCGCACCCCTCCCGGATGAGGTTGTCAGCACGGCGATACCGGTTGGAATATCCATACCCCGAGCACGCTCTGAAGCAAATGCGAACCGCATGAAAGGATTACAGCTGCTTTCTAGCGTATACACTCTGTTGTGACCTATCGTTGCGAGCCGCTTTGTCTCGTCGGCGACCTGGGGTAACTGGGCGTAAAAAGATCCATCACTTTTCATCCGGCTACCATAACCTAATAACAATTCAGGAGTAATAGCGCTGTGAAAATCGGCATCTGTCTTCCCTACATGAAAGCGGGAATCAACCGTGATGATTTGCTGGCCTGGTTTCGCACGGTCGACTCAGGCCCCTTCCACAGCGTGTCCTGTGGCGAGCGGATCCACGGACCCACCTGCGACATGGGCGCACTGCTGGCCGCGGCCGCCGCCTGTACTGAAAACGTCGAGATTACCCCTACACTGTACGTCCTTCCCATGCACAGCGCGGTCGAAGTGGCCCGGGAAATTGCCACGCTGGATATGTTGTCCGGCGGCAGAATGAATCGCGTGGCACTGGGCTACGGAGGCCGCGAACAGGATTACCAGGCGCTAGGCGCCACTTTCAAAGGCCGGTATGGGCGCATGGACGGACAGGTGGCGACCATGCGCAACGTCTGGAGCGGGGCCGAGATCATTCCCGGCTGTGGACCCATCGGCCCCCAAGGTCAGCGCCCGGAAGGCCCGGCATTGCTCGCCGGCGCGATCGGCCCGAAGAGTATTGAACGCTGCGCACAATGGGCCGATGGCTTGTACGCCTGGTCAGGCAACGGAGAAACCGAAGAGTTGGCAAATGCTTTCGCCCTGGCAGACGCTGCCTGGGAACGGGCTGAACGCAACGAAAAACCCTACCGTATGGGTGGTTTCTGGTACACGCTCGCAGACAATGGCCAGCAAAAGCTTTACGACTATGTCTACGAATACCTGGATATCGCCGGCCCGGAAATCGCCGCCATGATGGCAGAATCAGTCTCGCGCTCTTCGGCCGACGGGGTGCGTGAGGCACTGGACAATGCCGAGGCAGCCGGCTGCGAGGAGGTCTTCCTGGTGCCCGCCACGGCAGAGCTTGTGGAAATCGAAGCCATGGCCGAGCTATTGCTGAAACGGGGGTAATTTGCCACCCGATCCGGACTTTCCACGGCACTGAAGTGACGTATACTGTGCGGCCACCGCAACCCCACAAATTGACACACCGCGAGACACTTCATGGCCAAACGAGTCTATCTTTTCAACGAAGGTAACAAGGACGATCGGGAACTCCTGGGCGGCAAGGGCGCCAACCTGTGTGAAATGACCTCCATGGGACTGCCCGTGCCCTTCGGGTTCATCATCACCACCGACACCTGCCGCGAGTATTTCCACGCCGGCAACAAATTGCCAGGCCTGCTCGAACAGGAATACCGGGTTGCCCTGGATATGGTCGAAAAGAAGATGGGCGCGCGTTTCGGCGACCCAAGTAATCCGTTGTTGTTCTCCGTGCGCTCCGGTGCCCCCGTGTCGATGCCGGGCATGATGAACACCATTCTCAATCTGGGCCTGAACGACGAGATTGCGGCTGGACTGGCCGAGAAAACCGGCAATGCTCGTTTTGCCTATGATTCTTATCGTCGCTTTATCTCCATGTTTGCCGATGTGGTGATGGGCGTACCCGGCGAAAAGTTTGAGCACGAGATCGAGCAGTACAAACAGGCCAACGGCAAGGAACTCGACGTCGACATGACTGCCGAGGACTGGCAGGCCATCATTGCCATCTACAAGACCATCGTCGACTTCCCCGAAGACCCATTCACGCAATTGAAAATGGCGGTCGAGGCCGTGTTCCAGTCCTGGCATACTCCCCGCGCGATTTTCTATCGGGAGATGAACAATATTGCCGACACACTGGGCACCGCAGTCAATGTACAGGCCATGGTGTTTGGCAACTTTGGCGAAGATTCAGGTTCCGGCGTTGCATTTACCCGCAACCCATCTACCGGCGAGCGACAGTTCTTCGGCGAGATTCTGTTTAACGCCGCCGGTGAAGACGTGGTCGCAGGTATTCGCACCCCCCTGCCCGTCGAGGCACTCAAAGAGCGCATGCCTGAAGTCTACGACGAACTGTATCGCACCCAGGAACTGCTCGAAAAGCACTATCGCGACATGCAGGACATGGAATTTACCATCCAGCAGGGTCGCTTCTACATGCTCCAGACCCGCAGCGGTAAACGCACAGGACGCGCTGCAGTGAAGATTGCCGTGGAGATGGTCGGCGAAAACCTGATCACCGAAGGCGAGGCGCTCATGCGTGTCTCGCCGGAACATGTGGAAGCCTTCCTCCATCCCACGGTGGATCCACGCGCCAAGAAAGACATTGTGGCCACGGGCCTGCCGGCGAGCCCTGGTGGCGCCACGGGTGAGATCGTGTTCTCCGCAGAGGAAGCTGAGGAGGTCGCCAAGGCGGGCCGTCCTGTCATTCTGGTGCGACGCGAAACCACCCCAGAGGATATTCACGGCATGAAAGTCGCTGCCGGCATTCTCACCGAATTGGGCGGCATGACATCGCACGCCGCGGTTGTGGCCCGGGGCATGGGCGTTTGCGCGATCACCGGTTGCGGCAGCCTGAGTATTAACTACGCCGATGGAATCGCCACTACCGAAGACGGCGTGGAAATGAAACGGGGCGACACCATTACCCTGGATGGCACCTCCGGTGAGGTGATGCTCGGTGACATTCCCAAGGCCGAGGCCTCTTCGTCAGATGACTTCCAGACACTGCTGTCCTGGGCGGACAAACACCGCCGCCTGAAGGTGCGCGCCAACGCGGAAACGCCCGAAGATGCTGCCAAGGCGATTGAACTCGGGGCCGAAGGCATTGGCCTGTGCCGCACCGAGCACATGTTCTTCGAGGCGGAGCGCATCGAGAAAATGCGCGCCATGATTCTGTCGGAGACCAAAAAAGAGCGTAAAAAATACCTCAAGGAACTGCGCAAGTTCCAACGCGACGACATGTTCGAACTTTTCAAGGTGATGGATGGCCTGCCGGTCACTATTCGTCTGCTCGATCCTCCACTGCACGAGTTCCTGCCCCACGGCGAAGACGACATGCAGGCCCTGGCCAAGGCTGTCGACAAGCCGGTGGAGAAGGTTCGCGAAATTACCGAGAGCCTGTCGGAAGTAAACCCCATGCTGGGCTTCCGCGGCTGCCGCCTCTCGATCATGTACCCGGAAATCACTGAAATGCAGGTGCAGGCCATCATGAGCGCGGCCGCCGACGCAGTCGAAGCGGGCTATAAGGCCATGCCCGAGATCATGATCCCACTGGTGGTGAATGTTCGTGAGATTCGCATGATTACCGAGATCATCGACAAAGGCGTTCAGAAAGTGCTGCGCGAGCGTCTGGTGTCTGTGCCCTACAAAGTCGGCACCATGATGGAAACGCCGCGCGCCACACTGGGTGCTGATCGCCTGGCGCCGGAAGTCGAATTCATGAGCTTCGGCACCAATGACCTGACCCAGATGACCTACGGTTTCTCCCGGGATGACGTGGGCAAGTTCATTCCCAGCTACATCGAGAAGAAACTGGTAGAAGACGATCCCTTCGTCACCCTAGACCAGCGAGCGGTGGGTCGCTTAATGGAAATGGCGGTGTCTGAAAGCCGCAAAGCCAAGAAAGGCATTAAGTACGGTATTTGCGGCGAGCATGGCGGTGACCCTCGCTCCATTCGCTTCTGCCACAACCTGGGCCTGGATTACGTCTCCTGCAGCCCCTTCCGGGTGCCTATCGCGCGTATTGCCGCGGCCCAGGCCCACGTGGAGCAGCAGGACGACTAAGCCCTCCTCAGTTTCACTCGCCGACAATCTGCTCTTTGAGGACGAACTTCAGCACTTTGCCCGCCGGGTTACGCGGCAGTGCTTCGACCACTTCCATACGCAGCGGCAACTTGTAACGCGCCAGGAACGGATCAGCGAATTCGCGCAGCCCTTCCAGCGTAAGGGACGCTCCCTCGTGCAGCGCAACCACCGCCGTCACCGCCTCGCCCCATTTTTCATCCGGGGTACCGATGACCGCAACCTCGGCAATGGCCTCGTGCTTGTACAGCACGCCTTCGACTTCTGCCGGGTACACATTCTCACCACCCGAGATCACCATATCCTTGAGTCGGTCGCAGATATACAGGAAGCCCTCATCATCGAGGTATCCGATATCACCTGAGTGGAACCAACCCTCGCTGTCGATGGCAGACGCTGTCGCCTCCGGGCGATTCCAATAGCCCTTCATAATATTCGGACCACGCAGACAGATCTCTCCTTTTTCACCCGCGGGCAGCGGCTGGTTATCGGCATCCACAATGCGGGTGCCGCTATACAAGGGCACCTGCCCCGCCGAACCAAGTTTGCTCACGGCGTGCTCGGGTGTCAGCAGCGCTGAGAAAGGCGCAGTCTCCGTCAAACCATACCCCTGACAGAAACTGACGCCGCGGGCGCCATAGGTTTCAATCAGCGATTCAGGCACCGGCGCAGCGCCACAAACCAGCACGTCCAGGGAGCTGAGGTCAGTGTCGGCAAACTGCGGCAACTGGGCCATAAACAGGTACATGGCCGGCGCACCGAACATATGGGTGACCTTGTAGCGCTCGAAATTTTCCAGCACTGCGGCCGGATCGAAGTTGCGCAGCAGGACCAGCTTGGAACCCAGGTGGAAGGAATGCAGCGTCATGACGTTCAGACCGCCAATGTGGAACAGCGGCGCCGCTGTGAGAATGATGTTGTCGCGACTCGCACCAAACGCCATCGAGGCATTGATGTTGTTCCACACGAAGTTGCCATGGGTGAGCATGGCGCCCTTGGGCAGGCCCGTGGTTCCGGAGGTATACATGATCAGGCCTGTTTCGTGCTGATCAACGGCCACTGTACTGGTGAGGGGTTCGCAGGCTGCCCGCTCGCTACTCAGGTGGCGCCAGCCATCCGCCTCGCTTTCGGAGCTGAAATAACGACGGCAGCACAGCTTGTCGAGCGCCGGCTCGACCACCGGACGCAGGGCGTCATCCACCACCAGGCTGTGCACGCCTGCGTCGTTGATAATG
Source organism: Halioglobus japonicus (assembly GCF_001983995.1). Taxonomy (NCBI): domain Bacteria; kingdom Pseudomonadati; phylum Pseudomonadota; class Gammaproteobacteria; order Cellvibrionales; family Halieaceae; genus Halioglobus; species Halioglobus japonicus. Next base: position 2,323,048 of record NZ_CP019450.1, on the reverse strand, counting down.
AACGTGAGTTCTTCCGCGGTCAGCCGGAAGTTCAGTGGCACGAATATCGCGCCCAGCGCCTGGGTCGCAAACAGGGTTTCCAGCAGGGCCGGATGATTGAAGCCAAGGTAGCCTACGCGGTCGCCCACACAGACACCCGCATCGCGCAGCAGTTGCGCCTGACGGCGTACCCGATCGGCAAATTCAGCGTAGGTAATCTCTTGCTCTTCAAAGACCACCGCAATCCGGTCGGGGTTCAGGTCCGCTCTACGCAGTGCAGCCGCGGCAAAGTTATAGTCGATTTCAGGGCGGTTCATTGCAGTACCTCTTGTTGGTGTTATTAAGCAAGGCCACTGATGCTACCAGAACCTGGGGGAGCTGTTCACGGCTTGTTCATTGCCGTGGCGAATGGACATAATTCATCCAGCTGGTATTAAGCTGAACGCTAAAACCTGATACGGTTGCGCTCCGTTGCAATACTGCAGAGACAGCCACCATGACCAGCAGCTTTTTCCCGCCCCAGCGCACTCTAATGGGCCCCGGCCCCTCGGACGTATCCCCACGTGTACTGGGCGCCCTCTCCCGCCCCACCATCGGCCACCTGGACCCGCTGTTCGTCCAGCTAATGGATGAAATCAAGGGCTTGCTGCAATATGTATTTCAGACCAGCAATGGACTCACCATTCCGGTCTCAGCACCGGGTTCAGCCGGTATGGAAGCCTGTTTCGTCAACCTGGTGTCTCCCGGCGATACCGTTATTGTCTGCCAGAACGGCGTGTTCGGCGGACGCATGAAGGAAAACGTGGAGCGCTGTGGCGCCACTGCCATCATGGTCGAAGATGACTGGGGCCAACCCGTGAGCGTAGCCAAGGTAGAGGCCGCCTTTGCCGCGCATCCCGAAGCCTCTACCCTGGCGTTTGTCCACGCAGAGACATCCACCGGTGCGCGCTCTGACGTCGCCGCGCTGTGCGCGCTGGCTAAAGCGAACAACGCGCTGAGTATTGTCGACACCGTTACCTCACTGGGCGGCATCGAACTCAAAGTGGATGAATGGGGTGCCGACGCGGTCTACTCGGGCACCCAGAAGTGCCTGAGCTGTATACCGGGTATTTCACCGGTCACCTTCAGCCCCGCTGCCGTCGAGCGCATCCAGAATCGCGAGCATAAAGTGCAGAGCTGGTTCCTGGATATGCAACTGGTTATGGGTTACTGGGGCCCCAATGCCAAACGCGCCTACCACCACACAGCCCCGGTGAACGATCTTTACGCGCTGCATGAGTCTCTGGTCATGTTGCAGGAGGAAGGTCTGGAAAACGCTCACGCCCGCCACCTGCGCAATCACAAGGCCCTGGTAGCCGGCCTGGAGGCAATGGGCCTGAGTATGGCTGTGGCAGAGGAACATCGCCTGCCCCAGCTCAATGCCGTCAACATTCCCGATGGCGTCGACGATGCGGAGGTGCGCTCCGCACTGCTGCAGGATTTCAATCTCGAGATCGGCGCCGGCCTCGGCGCTCTGGCAGGCAAGACCTGGCGCATTGGCCTGATGGGCCACGCCAGCAGCGAGCGCAATGTACTGGCGTGTCTGACAGCGCTAGAAGCGGTGCTCGGTCGCCAGGGTGCGGCGATTACCACCGGCGCCGCCCTGCCCGCCGCCAAGGCCCAGCTCAAGGGCTGACTAGCATCTCCCAGAAGATGGTGGCCCGATCAGGTCCACCGTCCCGGGACACCACATACTTCACGTGCTCCCAGCGGCCAGCCTGCTGATCGAGCTCAATACCCCACAGCGGGTCGATCTCATGGGGCAACATCGAATAGCGAATATCGATGACCCGATTCGGGTGTTGTGGATCCAGGGCAATGTAGCCATTACTGAACCAGCGGAAACGCTGGATATCCCGCCCCTGCTGTGAATCAAGGTCCAGCCAGGGCGCATCTCGCTGCGCATCAAATTTAAGCACCGAATTGCCCGCGAACACTTTCGGTCGCCAGGTGGCCCGCACCGCATCCACGTAATAGCGCCCATCGTGTGCATAAACGGTTTTCCACAGCAGAATATTGGCGAAACTCGGTTTCGCCTCCAGGCCCTCAGCAATATGACCGCGGCTACTGGCCAACTCTCGCCCCATCTCCACGGCCGCTTCGCGCTGATACAGGCCAAGGCCCAGGTAGCACAGCGCCCAGACCAGCCCGACTCGCGCTACGCTCGGCTTGCGCAACCACCAGGCCAGTAACACACACAGCAGTACTGGCAGCGTAAACAGCGGGTCGATAATTGATATGGTGTTCCACGCAAACCGCTCATCGCTGAACGGCCACAACAGCATCGTGCCGTACGTGGTACAGGCATCCAGCAAGGCGTGAGTGGCATAACCCAGCGTACAGAACAACCACGTCTGGTGGAACGCGAGCCCGCGTCGGCGCCCCAGCAAACCGTGTAAAACCAGCGCGCAGATTGCGCCGCCCAGCGGAATAAAGATCAGCGAGTGGGTGAACTGCCGGTGGTACTCTAGAAAGAGCAATGGGTCCTCAGATGAGCGGATAAGCACATCGAGATCCGGAGCCATGCCTGCAAGAAACCCAAGCAAGCCTGCGCCGGCGACGGTATGTGATTTACTCAGCGACTGGGGCAGTGCCGCCCCCAGTGTCCCCTGCGTGAGTGGATCCATAAAAAGTTCCCTGCGAAAAACCTCAATAAAGTTACAGAAAACCACTCCCTGCAACCACCGACCATCGGCTATTATTTTTAACAATTCTTAACGCAACACCGACACGACCACACGGTCAAAACGGTAGGTTCCTCGGAGATTCCAGTAATGAAAACCCTCAAACCTCTCGGCATTGTCACCTGCATGACGCTGGTATCTGCCTGCACCACCAATCCCTACACCGGTGAGCAGCAGGCCAGCAAAGCCGCTACCTACGGTGCTGCGGCGGCGCTGGGCTGCGGCCTGATCGGCGCCATTGATTCCGGCAAGCACGCTCGAAATGCTGCCCTTGGTTGCGGCGCTATTGGCGCCGGCGTCGGCGCTTATATGGACGTTCAGGAGTCGAGGTTACGGGCAGAACTTCAGGGCACAGGCGTTCAGGTGGCTCGCGAAGGCGACAATATCCGCCTGATCATGCCGGGTAACATCACCTTTGAAACTGATTCCTACAACCTGAAATCCAGCTTCTACCCGGTACTGAATTCCGTCGGTACGGTGTTGGCCAAATACCATGACACCACCATCCGCGTCTCCGGTCACACCGACAACACCGGCAGCCGCGCCTACAACCAGACCCTGTCTGAGCGCCGCGCTGCATCCGTGGCCGATTATCTGGCAACCACCCAGGTGGCGCGCGATCGCATGCTCGTCGAAGGCCGCGCATTTGATCAGCCCATCGCAGATAATTCTACCACCGCCGGCCGGGCCGCCAACCGGCGCGTTGAGCTCTACATCCTGCCCAAGACCAGCTAGCGGATATCGAAGGAGTAATACAGGTCTACAGAACTTTCCAGCCGGCTCACCACTTCCAGCCAGAGCCGGCTTTGCAGGTATAAGCGCGCCGTGAACACATTAATGGGCTCGTAAATACCCACCCCATAGGACACATAGATTCGATTGCCGATATAGCCGCTGACCGTAGCGGCTGTATCATCTTCCGAACCGCTGGTACCAAACGCCACATCGCTGATTAACGGCATGCGGTTAAGTTCGTTCACGATCCCGCTGCGATTCACGACATCGGCCCCTACCGCCAGGGCCAGCGCCGTGCCATCGGCGCCGGCACCCGCATCGAGGCCTCGACCACGCACCAGGTAGGACATGGCTTCGCTCTGGCTCATCACCGGATTGGAATACACCTCCAGTTCTGCGTCATCCAGCGTGCCGGTAAGGCGTGCGCCGACGGTGACATCATCGACACGGATCTCGCGCTCTGCTCCGATATCGAGTTCCGGATTTTCTGGCGGGCCGGAAAAAGCGATGGTGCCACGTTGAATACTCAGCCGCTGCTGGTAAGCGCGCAACTCACCTCCAAGCAGATTCAGGGTACCGAAAACCTGCAGGGGCGTAGTGGGTGTCTGCACAAGTTTCAAATCACCACCGAGCACGGCTTGTACTGCCTCGCCCTCAACCCGGAAGCGATCGCGGACCCGCACCCAGACATCGGCATCCACGGCAATCGGCGATTCGTTGAGCAACGCATTGCCCTGAGCGTCTACTATGACCACGTCATTTGAAATCGCCACACTGCCCGCGGGCAGCTGTTCGTGACGCAACACACCCTCGTGGACCATAACTTCACCGCTAATGCTCAGCTGTCGCTGCGCATAGCCAATCTCCAGCGTTTCCGATACCAGCAGCTCTGACGCCGGCGGCATCAGCACTTGGTGCCGCCCTCCCGTGACAGCAAGCTGTAAGGTCAGCTCGGGCTGCACCGTCAACGGCCCCTGAAATTCCACATCACCGCCGCCGAGAATAGCCTCACCACGGATATCCCCCTCACCCTCACGCAGCATCAACTGCAGTGCCAGGTCAGATAACTCCGTGGGATTGGTCACCATCAGCACTCTGCCATCCACCAGAGAGAGGTCGGCACTGACCAGCGGCGACGTGACTGGGCCCGCCAGTTCGGCAGTACCGGACAACCTGCCCTCCAGGCTGGACAACTGCGGGAACCAGGGTGAGAAGCTGGTCATATTTAGCGCATCCACTTTTACGCCCAGCTGCATGGCGTCAGCTTGATCGGAGGGCAGTGATCCTTCTAAGAGCACCACATCGCGGCCATCGCGTCTTACCAGGCCACTAAGCAACAGCTCGCCGCTGTCCTGACGCTTGGCATGTAAAGCGATTTTTTCGTAATGCGCCCGCACCTGCTCACCCATCCCATAGCGCCGCACCACCTGCAGGTTTTCGCCACTCAACAATCCTTCCACCTGCAGTGCCTGGCCCGGCTGCCACCTGGCCGTTGCCCTGCCCTGCACTTGCCCCGCAATCTCATACCCGGCGGCAGAGCCGCCTCCAGGGCGCGTATATTGCCCGCCATAGCCAGCGCTACATCGCCGCGCTCACCGACAATCAGCTGTTCTGCGCAGACTTCAAAGTGGCTGTGATACCAGCAGTTCGGGGATGCCGAGAACTCTTGCTCCGCCGCTGAGTAAGCCAGCGTCACAGGATCGCGCAATTGCCAAGGGCCTGCGGCGGTCTCCAGCTGAGCTGGCGCCAAAGTACCGCGCCACTGGCCCTCCACAAATGTCCCCTGTAATCGCAAATCTCCCGCCACGGCGCCATCGAGACGGACACGAGCCTGGTGGGCAGCGACACTACCGCCGGTCGTCAGGTGCGCGCCAAACCTGCGCTCGGCTGTGCCGATGTCGGCCGCCTTCAGGTCGACACGAAAGTGCGCGCCAGGCAGATCATATTCACCGCGTAAATCCGCTTGTCCGATCTTCAGGTCGTTATACGCAAGACCGGTGGCTTTACCGTTAATCTTTAAGGCTGTCAGCTTTGTGCCACCCTCCGCGCTGAGGGCGAGCTGGCCGCGCCCCTCGGGCAACCAGCGCGCCAGATCGTCGACGCTGACCTCGATGCGCACCTCGTCCTTGGTTATCTGCGCATCGAGGGCTGCACCATTGACAACGGCTGTCAGTGAGCCCGGCAACAGCGCTCCCTCGGAAGACACCCCGGCGGCCCCCTCCAGGTGGGCAGGTAGTGCAGCAACTTCTCCATCCAGCGCCATGTCGGCAACCTGCACTGACCACACCGTCTCATCACCAGCCGCAGTGAATTGCAGGCGCCCATTTAAACGGCCCGGTGCCAGGGATACCGGCAAAGCAAACCCTGCGCTGTGCAGCTCACCTTCGACCCGCCAGGGTATTTCAGCGTGCGCGACCCCTGACAGCAGCAGCTCACTGTCAGTACCGCTGTCACGAAAATACACATCCGATATCTGCAGCTCGGGCGCCAACCACTGCAATCGGCCACTGACCGCCAATCCACTGTAGCCCTCGCCTTGCAGCGTGGCGGAAAAGTCCGCGCGATGCTCTCCCAGGACGGCTCCCTGCACAGTGCCTGACACAGGCCCGGCCACGGCGAGATCGGTGGCAGCCAGCGCCGCAACCTGGTTACCCAGTGGCATGGGTTCTGCCCAGGTCAGCGTCCACTGGGCGGCGTAGGGTAACTGCGGCTGGGTGAGATCGATTTGCGCAGTGGCCTTGGCATCCGGCTCGCCAGGGCTGGACATTGCCAGGTGTAAGTCGTCGATCGGACCCACGGCATTGAAACTAATGTCTCGCTCCCCCGCGATCGGCTCCAGGGCGGCGCTATCTGAGACAATGTTTCCATCCAGGGACAGCGGCCAGCCATCTGCCAGCTGAGCGGTACCGCTTGCCCGGAGGCCGCCAAGCTCTGGCGAGGACACCGATAGCTGAACAAGAGACACATCAGCCCCCGACCAACGCCCGGCGAGAGACGCATCGGTCAGCGATATACGGGCCGCGTTAATATTGAGATCGATGCGCTGCGCCGACAGGCTGTCTATTTCCAGCGCCAGGGGCAATACCAGTTCCGGCGGCACAAAGGCCTCCTCTCCCGGCTCATCGGCGGTGTCCAGAGTCAGCTCGCCCTGTACCAGCTCCACCCTCGCAATCGATATAGCATCGCGCCGCGCTGTGCCTGACAGGCGCGCATCCTGATGCTGCCAGTCACCGCCTTGCCACGCGACCCTGCCGCGTTCCATTGCCAGGTCAAAACAAACCTCGCTCACCCACAAACAGCCCGGCTCTAGCGACAGCGTGACACCCGACAGCGATATGTCGACGGCTTCCAGTGACAATTCAGCGCGTGCCAGGCGCAACTGGCCGAACAGGCTTCCGCTGGTGTACTCAAACTGCACGGGGGCTATGCCCTCGGCCCAGGCAATCAACCGCCGGGTGCCAGCATCACTGAATAGCAACAGCCAGAGCACCAACAGCATCGCCGCCAGTAATGCCAGAGTGGCGTATACCGCTCTCAAAACTCGGCTCCGATACTGAAATGCACGCGCCAGGACGGGTCATCCTCTGTTACCGGATTCGCCAGATCCAGCCGCACGGCACCGACTGGCGTGATGTAGTGCACGCCAAAACCAACACCCACGTTGGCGTCAAATTCACCCTCATCGAAAGCATCGCCAGCGTCTACAAATAAAGCTGCCCGCCATTGCTCTCGCACCTGATACTGGTATTCCGCGCTAACGGTAAACAGCCGGTCGCCACCCACGATCAGGGTGACATCTTCTCCGAGTTCATCCTGCACCGTGATTTCATTGCCGATGGACTGATAGCTGTAGCCACGAATACTCTGAGAACCGCCGGCAAAGAAATTCAGCGAAGGCGCCAACTCAGGCCGGTCACCGTCGGACAAAAAGGCCATCCCAACTTCCGAACGCATGACCACACGATGGCGATCTGCGAGCGAGCCGACATAGCCGAAATTAGCCGCCAGGCGCACCAGATCAATATCGGAGCCGGCATCTTCTGCACCGCCCTCGATCCGATACCACTGACTGAAAGCACTTCTTGGATTGAGGGGATCACCCGCGCGTTTGCGTTGCGAGAGTGAAAATCCGGGCAACATATAGTCTCTCTCGCGATCAATACCCTCGGCTTCCCAGGACTCGGTCAAATGCCGCACGCCGTAGGCATACACCCAGTCATCGCTGTTAATTTCACGGCGCACATAAAACTCTTCCTGGTTGCTATCCAGGTCGCCGAATTCATTGTCCTCAAGACGGGCACCGAACTGCAGCACATCGTCGTTGGGATGAGAGAGCGGGATAAAGTAGGCAAATCGCCCGCTGGGATTCACCGGCGAATACATCAGGCGCGTCTCCTGGCTGTGACCCCGGCTATTCAACCGCGGCGTGCGCCAGGTGACGGACAGGCGCTCTTCGGTATCGGTGCTGAAACCAATACCAAGATCGACACTGTGGCGGCGAGCAGGATACAGGGCCAGGTCTAGCGGTATTTCCTCCTCAGTCATCGCATCGCGATCCGGCCGCAGGATTACCGTGGAGAAATAGCCGGTGCGCTGCAGATTCGCCTGGGTCCGCTGCAACAGGGCCTGGTCGTAGGGCGCGCCCTCCTCGGCTTCAATCAGCGCCAGAATCAGGCTGTCCCGCAACAAGTCCTGGTCATAGCGGGTGGCGCCAAAACGGTAGCGCGGCCCGCTCTCGTAGTGAAGATACACATCAGCGGTGTTGCCCAGCGGCTCCACCTGCACTTCGCTGCGGGCGAAGCGCGCATCGAAATAACCGCGCCGCAGACCGAGTGAACTCATGCGCGACTTGAATTGACCGTAAGTCTCATGGTTCAGCACATCGCCCGGCTGCAAGGTCTGCTCGGCGAGCAAGCCAACAAACGCTCCATCCTCGGCCGCCGCGCCATTGACCTTGACCTCGACGATGCGCAAACGCGCGGGTTCGCCCGGGTCAACCTCAATATGCAAGCGCCAGGGGTTGGCACTACGATCGAGGTCCAGGCTCACCGTGGCATTGTAATACCCCAGCGCCTGCAGGCTTTTAGTGACATTCTCCCGGGCGGAGAAAATGTAGTTGGTGCGACTCTGAGCCGAGTCCGGCAGATCGCCCAGCCAGGCCCGGGCGTTGTCCCGGAGCTCACCAGACAGGCCGGTTAGCTCAAGTTCCAGTGTTTGGGCCTGAGCGTTCCAGGCCGGGAGTACGAGGACCAGCAGTGCTAAAAGTGCCTGTGGAATTCTCGCCTTCAATGGGTGGTCGCAGTGCCCCAGTAGTTATAGCCGGCAATACGCGGCGTTCCGGGAATATAGCTGTTCTCCATGTTCTGAATGCTGAAACCGCCCTGCGCGACAATGGCGGGAATATCCCGATTGAGGTTGCAGCCCCGGCCATTGCACTCCACAGAGGATTGAGGCGCTCCTGCCAGCGCTGCACACCCGCATCCGGCGCTTTGCCGTGCTCGCAGAAAATAATACACCCTCCAGGGCGCAGCACCCGGGCCATGCCCTCCAGGGCCGCTACCGGATCGGGTATCGTGCACAACGAGTAGGTCACCAGAACCGAATCAACGGCGTTATCTTCAAGCGGAATCTGTTCGCCGGGAAGGCCTATAAACTCCACCTCAAAATCGAGGCCACGAGCGCGTTCGCCTGCCAGCTTCCAGGATTCCTCCGACGGGTCCAGGCCAATCACCTTGTCGACCTTGGCGGCATCGTAGTACGGCAGATTGAGTCCGGTGCCGATACCGATCTCCAGCACCACGCCCTCGGCCTTTGGCACCACTTTCTCCCGCTGCTTCATCATGGGCTTGGTGCTGCAGGCGCAATTGATAAAGCGAGGCAGAATATACTTGTCGTAAACACCCATGGCCTGGCTACCTCGCTGACAGGTTACTGGTAGGCTTCAGGATCGAGGCGACGCATCTCCGACTCAATCCACTCTTCTATCTCGACCATCATCTCGTCCTGGTCGCGCCCCTCAGATGGAATAGGCGCACCGATAGACACATCTATAGTACCCGGAATAAACCAGAATGTTCCCCTTGGCCAACACTTTGCCGAGGTCACAGCGATCGGGATGATCGACGCGCCTGTCAGTGTGGCCAGGCGAGTGGCGCCGGTTTTATATTTTCCTTGCGAACCGCGCTCTGAGCGGGTGCCCTCAGGAAACATGATAATCCACTTGCCCTGGTCCATAAGCACCTCGCCCTGCCTGGCCACCTTGGTCCAGGCCTCCGAACGCTTGCTGCGGTCAATATGAATCATGTTCAGGCGCCCCATGGCCCAGCCAAACACGGGAATGCGCAGCAATTCCTGCTTGAAAACATAGGCCAACATGCGCGGCATCCAGGCCGGAAAGAAAAACGTCTCCCAGGTGGACTGATGCTTGGGGCAAAGAATAATGCGCTGCATATCATCCGGTGTAGGCAGGTTCTCCTGCCCGTGCACCCGGTACTTGACTCCACCGACAATGCGGGCCGCGCCAATAACGCCACTCAGCCAGGGCACGCCGAACCAGCGCCACAGCAGCCGGTCACCGACGAAAATGGAACATATCAGCAACCCCAGGCCCATGGGGATGAGTGACACCACCAACCAGGTGAACACCAGCAGCGATCGAAATGCGTTCATGTAGTACCTCAGAAAACTCACGGGGTGCATTAAACCAGAGCAGGCCCACTGAGAAAACCTGTACGCAGCCTGATACTTGCTTCCCTAAGCCTTGATGGCCGCTGTAATATATGGGGTTTGCTGGACGTTCAGGAGCAATGGCGTGCACAGGAACCCCCAATCAGGATTAATCCCACTGGCCAAGGGCGCCTGGGCCTGGCTGGCTCCGGGCAACAGCTGGGGCTGGAGCAATGCCGGGCTGATCAGTGACGGCGAGGAAAGCCTGCTAGTAGATACGCTCTACGACCTGGAGCTGACCGACGAAATGCTCGCAAAAATGCGCGACGCCGAGCCCCTGGCGAACAACATCGACACTCTGGTCAACACCCATGCCAACGGCGACCACTGCCACGGCAATGAACTGGTATGCGGCGCAGAGATTATCGCCTCGTCCGCCTCAGCCGCAGAGATGGCCGAGCTACCGCCCGAAGCCATGGCTGCGATTGTCGCCATGGCTCCCGACATGGGCGAAATGGGTCGCTACTTTCTCGACTGCTTCGGACAGTTCAAGTTCGAGGGCATTACCTTTACCCCACCGACCAAGACCTTTGAAGGGGAATTACACCTGCAGGTGGGCGACAAACCCGTGGAGCTGATAGAGGTAGGCCCCGCCCATACCCGCGGCGACATTCTCGTCCACTCCCCCAAGGACCGGGTGGTGTACACCGGCGACATTCTGTTTATCGAGGGCACACCAATTATCTGGGAGGGTCCCGTGAGCAACTGGATCGAGGCCTGTCGCCGGATCGAGGCGATGGATGTCGATCACATTGTTCCCGGCCACGGCCCCATCACCGACAAGCACGGTGTTGCGGCAGTGCGCCAGTATCTCGAGTTTGTACACGAACAGGCACGCCAGCGCTATGACGCTGGCATGAGCGCCTTTGACGCTGCCAAAGATATCGAATTGGCCGAGTACTCGGCCTGGTCAGACCCGGAGCGCATCGCCGTCAATGTGGACTCACTGTACCGTGAGTTTCGCGGTGAACAGGCCGCATCAGATGTATTTGAACTGTTTGCCAGAATGGCTGCCCTTGCCGGCTACGACGTTGCCACGCCATGAAGAAGCCCGTCTCCAAGGCCGACATCCGCGCCCAGCTTGAGCAGGAAACGAAACGTTTCCTGACCGAGGGCGGCCAGGTGGAGAATGTGCCGCGAGGTACCAGCGGCAAAGACCCAGCAGACGCCCCCCTGTTTCTTAATCGACGCCTGTTTGTGGAGCCCAGTGCGCCGCGCACACTCGTACCCGAAGTGGTTGCAGCGATTGAGGCACGGCGCAAGGAACGACTGAAGCGCACTCCCGCACCGAAGCGCTCGCGTTTGCGCAAGCCGCGACGCAAGATTATCTACGACGATTTTGGTGAACCACTGAGAAAGGTATGGGTTGAGGATTAGCCCGGCATAGCAGTCTAAACGCCGGCGCTGCAGGCAAAAGAAAAGGGGCCACAGGGGCCCCTTAAATTTCAGGAGGTATTGCTCAGGAGCGGCGACGCAGACCTGTGAGTGCACCACCGAGGGCCAGCAAGGCACCACCGGCTGCACCGATCAGGAAAAGCGGAGAGGCAGTAGTGGGCATTTCGACCACTTCTTCCTCAATAACAACCATATCAGCCGCATCGGGACCGTCCTCGTCATGAACCGCCAGTGCAAAGCGATCCTCAGGCAGGTAAACGTTCAGCTGCTGGCCGCGCATCAGGTCAGATGCACGATAGCTGCGACCGCCGATATCGGCACGCCAGCTGCTATCCAGCTGTACTGAGCGGCTGTCACCCATAGTACCGTCGGTGTGAACGGTGCGGAAAGTCATGCGATTACCACGCACGCGAACCACTTCGATCACAGCCTTGGCATACAGCTCGCCGTCTTTCTCGTACACAGACTGACAGGTCTGGGCGATGTCAGGATTGACTGCCAGAACTTCAGCAGACCAGTTCAGATCAGCACAGGTAACGCTGCTCTCCGTACGGTCTTGTGCCATTGTGGAGCCCGCGGACAGAGCCAGGGCCATACCTACTGCAACTACCATCTTCTTCTGCATGTCAATTCCTCCTTAGTTTTGATTGACATAGGGTTCGTCGAGTGTCGCCGTCACGATAAATCGCTGCGGCGCATGCCCGACAAAGTAAAACGGGTAACAGGTGACCAGAGTGACTGTCTGATCACGGGTCTCTTTCAACAGGCGGGTGTCGTCGATTTCGACGATGTGTGTTTCGTCGATGACAAAGCGCTTCTCCCCTTCTAGGGTTTGCAACACGATCGCATCGCCGACCTTGATATCCTTGAGTGCGCGAAAGTAGCCATCGCGGTGACCGGAAATACCGATATTGCCACCTTCGTGCGGGTAGGCCATGCCGTCGATTACACCTGCAGCGCGGTCCATCACCAACTCGGTATTGGTCTGGTAAACAGGGACTTTGAGGTTCACGCTAGGCACTTCGAGTACACCGAGTACCGGCGGCAGATCTTCAAGCAGGCTGGCCTGGTAATCGGCCACCCGGCCAGGGGCCCAGAGGGTGGTGTCGGGGGCGCCAACGTTTTTGAAATCGGCAGGATTCTCAGGCACAGCAGGGACGGGAGGCGCGACCTCGCTGGCAGCCTGGGCAACCGCAAGTTGTTCCTGGAACGCATCGATAGCACCGCGGCGCTCTACTTCCCCCTGGGCCAACTGGACCAGAAAAAAACCGAGCAACAATACCCCTGCCACATAACTGGCAGCTTCACCGACGCGGATGAACGCTGGACGAACACTCATATTATGTGTCGCTATCCCCTGATAGATCTCTTGTTTATTCTAGTAGGTTCTAGAGATGTTGCTAGTTTATTCAAATATTGTGACAAATCCACGAATCCTTATCGCCCCTAGATCATGGCTCCCTGTTCAGCATGATCTTGTTTTCCAATAATGTAGACCATTCTCGCCATTACACCATGCGCTAAATCACAAAATACTTTTAAAACTACAGAAAACAACAATACGGAGATCAGCAGCTTGGATATTCAACCGTTCAGTATCGCTATCGATCAGCAGGAACTCGATGATTTAAGCGCCCGCCTGCGCAATACGCGTTGGCCCGAGGCAGAGACCTGCGAGGGCTGGGATCAGGGCATTCCCCTGTCCTACACCCGTGAGCTGGCCCGCTACTGGCTAGAAGACTATGACTGGCGTCGCTGCGAGCACATGCTCAACCGCTGGGATCACTTCACCACGGAGATCGACGACCTCAACATTCATTTTATTCACCAGCGCAGCCAGGAACCCGATGCGCGCCCGCTGATTATCTCGCATGGCTGGCCCGGCTCCATTATTGAGTTCCACAAAATTATCGACGCTCTCACCGACCCCGTCGCTCACGGTGGCGACGCTGCCGATGCCTTTCATGTGGTAGCCCCTTCCCTGCCTGGCTATGGTTTTTCCGGCAAACCCACTCGCACCGGCATGAGCGCGGATGCCATTGGTCGCCTGTGGGGCAAGCTAATGGACCGCCTGGGCTACGACCAGTATTTCGCACAGGGCGGCGACTGGGGCAGCATCGTCACCCAGGCCATGGGGCAGTCAGAGACCGAACACTGTGCTGGCATTCATGTAAACATGCCCATTGCAGCCCCTGACCCTGAGACCATGGATGATCTCACCGAGGCCGAGCGACAAGCGTTGACGGACCTGGCTTTCTACAATGACTGGGACTCGGGTTATTCCAAACAGCAATCGACCCGCCCGCAATCGCTGGGCTACGGCCTGGCAGATTCACCCGTCGGACAAATGGCCTGGATTATGGAGAAGTTTTACGCCTGGACCGACAACGAGGAAAATGGCGTAAAGCACCCGGAGAACGTGCTCACCCGCGATGAGTTGCTGGACAACGTCATGCTGTATTGGCTGAACAATTGCGCCGCCAGCTCTGCACGACTCTACTGGGAGAGTTTTAAGAACCCCAACCTGGGGCCTATCGATATGCCGGTGGGTTGCTCAATTTTTCCCCGCGAAATCATGCGCACCAGTAAGCGCTGGGCCGAGAAACGCTTCAGCAATTTGTTTTACTGGAATGAGCTCGAACGCGGCGGCCACTTCGCCGCAATGGAGCAACCGGAAGTCTTTGTGAACGAGGTGCGCGCCTGCTTTCGCAAACTGCGCTAGCGATCGAAGTCGTCGCCGGTGTTAAGGCTATTGCTAAATGGCCGAGGCACCGGCTTAACTGCCACCTCTGAATCGGGCAACGCATAGTCCGAATCATCTATGCAATCGACGTCGAACCCGGCGTCCATATCCTCCAGCATCGACGATGGCTCCCGGCCGATAAACGACAGGTTGTCCAGCTCCGGATCAGCGGCCTCAGCAGATGCTTGCGGCTCACTAGTCTCGACATCCGGCACCACCTGCACCTGTAATGCCCGCGCCTGGTCAGCCAACGTGCCGCTCACTTTCAACCCGCGCCCTGTCGCCAGCCGCGCCTGGATGGGGTTCTGCAACTGCACCTGCAGGGTTTCTTCGCCGGCCTCTGGCTGCAATGGTTCATTATCCGCCACTGCCTCGCTCTCGGACTTCAAAGGTGAATTTTCTATTTCATCCCGCTCAGCACGCTGGCGCATAACCTCGTTAGCGCAATCGGCCCAGCGTCCAAAGTGCGACGATTCCGCCGGATCAGGCATACGATGCTTGCGAAAGTCACGCATCGCATTCATGAAACGCTGTTTTACTGCGCGGTAGTGATAAATGTGATCGTCGGTGGTCAGCGGCAGTAAATCGCCGCCGCGAATCACCAGCATTTTTGGCGGCAGCTGCCCTTGCAGCCCGTGAAGCAAATCGGCCAGAAAGCACAGCCGGAATGCAGAGTGAATCGTCGTCTTACCCTGGGTGTCGCAGGGTATATAAAGGAAGTTGCCCAGTTCGGAAAAGCCACTGGTACGCATCAGTAAATTAGCCGAACCCGACAAGGGGCCGAGTGCTAGTTGACCGTTGACAATGAAATCGACCCCGTCGCGCATGGCCTGCAGTGTCTGGCTGCGGCGCTGGGGTTCGCGGATATCCCAATTGATGAGCGTGACCTGTTTTCCCTCGGCGAGCAGAGACTCGGCGACGTCATCTTGACGGGTCATTGTGTCGCCAGGTTCGGTAGTACCAGCGTCGGGGGGAATACCGTGATCGGGGTTTTCGAGATGGAGGCGTTCCATCCAGCAGGCGAAGGGAGACTCGCGAAACAGAACGAGGTCTTCTGATGTATAGGTTACGGCGTTGTCAACACTGTAGCGGTACATGGCCTGCTTGTTACGTCCCCTTGGTCGCAAACCGCCCGGAGCATCCATTGCGTCCGTGCCGTTTGGTTATTTATATCGGAATGCCCGGCCAGTGTAAACGACCGCCGGGCATTCAGGGTACGCGGCTAGCCCATGACAATGCTGGCGAGCCGTGCCCGGTGCCAGGGGCCATCACCCCACAACATCTGGCTGTGCTTCTGGCGCTTAAAAAACAGGTGCACAAAACACTCCCAGGTAAAGCCGATGCCACCGTGGCATTGGACAGAGCGACTGCTGGCAGAGGCCGCCATATCACTGGCAGCGGACTGCGCCATGTGGGCGTAGCGCGCCGCTTCCTCCGGCTCCGTATCCCAGGCACAGGCTGCGCTGTACACCAGCGACTTGGCCCGATCGATATCGACCATGACATCCACCAGCTGGTGCTTGACGGCCTGGAAGAATCCCAGAGGTCGATCGAACTGCTGACGCTGGTTGGCGTAATCCACGGTGGTTTGCAGCTGCCATTCTCCCGCGCCCACCATATCTGCCGCGTACAGCGTCCAGATCGCTGGCATCGCGCGCGCAAATGCCGCGCTGGCATCGGCGCAGACCTGCATCGCCTCGACACCGGCAAAAACCACCCTGCCCTGATCGCGACTGAGGTCGACAATCGCATCCGCCTGCACGTCAACACCCGGCGCGTCCACCGCCAACCAGTAGAGCCCGGTGGTATCGCCATTGCGGGCACATACCAGTAAATGACTTACCTTGCCGATATCCTGGACAAAGCAGGCGGTCCCATTCAGTTTGCCGTCGATACATTCCACCGGCGTCTGGGCCAAATCCCAGGAGCCATTGGCATCACTCACAGCCAGGCTGGCAGTCGCCCCTTCCGCAATCGCCTCGAGCGGTGCCTCGCCACCGGCGCCAGCGGCGCCCAGCAGATAGCTCGCTGAGAGTGTTGGTAACAGCGGGCAGGGAAACGCCGCGCGCCCCAGCTCTTCACAGAGGCCGGCAACCGCCACCAGCGGCATACCCACGCCGCCTTGTGCCTCGGGCACTGCCAGCAGCCCCCAGCCCAGCTCCTGCATCTGCGCCCACAGCGCTTCATCCCAATGCAGTGCGGGGCCGCGCTCAGGGGTAGGATCGCCGGCAACCATGCCGTGGAGTACGTCTGCGGTAAATTTCTCTGCCAGCAGCTTGCGCGCAGAATCTTTCAGTAATGCGGCTTCTTCAGTGAAACCAAAATTATCAGGTTGTGTCATTGTCGTTATCCTTATTTTGATTTCGCCATGCCGAGTACGCGCTCGCCGAGAATATTGCGCTGCACCTCGCTGGTGCCTGCCGCAATAGTGAAGCCGAAGGAATTCATGTAGGCCATAGGCCATTGGCCGCCATCGGGCGCGCTGCCATCGCCGAGGTAAAGCGACGCGGCTGCGCCCTCGATGTCCATGGCGATGCCAGCAGAATCCTGCATGATTTCACTCATCAGCAGCTTGTTTTGCAGCGCCAGGCGCATGGGATGATCCAGCAATTCAGTGACCCGTCCACGCCGGTTATTTTCCGCCAGCCCCTGCTCGCGAATCAGCTGCTGCATGATCTGGTCACGCACCAGGGGATCTTCTGCCGCGGTGGCGCCATTGCGGGCCGTACGTCGCGCCAGATCGATCAGCGCCATCGCGCTGGTGTTGTGGGTGGACTCGCTCTTCATGCCACCAGAGCTCGGGGTGACCAGCTCGCCCGCGCCGCGTTCGTGCGCCAGTGTGGTCATGGCGACCTGCCAGCCCTTGCCCAGCTCGTCGAGCCGGTAACTGTCGTCCACCTCCAAATCCTCGAAGATCACCTCGTTAAAACCGGTCTCGCCGGTAATTTTGATCAGCGGGCGAACGGTTACGCCCTTGCCCAGTGCAGATTTGATCGGCACCACAAAATACGAGAGCCCGTCGTGCTTGACCGACTTGTCAGTCCGCAGCAACAAAATCATCCACTCCGCAAAATGCGCCAGCGACGTCCAGACTTTGTGCCCGTTGATCACCCACTTGTCGCCCTTGCGCTCGGCGAACGTTTGGACGCTGGCGAGATCGGAACCCGCGCCCGGCTCAGAGAAGCCCTGGCACCAGATATCCTCACCGGAAAACAACTTCGGCAGCAGGCGCTGCTTGAGCTCCTCCTGAGCGTGATAAAACACCGTGGGTGCTGCCATACCCAGCCCGATCACATTGGGCATAAAGGGCGTGCGCGCACGGCGCATTTCCTCGTTGGCGATGCGCTGACAGTTCTGTCGACCGCCGCCGCCCACTTCCACGGGGTAATCGCAGCCCACCAGACCCGCATCGTAGGCAGATTTCTGCCAGGCCTGCAGATAGCTCAGCTGATCGGTGGTCATGATCTCCAGGGGTGACTGCGGCAACCTGACGGTGGGTGGCTCAGGGGTATTTTCTGCCAACCAGGCCTGCGCGTGGGCCCTGAATTCTGCCTGTTCAGGCGTGTCCTTCTGCTGATCAGCTGACATGGCTTCTCCTTCCTATTTATAGAGTTATGGTGAATACGGATGTGGGTTAAAAGAGGATGTACTGACTAGTAGTGCGGCGGTTTCTCCTGCACGGTAGCGCCGCTGCCCGCCTCGATTGAGGCCGCCTGCTCGTCCTGGCGCTGCTTGAGCAGGGTCATCTGCCGCCGCAACACCAGGATCTCCTGCTGCTGTTCGGTCAGGGCCTCATTCAGAGAGGCAATAGTATCTTCCTGGAAGGCGAGTTGGCTCTGCAGGTCGATAACCTGCTGCCGCAATTGCTCCAGCTCGGACATGAAACTCCCTATCGGCCACTTCCGGCGGCCACTTGCGTTACCAAAGCCAACTAATATACTGCCCCGCTTTCAGAAATGACACGGGCAATCACCCCTCATGAGCAAGAAAAAAGGACAGCGGCTGGTCTACTCCACCGACGGCGGACGGCTGTGCCCTCAGTGCCACCGGCCGGTAGGGGACTGCGTCTGTGGCAAGGACAAACCCGCCTACACCGGTGATGGCATTGTCAGGCTGCACCGCGAGACCAAGGGCCGCGGGGGCAAAGCCGTGACCCTGGTGAAAGGCGTGCCCCTGGCAGGTGTCGAACTCAAGGCCCTGGCCAAGGCCCTCAAGCAGAAATGCGGCGTGGGTGGTGCACTTAAAGACGATGTGATTGAAATCCAGGGCGACCAAAGGGATACGCTTAAGGCTGAGTTAGAAAAACGCGGCTACACGGTAAAAATTGCGGGCGGATAGGCTCAAAAATCTACTTTTCACGAACATGGCGACTTTTGTCGCCTTTTTTGCGCTTTTTATATGCAGAATTACGTAGATGGAACGCTCTCTAATTCACTTTCTCGTCCCAGTTACACCCTCTTCCCGAAAATTTTATTAAATTAACCCCGCAAACCGTTATTTTTATTGGATTTTATTTTTTCCTGTGCTAAAAAGTAACCTGTGAGCACGGAACTGCGGGGAAATGGGATAGTTCTCGCACCATAAAAATCCGGCCACATAAAACCATAACGTGAAACAGCAGTATCTGACGGAATTAGCATCCTGCGAGGGAGTGGGCCATGTATATAACCGCAGACCACCTGAGAGATCAGGTTATCCGACCTACCCTGAAATACCTGGGTAAATGGACGCCGTCGAGTGAGACGTTTCTCCTTGACGCCGCGATTGACGCCCCCGACCTGGGGCTATTCTCAGCACGCAATGACGGCCTGGGACTGTTCCACATTACCGCGGCACAACACCGCGACCTGTGGGACCGCTATCTGGCCTTCAACCCTGACATGGCGAGCCGCGTACGCGGACTAGCCAGTCAGCGCGCGTTCCTGAGCGATCCGGACAGCGAGCTGCAAACCAATTTGAGCTATTGCACGGCCATTGCCTGGCTGCTCTACCAGCGGGCGGGGCTCGCCGTGGAAGACACCGCCAGCGAAGAAGCCGTCACCGCCTGATTGAACAGGGGCACCAAAGTGCCCCTGCTGTCGCTCGGCCTCGCCTACAGGGCACCCGCGATGCGTCTCCAAAGATGCAGGTCTTCAGGGCGATCAATATCCTGCAACACGTGAAGCGCAGCCCAGCGCGCACCATCCGCCTCCAATCTCGCCACCGTTTGCCGATAAACGCTATCGGTTCCCCAGTGCACGCCATCAAACCACGACCAGGCTACGGCCTTAACGCCAATCAGGACATATCCGCCATCTTCGGCCGGACCCAGCACAACATCGCTGTCTGCCAGTGCGGCCAGCGCCTGACGCAGATAAGCTGAGTCAATCTGCGGGCAGTCACTTCCCACCAGCAACACATACCTGTAACGCGACAGACCGTCCTTGAGTGCGTGGAACATACGCTGGCCCAGCCCAACACCCTGCTGGGGGCGAATCTCGTGAACTCCCAGCTTGCGGCACTGTTCAAACAATGGCGATTCAACGGCGCCGGCGACGGCCAATTCCACATCACCGACCGCGGCAGAGGTCAGGGTTTGCACTGTCCAGAAGACCAGATCGCAGTGAAGTTTTGCCGCCTGCTCGAGATCGAGCGCGGGCAGCATGCGGGTTTTCACCTGGCCGGGCACCGGCTCCTTGGCGAATTGAATAATGAGTGCTTCCTGCACGTATTACCCTCCATAGTAATGATGATGCAGTCGCTGCGGCGACACGCCCAGTGCGTAGGCCAATCGCAGACACCACATTTGCACCACGGTGCGTAGAACTCCCTGTTCCCGCCAACGACGACTGGACGTCGTGACCGGCTCGTGAATCACACAGGGGGCGGCGAGCCGGCGTAGACGCTTGCTGTACGCTACATCCTCCATCAAAGGAATCGAGTCAAAGCCGCCCGTTTCGTGAAACAGTTCTCGCTTTAGGAACAACATCTGGTCGCCTGTGGCGACCCGGGTAACGCGAGAACGAGTATTCATAAACCGGCTGATCACGCGCGCCCACCACTCTTCACCACTGAGGCGCACCCGGCAAAAGCCCCAACCGGGGCGCTGCACCAGGTAATGCTGGAGAGATTGTGCATCCACACCAGGGCGGGTATCGGCGTGCAGGAATAGCAGATATTCCCCATGGGCAGCCGCGGCCCCAGCATTCATCTGTAAGGCGCGGCCTCGCGCTGACTGCACCAGTTGATCGCAGAGCGGGCTCGCAAGCGCCGCCGTATCGTCGTCGCTGCCGCCGTCGACGACGATCAATTCATCGCTGGGAAACCGTTCTCTCAAATCGGCAAGCCGAGCGGCGATTGCCGCTGACTCATTCAGCACCGGCAGCACAAAACTGACGGATGCCATCATCAGGCGCCTAGCGCGCCGCCGCAGCTACTGCCCTGCCCCGCCGTACAGCCGTAACAGTGCTGAGCGGTGGCAATCGCCCAACCGGCCAGGGATTCTTCATCGAGCAAATCCGCAACATGGCGGCGCTGGTCACTGGCGAGAATAGGCAGGTCCAGCATCTGGTTGAAATCGCAATCGTAAATGAAGCCCTGCCAGTCGACGCTAATCAGCGAGCGACACATCAAGCCCGGCAAGTTGGCCTCGGTGAAGTTGGCCCGCAGTAAATCCATGTACTCTTCAAACTGCCCTTGCGATAACAACACCGCGCCAAAGCGGCTGATGGGCATATTGGTAATGGTATACAGGTGGTTAAAGCGAATCCCGAAGCGCTCACCCAATTCACGCTGGTAGTCATCCTGCAACGGCCCCTGGGGTGGAGGCAGTACCGGGCCCACGGGGTTGTAGACCAGGCTGAGTGGCAACTGTGGATCAATACCATAGCCCAGGGCATTCAGCGCCTGCAGCGCGCGAATACTGTCGCTGTACACACCCTTACCGCGCTGCTGTTCGACATTCTGCTCGAGGTAGCACGGCAGTGAGGCGACTACCTCCACACCTTCGGCCGCCAGGAACTCGGCGAGATCTTCCTGCCCCGGCTCAAACAAAATGGTGAGGTTACAGCGGTCCATAACGCGTATGCCAAGCGCCCGCGCACGGCGCACGAGTTCGCGAAAGCGGGGATGTAATTCCGGTGCGCCACCGGTTAAATCAAGCACCGACACCGCGCCCTGCTCTAGCAATCCAATGACGCTGTCCAGGGTGGCATCAGACATCATCTCGGTGCGAGTGGGACCTGCATTCACGTGGCAGTGCACACAGCTCAAGTTGCACTTGTAGCCGAGATTAACCTGCAGTGTTTCCAATTCACCGCGGGCCAGTGGGGGAAATCCGTCTGTATTAAGAGCGGGCGTGTGTCCTGCATAGTTGTCCTGTACCGATGACTTTGGGTCAATAGACCGCAGACTTTTCAGCCTCGGTCAGCAGCGCATGAGTATCGCCCAGCAAATACTGGAATACCACGTTATAGGACAATACATTTTTCACGTAGTTGCGGGTTTCTTTGAAGGGAATTGTTTCTATCCAGGCATCCACCGGCAGCGTCTCGCCGCTGGTCCGGCGCCAACGATCCACCCGATGCGGGCCAGCATTGTAGGCCGCCAGCGCAAAAATGCGATTGCCGTCGAAGCGATCCAGCAATTGGCGGTAATAGGCGCTCCCCAACAGCACATTGTGTTCCACCTCATATAAATCGGCCCGGGTATGAGGCCGCCCCAGGCTCGCAGCCACCTGTTTGCCGGTGGCGGGCATGACCTGCATCAGCCCCGAGCTCCCACCGGCGACCGGGCTTCAGGGAAGAACGCACTTTCGCGACGGGCAATGGCCATTAGCTCCGTGGGAGACACTCGCTGTACGGTGGCGTGATGGCTGAAGACTTCCTGGTGCGGTGTGGGGAAACGCCAGTCGAGGGCGTCCCAGGCCTTGGCTTTGGCTGCGGCGTTAATCGCCAGGCTGTGCCAGCCCTGCTCCGCGGCCAGTTGCGCCAGAGCCTGTTTGGCTTCGGCATCCTCCGCATCGCTGAGCATCTTGTACCACTCCGAATGCGCATTGCGCTGTTCCTCGTGATGGTAAAACTCACCCACCCGCTGCACCCCAGGCAGGGTTTGCAGGGGCTTTGTGCGGGCGCTCTCCAGCACCAGGGACTCATGGTTAAAGGCGTAGGGTTTACTCAGGGCATCGGCCGCCATGAAGCCGTAGAAATCGCGCTCGCCAGCCAGGACCGTAAGAATGGCCTCGGCTTCTTCCTTCTTACCCTCTTCCTGCAGAACCCGTGCCTGCCAGTATCGCCAACCCTCCTGTTCCCTGCCCTCAGCGCTCAGCAGTGGCAGGTGGCTGGCCACGGCGGTCCAGTCGGATTCGCGCAGGGCCAGGCGCAGGCGAATTTCCACCAGCTTGTCTTCTTTGAGGCGAGCGAGTGCACCGGGCAGCCAGGCCATATTGGATTCGGTTTCGGCAAACAGCGTGCGCAGGGCAATTTCATACTCAACCTGATGTGACTGCTCGTCGCTGAACGTCAACTCATCCTGGTAGCTGTACCAGTAGTCCAGCGCCATGCCCGGGTTATAGCGCGCCAGGTAGACCAGACCGTGTGCAGCAATTTCGGCGGAGCACGGATCGCCGGCGGGCAGCGTGACGCTGCGCATTTTAGAAGGTGATCCGTACACCGCCAGGGCCCGCTCACTCCAGGGAGCAAGTTCCGTCGTACCCTTACGCGCCACGTATTTCATGAGTGAGCCCTGGCGCGCCTCAAAGGCTTTCATCAACCGCGCCCACACCACTTCATCGCTCAGCTGCCCGGCCTTGAGCCAGGCGTCAAATAGCGGATCACATTCCTTGGGGCGGGACTTGCCGTGAACCCAGAGCCGCTCGGCACCTTCCCAGGCGGCCAGGGGGTCACCAGTGCCGAGCTTGGCACGGAAGTAATAGCACTTGAGCTCAACACTATTGGGCTCGTCGGGCTTCACTGTCAGGAAATCATCCCAGCGACGCTCGCGACCAGCGCGGGTCAGGTAATTGGACAGGAAACGGTTTGGCAAAGGCGTATCGGCACTCAAGTCGACAAACCGGCGCGCCTCGCTGGCGCGCACCGGCTTCGGTTGCCGCGTCAGTTGGTAGTAGTCGAGATAAATGGCCAGCGGGTAGTTGTCGAGGCCGGGGCGCAGTTGTCGATATTCCGTCCATCGCCCCTTGTCGATGGCCTCTACCGCTTCGCTATAGGCCTGGCGATCAGCCGCAAGCCCTTCCGTTGACGGCAACGACGCCTGCGCAGTGCCCAGCGTGGCAGCGCAACAAAACAGGATAAAACTCACGAGGAAGCGCATGAACCAGCACCCTCTCAATCACAGCGGGATGGAGCTCTAGATTGATACTGCAGGCGCACCATTGCAATAGCCGCCGGGAAAAATAATCGCCGCCACGCATGGTACGGCGACAATCTATCACCAGCCCCACCGCGGATGTTGATCCGGGGCCGGCGGCTGCGCGTCAGAACAACAGGCCCAGCGTCGGATACTCGATGTCGCTGTAGTCCAGAATCACTTCCCGTCGACGCAGCCGCAAACCTTCCTCGGTCTGCTGCAGGGTATCGCGGCGCTGACCGCAATACAGGAAATCCACACCCCCGGGGCGCGCGTAATGCAGATGGAAATTACTGAGCACCTGACGGGTATCGCCCTCACTGGCCATGAGCTCCACATTACCGACAATACGCCTGGTGCGCGGCGGCGGGTTTTCCGACCAGGAATTGATCTTGAACGCCCGCTCCACTCGCAGCATCAGGTGGATATAGCCCTCTTCGCGGATTGGACTGCCCTGCTCTCCCAGCCCCTCCAGTTCGCGCTCCACACTGAGCATGGCTTCGCTACCGCGATCGCGGTTATTCACCTGCGTATTCACCCGGGCCGGCATGAGATATTCCACCTCGGGCGTAACCAGCGCCAGCCACTGCTGAAACTGGCGACTATCGAGCAGGCGCGCCTCGTGAAAGTAAAAGCGCTCGAGCTCGCGCTGCTCTTCAGGTGTCGTCACTATCGAAACATCGCTCATGCCCGCACCTCCGCCGCTTCCAGATCCGCGCGCCAGCGTTTAAAAAATTCTCGCGCATAAAATTCGTTGGCAGTGACGCTCACCTGTCCTGGGAGATCGGGGTGCGGCCCCTCTTCACCCATGCCCAGGCCGTAAAAGAAAGGTCGGTCATCGGCGAAATCGATATTGGCGCCACGGAACTGCTGCACCCACACTTCCGCATCTTCCTGCTCCACCATGCCGCCGGGCCAAAGAACGAATTGTAGTTATGCCGCAGCTTGGTCTTGATGTGCTCCGGCGCCGATGCCGGCACCACCGGCCAGGACCAATACTCCACTTTGCCGGGGCCGCGCGGGTGGGACACCTTGAACGACGAGTTCGACCAGAGGAACGAGAGGTTTGGGTATACGCCGTAGGTCAGGCCTTTCATGCGAGCGCGGATTGGGCCAACCCGCTCATTGGCGTGGGCTTGAATCTCGCGCAGGTATTCCTGCACCTCGTCACCACCCAATGCGCCGGCCATCCCTTCAAACCCCCAAGCCACCTCTTCCACCGGACAGTCCTCAGGCATTAATCGGAAGGTCGCGCCATGCCCGGGTGTGGTCACCACGCTGTGGCCGAGTTCGGCGATGGTGTCCTGTATTTCCCGGGGAATGAGCGCACTGTGTAGAAACGAGCCGTGGTTGACATCACCCAGCTGGTTCTCCACCGGCAACTTCCAGTTGGCATCCAGCACCCAGCGATGGGGGCTGCCCGCAAATTCTACCTCGCCGCCGGGGAAACGCTCAAAGAAAGCATCAAGGTAAAAGCGCATATCGCCGAGGTAGGCTTCCAGCGGCTCTATGTCTTCGTTGAAGCTACCAAACACCATGCCGCGCCAGGTTTCGACCCGGGGCACCTTCTTCAGCCCCAGCTGGCTCTTGTCCGGCGCGCACTGCACTTCACGCTCCTGGGGGATGGCGACAAGATCGCCCTCTACGGAGAACGACCAGTTGTGATAGGGACAGACGAAGCGCTTGGTATTACCGTGGTCAGCACGACACACCGGCACGCCGCGATGAGTACAGCTATTAATGTTCGCATGCAGGTGACCATCCTGCCCGCGCGCCAGAATCACCGGCGTTTCACACATATACGCCTGCACGAAGTCGCCGGGATTCGGTATCTGGCTATCGTGGCCAAGAAACAACCACGCCTTGCCAAAAATGGCCTGTTTTTCCACTTCGTAGACCGCCTGATCGGACCAACAGCGACGACTGATGAGGGAAGCATCGTCGTTGACGAGTGCCGCGAAATTAATAGCCATAGCTAATCCAAAAATTATCAATTCCTAATTTATCAGCTAGTATAGGTCAGATCTGGTGGCTTTCTAGGCCGAATTTCCGGGAGAGCTGGCTGTTTTTTAGCGATCGTATGATAATTTATTCTAATGACTGAACCGACTGACCAAAACCTGACCAAGGGTGCGCGCACCGCGGCAAGGATTATGGACGTGGCCGAGAGCCTGTTTGCCGAGCAAGGCTATGAGGGCACCAGCCTGCGCCAGATCGCCGCAGGTGCGGGTATTCAGGAGCCTGGGCTATATAACCACTTTGGCAGCAAGCAGGGTTTGTATGAAGCCGTATTGTTCCGGGGCCTGAATCCCATGGCCGAGGCCATGACCGACCAACTCGGCGCCGCAGTTGGTCTGCGCGACTACACCGACCTGCCGGCAAAGATGACCGATCTGTTACTGGAGCACCCGCAGATGGCCGCCCTGTTCCACCAGGCCCTGCAGGGCAATGCCGACTCAGTCGGCAACCGACTGGTACAGGGCTGGCTCGACAACCTCTTTATCCAGGGCATGGCCAGCATTGAACACATGGGCGGTGCCGAATCCGACAAGGAAACCCTGGCACTGAACGTCATCGCCATGTTCAACCTGGTCACCGGTTATTTCCTCTCTACCAAAGTCTTCGAAAGCCTCGTCAACGGCAACATCACCTCACAGGAAAATGTGCGCCGCCAGAAGATACTACTGCGCAAAGTCGTCCGCGCGATGCTGATTAACTAACTGCCTCTTGCGAACAGCAGCCCCAGCGGGTTTAATGCCTCCCCTCCCCACTACCCGCCTGTAGCTCAGCTGGATAGAGCAGCCGCCTCCTAAGCGGCAGGTCGGCCGTTCGAATCGGCCCAGGCGGGCCACAAAAATCTATATATAAAGCAATTTTTATCGCGGTTCTTCACCAAGACCACAATGCAGTACCGATTTTTGGCGTCTAACCAGCGTCTAGCCAGAAATTGGCTATCTAGCCACGATCTAGCCGGAAACCCTATATTTCAAGCACTTGTGAGTCCTTACATTTCACTGCGTTGATCTAAGTTAGCGTTTCAGCCGCCTCCTAAGCGGCAGGTCGTGCGTTCGCATCGCGTCCGGGGGCCAGCTACAAAAGCCTCACCCAACGAGTGAGGCTTGTGTAACTCTGCCGGGGCATATAAGAGCCTACCGGGCCGCACTGTGGAGCCTACTGACAACGGCACACACTTCACAGGTGGCGACCCTCGCCATTACAGCCCAGGTTAATTAGTCGCTTCGCGCATAGCGTGCCGCAGTTTACCCTCCTTGTGGCGCTGCTCCTTGTCGGCCCTCTGCTGCTCCTGACGCAGCGCATGCTCTTCTATTTGGCGCCGCTGCTGTTGAGCTTTACGCTATTCTCGCTCCTGTCGCTGGCGAGCCACCTGCTGAGGATCGGCGCCATTGTGCAACTGTTGCTGCTCTTGCTCTTCGGCACGACTGTACTGCTCCTGTACGACTAAGTTTCGACTAAGTTTCAACTACCGTTTGACTATCAACGAACAACTGATGTTTGCTAGTCAGTGCTACTCATAATAAATCAAGACCAATGAGGTCAGACTAGAGGCTCCTCCATGTTCGTAAACACACTGCGCCTTTCCACACTGCTATGCTCAGCTGCTCTCGCCATCACTCTGGCCGCCTGCTCAGACAACAGTAGAGACCGCGATGCTGGCGGCGACACCCTGCTACCGGTTTCCAACCCGGTAGTGTCGCTGCCTCCGGATGTCGGCAACATCAACCTGCTGGCACTCAATATCGATCTGAATGAGGTAGGTTACCAGCAATCTGAGTTTTTCCTGGAAGGCTCCGCGAGCGCCTTCAGGAACACCAGTGAGTTAGGTGAGGACGGCTTCTGGTCAGCGGAGCCCGCCGAGACGGCGGAGTACCGCGTGCGCATTGTCGTTTATCGACCGATTGACCCCGCCAACTTTGACGGCAACGTGTTAATCGAATGGCTTAACGTAACAGCCGGATTCGAAACCCCTCCCAGCTGGGGCACGGGGCACCTGGAAATGCGCCGCGGCGGTTCCGTCTGGGTCGGCGTTTCTGCTCAATTCATCGGCATTGAAGGCAGTGAGAGCTCGCTACTGCCACTGCACCTGAAGGCGGCCAATCCAGAGCGCTATGGGTCGCTATTGCATCCGGGTGATAGTTTTTCGTTCGATATCTATCAGCAGGTAGCCCAGGCGATCCGCTCCCCTCAGGGCATCGACCCATTAGAAGGCCTGGTGGCAGAGAACCTCATCGCATACGGCGAGTCGCAATCGGCGGGCAGACTGACCACCTATATCAATGCGATACATCCTCTGTATCAGATTTTCGATGGGTTCATGGTGCACTCGCGGGGCGACAGTGGCGCTCCACTGGCGCAGGAGCCGCTCACCTCCATACCAACACCAGACGTGGCCTTGATTCGAACTGACGTCAACGTACCCGTGCTGCAGTTCAAAACCGAGACCGATGTACTACTCCTCGGCCACGCACGCGCACGCCAACCCGATACAGACCTCATCAGAACCTGGGAAGTCACCGGCACCGCGCACGGCGACCTGTATACTTTTGTCACCGGCCGCAACGACGATATCGGGGCACCGGAGTTTGCCTCAGTCCGCGAAGAAAACACTGTACTCGGATTCATTACTTGTGAGCTGCCGATCAACAACGGCCCCCATCACTACGTTTTCAACACGGCGGTGCACGCTCTGAACGAGTGGATATCGGATAGCATACTACCGCCGACATCGCCACGGCTTACGTTGAACGACGATGAATCTGACTATCGCTACGATGCGCTGGGTAATGTGCTCGGCGGGATTCGCACGCCTTACGTTG
Source organism: Halioglobus japonicus (assembly GCF_001983995.1). NCBI lineage: Bacteria > Pseudomonadati > Pseudomonadota > Gammaproteobacteria > Cellvibrionales > Halieaceae > Halioglobus > Halioglobus japonicus. Next base: position 2,294,570 of record NZ_CP019450.1, on the reverse strand, counting down.
ATGCCCCCTCCGCAATTCTCTTGGGCAACGAGAACCCCGGTGACAGATTCTGCTTCCTGTTTGGCACAACATCCCTGTTTGACGCCGCCCAGATGGCAAGCCTGTACATCGACGAGGCAGGCTATGTCGCTGCTGTTACTGAGGCTACCAATGCGGCGGTTGCGTCCGGCTTCTTACTCCAGGCAGACGCTGATGCCATCATTGCCTGGGCGCCTGAGCAATGGCGAGAGCAGGTTAACTCTGACCCTGGCATCTAAAAAAGAGCAGTCTACGGTATTTAGGGAGCGCTAAGGGGGCTTCCCATCACCGTGCGCTACCATGCGAACACGGACATGGGAAATAACAAGGACTAACGGAGGAGACGACGCATGGATTTACTCATCAAGGGCAAAAAAGCCATAATGGCCGGCGGCAGTGCGGGTATGGGCCGCGCCACCGCAGAGCGCCTTGCTGAAGCCGGCGCTGAGCTTGTGATCACTGCCCGCCGTGAAGAACGCCTGCGCAAAGCAGCCGAAGAGATTGCAGAGAAGTACGGCACCAAGGTCACTCCCATTGTCGCCGATTCCTCTAAGGAAGAAGGCAGGCAAGCCCTGCTTGAGGCCTGTCCTGATCCGGATATTCTCGCGATCACCATCAAACCGCCCGCGCCCAATGGCGACTTCCTCAAGGTCACGCCGGAGATGTGGCGCGAGTCGGTGGAAACAGCGCTGATCGGCCCGATTGAAATCATGCGCAACTACATCCCGGGGATGAAGGATCGCGGCTTTGGCCGCATTGTGAATATCGCCACCTTCTCCGCCAAGAATCCTATGATCTGGCGCTTGATGTCGGGCCCGGCACGCTCTGCGCTGATCAACTATACCGCCAGCGTATCGAGAGAGATCGCGCAGTACGGTGTGAACATCAACAACATACTGCCCGGCATGTTCGCCACGGAAGGTGCGAACGAGCTCATGCCCATTTATGCCGATGCCTTTGGCCTGGAGCATAACGATGAAGTCATCATGAATCACTTTATCGAGAACAATAAAATTCCCGCAGGCTTCATGGCCGACGCGGATGACATGGCACCGATGGCTGCCCTGCTGTGCAGCCCACTATCGCGTTTTATCGTGGGGCAGAATATCGTCATCGACGGTGGGCAGCACCACTCATTGTTCTGACGTTGCCATCAACGCAGCCCTCCCAGCAATACACACAACAGGCTTTGCTTTAAGGAAGTAACTGTGTGAAGCTCCCTAGCCTAAACGCTCTATCAAGCAGAGCAAGGGAGCTGCAATGAACGACCAGGCCATTACCCGAGATTCCCATTACGGCGCGGGAGACGAAGCGACCTACGCAGGCATTACCAGCTTTATGCGACGGCGCTACACCCGCGACCTTGCGGGTGTCGATGTGGCGGTACTGGGTGTACCCTATGATCTGGCCACCTCAAACCGATCAGGGGCACGCCTGGGCCCTCGTGCCGTGCGCGCTATTTCCGCGAACCTGGCGTGGGAGGAGTCGGTGGTCGGCTGGGATTTCAACCCCTTTGACGAGCTGGCTGTCGTTGACTACGGCGACTGCCCCTTCGACCCGGGCGAGCCACACAAAGTGCCGGAAGAAATCTATCAATATGCGGCAGGCATTCTCGAGCAGGACGTTGCCCTGCTCACCCTCGGCGGCGACCACTTCATTAGCTACCCCCTGCTCAAGGCGCACTACGACAAGCACGGCCCTTGGCATTGATTCACTTCGATGCCCACTCAGACACCTGGGAAGAAACAGAAGAGCGAATTGATCACGGCAGCATGTTCTACCACGCGGCAAGAGAAGGCTTGATCATTCCGGAAAAGTCAGCGCAAATTGGTATTCGCACCCACAACGCCAGCACCCATGGCTTTAACATCTTCGGCGCGGCCGCGGTACATGAGCAGGGCTGCAAGTCCATCGCAAACCAGGTACGGGAAATTGTCGGCAACCAACCCTGTTACCTGACCTTTGACATCGATTGTCTGGACCCCAGCTTCGCTCCCGGCACCGGAACACCCGTGGTCGGCGGTCTCTCCTCTCACCAGGCACTGCAAATACTGCGCGGTCTGGAGGGCATTAACCTCGTGGGCATGGATATGGTGGAGGTTGCCCCGGCTTACGATGTCAGTGAGATCACTGCCCTGGCTGGCGCGACGATTGCAGTGCAGCAGCTCTGCCTGCTGGCCCGCCGACCAGGCCGCTAGCAATCCGCTATAGCGACTCTTCAGCTTGCGCCAATTGCGCGCGCACCCATTCCTGGAAGGCGTGTACCTCGTATTCCTCGGCCATTAACCGGCCCGTCTGGTGCGCGATAGAACTAAGTCCGCGCTGATTCATCTCCGCCGCGCGGGCGTCCTGACCCAGTACCATTTCTGCATAATGCGCGAATTCAGCGGGATTGAATTGTGCATTGTCGAGGGTCTCTGGCCGGAACAGCCACTGGGCACACAGCTCGGTTTTGACAGGCGACAGCGGCCTTAGCCAGACGATACGCACGTAATCTACATGCCCCACCATAAAAGCGGTCGGCCATGATACCTCGTAAGTGTGGCCGCGCGCCAAATCTTCCGGAGAAAGGCCAGTAAACGGGGTATCGCAGGGTTGTCCGTCCGCGGACCATGTGGCGCTGCCCTCTCGAAGCCCGGGGCGAAACCTGGGATTCTCTTCCGCCTGGTGTTGCTGCCAGAGCGGATCGTCATGTACCTCCATCATCCGCCGCTTGTACAACGGTACCAAATCACTCAGCTCGGGATGAATGCCAGGGCAATGCAGACACTCGCTGAAGTTTTCCCAGAACAACTTCCAGTTACAGGCGATCTCTTCGCGGTATTCGTGGCCCACCGACAGGCCCTCCAGGGGCCAATTGGCCAGCGCCTGGCCGCCACAATCCATACCCTCTGTCAGCGGCTGGGCGTCGGGACGCAGATTGATAAAAAGAAAACCACGCAACACCTCAATCGCAACCGGATATAGGCCGAGCGCCTTTTCCTCAAAATCAGTTTGACGGAAATTACTCGGCGCCCGCAGCAGGTCGCCGCAGTGATCATAGCTCCAGCCGTGGTACGGGCAGGCTATATTGCCGGCCAGATTGCCACGTGGCTCAGATAGCAACTCAGCGCCGCGGTGCCGGCAGGTGTTATGGAAAGCGCGGAACACCCTGTCGTTACCCCGGAGCACAATAATGCTCTGGTCACCGATCTGGACAATGCGATAATCGCCAGGATCGGGCAGGCTGTCGACACGATCGACATACATCCACTGCCGATACCATATAGCGCGCAATTCGCGCTGGTAGTGATCTGCATCCCGGTACCAGCTAGAGGGCAGCGATTCCCGCCCCTCGGTCAGCCCTGAATAGCCCTCTTGAAACGTGCTCATATTCGACATGCGGGAAACTCCGGTCCTACTTCAACGACTTGACCCTAACGTTCACTCTTGAGTGAATATATAGCCAATTCCAACGCGAAAATAAAGGAGAATCGGGATTAGCGACTGAATGATCATTCATTTAGCAGAGACACTGGGAAGTTTCGCAAAAATTACGCGACTGTGCGAATATACAAACATATAAAAACGCAGTAGCAACTATGGATATAGAAGTCCCATTGAAGGAGCTTGGCGAGTACGATATTGCGCCACTCAGAGAGGCCATTCTGGGCCTGGATGAGCCCGTCTGGAAAGACAATACCTATCGACAGCAGGAGTACGATGTGCATCGGCAGACGGAATCAGTGGTAATGATTTTCACCGATGGGGCTGGCTGGCCGGAAATTGAGGTCACCCGGGAACGCGGCTGGGAGCTGCTGGCCGATACGGCATTGCCGCTCATGCAAAAGCTGATTGAAGACCACTACCCTCCAGGTGGCACCATCATCCGCGCCATGGCTGCCCGGCTGGCGCCCGGGGGCATTATCAAACCACATCGCGACAAGCACCCTTCTTTCCACTATGGGCACCGGATACACATTCCCATCGTTAGCAACCCCCGCGTGAGGTTCACTATTGATGGCCGTCCCTACCGCATGGAAATCGGCAAGGTCTACGAGATCAATAACCAGATGCAACACAGCGTGATGAACAAGGGCCAGGAAGGCCGGATTAATTTCATCTTTGACTACGTGCCTCCCCAACACATCGGCGCAAGCGGCCTCGCCAACGAGGCCGCCAGTAGGTGACGACTCTCATTGCAACCTCCGTTGTTCGGGGAAGCCACCAGGGGGAGAGCCACGGTGGCGTCTATCTTGTCGATTTCGAACAACAGTCGGTGAATATGGTTATCGATTGGAATGCACCGGACATCGACTGGCAGGGGCGCGGCTGGGACCGGGGCTTCGCGGCATCGCCTTCGACGGTGAGCGAGTATTCATTGCGGCGAGCAATGAGTTGTTTGTCTACAGCCCCGACTTCCAGTTGCTGGCCTCTTATCGCAATCCCTACTTGATGCACTGCCATGAAATTGCCGTGTATCAACGGCGCCTGTACCTCACGTCCACGGGCCACGACTCCATTCTCGGCTTTGACCTGGATGAAAACCGCTTTTGCTTTGGACTACACCTGGTTCGAGTGGGTAGCAGCTTCCAGGGCGCGCCGTTTGATCCAGAGGGGGACAATGGGCCAGGTAAAAGTAATCAGCTGCATATTAACAACGTCCACTGCAATGCGCAGGGAATGCACATTTCCGGGCTAAAAACCGCCGGGGTTATTCGCTTTAACGGTCGCACCGTGACTCGCAGTGTTCGCCTGCCCCAGGGGGTGCATAACGCCCAACCCTACGGCGACGGTGTGCTCTTCAACGATACCGCATCAGACAAGGTACGGTTGGTGTACCCGGATCGCGAACTTTCCTTCGACGTACCGGCTATTGACCCTGCGCGACTAACCCACACGACGCTGGATGATTCCCGTATTGCCCGCGCAGGTTTTGGTCGCGGCCTCTGTGATCTGGGTGAAGGGTTGATAGCCGCTGGATGTTCACCGTCGACGATTGCCATCCATGACCTCGAAACGGTCAAAACTCGCAGCCTGGTCACCCTGAGTTACGATATCCGCAATGCGATTCACGGGCTGGAAGTCTGGCCCTATTGATCGACGGCCATGTCAGCCGATCTGGTATTGATCCAGGATCGGCTCAAGCACATCCTTCAACTCATCCAGGTGCCCTTCATAGCGGCGCCAATAGCCTATACCGGAACTGTAAATCGGCTGGCGTACCTGTTCTGAACTGGCGGTGCGCACTGCGCGATCGGTCTGGTGGAAATCGACACAGCCCTGCTCAAAGGGCAGCTCGAGGAAGTCCAGAATCCGTCTGACCTGGGTATCGAGGTCGGCCACGGTATCCTCGTACTGCACATGCAATACCTTGCCCGGTAGCACCTCATCCCAATGATCCATCATACGCTGGTACTGCAGGTAGTATTCGCCAATATCCGACTGGTCGTAACTGAAGGTCTGGCCCCTGGCGTAGAGCTGTCGCAGGTTGCCAACACAGGCATCCAATGGATTGCGCCGGGCATCGATGATGCGCGCATTTGGCAGGATCGCTTGAATAAAGCCGACACAGGGAAAGTTGTTGGGCATCTTATCGATAAAGTGAGGCGTCCCCTCGGTGCGATGCATTTGCGCCATGTGCAGGTAATCGCGACCCAGACGCTGAAAATGACGTGGTTCCAGCTCCGCCAGCAGCCCTGGGTAGCGCATACCGTCTGCGCGGTTGCGATTAAGGGATTTGGTCATCCTGCCGATGTAGGGCAGCTCGCTGGTGCCCTCTACGGCACTGTGACTCGCAATAATCTGCTCAACCAGGGTAGAGCCGGAGCGCGGCATCCCCAAAACAAAAATCGGCGCGGGGTCCTGCTCACCCACCTCACCCAACTGCTGAAAGAAGTCTGCATTGAAAAATGCCACCAACTCGTCGTTAATCGACTCTGTGTGCACCGGGTCGTAACTGACCAGCATACGCTGTGTCTGATTGCCGCCCTCATAGTAATGCCAAGCCTTGTCGTAATCTTCCCGATCCTCAAACGCCTTGCCCAGCGCAAACATAAAGTTTACCCGGGAACTGTCGCGCAGCTCATCGCCGGCGACGCGTTGCTCCATGTCGTCAACCTGGGCATCGCTGAAACGATAGGTCTTGAGGTTGGCCAGGCTGTAATAAGCCTCGCCAAAATCTGGCTCTAGTTCCAGGCAACGCTGGTAGGCTCGCACGCCATCTTCTTGATGCCCCAGAGTCTTGAGCATATGCCCCAGCCCCAGCCATGCGCCGGTATGATTGCTGGACAGGTCGAGGCAACGACGGTATGCGGCAGCGGATTCCTGGGTCTGAGCGGCGGGGCCAAGCACGCCACCGAGACGGTAGTAACCTTTGGGATTATCGGGTTGCAGCCGGGTTATCTTGTGATATATCTCGATCGCGTCTTCATAGCGCTCCAACTCCTTGAGCACCCGCCCCAACTCGAATAACACCGGTACATGATCCGGCGCGCCTGCCATGGCTTGGCCAAGCAGATGTTCTGCCTCGTCGAAATCACCTGCTGCGGCGGCGATCAGGCCCAACATGCGCAACGCGTCTACATGCCGTGGCTGTTTTTGCAGTACCTGACGACAGAGTTGCTCAGCCTCACGAATACGGCCGGCCTTATGATGTTCCGCAGCGCGAGCCATCATGCCCCGTAGTGGTGACAACTCGAAGCTGCGTTCAAAGGCCGCGTCTGCTTGCTGCCCCTCCCCGACCGCTGCGAGCGCCTTACCCAGATTAAAGTGTGCGGCTTCCAGCTTCGGGTCGAGCCTGACGGCCTTCTTCAATAAGGGAACGGCCTCCTCGGCCCGTTGCTGTTTCAACAGGAGGGTACCCAGGTCCTCGTAGGGTTTGGCAAATCCCGGCGCGAGCTCCATGACATGCCGCAAAGTGTTCTCTGCCTTGTCGAACTGTCTCAGGTCACCCTGGGCCATGCCCAACAGGCCGAGTAAATTAATGTCTTCGGGATAGTCATCCAGCGCAGCCTCACAGAGGGCCAAACCTTGTTCGGTTCGGCCCTCCTTGATTTCGCTGAGAATGTTTTCGAATACGCTGCGCGGTACACGCCGTTGTTGCATAAATCAGTACTTCGGTGGTTAGAACTTCCAGCGCAGCGTCATGCCAATGGTGCGCGGCTTGCTAATAGAAACGCGCTGCTGACTGCCCCAGCGGTTGTTGTAGAACTGCTTGGCATTTTCGTCAGTCAGGTTGGTGACAAACACCGTGCCACTCCAGCGCTCGGCATCTATCCCTGCGCGCAGGTTGCCTATGTCATAGGAAGGCTGGGTGGTCGCACCCTGGGTAAATACGATGGACTCCGTTCCCGCCAATGAGTTAACCGACTCGCCCACATATATCCAGTCCAGGCGGATGTAGGGTTCGCCGCCCCACAACTCGTTATCAAAGGTGTACTGGACCGAAGCACTGCCCTGCTCCTCCGGGGTAATCGGCAATTGGGTGCCGTCGTCCACAGAGACAATCAGGGTGCCATCATCTGTGGTGATGTTGTTGTCCTCCGAGATCTCGGCGTTGATCAGACCGATATTCGCGGACAGTTCCAGGTTCTGGGTGGCCGCCCAGGTGACGTCTGCCTCGAAGCCATTCACCTCTGCTTCAGAGAAATTCACAATACCCAGGGAAAATACCGTTGGGTCGTTCACCTGGATCTGCATGTCTTCCCAGACCATATGATAAGCGACTGCATTAAAGCGCAGCGAACCGTCCAGAAGGGTGCTCTTAAAGCCTAATTCATGGTTTTTCAGCAGGTCCGGACCATAGCTCCTGGGCAGGATAGAACTGGCGCGAATAGCGTTACCACCACCGCGACGGAAACCTTCCGAGTAAGTACCGTAGGCCAGGATATCGTCAGTGAAGTTGTAAGTGACATTGAATTTGGGCACCCAGTCATCATCCTTGGTGGATGTGGACTCGGCGGTACTGAAGTAATCGCGCTCAAGATCAGGTTCGTCACCCTCCAGCAAAGCGCCCTGCAGCAGGGAGAAATCCTCGTCGTATTCAAACCAGCGGGCACCAGCGGTCAGACTGAGCTTGTCAGTTGCCTGCCAGGTCACTTCGCCGAATAGCGCCACCTGCTCCACTTCCAGATCGTAAGTACCGAAGAAGAAGTTATCGCTATCGGTATTGTGGAAGGTATCGTAGTTGGGATTGTAGTAAGGTGAATTCGCCAGGTAGCTCAGGTAAGTATAACCCTGGTTGGCATAGTAATCGGTGTCACTAAAGCCCTGAATGTCTGCGGTAAAGAGTTCCTCCCGCTCCGTCTTGCCGTAGAAAAAGCCAACCAGACCGCTCCAGCGACTGTCGGAATCTGCTGGGGTTGTCAGACGTCCCTCGACCGACCAACGCTCGTCTTCGAATTCTTCAAATGCATTGGCGCGCGGCGCACCGGTAAAGTCGTAAATCGTTGCAGGATAGTAACCCGGAGCCGCATAGGCAGGATCATATTTCTGGTCAAAATCGTGGAGGTAATCAGTAGCGTCCGCCTCATAGGTGAAATCGCGACTGAAATAACTGGTGGTCAACACGGTATCCGCCCAGCCCAGATTGCCCTCCAGCGTCAGGCTCACCTGATACCAATCGTCTGTCATCGATTCGTCTTCGAAACGGACCTGCTCGCGGTCTCCAACGGTCAGATTGGTGTCGCCAAAGCCATCCACATCGAGTTGCTGAACAATACCCGCCAAATCGACGGTCCAGTCCTCATTGACGAACCAGCGCAGGCCTACGCGTCCGCCGCTGATACTTGAGGAGTTGATGTCATCCTCTATCCTGTCGGCATTGTCAAAACGATCGCGCACCGGAAGACCCGCAGCAATACGGTTTTCTTCCCACTGGTCGGGCTGATTGTTGCCCAGCACGTTGTCGACATAGCCCGCTTCCTCGGCGGTAAAGCCCACCAGACGAATCGCCAGCTTGTCTTCAAGCAGCGGGATGTTAACCATCGCCGATAGGTCTGTGTCCAGATCATCGCTATCCTCGACCACTCCCAATGACCCTTCTATCCAGCCGTTGAATTCGGTAGGGTCTGGTTTGTTGGTGATGATCCGCAACGTGCCGGATTGAGAGGCATCACCAAACAGTGTGCCCTGGGGACCACTCAGCGCTTCAACACGTTCAATATCTACAAGGCGTGGATCCGGGTTCGTACCAGCGGCGGTGATCGGCTGCTCGTCAAGGTAGACACCTGAGGATGGCGTAGTTCCGAACTGGATACCCGAGGCAGCTACGCCACGAAACACCACGGTGGTTGCGCCAGGATCCCTAGTGGAGACTGACAGGCTGGGAATCTTGCCCGCGTAGTCGTCCATGCCGAGAAAGCCCTGACGCTGAATGTCATCCGTCGAGAAGGCTGAGATCGACTGGGGCAAGTCCTGAATGTTCGATTTTCGCTTGGTCGCGGTAACGATAATCTCTTCGAGCACCGCCTGCGCCTGCGCCTGGGAAGCGGCGGTCGTGCCCAGTGCCGCCGACACCAGCAACGCCATTGTTTTGCGCGGAGGCAGTGCCGCCGCAGATGTCTCGTCGAGGTAACCGTCTACTTTCTTAATCATATAACTTACCTGTTGTGGACCAAGCCATTTTAAATGTTGCAGCACTGCGAGCAGCGCATAGGGTTTATGTAGTTTTTGCTGCCCCGCCCATTACCGGCGCGAGAACTTCTGTCAACGCTATCAATCCTCTTCGGTAGCGGCGCCAGTTACCGACTCCCACCGCGCTACCGGTATCTGCCCCTTCATTCCGAGCCGCTCGCATTAGCAGGCTACTCTCATGAAAGTTCATACAACTGTCTTCCCAGGGCAAGTCTAGGTACGCCAGAATCCTGACAACCTCCGCCTCGAGATCCTGGGCCAGATTTTCGAAATCGACCCGTAGAACCTTACCGGGGAGCACCTCATTCCAATGATCCATAACTCGCGAATACTGCAGGTAGTACTCACCCATTTCGACCTGATCATAGCTGAAAGCCTGTCCCCGGGGGAATAGCTCAGTCAAGTTGCGCACGCAGGCATCCAATGGATGACGCCTGACATCAATAATTTTCGCGTTAGGAAGAATGCTGTGAATCAAACCGATCAGCTTAAAATTTCCAGGCGCTCGATCGATGAAATAGGGTGTTATCTCGCGGCGATAAGGCCTGGCCATCTGCACGTAGCGTTCACCCAGGTCGTAGCGCTGCCGAGCATCCAGGTCCGCTAGACCATGTGGAAAGGGTTTATTTGTGTCAGCGGCCTCAGCCAAACCCCCGGCAATCTCGGCAAGGTGGGGCAATTCCCCGGCACTCTCAAGATGACTGTGGGCGGCGATGATCTTTTCAACAAGCGAAGCACCAGAGCGGCGTATTCCCACCAAAAAAACAGGCGCCCGGTCCGGGCAAGCGCCTGTAGCGATTGAACTAAAGTAATCACCGCCGAAAAAATTCACCAATCTGTCCGCAACAGCTTCGGTTTTCACCGGATCGTAATTGACCCGCTTGCGCTGGGCGGCATTGCCCTGCCGGTAGAAGCGCCAGGCACGGCGGTAGCGTCCTCGAGCCTCAAATTCACGCCCAAGGGAAAAGAGTAGCTTCACACGGGAAGCTTCCGGCAGCTCATCGTCTTGCAACTGCCGACCCATCTCGTCAATCTCGCTGTCACTGAACCGGTATGAACCCAGCCGGGAAAGACTGTAATAGGCATCGCTATGCCCGGGATCGAGTTGAAGACAGCGGTGGTAGGCGGCAATGCTGTCCTGACGCTGCCGGAGAACATTGCAGGCATGCCCCAGGCCCAACCAGGCCGCGGCGTGCTCTGGCGCCACGTCAAGGCAGCGCCTATAGGCAAATACCGCGTCACTGTGCGCCCCCAGCGTGGTCAGAGCTCGTGCCGTGTGGTAGTGGGCGGCAGCAAGCCCGGGCTCCAGATCTGTCGCTTTCTCCAAGACTGATAATGCCTCTACCACCCTGCCCGACTGCAACAGTAACTCGCCCAGATCCGAGTAGGGTTTAGCGACACTCGGGTCGCGCTCGATCACCGCCAACAGCTGGCCGTGAACTGCCTTGAACTTGTCGGCGTTGTCGCTGGCAGCTAAAGCGGCATTCATGCTTTCTCCCCCGGGTTGACTTGGCCAGGAAGGGCATTGGCCAGGTACTGACGGGCGGCCGCCATGGCCTTTTTGCGACTGAGCCGGCGCGGCGCCAGCAGAACGTTCAGCCACAGTCCATCCACCAGGCTGATGTAACCTGCGGCGAGCAGATTCGGATCAACATTGCGATATGCGCCGTCGGCCAGAGCTTGTTCAAACAGACTCGTCAACAGACGCTCGGCCTTGACGTCCTGGCGCGAACAACTGGCCAAATAGGTAGGGCGCGACTTGGCCTCGCCGAGGAAGGCATACCAGACGGCCAGTTTGGATTTATCCGTAGTTTGGGTGCTGAAATCGAACGCCAATAAAGCGTCAATCCGATCGGGAATCGTGGCATAGCCGGGGTCAGTCAGAATCCCGCTCTGCCCCTCGTTGTATTCTCGGGTCACAGAGTCCAGCGTGGCGAGGAGCAATTTTTCCTTGCTCTTGAAATGTAGGTTGGCAATGCCAAGGCTGAGACCGGCGGTTTTTGTTACCTTTGCCATGGTGACACCGGACAGGCCGTTCTCGGCGATGCACTTCATGGTCGCCTTGATCAGCTGATCACGCCTGACTTCGCGTGGTTGGGCGCGCCGCCGCCCCGCTGTATTGTCCTCGCCACTGCCCAAGCCGCTCGCTCCGTAGTTGTCTAGGCTGGTTATTCTGTGCAGAACTACTACCGTCAACATTAGATGATAGCAGTGACAGGATCAACAAAAATCACAAATGAATGATCATTCATTCACACATGGACATGCCGCGGGCGTCATGGCATGCTCAGCTCCACCCTGATTACCGCAAAAGCTGGAGAGCGGTGTGAGTAAATTTGACGCTATTATCATCGGCGCAGGTCACAACGGCCTGGCCAATGCTGCCTACCTTGCCAAATCCGGTCTCAAGGTGGCTGTACTGGAACGCAATCCCTACATCGGCGGCGCTACGGTAAGCCGTGAACTGCACGAAGGCTGGAAGTACTCCAACTGTTCCTATGTCTGCAGCCTCCTGCGCCCCGAGTTGGTGCGCGACCTGGAGCTACCGCGCCACGGGCTGCAGGTTGTGCCCTACGGAGGAGGCATTACATTCATGCAGAATGGCGACCACTACGGTAACTACTATGACCGCAATCGTCGCTACCGAGAAATGTCGCGCCACTCGATACGCGATGCCAATGCCTACGAGCGTTATTCCGCCGACACCCAGAAGCAGACCCGTCTGATCCGGCCATTTCTGCTCAAACGGCCGCCCGATCCAACATCGCTCAAGCTGCGCGACCTGCGCGACCTGGCCGAGTTCGCCGGCGCATTTTTGGAAATGGGTGAAGAAGGCCTGGCCGACACTGTCAGCTTTTGGACCAAGAGTGTCGGAGACTACCTTAGCGAATACTTCGAATCTGACGTGATACGCGCGCATTACGCAGGATCCGGCGTCATCGGCACAGCGCTTGGCGTATTTTCGCCGGGCACCGCCTATGTCTTGCTGCACCATTATATGGGCGATGTGGATGGCAATGTGGGCTCCTGGGGCTTTGCCCGCGGCGGCATGGGCGCTGTATCCGATGCTCTGGCAAGCGCCTTCAAATCATTCGGCGGCGAGATCATTTGCGATGCAGATGTCGGTCACGTCAAAGTCCGCGGCGGCAAAGCAGTAGGCGTCGCCCTGCGCAATGGCGACGAATACGATGCAGATGTTATCGTGTCTTCCCTGGACCCCAAGCGCACCTACCTGGATATCATGCGTCCCGGCGACCTCCCGGTTGACGTCGTCAATAAGGCTGAGAACTTCAAGATTCGCGGCTCGTCGGGGAAACTGAATATCGCCCTCGATGGCCTTCCCACGTTCCACGGTATCGAAAAAGACAGCGTACTGATGCTTGGAGATATGCACTTCACAGACAATCTGCAGCGACTGGAGCGCGCCTACGACGACTGGAAGGATGGCACCTGGTCTCAAGATCCTTACCTGGACATGCTAATTCCAACCCAGACCGATCCGACCATGGCACCGCCAGGCAAGCACATGATGAGTGTGTTCGTGCAGTACGCCCCGCCGCTGATTAAAGGCAGGGAATGGACCGCGGAAGACAAGGCCGGCTTTGAAAAATCCGTCATTGACCAGATCGCACAGTACAGCCCCGACTTCAAGGACCTCATCCTACATTGCGAGACTCGCACCCCGAAAGAAATCGAGGCTGAGGTCGGCCTCACCGAAGGCAACATATTCCAGGGAGAACTGACCTTTGACCAGCTACTGTTCAATCGCCCCTTCCCCGGCTACGGACAATACCGAGGCCCGCTGGGCGGTCTTTACATGTGCGGCTCCGCCACGCACCCGGGCGGTGGCGTGATGGCAGCTCCAGGTGCCAACGCAGCGCGGGAAATCCTGCGCGACCTGCGACGACCCAACATTGTGCCAGCGGGGTATTCCGATGACTAATCACTATGACGCCATTGTTATTGGCGCAGGGCACAATGGCCTGGTGTGCGCGACCCACCTGGCGAAAGCAGGCCGCAAAGTACTGGTACTGGAGGCCTCCGATCAACCAGGAGGCTGCGCCTCTACCCGGGAGTTCGCACCTGGCTTTACCGTATCGGATTGTGCACAGTGGTTGTACCAACTGCATCCCACCGTAGCCAAAGAGATGGCCCTGGAGGCCCATGGCCTGAAATGGGCCGCTCGCGACCTGGCGAGCATCTCGCTTTCGGAGAGCGGTTCGCATCTGGTGCTGTCGGGGAACCAGGTCAGCGGCGCGAGCGCCGATGACCAGGCCGCACTCGAGGTGTTTAACACCCGCAACAAACGCTACCTACGCCTGCTTGCCAAGCTGTTTGCTGAACGCTCTCCCCGACTCTCTGAGGCCAACCTGATAGATCGCCTCTCGCTGCTCAAGCTGGGCCTTGGCCTCAAGCTACTCGGCAAAGAAGATATGAGCGAGTTCATGCGCATCGTGCTAATGAATATGTATGACCTGATGCAGGAAACTTTCTCCAGCGAAGCACTGCAAGCTCTTCTTAGCATGGATGCCGTTCTCGGTTCACGCAGCGGCCCGCGTACTCCTGGCAGTGTTTTCGCGTACCTATATCGTCAACTTTCAGCCGAGTTTGGTTTCACGGGTGTCACCCAGATTGAGGGCGGCATGGGGGAGCTGGGCGTGGCCATGGCCAACAGTGCCCGCGCCGCCGGCGTAGACATTCGCCTTGCCTCCCGGGTCGACTCCATCGACATGAAAGCCGACAAAGCGGTAGGTGTGCGCCTCGACTCCGGCGAGAGTATCCGCGCATCGACGGTCATATCCAATATCGACCCTGTTACCACCTTCCGCGACCTGGTGGGCTACCCGCGTATCGAGGCGGGCACCGCGAGACGTGTAACCCAGATTCGCCATGGCAGTGGCACCGCCAAGCTGCATCTTGCCCTGAGCGCTGAACCCCACTTCACTGGCCTCACTGGCGAGCAGCTGGGTCAACGACTGGTTATCGCCCCCAACCTCGATTATGTCGAGCGCGCCTTTAACGCTATCAAGTACGACGAATATTCCGCCGAACCCGTTATGGACATAAGCATTCCCACGCACAATGATCCCGGGCTGGCCCCAACTGGCCAGCATGTGCTCTCAGCGATCGTGCAATTCGCGCCATACTCGCCCGACGGCGGCTGGGACCAACATCGACAGCCCTTTATCGATCGCTTGCTGGCACTACTGGAACGTTATGCCCCCGGCATCCGCGATCTGGTCACCGCCACAGAACTGCTCACACCGCAGGATCTGGAACAGCGCTTCGGCATGGCTGGCGGTCACTGGCATCACGGCGAGATGAGCCTGGACCAAGTACTGATGAACAGACCCTTCCCCGGAGCAAGCCAGAATGCCACCCAGGTGGACGGCCTGTTCCTGTGTGGAGCGGGCACTCACCCCGGCGGCGGACTCATGGGCCTGGCCGGGCGCAACGCCGCGCGGCAGGTCCTCAGGCAGGGAGAGAAATGATGAGCAGCGACGACACCATGATGTTGCACACACCGTTCCACAGCCGGGTTGCTGCGGCTTGTGAAATCAACTGCTGGGGAGATTGGAAGGGATATACCACCCCTAACGCCTACAGCGACGTAGAGCTCGAGTACTTCGCGATTCGCAGCACGACCGGGGTGTTTGACCTGTCCCCCATGAACAAGTACCGGATTAGCGGCCCGGATGCTGAGGCATATCTCAATCGGCTGGTCACACGCGATGTGAGCAAGATCAAGGTGGGCCGTGTCGGCTACACAGTCTGGTGTGATGAACAGGGGCAGGTACTGGACGACGGCACGATATTTCGGCTGGACGAGAACGACTTCCGACTATGCGCATGGGCCCGTGGGCTGGACTGGCTGCTCTGCTCAGCACTGGGCTTTGACGTCAGCATTGAAGATGAGACCGCCCAGGTCGCAGCCCTCGCGGTTCAGGGCCCGACATCCTGCGCCAACCTGCTCAACATGGGTCTGACTGGGCTCGACCAGCTAAAACCGTTTGGCATGATGTCATTTGATTTTGCCGGACTGCCCCTAATGGTCAGTAGAACCGGCTTTACAGGTGACCTCGGCTATGAACTGTGGATTGAGCCCGCGGGCGCAGAGCCGCTATGGGACGCGCTGTTCAAATCGACCGACTACAACCTGATCAAGCCCATTGGTACCGACGCGCTGGACCTGGCGCGAATTGAAGCAGGATTTATTCAGGCGGGCGTGGACTTCGTGCCCGCCCTGAATGCGGTACGGGCAGGCCGCTCACGATCCCCCTTCGAACTCGGCCTGGGTTGGTTGGTGGATTTCAACAAACCCGTATTCAACGGCCGCAGAGCACTGCTAGAGGAACAACAAGCGGGTTCTCGCTATCGTTTCGCAGTACTCGATGTCGAGGGCAACAAACCTGCTCACAACTCATTTATTTTTCACGGCAAACGGGTGATCGGTACCGTAACCTCCGCTGCCTGGTGCCCCACCGCCAAGACCAACATCGCCTTCGCCCAACTGGAAGCCCCGTTTGGCCAGGTCGGTGAGCGCTATACTGCGGAGATCTATTTTCAGCGTGAACTGCATTGGACCCGTGAGCTGGCGCCTTGCCGGGTACTGGACAAAGTGCCCTTCAACCCAGAGCGCCGGCGCCTTACGCCTCCCGCACCCTTTTAGGACGAACCATGACACAGGCCACCCTTGTAGAATGGCAGGCATTTACTGCGGCAAACCCCGACCTGAAAATGTTTGAGGTCATGATGCCGGACCTGAACGGTATTCTCCGCTGCAAGCGGCTGCATCGCGATGAAATGGAAGGCCTGTTCAAGGGCAACCAGAAAAGTCCGATTACCCTACCCGTCATCACCCCTATGGGTGAGTACAGCGTGGATATCGACGCCGACGACATGGAAGGCGAACGCGACGTCCGCCTCAGCCCTATCGCCGGCTCGCTGGCGAGGATCAACTGGCTGGACTCACCCACGGGTCAGGTACTGACCTCACACGTCGAGCTCGATGGATCACCCTGCTGGGTAGAATCAAGGCAGGCACTGCAGCGTGTTGTCAACAAGTTCAGCGAGCATGGACTGTCGCCCGTTGTCGCCACCGAACTGGAGTTCTACCTGATAGCACCTGGCGATGACAACAGGCCACGCCCCCTGCTCGGCCGCATACCAGGCACTGGCCTCGAACAGCACGGCACACAATACGTAGAAGCCAATGACCTATGGCAATTGGATGGCTTTCTCGACGACCTGCGCACGGCCTGCGAGCTTCAGGGGATCGCCCTGACCACACTGCACTCTGAATTTTCACCGGGCCAGTGGGAGGTCAACACCCGTCACGGCTCAGATATTATGAAAGTCTGTGACGACACGCTGCTACTGCGTCGGCTGGTCAAAGGTGTCGCTCACCGCCACGGCCTGGCAGCTACGTTTATGGCCAAGCCCTTCGCCGAACACCCTGGCAGTGGCATGCACCTGCATGCCAGCCTGTACGACAAAGATGGCAACAATCTGTTCGCCGGTGCAGGCAGCACCGAACCCGGCATATCTGACAAGATGCGCCACGCAATGGGCGGCGTTCTAGCCACCATGGCAGAGAACACCCTGCTATTCGCCCCCAATGCGAACTCCTATCGGCGCTTTGTCGAAGGGGCTTATGTGCCACTGGAGCCACGCTGGGGCTACAATCACCGTGAAGTCGCTGTGCGCATCCCAGTGTCAGGACCGGAGAACCGGCGCTTCGAGCACCGGGTCGCCGGTGCGGATGCTAACCCCTACCTCGTCGTTGCTGCCGTACTGGCAGGCATGCTGCACGGTATGGAAACGCAGGCTGACCCAGGCCCCATGGTGGAACAACTCAGCGACTACTGCGCCAGGGAAGTACACATTCCTACCCGCTGGTTCGCCGCAATTGAAAAATTCAGCCAATCCTCAATCATGCCCGCCTACCTTGGGCAACAATTCTGCCGTGGCTACAGCAGTATGCGGCGCGCAGAGGAAGCGATGTATCACACGACAATCCCCACACAGGACTACGAGTGGTATCTGCGCGCGCTGTAGCAATGCTTTCAATTTAAATGACCATTTAGTATCCTGAACGGACATTTAATTCAGGGTAAGCCGCAATGAAATTCATCGCCACCGACGTCGATGACTCCGCCACCAAAATGGCGCAGAAGCTCGAGGAATCAATCGCCAACCACGGGCGGGCCATGGACCCCTACTTTTACCGCTCACACCTGGTGTACCAGCGCGAACTCGATCAACTGATCTTCCGCAGCTGGCTTTACGCGGGCACATTTCCGAGATCCCGGACTCCGGCGACTATCTGCTGTTCGAGATCGGCGAGGATTCACTCATTATCGTGCGCGACGACGATGGCCAGGTGCGCTGCCTGATGAACGTCTGCCGCCACCGCGGCGCTCGCGTCTGCGAGGAGGCCAGCGGCAAACGCAAGACGTTTGTCTGCCCATACCACGGCTGGGTTTACCGCACCGACGGCTCACTCAAAGCCGCCCGCGATATGGAAATGCTGGAGGGCTTCGACACCTCCAACCACGGACTGAAGCAGGCCCGGGTCCAGGTGCACATGGGCATGATCTTCATCAATTGCGACCCAGAGGCCGAAGACTTCCTGCCCGCATTAGAGCCACTTCAGGCGCCGCTGGGGGCCTATGATCTTGAGAACGCCAAGATCGCCCACAAACAGACCTACAAGGTTGACGCCAACTGGAAGTTTGTTCTGGAGAACTATCTGGAGTGCTACCACTGCGCCACATCGCATCGCGCCTACGCGCGCATGCACACTCTGAAAGATCTGTACTGCAAGGTCGAAGACGTTGTGCAGGCCATGCTTGACCGCACCGAAGAAGTCACCGGCATACCGGGCATGGGCAAAGAACACTATGCCATCTTTAATGACGCCAAAGGCTTCGGCTGCTGTGCTTACACATCCCGCTACGGCCTGTTCGACGGCTACTTGACGGGTAGCGAGGACGGCCAACCTGTAGCACCCCTGATGGGCAACATCCAGGGCTACGACGGCGGCGCAGGTGACTTCCAGCTGGGGCCCCTCACGTTCATGCTGAACTACCCGGATCACTGCGTCTTATACCGCTTCATTCCTCGCAGCCTGACCTCAACAGACATGGAAGTAGTCTGGTTCGTGCGCGGAGACGCAGTAGAAGGAACAGACTACGAGCGAGACAAAGTCACGTGGCTGTGGCATCACACCACAATGGAAGATGAATACATCATCAACCGCAACTCCGAAGGCGCCAATTCACGCTTTTTCGAGCCCGGCCCCTACCACCCGGAGTACGAAGAAACACTTCAGCACTTCGTCGAGTGGTATCTCAAAAACCTTTCCGAGGCGGCGTAAAAACCATGTCTGTACGCGATACATTTAACAAGCACTTGCTCCACCCGTGGTCGGACCTGCCCAATCTGGGCGAAGACGACAGCACCCCGGTGATCGTCCGCGGCGAAGGCGTCTATATTTATGACGACAATGGCCAGCGCATGATCGACGGCCCGGGCGGTATGTGGTGCATGCAGACTGGCTACGGCCGGCAAGAGATTGCCGACAGAGTAGCCACCCAGATTGTCGAACTCGGCTACAGCACTGCGTTTTCAACCATCAATCCCCTCGAGGCCGAACTCGCCCAACGCATCGCCGAGAAAACCCCCGGCGATCTCAATCGAGTGTTCTTTACCACCGGCGGCTCTACCGCCGTGGATTCCGCCCTGCGCCTCTGCCAACTGGCGCGAAACATTCGCGGCGAGCCGCAGCGCAAACACATCCTGTGTCGCGACAAGGGTTACCACGGCAGTACTTATCTATCCGCATCCGTCACCGGCAAAGAGCGTGACAAGACCGCCATGGACACTGCCGTCGACCTGGTGCACTTCCTCACCGCACCCTGCGCCTTTTATCAAGAACAGGAATTTGCCTCCGAGGAGGCGTTCTGTGATTTTCTGATCGCTGAACTGGAAGCCAAGATTGCCGAGCTGGGCCCTGAGAACATCATGTGCTTTATCGCCGAGCCGATACTGGGATCAGGGGGCGTACTGGTACCACCCAAAGGGTACAACCGGCGCTGCTGGGAAGTCGTGAAGCGCCACGGGATCACCTATATTGCCGATGAAGTAGTCACCGCGTTCGGCAGACTGGGGCACTGGTTTGCCTCCGAAACCCTATTCGACGTGGTGCCCGACATCATCACCTTTGCCAAGGGTGTCACCTCTGGCTACCTGCCACTCGGCGGCTATGCCGTATCCGACGCCTTCATGGCAGAAATCAGCGGCGACAACGCCGAGGGCAACTGCTATAGCAATGGCTTCACCTGGTCGGCCAACCCGGTATCCTGCGCCGCAGCACTCGAGAGCTGGGATATCATTGAACGGGAACAGCTGCTGGAACATGTTCGCGATGTGGGACCGTATTTCCAGGCCCAGCTCCGCACCCTGATGGACCTACCTCTGGTCGCCGACGTGCGGGGCATGGGCATGATGGCCGCAGTAGAAATGAGCCTGGGAAGCGACGCCGAGGGAGAAGCCCTTCTAGAGCAGGATTACCACCTGGGCGACCTGATCGACAGCCACTGTCGTGAGTTCGGATTACTGGTGCGCCCACTGATTAACGTCTGCATCATGTCGCCCCCGCTCATTCTGACCCGCGAGCAAGTGGACGACCTGGTGAGCGCGCTGCGCAAGGCTCTGCTAAAAGCACAGGAAGAACTACTGGGGTAAATCTAGAGCTCCAGCGAGTACTTGTAGAAGTGGGTCTCGCGCTCGTAGCCCAGGTCTTCGTATAGAGCCTGACCGATGATATTGTCACTGGCGGTTTCCAGATCGATACGACAGGCTTTCATTTTGCGGGCGTGAACCTCCGCTCGCTTCATCAAGGCACGCCCCACCCCTCCCTGACGGCCGCCAGAGGCGACATACAAATCATAGAGAATACAGACCGGAGCAGCAGCAACTGAGCACCAACTGGCGTAAAGCTGCACAAATCCCAGCATTTCGCCACTGTCATCGCGAGCCACATACACAGTGGAACGACCCTTTTCCAGGTTCTGGCGCATAAAGCGGCGCGCCAGTTTCTCATCGGCGGGCTCTTCATAGAACTGGCGGTATAGATCAAACAGACGCGCCAGCTCTTTTACATCAGCCAGCCCGGCCTCGAAAATCTTCACCGGCGTAGCCTGAGCCTTCTTGCCCGATCGACGCGGGTGCTGGTACGCCCATGGAAACACACTCGCCAGAAAGGACAAATACATGTGGCGCGCCTCGGCTCGATCATAGTCGTGGCCCTGATAGAGAATCTCTTCCCAAATAGCATCGATCAGGCCCTGCACCGCGTTAGCCATTGCCCGGGCGTCCATCTCGGCAGATTTATCACCTGCGCTAATCACATCTGCACACAGACGCTGGGTAAGCGCGAAAATATTCCGCTCCCGCTCACCACAAATACGCTGATAGTCATCACGGGAGCGCGCTTCTGAAGAGAACGCAAACCACACCGAGGTTTTGCGCGGCTCAGTAATCTCCGGATCAACCGAGGCATCTATCAACGCCAACAGTCGCGCAGCGGGGTCGTCACCCGATTCGTCCACTGCACCCTGTATGCGCTCCTCAAACTCTTCAGCAATCTGGGTCAGCGTGGCCAGCAGCAGGGCGTGCTTGCTGTCGAAATGAAAATTAATTGTGCCGGGACTAAGATCCGCTTTGCCGGCTATCTTGGCGACAGTGAGACTTCCCAGACCATGCTCATGGATCGCATCCATGGTCGCTTCTAGCAACAGGCGCCGTCGCTCCATCTGAAGCGCCTGATTTTTCCTGGGCTTGGGGTTGTTCATGACACTCTGTCCTTGGCTGAGGTACGGATAAGTGGCATTATATGTTCATTCAGATAATTAAACAGTCATTTAAGTTCCAGAGGTGAGCAATGAGTGCAGGCGAGCCGCACACGACCTCTTATTATGCAGCCACACGCAATGATGACACCCCGTACGCAGCTTTGCAGGGCGAAGTGGATACGGATGTGTGCGTCATCGGCGGCGGCTTTACCGGAGTGTCCACCGCGCTGACGCTGGCAGAAAGAGGTCACCGGGTAACACTACTGGAACAGAACCTGATCAGCTGGGGCGCCTCTGGCCGCAATGGCGGGCAGGTGATTGGCGGTATGAGTGGTGAAAAACGCCTGAGCAAGCAATGGCAAGGCAAGCGTGACAACTTCATGTTTGAGCTTGGCTATCGCGGCCACCAGTTAATCAAGGAACGTATCGAAAAGTACGATATTGCCTGTGATTTCAAGCACGGCTACATGGATGTCGCCCTGAAACCGCGGCAGGTTAGAGACCTCGAGGAGTGGCACCGTGAACTGTGCGAGCGCGGCATGGGCGAGGACGTTCGATTGCTCGACCGCGGGGAGGTGCGCGATGCGCTGGGTACAGATCGCTACCTGGGCGGCCTGGTCAATAACCGCAATGGCCATCTACACCCACTGAACCTTTGCCTGGGAGAGGCCCGCGCCGCGGCACAGCTGGGAGCCAGCATCCACGAGCACACTAAAGTACTGCATATTGAACACGGTCGGCGCCCAAGGGTCATATGTGAAAACGGCTCTGTTACCGCCGACTTTGTGATCATTGCTGGCAATGCCTACCATCGCCTTGAACGCAAAAAACTCGGCGGCCGCGTGTTTCCCGCTGGCAGCTATATTCTTGCGACCGAGCCACTGAGCGAAGCGGAGGCAGCCGAGGTTAATGCCCTTGATGTAGCCGTCTGCGACATGAACAATGTGCTCGACTATTTCCGACTCTCTGCAGATCGACGCATGCTGTTTGGCGGCCGCTGCGACTACTCCGGCAGAGAACCCGCCGATATCGCCGGCGCCATGTTGCCCCGGATGCACAGTATCTGGCCCCAGTTGCGCAACAAACGTATCGATTACGCCTGGGGCGGCATGATGGGCATTGTCGTCAATCGCGTGCCCTTGCTCGGCAGAGTTACAGACAATGTCTTTTACTCTGTCGGGTACAGCGGGCACGGTGTGAACATGACCCACGCCTGCGGCGAAGCAATGGCCGATGCCGTAGAGGGCTCATGCGACACCATGGAATTCTTTGCAAGCGTACCCCACTGGCCCATCCCCCTTGGCCAATGGCTGGGCGCACAATCCGTAGCAGCGGGCATGCTCTACTACCGCCTGCGCGATCTACTCTGACTACCCCTCTAGCGGAACTTTGACTATGACAACTGACAACAGACCCGACAGCTACACCCTGGTAATTTCATGCCCCGATCGGGTAGGCGTGGTTGCGGCTGTCTCCCAGTTTCTTGCCGAGCGCGGGGGTTCGCTGGTGGAATCCAACCACCACACCGACCTCGAGCAGAACTGGTTTTACATGCGCAACGTTATCAGCGCCGCCGGACTTTCGGTAAACGAGGAGGCATTTTCTGATGAGTTTGCACCACTGGCCACTGAGTTTGCCATGGAGTGGCAGTTGCGCCCCTCCAGTCGCCGCGAACGCGTGGTGATTATGGCGAGCCACGCTTCGCACTGCCTGTCAGATATTCTCCATCGCTGGCAAAGTGGCGATCTGGCCTGCGATATTCCCTGCGTGATCTCTAATCACGAAAACTTGCGCAGTATGGTGGAATGGCACGGCATTCCGTTTCATCATGTGCCAGTACCGAAGGAGGACAAGGCGGCGGCATTTGCCGAGGTCGAAAGAATTGTCGAGCGGCATCGGGGAGAGACCATCGTGCTGGCCCGCTATATGCAGATTATCCCGCCCGCCCTGTGCGAAGGGTATGTCGGGCGATTGATTAACATCCATCACAGTTTTCTGCCTTCGTTTATCGGCGCCAATCCTTACCAGAAGGCCTACGATCGCGGCGTTAAACTGATTGGCGCCACCTGTCACTATGTAACAGAGGACCTGGACGAAGGGCCGATCATTGAACAGGATGTCATCCGGGTGAATCACAGCTGCAGTAAAGACGATATGGTGCGCCTTGGCCGCGACGTCGAACAATCCGTACTTTCCCGCGGACTGCGCTACCATCTGGAAGACCGGGTGATTGTGCGTGGCAACAAGACTGTGGTGTTCTCATGAGTTACGATCTGCCGGGCGACGCATCGAGGGCCCTACTGCAACGCGGCCTGCCCCATCTGCGCAATGGAATTCACTACACCAGAGCGAGCCAGAAAAGCGCCAGCAAGGGTTATGTGCCACCGGCTCAGTTTATCGTCGGCCGCGCCGAGGGCGACTACGTGTGGGACCTGGACGGCAATCAATACATCGATTTTCAGAACGGCTGGGCCACCAACCCTCTGGGTAATTGTCACCCGGAGATACTGGAGGCCGTGCACGAGGCGCAGCGCCAGTATGGCTTCCAGTGGGAGCACCCCCTGCGGATTCCGCTGGCGGAGAGACTCGCCAGCATTATGCCCTCAGGCTCCCTTCCCCGCTTCAGCTTCGAGGTATCCGGCACAGAGGCGGCCGAGTCCGCCATCCACCTGGCACTGTGCCACACCCAGCGGCGCTACATTGTCAGCTTCACCTCCTGCTTCCACGGCGAGGGCCTGGGCACCAAGATGGTGAGCGCCTATAACAGTGACAACAATCTATACATGGAGGGTTGGGCCGGCGGTGTACTCAAGGCCCCCTTCCCCTACTCCGAGGAAATTCCCGCCGGCATGGACCAGGCCCAGTATACTGAGTACTGCCTGTGGTATATCGAAACCCATCTGACTGAGTACGTGGTACCCGCCGAAAATATCGCGGCCATACTCGTAGAACCCGGCCTCGCCGAAGGCGGCAACTGGATACCCAGTAAAGCCTTTATGCAGGGCCTGCGCCGCATCTGCGATAAGTTTGACTGGCTGCTAATTGCCGACGAGGTACTCACAGGATTGGGTCGCACCGGTACGATGTGGGCGGTAGAGCACTTCGACGTAGTCCCCGATATCCTGGTCGCCGGCAAGAACCTTTCGGGGGGCATCGAACCCTGCGCCGGGGTGGCCGCCCGAGATGAAATACTGGGGGACAATCCGCGCGCCACCGCTGGCAGCACGTTTGCCGGCACGCCCGGCGGCTGTGCCGCCGCACTGAAAACCCTCGAAATCTACGAGCGCGATGCCGTGCTCACCCACACCCAGCACCTGGCAGGCGTTGCCATGCAACGCATGTCCGACTGGGAGTCCCGCTACGAAATCGTCTCCCAGGTGCGCGGCCTGGGCCTGCTGCTGGGCGTATCATTTCGCGCGGGTCGCGAGGATATCGAAGATTTCCATATCGCCCGCTCGGTGCGCGACGAAATGCTTAAGCGGGGGCTGTGGGCGATCTGCGATAACGAACCACAGGTACGCATGTACCCCGCGCTGAATATGGCTGAGGACGTGCTATTGGAAGGCCTTTCGCGCATGGAGGAAGCTATAGAGGCAGTACAGCGCAGTGGCGGTGTCACCATCGGCGACTACCCCCCCATGCCCAGCGGTAATGTCGGCTTCTAGGGTTTCCCGGGGCAGGCTGAGGCCAACTCGGCCTCCTCTGCTCTGATTTCCTTGCGCCAGTCAGACATATTCATCTCGATTGCCACAAAACCGAAGATCCAGAGGGCCTCGTCCCAGGCATAGAGGTAGTGCCCGTGATACAGCCAGAATGCAGCAGCCCCCCATAGCATCGTGTAGAAAAAGAACTTGATTCCAAGCACCGTGCGCAACAGTGGGCCGCCGGCCACGCCCCGGTCCTGCAGGCGCACACCGAGTTCAATAAACAGCAGGATCAACAACCAGGTGCTGGCTTCCGCCAGGTCTATAAAAGTAAGTTGGCGCTCAAGCTCGAAGCCGCTGCCATCGGTGACCACCGTGCCTCTCTCGATCAGGTAAAACTCACTCTCTTGTGAGAGCGTTTGGCAGTTGTTCTGGTCCAACTCCTCGTAGTAGATGTTCTTGCCCCAGGACACATCGCTGTCAGCCCAGTGGCAAAGATTGTCTACCCCCGCTACCTGTTCGACATCGCGCAACTCGAGCACCGTATTGCCATAGGAGAAAATACCGTGGGCCAGGAACAAATAGCACACTAGGCGAACACCGTGGATCAACCGTGTGCGCGCCTTGGTGAAGGCCTCGTCGGACAACAAGTACGTCTCCAGTTCGAACAGAAACAACAGGACGAACCAGGCCACCAGGTCGATCGAGGTGGTAAAGGCGGCGGTCCATGCCAGGAACGTCGCTCCCTCCCCGACCGTATGCGATGCAATCATCATGTCTTCGGCAATGTAATTGCCAAAGTTCACCAATAGCAGCACGTAAACAATAAGCTTGATGTACTGACGCGGATCTCGTCGCATACTCTGAGGCGGAAGCGGACTGACTTGTTCCAATGTATCTCCTGCTTATTGTTCTATGAAACTGGCGTAGCGATGCGTCAACAGTCAGGCGGCGGTGTGGCCTTGGCCCGGTCCGGTGCCCAGAAGGGTCTGTTCACCACGGTACATCTTGCCACTTTGCGCACCCAGCGCAATTCCTTCTGGTGATAGATCTCTGCCCAGATCGGCCCTTTAACGTACTTTGCCTCCACCAGGCCGTAGGCGATGTTGGCCTTAACCACCGGCGACCACATGGCCGAGGTCACGTAACCAATTTCTTTTTCACAGTTCTCACCAGCATAAAGAATACTGTGCTCCGCGGGCTTGTTGCCCTCGATATCCAGACGCAGCAAATGACGATGCTCGCCAGACTCCTTCTGCTTGAGCAGTGCTTCGCGACCGGTGAAGTGGCCTTTCTTGAAATTCACGATCCAGGACAGGCCCAGCTCAAACGGACTGTGGTCATGATGGCGATTAACGGTGCCAAGTGCACCGTGGAATTCCACATCCGGGGCGATAAAACCGGCCTCCAGACGAGCCATATCCAGACTGTCCTCACCCATTGGTTGGATACCGTAAAGCTCCCCGGTGCTGAACAGGGCGTCCCAGAGCGCTACAGCGTCGGCAGGATCTACCCAGAGTTCGTAACCCAGGTCACCCGTATAGCCAGTGCGTGAAATCATCAACTCGCCACTGCCAAAGGGAAAACGAACAATTTGGAAGGGCTTGCAGTTGTCTATGCCATCGAACCCCAGTGCTTTGAGTAACGCACAGGAGGTTGGCCCCTGCAGGGCCAGGGATGCGATGTCATCGGAAATGTCGCTGATACTAACGTCATTAAAACCCACCGCCGCAAGCAGAAACCAGTCCAGGCATGGATCGGCGCAACACAACATGAAGTCGTCATCGGCCAGGCGGAACAATGTACCATCATCGATGACTCGCCCGGCATCAGTGCACCAGACGTTGTAGGCGACGGTGTCGACTTTCTGCTTACTGACATCGCGTGTGACCATCCGATTGAGCATGGCTTCTGCATCAGCACCGGTAAACCGGTACTTGCGCATCGGCGATACATCGAAGACCGCCGTCGTATTGCGGGTGGCGAAATACTCGATGTGCTCGTCGTGAAAACTCAGGGCGGAAGCATAGCCATTCCAGTTTGCCCATGCCTGATTAATATTCAGCGCACTGGTGCGACTGTGAAACGGCGTCTGCAATATGCCCGTGTGGACATGGTCAATAGCATTACTGGGTTGCAGTTCAGCTTTGAGTGGCATATCAGTTGTCCTCCATTACCGCACGGGCGGCATTCGCACCGGCCAGGCCCATGATGCCACCACCGGGATGGCTGCCCGCGCCGCACAGGTAGAAACCGGTCACGGGGCTCTGATACTGCGATGCGCCATACGTCGGGCGCTGCACCCACCAGTTGTCGATCGCGTATTCAGCGTGGTGCCAATGGCCTCCACGCGCATTGAACTGCTGCTCCAGATCAGCCGGAGTTAGCAATTCCACCGAACTGATACAGTCGCGGATATTTGGCGCATAGGCAGCGAGGCTATTGAGCGCCGCCTCCAGGAATTCGTCGCGCCTGGCATCCCAGCCACCTTTGAGGTCATAGGGCGCGTACTGTACCTGCGCCGAGAGCACATGCTTGCCAGCAGGCGCCAAACTATCGTCTGCTAGAGAAGGAATAATTACCTCCATAGGCAGTTCCGGCGCAAAGCTGCCATACTTGGCTGCATCGAATGCATTCTCAATCGCGTCCATGTCTCGGGTCAGTAACAGACGCCCTATGGGGTTAGCCAGGCCGGTAAATTCAGGCAGTGCGTCCAGTGCCAGATGTAACTTGGCGACCATACCCCCGTTCGCAGTCGATTGATGCGGTGGGTGAACTGCACATCCAGATGACGAGCGCCCAACAGATCGATAAAACTGGTTTTGGGGTCTGCATTGGAAACCACGACATCGGCCGCAATCAGCTCACCATCTGCCAGACGAACACCGGTTGCCCGCCCTTCCTCAATCAGTACCTGCTCGACACGAGCACTCGTGCGAAACTCGACTCCCATCGCCCGGGCGGCTGCAGCCAGCGCCTCGGTGAGTCCGCCAACACCACCGCGCGGCAGCGGCAGACCCACGCTGAGGTCACCACTCATGCGCAGCAACAAAGCAAGCATGGCGTTGTTGGGTGAGCGCGGCGCCAGACGACTGCCCACGTTGGCATCCCAGGACAACGCACCTTTGAGCAAGGGACTGGCAAAGAACTCGTCCACCAGATCACGTGCGGGCAGCGCAATCATCCGCATCATCTCGCGCATATCACTCTTCCCGAGAGTACGAAGATTCCAGCCGAACTGGCCAAGGGTCAGCAAATCTCCTTTACTGCCGCTCTCGATGCGCGGTGGACGCTTGCTGTTAAAGGGTTTAATAGCCCCAGCGAAACGCCGCAGCAAGCGCTGGTATTCCGGATAAGCGGCAGTGTCTTCATCACAGGCTCCCTGCAGCCCGGAGGCTGTAATGGTGATGTGCTCACCGTTCAGACCCAGTGCAATCGTGGGCAGATCGTCTACCGCCAGTGCGAAGCCGTGCTTTTCCAGGTCGAGGTCCGCTACCAGCTTGCGATCAAGCTGTGGCAGCGTATGTGCGACGGAGGCGCGAAAGCCGGGCGCAAACTCACGTGTCGCACCCAACCCGCCGAGATGTTCAGAGGCCTCGAGTACAGTGACCTTATGACCGCTCTTAGCCAGATAGGCGGCGCAAGCCAGGCCGTTGTGACCGCCACCAATAATGATTGCGTTTTTACTCATCGACATCGTCCTCCGGTACCACGTTGGGGCGTTTCAGGTCGCGCAGAATCTCGCGCGCAGAGTTGGCGCCACAGGCCGATGAGACACCGCCGCCCGGGTGAGTACCCGAGCCACACATATACATACCCGATACCGGCCCCCGATACTGTGAGTACCCAGGGAATGGGCGGTTAAACATGAGTTGGTCAATAGTCAGTTCACCCTGGAAGATATTACCCTCAGTCAGACCGACTTCGTTCTCGATCTCAAAAGGTGTGCGAACTTCCATGTGCGCGATCAGGTCGCGGAAATTAGGGGAATACTGAGATATCTGGTCAATCACGGTTTCGCCGAACGCATCGCGTTTTTCGGGCGTCCATCCCCCTTCGACTTCCGCCGGGCAGTACTGGATAAAGCAGGACACAAAATAGTGACCGGGTGCCGCGAGCGTCGGGTCCCAAACTGAAGACTGCGTCATTTCGATAAAGGGATCGTCGGACCAGCGACCGTGTTTCCAGTCGTCGTAGGCTCGCTCCATCCGTTCCAGTGAATCTAAAAACTGGAACGAACCGCGGCGCAATTGATGCCCCGCGGGTAGCGAGGGAAAGTCAGGCATGCCGGTGAGCGCAATATTGACCTTGCCCGAAGAGCCGCGAATCTTGAAATTCTCAGCCTTCTTGCGCAGGTCAGCGGGAATATCGCCGGCGTCCATAATCTTGGTGAACGTGCGCTTGGGGTCGAGGTTGGACACTACAATTTTTGCATTGATCTGTTCGCCGCTCTCCAGGGCGACGCCGACCACTTTCCCGTTCTTGACCACAATCTGCTCGACGGGTGCCTCGGTGCGAATTTCGCCACCGTGCTCCTGCAGCGCCCCCGCGATGGCATTGGATATCGCCCCCATACCACCGCGCGCAAGCCCCCAGGCACCGACTGCACCATCCACATCACCCATGACATGGTGCAGCAGCACGTAGGCCGTACCAGGCGAGTAAACCCCCAAGGCAGTGCCGATGATTGAGCTGGTCGCCAGCATGGTCTTGATCAGGTTGTTCTCGAAATACTCATCGAGGAAATCACCCGCACTCATGGTCAGAAAACGGATGAATTCGTAAACCTGCTCTTCGCCCATATCGGCGAACTTCTTCGCCATAAAGATCAGTTCGCCGATATCCCGAGGCTTGAACGATGTGGGGTCGGCGGGTGTACGTAACAGGAAGTGGCGAATGAGCTTGGCATAACGCATCAGATCCGCTTCGTAACGGTGCATGGCATCCGCGTCGCGCAGGGAGTGGCGCGCATACTCGCGGTACTGCATGTACGGGTCCGGATATTCCGCTACATAGTCGCCGTTGCGCGCAAAGTTGGTGGTGCCTGCATAGGGCACAATCATCAAACCGTGCTTGGTAAGATCCAGGTCGCGGTGAATAGACTGGCGCAGCAGGCTGCACACGTAGGAACAGTTGGAGTAAACCCAGCCCTCGTGCAGCTCGCGGCTGACGGCAGCGCCGCCGATATAGTCGTTTTTCTCGACCACCAGAGTTTTCAGACCGGACTTGGCCAAATAGGCCCCGGCCGTCAGACCGTTGTGTCCAGCACCGATCACAATGGCGTCGTATTGCTTGTTGTTCATTGCGTTCCAACATTCGCTATTGGTGTGACCAGCATAAAGAGGCAGGGCTGGTATAGGCAGGGCCGATAGGGGACAATATGGGGATATATTAGGACAGATACGAGGCCTTAACTAACCTCATGGAACCGCGCCTTAACCACGCCCGCGGGCTGTTGAACAACTTCGAAATTCGCCTGATGCTGCGTGATCTGGCGTCGAAGCAAGACGTATCATTGCACCAACTGTTGGATGGCTTTGACCTACCCGACGACCTGCTCCAGCAGCCGGGCCTACGCCTGACACTGGATCAGGAGATGCGGCTTTATACACGGGCTGCCACCCATAATCGGGACCCGATGCTAGGATTCAAAGTGGGCTCACAGTTATCGGCGGCCAATTACGGCATTCTCGGTTACGCAGTACTGGGCGCAGAAACCGTTGACGACGCGCTGACCCTGATGACTGAGTTCGCGCCACTGATTAGCTGGGCCTCACACAACCAGCTCACCACCGACACGTTTGCCGGCAAACGCTGCCGCTGTCTGACACTGCACCCTGCTGCGAATGACCCTCAAGCGGCCGTGCTCGAAATCGACAGCACCCTCGCCTCACTGCAACGCCTGTTTAACGACCTCGCGGGAGAGAGGCTGCCCTTTAGCGCTATCCAGCTAACGCACCCGGGTACTGGCGTCGACTGGGACTGGCTCAACGATTGGTTCGCCTGCCCGATCTACTTTGGCGCCAAGCGCAATGCACTGTTGATCTCGCTAGACACTGCGGCAACCCTGCTGCCTCATCCACAGCCTGAGTACTCCGCATTATTCCGTGAGCTGTGCCGCGAGAGCATGAACGAATTGGTGAAAGGCCAGGGCATGCTGGACAATCTGCGCAACATGATCCGAGAATCGGAGGGCAAGCCTCCCTCACTGGAGTGGGCAGCTGCCCAGTTCAACATCAGCGCCCGCAGTCTGCGCCGCAATTTAGTGGCCACCGGCTACACCTATCAGGCCTTGCTGGATGAGGAGCAGTTTGCGCTCGCCCAGCACTACCTGCTATCGACTCAGCTCACCGTGGAGGCCATTGCCGGCACGCTGGGTTACTCAAGCGCGCGTAGCTTTCGCACAGCATTTCAACGCTGGACAGGATGCACGCCCAGCGAATTCAGGTTAGCTGAACAATCCCGGTAGCAAGTGCTTCGATTGATTCCTGAGAACATTAGTCTGGCGCAAGAAAGCCCCCAGACTGATAGTCCCAAAGGCGCTTATAGATGCCGCCACTGGCCAGCAGCTCAGCGTGGCTACCCGATTCAACCACCTGCCCGCCATCGAGCACGATCAGGCGATCGAGTGCGGCGATCGTGGACAGTCGATGCGCAATCGCGATAACGGTCTTGCCTTCCATGAGTTCATACAGGCTATCCTGAATCGCGACTTCCACTTCCGAGTCCAGTGCCGAGGTGGCTTCGTCCAACACCAGAATAGGGGCGTCCTTGAGCATGACCCGGGCGATAGCAATACGCTGCCGCTGGCCGCCGCTCAACTTCACGCCCCGCTCACCCACGCGGGCGTCGAGGCCACGCTGGCCGTTCTGGTCTTCCAGAGCATAGATAAACTCCGCTGCCCTCGCCCGCTCCACGGCGGCCAGCAGCGCCGCTTCACTGGCATCTTCGCGTCCGTAGAGAATGTTCTCCCGCACCGTACGATGCAGTAGCGAAGTATCCTGGGTCACCATACCAATATTGGCGCGCAGGCTAGCCTGGGTAACCTCGCGAATATCAGCGTCATCGATCCGTATCACGCCACTATCCACGTCGTAGAAGCGCAGTAACAGATTGACCAGTGTGGATTTCCCGGCCCCCGAGCGGCCGATAATCCCTACCTTTTCACCTGGCGAAATCGTAAGCTCCAGGCCCTGAAACACCGGCACCGAACCGCCATAGGCAAAGTTCACCTTTTCGAAAGCAATTGCGCCGTGGCTAACGTTAAGCTCGGCGGCGTCAGGGGCATCTTCCACCTCGATGGGTCGAGACAGCGTTCGGGTGCCATCGCGCACAGTGCCGATGTTCTCGAACAGATCCGATACTTCCCACATAATCCATTCACTGATGCCAAACAGTCGCAGGCTCAGGGCGATGGCTGCTGCGATAACACCGGGTGTTATGGCATCACCCTGCCACAGGTAAATCGACACACTGCCGACGGCTAACAGCATGATGGTGTTGTTCACCGCGACGCAAGTTTCCATCCAGGTTACCAGGCGCATCTGCGGGTGCACGGTGCCCATAAACTCCTGCATGCCCTCGCGTGCGTAGGCAGCTTCGCGCCGGGCGTGGGAGAACAGTTTGACGGTGGTGATGTTGGTGTAGCTGTCTGCGATGCGCCCGGTCATCATTGAACGGGCGTCTGCCTGCGCTTCGGAAATGGCCTCCAGGCGGGGCAACAATATGTGAAGAATAAGCACATAGATGCCGAACCAGATCGCCAGCGGCAGCATCAGACGCCAGTCAATAGCAGCGAATAACGCGAGGACCGAGAGGAAATAGACGCCGACATACACCATAATGTCGAGCAGCTTGATGACCGTGGTACGCACCGCCAGCGCGGTCTGCATAACCCGGGTAGCGATACGCCCGGCGAATTCATCGTGGAAAAACGACAGACTCTGGCGCAACAGGTAGCGATGTGTCAGCCACCGCACAATCATCGGGAAATTGCCCATCAGCGTCTGGTGCAGCAACAGCGACTGCAAAGCTACCAGTAGAGGGAACGTCGCCAGCAACCCCAGTGCCCACCAGAGCATGTCTGCGTTATCGGCAGCCTGAAGCGTTTCCGGCGTCTGGGTGGCGAGTAGGTCAACCACCTGCCCCATCACATCAAACAGGGCAACCTCAACCATGGCAATGCCGGTGCTTAGTAGTGCCATCAGCGCCAGATAGGGTTCAAGACCACGCGCATAGTGCCTGCAGAACTTGAACACCGAGCGTGGCGAACGCCCTTCCACCCGCGGCGGAAAGGGATCAATCAGTTGTTCAAAGAAACGAAAGATCATTGAGATAAAGTCCAGCACTTTTGGAATATACACAGCATAGCAGGCCACCCTTACCATGGTGACTCATGAACAACGGTGCTGCTAGAATTTGGGCACATGCAGCAGAGGATTATCCAGACCATGACCCAACATCCGGACGTCACTGCCCCAGTGCGCTACCTTGCCCCGGGGCAGCACAGGCCGATTTACATCGCGTCACAGGGCGGCGCAGATGCGGCACTGAGCATCGGCGCTGACTTCGAGGAACATATGGTAACCATTCATAACGCCCGCAATCTGCAGCCCGCGGCGACACTGGATACCCAGGGCTTTTGCCTTATTGACCACCCAACATCCATCGCAGACTTCTATCAGCTCGATGACAACATAGTAGCTTACGAGGCAGAGATCATGTCGCTGGTGCTGAGCGCAACTGGCGCCGCTGATGCGCTGGTATTCGACCACACTTTGAGGTCCGACTCGCGCCAGGTGCGTAGTGAACATAGCACTCGCGAACCCGCGTCTGTGATCCACAATGACTACACCCCGGCCTCTGCGGTTAAGCGGGTTCGGGATCTACTACCGGAGCAGGAAGCAGAGCAACGGCTACAGCAGCGCTTCGCGATCATTAACGTCTGGCGCTCTATCCGGGGCAAGGTGCTAAACAGCCCGTTGGCACTGTGCAGCTACGCCTCGGCACAGCCAACTGACTTTGTAGCAAGCGAGCGACGCGCCAAAGACCGCATCGGTGAATTGCAGTTGGTGACTTTCAACCCGGCGCATCGCTGGTTTTATTTTCCTGAGCAAAAGCTCAACGAGTCGCTCTTGATAAAAACCTTCGATTCGGCCACCGACGGCCGCGCCCGCGGTGTTGCCCACACCGCCTTCGACAATCCGCTGGCACCCGCCGGCGCCCCACCCCGAGAGAGCATGGAGTCCAGGCTGCTGGTATTCTTCTAATTATCCGCCACGAACACACCTTGAAGCTGTGCAGCGGCCCAACCACTTTATGGTTACCAGACCTCTGTGCTTAAGGAGAAATTAGTACTCCCAACCAATTCCAGTGGTCAAGGAGTAGTCCCTGCTTTTTCCG
Organism: Halioglobus japonicus; assembly: GCF_001983995.1. Lineage (NCBI taxonomy): Bacteria > Pseudomonadati > Pseudomonadota > Gammaproteobacteria > Cellvibrionales > Halieaceae > Halioglobus > Halioglobus japonicus. The sequence goes on along the minus strand of NZ_CP019450.1, from coordinate 2,260,033 downwards.
GAATTTTCTGCCGCGTTATCAGTAGAAGACCACGCAGTGAAGTCCCAGTACAGGTCGTCGATCAGTTCCCAGCGAAGCCGCAAATTGGCATTGGATCTCACACGTCCGGAATCCGTCAGGCTTGGGTATAGAGTAAAACCGAGATCAAGATTTAACTCGGGCGTGCTGAACTGCCACACTGCATAATTTACATTGAGCAGTAGTTCGATATCCTGATTGGTGCTTGTGTCGGCGTTACTATCACTACTGTCCAGCGGCTTTTCGGTAATCACTTGCATACCTGCCACACCGTAGAGACGTCTTCGATGGTTATCGATAAAGTATCGCCCCAGACCAGCGCCCGCGCCTAGACGGTACGCCAATTCAAGTTCATCGTTGTCCTCATAGTTCGCAAAAATGGCCCTGAACGCATCTGCGCGATTTTCTCGCCAGACATCTCTGTAGACATCAACACGCGTTGCGGACGTGTCATCTTCTTTGGTTGTAGTGATTTCAGTCCGTGCTCTGAGAAGGTTTCTCGAGCTCTCGTCCTCATAACTCACCTCGGTATTGAAACTGAGCTGTCCGACGCTGCTAGCTTTGGTGTAGGAATACCCCGCTGCAAGATATACATCCAGGCGCTCAGCAAAGCTATCCTGGATGGGACGCAACTCAATTACCTGCAACCACTCCAATTCATGCCTTTCAAACGGATCTATTAGAACCGCCTGCCCCTCCCTCTCACCTTTATCTAGCGAGCCGTACAGACGTTCGCCGTCACTGAGTCTCACCTCATAGCGATACTCACTGCTGATACTGGCGATCTCAGGCCATTCGATTCTCACCGTACCCATGGCACTAGTGCTAAATTCGAGAATGCTACCGAAAAGAGACTTGATCTCTCCAGTCAACTGGTCTCCGTTGTATAGAGTAACGACGTCGGTTTTACGCGTAGCATGCGCCTCCAAGCTGACCAGGAATAACATAGTGGCCAGCCAAGCGCTGAAAAATTTCAAGGACACAGAGTGTTCCTCCAATGCCGCCCTGACGATTACATAATAGTAGCAAACGATCAGAGATATCGGAGCAATTCCCGTTGTCGCTCAAAGCTCTCTAAGGTAATTGTCATAGATCATCCAGAAGACCCTTCCGACGCATTCAAGAGGGCGTCCCTGTCGCTGCCCTGGCAAGGATCGATAGCGCGAAGTCAGCACCAGATACGAGCTGGCGGCACGATTCGTATGGAAGAACGTCGGACGGGAATCATCCAGATTAGTCCCAACATACTCAATAATCGAATCGCGCACTGAACCTGGGGGCCTGTTGTTTTATGAATAAGGTCTAGATGGTGTCATCGATGCTTTCGGAACCTGCCTTCCCATAACGTCCCCCACTGAATAGCCAATCCGACAGAGCTATTGCCTGATGCCTTGAAGAAGTATCGGTAGTCTAGCCCTCGAACGACCAAACTGTCGTTTCTCGCCCGCTGCGCTGAATCAGGACGTACATGCTGATATCAGGTGATGCGAGAACCACATTACGAAGTTCGAGTTCTTGTTGCGGTAATCTACCCGCGGCGCGCGCTTAGATGGTTAGCTCGTTGATCGCTGAAGTAACAACGTCTGCTTACCCATTTACTGCAAGGGCATACTCGGTATCGAGAATGTGAGCGTGAGCAGTAAGGTCTCTCCCTCAAGCGTGCTCCTTGCTCCAGACTCCCAAAAATAACGAAGGTTAGCGAATCCGTAGAGTTTGGACTTGCTGGCCAGCGGCAGCGAGACCTCGGGACCCATACCATACACCTCGTGCTTTCCGACAATCGGGCCCGATGGTGGTGTCGCACCGAAGTCGTCACGACTGACTTTCCATTGTGCAAAATAGGCAATGCCCGCGCTCGCGGCTCCTTCCATAAACGACTTCCCGAAGCCGCCCTCAATCGTCACGATGTCCCCCACCGTAACATCGGAGCCTTCTTTCTCACCGTGCGTTTCATAAAATGCGGTCGCAGCAAAATGCCAGCTGCGCGCCTCATCAAAATACACCGTAGTGCCCGCGAACGCCTCGTAGCTCCACATGCCGAGGCCTCGATTGTCATCGGCATCTGGATCGTACCTTCCGGTAGGGGCATAGAAGCCAAGTCCCGCGGTGAAATCGGCCCTGTCCCGGGTCCATCCCAGGATCAGTGGCTGAACATAGGTATCCGCCAGACCAGTACTGGTCTCAGTGTCACTCTGTAGTGCGGGGAGTTCGACTGCATTGTTAGTCAACGCCGGATACACGGCAAAGCCATAGTTAGCACCCAGCAGCTGTTTCTCGGTTGTCCACAGCAACCCCGCGACCACGGCGGAGATATCGACACTACCGCCTCCTGCCGTCGTCGGGAAAGAATTACCCCGCTTATCGCGCAGGGTACCGGCGGAGTAGTCGTAGACCATGCCGACGCCATACAAGCCCACAGGTGCCTGTGTACCGGACAGCATTCCCAGATCCCCACGAGTGTTATGGCCCGATAGTTGCGCAAGAGCAGCTGTGGAACAGAGTCCCACCATGCCGCAGATCATTATTCTGAAGAGAAGCATCACCATGATTGTGTCCCTAGCGCGGTGGCTTATACGGGTCAGCCGCTCCCGCCGGGATTGGTGGCTCATTTTTCAACGAGACTACATGCTCCTCTAGTTGCGGTAGCGCTGCCTTGGGTACCCAAGTGTGGGGGAAGAGAACATTGTCAAGTTCCTGTGGGTCGCTTATCAGGTTGTAGAGCCGCGGCATGGTGTACTCTCTTAGCACGCCGTTCCAGCCGGTCTGTTCCTTGAAATGCAGTTTCCAGTCTCGCCACTTCACACCGAAGATGTCGTTGCCCATGTATACGACGAAGCCGTCACGCCCGGACGCTTCTTTCTCGCCTACAAAGAACTCCGCCATATCGATACCGTCAATCATGCGATCATCAGGCACTTTTCCACCTGCGAACTTGGCCAGTGTTGGGAACAGGTCCATCGCATGGACAATCTCATCACTGACGCTGCCCGCAGCAATCTTGTCCGGCCAGCGCACAGCGAACGGGACGCGCAGAGCTCCCTCGTAACCAGTGAAAAGTGTCGAACGCCAGGGCCGGACGAGCCGTGCAGGCCCGTCTCCACAGTCATAGAGGTTTCCCCCGCGCTTAGCGCTTCGGGTCCATTGTCAGCAGTGAAAATGAAAATGGTAGTGTCGCGAATACCCAGTTCATCAACGGTATCAAGTAACTCTCCGAGGTAGCCATCTACCTGCATGAGCATATCACCCCAGACACCCTTGCCGGACTTGCCGGCGAAATCCGGGTGCGGCATCGCGGGAAAGTGGGTGGCCGTATACGGCAGGTAAACAAAGAACGGCTTCTCGGCTTTCGCCTGTCGTGACATGAAGCTGATCGCTTTGTCGGTCAAATCCCGGTCTATCTGAGGGCGATAGTCGAGACGGTAGGGCCTCACCTTTGTGGGCACCATCCCTCGGGTGCTCTCCATCACATAGGTTTCGGGTAAACCGCTCTCGGCGAAGCCATGCACCGAGGTATAGACCGATTCATCTGTGGAGTTAGGTACTCCATACCACTCGTCAAAGCCCTGGTCTGTCGGAAAGCGGCCCTCTGTGCGGCCAAGATGCCACTTGCCAAACATGCCCGTGGCATACCCGCATCAGAGAGCATCTCTGCCATGGTGACTTCCCACTGCACCAATCCGTAGACACCTTCCCCCAGCGGCACCGTGCCGTTACCGCTGCGAATCGCATAGCGCCCGGTCATGATTGCAGAGCGCGACGGCGTACACTGAACCTCCACATTGAAATTGGTCAGTCGCATACCCTCTGCGGCCAGCTGGTCCATCCGGGGTGTTTCAGCTCCCCTGATGATGCCGCCGCCATTGAAGCCGGGCTCTCCCCAACCGAAGTTATCGAGGAAAACCAGCACAATATTCGGCTTGTCGGAAGCGCTCGCAAAGGGACTGAACAGGCACAACACCAATGCGAGAAGAAAAGACTTATTCACTTTCATCAAAATGGTGACCCTCACTTTCGATACGGGGTTGAAGAACCATGTTCAACCAGAGTAACTTCAATGCCGCGTTCTGCACCTCAACGTGAGTCAGCTCTGACCGGCCGATTTTTTCGGCTTGGCTCTGGACTGATGAATAATGTCAATTTCGGAGCGACTCGTAACACAACGCTGACATCGTGTGACATGTGCTCGACATAGTGTCCAATGAATATAGATGCAAATTCAGTACCGCGCTAGCGATGGAATTGAGTAGAATCCAGCGCCGCTGCATTCGCGCCCTGCTGGTGGGTCTAATCCACTTCGAGCAACAGCCCGGAGGGATATCGGTGTCCAGATCGCTGTCTACAATTCCTTGTTAGATTCATTCCGCTACGGACAGGAGCCGCTTGCATATTCAGAACTCCGGACGTTCGCGCCCATCCTGCTTCGCAACACTAGCATTGAGGCAGGGCCAACGGCAGAAGCAAGAGGTCTGTCACCCTCAAAGGCGGACTTCGATGGAGTTGTTCGCTGGAAACTGCGAACATACAAACCAGCCCTATCAGACCATGTCGAAGCTAATTTGCCCGACATCGTACGCATGAAATGCTGACTGTGCTGGCGGAAGTGCACAAACGACACTGAGGCTCGCGAACAATGAACAGTTCCTCTTTTTAGAGCCTGAGCCTGTCCCAGAAGCAGTTGCGGAATCTATCCGATCTTGGCTAAAAAGTGATGACCGATATACAGGCGGCCGCGCTCCCCCCGCTATGGCCGGCATTGATCTGATCGCCCAGGCAAAAACAGGCAGCGGCAAAACAGCCGCCTTTTCAATTTCCTTGCTGAACAAACTGAACCCACGTAATTTCACTACGCAGGCGATAGTGCTTTGCCCAACACGCGAGCTGGCAACTCAGATAGGGGGAGAAATTCGGCGACTGGCGCGTTATTAGCAGAACGTCAAGATCATCGTATTATGTGGCGGCCAACCGATCGGACCGCAGATCGGATCGCTCGAACACGGCGCCCATATTGTCGTGGGTACGCCCGGCGGAATCATGGAGCATCTACGCAAGGAAACGCTCTCACTGGCGTGGGTTAACACTGTTGTGCTCGACGAGGCTGACCGCATGCTGGACATGGGCTTTGCTGATGACATAGCCAGCATTGTCGATATGACTCCGGCGAGCCGCCAAACTTTACTATTCTCAGCGATCTACCCGAATGGCATAGAGCGCTTAAGCCGAAAATGCCAGAAATTTTCACAGCAAATACGCGTCGCTAAAACGGTAGAAAGCGCCAAGATAGTACAGCGGTTCTTCATCACAGACAAACTATCGGAGGCTGCACTGCCGGAGCAATTAAATCACCTCGACAAAGTTGTATCGATATGGCGCACTACTCTCAAATACGGCGAAGTCAGGCTACACTAGCGTCTCATATCAGCGGGCTAGCCCGTCCGACTATTTGCGAGAGAATTTAATGAGTACATCGAGTTTCAAGGATAAGACTGTCATTATCACAGGCGCCTCGGCAGGCGTAGGTGCAGCCTGCGCGGAGCTATTTGCGGATCTGGGTGCCCGCCTAGTGCTGTCTGCACGCGGCGCGGAGGCGCTCAACACGTTCGCCGACACGCTGCGTGAAAAAACCAGCGTGCTCGCCATCCCCATGGACGTTGCCGACGAAGCGGCCTGCCAGGCTCTAGTCGATCAAACCGTCAACGAATATGGGGCGATTCATGTATTGGTGAACAACGCCGGTGCCCATCACAGGGGTGACGTTGAGAGGCAGACGGCCGCGCATCTGACCCAGATGGTAGACGTGAATTTGCGCGCACCGATCTACCTGACGTCGCTGGCATTGCCGCACATTCGCAAGGCTGGTAGTGGTGCAGTGGTGATGGTTGGTTCACTCGCAGGCCGCACACCCATGCAGGGTGCGGCCACTTATGCAGCCACCAAAGCAGGATTGAAGTCATTCACACATTCACTGGCGGAAGAATTGTTAGACAGCGATATCAACGTGGGCGTGGTCGCACCCGGGCCGATCGATACTGCATTTATCATGGAAGAAATCGACCGGGTGGAGGACATCGTGTACTCCCAACCCATGAGCACCGCTCAACAGGTGGCAGAGGCCGTCGTCGCAATCGCCAATGGCGAGAGCGTGGAGATTTGCCTGCCCTCTTTCAGTGGTCGGCTCACCACGCTGAGCTACCTGTTCCCATCGCTGCGCAGAAAAATGCGCCCGTCGCTGTACAAGAAAGGCGCAAAGAACAAAGAAAAGTATCGAGCTCGCGCGAACGGGCCCTGAACTCGCGTCAGCTAGCCAATACAGAGACTCAATGCACTGACGGTACAGCGGGGCCTCGCGCCAGAACAGGCATCCGCCGAGCAGCACCCCAGTTAGACCAATCGCCATGGCATAGCGCAATGAATGCCTCTCCAGGCATGGGGCCAATGCATCGTTTGCAATACGGATCGCACAGGCATACCGCAGATGCCTGTGCTCGCACGTACTCGGGCGCGAGGTTCTGGATGACGGCGTACCTGGAACCTATTCATAAAGCCGAAACAACGCCGCCAAACATCATGAATACCATAACCACCGGCACGGTGATGTCGCCGAGCCTCCACTTATGGGATTCCGCTCACAGCACAAAGGCAAACATAAAAGATGCCGATAAAAGTGCGCTGATCGCGGGAAACCAGAGCTGCCAGCGCGGGTCACGTTGGCTGAGTTGATCACAAAGCACACCGTCTATCAGTGCCCCAATGATGCCACTAATGGCACCGGTACTAACCAGTAGCAGACTGGCGTCGGCCTAAGGGGTCCGGGATTATTTCGGCACGGGCATGCATATGTAGCTTCGAAGACAGAGAAGACGCTTTACGCACCCCGAAACTGCGACCTGGAGAAGTCTGATTACGGCAACCGATTGGGCCAAAAATTGTTGTCTCGGCTGATCCACTTCAATTCCTCTGCGTACCTAAAATCAACTTATAGACGTTTTTTGGACAAGCAGTGATTTCAAATCTTTTCAAACGCCACATCTTCGCCACTTTCATGTGCTTGAACGCAGGCGTCGCCTCGGCCGCAGAACCGGGCTGGGACCTCCAGTTGGAGCTGGGCGCGACCTTCCAACAAAAAAACGATGTGCAAATCCCCAACGACAACGAGGGCACCAAGTTCGCGCTGGATGAGATCTCTGGCAGCGGCCCCTGGGCCACCGCCCGCGCAGACATCAACTGGAATATTGACGAGAAGCACGGCATGCGCTTCGTGTTGTCCCCGTTCTCCTACTCGGAGTCCGGTTCGCTGGATGAACCGGTGAGATTCGCCGGTGAGGAATACGCACCGGATGAACGCATTAAAGCCAGCTACCGCTTCAACTCCTGGCGCGTGGGTTACCGTTACAACTTTATGGACCGAGAAGACTGGCGCCTCTGGGTGGGTGGCACGCTCAAAATACGCGACGCGGAGATCAAACTGAGCCAGCAAGGCGTAAGCAGCAAAGACGACGATCTGGGTGTTGTCCCCCTGCTCTACTTCGCAGCTGAATACCAGATTAACCCAGAGTGGCTGGTGCAGGCCGACTTCGACGGACTGGCCGGCGGGCCTGGCCGCGCGTTCGATATCAGCGCAAGGATTGCCTATCGCCCGGACGATAAATGGACGGTCGGGTTAGGCTATCGCGGGCTGGAGGGCGGCGTCGACGGCGACGATGTATACAACTTTGCCTGGTTCAATACCGCCTTCACGTCGGTTGCGTATCGCTTTTAGTCAGCTCATCCCAATGCCTCGCTGAATTTCGGAGACCCCATGCCCAAACCAAAGCGCATCGTCACTGTCACGGGCGCCGCCGGCTTCGTCGGCCGCGCCCTGGTCACAAGATTACTGAAGGAGCCCTCACTGCAAGTGCGCTGTATGCTGCGCGCCGGCTCAGATCGGGAGCAACTCCAATCCATCTCAGACCGGCTCACTTTTTGCGAAGGGGATATCACCCAGCCGGATAGCCTGGTGCCAGCGATGAAAGACAGCTGGGGCGTGGTGAACCTGGCGGGCTATCGGGAGTTCTGGGCGCGCGACCGGGAGCAGTTCTATGCCATTAACCAACACGGTGCCGAAAACGTCTTCGAAGCATGCCTGGCTGTCGGCGCTGAAAAGGTGGTGCAAGTCAGTACGCCGCTCGCCTTTGGCGTACCTAAGAACCTGCCGTTTAACGAGGAGAGCGCCCCCGGGGCACATCCCAGCGATTATGCCCGTTCAAAGTATCTCGGCGATGCGGCGGGCTGGGCAATGCACCGCGAGCGTGATCTTCCCCTGACAGTAGTGCACCTCGCAGCCGTTATCGGCGCCGGCGACGACAAGTCCACCATGGAAGTACGCCGTGCGGTTGAGCAACAGCTACCGGCACTGGTGGGCGCGGACACCACCTACACTTACGTCTACCTGCAGGACGCCGCTGAAGCCATTGCCCGCGCACTGCTATCACCCGACACCGTTGGCCGTCGCTTTCTGATCGGTGACGAGCGCGCCACAACACGTGAATATTTTCAGCTAATCGGCGATATCGCAGGGGTTCGCACGCCCGACATCAATATCCCCGAGCGCTGGTTGATGCCGACAGCGCGTGTCATGGAGTGGGTTTCACGGCGCACCGGAAAACGGCCCGCAATTCCACTGGATGTCATCAAGACGACCGCCGCGGGATCGCTGCTGTTCTCTGCAGAGCTGAGTAAACAGTCGCTAGCCATGGAATACACGCCACTGCGAGAGGCTTTAACTGAAGCCGTTGCAGACATACGCGCAACCGGTACACGGTAGGCATCAATCAACTCGCCTATCGACCGCACCACCCAGGGCTCAACCCAGCAAGGATGGCACCTGTGCGGTCGAGCGCTAGTTCCAAGATGCTGTACTTCGCGATTCTTGAATATCACCACCGTGTCATCGAGCGCCTCTCGTGCCATCGGACATAGTGCCTGCATCGTATACATCGCACTGCCGTCACCTTCCAGGCAACCCACGTTGCGCTCCGGACAGGCGATAACTGTACCCGCAGCACCAGGGCCAGCTATCGAAAACTGACCTCGGCACCGCACAATGCCGTCACGCCACTCCACTGGGTGATGTAGATAGAGATCATTGGACCAGAAACAGCGGTCTGTCAGGCACGCTACAGACTTCCCGGGCTGTCGTAACCAATGTAAACGAAAACCCAATGTAAAGCCCATGAGTGTCCCTGTTACCAAACGCCTGATTAATCGGCTCGAGCAGAATGTTCATCAACTGCCGGTCGAGAAAATTTAGGGTATAGGTCAAAAACAGGTTGAATAACTATTAGTTGCGACAGTGTGAGCTGAACTGGTTATGGAGCATGGTAATTGCTCAGAGTCAGCACATTCGCGGCACGCTAGCGAAAGGAAATTAGGCACTCCAGCCAAAGAAAATCTATGTGCACCGGGCTTGGAAAATAAACTGTCATCGGGACTATTGAATGTACCAATCGCGATTGAATGTGACGCTTGAATTCCTGGTCACTAGGGCTGCTCGACACCCACGCTGTGTAATACCAACTGGCCATTGACGACCGGAATCGTGTCGCCCTTTGGCGGCTCATCCATCCGCACGCTGCCCGACTTACCATCGATCTCATATGAAACGTTGTAGCCGCGAATATTGACAGTCTCATCCATCACTGTGGTGCACTGCTGCTCGGTTCCCGTCTGAGTATTACCGGCCTGATAATTTTTCTGCGCCTTCTTGCCCACCGCGCCGCCAATGACCGCGCCCGCTGCTGTGGCGATCGCCCTGCCACTGCCCCCGCCGATCTGGTTGCCCATTGCACCGCCAATAACAGCACCGCTTGCCGTGCCGGCTATCTGCTGGTCATCCTTTACCTCGGCCTGGCGGGTCACAGTGACATTCTCACAGACCGTTCGGGGCGTCTGTACTTTTTCCTCAATCGCCTCAACGCTGATGATCCTGGCCAAGTTTGCATCGACCGCATTCTCGCTCTCAGCGCAGCCGAAAAGAACTAGAGCACTCAAGACGTGTAAATGGATAGGTGTGGATACTCTCATACGATATCGCCTCGCGTGACAGGGGTATCAGTTTATAACGCCCAACTTAAGGAAAATGAAAACTCGAGCACATGGTTGTCGGCGTATTTGCCGCCCCACCGCTCCGAACTTATGCGAGCGCTACCGAGATCAGTATAGTTCAAATATCCACCGATACTGATATTGTCGCGCAATTGGTAGCGCGCGCCGCCGGTGTATCGGACCTGCCTGTCTACGGGCAGGTCAGCCGTGCGGTCGTGTGCACTGACCGGGTTGGAGTCATAGGCGATACCGCCGGTGAGATCCCAGTGCCTGGATGCTGCGTACTCGAGGCCCAAGGCATAGTGATACGTGTCATCCCAGTTTTTTACCAGCGCAGCACCCTCCTCTGGCAACGAGACAAACACGTTATCCAGAGCACTCCAGTCATCCCAGCCGATGGTCACGCCCAGCCCCCATCGCTCGTTCAACTGGTGATAGAGACCCAGACGCAGAAGTGCCGCCATTGTCAGGTTAGTGTCAGAATCGATACTGCGATCGAGAATACTGCCCTGGACCTTTACGTTGCCATCAAAGTCCGCGTCGATCTCGCCCTGATAGCGAATACCCAGTCGGGTATTGTCACTAAATTCGTACATCGCTCCGAGCGCATACGAGAAACCGTTGTCCTTGCCATCCAGCGTGCCCTTACCGGCATCGCGCCCGGGTATGGTTGGCAGCGCTATCTCGAAATCCAGCGTCGTATAGTAGTACTGCAGTGCAAGACCCAGCGACAGCTTGTCGGTGACCTTGTATCCCACCGTCGGCGATATCGCCAGGACAAGCAGCTCTACATAAGTGTTCTGGAAGCGCCCCGCCCAGTTCTGATTATACTCCAGTCCTGCGCCCGCCAGCCCCGCACTGGAAATACCTACGCTCCATTTATCGGAACCAAGATCGTTAATATAGGCAAAGCTAGCTACCGGTGCATTCAAACCGGCCTGCCCGCCGTTGTCGTCGCCATTCACCGGCGACGTGTAATCAAGATCAAACTCAACTTCCGGAATAATCGCGCCGGCACTGCCGAACACGTGACTGCCCGCCAGACGCGTGCCTGCGGCCGGATTATGAATAATCGCAGCTGCATCGTCAGTGCCCGCTGCGGTGCCTGCACTGGAACGTCCAGAGGCGAAATCACCGTACTGGTTCAGCCACAGGCCACCGGCCTGCACAGACCCTGCTCCCAACATCATCAGGAGTAGAGCTATCGAAATATGCTTCATATTCAGTTCTCGCCGTAGGTCCTATCAGTCCGAAGTATAGTTCAGGCACACTGAGCTTGTTTCTGGGTGACGATGCACTGCCCCTAGCCTCCGACCAGCGACAATAGGGACTGAGTCACCATCGGCAGCAGAAACACTGTGAATCCGACCAGAACCGCATAGAGTCCAACCTGGGTCTTGCGCGAGACGTCGTAACCCTGGCGCCGACGCGTACGCACATACCAGACAATAAACCCTACACAGATTGCAATCTCTATCAGCAGCCCCACCGCCGGAGCAGAGTTATACAAACCCCAGCCGAATACCGGGAAATCCTTATTCTCGGGCGCACCAAACCAGTAGTGTTTAAAACTGACCAGCAAATCCATCAGCTCATGCGCGACGTTGAGCGCAGCGACAATCAACGCCAGTTGCAGGCTCTTAAAAATCAATCCCGCGGCCAGGGAAAACACCAGCGCCCAAACGATCACGGGGGCTATATCATGACTGTAGGTCATATCGACGGTCATATGCCTGAAAGACGCATCAAAGAACCCGCTAGGCTCAATCGTCTCCACCCCCACCAACGCGAAGCTCACCATAAGAAAAACAAGTGTCTGGGTCGCCATCAGGAAAAACCAGAATGGCGCGAGACTGCGATTGCTGTTGTACGCCCAGGGCACCAACGCCGTTGTATAGTGGCCCATTAGCATGACTAGTCCTCCTCCTGGGCGATGAGGCGCGTAATCAACCAGAAGGTACCTATATAAGCGAACGAAAAAGCAATAATCGTCGTGTGCATTACCAAATCCCGGTTCCCGTCAAGGCTAACGTACTGCACCGGCACTTGTTGCAAAACGCAAAAAACAGCACGTTCTTGCGCGCTTCTTCGCGGTAAGACTCAGCAAGAGGAGTGATACATATGGCATAAGTGGAGCACTCATCGGCTCTGGAGGCACTTTCACTGAAGAGGAAAACACGTCATGACGTGGTGGAACCCATCCAGATAGACAAGCAGATATTTCAGATTGTTATGACCGAACCCTGTAGATAGGCCCCGTCCGCAGTCAATATCCATTATGGCGTACTGAATCTTGTCATTGGCATGATCGCCGCGGCAAATGCGGAAGATCAGCGCCCCGACATTCTTATTGTGCTGGCAGACGACATGGGCTGGGCAGATTCAGGCGCCTTTGACAGTGAAATCAAGACGCCCAGTATCAACAGCATTGCCGCTGATGGTGTGCGCTTCACTAACTTCTACACCAATCCTATGTGCGCGCCTACGCAGGTCACTCTGATGAGTGGCGTAGATCATCATGTCTTAGGCGGTGGAGCATTTTACATCCTCACTGCGCCCAATCAACAGGGGCAACCCGGGTGCGTAGGCTATCTGCGCCCCGAGCTGAAAACCCTGGGCGACATGATGCGCGGCGCTGGCTACGGCCAGATGCTCAATTGGCGGCCAGATACACCTACAGCCAGATCGACAGCTACTCGGAATCCCGTGACCTGGCCTAGTTCAGTGAGGACACAGGCGTCATATCTCTCAAAGCAGACCTAGAACACCCATAGCATACCCATCTGGGGACACTGCCTCTCATTGGCACAGTCCACTTGGGTGCCAGCGGCTTCACGGGTCCCAACCGCAAGGTACTCGGTTTCAGTCACTTCTGTATGGCCGGCTACTCGGTCGGCGTCAATGTGACCGAGAGCAACCGCTATTTCGAATCGTTTAGCGTGGGTGCCCACGCCAATTTCGCCAGCGACGTTGATAGTTACTCGCTGCTACTCAGTTGGACCTTGAAGTAGAGGGACGCGCACTTGCGCCTCGTGGCTGCGCTACCTAAATCGCTTGCGATCAGATCAACTGCCAGTGAATGGCATACAAGACAGCCTGGGTGCGGTCACGGCAGTTGAGCTTGGTGAGAATATGGGAGACATGGTTCTTCACCGTACCTTCGGCGAGGTGGATGACGCTGGCGATCTCGCGATTTGACAATCCACCCGCCACTAGCCGTAACACTTCGCGCTCCTTGTCACTGAGCAGATCAGGATCTGCCGGTGGCGCATCTTTCACAGTGGTACTGGCCTGAGAGACAAGGCGCGGCTCGGCAATAAAGCCGCCGCCAGCCACAGTCTCGATCGCCTCGATCAGTTTATCTAGAGAGACATCTTTGAGTAGAAAGCCATTTGCGCCGGCAGCGAGTGCATCCAGAAACAGCTGGTGATCATCGAAGGTCGTCAGCATAAGTACCGGCTGACGTTCACCATTGGCGCGCAAGCGTTTAACCATGGTGATGCCATCCATGCCCGGCATGCGGATATCGCACACCATTACGTCGATAGGCTCCTTGCGCAACGTCGCCAGCGCTGCTTCGCCATTATCACATTGCCAGGCGGTAACAGCTTTACCAGACAGCGCTATCAACTGGGCAATGCCTTCTCGTATCAATGCCTGGTCGTCCACCAGTCCTACACGAATCACGCGGGCATCCTCTCTAGCTGGGGTAACGTCAAGGCGAGGACGCAACCGCCATCCGGACGCCGCGTCAGCGCCATTTCGCCACCAAATGGCGCCAGGCGGGTGCGAATATTCTCGAGACCAAACCCGGGTACAATCGTACCGCGCAGGCCTCTGCCGTTATCCGCAATACTGAGCACACCCTCGGCGTAATGGATATCGAGGTGATCTGCACCTCCGTGGCGAATCGCGTTGTGAATACCCTCTTGCAAGCAGAACACCAGTTGCTGAGTCAGCTCGGCGGGTAATGCGGGCAATTCGCGGTCAACCTCAATCGTCACCCCTGGCGTGACGCTGGCCAGTCTGCGAATCGCTGAGGCGAGATCATCGCGGCGTTCCTCGGTCATTTGTCTGACCGTACTCCGGATGCCCTCCAATAATTCTCGGGCCAGGGCCTGGCTGTCTTCAATGCGCGGGCGCAGTGCGTCCGGCGCCTGGTGTGCCAATGCCTCCAGCTGCAAACCGAGCGCTGTTAACTGGTGTCCCACGGTATCGTGCAAATGCCCGGCAATACGCAGGCGCTCTTCCGCCTGACTCTGCTGAGCCAATACGGCGCGTGCAGCGAGCAACTCGCTGTTCTGACGACTGAGCATTTCCTGGGCCGCCACCTCACGCTGTTTGGTCAGGCTTGAGGTAATAGCAAAAGCCTGCAATGCGATCATCGAGACAAATGAGATCTGGTAATTATTGGTCTCCCAGGTCAGCTCAAACACCAGAAAATAAGTAGCATTAGCCACCAAAAACAATAGCCAGCTCTGGCGCGCGCTCAAGTGATAAGGTGCGCTGGCCATGAGTACAGCGGCCAGCACAGGCGTCAGGGTGTTGGTATGCATAATGAGGGCGATCACGCTGAGCACAAACATCGCTACGGTACCGGATACGGTAACCCGGCGAGACAGCCCCAGTTCCTCGTCGTAGGCCTTTACAGCGAAAATCACGCCGAACAGCAGGTACACCAGGAAGTCAGGCCAGACCTGAAAATTCAAACAGTTCACGACCGCAACTAAACCGGTGGCCACAACGCCACTGGCGATGAGCAGATGATTTTCCAAGGATGGGGATGATTTAGCCATGTACTGCAGCATACCGGAATTGAGCCCTTGGCGTACCGTGCCAAAAGTCACGGTTTGAACTCGCAGTGCCAGTGACTTCCCGCACCTGCCATCAACCCGGGCTGCGCGAGACTGAACTCGTCACTTACACAAGGGAAGCAACATGAAGAAGTTCTGGAACGCAGCCATTATGGCACTCGAACTGGCACAACCGGTTCAAGCCGCCGATATCGACATTCTCGTAGAGGGTATTCGGGAGCACACCGGGCAACTGTACTGGACCGTTTTTGATACCGCGGCGGACTATCAGGCCGACAGCAACCCGGTGATCGCAGCCATCAGTCGTGTGTCCGGCGACACGGTTCAAGTCACTCTGCGGGGGGTTGATAGCGGCGAATATGTCGTCAAGCTGTACCACGATGAAAACAGTAACGGGAAGCTGGACACCAACCTGGTCGGCCTACCACGCGAAGGCTACGGCTTTAGCAATAATGCCGGCCAGTTTGGCCCGCCCAGCTTTGACGAGGCCAAAGTGACTGTCAATCAAGATACCCAGATTCAGATCAATTTGAGGTGACCCATGGAACGACGTGAATTTCTCAAGGGCCTGGCAGCTATGGCCAGCTTGCATGCCCTGCCCAGCCTGGCGCTTGGCGAATCAGCGCCGGCCTGGTCTGTCGGCTTCGATGGTCTGACTTCTGACCAGCCACGGCTACCTATGACCGTAGAGGGAACGATACCCCAGGCGTGCTTTGGCACCTTGTACCGAAACGGCCCCACACTTTACGAGCGTGCCGGGGAGCGATATCAACACTGGTTCGACCCGGACGGCATGATTCAGGCATTCAGGCTGGGCCCGGATGGCGCAAGCCATGAAGGCCGCTTCGTGCGCACCCGAAAATATGAGCGGGAACAGGCCGAAGGCCGCTTCCTGTTCAACGGCGCCGGCACCCAGGTGGCCAACCCGGCACCGCCGCGCAGTAACCAGGACTTCAATGTCGCCAATATCAACATACAGCCCCATAACGGTGAACTCCTGGCACTATGGGAAGCAGGCTCTGCCTACCGTATCGATCCGGAGACACTGGACACGCGAGGCATACAGGCGTGGCACGATGAGCTTGAGGGCGTGCCCTTCTCCGCACACCCGCGATTTGATGAGCGCGGGGATATGTGGAATATCGGCTCGGTACCGTTCGCAGGGACGCCGACACTAGTGCTGTACCACGTGAACGCCACCGGGAACATGGTCAAGTACCATGCCCACACCCTGGATTTCTCAGGATATACGCACGACTTCGTGTTAACCCCGCGCTATCTGATTGCCCTGAATAGCTCCGCGGTTCATGAAAAAGCACCCACATTTATCCAGGGCATCCAGTGGCGCCCGGACATCGCCAGCCAGTTGCTGGTGTTTGATCGAGAGGATTTCTCTCTGGTCAAGACAATCGAAGTGCCGGCCAGTTTTGTGTTCCACTTCGGCAACGCCTGGGAATCAGGCAACACCATTGAGTTCACCGCCGCTGCCTACGCCGATTCGCGTTTTATGCAACAGGGCATGCATCAGCTGGCGCAGCAGCAGGCCGGGCCTTATCACGACGACCCAACACTCGTACACTACAAGCTTGATCTCACTAGCGGCAAAGCGCATATCAGTTCGCTGGAGACTGACTTGGAGTTTCCGGTGTTTGACCGGCGCCAGCCCTTCTCGCCCCAGCGTCTATACGGTGTGAGCGGTGGCCAGGGCACACTAAGCGGCCTGCCCTCTTCGATCGTCAGCGTCGACCCGCGCTCAGGCTCGATGACACGTTATAACTATGGTGAGCATGTGATTGTCGAAGAGCCGCAGTACCTGCCATCGGGCTACCTGGTGCACAGCTTTCTGGATTTCAATAAGCGCCGCACCGGCGTGGCGGTGCTCAGGACCGCAGCAATCGAGGAAGGCCCAGTAGCCACTATGACCATGGACCGGGTACTGCCACTGGGCTTTCACGGATGCTTTGTATCCCAGAGCAGCTGATAGCAAGGCCAAAAAAGCCGCCCTTTGAGGGGCGGCGTTTAATCGGCGTCGACGTTTACATACAACGGCATCTCAGCGTTACGCGTATGTTCGAAAATCAGGTGGGTTTCCAACTGCGCCACCTCCGGTCGAGTGGTCAGTGAAACCATCGCCAGATCGCGGAGGTGTTGTGCGTCCCGTACCCAGACATGAATCAGAAAATCGCTGGCACCGGCAATATGGTAGATTTGCACCACTTCTTCCAGGCTCAGAACATGCTGGCGAAAGGCGCTTAAATCCTTGAGAGAGTGATGCTGAAGTTTCACGGCAATCATCGCCTGCAGGCTAACCCCTAATGCCTCCGGGGCAAACTCTGCAACGTAACCACGAATTGCCCCCTCCCGCTCCAGGCGCCGCACTCGCACCAGGGTTGTCGATGGGGCCAATCCAATCTGCTCGGCCAACTCACGGTTGCTCAGCCGTGCATTATTTCGCAGCAGCCGCAAAATCTCATAATCTGTTCGGTCTAACTGGTCAAAAGCACTCATAATCGAATTTTATTCGTCATTAATATCCTATTCAGAATTTTATGATAGAAATCACTCTGAATACAGCCTAACAAACATGCTATCAGGATATTTACTATGAGCCACCAACACCCGGTAGAAGCCCTCGCCAATCTCCGCCACGAATTTGGTGAACACGGTGGCGTCAACATGTCCATTGAAGCCAGTTCTACCTTTACCGTGATCGACCCCGGCACCATGCCAGAAATTTTCACTGGCCAGAAAGGGCCAGACAATGCCGGCTGTTACCTGTATGGGCGGCACTTCAATCCTACTGTTTACAACCTGAGTCGACAGCTGGCTGCTATGGAAGGCACCGAATCCGCCTACTGTGCAGCCAGCGGCATGGGTGCTATTTCCGCGGCCATACTCGCCCTGTGTGAGGCCGGCGATCACATTGTGTCGTCCAATACAATCTATGGTGGAACCTATGCACTCATGCATGACTTTTTGCCGCTGAAGTGCGGAATGACAACCAGCTTCGTCGACAGTTCTGACTTGGACGCGGTGCGCTCGGCCATTACAGACAAAACCCGCGTGCTCTATGTAGAGAGCGTTTCCAATCCTACCCTGCGAGTAGCCAACATCCCTGCTCTGGCTGACATTGCTCATAGCGCAGGCATCCCGCTGGTCGTCGACAACACTTTCAGTCCGCTGCTCATCAGTCCCGCTCACCTTGGCGCCGACATCGTGGTGCACAGCATGACCAAATTTATTGGCGGTGCCTCAGACCTGATCGCCGGTGCGGTATGTGCCAGCCAGGCGTTTATCGGGCAACTCATGGATCTGCATACAGGGCCGCTGATGATTCTTGGACCCACCATGGATCCCAACGTCGCTGCCAACATTGCCCTGCGCCTTCCCCACTTACCGCTGCGCATGAGCGCCCATGGTGCTCGTGCCCTGGCGCTGGCAGAACGTCTTCAACAGCGAGGCACGCAGGTGAGTTACCCGGGGCTTGCGACACATCCTGACAATGCGTTACTCGCAGAACTGGGCAATGCTGAGTTTGGCGCCGGCGGGGTGCTAACGATTGACGCGGGCAGCAAAGAGAAAGCGCTGGAACTCATGGGTGCCCTGCAAAATGAGCAGCAGTTTGGCTTTATGGCGGTAAGTCTTGGCTACTTCGATACGCTCATGTCCTGTTCAGCATCGAGCACATCCAGCGAAATGGAAGACGAGGACATTCAGGCGGCTGGCATCAGCCCCGGCCTTGTTCGCCTGGCTGTGGGATATACCGGCACCCTGGAGCAACGCTGGAGCCAACTGGAGGCTGCGCTTGATTCCGTCGGCATGTAAGTAAATCTGTCGGGCGCTGGGCGTGACGGTAGGTATTCCGATATCATCAGGACACCGACGACATCGCCATTTAACAGGAATTCATGCCCAGCGTTTCAACCCACCACTTCCTCGCCGCAATGCGCGGCGCTCAACTGAAAGGCTGGTCGCGCCAATCGCTGCTCGCAGAAGCGGGGATGAAGGATAACTTCGATTACGCCGGCGAACAGCGCTTCTCGATTGATCAAATGACCCGGCTCACCCGAACGATATGGCGGGTGCTCGACGATGAATTCATGGGGTTTACGCGCACACAGAGCAAACCGGGCACGTTCGCTTTTTGCGTCAAGGCAATGAGCAAAGAGCGAACATTGCGAGATGCGCTGATGACCGGATCTACTTTTTACAGCCTGGTCACTGACGATATCGAAACGGAGATCATCGAACACGGTGATCACGCAGTCATCGACATCCGTTTCCAGCATCCCGAGCTGGACCCTGACTACTACTTCGAAGATTTCTGGATGGTCATCTGGCATCGCCTCGCCAGCTGGCTCACCGGGCTGCGCATTCCGCTGCAGTATGTCAATTTTACCCAGGCCAAACCGCCACACAGCCGCGAGTTAAATTATATGTTTCCCGGCGTGCTGGATTTTGGCACAACATCCAGCCAATTAGCTTTCGATGCGCGACACCTGGAGCTACCGATCAGCCGTAGTTCCCGGGAGGTAGATCGCTTCCTGGCACGTTCGCCATTTTACCTGCTCTCCATTCCCGGCTCCGAGGGCATGCTCCACGGCACTATTGTCAGCATGCTGACACCCGAGGACAACGGGGTCATGACGTTTCCCAGTATTGAGGAGATTGCGGCGCAGTTGGGTTGCTCTGGTGGCACACTGCGACGTCGGCTGCGCGAGGAGTCCTCCAGTTACTCGAAGATCAAAGATGAGTTGCGCCGCAACGTGGCCTACAAGTTACTGGCCGACGAGAGCATACCCATCGAGGATGTGGCACTGGCCGCGGGTTACTCCACGGCCAGCCCCTTCATTCGCGCCTTCAACCAATGGAGCGGCACTTCGCCTCGGCAATACAGGAGAAAGCTGCGACCGCGCTAGCGCGTGGCCCGGATTTGACCGTTGCTGTTTGCCTGTGCCTATACTGCATATGACTGTAACCAGCATGCACACAACGTTCAGGAAACCCTTAAGGATCTAGCTATGCGATTCAGCCACACCCTGTACATCGCACTGCTAGCGCTCATCCTGTCTGCTTGTCACCGTGATTCTGAGCAATCACCACTGACCGCCAACACGCCCCCCGCTGACCTGACGATTATGGGTGCTACCATATACACAGTGGCCGAGTATCTCCCGCACGCAACGGCGCTTGTTGTGCGCGACGGTCGTTTTATTTATGTCGGCGACGACGACGGCGCCAAGAGATACCGCGCAGCAAATCTCCTCACACTCAATGGCGAGCTGATTATTCCCGGCCTGATCGACGGTCACGCTCACCCTGGCTACGTCAATGTAGAACGATTCGGTGAGGTTGAGGGAGAGACCCCAGAGGCTTTACTCGAATCCGTGCAAGCCTACGCTGCCGCTCATCCCGACCAGCAGTGGTTGCGCCTGTGCTGCTGGCCCACCAATATGTTTGTGCAAGGAAGCGACGGGCCCAGGAAGGAAGTTCTTGATGCCGTAGCTCCAGGCCGTCTGGTCTGGTTTGAAAGCGAAACTGCACATGATTTCTGGCTCAACTCCAACGCGCTACTCGCCTTGGGCGTAGACAAGAATACACCCGACCCAAAACCCGGACTGGCCATGTACGCCAGAGACGATCAAGGTGAGCCCACCGGCTGGGTGAAGGAAGGGGCCGGCGTACAGCATTTCGCCAAGCACTTTGCCGTGACCGACGCGGCGCACTTGGCACAGCACAAACAAACCGTGGCTGAGACTCTGCAGATTCTCTCAAGACATGGCGTCACAGCACTGTTCGACGCTGGAAACAAAGGCTATGGCGACCACGTGTATAACGTCATTTCTGAACTGGAGAAAGAAGGCAGACTACCGCTCCGCTACTACGGAACGTACCAGATATTTACCCCGGAGCGGGCAAAGACGGCTATTGCTGAGGTGCAACGATATCAACAGCAATACGGAGGCGAGCTTCTACAGTTCAACGCCGTAAAGGTCTTTATGGACGGCATCAGCGCCAACCAATCCGCTGCTTATAGCCAACCCTATCTGGGCAGCGGCACATCTACCGAGCCTCTGCTCTCCACGGCAGAACTGACGGAACTACTAATGCAGCTTCACGAAGCGCGGCTCGATCTGATGGTGCACAGCATTGGTGACCTCGCGACTCAGACAGTACTGGACGCGGTTGAACAGGCACAGGCCAACATCGGTCAGGATTTTTATCCTCGAGTCACGATTGCCCACCTGGCGTTGATAGATCCTGCAGATCTACCGCGCATCCACCGACTCGGCATCATTGCCAATTTCTCTCCCTGGTGGTTCGGTGTGGAAACGAACGATGTTGTTGAGAGCCTACTTGGCAAGGAGCGCTACTCCCTCATGTACCGCGCCAGATCCGTTGTGGAGTCAGGCGCCAGAGTGACGTACTCGAGCGACGAATGGTGGGGGGAGAAATGCTGGCCACATTCATCAGCCCCTATCTCGGCATGCAGACCGGGCACACCCGGCAGTATCCCGTAGAGTGGTGGCAGAGCCCTGACGACGGCGTTCGTTCGCCCGCTGACGAACGTCTCAGCCTCGAACAATTACTGCGCGGCTATACCCAAAACGGCGCATATCAGCTGCGACTGGAAGACGAGACAGGCTCTATCAGCGCAGGAAAATCTGCAGACTTCATAGTTCTCAACAAGAACCTGTTTAACGTAGACCCTCACGAAATCTGGCAGTTGCAACCCACTGCGGTTGTTATGCGAGGCCAGCTGATACAGGGTGAGTTTTAATATTGAATAGCGAGTATTACTCAAAGTTTTAGCAACCTATAGGCTACGGCGACAAAACCTGTTCACTCCACTAATGTGGCTAACCATGGGCAGGGAGTATTGCTAGCAAACCAAGTCAACTACCCGCCCAATAGACGCAGACTGCTGCGGAATATCTTCAGTCTGTTCACTGCATTTTAGTGCACTCAAGGGTGCAGACCAGAGATCCAGGGAGGCCATTATGAATTTATCGAATTCGATGAATTTCGGCATGCCAAGCTGTATCAAGCTAAGCGGGGCTTTTGCCGCTAACGCGCTCATTGCCATTCTCCGCCCACTGGGCGCCATCTCACTGTACATTGTTGATCGCATTTCCTTCTCTCCCCAGGGCAGTTAAGCCCTGTTCTTGCGAAACCACTTTCGCTCGCAACCAAAGCACTCAATAGCAGCACACCACACAAACCCGGGAATGATCCTGGGCGAGGTTCTGCATGCCAAACAAAGGTCGGTTCAACTGCTCCGGGAGGGACAGCTATGTGTACAACTATTCTTACACCACCAATTATGTGTATAGGTGGAGGGGCCAGCGGCAGGATTGCCGATGTGCTGATACAACTCAATCTGCGGCGGCCCCTGATTATCTGCGGCCCAGTGATCATTAAGTATGGTTATCTTGAGCGTATTACTCTGCCGCTTGATCATGCAGGATTGACATACGGCATTTTCAGCGATGTTCCCGCCGACCCAACTGATGCAACAGTCGCCGCCGCAAGCCAGGCCCTTCAACAACAGGACTACGATTGCATCATTGGACTCGGCGGCGGCAGCCCCATGGATACTGCAAAAATGGTCTCACTCATTGGGCCAGCCGGTGGTACCGTGCGCGACTTCGCTGTACCCCAGGACAATGCCAGCCCGGGTCTGCCTATTATTGCCATACCTACGACTGCCGGTACGGGTTCTGAGGCCACGCGAGTATCGATCATCACTGACGCGAGGAACGATGAGAAGCTACTGTGCCTGGGGCGCGCCTTCATGCCCTCCGCTGCTCTGATCGACTATGAGCTCACGTTAACCATGCCATTTCGCCTGACTGCAGACACAGGCATCGATAGCCTCACTCATGCCATAGAAGCCTACGTGAGCCGCAAGGCAAGCCAATACTCCGACGGGCTAGCGCTCGCGGCCATGAAATCACTGTTTGAAAATATTCGCACAGCCTGCTTTGAACCAGATAACGTCAGCGCGAGAGAGGCCATGATGCTCGGCTCTACTCAGGCAGGTATGGCATTTTCCAACGCGTCAGTAGCTTTGGTTCACGGTATGAGTCGCCCCCTGGGCGCCCATTTCCAAGTACCTCATGGCCTCAGTAACGCCATGCTGCTCCCGGCGGTCACTGCATTCTCGGTACCGTTTGCCATGCGCCGCTACGCCGATTGTGCACGCCAGATGGGTGTAGTACCCGCAGGCACTAATGACACAGTTGCCACGCGCATTTTGATAGAGGAACTGCGCCGACTTAACGAGGATCTCAAAGTACCGAGCCCGCAACAGTTTGGCATTCACGAAAGCGACTACACGACACTTCTGCCTACTATGGCAGAGCAGGCCCTGGCCTCGGGCTCTCCCGCTAACAACCCCGTCGTTCCGGATATTGACGAAATTATTGAGCTCTATGAGACCGTCTTTCACTCTTCGACGAACGTCACCGCACCGATTCGCAGCCGAGTCGCACAGGCGCTATAGGAGAAAGTTGTCATGCAAAATATCTATTCACCCGCCACCCCGGAAGATGTGCGCGAGAACCCCATTCAAAGCCTGGAAGACTGGCAGCGTATGCGCAAAGCCTGCGAAGAGGATCTGGGAGCATTCCACGCTGACATAGCCGCCCGGGAGATCCACTGGTTTAACCCCCAGACGAATAGCTGGCTCACCCGTGTTCAGCAGGACCACTGGCAGGGCTGGCACGCCCATACCGCCAAGCCGGCCGATGCCTTGGCATGGCAGCCCTGGCAACAGGCTCTGGACGAAAGCAGCGCGCCGTTTTATCGCTGGTTTAGTGGCGCAATGACTAACGCCGCATTCAATGAGCTGGACCGCCATGTATTGGCCGGACACGGTGATGAAATCGCATTCTACTATGAAGGCGATCGCTGGGATCCTGCGCTCAATGCAGGCAAAGGAGGGCCAGTACAGCACAACGCAATCAGCCGTCGGGAACTCCTCCTTCGATCGGTTATCGCCGCTCAAGCGCTGCTTGAGCTCGGCCTTGTCAAAGGCGATCGCATTGCCATCAACATGCCCAATATTCTCGAGCAGATTGTCTGGACGGAAGCGGCGAAACGTATTGGCGTTATCTATACGCCGGTATTCGGTGGATTCTCCGACAAAACCCTTGCCGATCGCATTGAGAACGCCGGTGCCAGTGTCGTTATAACTGCCGACGGTGCATCACGTAACGCGGAGCTGGTACCCTTTAAGGAGGCCTACTGCGACCCCGCACTGGATCTGTATATCAGCCTAAAGTCGGCGCTTGCCGCCATAGCGGATGCATCTGCGAACGCCGCCATAGGGCAACGTATCTGTCGTCGCGTCGCCGAGGGGCTCGCCGGTGAAATCTCGGTCACTCGCGCAGATGTCATGCGCGAAGCCGGGCAGGTTCTCGCAGAGCTTGATATCGAACCCGAGGCAGTTGCCAGTCTGCGAGGTGATCTGGCGGAAACACTATCCAGAACTCGCTCCGGCGTGCAAAAAGTGATTGTTGTCCGTCACGCCGACCTACCGGAAATATCCTGGCACGAAGGTCGCGACCTCTGGGCAGAAGACATTCTAATCCAGGCAGAGGCAACCATTCTCTCCAACGCTGGGCTGCAAAAGCGCTCGGAGCTTATGGCTCTCGGAGATACTGAACTCACGCAAGCATTGTGGCGTTCGGTAAAACCTGTCCCTGTGAGCGCCGATTTTCCACTGTTCATAATCTACACCTCTGGATCGACGGGAAAGCCGAAAGGCGTGGTCCATGTTCATGGCGGCTATACAGCCGGAGTCAGCTATAGCACCAAAATCAGTTTCGATGCTCGCGCTGGCGAGGACATCATCTGGGTCATTGCAGACCCAGGCTGGATTACCGGCCAGTCATACCTGATCAGTGCAGCACTCACTAACCGGCTCACTTCCGTCGTCACAGAGGGACCGCCGACATTTCCCAACGCTGGACGATTCGCATCCATTATCGAGCGCTACGGCGTCACCATCTTCAAGGCAGGAGTCACCTTCCTCAAAGGCATCATCAGCAATCCACAAAATCGGTTGGATGTAGAACGTTACAGTCGTTCATCAGTGAGAGTAGCAACGTTCTGTGCAGAGCCCACGAGCCCCAGCGTTCAACGGTTTGCCATGGATCTGGTCACACCGCAGTACATAAACTCCTATTGGGCAACGGAGCATGGGGGGATCGTCTGGACGCACCCCTATGGCAATGCAGAGATGCCTCTGCGCGCCGACGCTCAAACCTATCCCCTGCCCTGGATATTCGGTGACATATGGATAGGCAACAGCGAGCCCGATGAAACGGGTCGCGTTACCTACAGTCAGGCCCGACCAGACGAGAAAGGTGAAATCGTCATCACTCGGCCCTACCCCTATCTGGCGCGCACGATCTGGGGCGACCCCGATAATGTCAACAGTGACGAGTGGATGGGTGATATAGAGAGATTCAAAGCCACATACTTCGGGCGCTATCGCAGCGACTCAGGCGAACCTGAATACACATACGTGCAAGGTGACTTTGCCCGTAGGTACACCAATGGCAGCTATTCGCTGCACGGTCGTTCGGACGATGTCATCAACGTCTCGGGGCACCGTATGGGTACCGAAGAAATCGAGGGCGCCATACTTAAAGACCGCCAACTCAACCCCGAATCAAAGGTGGGCAACTGCATTGTCATTGGCGCACCCCATCAGGACAAGGGACTGACGCCACTCGCATTCATATTGCCCGTCGCCCGGCAGTCACTGTCCTCCGATGACGAGCGCCACCTGGCGGAACTGGTACAAACTGAGAAAGGCAGCCTGGCAGTACCCTCAGCCTTTCTCTGTGTCGATGCATTTCCCGAAACACGCAGCGGGAAATATTTACGCCGTTTTCTCAAAGCCATCGTGCTAGATCAGGAGCTGGGCGATACATCGACCCTGCGCAACCCAGAGTGCCTCCCGAAGATACGCCGTGTCGTCGAGCAGTGGCGCAGGCAGGAGGATCGCGCCAATCAACAGGCCATTATTGAATCCAGCCGCACCCTCAGGGTGGAGTATGTACCTGTAACCACTAGCGGTGAAAGAACGCAGTGCATCGCCACCATTACGCTGGATAATCCTCCGGTGAACGCTCTCTCGGAGCGCGTGCTGGATGAGTTGGAGACGATCCTGACGCATATCAGGCGACGCGATGACATTGGCGCAGCGGTCATCACAGGTCGCGGTGGGAAAACTTTTGTCGCGGGCGCGGATGTACGTCAACTACTGGATGAAGTACACGACAAGAGCACAGCCCTGTCGATGCCGTCCAAGGCACACAGTGTTACCTCGCTGATTGAGTCAATGGACAAGCCTGTTATTGCAGCCATAGACGGCGCCGCTCTGGGCGGTGGTTGTGAACTGGCAATGGCCTGTCACTGGCGCGTGGGCAATCAATATACCCAGCTTGGCCAGCCCGAGATTAATTTGTTCCTTCCCCCGGGCTACGGCGGCACACAGCGACTCACTCGGATCATGGCTGACGCCGCCGGCGCACAACAACAGAGCGAGGGGCTGACGAGAGCGCTGGCCATGATGTTGTCAGGCCGAGCAATCGACGGCATGACGGGAGAGCGATATGGCCTTATCGACCACCTTTGCCGGGGCAATGAATCCGTCCTCGCAGCAGCCCAGGCTGCAGCGCGTGAGGCCTGTCTGGATGGCAAAGGTGTTGCAGTGACGGCCATGAGGGCCCGTCACGAGGCAGTCAAACGCTGGCAAACACCCCAGGAGTTTCCAGTGGAATGCCTAAGGGATGACTACGTCCGAAAGTGCCTGGATGCCTCTGAATTGGCGGGGCGAGGACCCGTTGCAAAGGCTATTGTCCATCTTGTCCGCCACGGTTGGAAGGTCGGGTTCGAGGCAGGACTCGCTCAGGAAGCCGAAACGTTTTCCCGTTATGTGCTCGACGAACGACATGGCGGCAAGCGCGGTATCAAGCTATTCCTCGACAAGCACTCACCTGCCCTCCCCGCACGCCCACGCGTCTCAACCAAGCTAAAAGACACGTTGATTCGCCAAGGCGATATGCTACCTATGGGAGCCCCTTTCTTTGCAGGTATCACGCCCATTCCCAGCTACCAAATGGCACAGGCAGTACAGCGCGACCCGAAAACAGGGGTAGCCCTGCATGGTGATCCCGCCGACGCTGAACATGAAGTCATCAAGCCCGTTCCTTCACCGGGCCCCAATCAGGCTTTGCTGTATATGCTCACATCGGAAGTCAACTACAACGACATCTGGGCTGTTACCGGTATTCCGATTTCACTGTTCGACGAACACGACGAAGACTTGCATGTCACAGGGTCTGGCGGCGTAGGCATTGTTGCCTCGCTTGGTGAAGCCCTGCAACAGGAAGGTCGCATCACGCTGGGCCAACTTGTCACCGTATACTCCGGTGTCTCAGACCTGCTTGATCCAACGGCAGCGGACGACCCGATGTACACTGAGTTCCATATCCAAGGCTACCAGTCACCGGACGGATCCCACCAGCAATTCATGTTGGCAGATGGGCCTCAACTCATTGCACCTGCCTCCGGACTATCCATCGAGGCTATGGGTAGCTATCAACTACCGGCGGGCACTGCTTATCGATCGCTGTTTGGAGCTTTGGGCACACATCAGTGTGACCGATTGTTTGTGGAAGGTGCGGCCTCCGGCACCGGCGCCTGGACAGTCGAACTGGGGCGAGCCATAGGTGCAACTGTTACCGGGCTTGTATCTTCCGAGAACAGAGTCAGTTACCTGGAAGGACTGGGTGCCGCCGGTATCAATCGACGTGATGCAGATCTAATATCCTGTTTTACACGAATCCCCCGGGACGCCAGCCAGTGGCACGATTGGGAACGGCAAGGGACGCGCTTTCTCGAGCAGGTGCGCGAGGCAAATCAAGGGGACCTATGCACCCAGGCAGTCTCACATGCGGGCGAAACAGCTTTTCCCCGCTCGTTCCAGGCACTGGAAGCTGGCGGCGCCATCACATTTTTTGGTGCAAGTTCTGGCTACTATATGACGTTTATGGGTAAGCCAGGCAGCGAGCCTCCTGCCACGATGCTGCGTCGCGCGCAGGCCTTACCGGGCCAGGCTTGCGTAATTCTTTACGGAAAAAATAACAAGGTTCGCGATGAGCGCGCTATGGCAGCGCTGGAAGCAGCTCGTGCCTACTCACTCCGCATCGCGGTGCTAACCGACACGGACGCTCAGAGAGACTTCGTGCTTTCGCTGGGCTACGGTGACGCGGTTATGGGTGCCGTTAGTCTAGAAGAAATTCGTCGCCGCGAACCGTTGTTCGAATGGCCTGAAACCATGCCCGAGCTACCAGCGCCTGAAAGCAGTGAATTCAAAGAGGCAGTACGCCTGATGAATGAGCACACGCTAAAACCTGTCGGCAATGCACTGGGCAAGCTATTGCGTTCATCGGACAACCCCCGAGGGCAGCCGGACATCATTATGGAGCGCGCTCACAATGATTCACTATTTGCTTCGGTCATGCTGGTAAGGCCACATACAGGGAGAGTGGTTTATTGCGACGACATGGCGGCGCGCCGCTATAGCTTTTATGCGCCACAAGTATGGATGCGGCAACGATCAATTATCATGCCCACAGCCAAAATCATTGGCACACATCTGTGCAATGCCGCGGAGCTGATTCATTTGAATCGTATGATTAGTTCTGGCGCTGTTAGTGTTCCTGAGCCGTATCTCGCCCAATGGGGCGACACACCGATGATGCACCAGGCAATGTGGGAGAACAGACTTCCCGAGGTCACCGACGGCGCAGTCAAGGCCGTGGTGAATCACGCCCTGCCCTGTAAGAACCTAAAGACCTACGATGAACTTCTGGCTGCATGGAGCATGGCAGAGCAAATCGAATCGTGATCACGGCGCGAAGACAACCGCGAGCCCCTAGCGTGGTTGTCTCAAGCCTTGTCAAAATCTTCACCAAACCAACACCAAGGAATCCCTATGGCGATTACCCAACTAAAGCAGTGCAACAATATTCCGACCGCAGATCTCGATAACTGGGGCCCCGTCGAACTCCCTATTGGCGACCAGGTGTCCCAACTGGCTGGTCTGGTTATTTGCGAAAATGCTGACGGCTCCGAGGCTGGCATCTGGGAATGTACCCCCGGCACCTGGACCCGGCAGATTATGGATGCCGAGCTCAGCACCTTTCTAAGAGGTCGGGCGATTTTTCACCCCGAGTCGGGTGAACCTATTCATATCTCTGCTGGCGACACATTGTACTTTGACGCCAATAGTCGAGGCACCTGGGAGGTTATCGAAACTGTTCGTAAGGCCTACCTGACCTACAAAAACGCCGATACTGCTTAGCGCAGCATCGCAGGTTCTGCAGGAAACCGGCAGGCTCTAGCCCGCCGGCGTCTCAATCGTGAACCTCAGCGTGCCGAGCTCACCGAAGTCGGCCTTATAATTTCCAGGCAATCCGGGCAATGCATCGCCACAGGTGCCGGTGAGCAGCGTTGTGCCATCGGCGATCTCCAAAGAGCGCTTGCGTGCTTCATTGACGCACCAATCTACCGCGCGCTCTGGCCCATTGAGTGAGTCCCCGGCATTCGCCAATTGGAGCAGCTCGCCATCGCGCTCCAACCTGATCGCAGTGCTGCGTATTACGCTCTGGTCCAGTTCCCCCCAGGGTATAGGTGATCCGCAGATATAGCTGTCGGCCCCCAGACTGCTCATTACCAGATTGGCGGGAGTAAAATCTTCTGGCGCAGCGAAATTCAGGTGGACAATTTCTATCGCCGGAGCCAATGCCACGGGTGCGCCCTCAGCGGACAACACAACCGCGAGCTCGCATTCGATTCTCGCATGCTCGCGAAATGGCAATGCAACACCATTGGGACACTCTCCCCAGTCATAGAGCAATCCAATCAACGCTTCGTCCAGGCCGAATAGCGCCTGCAGTTCAGGATTAGTGAGCCCAGCCTTGAGGCCGCGTGTGCCACTGTCACATACCCGTGCCGCCGCTGCTGGCAACATCCGGTACGCCTCGTCCATGGTGACGCCGGCGGGAAACGGCGGTAGCGGTGCGCGTGCGCGAATCGCGTCTGCAAGCGCGACAATAAACTGCTGATGGTTCGTCATATCCACATCACCCTTCAACCTGACAGCGAAGGCACATGCGCGTCGATCAGCCGCGGCCCGCGGGATTGCATCGCCTCTTTAAACTGGGCTGCAAACTCCTCGGCGGTAGTTGCGCGCGTGGCGCTCACACCCATACCTTGCGCCATCGCGACGAAATCCATATCGGGTTTGCCTATGTCGAGCATGCTCGCCGCGTTCGGGCCGGGAATACCACCGCGCGCGCCGGTGCGGGCAAACTCCAGTTCGAGAATGCTGTACTTGCGGTTGTTGAAAATCACCACGGTGACATCCAACTCTTCACGCGCCATCGTCCACAATGACTGAATGGTATACATGGCGCTGCCATCACCCTCCAGGCAAATCACTTTGCGCTCGGGGCAGGCAATGGCTGCACCTACGCCTGCAGACAACCCCCAGCCGATGCTGCCACCGGTCTGGTTCAGCCAATCGTGGCGTCTTGCTGTGGCTGTCATCGGAGCTACTGCAATACCCGAGGTAATGGCTTCATCAACGATGACTGCATCGTCGGGCAAGTAATGCGCGATTGCCATGGCTGCCGTGTTCGCATCCAGACTGCCGGTCGGCACGTCACACACATTGAGCTTATGAACTTGTGGAGTGTTCACCCCCGCTCCAAGTGCCTCGATTAATGCGCCCAGCGCCTGATCGATATCCTCCTCATTCTGCGCGAGCACAAAGTGCTCACACCCTGCTGGGGAAATAGCGCTCATCACATTCGGGTAGGCAAAGAAAGAGACAGGGGCCTTCGCGCCAATCAGAATCATCTGTTCGACATCCTTGAGGCGATCTACCGCCATTTCGGCAAGATATGGCAACCGTTCGATCACCGCTGTTCCCGCCCCACGGGCAACCCGTGTGGGGAAGACATCCGTACACAGTTGAGCATCACATGCCTGGGCAATCTGACTCGCCTTGTGCCCACGCTCCAGCGAAACCTCGGTACCACCACCGATCATAATCATGCAATTACTACCCGAGCGCAGCCGCGCCACCGCCTCGGCCACGCGCTGCGCCGGCACTGACTGCGGTGCAGGGATGCGCACTACAGGTTCTGCACCGGCCGGATTCTCTCCCCAGGATACGTCCGCCGGCAGCATCAGGGTGGCAATACTGTGCGCTCCCGCTTGGCGGATAGCCTCAGCCGCGTCTCTGGCAATATGTTCAGGTGCGCTGGAGGTATGCACCCAGTGCGAAACCGGGCCGGCAATACCCTCGATGTCAGAGGTTAGCGGCGCGTCGTACTCCAAATGGTAAGTCGCATGGTCACCAACAATATTCACCATGGGCACACAGCCCTTCTTGGCGTTGTGTACATTCGCCAGTGCGTTACCGAGGCCCGGCCCCAGGTGCAGCAATGTAGATGCTGGCTTGCGTGCCATCCGCGCATAGCCATCGGCAGCGCCGCTGATTACGCCTTCGAACAGGCACAACACACAGCGCATCCCCTCGACTTCATCGAGGGCGGCCACAAAGTGCATCTCGGAGGTACCAGGATTAGTAAAACACACCTCGATACCACTGTTGGTCAGCGTGGTCAGCAGGCTTTCAGCTCCGTTCATTACGGGATCTCCCTAGGGGTTGTCTTCATTTATATGCTGAGGTCTTCAAGGTTGTAGTCCTTGAGGCCTGCTTTGGCTTCGGCGTTCCAGACATAGGTTTTACCCGCCTGGGCAAAGGGCTGGTACTGGTACGGGACTTCGTCGGGGTAGTGCTTGCCACGCGCATCGATGGCGTAACCAATGACGCGGGAGCGCCGCTCGATTAAATCGGCGTCGTAGCACATCACATCGTTGTGAATGCCGGCACCCATGATGTTGAGTACCGAGGAACGGCGGTGAAAACCGAAGTTCACGGTAAGGCGCGGCTCAAAACCTGAGTTGGGGAAAGAGCCGTGCACCAGCTGACGATTACACATCACCACATCGCCCGCCTCACAGACCAGCGGTACCGCACCCTTGAGGCGCTCACTACCCGCCTCGGCCACTAATGCCTTGATGTCGATCTTACCGAGCTTGTGACTACCAGGCAGTACCCAGACACCGTTTACCGGCGTGCTGCCATACACCTGCGCCATAAAGTTAAAGCCGTGAATGCCCTCATCAAAATCGGCACTTTCCCAGTGGGTATCACCATCCTGATGCCAGGACACCGCAGCACCAATGCCGGGATCCTTGATAAAGAGTGCCTCGT
This sequence comes from Halioglobus japonicus, assembly GCF_001983995.1. Lineage (NCBI taxonomy): Bacteria > Pseudomonadati > Pseudomonadota > Gammaproteobacteria > Cellvibrionales > Halieaceae > Halioglobus > Halioglobus japonicus. Next base: position 2,227,750 of record NZ_CP019450.1, on the reverse strand, counting down.
TAAAAGGCGCAAAGTCTGGCCCATTCACAGCTTCGGTCACGCGCAGCAATTGCGGGTGCCCGTAAACGCGCAGACAGGCTTCGGAAAACTGCAGCGAGCCGAGCAGAATAAATGGCGCCGCTGTGGGCGCATCTTCGGCCGCCTCGGGCTCGATCAGTTTGACCTGGTGGCGCCCCCGGGCGAGATCAGTCCCTCCCAGCGGATCACCCAAGGGCTTGGACCACAATAGACTCGGGGCCTGACAATCCGCCCCGAGTGCAGGCTGCCCATCAGCAGACAGTGCCGCCCCGGGTTCAACCGGGAAGGTAGCGCGCATGGCATCGAGGTCGGCAATGATTTCGCGAAGTTCGCCTTCATCGAGCACGTTCTCGAAGACATAGAAGCCATAGCGTGAGTATGCCTCCAGAATATCTGCCGCCAGTGCGCCGTTTTCATCAAAGCGTATCGGCCCACGGTTATCCATCGCCATTGCATTGCGCTCGCCTTCAATCAGGTATTCGCGCATCGCATCGGCCTGATCGCCATAGTGAGAAGCACAGGCTTCAATTGATTTTCGGGTATCTGCTCGCATAGTGACCTCCACACATTTAACTTATAGTTAAATTTTATGTATAATAAAATTTGAGTCAAGGTCTTTTTTTGGAAGCATAGACGCTCAGTCCGGCCTATATCGCGTTGAACCTCACTTTTTGATATGTTGTATCATCTCCCATATCGATTGCCGACGACCGCCAACATGCTTCAAACGACCTATTCACACAGCCATGAACTTCCCGCCGAAGTAGCCCATCAACAGGGTGAACAGATCCGCATCCTGGAGACCATTAGTAACCCCGAGGTGAACCTGAGCCTTTGGCAGCGGCCGGAGGAGCACCGGGTTGCTCTGGAAGCCGCCACTCTCGCAACGCATCCCTTACGAGATGCGCGTCGGCCGACATCACTGACGAGCTTTGATGAGGATGTGTGTGCGCTGCTACAACTACAGGGCGTCAATCCAGCAAACTACGAGGCCCTGCGAGCGGACATGTTCATGCTGACACAGCTTTTCGCGCCGCTTACGGAGGGCCGTCCTTTTCGCTTCAGGCTATTGACGACAGCGAAGGACGATTGCCGCCGATTTCACCTGGATCGCATCAACTTGCGCCTGCTCTGCACCTATCACGGGCCCGGTACCGAATGGTTGCGCAATGAGCAGGTAGATCGACTGGCCCAGGCCCGCGGCGCGCCCAACGAAGACATCATCCGTTTCGGCGAAGCATCGCGGTTTCAGCCGTTCTGGGTAGGCATTATGCGGGGTGATCCCGCTAATAACGGTGATGGCCTGGTCCACCGCTCACCCCCGATAGCAGGCACCGGCCAGGCACGCGTGCTGTTCTGTCTGGATTGCTAATCATGTCCAATGCCCTCGCCCCCACGCCATCACCGTCAAGTGTCGTAGCCTGCTCCCGGAACGACGCTGCGGTTCTGACCGAGATCTATCGCGACGACTGCAATATCGCCATCTGGGAACGACAACTCAGCGACGCCTTGCAACAGGAGGTCACTGCATTTCTTGCGGCTCACCCCCAATTCTCCGCCTCAACGTCCCTGGCCCCGGCCACCGCCGCCACAAGCGACAGCCTGGGCCGATTGCGCGCATTTCCTCGGCTGGCGGAAGACATCAGTGAGCTGGTGGACATGTTCTGCTGCTTGTTCGATGTTACTATCGCAGGCCTGCGTCTCACGGCCCTGGCCCAGCCAATGTGCCCGCGATTTCACGTCGACCATGTGCCCTGCCGACTGGTAACGACCTTCCAGGGGCCTGCTACCCAATGGCTCGCGCACGAGCACGTCAACCGCGATAAACTTGGCAGTGGCAGCAAGGGAAAAACAGACGAAACCTCGGGGCTCTACTCATGCCCCACGGACACCCAGCAGGCGTCACCGGGAGACATACTGTTACTCAAAGGCGAACGCTGGGCAGGCAATGAAGGGCGAGGCCTGGTGCACCGCTCACCGGCCGTTGCAGACAATGAACAGCGCCTTCTGCTTACACTGGACTTGATATGAACACCGACTCAACCGATTTTCCGACACCCAACTTTGCAAACACCGCGACCGGTGGCTGTAGCGACACTAGCTGCTGCCCTCCTCCGGAGCCAGTGACACGCCTAGCGCCCAAGGTGGGACGCAACTACCCCTGCCCGTGCGGCAGCGAGCGCAAGTTCAAAAAGTGCTGCGGCCGCGGCTAGCCCACCTCAACAAGCGAGCATACCCGGCGTTATGCGCCCGCTACTGCTTTTTTCGCAGAGACAGGCGCAGCACTGTGGCGCAGTTCATCCAGGAGTAACTTGGAAGCGACACCGCCCAATATCATTGGGAAAACAATGCACTGGTACTGCGTCCACACCAAGGTGTCCCATATATTGCCGGGCATGTTCACAAAATTATCGAACACCTCAGAGAAGCTGAAGATCACCGTAGCCGCAATGGGCTCACCACAACCAATCACCACCAGCAGGTAGCGATAAGGCGACCGCTTCTTGTTAAGGTTGAAAAAGTAGAACGTCATCGCCAGGTTAACGAACGAGAACAGTTCCAGCGCGTAAAACGTGCCGTTGTGATTCACCGTGCGTAAATCAAGCACACCAAACGTCCCCAGGATCCAGTAATAGGGGTGCCACGGGGTTTCACGCATATAGTCTGTCTGGGCCACCAGATCTTCGAGGGTGTGAATGTTTTCAAACACAACTGGCGAGAATAGCACCCAGGGAATTTCCCACTGGATATTGGTGATGGCGTAGCACAGCATCCACACTACCAATAGATCGTGCCAGAAGTCCGACAGATTGTGGCCAACGTAGCGGCACATAAACCACACCAGAATCCACACGTTCAGCCAGGTGCTTATGAAGTACATGGAGAGCCGGCTGGAGTTAATAAAGTCCAGCACGCCAACATAGAACAGCACCATGACGCTCACCGTGGCCGCCACCCAAATCGACGTGACAGTAACGAATATTCTCTTTGCCGGTTGCGAGAAACGGCGCTCGGGGGCGAGCTCCGTGAAATCTATCTGGGGAACAGAGGCGGTCATTATTATTTTCCAGCGGTCGGTTAGCCCACGCCGACAGCCTGCAGCAGAGGGAATGACCTCTCGCTGCTCGCCGACGCACCTTATCAGACAGAACTGTCTGATAAATTTAAGATGAGACATGCGTCAGATTAATATCAAGCTTGCGCCACACCTCACCTCGATGGGGCTAAAGCGCAATGAAAGGAACAATGTGAATTCATCCGCCAGCAAAACCAGGAAACGGCCGGGCATCGCCCATCAGCGCGAAGTAATTGCCGAGGCCGCTGTCGCGCTGATTGGCGCCCGGGGCAGTAGCGCGACCTCTGTCTCTGATATCTGTGCCGCAGCCGGCGTATCCCGGGACACCTACTACCGCTGCTTCACAGACAAAGACGCCCTGATCGCACACCTGTATGAAACCGCTGTCCATGAACATGTTCGCGCGGTGCTCAACCCGGACGTCATGGCCTATGAGGATGAAGACTGGGTCAGTCTTGTGTCGGAGCAAACCGTGGACGCGATTCTGGCGAGGTCGACCATCGCGCAATTTCTCTATGTGGAATCAGCGGATCCGGGATCTATTGCGCACCGGGCTATGCACGATGCCTATCTGGAGGCGGCCCAGCGGCTGCAGGCCTGGGCCAGGCAGCACTTTGGCCATGCACCTGCGGTCGAGTATTTTATGTCGCTGCTGTTTGCCTCACAGTGGCTGGTGCACAACGCCATTCTGTCTGGCCAAACGGACAAGCAGGTCAACATTGCCAAGCAGTCCATCAAGCAATTGTTCTACGGCGCATTTGCCAGCATCCAACGGGCCGAAACCACTGGCGCCACGCAATAACCGGCGGCGCCTGCTCTGACAACTACGAGCCCTCTGCCGGCCCGATTTTTTCAATGCCAGGCGGATTCCAGTTGCCATTGAGCGCCGCCTCACCGGGCAAATAAAGCCGTAAAGTTACTGCGAACTTTCCAGCGGGCGTTGGCAGCCAATTGGCGGCCGTTTCGCCGGGATTACGGTGCTGAAGATAAATATCCAGCGAGCCATCAGGGTTGTACACCATGTTGTCGCGATCACCCAGCAAGTAGCGATCAATGGGGTTGGCCACCAGAAAGCCCAGCTCGTCATACATGGTCAGCGACCAGAAGGCATCCGCCGGCGGAATCTGATCCGCTTCGAAGTGCAATCGATAGCGGTAGCTTCCCGCCAGCCCCTGCCCTTCACGGTCGACTTCAGCCAGCGGGTAGATCGCCTCTTCAGGCGTCAGCGCACCCAGACCGATGAGCGCAACAAAGGCCCGGGTCAAATAATCCGTGCCATAAACACCGATGGAATCTCTGGCAATGCTCCAGCCCGAGAGGCCCGCGCGATCTTCGCTCATAGCGGCACGCAGCTTGTTGCGCACGATGGTGAGCGCCTCATTCATGGCGAATTCGGTAAGCACCCCCGGATCGAACATCAGTCCGGGGCCGATATCGAGCCGAGCAATTTCACCAAGCAGAGGCTCGTCGACGGCGGCAGGCGCCTGGTCACGCATCAGGTGATTCAGCGCGGTAAAGAAGGTCCGCGCATCCATGGCATCGACAATTTCCAGCACCGATAACCGCTCCTCGTCGGATGCGTCTTCGCGATCAACTGTACCTGATGCAGCGCGCTCACCCTGCAGCCAGCGAGGCAACGGTGTAATAATGAAACCTTGCTGCAGCGCCGCGATGCTGGGGATGTCGCTTGTGCCATTTATCTGAATACGACCAATGATCCAGACCATATTGGTCGGCGCCTTGATAACCGGAAGCCCTTCGGGTTCATCGCCCTGCCAATTGGGCCCCACCAATGCATAGTCTCCCGCATCGTTGCCGGTGGTTCGGGTACCCACCGACGCAAAGACGTTGGTCCAGGCGTCGTAAAATGGAATGACATAGTAGCGATCCTCCATAGCAGGGACCGTGACTACCTGAGGCGTTTCACTGAGATCCAGCCACGCCAGTGAATACAAAGTGTCGTTGTTGGGCCTGACCACCTTGCGATCCTCTGGCCCGGGCAAACTCAACGAATGACTGAAACTGTTGGTGCCCAAACCCATTTCACGCACCATCTCCTGGTGAGTCTGATCCATAATCACCAGAGGGTAACCATAGAGATACGCGTCTGCGGTGGTGGCAACAATGCCAACAACCCGCACGACAGCCACCCCAACCAGCAACAAGGCGACGACAGCAAAAACCAGTTTCTTCATTCACATTACCCCGGGATCCATATCGGCTTTCAGCCCCCGGGCTCGAGCCCGGAACCGGGCCACATTATGCAGATCAGCCGCGCTGCGTCCAATCGGTATACCTACAGCCCAATAACGGACAAGTCCGGGACAAATGTACGGCAGCGACCGGACTTTTCGACCCATGGGGACAATCGTATCGGGAACGGCTGCACAGCAGCCAAAAGTGCTAGCGCACCAATGCACTGCCTGATAGTCTCCGCTGCGCAACTGACAAGGAGACCCTGTATGAACGCTACTGCTATCCCCGCGCTGTTTGAAGCCTGGAACAATGCCCTCCAGACCCGTGACCCCAAACAGGTCACCGCCCTGTACGCCGAGGACGCTATTTTGCTCCCCACTGTATCCAACCAAGTCCGCCACAATCACGCGGAGATCGAGGACTACTTTGTACTGTTCTGCGCCAAGGGTCCGCAGGGCAAAATTGACGAATCCAATGTCCGTGTTTTCGGTGAAGTGGCTATTAATTCGGGGGTTTACACCTTCTCCTTCGACGATGGCGCCGTCGTGCAGGCGCGCTACACATTCGCCTATCGCCAGATTGATGGTGAGTGGAAAATTATCGAACACCACTCCTCGATGATGCCGGAGTAATTCACCGCGTCAGCGTGTCTCGGAAAAGCGACTATACTGAGAGTCCCTGTCTAATTTCAGGAACTTGATGGAGGTCCCAACATGTCTGACTGTCACATCCACAAGCATCACGATCACGAACACGGCCCGGGCTGCGGCCACACTGCCATTATGCACGGCGATCATATCGATTACCTGCACGATGGCCACCTGCACCACCCTCACCTAGATCATGTCGATGAGCACGTGATTGAAATCAGCGAACGCAACCCCGACCAGTGCACTGCCGGCAGTTCACCCGCCGGGCACGAGGATGGCCACGTGCATGGCCCGAGCTGCGGGCACGAAGCGGTACCCCACGGCGATCACATTGACTACCTGGTCGACGGCCGCCTGCATCATCCGCACGGTGACCACTGCGACGACCACGGCCCCCTTGAGATTGTCGAGCACTAAAGAGGCCTGCCACCCCTTCGGGGCGAGCGCACCGGCGTCCGCCCCGGAAACCGCACCGCCGGCCTGCCGGGCCTGGCATTGCTCGTAGTCGGCCTCCAGCCAATCACCCACGGGCTCTCCCTCAACCCCGAGTATCGCCACCAGTGCCAGCACCACAACGACAGCAATCGCTGCCTCAACAGCGAGGCTTACCCGGTCATGCTGCCAGCGCCATCGATAGAGATCCGCGCCCTGTAACACACCCGCCTGCTTCAATCTCGGCGCCAACAAGCGCTCCATCGCAGCCTTATCATAGAATCGCTGATTGGGCGGCCCCAGGTTCAACTTGTAGCCATCGACATACACCAGGGTGTCGCGCACGGTCAGGCAGTCACGCCCCCGACTCTTGAACACCCGCCCATCGGGCAATACCACCAGCACCCACTCGTGCATCACCCCCAGACGGGTTTTGCTGATTTTCCTGAGTACGTACACCAGCGGCAAAACTGTCACGACAAACAGGGCTAATGTTGCATACGCAAGCTGGGCCATCTCGCGACCGGCAAAGCATTAGCGCGGGAAACCCTGCCACCGCGGACGGCGGTGAATGCCATGTGGGCACAGCAGGCGCAGGCACGAGCGATGGCACTACCCCCGCCTGTGCCAGCACCGCCACCGCAGGCGAGTTTGGTGGGCCCGGGTCAAACGGATGCTACTGGAAAGACGGCCTCATGGGCGCTTGCGATCGTATCGATCCTTTTGGCAGGCACCTCTACGAAACTCTCGCGGCAGACGTAGCCCACGATAAACCGGATGACTGGATCGCCTACATGACCTTTGCCACTGGCGCGGCAGGTTGTAATCATGCCTGCAGCCTGGCCGAGGTGCGCTGTGTACGCAGCGACGAGCCGGCCGCTCCATGCACCGTCAATGGACGCCCCTGTCATGAGTACTACCGCAGTCAGGCGCATTGCGATCAGGACCATACCAGCGAAGCAGACCTGCTGCGCGTTACCGTGCATTTGCCTGGGCCACTGCCCGTGGAGCGCCCCTTCCAGCTGCTTGGCTTCCTCTATGAATCCGTGCCTGGATGGTATCCGCCCATCGGGCCACCCGCCGGGGCACCGACTACAACCAGATATTTTTCGCCGATGAGGGCGCGCCACTGTTCGACGAAACCACGCCGCTGGTCATGGAAATTCGCGCGACGACCTATTATCGCGAGGCACTATTATCCAGCAGTTACCAGCTGTTTTTATGCTCCAGAGCGTCGGCGTATTTCCGCCCATTCCGGTTGACGGCGATTTTGTATACGGCGAAGGACAGGCGGCAATCACTCTGCCGCTAGCAGGCGACACTCACACGGGCCAGGTGCTCGAGCTTGATGTCGAACTCGAACGGGTGGGTTGCCCGGCCGAGTTTCCGGCCTCCTGCCGCGATAGGAGCTGCGCCGTGGACGAAGCCGCCTGCGCACTGACGAGCCCCTGCCCCGAGGCCAGCAACTGCTTCCCGAACTGCCCCCAGGATGACGACATTCTGAGTTGTGTATACGAGAACAGTTTCGATGCGGGCGCTATCACCGTCATCGACTACCCTCAGAGCGAGGGCTGGACGGAAGCTGACGCCCTCGCCAACTGCAGCGCCATCGCCGGGGTCAGCAATCCGCGCATTGTCCGCGGCGGCGGCCAGAGCAGCCTGGTTCAGCAGGGCGGAAGCGCCTTCGGTCGTTGCACCGTATCCGACAATGACAGACGCTTTTACCTTATGGATGCGGGCGAAACTGTGTGTAATTTCATCAGCGGGAGCTGGGAGGCCACAGGCCCCTATTGTGAAGGATACTGACCCGTCTCCAGGCGAGATCAACGGGTATACTTCATCTCACGATACGTTGTATCATTGGCGGTTTATTCGCAGCGGTGATACAGGTAAAGTAATTTCCCGCATTTCACAGGTCTGACTGGTTAGCAACATGACTGGCACTCTCGACAACGCAAAACGGCCCTCGCAACTTGGCGTCCTCGCCCTTGCCACGCTACTGGCGCCCCTGGCAACCGCACAATCTGCGCATGTACACGGCGCAGCTGAGTTGACCATCGCCATGGAAGGGAGCCAACTGGAACTGGAACTTAATTCGCCGGCAGCAAGTATCGTGGGCTTCGAGCACAGCGCCCGTTCCCCGGAGCAACATCAGGCCGTTAGCGAAGCACGTAAAACACTGGAGCAGGCCGACCAGCTGTTTGAGCTCAGTGGCGGCAACTGTGAACTGGCAAAGGCTGACGCAGATCTGGCCGCAGTTATGGCTGAAAAAAACCATGACAGTGATGATCACGACGACGCACATCACGATGAAGATCACCACGCCGAGGGACACCATCACGACGGCGATGACAAACATGCAGGACACGACGATGTGCACTCCAACATCCGTGCCCACTACAGCTACACCTGTGCGGATACAACCGCCCTGAAAAGCATCACATTTGGCTCAGCCGGCCTGCCCTTTGGCCTGGAGAGTGTCGATGTGATGTGGCTCTCTGAGCGTGGTCAGGGCGCCCAAAAACTGGACCAGGACAAACGAGTAATCAACTTCAACTAATGCGTATTTCTGTATTCAATCTGCAACCTGTTGCCGACAAGGCCGCCATCGGACTGTCACTATTGTGCGCTGTTCACTGCCTGGCATTACCCCTGCTGGTCGTGCTCGTGCCCTCCCTCGCCACAATCGGCCTGGCCGACGAGTCATTTCATACCTGGATGATTCTGGCGGTGATTCCGACCAGCGCCATTGCGCTAACCCTGGGTTGTCGCAAACATCGACAGCTCGGCGTTGCCTACACCGGCATCGCCGGCCTGGTTTTGCTGTGCCTGACACCGATACTGGGTCACGACACACTGGGTGAGCTTGGCGAGAAAGCCCTGACCCTGGCAGGAGCGACACTTATCGCCCTCAGCCATATCAAGAATTTCCAGCTGTGCCAGAAGGGAGACGCCTGTGGTTGCCCCGACTGATTCCGACAAACGGGCTTACTTTCTGTCCCTGGAAGGAAGCCGTGATGGCCACAGCATTCCACTCGCCGAATTGCTTGAGCGCCTGCGCTTTAACGAAAGGGGTCTGGCACCGGTTATCACCCAGGACGCCATGAATGGCGAAGTGCTCATGCTGGCCTGGGTCAACGAAGAGGCACTGACCCAAACCCTGCGCAGCGGCCAGATGACGTATTTTTCTCGCAGCCGCAACAAGCTCTGGGTAAAAGGTGAAACCAGTGGACACACCCAGAAAGTCGTGGATGTTCGCATCGACTGCGACGGTGACGCCCTGCTGTGCAGAGTGATACAGGAAGGCGCTGCCTGCCACACTGAGCGCAGAAGCTGTTTTTACGTTCAGACCCAGCCGGAGGCCGATTCGGCCCAGATTAACAGCTCCCTGAGCCTGGACGCACTTGCATCGAAAGAACCATGAGTTCAGCCTTAAGTAAGATCACCGGTGTCCCAACCAATATCATCACCGGTTTCCTGGGTGCAGGAAAAACCACCGCCATACTGAATCTACTGGCCCACAAGCCGGAGGATGAGCGCTGGGCGGTCCTGGTTAATGAGTTCGGTGAAATCGGCGTAGATGGCTCACTCGTAGAGGGCCAGTCCGGGGAAGCCACCGGTGTTTTTATTCGCGAAGTGCCTGGTGGCTGCATGTGCTGCACCGCGGGATTACCTATGCAGATTGCCCTCGCCCAGCTGCTGCGCCGCGCCAAGCCCCAGCGGTTACTGATCGAACCCACGGGGCTCGGCCACCCTCTGGAAGTGCTACAAACGCTTTCTGCCGAGCACAACCGTGAAGTGCTCACTATTCAAAAGACCCTGACGGTAGTAGACGCCCGCAATATTGCCGATGAGCGCTACAGCACTCACGCAACCTTCGAACAGCAATTGGCCATCGCCGATCTGGTCATCGCCAACAAGCAGGATCTCTATTCCGACAGCGACAAGGCCAATCTGCAAGCCTATGTCGAAGAGCGCTGCCGCCCCGGTGTTGATATTGTGTATACCGAGTACGGGCAAGTACCTCTCACAGCACTGGACGGACCAACCGCCATCACAGCGAATGAGCCAGCCCACCAGCACGCACGTAAAGAGGCGCCGCTACTCGCCGAAGACCTGCCCTTCCCGGAATGTGGCTATGTGACCGCAATGAACCAGGGCGAGGGGTTTGAAAGTATCGGCTGGCGTTTCAACCCAGAGATTGTGTTCGATCGTCAGCGCCTGTTTGCCTTCTTGAGCGGCCTGCAGGTCGAGCGCCTGAAGGCAGTGTTTATCACCGCCGACGGTATCTTTGGCTATAACATGACCCGCGACGCGCTGACAGAATCCGTGCTGGGCGAGTGTGCGGAAAGCCGGATTGAAATCATCACCGATGCAATTCAACCACAGTGGATCGATAAGCTCACCGACTGCTTAGATCAGGCCGCCTGAGCTTTACTCTGTGTAAAGCTCGTAGTCATGCAGGGCCAGGGCGTAGGCGGAGGTGGCGATCTCGTTATCTGAGATAGTGGTACTCAGTTTGCCACGCACCCAGTAAGGCGCTCCCAGTCCTTCAATCTCAACACCCTGAGGTGAATTCACCAGAATAATCTGATTGGGCGGCGGTGGCGGCATATGCAGGCAGGCACCAAAGTAAGGCACCAGGAAGAACTGCGTCACAACCTGCTGCTCATTGAACTCCAGCGGCACAATAAACCCGGGCACGCGTACCATGGCACCATCCATTTCGGCGTTTACCTGGGTCGATACGAGGGCCTGCTGATAGCGGTCGTTATCGGCAGCAGCCAGCGTGTTCTGGATCTGGCTACTGATCTGGTCTTCCATCGAACCGTCTTCAACATTGGTGATGTACTCCGGCGGATTCATCAAAACCTCCAGATCCTCAGCGGGAATCAACTCCACCCACTCGATGGTTTTGAAAGCATCTTCCTCTGCCATGACCGGCGCTGTCAGCACCGCCAACACCGCCACCAGGCAGTACTTTTTAAACCCACGAAGAGCCTTCATACATCGACCTCAAACACGATTGAACCATCAAAACGCTATGATATATTGCATCTCGTTGCGCGTGCAACGCGGTACCCGTTTCTCACCTGTTACAGGCTTCTTGCATGACCATTCATTTGTCAGGCGTTCAGTTCGCCCACCCCGAGGCACCGGAAAAACCGGTGCTGGACATTGCCAACTGGTCGGTGGCTGCGGGCGAACAGGTGTTCGTACACGGCCCCTCCGGCTCTGGCAAATCCACCCTGCTCAATCTCCTCAGCGGCCTGCTTGAATGCCGCCAGGGTGAAGTCTCGGTGCTGGGAGAACGCCTGGACAGCATGAGTAGTCGGCAGCGCGACCGCTTTCGAGCCAATCACATTGGTTATGTGTTTCAGCGCTTTAACCTGATCCCCTATCTGAGCCCGCTGGAGAACATCGACCTGGCCCGGAGCTTCTCTGCCTCAAAAACCACGGCCACTGCCACAGCGGGTGACCTGTTGGCGGCGCTGAATGTGGCTCGCGCTGAATGGGATCGCCCCACATCACTGCTGAGCATGGGCCAACAGCAACGGGTGGCCATCGCCCGGGCGCTGGTCAATCATCCCGAGTTCCTGATCGCCGACGAGCCTACCTCGTCGCTGGACGCGGACAATCGCGACAACTTTATGGAAATACTCATGCCGCTGGCAGCTGAGCAAAATATGACGCTGCTATTCGTCAGCCACGACATGGGACTGGCAAAGCACTTTGCGAGGGTCGAAGCCCTCACCGAAATCAGCCAGGCGGGATAACCAGACAGTGTTTTTCAAGCTTGCATTAAAAAGTCTGCTGAACCGCAAAGGCTCAGTTATCATGACGTTAATGGCCATCGGCGTCGCCATTTTTGTTCTGCTAGGCATTGAACACATCCGCCATCAGGCCAGGGACAGTTTCGCCAGCACGGTGTCTGGGGTGGACTTGATCGTGGGCGCCAAGACCGGCAGCCTGAACCTGCTGCTCTATTCTGTCTTTCGCATGGGCGCCCCCACAGACAACATCAGCTGGGATGCCTACCAGGATATTGCCAATGACAAAAACGTGGCCTGGGCCATCCCCCTGTCTCTGGGGGACTCACACAAGGGCTACCGGGTCATGGGCACCACCGAGGCCTACTTTGATCACTTCAGTTACGGCAATAAGCGCGCGCTGGAATTTGCCGAGGGCGACGCCTTTTCGGGCACCTTTGACGTAGTGCTAGGCGCAGAAGTTGCCAGAACCCTGAGCTACGATCTCGGCCGGGAGATCATTCTGGCCCATGGTGTGGCCAGTACCAGCTTTACCATGCACGACAATACGCCCTTTACCATTGTCGGCATACTCGCCCCCACTGGCACCCCGGTCGACCAGACCATCCACGTACGCCTGGCCGGCATTGAAGCCATGCACGCCGGCTTTCAGTCGGGCCCACGGAGCCCCACAGCACCCCGCAATCGCGATCCAGCTGCTGAACTGGAACCGGAGAGCATTACCGCCTTTATGCTGAGCCTCAATTCGCGCATACTCACCTTCAAGGTTCAGCGCGAAATCAATGGTTACAAAGGCGAACCACTCCTGGCCATTCTGCCGGGCGTCGCGCTGGCAGAGCTGTGGCAAATGGTCGGCATGTTCGAGAACGTCCTGCGCCTGATTTCCATGCTGGTGCTGGTGGCCGCAGTACTCGGCCTCGGCGCGGTACTACTGGCGTCTATACGAGAGCGCAATCACGAGATACACCTGCTGCGCGTATTGGGCGCCCCACCCTATTACCTGTTCCTGTTGATGGAATTTGAAGCACTGCTGATCTGTCTGTCGGGAATGATTCTCGGCACGCTGGGGCTGTACCTGTGCCTGATTCTGGTCAATGACGCACTGTTCGCCAATTTTGGACTGCATCTGGACCCCAGCGTATTCACCGCAGAGGGGCTGATCATTATGGCGGTGGTATTGGCTGCTGCACTGCTGGCTGCCGCCATACCCTCCATGCGGGTATATTCCCAGGCAAAAGGGTATAATGACCACTGATATGACTTGTTGCGCCCATCTCCTGAGGGGCCATTTTCTGGAGCAACCATGACCAGAGCCATTCTGCTATCACTGACACTGCTGTGTATCGTCACCGCCCCCGGCCGGGCAATTGCCTGCGGTGCGCACGGCTTTTACCTGAACCCCGACGACATGGGCTTTGTCGGCGGCGCCGTGGTACGTATGGCCGGCCTCGCCCCGCCCGAGCCGGTGTTCAAACTCGAGCACCCGGCCATGGCCAGAGGTGTACTGAACCAGGAGAGCGAGATTGAGGTTGAGTATTCCCGCCCCTTCTTTTCCAGCCACGTGCGCATGGAGATTACCGGCACCAGCAACGTGTCGCTTCCCACGCCCACCATTGACCTCGACGACCGCTCCGGCACTCTAAGCATTCCGTTTACGCTCACGGGCAACGGTTTCGACCAGATCACTCTGAAGGTCACAGGCTCGCACAAAGGCAAAATGGTGACCGAATCACGCCGTATCTATCTCCGTGCCAGCGCTCCCGCTCCGGCCGAGGAACAGCAGCTCAGCCAGCGCTAATGCCCACAACCGCTAAGACCAGCGCACCTGCCGAGATCGATATCGCATCGGTGCTCACTGAAGCGGAGACACGCTGCAAGGCGCGCGGCGCGCGGTTGACCGAAAAGCGCAAGCAGGTGCTGTCCGGCCTACTCCACTCATCCACCGCACTCTCAGCCTACGAACTGGTCGACTACTGCCGGGACACTTACGACTACTCGATACCCCCCATGTCGGTGTATCGCATCCTCGACTTTCTCGCCGAGCAGCATCTGGTGCACCGCCTCAACCTGGCCAACAAGTACATTGCCTGCGCCCACATCAGCTGTGATCACGATCACGGCGTGCCGCAGTTTCTGATCTGTGGACAATGCCAGCGCGTTGAAGAAGTCAGCATCGACACATCGACCATGACAGCGCTGCAAACCAGCGTTGAGAACTCGGGGTTTCAGCTGGCGAGCCCACAATTGGAAATGGACTGCCTGTGCAATGACTGCGCCAACGTAAAGGGCCGCGATTAACGCGGCCCTTTACTTCAGCTGCTCAAGAAAGCAGTGATACCCGCCTAGGGGTCGTACCAGATCGGCGAGGTGTAAGCACGCTCCTGATGGATCTTCTTGGCGTTATCAGGGATTTGTGTGCCGTAGCGCACGTTGTCGTAGACAATCCAGCGCGGGGTGGGAATTTCAATCACGCGAGCGTAGTAGAAAGCCTTGTCCGCCGCGTTAAAGTCGGGATCCACCCAAACCGTCGCCAGCTCCGACGCGCCAATCGTATTGGTCCAGTTCGCCGCCTCCAGATCTACCGTGTTACCCACGGCGGGCAGTTTGCCGTCCGCATCCGCTTTGCGGCCATCAGACCAGGCGACATCGTAGACCTGCTCATGGGTTTTGCCCTTCGCGTCCATCCAACCTTTGACGATCTGGATACGATCGAGGTTGGCGCCGATGGGATCACGCAACGCATACACCATAAAGGTGGGCGCTTTTGAAGCAGCGGCAGGCAAGTCCGACCCCATGGGCACGCCCTTTTCGTAACCTCGGAACGCCGGAGCACGGCTGCGCAAATCCTGCTCGTTAAAGTTCCAGCCACCGAAGAACCGGACCGCTATTCGGGGGCCGGTGGTCGCATAGGTCTCCTTGCGCTCCATGGCGTCAAAGATGGCCTCACGAGTGTTCTCTGACGCCCATACAGCCTGGTAACCGGACGCTGCCAACTCATAGCCTTCAATCGCACCCAACTGGGATTTGACAAACGGATGAGAGATGCGAGTTGGCGTCGGCTCGGCACTGGTCGATTTGCCGAAGAAGTTTTCCTCCTCCGCGGTGCTAAGCCCTGTATGGCTATCGGTCGCACCGACCATGCCGAACTTGTAGGGGTTAGTGCCCAGTTGCGCTTCCAGCATCAGACCATTCCTCAGCGCTTCGCGCGCATACTCGCGCTGCAGCATCTCGTTTTGCTTGAGCTCGGTCAGGTCCAGGTTGCCCTTATCCAGCGTCTCGTAGTCGGCAAACTCGTCGTTAGGCGACAGGAACGGGTGGGTCTCGCCATCGCCCTTGATCTGGGTGACCTCGTAGAGCGGCTCCCATTTAGCGCGCAACTCGACATAGTTCTGGTCCACTTTGCCACCGGCATAGGTGTCCGTAAGCGGAAACAGCCAGCCATTGGACAGGTTGCCGTTGTGGGAGATAGCCAGTGCCTGG
Source organism: Halioglobus japonicus (assembly GCF_001983995.1). Lineage (NCBI taxonomy): Bacteria > Pseudomonadati > Pseudomonadota > Gammaproteobacteria > Cellvibrionales > Halieaceae > Halioglobus > Halioglobus japonicus. The sequence goes on along the minus strand of NZ_CP019450.1, from coordinate 2,212,127 downwards.
CCGCCCGTCTTGTCTTCGTAATCCTGCAACCAGGCATATAGGTCCAGCGGATCAGTCGTCCCTGTGGGAGGTTGCGTGGTTAGTGGAATGACCTGTCTGGCACGCTCACCACTGTCGCGCAGTATGACGTTGCGATGCAGATTGAATCCCTTGGGTACCGACGTCCACTCATAACCGATCAGGGTCGTGAAGCGGCCCGGTTCGTAGTAGCTGTCCGCCGTTTCGGTAATCTGGTACCAGAGGTTGTTATACACCTCCGAGCCTGGCGAATATTGCTCGACCAGTTCCTCGGGTACCTTCATCTGGGCAAAGTGAGTAATCAGATCGAAGGCGGCCTTACCGGCGGCAGCACCGCCCTCCTTGAACCCTGCCGCCCATTCGGCGCCTTTCTCATTGGCCAGAATATTGGGTGCCCCGCGCTGAATATCGGTGGCAATGCCCATCATATCGGAGTGATCGGTAATCGCCAGCCAATCCAGCGGGCGACCCAGCTTTACCTGCAGTCCACCAGAGGACTTAATTTGCTCCCCGCGGGCGAAGCGATAAGCATCGTCGTGCCCTAGAATATTGCCGAACAATCCAGCGTCCAGCGACAAGCCGGTATGCAAGTGAGTTTCGCCCCAGAACACCTGGTTGGGAAAGTCGCGCTCAGCGTAGGGAGAATAAGCCTTGCCCGGGTAAATGCGGGTCAGCAGGTCGGGGTCCGCGGTTCCCGCGTCCTGGGCGTGCAGCGGTGGCGACAGCATCGTCGCCACGGCTGTCACAATGGCGACCGGGAGTGTGTTGAGCTTACGAGGTATCATCCTTAACTCCTGCAAAAATCTATCACTCACTATTAATAGCAGGTGACGCAGGACTACGCCCTGCTTTTCTGCAGGGCAATTTGGACAATGCTCAGAAAATTAAGATGCACTGCACTGACGCGGCGCATCCAGACAAGGCTAGCGCAGTGAGCGCAGCTCTTCGCAAACCCAGTCGAGTACTTCGCCATAGTTGTCGGCCAGGTGCCCCCGGAGGTTTTCCAGCGAGGCCAGCAGGCTATCGACACTGGCATCATTGATATTGATGTGGCCGACCTTGCGCCCGGGCCGCACTTCCTTATTGTACCAATGCAATTGCGTGTCGGCGTAAGCCAGCCAGGCTTCGTCGTACGCCACACCGATCAGGTTGATCATCACCGAGTGATTGCGCACAATAGGACTTGGCAATGGCAATTCGGTAATGGCGCGCAAATGCATCTCGAATTGGCTGATGCTCGCACCCGCCTGGGTCCAGTGGCCACTGTTGTGAACGCGCGGTGCAAGCTCGTTCACGATGAGCTTGTCTCCAATGCGGAAACACTCCATGGCCATCACGCCCACGTATTCAAGCTCGTTGAGAATGGCCCCCAACATGTCCTCAGCCTGGGACTGCAAGTGCACCAGTCGCTGCAGGGGCGAGATCGATGCCATCAATATGCCATTCACGTGCAGATTACGGGTCAAGGGATAAAACACCAGCTCACCCTGCGCGGTGCGCGCACCGACCAGTGAGACTTCCTCGTCGAAGGGACACTTTTCTTCAGCGATCGACGTTTGCTGCCATTCTGACGGCAGGCTGTCGCCATCGGCCTGTTTCAACCACAGCTGGCCGCGGCCATCGTAGCCGCCGGAGCGACGCTTGAGGAGAACAGTATCACCGAGCTGTTCATAGCACTGCGCTGCCGTGGTATCCGCCTCAACGTTCAGCCACTTGGCCGTGGCAACGCCGAGGGCATCGATGAGTTCTTTCTGGGTTTTGCGATCGGCCGTGCGGCCAAAGACCGTATTATTGCGGAAGTTGGGGTGCGCCTGCAGAGCTTTGCCAGAAGGAGTTTCAGGCCATAATTCACGCTCGGCAGTAATAACCCCTGTCGCGCTTAACTCAGGCGCAGCCAATGCCGGGTCATCGACGTTGACCGGGTGTACGTTGATGCCAAGTGGCGTACCCGCGTACTGCATCATGCGTCCCAATTGACCAGAGCCAATCACCCATACATCTTTCATCGTGACGCCGCCTTCTTACTGCTCGCGAGGGTCTGGATTGTCGAGCACCACCTGGGTTTGCTCGGCGCGGAAGCTGTTGAGACGCTCAGCAATGGCGCTGTCGTGCAAAGCTAGCATCTGGCTGGCGAGAAGCCCCGCATTGAACGCACCGGCGCCGCCGATGGCCAGGGTGCCCACGGCCACGCCGCGCGGCATCTGTACAATCGATAACAGGCTGTCATTGCCCGACAATGCCTTACTCTGCACAGGCACGCCCAGTACAGGCAGGGGCGTCATGGCAGCGATCATGCCGGGCAGATGCGCGGCGCCACCGGCGCCGGCGATGATGACATCAAAGCCCTCGTCCTGGGCGCTCTTGGCAAACGACATCAGCTTGTCCGGCGTACGGTGCGCCGAAACCACCTCGACGTGGTAGGCCACGCCGAGTTTGTCCATGATTTCCGCGGCTTCGGCCATGGTCGGCCAATCGCTCTTGGAACCCATTACCACAGCCACCTTGGGTTGGCTTATCGCTGTCATTTTCCGTCCTTGCTCACGCGCAGATTATGCGAAAAAGCGGGCGATTATAAACCCACAGGCCGAGGAAACAAAGCGCCTGAGCCGGCCTCAGGGGGTCACCAGATACTTCTCACCCGTCTTCATCTGGCTGTATTCCAACACCGCTTCCCGGGTCAGCATCTCTTCCAGGTTCACCTTGCGCTTATAGCTGCTGGCAAAGGTGGTAGTCAGGCCCTCAAGCACGCGCTGGCGCATGCGCAGCACCGTTTCCATACCCGCCTGCTGGAGGAACGGCGTGAGCAGCCAACCGGATAGCGTCCAGCCGAATCCATAGGCAGGCGTCAAAATGGTGGGCCCCAGATCGAGGCGACCATAGATAAACATCTTCTTGGCCTGATCGGAGCCGTAGCGCGAATACTCGCTCATGTTACGAGCCGCAACCTGCTCCATGGCCCGGAAACAGGTATCTGTCATCTGACCGCCACCAATTGGATCGAAACCAAAATAGGCATCGGTTTCTTCAATGGCAGCACACAGCTGGCTGAAGAAATCCTCATCGGCAGAATTAACCACGTGGGTAGCGCCCATGTCACGCAGCATGTCGGCCTGCTCGGACTTGCGCACGATGTTGACCAGGGCAATATCGTCTTCCTGGCAGATCTTCAGCAACATCTGGCCGAGATTGGAAGCCGCCGCCGTGTGAATAATCGCGTTCTGGCCCGCCGCGCGGGCGGTTTCTACAAAACCCAGGGCCGTCATGGGGTTTACAAACGCCGAAGCGCCCTGCTCTGAGCTGAGCTCACCCAGGGGCAGGCTTAGCATCGCATCGGCAATACAGTACTCTGAATAGGCCGTACCGGGCACACAGGCGACTCGCTGGCCAATGAGCGATTGGGCGTATTCGTCATCGCCCGCGGCAACGACTTCACCGGCCCCCTCATTACCCACTGGCAGACGCATACCGTGGCGCGCCTTCTGACCGCTGTAAAAAGGTTCTGGCATATCGGCCACGAACCTGCCGGGCGAGTACTCGGCACCGGCGAGATCGGCGGGGCCGGTAAGGACGGCCAGATCAGAGGGGTTAATCGGAGCCGCCTCCATCTTCACCAGAATCTGGCTTCCCTTGGGTTCAGGCAGCTCCGTCTGAGCGACCTCGACAGTAAGCTTGCCCTCTGCGAGGGTACTGATAATTTGCGCGGTGGTAGTTGTCATTGTGTTCTCCAAAGCTCTGGTTGCCGGGGGACGTTAACACGCTCACAATACGCGTTCTATCCCAAAACGGAATTCGTTGCCTGTGTCTCTTCGCCATACCCTCCTGGCCGCCCTCGTCTGTCTGTGCCTCAGCGGCTGTTTTCAGACTCAACTCAACGGCGGCGTCGGCAATGCCGAGCTGAGCATTGCCCCCCTGCGCTTCCCTGGTAACGTGCAGGCTACAGCCACCTCCTGGAACGCGGCGACCCTGCGCGAGCAATGGGGCGAGGAAACCTGGGCGAACGTCAGCGATTTTGCCAAGCTGCTGTCTGTTGGCGTCGCTCAGCCCGCGCTGGAAAACATCGACCCCGACACGCTCTACCTCGTCACGGCGGCCGGCGGGGTCGACTACGACCCACAGCTGCAACAGCAAGGGTTGAGCGAAAGCCCGGAGGCCGTACAGGGCAGCTGGCACGCGATTGTCTCCGGCGAGCGTATTCTGGAAGGCAACCTCAAGGTTTCCGCCCTCACCCACGCCCTGTACCTGCAAGTACGCAATGCCGGATTTGATGCGCTGCAATCCGAAGAAATTCTCACCCAACTGGATGCAGCGGCGACGCTGGTCGTGGGTGATGTCGACCAGAATGGCACGATCGACTACAGCGACGTACTGCGTTTTCACCGCAACCTGGACACCGATAAATTTCACGGCGACCTGGCTGGCCTGGACGCGCTGGCCAACGGTATTCGTGCCGGTCAGCCGGAAGACACCCTGGCAACACATGCCGCGGCGCTGTTTGATCGCACCCAGGTGTCGCTGGTCTTCGATACCGGAACGGTGGCATTGGAAACATTGAACTGGGAAGCCCCCATCACCGCGGCAAATTTCCTGCACTACGTGAACACCGGCTTTTACGACCAGACCCTGGTCCACCGGGCCATTAACAATTTCATGATCCAGATGGGCTGGATCGCCTATCTGGGCCTGGACGTATTAGACCGTGTGCAATGGGAAGCCAAGGAACCGGGCCCTGCCATTCTCAACGAAGCGAGCAACGGGCTCTCCAACACACGCGGCACCCTGGCCATGGCGCGCACCAGCGACCCGAACAGCGCCACCAGCCAGTTTTTCATTAATCAGGTGGACAATACCTTCCTCGACTATGGATCTGCCAATAATCCGGATGGCTATGCGGTGTTCGCCCGGGTGATCAGCGGCATGGCAGTAGTGGACGGCATTGCCGGCGAGCGCACAACCTCGGTGAATGGCATCGGCCGTGACGTGCCTGCGCGTGGGGTCATTCTTGAATCAGCCACCGTCACCGCCCCGTGAGGTTACTGTGAACAACAAGACACTGAATATCGGTCGTTACAATGTGCTCGAGGTCCTGGAGACCGGCGAGCATGGCGTGATTCTAGACGGTCTGGACGCGGACCGCCTGTTGCTGTCACGTCGCCAGAGTCCCGCTGGCCTGGCGCCGGGCGACTCGCTTGAAGTGTTTGTGTTTCTCGATTCATTGGGCGACCCGGTCCCCACCACCCGCAAGCCCGCTGCCCAGGTGGGAGAAATTGCCTGGCTGGAAATCGTCGAGGCCAATCATCTCGGGGCATTCGCTGATTGGGGCATGAGTAAGGACCTGTTTATCCCCTTTGCGGAACAACCCAGCAAACTGTCTAAGGGGCGCCACGCACTCGTTTATCTCTATTTGGACAACGAGGGCCGTCTGGCAGGCTCCAACCGCATTGATCACTGGGTTGAGGATGAAGCCCGTGAATTCAAGACTGGCCAGGCGGTCAGCATCATGATCGCCGACAAGACCGAAATGGGTTTCAAAGCCATTATTGAGCACCAGTTCTGGGGTTTGCTCTACGCCAACGAACTTTATCAACGGGTGCGCAAGGGGCAGGTTTTAAACGCGTATATCAAGCGGGTGCGCCCTGACGGCCGGATCGATCTCACCTTGAGCCAGCCCGGTTTCAGCCAGGGCAAAATGGCCGGCGTCGGCGAACAGATCATGGCCGCGCTGCAGGCGAATGATGGCTTTCTCGCGCTGAGCGACAAGAGCCCGCCACAGGACATTTACGCGACGTTTAAAGTCAGTAAGAAAGTATTCAAACAGGCGCTGGGCGGTCTCTACAAACAGCGCAAGATCGTATTTGAGGACGGCGGCACCCGCCTGGTTGAATAACGACGCTGCTGCAGTTACCAGGCAACAGCCGAGTAGAATTCTGGGGGCGAAGCGTCTACTTTAAGGAGTGATGACAGGACCCGTTCAGACATTCCAGAAACCATAGGCCGCGAATCGCAACCCCATGTCTCGTTCACACTTCAGACTTCACCCGTTTCTGCTGACGGGTCACTGCCTCGAGCACAGAGTCAATGCTGAAATAAGCCGTGCGCTGCGCTGTGATACCACACTCTGTATCTCACTGTTTGCCGTAGATGAGTGGGCACAACTCGATAACACCTATGGCCAGGGCTGTGCTAACAGCGTGGTCGCCGACATAGCCGCGCTACTCGCCGAGGATTTGCGCACGGAGGATGTTGCCAGCTATCGCGGAGATGGCACCTTTCTGGCCGTCCTGCCGGATTCGGATGAGGAAAGCGGTGAGATTCAGGCAGAGCGGTTTCGCGAAGTTGTCGAAGCGACACGCTTCAGTTATGACGACGCCACCTTACGCATTACGATCTCCGCCGGGGTTGCCCAGTGGGTGAGCGAAGAAGCGATCGAGGAAGATATAGAGCGCGCCCAGAGCGCGCTCAGCAGTGCCTCAGAGAAAGGCAATAACCAGGTGTCGCTCGCTGGCGACTAACCCTGGTTGGGGTCAATTATTGCTCGGCTCGAGCGCGGTCAACCTCTGCCGCGATCATCTCTATGATCTCACCGTCCACCAGTTCCCTGACCGGGCCAGAGGTACCCAGCGCATAGGTATCGACCGCCACAAAGCCACCAATACCGCGCTCAATGTCGACCCAGGCGGTGTGGCCAAACAGGCCGGGATCTGTGAACAGTGTGGGTTCCGAACCATCTTCGGGCACTGAGATAAACCAGCCCATGCCATAGGGCGTGCCGAATTCGCCGCCACGATCTTCACGCATAAAAGCGGTAGCGCCGGGTGCCAGCACCTGGTTGCCGCCACACATGCCGTCATTGAGATGCAGCATCAGCATTTTCGCGTAATCGTCGAGGTCACTGATCGCCCCGCCTTCAATATTGGGATTGTCCTTGCCCTGCAGGCTGTCGGGGTTGCCGTCGAAGCTTTCAAAGTTACTCCACGGATTGCCGAACTGCATAACCTCCAACTCACAGGGCTGGGCAATATAGGCATCGAAGGCCTGCGACCAACTGGAGTTGGTCGCAATCTCTGCCACAGCGCCTGCCAGTTGCCACTGGCTGCCACCATAATTGTATTCCGTGCCGGCAGGTACGATACCCGGGACATCGGTTACATAGAGTGTCTCGGCACAGGCCTGCAGTGTTCCTTCAGGGAAGAACTGGCAGGCAAGCGGCCAGTAAGTCACGGTGTCTGCCAGAATATCCGTAAGGCCCACCATGCCCGAGGTGTTACTGAGCAGCTGCTCCGTCGTACGATCGGCGAACAGGCCATCCCAGGGCAGATATTGACCAATGGGATCCGACACAGAGAAGTTCAGGCTTTCATCGCCATCGATGGCCATGAGCAGCGTTACGGCGGGCACTTTACTACCGGAAGCCAGCTGGGTGACGAGGTCCTCAGTGTGATCACCGAAAGCCTGTTTGTGGATAACGCCCCACTGGGCGTCTACCAGAATGTAGGAAACGCCATCAAAATCTGCAGCCTCATCCACGAACTGCTGCATACGTTCATCCACTGCGGCAAAGTCAAACGCCGGCTGCACTGGTTCAGGCGGCGGTACTGGCGGTCTGTCACTGGAATCTGAATCGGAACAGGCAGCCGTTACCAGCGCCAGCAGGCTGAGCAAAAAAAGACGATTGAGGCGTAGCACCCTGGATCTCCTTATTATAATTGTTGTCGCGCTTTGCATTTGAGCAGAACGAGTTTTCCTACGCAAGACATTGTGCCACGGATCAGCGCTCGCGCGCGCGATATGAACAATAAACCAGTAGACAGAACCAGACAGCGCTCCCAGAATAACCTCGCCACCCACAGGAGATAACAATGAAAGCAATGCCCTGGCTTATCAGTTCATTGGCATATCTGGTCGCACTGTCAGTGACGGCTGCAGACGACCCCACCCCCAATCCCGAGTTCCCGCCCGCCATCGTCGAGCTGGCCATTGAAAGCGACGGCAACCGCCTGCCAGGCCATATTTATCTGGCCAACGGCCCCGGACCGCACCCCACGGTGCTGATGCTGCATGGCTTCCCAGGCAACGAAAAAAATCTCGATATCGCCCAGGAGCTTCGCCGGCAGGGCTTTAACACCCTGTTCTTTCACTATCGCGGTGCCTGGGGTGCTGAGGGCGACTACTCCATTCTGACCCTCGATGACGACACCGCTGCCGTTGTCGACTATTTGCGGCAACCGCAACAGGCCAGCGCGTTGCGGGTAGATCCGGGCAAGATCTCGCTATTAGGCCACTCCCTTGGCGGCTACACCGCGCTTGCCGCGGGCAGTCAGATCGAAGACTTGCGCTGTGTAGGGGCCATGGCACCGGCAAACCCCGGGCTCTGGCAACTCGGCATGGCCGTAGAAGACGATAACGCCCTGCGCCTGACCGCCTACGCTGACAGCCTGTTCATGCTCAATAACTTTGGCGGAGCACAGTTGCTCGAGCAACTGCGTGGAGCGCCCCTGCAGGCGCTGGATACCCGTGCCTTTGGCCCAGGCCTGAAAAACAAATCAGTGTTATTCGTCGTGGGAGAGCAAGATGATGTCACACCGGCGCAAAGCATGACACTGCCGGTGATTGAGGCCTACCAGAAACTGCCTGGTTTCAAAGTAGAGTCGCACCTGATTCCCGGTGACCACTCTTTCTCAGAGAACCGCCTGCAGCTCACCGGTCTGCTTCTCAAGTGGCTGCAGCGGGATTGTCGCTAGACGCTTTCGCCACGAGTCAGGCTGCATAGCCCAGTGTCCGCAGTGCCTCGGTGATCTCGTCGAGAATGACGGGATCATCGATGGTAGCGGGCATTTTCCAGGGCTCGCCATCGGCGATGCTGCGCATGGTACCGCGCAGGATTTTACCCGAGCGGGTCTTGGGCAGGCGCTCGACGACCGTACACAATTTGAAAGCGGCCACGGGGCCAATTTTATCGCGCACCAACTGCAGACTTTCCCTCACCACATCAGCGGTAGCGCGCTCTGCGCCTGCATTAAGCACCAGTAATCCCAGGGGTAACTGTCCCTTCATAGGGTCGGCAACCCCTACCACCGCGCACTCGGCCACATCCGGATGCTCCGCCAGCACCTCTTCCATCGCGCCTGTTGACAGCCGATGCCCGGCAACATTGATCACATCGTCGGTACGCGCCATAACAAACACATAGCCGTTGGCGTCGATATAGCCAGCATCACCGGTTTCATAATAGCCCGGATAGCGCGCGAAGTACGCACTTTGGTAACGCTCTTCAGCCTGCCAGAGTGTTGTGAACGTACCCGGAGGCAGCGGCGACTTGACGACCAGCGCGCCTATTTCGCCTGCGGAAACCTGCTCGCCATTGCCATCCAGTACCTGCACGTAATAGCCAGGCACTGGCCTTGCGGGCGATCCCGGCACTATGGGCAGCGCTTCAATGCCCAGGCAGTTGGCACAAATCGGCCAACCGGTTTCAGTCTGCCACCAATGGTCGATAACGGGCACCTTAAGTTGCTGCTGCGCCCAGGCCAGGGTGCTCGGATCACAGCGTTCGCCGGCCAGAAACAGCGAGCGCAGACTCGACACATTGTATTGCTGGAGATATTTGCCGGCCGGGTCCTCTTTCTTGATGGCGCGAAAGGCTGTAGGTGCCGTGAATAGCACCTTGACCTGATAGTCTTCGATGACGCGCCAGAAAGCTCCAGGATCCGGGGTACCTACCGGCTTACCTTCGTAGATCACCGTGGCGCAGCCGCTAAACAACGGCCCGTACACAATATAGGAATGGCCCACCACCCATCCCACATCCGAAGCAGCCCAGTACACGTCGCCGGGCTCGACGTCGTAAATGGCTTTCATGCTCCATTTCAGGGCGACGATAGAGCCGCCCGTATCGCGCACAACCCCTTTGGGCTGCCCTGTCGTGCCTGACGTGTAAAGAACGTACAAGGGATCGTTCGCTGCCACCGGTGTGCAGGGTACGGCTCTCGCGTCTGCCATTGCCTGCGTCCAGTCCACATCACGGCCGGCGATCAACTCGGCCGGCTGCATCGGCCGCTGCAAAATAACGCAGTTATCTGGCTTGTGCTGGGCAAGCTCGATGGCAGCGTCGAGCAGCGGTTTGTAGGCCACGATGCGATTGGGTTCGACGCCACAGGAGGCGGACACAATCAGTTTTGGCGTAGCATCGTCAATGCGCACTGCCAGTTCATTGCTGGCGAAACCGCCAAAAACGACAGAGTGAACCGCCCCCAACCGGGCACAGGCCAGCATGGCAATCAGCGCCTCGGGCACCATAGGCATATACACGATAACCCTGTCACCACGGCCTACACCGTGGTCGGCCAGCACGCCGGCAAAGCGCGCCACTTGATCCAGTAACTGCGTGTAAGTGTAACGGCGGCAGGTATCGGTCACCGGGCTATCGTAGATCAGGGCCGTCTGCTCGCCCCTGCCCTCGGCCACATGCACATCCAGGGCGTTGTAACAGGCGTTGGTCTGACCATCGGGAAACCAGCGATAAAACGGCGGCTCGCTATCATCCAGCACCTGTTGCGGCGTCTTGAACCAATGGACCGCTTGTGCGGCCTCACGCCACCTGTCCAGATTATCCATGTTGTCACTCCCGGGGTTGATACGCGCAGACCGCCTATCTTCATCTGCTGGCTTATTACCATTCGACCATAGTGGAAGCAAGCGACAGGCGCTTTCGTTCTAGCGGAGTACGGGCCGACATCTATAATTCTCAGGAGAGGGAGGAACCGCCATGAGCCGCGTTCATGAATCTGCCGAGATGTTCCCTGTACATCACGTACCCGCTACTCGTCCCTTCGTGTGGCTGATGGAGGGCTGGGATTCTCTTATCCACAGCTGGCCCGCCAGCCTCGCCCACGGCGCTCTCGTTGCCATGCTGGGCAGCCTGATTCTCGCCTACGAACAACACCCTTTATACATCGCAGCGGCGATCTGCGCATTTCTCGTTATCGGCCCGGTGATTACCGCGGGCATTTGCGAGTTAAGCCGCTGCAGGGATCACGGCGAGCCCTGCGATTTCAGTGGCTCACTGGCGCCACTCTCACGCAATCGCGCCAGCCTGATGATGTTTGCCCAGGTGCTGGTATTTGTATCGCTGGGAGGCTTCGCACTTGCCGCGCTGTTTCTTTATAACGGCACGGGACAGATTGCGCCTGCCATCGAGACGACTGTCTGGGGCGACGTGGCACGCCATCTCACGCCGTTGCAAACAACCACCTATACCGCGACCTTTATAGTGCTTGCTACCGGCGTCTTTCTGCTTTCAGTGGTCAGCGTACCTATGATTATCGATCGCCATGTCGACGCCGGTACCGCTATGCGCATGAGCCTGAAAGTGGCACTGCGGGACTTCCCCGCCATGCTGGTCTGGGCAGGGCTAATCATTGCCCTGGTAGCCTTTGGCTTCGGCACTCGTCTGCTGGGTATGGTGTTCGTTGTGCCCCTGCTCGGGCACGCTACCTGGTTTGCCTACCGCGATATTGTCAGCGAGGCCTGAAACGAAAAAAGCCCGCTCATGGAGCGGGCTTTGCAAATCACTACATCGGTCTGGTCAGCCTTTGAATTTCATCAGGAAGTCGAACACCCGGGTGGCGAACTTGCCATAGGGTGGGCGCAGGTACTGCATCGCAGAGAAACCCGCCTGATAGAACACTGGGCGCATCTTGGAGAACGTCTCGAAGCCCTCGCGTCCGTGGTAGTGCCCCATACCACTGGGCCCGACTCCACCGAAGGGAATGTCATGCTGGGCAACATGGAACAGGGCATCGTTGACGGTCACACCGCCAGACATCACCCGTTCGATGTACATGTCCTGCAGTTTGCGATCGTTGGTAAAGGGATACAGGGCCAGCGGACGGTCGTGGCTGTTCACGTAGTCCACGACCTCCTGATGTTCCTTGTACGTCATCACCATCAACAGCGGTCCAAAGGTCTCCCGGTTGCGGATGGTCATGTCCGGCGTGGTATCCATGACGGCCGTCATCGGGAACTTGCGCGTGGCAGGGTTAGCCGGCTGGTCACCGCACAAATTGACGATGGTCGCGCCTTTTTCACGGGCGTCTTCCAGCGTATCCGTGATGCGCGCCATGGCGCGATCATCAATCAGTGAGGTGTAGTCGGTGTGTTCGATATCCGGGCAATGTTTGGCGGCATAAGCGCTGGCCAACTTCACGAATTCATCGCGCTGACTTTCGTGCACGAAAACGTAGTCTACGTTGGTGCAGATCTGGCCCGCATTGAACTGCTTCACGAACATGATCCGGCCGACCGCCTTTTCAAGGTCGTAATCACGGTCGATAACCGCAGGCGCCTTGCCGCCCAGTTCCAAGACCACCGGCGTCAGGTTTTGCGCCGCCGAAGCCATGACGGACTTACCTGTCTGCCCGGATCCGGTGAAGATAATCAGGTCGAAGGAAATCTTAGAGAACTCGATCCCCACGCCGCCGGTTTCCTCAAAAAAGCGCAGCTTTTCAAGGGGAAAGTACCTGGGCGAAATATCCATCAGCAGGCGCGTCAGGTGAATGCTGTTTTCGGACATTTTGACCATGGCGCGGTTGCCGGCAGCAAATGCCGCGGCCAGGGGCATAAAACTCAGGTTAATTGGAAAATTCCAGGGCACGATCATGCCAACCACGCCCAACGGCTGGGGAATCACGCGGTTTTTGCCACCGGGAAACATCTGCAGGTCCACGTGGCGTTTCTGGACCTTCATCCACTTTTTGAGGTGTTTGACGACATCCTGGATACCGTCGGTCACTGAAATGATCTCGGCAAACTGGGATTCATGGCGGGAGCGATTACCGTAGTCAGAGCTGATGGCGGCAATAATCGCCTCTGCGTTCTCGGAAATCATGCGCTTGAGGTTTTGCAGGTCTTGCTTGCGCTCGTCGTAACTGGGATTGGGGGCATCCAGGTAATGTTGGCGCTGGAGGTCAAAATGCTCGCGCAGCATCGCAGCGGTGGGGTTGTCGATATTCTCTTGTGCGGCAGTCATGATTACACCTTGTTGTTCTGCTCAATAATTGGCCAGTTTAGTCGATCTAGGACCAGAACGGCTACTGGAACACTTGCAGTAAGCCAAGCCGGGCCAGTGTGCGTATTAACCCTTAATCGGAGCTGAAACCATCGGGATACACCTATGACCACATTGCGCGAAATCATCCGCGTTAATCGCACCCCTGACGAGGCCTTTACCTACGTGGCCGATTTTACCACCACGGCTGAGTGGGACAGTACCGTGCGTACCGCCCGCAAACTGACCGATGGCCCAGTGGGGTTAGGCACCCGTTTTCTGGTGAACTGTAAGCTGCCTGTGGGCTCTGTCGACCTGTCCTATGAAATACTGGAGTTTCAACCTCCCGAGCGCCTGGTGCTGGTCGGCCATAGTCGCCTTTTCACGGTGGAAGACACGATCACTTTTGTGCCCAAGGGCGAGCAGACAGAAATCATCTATCAGGCCGCCTTCGAATTCTCGGCACTGCTGCGCTCAGGTGCAGCCATCGCCCAGCCCGGCCTGCAGCGTATGGGCAAGGCGTCGGTAGAAGGTCTGCGCGCGGCGCTAGAGGAGATACCTGAAGCACCCGACACTGCCCCTGAAAGCCTGTCGGGACTTGCTTCCATCGCCTCTGTTGCGCGGTTCTCCAAGCTCGGGTACCGGCGTGCCAAGGGGAATTTCGCGCCCATGTCTGCGGACATACGTGACCGCCACATCGTCCTGACAGGCGCGACCGCAGGGCTAGGCCTTGCCACAGCCAGAGATCTGGCCGCGCGCGGCGCGCACCTGACCCTGGTGATTCGCAATGCCGAGCGGGGTGAGGCGCTGCGCGAGACGCTCACTGCCGAGACAGATAATCAGAACATCCGCATTGAAGTGGCAGACCTGAGTTTGCTGGGTGACACCCAGGCGCTCGTTAACCGACTGCGCAAGCGCGGCGAACCCATCGACGTCTTGATCAACAACGCCGGCGCCCTGTTTCCGGAGCATGGCCTGACCGAGGAAGGGCATGAACGCAGTACCGCACTGCTACTGCTCTCACCGTGGATGCTCACCCTGGGACTACACTCATTGCTCGCAGGCAGGGAAGATTCCAGAGTCATCAATGTGGTCTCTGGTGGCATGTACACCCAGCGCCTGAGCACAGCGGCCCTGCAGGACACCAGCGGTACCGACTACTCCGGGCCTGTCGCCTACGCCCAGGCCAAGCGGGCGCTGATGATCGTGACCCAACACTGGGCAGAAGAATGGGCCGAGGACGGCATTACCGTTAACGCCATGCATCCGGGCTGGGCAGACACTCCCGGCGTCCGGGACTCCCTGCCCCGTTTTCACCGCCTGACCAGACATATTCTGCGCACCCCAGAAGAAGGCGCCGATACCATTATCTGGCAGGCCGTCGCCCCCGAAGCCGCCGAGCTCAGCGGCGAATTGCTGCTGGACCGACAGCCACAGCCACTCTATCTGAACACCAAAACCCGCGAGGACGAACTGGAGCGACAGCGCCTGATGCAGTACCTCGATGGGTTCAGGCCGCAAATCCGCGCCTCACGGCGCCGGGCAGCGCCGTGACTGCACCGGTCATTTACTGGTATCGACGTGATCTGCGCCTAGACGATCTACCCGGCCTGCAAGCCGCGGCCGCCCAGGGCAAGGTGATTCCGTGTTTTGTTCTCGATGACGATAGTCCGGGAGCCTGGGCACCGGGCACCGCCAGCCGCTGGTGGCTGCATCACAGCCTCGCGTCGCTTGAAGCGGCCTTTAGCGCATTGGGTAGCCAATTTGTCGTCCTCAGGGGCGATACGGCCGAGACGCTGGCCTCACTGGCCAGGACCACCGGGGCCAGCGCTGTGTTTTGCAGCGAACGCTACGAACCCTGGGGACGCCAGACAGATCAGCTCACCCGCGAACTGCTCCAGCAGCAGGGCGTTGAGATGCACACCTACCCCGGTGCGAGCCTTGTTCATCCCGAAGCACTGCGCCGCCCCGACGGTGGTATTTACAAGGTTTACACACCCTTCTGGCGACGTTTGCGCCAGTGCAAGATAGCCACCCCCTTACCTGCGCCAGCCGCATCGAGCTTCCACGACGGCGGATTACGATCACTTGCATCAAACAAATGGAACCTGATCTTAGGCGATCAAGACTACAACGCAGCCATGACCCAGCCCTGGGAGCCCGGTGAAGCGGGCGCCCAGCGCCGCCTGCAGATGTTTCTCGAACGTCACGTGCAGCACTACGATGCCCAACGCAACCTGCCTGCCGAAGACGCCTGCTCACGCCTTTCGCCCCATTTTCATTTCGGCGAGGTGTCGCCGCAGCAGGTCTGGCACGCCGCGGCGTGCCTGGGACCAGAAGCCGATGGGTTCCTGTCGGAAGTGGCGTGGCGGGAGTTCAACTACCATCAACTCTACGCGCACCCCACCATGCCAGAAGTGGCGCTGCGAGAGCCGTTCCGCGCGTTTCCCTGGTCGCCCCGGGAGGATTTGTTCGACGCGTGGCGGGCGGGCCAGACAGGATATCCACTGGTGGATGCCGGCATGCGCGAGCTTGCTGCCACCGGGTTTATGCACAATCGCGTGCGCATGGTGGCAGCGTCATTCTTGTGCAAGCACCTGCTCATTCCCTGGCAATGGGGCGCGCGCTGGTTTTGGGATCAGCTGGTAGACGCAGACCTCGCTAACAACAGCGGTGGCTGGCAATGGGTGGCAGGCTGCGGACTGGATGCCGCGCCCTACTTTCGGGTCTTCAACCCCATACTGCAGAGTGAGAAATTCGACGGCGCTGGGGCGTATCTACGGAAGTGGGTACCCGAACTGAGGGAGCTGGATAGCAAGCAGGTCCACAAGCCGTGGACCGCACCGCTACTCGCGCCCGATTATCCGCCACCGATTGTTGATCACAGTGACGCCAGGGCTGCAGCCCTCGCGGCCTGGGACACGATTCGTCAATCAGCGTAACGGTAGCGGATGACGACGTCCTGACCTTTTCCCCGTTCATCGGGAATATTACTGACGCCGGCAAACATGACCAGGCGCCGCTCACTGTCGTAAGCAAGCTCTATCGGCTTGACCAGCATCGACAGCCACCACGCGTCCAGTGTTACCGACAAGCAGGTCATGCCATCGTCACAGCTATTGGGGATATTCACCGCGCGCATCATCAAGGGCTTGTTGCGCCCCAGTACGAGGAACGGAAACGTCACCCCGTCACCGGTGCGCAAATCGTCCCAGCGCTCGCGGACATAATTGTCGAAACCCGCATCGACAACCACACCCGGCTCTATGATCTGCGGCGTAGTCATGGTTCGCCCGCGCCGGATATCGTGCATGCTCACCATAGGTGCGGGCAGCGCGAGGGTGTAATCCAGTGACTTTACGCCAATGGTCTCGCCGTCGGGATCGACATAGGTAATTTCACACAAACGGCCATCGGCGTTGCAGTGATGCAGTTCGCGGTAAAGCAACTCGTCGCCATCCGGAGAACGCGCCTCACCAACAATATCGGGGGTGATCGCGGTGGCCGAAGCGCCACCCACCCACGTTGCAACTATGAGACTAGCAAGTGCCGCGCGCATGATCACTCTCCCCTGCCAAACGTTGCACCAGGTACTGCGCCAACAGCAACAGCAATGGAAACAGTATCGCCCAGGCAGCAATCAGCACAGTGGCACTGAGCGCTGGTGCCGCCAACGACACATCGCTGAGGCTGGCGCCCAGACGATAGCTGCCATAGCCACCCACTCCACCTATAACTGCCGCCAGCCACAGGTGCTCACGCAGGCCCGCAAAGGCATGGCTCAGGGTACTGGCAAAGGCCGGCCACAGGGCCGAGAGCCAAAACGGCGGCGCACCGCTGGCCGTAAGCAGCACCCCGCTGGCAAACATGATCTGGTCAAGCAGGAAGCCGCCAACGGTCACCAGAGCAATCAGCTGTACCTCAGCTCGCGCGGGACGGAACACGGCCACATGCAAGACCAGGTAAGCGAATGTTGCCACCCACGACCAGAGGTCATGGTGCAGCATGACCGCGGCAAACCAGCACAGGTTGAACAGCGTGCCATTGACTACCTTGCGGGCCACGTCGCTCATTGCTGAAAACGATAGCCCGGCTTGGCCATGGTGATTTGCACGGTACTGATGATGCGCTCGCGGAAGCCACCCTCGCAATAGCACAGGTAGAACTCCCACATGCGCTCAAAGGTGCGGTCAAATCCCTGCGCTGTCACCTCCTCACGCGCGGCGAGAAAGCGCTCGCGCCAGTCGGCCAGCGTACGGGCATAGTCGAGAGTAATATCCCTGAGATTAACGATTTGTAAATCTGTGTCGCGGGCCAGATGTCCTGAAATGACTTCAATAGACGGCAGGCCACCACCGGGGAAGATATAGCGCTTGATGAAGTCGACACTGTCGCGGGCCTGACTATAGCGCTGGTCCTGTACCGTAATGGCCTGCATGGCAAACAAGCCACCGGGCTTGAGAAGATGACTGCAGCGGCTGAAATACTCACCGTAGTACTGGTGGCCGACTGCCTCGACCATTTCAATCGACACCAGCTTGTCGTACTGACCCTGCAATTCGCGGTAGTCCCGACACAGCACTTCGACCTGCTCCTGTAGGCCCGCCGCCGCAACCTTGTCACGCGCGTACTCGTACTGTTCTTGGGAGATCGTGGTGGTCGTTACTTTACAGCCGTAATGCGTGGCGGCGTGAATTGCCATGCCGCCCCATCCCGTACCGATCTCCAGCAGGTGATCCTCTGGCGTCAGTTCCAGCTGCTGACAGAGTAGATCCAGCTTGTGCACAGCAGCCTCTTCCAACTCTGCGTCAGCACGGGGGTACACCGCAGCGGAATACATCATGGTTGGATCGAGAAAGAGGCTGAAGAAATCATTGCCCAGATCATAGTGGGCCGAAATATTGCGCGCCGAACCTGTTTTGCTGTTGGCATTCCCAATATGCATCAGCTTGCGCACCAACTTCTTGGACCAGGAAGCATTGCTGTCAATGGTCTGCATGGCCTGCATATTGGCACTGAACAGGCGAATGACCGCCACCAGATCCGGCGAGCTCCACAGCCCCTGCATATACGCTTCCCCGGAACCAACAATACCCGAGCGCAACAGGCTGGCAAACACCTCTTCAGAGTGCACGTGAACCACCGCCTCGGGACCGTTGCCCGGGCCAAACACCCGGCGGCTGCCCTCTTCCACCACAGTAAGCGTTCCAGTGCTGATTCCCTCCAACATTCGCATGACGATACGGCGGGAAAAAGCTCCACCGCGCCAGTGCTCGCGTAGAGTCGGGAGGCGGACAAAGCGGACACTAGGATTACTCATACAATTTCTCGCTCTTGGAAACGTGGGGATGGGGAATAAAGGGCACACCCTTTAGCCAGAGGCGCAGGGCCTGCCAGTAAATGCCGAGGGCGACCTGAGCAGTCATAAAGGGATACAGCAGCAGGTGGCGGGCAAAATTCCAGGGCGTCGCAGGCTGACGCTCAAGGTGCAGCGTGGCGTCAAACTCTTTGCTGCCGCGACGCAGATTGGCCAGGTGCAGCACCAATTTCTCACCCGGGACATTGGCGCGCCACCGATAACGCATGTCCATCGGCATAAAGGGCGAGACGTGCATGGCTTTGTCAAATTCGGTTTCCTGCCAACCAGGCCGGCCACCCGCAGGTAGCACGTAGGCGTGGCTCTGATCCCAGGGGGTGCTTGTCACTTCAGCGACCGTGTAGCGGAGCACACCCTCTTCGTCGAAGCAGTAGTAGCAGCTGATAGGGTTGATCAGGTAACCGAAGTACCTGAGATTGGCCAGCATACACACCCGACCAGAAAAGGATTCACCGCTGAAGCGTTCGACTTCTGCGATGACCGCTTCTTTGAGCGGCACCCGGGGATCACCGAGAAAATCTTCGCGACGAAACCGTGCCAGCGCTGGCCGCTTGGCTGACCATCCTGGCGCGCGAGCCAGCAATTGCGGCAATTCGTCCAGATCCAGAAAAGGCATAAAAACCCGGTAGCGGAAGCTGTGCCCCTTGCCGGTCAGGCGCCGGTGCTGTACCCAGCCGCTATACAGCGCACTGTTCAAGCGGCGCTGCCCAGATTTGCGACCACATTCTCGCCGCCATCAAGGGCCTGGGCTACACGCATCGCCGAAACCACACCGTCTTCGTGGAAACCATTGCGCCAATACGCACCGCAGAACCAGGTTGTATCGCTATTAATTTCATCCCATCGTTGTTGGGCCGCCATGCCCTCAACGGTAAATACTGGGTGATCGTAACTAAACCTGCCCAAAATCTTATGCGGGTTGATGACTTCGCTGTCATTAAGCGTCACGCAAAACGTCTCCGGGGCATCAATTCCCTGCAACATATTCATATTGTACGTGAGCGTCGCCCGCTCGCAATCGGGTTTGCGCAGGTAATTCCAGCAGGACCAAGCCAGGGGGTTGGCAGGGAGGAGCGTGGTGTCAGTATGCAGCACCACGTCATTGCTCTGGTAGGGTATCGCGCTGAGTATCTCGACTTCGGTATCGCTGGGATCGAGCAGGAGCTTGAGCGCCTGGTCACTGTGGCAGGCAAATACCACCGCGTCGAATTGCTCTTTCCTGCCATTACTGAAGTAAACTTCAGCGCCGCCGACGGTACGCTTCACCCCATCGATCTCTACGCCCGTGCGAATCCTCGAACGGAATGAGTCTACCAAGGGCTTCAAATATTCCCTGGAGCCGCCCTCAACCACACGCCACTGCGGGCGGTTGCGGATATTGAGCAGGCCATGGTTGGCAAAGAAACGAACAAAGAACTCCAGCGGAAAATCCAGCATGACCTGCACGTCTGCCGACCAGATGGCAGAACCCATCGGCACCAGGTAGTAGTCGCGGAATGCGTCACTGTAGCGCTTCTGGGCGAGGTACTCCCCCAGAGTCATACCCGGCGAGAGTCCGCCGGCCTCCAGATCTGCCACAGATTCCTTATTAAAGCGAAGGATATCGCGGACCATGCGCAGAAACCTGGGCGACACCAGATTGCTCCGCTGGGCGAACAGGGTATTGAGACTGGAACCGGCGTACTCGAGCCCGCTGTCTCGATCACTGAGACTGAAACTCATGCGCGTTGCCTTATTACTGACGCCCAGTTCGTCCAACAGGGCAATAAAGTTTGGGTAGGTCCAATCGTTGTAAACGATGAAGCCGGTATCTACCGCATAGCGGCGTCCTCCGAGGGCAACGTCCACCGTCGCGGTGTGGCCACCGATGCGCTGCTCGCGCTCCAGCACATGAACTTGGTGGTTTCTATTGAGGTAATGGGCGCATGCCAGACCCGATATACCAGAACCAATCACCGCTACTTTCATAGGCTCCCTGCATTAACCCTGTGAAATTCAAGGATGTTTACGCGAATCAACGGCTTGCGGATCAATACTGGAAGAAAATTGGACAAGGGGTGATCCAGAATAAAAGATCGCGCGTACTTTGAGACATACGTGCTAGACTTGGATAAAAATCAGTGACTTACACGGGAGCTAAGGCACCTATGGCCAGCAGCATCGGGATAGATTCAACCGGTCGCAGAGATGATGAGTGGAGCCAGTGCCTGCAACTTGTTGCAGACAATCAGGATCGAGAAGCGTTTTCTCGGTTGTTTGGTCATTTCGCCCCGCTGATCAAGGCATTCGCAATTAATGGCTCTGCCCTCGCGGCGGCCCACGCGGAAGAACTGGTCCAGGAAGTGATGATCAAGGTTTGGCAGAAGGCGAGTGCATTCAACCCGCACAAGGCCGCAGCCAGCACCTGGATTTACACCATTGCACGTAACTGCCGCACCGACATGTACCGGCGCCTGCAGAAGTTTGACACGCCGCTCAGTGCCGACGACATCTGGCCGGACAGCGAGACCGACACTGAAGAGCTCTTTACCGCCGTGCAACAAAAGCGCGACGAAGCCAAAGTGAGAGATATGTTGCAGCAACTGCCTCATGAACAGTCGCTGATTCTCACCAAGGTATACATGGAGGGCAAATCGCACAGCGAAGTATCCGAGGAACTTGACCTCCCCCTCGGTACGGTTAAATCGCGCGTGCGGCTTGCAATGAAAAAACTACAACTGACAGCTGAAAGACATTGACCATGGCTATGCATCACCCAGACACACGACTGTTGAACGAATACGCCGCAGGCACGCTGCCGCTGGCGCAGTCCGTATGTATCTCACTTCACCTGAATTATTGCGACCAGTGCAAACGCACCGTGCACAAGCTTCAAAAAATGGCCGCCGCCATGTTTGAGGATCTTTCGCCAAAGCAGGTAGACGACTCGTTGCTCAGCACCGTGTTTGCCCGAATTGACGAAGAGCCGGAACCACTGCGTTACGCACCACCGGCGCAAACTGAGGACGGCTATCCTTCGCTGGTGCAGCGTCTCATGCACCGTGACTACCACGATTTGGAATGGCAGCGCATTAGCTCTAATCTGCGCATCAGCCGCCTGCGTACGGGCGATCAGGACAATGAGTTTGCGCTGTATCACATTAAGGCCGGCGGCACGATTCCTACCCACACGCACAAGGGTAATGAACTGACACTGGTACTGGAGGGCGGTTTCTCTGACGACGAGGGCCACTATACCCAGGGCGATTTCCTGTTCCGCGACGCGTCGCATCAGCACAACCCGACCGCTGACCAGGACGGCGACTGCATCTGTATCGGCGTACTGGATGCGCCGATCAAATTTACCGATTGGAAATACCGCGCCGTTAATCCGTTCCTCAAGCTACGCGCTGAATAACGGCTACAGATTTCACACGAGGCTTCCGGGTGGTCACTCCCCCGGGAGCTTTTTTTTTGGCCAATAAAATAGTGGCCAAGCAACGCAACCACAGGCAGAATCCGGGCTCTTCCCAGTTATCCAGCAATCTGATTACAGTGGAAGTGCGTATCTTCAAACAAACAAACTAAGGACCCGAGCATGAATGCGATTACCTCCCCGGCCCTGAACAGGGAAGCCGATTTCTCCCCTGAAGCACTCGCCGTACGCGAGGCGCTGATTGCTCACGGCCTGGAGACTCCGCTGGTAGCCAACGGGCTCAGCTCTGAAGAACAGTACAAACGCCTGCAGCAATCGTTCACCGACATCATGAACGTGCTCGGCCTGGACCTGCGCGATGACAGCCTGAGCGAAACACCCCACCGCATGGCCAGCATGTACCTCAATGATTTGTTTGCCGGGCTGGACTACGGCACATTTCCCAAGATTTCCTCCATCGAAAACAAGATGGGTGTGGATGAAATGGTGCTGATTGATGATATTGAACTCATCTCCACCTGCGAACACCACTTTGTGACCATCGATGGGTTTGCCCGCGTGGCCTATGTGCCCAACGAGCGCGTTATTGGCTTGTCCAAGATCAATCGCCTCGTGCGCTTCTTTGCCCGCCGCCCGCAGGTGCAGGAGCGACTGACCCGGCAGATTCAGGTCGCCCTGCAAACCCTACTGGAAACCGATGACGTAGCGGTGCTGGTGCAGGCCACCCATTACTGCGTGAAATCGCGGGGCGTTATGGACGCCAGCTCATCGACCCGCACTCAGGCACTGGGCGGCGTGTTCAGAACCAACGACAATGAGCGCCGCAGCTTCCTAGGCTGAGCGCTCTTCCATATCCAGCATCAGGCGGGTCAGGAGTATGCGGCTGATCCGCCACTGCCCGTCCTCAAGCCGATACTCCTCGTGATAATGACCGAATCCGGTCAGCGTCATTGCAGGCATTTTTACCATATCCTGCATTGCCCAGACACCGCGGGCAGCACTCGCATCCAACACCGTGATTTCAGGCATATGCCCGTAATGCACCGTCTCGGCATACTTGAGCGCCTTCTGAATCATGGCGAGATACTCAGCTCTGCTTGAGGTATGGGGCCCGGGAGCGGCGGTAAAATCTGCATCGAGATCATCGCAGAAGCACTCGCCAAGACCCTCCCAGTCCTTGGTGTCTAAACACCTGAAGTACTTCGCCTTCAGGGCCTTGATCTCTTCAATAGCGAGAAGCCGTGTGATGTGTTCACTCATGCTGTCAATCTATCATCGCCCGCCAACTCATCCACCTGGCACTCGTGCGAAACCGGCGGTTACCCTGATTCTGGGCAGGAAGTCAGACCACCGCCCATGCTTATTGAGTGACCACACGGGCTGGGCTTCGCTGAGTCATAGACTATGAAGGGCCCTTTCTTGCGTAGCTGTACAGCCCTAGTCCTATGAGTCCGAATAACAGCGTCAGTCCCAAAACGCCAAATACCTTGTTCGCCGTGGCATCTCCCAGCCACTGCAGATAGTGTATTTTATACAGCGTATTCAACCACCGTGAATCGTTCCCCTGCTGCCTCAGGCTTAATCGATCCCAGTCCAGGGTTATGACCACCCCTGTATCTGTTGTAACAACGCTATCTTCAACCGAGATAATCTCTCCGTAACGGGAGCGGTTTTGTTCGGTGGCATCCTTGACCAACAGCGCTATCGCTTCGTCTGTGGGCGGCTCTATCAGCTGCAGGGTGTACGGATCGAGGTGACTGACTTGATCGCCGCGATGGGCGATCAGGTGATATCCCAGTATGGTGCGCAGTAGCTGAAAGTGCTCCCACTGCGAGCCGGGGGGAAGCGTCAGTGCCTGTTCGATGGGATAGAGTTTGGGAGCGAGTTGTTCGTAGGCGCCTTCGTAGCCGGGCTTGGTCAGGAACACGGCCCCGGTAAAGGCCCAGAGCAGCAGAGGTATGGACATCAGCAGCCCGATCAGGCTGTGCCAACGCGCGGGTTTCATCGACAGGATTCCTTCAGGTGATAGCGCTCAGGCAGCGGCGCGCGGCGGTGTGTGCTCCTCGACGGGGTCTTCCTCGCGCAGGCGAATCGGACCCATTTTTTCAGGGAACTTGCCTTTGGCCTCGGCATAAAAATCGCGGAAGTAATCCATATCCAGTTTCACATCACCGGTGGGCATAATGCCGGCGCCAAACCCACCGCGCTTGCGACCAAAATCAAGCATGGAAGGCACGATGGGCACGTTGGCCTGGCGGGCAATGTGGTAGAAGCCGGATTTCCAGTATCCCACCCGGTCCCGGGTACCCTCTGCGGGCACAACCAACACCAGTTCACGCGCCTTGGTCAGAGCCTCGGCCATCGCACAAACCACACCATTACTGCTCTTGCGATTGATCGGCAGACCGCCCAGGCCACGCATCACCCAGCCCATAGGTGGGCGGAACAGGCTGTGCTTGGCCATCCATTGAATTTTGATGTCAAATGCCGCCGCGAACAGCAGCATCAGGGGAAAATCCCAGTTGGATGTATGCGGTGCAGCGATAAGTACATAGCGCTCGTGGACAGGCTTGGCCCCTTCCAGGCTCCAGCCCATCCAGGCCAGCAATTTCCTTGCGATTGTCTGTTTCATGTTCCGGGTCTCTTGCGGGGCGCGGATACTAGCAGAAACTAACCTGAATTACCTGCGGTGCTTTGCCAGGTAGCGATCCAAAGCATTGGCGAATTCCATCTTATCACGCTCGCCCAGCGCGGGCGGGCCACCCCGAACTTCGACCGCAGAAGCGCGCATGGTGTCCATGAAATCGCGCATATTGAGACGTTGGCGAATGTTATTGGCGGTAAATTGCTCGCCCCGGGACGACAGCACCCCCGCGCCCTTCTCGATGACTTCCGCCGCCAGCGGAATATCAGAAGTAATCACCAGGTCACCAGCCTGGACTTGCTGGGCAATATAGTCATCGGCGACATCGAAACCCGATGCCACCTGGCGAGCAGTGATCCAGGGAGACGCGGGAACGGGGATCAGGTGGTTGGCCACGAACACCAACGGGCATTCAACCCGCTGGGCGGCGCGACACAGAATATCCCTGATCACCTTTGGACAAGCATCCGCGTCTACCCAGATCGTCAGACTCACAACTGCGGGATCTCCGCAAGATCGATGGGCAGTTCAGCGCGGCCAATGCGAGCGGCGCGTTCCTGTAATGTCGCCTCTGCTTCCTCCACGCCTATCATGATGACGAAACGCTTCTCGCGAATACCCTGCAGCAGATAGCGTGCCAGCTCGTCCAGATCCTGTACCTCAAGCGTCACCCCGGCAGCCTCCATGGCCACCTTGAAATCGGCCACGGTGGGCACCGGATCATAAGGCTTCTCACGCGCCAGTTCCTGCGGTCGGTTGCGGTCGGTTGTCCAGATACCTGTGTCCAGCAAACCGCCCGAGGGATAGAAGATCGATGCGCCGAGCTTGGTCTCCTCGCTCTGCAGCTGCGCCGCCAGGCATTCGCTGATACACGATACGGCAGCCTTGCTCGAGGCATAGACGGACTGGTAGGGCAGCGGTGAGATACCGCCGTCGCCGGACGAGGTGTTAATAATATGGCCCTCTTCACCACCTTCGATCATACGCGGTACGAAAGCGCGAATCCCGTTCATTACCCCGCCCACGTTCACACCATGCACCCAGGTCCAGTCATTCTCGGTGGTTTCCCAGACATTGGCGGAAGGTGCTGCTACGCCGGCATTGTTAAATAAGAGGTGGCACACGCCGTAGCGCTCATACACACTGTCAGCCAGGGCATTGACGGAGGCCTGACTGGAAACATCGGTGACAACACCACTAATCTCGCCAGCGCCTTCAAACTCGGCCAGCACTTTATCCAGCGCGCCCTGCTCCACATCGCCGACGACCACGCGAGCACCCGCGGCCAGCAATTCCTTGACGATTGACCGCCCAATTCCTGACGCTCCACCGGTGACCACGGCGACCTTGTTACTGAAGTCCTGCATACGCTCATTATCCTATGTTATTGGCTTGAAGAAACACCCTATCGCTGAATTGGCGTCCGGGGCCAGCCGATGCCGCTCCGCTGGCGACGGTTTCTGCGATTGGTTTACAAAGATATGCAGCTAACGCTACACAATTCGGACAAGGCACAGTGGCGCGCCAAATACCGCACCACATTCCCCCGCGCGCATTGTTTTGCGTAATTGAGGCAGGTTAGTATGCAGACTATTCGATCGCTAAGGGGCACCAGCACGTTGTGATTCAGGAACTCACCGTTCATGTGACCGGCCGGGGCCTGCATGCCTTCACGTCGCAGGTTCACCCCGTCATCGCTAAATCCGGCGTCGACGAAGGATTGTGCACGCTATTTATCCAGCACACATCCGCCTCCCTACTCATCCAGGAAAACTACGACGACTCAGCGCGGATCGACCTTGAAAACTGGATGAACCGGCTGGTCCCGGAACACGATTCACTCTACACCCATACCCTCGAGGGCGCTGACGATATGCCAGCGCACATTAAAAGTGCCCTCACCGCCACCCAAATCAGCATCCCCTTTCAGCGCGGCGAGCTCATGCTCGGCACGTGGCAAGGGATTTTTCTCTGGGAGCACCGCCATCATCATGGCAGCCGCAGAGTCATTCTTCACATTTAGCCCGTGTCACCTATGCCTATTCTGAGATTTCTGCCCCTCATCGCCATCGTTTCCCTCAGTGCCTGTCGACTGGATGTCGCCGTTGATGGCGGTGGAACCGTGACGTCAGATTCCGGCAAGATCAATTGCCAAAACAGTGGCGGCCGCTGCCAGGGCTGGTACGGCTCGCCCCAACCGGAAACCGAAGTCCTGTATGCCGAGCCGAGCAACGGCCAGCAATTCCTCGGCTGGAGCGGCGCCTGTACAGGTGCCGCACCAAGCTGCAACGTCAGCATCGGAGCGACCTCCAGTGACTTCGAGGTGCGGGCCCACTTTCAAGCAGGTCCCGGTGCGGTTCTCCAGGTATTCCCTGCCATAGGTGGCATCGTCAGTTCAGCGGATAACCGCCTTGACTGCGCCGTCGATTGCGCTGCGGCCTACGCCACTGGCACCCAGGTAACGCTCACCGCCACACCGATCACAGGGTATACCTTTAACGGCTGGAGTGGCGCCTGTGCTGGTGCCGCAGGCACCACCTGTGTTATCGCTGCGGGGAGCGAGGAGATACAAGTGGCGGCCACCTTCAGCGGCAGCCCCGCCCAGAGTGACGAATTCGTCAACTTTGAAAGTGGCCAGGTACGTCCGCTGGCCCTCTCACCGGATGGCAACCGGCTGTTCGCCACCAACACCCCGGCCAATACGCTGGAAATTTACGCCGTCAGCGGCAACCAGCTGACCTTTGAGGCGACCGTCCCCGTGGGCCTGGAACCGATCGCCGTGGCCGCCCCAGACAACGGCGAGGTATGGGTGGTCAACCACCTGTCCGACTCTGTCAGTGTGATCGATTTGTCTGACGAGATGCCCCAGGTGGTACGCACACTGCAGGTAGGCGATGAGCCCCGTGACATCGTGTTTGCCGGACCCGGTGGCAATCGCGCCTTCATCACCAGCGCAAGACGCGGCCAGAATACCGGCTACCCGTTGGAAGAATATCGTACCCCGGGGCTACCCAGGGCCGACGTATGGGTATTTGATCGCAGCAGCGAGGACTACCTCAACCAGGGCCTGCCGCTCACCCTGATCAACCTGTTCGGCGACGTACCGCGCGCCCTGGCCACCAACGCCAGCGGTAGCCGTGTCTATGCAGCGGTATTTGCTTCAGGCAACCAGACCACCACACTGATGAACGCACCGGCTGTCGATACTGCCAAAGCAGCACCGCAGGCAGATGTTCACGGCGACCCGCAGCCCGCCACCGGTCTCATCGTCAAATACGACGGCCAGGCCTGGGTAGACGAGGCCGGCACCGACTTCAGCGACCGGATGCGCTTTTCACTCCCCGATTACGATGTCTTCGAGATTAACGCCAATGCTGCTACGCCGGTGGAAATTAATCGTGCCAGTGGCGTGGGTACCACCCTGTTCAACATGGCCTTTAACCCGGTACGCCAAGAGCTGTATGTCACCAATACCGAAGCCCGTAATGAAGTGCGCTTTGAAGGGCCCGGCACCATCAGCGCCACGGTGCGCGGCCATATCGCCGACAGTCGCATCAGTGTCATCAACGCAGCCCGCGAGGTGCAGGCCGTCGACCTGAACCCACACGTCGATTACAGCCTGCCGCAAGGATCCGCTATTGCGCCCGCTGACAAAGCCCTGAGCCTCGCCCAGCCGGTAGGCATTGCAGTATCCCCCGATGGCGAGCAAGTCTTCATTGCAGCCATGGGCTCCAACAAGGTTGCGGCTATCGAGACGGATGCATTGGCGCAAGGGTATCAGCCAGCGGCTTCCGACCAGGTGACCATACCAGGGGGCGGCCCCACCGGGTTGGCGCTGGACGCAGCCGGGCGCTATTTGTATGTACTTGCCAGATACGACAACAGCATTGCCGTCGTCGACACGCAGTCGCTTAACATCGCCTCCAGCGTCGCCATGGCGAATCCCGAGCCCGACCATATTCGCCGCGGTCGCCCGTTCCTGTATGACGCCACGCTCACCTCCAGCAATGGCACCACTTCCTGCGCCGCCTGCCACATCTTCGGCGATACTGATCACCTGGCCTGGGACCTGGGCAACCCTGACGAGGAGGTGGTTCCCAACCCCCTCAACTTCGCCCGCACCGGCGTGCCGGACCCGGGGGCCACCTTCCACCCCATGAAAGGGCCAATGACCACCCAGACATTCCGGGGCATTAACGACTCCGGCCCGATGCACTGGCGCGGCGATCGCACGGGTACCAACCGGGTAATGGTGAACGGGCAGCTGGAATCAGTTGAGGCCGCCGCCTTCAAGGAATTCCGCGGCGCATTCGTCGGGCTGCTGGGGCGCGAGGAAGAACTCGATGAATCCGACCTGCAGGCGTTCACGGATTTCGCCCTCACCCTGATGTCACCCCCCAATCCGTTGCGGGCACTGGACAACAGCCTCACAGCATCCCAGGAGCTGGGCGAGCACATTTACTTCAATGAAATTACGACCGGTGGTGAACTGGTGTGTAACGACTGTCACACACTCAACCCGCTGCAAAACCAGTTTGGCACCGGCGGCGAAGTCAGTGATGAGGGCCCCGGTATTACTGAGGACTTCAAGGTCCCCCACTTCCGCAATCTCTATACCAAGGTCGGTATGTTTGGGCTGTCGCCCGGCGGATTCGTGGCCCCCTCACCCTTCATGGGCGATCAGGTGCGTGGCTTTGGCTACCTGCACGACGGGGCCCTGGACACGCTCGACAACTTTTTCTCTGCGATCCAATTCAATCTCTTCAATAACGATGAACGCCGCTTCGCGATTATCGATTTCGTGATGGCTTCGGACAGCAATCTTGCGCCCGTGGTCGGCCAGCAGGTCACCGTCGACGGCAGCGGGCGCTATATCACCGCCTCCGCGCGGCTCGACCTGCTCATTGAGCGCGCGCTTGCATCCACGGCACGACCCGAGTGCGATCTTCTCGCCCAGGGTGTTATTGAAGGGCAGGCGCAAGCGGCCTTGCTCCGCCGCGATGGCTTCTTCCATCTGGGAGATCCTGAGGCCGCCCCACTGACCATTGGCGCGGTAAAACAATTAGCCAAGCAGCCAGGGCAGGCGCTGACATTTACCTGCGTTCCACCCGGCACGGGGTTTAATGCACTTTAAGCGCCTGTCCGTCTGGGTTTAGTCCAAACTCAATCTTGCTTTTTTCAGGTATTTACACCATTAATGTTGATAATCATTCTCGTTTTTATTATCTTTAGCGGCCTGATCTCGTCATACCGTTAAGGTAGGCGCATACAACACCAACCAGGGATATAACATGACTTCAATCGTCAAACGCACGGCAGCACTGTCTGCCGCCGTTCTACTGGCCACCGGCTGTAAATACGACTTCGAGAGCGCTTTCGACAGTGGCAGCGCCGTTTCCTACTCGGGGCAGACCAAGCGCCACGTACTGATCGAAGACCTGGTGGACGAAATTCTCGCCCTGCCCGCGCGCCCTGTTGCCGGCAATATCAATGTCGCCAGCCAGCTCAACTTCTATTTTGACTACGATGGCGGCACCTCCGACGGCCTGATGCACAGCTTTGCCATCGACGGCGAAAGCCTGCTGCAGGACGGCACTTACGGTGGCATCTCTTCCGGTAAAAACCTGTCTGGAAAAATCGCAGGCAACGACCCTGCGTTGATTAATGGCGAGTTTTTCGGCTGGGAACTGGGCATGGACGCAGACCCTACTCCGGAAGAACTGGTTGACTACTTCTTCGCAGAAGTTGATGCAGAAGCCAAGTCTGCCGCCATCAACCTTGTCACCGCAGGTGGCCCCGCCTCTATCACTACGCCATACATCAGTCCTGAAGGTCACGACTATCGTCAGCTGATCCAGAAATTCCTGCTGGGTGCTGTGGCGTTTTCACAGGGTACAGGCGACTACCTGATGACCGATTTCCGCGCAACCAATGTGCAGGAAGAAGGCCAGGGCTACACTGAAGGTGGCCACAATTGGGATGAGGCATTTGGCTACTTCGGCGCCGCCCGCAACTACCCTGATTACACTGACACTGAACTCGCCCAGAAAGGCGGCCGTCCCGAATTCGCGGGATACAACGATCGCAATGGCGACGGCGTTATTGACCTGATGGGTGAATACAACTTCGGCAACTCCACCAACTGCGCCAAGCGCGATCTGGGTACGGCCGGCAACACGAACCCCACCGATTTTACCACCGACGTATTCAACGCATTCTTCTACGGCCGCTTTGCGCTGAACGCCGCCGCCAACCTGGGCACAATGGGCAACACCGAGGTGGTGCTCATTGATGCCATGGCCAAGCAGGCCTCTGTAGTGTGGGAAAAGTGCATCTCAGCAACCGTTGTGCACTACATCAACGACGTCATCGGTGATATGAACAACTTCTCCAACGGCCAATTTGCTGATGAAGCCAACTTCACTGATCTGGCCAAACACTGGGCGGAAATGAAAGGCTTCGCATTAGGACTGCAGTTCAACCCGCGCTCTCCCTTTCGTACCGGCGATGTACAGGGCATTAACCTGAACAGCCTGAAAACTGCGCTGGCCCTGATGGGCGATGCTCCGGTACTGCCTGACGGCACCCAAAACGGCGTCGCTTACGCTGGCGGCACCGAGCAATACATTACTGACCTGCTAGAAGCACGAGACATTCTTGAACAAGCCTATGAGTTCGATCCTGAAAATGTTGCAAACTGGTAATTCCTTCCCCTTCCCCCACAGCGGCCGCATTGCGGCCGCTGCTGTTTTAAGCCTTACCCTGACTGCATGTGCCGGCGGCGGCAGTGACGGCGACGATCCAGTCCCCGTACCTGGTCCTGAAGGCTTTGACTACTTCGGTGTCTTCGTAAATCTCGTCGATGGCTACATTCTGCCCAACTACAACAGCCTGGCTGACAGTAGCGCAGAACTGGCTTCGGCCGCGGGGCGCCTGCAAAACTATTGTGACGCTATTGGCAGCGCTGACGAGAACGGCGCAAGGGACGATGCCCGTCAGAGCTGGCGTCAGGCTATGGATGATTTCCAGCGCACGGAACTGCATCAGATAGGCCCTGCGACCTTTGATGCAGGCGCACTGCGCCTGCGACTGACGACCGCCAGCGATACTAATTTCAGTACCTGTGGCGTCGATCAGTCTGTGGTACTGGGACAATCTGCGGATTTTGATCTGACCACCCGCCTCAATAACCAGAAAGGCCTGGTCGCAGTCGAGTACCTGCTTTTCAATGAGGATTTGCGCCACACCTGCCCAACCCAAATCCCCGAAACTGCGGATTGGGACCAGCGCGACGCCGACCAGCGCAAGCAATGGCGCTGTGAACATGCCATCCGTCTCGCCACTGATATAGCAAATGCGAGTGCTGAACTCGCTGCGGCCTGGCAGATTGAGGGCGGTAACTACCGCGCTGAATTCGCCCACCCTGACAACAATGAAGAGGTGCTGGGCCAGCTTTCCGATGCGCTCTTCTACATTGAGGCCGATGTCAAAGACCGCAAGCTCGGCCCGACCCTGGGATTGCACAGCAGCTGCAGCCAGCCCGCCTGCCCCAACTTTGCTGAATCTCCCTATAGCCAGACCTCACTCGACAATATTGAACAGAACCTGGTGAGTTTCCGTGAACTGTTCAGCGGTGGCGAGGGGCTTTCATTTGATGACATCATCGCTTCCGAGGGTTTCCCCGACATTGCCGAGCGCATGCTGAGTGAAGTGGACGATGCCCTGAACCTGCTGGACACCATCGACAGCTCACTCCTCGAACAGGCAGAGACGCTAGTCGCCACAGACAACGCCGCAGGCTGCGCCAACAGCGCCGCCAACCCTGATGCCGATCAGTCACAATCCGCCTGCGCCCTGCACGGTTATCTCAAGCGGGTCACCGATAGCCTGCGCACCGACTTCGTCACTATCGTTAACCTGGACTTACCTGACAGGGTGCAATCCGACAATGACTAAACGAACGATCCCACTGGCCTTACTCAGCCTGGCCTACGCCTCGCAAAGTGTCGCGCAGGAACCGCCTGAGGTTACGCCACTGTATGAGGAGGTCCTGGTGACCGGCGGTGCCGATGCCATCCGTACACTGTCCGGCTCCGCCAGCTTCATCGACGAGGAAAGTATCCGCGCCTTCGACAGCACTGATCTCAACGAACTGCTGGGCCAGGTGCCCGGCGTCTATATCCGTTTCGAAGACGGCTACGGCCTCCGCCCGAATATCGGCATACGCGGCGCCACCTCGGAACGCAGCCAGAAGATTACGCTCATGGAGGACGGGATGCTCATCGCACCAGCGCCCTACTCTGCGCCGGCGGCCTACTATATTCCCAACGTCAATCGCATGGCGGCGGTGGAAGTGTTCAAGGGACCTGCCGCCATTCCCTACGGCCCACACACGGTGGGAGGCGCACTGAATCTGGTCTCGCCAAAGGTACCGGAAGACGCCAGAGGTGAGCTTGATCTCGCAGCCGGGAGCGACGACTACCGCAAAGTTCGCGCCCGCTATGGCGACACGGTTGGCCAGTTCGGCTACGACATCGACGTGCTCCACTACGGCGCCGATGGCTTCAAGCAACTGGACAGCGGCGGCGATACCGGCTTTCGACGCAACGACGCCAATCTGCGCCTGATGTGGCGCTCGGCTGACAACGCCGAGCTGGACCAGCAATTGGAGCTGAAGCTCGGCTATGCCGATGAAGACTCTGACGAGACCTACCTCGGCCTGACCGACGACGATTTTGGCGCAGATCCCGATCGCCGCTACGTGGCCAGCGAACTCGACACCTTCGAATCGGAGCACCGCCAGGCGCATCTGCTACACAGTCTATCCGGGGCCGAGCACTGGGACGTGTTTACCACCGCCTATGTCAATCAGTTCGATCGCAGCTGGAATAAATTCGATGGGTTTATCGATGGTCAGCCGCCATCGCTGGTACTGGCATACCCCAATATTTTTATCGATGAGATGGCCTTGCTGCGGGGCGAGGCGTTCTCTGACCCCGATGATGAATCAACCATCATCGACGTGACCAACAATGATCGCGAATATGGCTCCAGCGGTATCGAGTCCCGCCTTACCTGGCGCCTCAGTGTCGGGGAGACCGAGCACCGGCTTCGAACCGGCCTGCGCTACCACTACGACTACGTGAAACGCGACCACAAGGTGCGCGGCTACCTCATGACCGCCGAGGGTCTGGTCACGGACGGCCTGGGTGAGCGCTACAAAAAAGCCCTGAACAAGGCGGAAACCGATGCCTGGTCGGGCTTTGTTGAAGACGAAATGCAATGGGGCGACTGGAAATTCAATGTAGGTGTGCGCTACGAGCACATTGAAGGCGAATTTGATAATGAGCTGACCGACACCCGCAGCGACAATTCTGAGTCAATTGTATTGCCCGGCGCCGGACTCTTTTACCAATGGACCGATGACATCGGCTTCCTGCTCGGCGTCAACAAGGGTTTCTCTCCTGCCGGCCCCGGTGCCGACGACAGTGTCGACCCAGAAGACAGCGTCAACTACGAGTACGGTGTGCGATTTACGCGCGACACCATGCAGTTCGACCTGATTGGCTTCTTCAGCGATTACGCGAATCTGTTGGGACGCTGCCGTGTCTCAGACCCCAGCTGTGAAGTGGGCGAAGAATTCAACGGGGGCGAGGTCGAGATTTCGGGTGCTGAAGTCACCGCAAACTATGTCGGTGCCTGGGTCGATGGTCTGACCTTCCCGGTCGAGCTGAGCTACACCTACACCGAGTCTTCCTTCCAGAACAGCTTCCTGTCGGACTTCTCGCAGTGGGGACTGGTGCGCGCAGGCGACGAGCTGCCCTACACCCCCGAGCATCAGGGGCGGCTGCAGGTCGGCGTCGCCAATTACCGCTGGAGCGTTTACGCGGCGGTGAAGTACATCGGCAAAATGCGCGAACTCCCCGGCCAGGACAGTTTCAATACAGCGACCTCAACGCGCTCGCTCACCACCTGGAACCTGTCCGCCAACTACGACATTACCGAAGACCTGACCCTGCGGCTCATCGGCGAAAACCTCAGTGACGAACGCGAAATCGTGTCCCGCCGTCCCTTCGGTGCCCGTCCGAATCAACCTCGAGTCTTGAAAGTCGGCGTCAACTACCGGTTCTGATGGATACGCTGGCCACTGCTCTGATCAGCGCCCCGGGAGATACTCTCGCGGCGCTTTGGAGCCTGCCGCTGGATCCTGGCAAGCGCCTGTTCTGGGGCTTTTTGCTGAGCAGCCTTATACTGGGGTGGCTGGTACTCGCCTGGCGACACGGAACGCTGCGACCCGGGCGCTATTGAACAAGACCTTGCCGGCAGGTTACTGGCGCCATCCGTCACACCTGGTCGATCTCGGACTTTTGCTGCTTAACACCCTGCTGCGCCTTGCGCTGCTGGTGCCACTGTTTGGCGGCCATGTCCTGGCGACGCTATGGGTAGCGCGGCTATGGCAGGGGCAACTGGGCAGTGCGCCCGAGCTGGCCTGGCACGGCGCCGCAATCATCGCCTGCTACACCTTCGCATTTTTCCTGCTCGAAGACCTGAGCCGCTTTGGCCTGCACCGTGCCATGCACCGTGTACCCCTGCTGTGGCGACTGCACCGTGTTCACCACAGCGCTGAAGTACTCAGCCCACTGACCCTGCACCGGGTTCACCCCATGGAGATGGCGCTCTACTATCTGCGAGGCATGCTGGTGTTCGGCGCCGTGAGCGGTACTTTCGTCTGGCTGTTCGGTCGTCAGGTCGACGGTATCGATATCCTCGGCGTGGACGCCCTGGGCTTCCTGTTCAATGCGGCCGGAGCCAACTTGCGCCACTCACCCGTATGGGTAGGTTTCGGACACCTCGAGCGGATCTTCGTCAGCCCGGCCCAACACCAACTGCATCACAGTGCTGCAGCAGCACACCAGGACCGAAATTTTGGCACCTGCCTCGCCATCTGGGACCGGCTCGGTGGGACCTGGTTGCCAGCCGGTCGGCCACAAACCCTGAGCTTCGGTCTCAAGTCATCTGAGAGCCCGACGGCAGTGCCTGCCACCTGAGTATCCCTTACAATCATGGGTATAATATCTGCTCCGCCATGTCGAAAATTTCGCGCCGAATACATTGATTTATCTGCAAGTTATCTTGAGTTGTGAAAACAAAAAATCTCGGGTGGCTTTATTCGCCACATGAGCAGCGAAGTTCAGTGGTTTATCGAAGGCTACTTCAAAGGCCTCGGCATGCTAACTCGCGTAGCCGTCAACCGCTTTCCCTTTCAGATAGGGCGCAAGCCGGGGATTAACTTCACCGCCACCAGTCGCAAGACGTCCCGCCTGCACGCCGTCATGGAGCGCCGCGACCGTCAGCTCTACCTGCGTGACACAGACAGTCCAATGGTACCTATGTCAATCGACGTCGCCTGCGCGGCGAAGAGCCTCTATCCCATGGCGACGTCGTGCACTTTACAGATTTCGAAGCTCGCCTCATTCCTGAGCGCGGTGCAGCAACCGCAGAACCCGACAGTGACATGACCGTCACCAGCATGCCGGCGCTGCCCAAGAACCTTGCCGTCGGTATTCGCGAGCTGCAGGAGTTGCTCGACCAAAAGATGGTCGAACCTGCGTTCCAGCCGATTGTGGCCTGCATAGAAGGCAATCCCATCCACGCCTATGAAATACTGGGGCGCGGCACCCATGAGCGCCTGTCGCCCTTCCCCGGCCCACTGTTTTACATTGCCGAGAGCATCTCCGGCCTGGCCCTGCAGTCAAGCCACCTGTTTCACATTTGCGGGCTGGAAATCGCCTCTGGGCTGCAGGCTAACGCGCCCTTCTTCATTAACATTCATCCGGATGAGCTGCGCAATATTCCTGACCTGCTCGCGCAGTGCCTATCCCAACCTCGAAATCGTGCTCGAGATTCACGAGAGAGCGGTGTCCGACATCGACCGGATGAAACACCTGCAGGTCGAGCTTCACCGGCTCGGCATCGGCCTCGCTTACGACGATTTCGGTGCCGGCCAGGCGCGTCTAATGGAACTCATCGAGGCCCCGGCAGACTATCTGAAGTTTGATATGAACCTGATCCGCAAGATCGACCAGGCTGAACCCAAGCGCTTTGAGATGGTGAGTATGTTTGTCGATATCGCCAAGAAAGTCGGCAGTAAAACCATTGCCGAGGGCGTGGAAACCGCCGGTGAGGCCGAGGCCTGTCAAAGCATGGGTTTCGACTTTATCCAGGGTTATTACTACGGCCAGCCCACCCAGGGGGCTTTACCTCACCTGCGGCGCCAGAGCTGGTATGATACGCAGCAATGACCACAACACCTCACACCCTCGCACCCGTATCGGCTGACCTATTGCGTCAGCGGCTGGCGAGTATCCTGCCGGCACACTGCCTGATCGAAGAGACCGAAGCCCAGCGTCCCTACGAATGCGACGCACTCTCCCTGTATCGAGAACTACCGCTGTTTATCGCGCTTCCGGAAACCGCTGATCAGGCTCAGGCAGTATTGCAGTGTTGCCATGAACTGGGCGTGCCAGTCGTGCCCCGCGGCGCAGGTACCGGACTGACGGCGGGCGCCATGGCGCACCCTGAGGGTGTATTGCTCGGCCTTGCCAAGCTCAACCGTATTCTCGACATCGACCCGGTGGCGCGGACCGCGCGGCTGGAACCGGGCGTGACCAATCTGGCGATTTCCGAGGCGGCCGCAGAGCATGGACTCTACTACGCGCCGGACCCGTCCTCGCAAATCGCCTGCACCATTGGCGGCAATGTGGCCGCCAATTCCGGTGGCGTCCACTGCCTGAAATACGGACTCACCACCCATAATCTGCTGGCCGTGGAGATGCTGACCGTAGAGGGCGAGCGAGTGACACTGGGGGGCGATGGCCTGGACGGCCCGGGCCTCGACATGCTGGCCATTATCACCGGCTCGGAAGGCCTGCTTGGCGTTACCGTGGAAGTCACGGTCAAACTCCTGCCCAGACCGGAAATCGCCCGCGTATTGCTCGCCGGCTTTGACTCGGTCAGCGCGGCGGGCGACGCCGTCGGTGCCGTAATCGCCGCCGGCATCATACCCGGCGGTTTGGAAATGATGGACGCACTGGCGCTGCAGGCAGCGGAAGATTTTGCCAGGGCAGGCTACCCCCGGGATGCCCAGGCATTGCTACTGTGCGAGCTCGATGGCACCGAGGAGGAAGTCGCCCAGCACATCGACGAGGTGAGCGCCATTTTCACGGCGCACGGCGCGACCAGTCTGCGGGTCTCCGAAGATGAAGCCGAGCGGTCGCTGTTGTGGAAGGGGCGGAAGTCCGCGTTTCCGGCGGTCGGCAGAATGTCGCCAGACTACTACTGCATGGACGGCACTATTCCCCGCCACCAGGTCTCTCATGTGCTGGAAGAAATCAGTCGCCTGTCAAAAAAATACGACCTGCGCGTCGCCAATGTTTTCCACGCCGGCGACGGCAACCTCCACCCGCTCATCATGTACGACGCCGCCGACCCCGCCCAGGTGACCCGGGCGGAACAATTCGGCGTCGACATTCTCGAGCTCTCAGTGGCGGTGGGCGGTGCCATTACCGGTGAGCACGGTGTGGGGCTGGAAAAGCTCAACCAAATGCACGACCAGTACGGTGAGAGCGAACTGCACCTGTTTGAGGACATCAAAGCGGCATTCGATCCGCAGCTCACGCTCAATCCCGGCAAAGGCGTCCCCATACTCAAGCGCTGCCAGGAATATCGCGCTCTGCCAGGTAAGCACAACCATGGCTGCTGATACTGCCCTGGGCCTGCAGGAGGCAGTCGTCGAAGCTGCCAGTGACCAACGTCCATTGCGCATCACCGCCGGCGGCACCAAAACCCATGCCGTGGGCAGGGACTGCGAGGGCACACCGCTGAATGTGGGCGGTCATACCGGCATCATCGATTATCAACCCAGCGAGCTGATGCTGCAGGCACGGGCGGGCACGCCCGTCGCTGAACTCGCGGCGGCGGTGGCCAGCGAAGGCCAGGTCCTGCCATTTGAGCCGCCGCGCTACGGCGGCAACGCTACTCTCGGCGGCACCTTGGCCTGCAACTTATCAGGCCCGGGCCGGCCTTGGCTGGGGTCCATCCGCGATGCCACCATGGGCGTCGGCCTGATCAACGGCCGGGGCGAACAACTGGCGCTCGGTGGCAAGGTCATGAAAAATGTGGCCGGTTACGACGCAAGCCGACTCCAGGCCGGGGCATTGGGCTGCCTGGGGCTCATTACCGACGTTACCCTCAAAGTGGTACCGGCGCCGGAACAAACACTCACATTGACCTTCGAGATGGATGCCCAACAAGCCCTGCAAACCATGAGCGAAAAAGCGGCAACACCGCGCCCGCTCACCGCTGCCTGCTGGCTGGATGGCCGACTCTATTTGCGTCTGGCGGGCGCGGCATCAGCGGTGCAGGCCACCGCTGCCAGCTGGGGCGGGGAGACCCTGACTGCTGAGCACCCCTTCTGGGCCGACCTGCGAGATATGAGCCTGCCCTTTTTCAAGGGCGCCCAGCCTCTCTGGCGCCAATCAACCCGAGCCACAGAGCCGCTGCAGGCAGAGACGGGTTGCCTGATCGACTGGGCCGGCCAGCAACGCTGGTACCGCAGCAGTGACGCACCAGCTGTTGAAGCGGGTCACGTCGTATTGTTCGCTGGCGGGGATCGCAACACCGAAGTACGCGGCGAACTCGATCCCGTGCAGCAGCGCCTGCAGCTGAGGCTCAAGCAAACTTTCGATCCGCAGGGGATTTTCAATCCCGGCCGGCTGTACAGCTGGATGTAAGCATGCACGTTGAACTTCATTCTGATTTTCAAGACGACGCCGAAGCGCAACAGGCAGCAGACCTGATCAGCGCCTGCGTGCACTGCGGCTTCTGCCTGCCCACCTGCCCTACTTATCTCGATACCGGCGATGAACGCGACAGCCCGCGTGGTCGCATTTATCTGGTCAAGCAACTGCTGGAAGAGGGACAGGCCACGGCGATCACTCAACGGCACCTGGACCGCTGTCTGACCTGCCGCAGCTGTGAAACCACCTGCCCCTCGGGTATGCGCTATGGTGCATTGGCCGATATTGGCCGCGGCATGATGGAAACCCAGGCCCCGCGCCCGGCACCTGAGCGCCTGCTGCGAACCCTGCTGCGCAAGTGCCTGTCGCGCCCGACACTGTTCACTGGCCTGGTCCGCATTGGCCAACTGTTCAAACCGGCCATACCCGGAGCATTGGGGCGCAAAATTCCACCCCGCCAGAAGACGGGTCCTGTGCCCTCCCAAATCCATGCCCGGCAGGTGCTGATACTGGAGGGCTGCGCACAAAAAGCCGCCACCCCCGCCACCAACCAGGCCGCCGCGCGGGTATTGGATCGGCTCGGCATCAGCCTGCAAGCCGTCCCCGGCGCGGGTTGTTGCGGCGCGGTCGACTACCATCTGGGTGCGCATGCCGATGGCCTCAAACATATGCGCCGCAATATCGACGCCTGGTGGCCGGCCATTGAGCAAGGCGCGGAAGCGGTCGTTTCCAGCGCTACTGGCTGCGGCAGCCTGCTGGCCGAGTATGGGGAACTACTGGCCGGTGACCCTGAGTATGCCGAGCGAGCAGCGAAAATCTCATCGCTGCATACCGACCTGGCGGCGTTTCTCTTGCAGCAGGACCTGAGCCTACTGCAAACCCGCGCCGTGCGCGGCGAGGACAAGATCGCCCTGCATATCCCCTGTAGCCAGCAACACGCCCTGCAACAGCCAGACACGACAAGGGAGATCCTCCGTAGAGCTGGCTTTACGCTGGCCTGCACCCGCGATGACCACCTGTGCTGTGGCTCCGCCGGCACATACTCTATACTTCAGGCGGACACCAGCGAGCGCCTGCGAGCGCAGAAAATCGATGCCCTGACCGGCGATAGCCCTGCCGTGATCGCCACCGCCAACGTGGGCTGCCAGCTCCATCTCGGCGAGGCCGCTGAGGTTCCCGTAAAGCACTGGATTGAGCTGCTGGACGAGGCCACCGGACCCTGAATAACGGGTATTGGCCGCGCATATGCCGGTCAGCATTGCCTGTCGGCGTGGTTTAAGGTATTAAGCTCCCTCCACTGAGAAGGATTCCAAAAATGACCCAGCAATTAGACGCCCTTGTCTTGCAGGCGGCGGTAAACCGCGAGCAACGTCACCCCGATCGCGTATTCATGACCCAGCCCATCAACGGTGAGGCAGTGGACTACACCTGGGCCCAAACCATGGACGAGGCGCGCCGCATGGCCGCCCACATCAACAGTCTGGATCTGCCGGCGAACAGCAACATCGCCATGATCTCCAAGAACTGCGCTCACTTCATTATTGCCGAGCTGGCCATCTGGATGGCGGGACACTGCACCGTCGCGCTGTACCCTACGCTCAACGCCGAGACCGTGAACTATATTCTCGACCACTCCGAGGCCAAGCTGATTTTCGTGGGCAAGCTGGATGGCTGGGAAGCGATGGAGCCCGGCGTACCTGCCGACATGCCCCGTATCGCCCTGCCCCTGGCGCCCGCCAATGACTACCCCAAGTGGGACGACATTATTGCCAAACAGGCCCCCATTGACGAGGTGCCGGTATGGCCCGCTGAACAGCGCGCGTTGATCTGTTACACCTCAGGCAGCACCGGGCGGCCCAAGGGCGTCGCCCATTCGTTCCAGTCCATCTCTGCGCCCGCATCGCTGCAGGGTGATGTACTGGAGATCAATGAGAGCGACCGGATTATTTCCTACCTGCCATTGGCCCACGTTATGGAGCGCGCGCTGGTAGAGGCCGGTTCGATCTACCAGGGTGTACATATTTTCTTTGCCGAGGAGCTCGACACCTTCCTGGCGGATCTGCGCCGCGCCCGCCCCACCCTGTTTATCAGCGTGCCCCGGCTATGGCTCAAGTTCCAGTCCGGGGTATTCCAGAAATTCCCGGAAGAAAAACTGAATCTGCTGCTGAAAATTCCCGTGGTGAAAAACATCATTCGCAAAAAAGTGCTCGACGGCCTCGGCCTGGGCAGTGTGCGTATGGCAGCCAGTGGTTCAGCACCCATCCCACCCGACCTGATCCGGTGGTATGACAAGCTCGGCCTGAAGATCATGGAAGGCTACGGCATGACAGAGGATTTCGCCTACTCACACATGTCGACGGAAGGCATGCGCGCCCCCGGCACGGTGGGTCACCCTGCGGTGGGCGTCGATGCCCGTATTTCCGATGTCGGTGAAATCGAAGTCAAGTCACCGGGCCTGATGATGGGTTACTACAAGGCTCCCGAACTGACCGCAGAGGTCATGACCGAGGACGGATACTTCAAAACAGGCGACCGCGGTGTGTACGACGGTGGCCTGTTGTGCATTACCGGGCGGGTCAAAGAGCTTTTCAAAACCAGCAAGGGCAAGTACGTCGCCCCGGTACCTCTGGAAAACCTGCTCAGCGCCGACGGCTGGGTGGAGCAGTCCTGTGTATCCGGCCCGGGTCGCCCCGCCTGCTACGCCACCCTGCAGCTGGCTGAGGGCCTGCGCGACGATTACGATGATCCCGCGTTCCGCACCAAAGCGTCTGCCCACTTCGAGAAACTCATGGCCGACGTTAACGCCCAGGTCGAGAATTACGAAGCACTGCAGTTCCTGGCCGTGGTGCGTGAGCCCTGGCAGGTGGAAAACGACTTCCTGACCCCGACCCTCAAGATCAAACGCAATGTGATCGAAGAGGCCTATGAGCCCTATCTGGACCGCTGGTATGCCAGCGGCCAGAAAGTGGTCTGGCAGGACTAGCCGAGCAACACCGCGATGGCAGAACTGACCACCTGGTACCTGGAGATGACCTCCGCGCACCAGTTACAGCCCCGGGATGAGAGCCGCGGCCTCACCCTGGCTGAGTGTCAGGTGAATCAATGGCCCCTGAACCGATTCCTATACGAGTTTGTAGGCGCCTCCTGGGAGTGGCAAGACAAGCTCAGCTGGACTGAGCAGCAGTGGCGCAGCTATGTTGAACGCCCCGAGTTGCGCACCTGGCTCGCCAGCTGCGACGGCTCGCCGGCGGGTTATTTTGAACTGGAAAAGCAGGGTGAGGACGTGGAAATCATGTACTTCGGTCTGGCGCCCAGTTTTATCGGTCGCGGGTTCGGCGGCTACCTGCTCAGCCAGGCCATCCGCCAGGCATGGGCATGGGATACCCCCTCTCGTGTGTGGGTACATACCTGCTCTCAGGATCACCCATCAGCGCTGGCCAACTACCAGGCTCGGGGTTTTACCCTCTACAACACCGAAGTCGAAGCGATCTAGCGCGCCGCCAGCAGCATTTCCAGGCGGCTGTCCGCCAGCAACACCGTGCGGCGAATATCGAAGCCCTGCAACGTTTCCTTGAGCTTACTCTGCGCCAGCGGCGCGTAACCCGCCAGACGCCCGGGCCGCGGCCGCAGCCGCAAAGCGTCGGGGCGCTCAATGCTGAAGGTCACATCTTGCTGCGGCGCCCGCGTATTGTGAACACTGAAACCGTGCCCGTGGCATCCCGGCGCCAGAAAGGGCCGCAGACGCTCATCAATCAACCGCAGTGCTTCGGGTTGCAGGTAGTTAAACAAGTCCCAGAACAGGCACAGATCAATACGCGCATCTGCCGCCAGGCCTTCCATCGCCTTATCCACGCGTTGCGCAAGCGATACATCCCCTTCCGGATCGGCCACCAGTGGCAGCGCCGAAAAGGGATCGACAAAATGCAGTTTGCAGCGGTAGTCCGAGAAAAACGCGACCGTCTCCGGCAGTGCGGGCCCGATATTGAGCACCTCGAAACGATGCTCGGGATCGATATTTTCAAACAGAGCCGGCAGCAGTTTGGCGCTTTGCTGCGCAGACATGGGTACTTCCAGTCAGGTATCAGCCACTCTTTAGATCAAACCCCGGCGCGATGTCATCGCTCTTTGGCTCAGCTTTGGGGGCCAGTGATACCTTGGCGCTCTCGTCGCCCGGGTCCATATCGATACTGCCCTTGAACTTGGCGCCGTCTTCCAGGGTGACCCTGGGGGCGACAATATTGCCGCGTACATTACCCGACTTGGAGATGATGACCTTCTCATGGCCCTTGATATCGCCGGCTACCTCGCCATCGATACGCACCGTCTTGGCGGTAATATCCGCATTGACCTGGCCGCTCTGGCCCACCGAGACCTCGTGCTGGCCCAGCTCTACGGTGCCCTCAACCTTGCCCTGAATAACCAGGTCCTCGTCGCCAGTCACAGTTCCTTTGATAACAATACTCTGTCCGATCATGGCTTCACTCCTGGAGGGGGTCGGGGGGCACTCGGGGCAGCGGCGATGGGCGCGCTGCTCTGGGGACGCTCGGGCGCTGGTGCAGCCCCGGGCTTATTCTTATTTCGCTCAAACATCGATTCACACCTTCGATTTGCCTAGACGAATCATCCTACCCCCACTCCACGTCTACGTCATGTGGTTAAGCCCAGGAAAGTCGACTTTTCGGTGGCTGCTCACCTGAAACTTCCCTCCCCGTCGGTACAAGGTTCAGATGCCGCAGGTTGCTCGGCGGGATGTGCGAAGGCAGGATGCCGCAGCCCAAGCCTGTCAAGAACGACGCCTTTTGGCGGTCCCGCCGAGCAGCCTGCGGCATCTGAACCACCCCCCGAGTGCCCCCAACACCCTCACTCTTGAACATATTGATGACATAGAACCAACATCGAGAAACGCCAGCC
Organism: Halioglobus japonicus; assembly: GCF_001983995.1. Taxonomy (NCBI): domain Bacteria; kingdom Pseudomonadati; phylum Pseudomonadota; class Gammaproteobacteria; order Cellvibrionales; family Halieaceae; genus Halioglobus; species Halioglobus japonicus. The sequence goes on along the minus strand of NZ_CP019450.1, from coordinate 2,167,922 downwards.
CAGCTAAGTAATTGAAAGACCAGCAAATTCGATCCGATCAATCCAAACCGTTATAAAAACCAGAAACCCAAAGAACAAATCATTAGTGGCCGAGCCCGACCAGCTCTGGTTTGATAGCGGTTGTGCCTGCGGGCACCTCCGCTGAATTGCTTCGTAATACCAAGTCAAATACCAGCAAACAGACCAGTAAACGAGCGCCGACCACGGTGCGCGAGGGGCCAGCTCCCCGCGTCATAATCGGTAGCTCCGCCAATAAATTCGGAGGCTTTCTCTATGAGAAGACAGAAGCGTGACATGAATTCCCGGGCGTTCGACAAAGGCTATCAGGCCGGCCTATCTGGCCGTAGCCAGGAGCTCTGCCCCCACTCAGACGACGAACACCGCCAGAACTGGATTTCCGGATGGCGCGAAGGCCGCTCTGACCAATGGGACGGCCTGACCGGCGTGTCCGGGGTTCACAAAATCAGGACGCTCTGACCTCTCGAACCCCGCGCTCCAATACTCCCCTACTCCTCCGATGCCGGACTGTCCCCACAGTCCGGCGTCGCAGCGCGTACACTGCTCTGGGCAAGATCCAGCAGCTCCCGGTTAGCCACCGCAAACATGGCGAAGTCCGGAACTTCCGTGGCGTGAAGTTCTGCAAGCATCTCTTGCCAACGCGACAGTAACACCTGTTCCTGCTTGGCCCAGTCTGATAAACAGGTCAGTAGGTTGCGGTCTTCGGGAAGGTGGTGCAGCGCGCCAACTGCCAGAGTACGCTGTTGCCACTCAAGGTCCTCAAGATACGTATCCCTCGCTAGCGCCTGCCACTCATTGGTCACCTTAGCCCCGAGAATCTGGTTGCCGAACCAATCCAGTTCCAGCTGATCACCCATGGCGTAGTAGAGGCTGGCCACATCGGTCAGCGGCGCCCCACTTTCCTTGGCCGCCTGGATAATCCCCAGTGCGGTGTAGGCCAGGTGATTGCCGGCTACCCGGTGCGCCACCGTTTCATCCACGCCCTCACCCAGATAATGCTCGGCAATCTCCTCGTACTGCTCCAGTACTCGACCACGCAACAGGTCGCGGAAAGTCTCGCGCAGCTCGGCAAGGCCAGGACGGAATTCGGCAATTAGCGGAGTCGGGGCCAGGTCGTGGCGGCGATTGCGCAGCAACCAGCGGCTGGCACGTTTCACCAGGCGAATCAGGCGCAACATCATGTCCTGCTGCACCTCGGCAGACACCTCGTGATCCATGGCTTCGATCTGGTCCCACAATTCACGCAGGTTAAATACCTCCATGACGGTGGTATAGGCCCGTGCCACGTCGGCAATGGAAGCGCCCGTTGCCTTGCGCAAACGCAGAATGAAGTTGAGCCCCATGCGATTGACAATGTCGTTCGCTACCTGGGTGCACATAATTTCGCGATGCAGCCGGTGAGTGCGGATATCTTCCGGATAGGCCTCTACCAACTGCGCGGGAAACGCGGTCACCACGGCATTGGCGAGGTAAGGATCGCGGCCCAGATCGGAGGCAATGAGTTCTTCCTTGAGCACGCCTTTGCTATAAGAGATGAGCACAGACAGCTCGGGGCGCGTCAGCGGCTGGCCGCGACTGCGACGCTCCAGCATATCTTCAGCGCTTGGGAGGAACTCCAGCGCCCGGTCCAGGCGGCCCATCTCCTCCATTGTCTCCATGAAGCGCAGGTATTCCTCAAAGCGTTCGCCGGCCTGCATTTCCGCCAGCGAAATCGATTGCACCTGACGGTAGTTATTGTGCAGCACCAGATCGGCGACATCGTCGGTCATTTTCTCCAGTAAAGCATTGCGCTGTTTTTCAGTGAGATCTCCCCTGGCGACAATGGCATTGAGTAGAATCTTGATATTCACTTCGTGGTCAGAGCAATCGACACCGCCGGCGTTGTCGATGAAGTCCGTGTTGGAGCGACCGCCGGACAGGCCATATTCCACCCGACCCAGCTGCGTCATACCCAGGTTTCCGCCTTCGCCCACAACCCGGCAGCGCAGTTCGTCGCCGTTAACGCGAACACCGTCATTAGCCTTGTCACCCACATCGACGTGCGCTTCGCTGCTGGCTTTGACGTATGTGCCAATACCACCGTTCCACAGCAGATCGACCGGCGCCCGTAGTAAATAGCCGATCAGTTCGTTGGGCGTCAGCTGTTTGTCAGATATATCGAACAGCTCACGCATCTGCGCTGAAATCGCAATCGACTTAGCCGAGCGCAAAAATACGCCCCCGCCCTCAGAGATCAGCGTTGTGTCATAGTCAGACCAGGCCGAACGCGGCTGCTCAAACAGGCGTTTGCGTTCAGCGTAACTGCTCGCCGGATCCGGGTTCGGATCGATAAAGATATGCATGTGGTTAAAGGCCGCGACCAGCTTGATATGCTCAGACAGCAACATCCCATTGCCGAACACATCCCCCGCCATGTCTCCGACACCGACAACGGTGAAATCTGTGCTCTGCACATCGACACCCATCTCCCGGAAGTGGCGCTGCACAGAAACCCAGGCACCGCGTGCCGTAATACCCATTTTCTTGTGGTCGTAGCCAACACTGCCGCCGGAGGCAAAGGCATCCCCCAGCCAGAAGTCGTAGTCAGCTGAAATCTGGTTGGCAATATCAGAAAACGTCGCCGTACCCTTGTCTGCAGCAACCACCAGATAGGGATCGTCCTCATCCTTGGCCACCACATGTGGCGGGCGAATCACATGGATGTCACCGCGATTGTCAGTGAGATCCAGCAGGCCGCGGATAAACATGCGGTAACAGGCGATGCCCTCTTCCTGCACCTCCTCACGACTCATAGCGCCATTGAGTTGACGCGCCACAAAGCCGCCCTTGGCGCCCACAGGCACAATAACGGCATTCTTGACCTGCTGTGCCTTCACCAGCCCCAGCACCTCGGTGCGAAAATCTTCCTGTCGATCCGACCAGCGCAGTCCGCCGCGAGCCACCCGGCCACCGCGCAAGTGCACGCCCTCAACCCGGGGCGAATACACGTATATTTCGAACATCGGTATGGGCTGCGGCACGTCGGGAATCGCTGCCGGGCTCAGCTTGAATGACATGTAGGGCTTGAGGCTGCCATCGCCCTCCTGCTGGAAAAAGTTGGTCCGCAGGGTGGCCTTGATGACCTTGAGGTACTGGCGGATGATGCGATCCTGGCCAAGGTTCTGCACCTCGTCGAGCATCTCCAGGATGCGCTGCTCCACACTCATTTCACGCTCTGCTCGCCAGTCTTCATCGCCATCGAACACCGGCGAGAATCGGGTCAAGAACATCTCGACTATGCGCGCCGTAATATGCAGATGACTGGCCATGGTCTCGGCGATGTATTCGACGCTGAACGGAAACTGCAGCTGACGCAGGTAGCGGGCGTAGGCGCGCAACATCGCGATTTCGCGCCAGCTCAATCGAGTGCCGATGAGCAAACGGTTAAACGAATCACTCTCGGCCTCACCAAACCAGATACGCGCAAAAGCGTCCTCGAATTCCTCCTTGATGTCATCCAGGTCGAAGTCCTGCGACAGGCTGTAGTGAACGGTAAATTCCTGCACCCAGAATCGTTCACCATCGCGGCTGCGAATTTCATAGGGACGTTCGCTGGTCACCCGTAATCCCAGGTTTTCCAGAATCGGCAGTACGTCGGACAGAGGCAGGCTCTGACCGCGATGGTAAAGCCTTAGCCGCAGCGTGGTGACACTATCTTCTGCCAGGCGATACAGCGACAGCTCCAGGGACTTACCCGCCGCCAGGGGCAGAATTTTGCGTATATCAGCCACCGCCATGCGCGGATCAAAGTCGTCGCGATATCCAGGTGGAAAGCCACCACCCAGTTCGTTGGCGTGCGCATTACCCAGCTCTTCGCCAAACTCTTCGACGAGCCGGTTGCGCAAACGGTCTTCCCAGGCGAGCGTGGCTTGCACGAGCTCTTCCTCTAACTCAGCCGGATCGCAATCGATCGGGTTGGCCGGGTCGACGCGCAGTACGAAGTGACTGCGAACCAGAATCGACTCGGAGAACTGGGTTGTAAACTCTGACTCCTCGGCGTCGTAAGCGCGCGTGAGAATCTCCCCGATCTGCTCACGCAATTCCGTGGTGTATCGATCCCTGGGCACAAATACGATGCAACTGACAAACTTGCAATGTGCGTCGCGACGCACAAACAGGCGAGTCTGACGGCGCTCCTGAATGCGGTTAATCGCATTGACCACGACATTGAGATCAGCAATGTTTGACTGGAACAATTCGTCCCGGGGATACATCTCCAGGACCCTGGACAGCTCCCGAGTCTCATGCTCGGCCCAATCCAAATGCGACATATCCATAATGGCGGCGACTTTGCGTCGCAGTATCGGAATGAACTTGGGGTGCGTGGTGTACACCGATGAGGTGTACAGGCCGATAAATCGGTGCTGACCAATGACACGCCCCTGTTCGTCGAAGACCCGCGCTTCAACATAATCAGGGTAAGTCAGGCGATGCACCCGCGAACGATTGCGCGATTTTGAAAAGCTCAGTTGACGGTGTTGCAGTTCGTCCAGGCTCATCGACGCCAGGTCGGCCTGCAGGTCGGCGACCCCGCGCGTACCGCGGTGCCGCAACAAACCCAGGCTGCGGTCGGCTGCCACACTGATGTTAGGAGTACTGCCCTTGTAGGTCACTTCAAGATATTCATATCCCAGCATGGTCATATGCTGTTCGCGCAACCAGACCAGGAAAGCCGTGGCCTCATCGCGATATGGCGCCTCTACGCAGTCACTGCACGAAATGTCCTCTACGACAGATTCAAGCTGATCGTTCATAGCCGGAAAATCTGTAACCACCACCATGACTTCCCCGAGAATATCCAACAGGGTCTGGCGCAGTTCACTCATGTCTGAAGGATCAGAGCGGCGTCCCAGTTCAAAGTAGATAATCGCTTCGCTACTTGCCCCCTCCGGGGTCTCGGGCATATAGCCGAGTATTTCCTGCAGCTCACCATTAGCATCCCGCTCAACAACAACATTGGTGCTGGCCACAATATGAATGGGAAGATTGCGGCGGTTCAGCTCGCCGCGCACTGATGCGGTCACAAAAGGGATGCCCGGGCAGAGAATAGCGAGAATAGTATTAGGACTCTCCCAGCCATCTCGATGCAGCTGCGGGTTAAAGAACTCCACTTTGGGGACCTCGCCATCCCAGTGACGGAATATCTCCAGCAATTGGTACGTGCAACCGTACAGGTTCTCTACTGCAGTGCCGTGCAGGTCTTCGGCTGAGAGCCGACGCAGCAATGCGGATGACAGATGCTTTAGCGAGGCTTTGTCGGCGCTTTCGGCACGATCGTCGATGCGGCGTTCCAGGCTCTCCAGCAGAGCCTTTTTATGATTTTCCCAGGTCATTGATATTGTATTTCCATGGTAGTGGGCGAGCCCCGAGCGGTGGGCTTCTATAAACGGAAGTCTAGACCAGTTGAGAGAAAAGTGACCGCTCTCATGGAACCTTTAGTACGGTGAAAAGTCACACTTTAGACACGGGATGGAACCCGCGGTTCGATGCGCTACAATGCCTGCCTCCCCGGTACCGCTACCGCGGTCCGGCACCCCGAAAACGACACACCCGGAAAACAGGAGCGAGCGTGGCTAGCGCTGATTTACGATCTCTTCAGGACTGGCTGAGCAGCCAGATCATTGGCCAGCAACATCTGGTAGAACGCCTCATCATCGCCTTGCTGGCAGACGGCCACCTGCTGGTGGAGGGTGCGCCCGGCCTGGCCAAGACCCGCGCGGTAAAAAGCCTCGCCGATGGCCTGGAAGGGGACTTCCAGCGCATTCAGTTTACGCCGGACCTACTGCCCGGCGACGTCACTGGCACCGAGATATACCGCCCCCAGGAGGGCTCGTTCCATTTCCAGCGAGGGCCGATTTTCCACCATCTGGTACTGGCTGACGAGATCAATCGCGCGCCAGCCAAAGTCCAGTCAGCGCTGCTGGAAGCCATGGCCGAACGCCAGGTGAGCGTGGGGTCGCAAACCTACGATCTCCCCCCGCTGTTTTTGGTGATGGCCACCCAGAACCCCATCGAGCAGGAGGGTACCTACCCGCTGCCCGAAGCCCAACTGGACCGGTTCCTGCTGCACGTCAACGTGGACTACCCCAGCGCCGAGGCAGAACTGGATATTTTGCGCCTTACCCGCAGTGAGGCACACCAGCAGACTACAGCGGCACTGCCGGCAGAACTTTCGCAGCAGAGCATCTTTGCCGCCCGGGACGAAGTCCTGGCGCTACATATGGCCGAGTCTGTAGAGGAATATATTGTGCAGCTGGTGGTCGCCAGCCGGCACCCGGAGAACTACAGCGCCGAACTCGCTGCCTGGATTGCCTATGGCGGCAGCCCCGGGCGACGATTGCACTGGACCGCTGTGCCCGCGCCCACGCCTGGCTCGCAGGACGAGACTACGTCAGCCCCGACGACGTCCAGGCGATAGCCGGGGACGTACTGCGCCACCGGCTACTCCTCAGCTTTGAAGCCGAAGCCAATGGCGTCACTCCGGACCAGGTCATTCGCGAACTGTTGCAACTGGTACCCGTCGTTTGACTCAATTGAGTGACATCACCGGCCGCGCCAGGGGCAGTTACGTCCAGCTTGAGCAATTGATTGCACAGCGATTCCCGGCACGCAAACTGCAGCTGCTGCATCGCAACCGGGCGCTCAGCGCCCTCGCCGGCGCCAACAAGTCCAACTTTCGGGGTCGCGGAATTGATTTCGAAGAAGTGCGCCGCTACCAGGCAGGCGACGATATTCGCAGCATCGACTGGCGGGTGACCGCGCGCACCGGCGCAGCCCATACCAAGCTGTTTCGCGAAGAGCGTGAGCGCCCCGTGATGTTGCTGGTCGATCAACGTCAGGGGATGTTCTTCGGCTCTCGCTACTGTTTTAAATCCGTGCTCGCCGCCCACCTCGCCGCACTCCTCACCTGGTCGGCACTTGAAGGCGGTGACAAAATCGGAGGACTGGTATTCAACCGGCGTGAGCACCGCGAAATCAAGCCCCGCCGCAGTCGGCGCACGGCACTCGCACTACTCTCGGAAATCTGCAAGTATAATGCGGCATTGCCTGCCCCCCCGGGGAAGGCGGCGCCACCCTGAGTGACACACTGGCCAACCTGCGGCGCGTCACGCGACCGGGCAGCAACGTGTTTCTGATCAGCGACTTCCAGGGCATCGAAGATGACATGGCCTGCGATCACCTCTTTCAGCTCGCCCAACATACCCAGATCTCGGCCATTACCTGTGCTGACTCGCTCGAGATGAACCTGCCCCGTGGCGGTCGCTATGCGGTAACCGACGGTGAACTGCGCAGTGAACTGAATACCGCCCACCAGGGATTACGCGAGGCGTATCGCGAATCCTACCGACAACGGCAAGAGGCGCTCGACACCATCATGCAGCGACTGGGCATACCGCTGCTCCGGGCAACTACTGACGAGTCACCGTTTAATCTACTGCAAACCTACTTCGGCGAGGCCAGGCCGTGAACCCAGCCGATCCCCTGGCGGCACTCGCGCCACTGCGAGCACCTGAGGCCATCGGCGCCTGGCCGCCCGCCCCTGGCTGGTGGCTGCTCGCGATCACAGTACTCGCCGGTATTACAGCTGGGGCCATCTGGTTGCTACGCCGCTACCAACGCAATCGTTACCGCCGGCAAGGACTCGAAGTCCTCACACGCATAGAGGAACGCTATCAGCAGAACCGCGACCCCATTGCCTGCAGTGCTGCCATCAACAGCCTGCTTAAAAGGGTCGCGCTTGAGGCCTTTCCGCAGCGCAACATTGCCGCACTCAGCGGTCAGGACTGGGTCGACTTCCTGCAAGACAGTGGCGCTGGCGTGTTCGAACCCGTGTTCGCCGATCTTCACTATCGACCTCGTGCCGATCATATGCCGATCGAAACCTTGCTTACCCAAGCCCGTGAGTGGATTACCCAGCACGAGGTCACGGCGTGATCGAGTTACTGTGGCCGTGGATGCTGCTGCTCGCGCCGCTGCCGCTGTTGGCGCGCCGATTACTGCCGCCGGCCAACAGCCAGGAGCCAGCGCTGCGAGCTCCCTTCTTTCAGAGCTGGGAAGTTCTGAGCAGCGACAGCCAGCAACGACGCAGTACATTCCCCGGCTTATTACTGATATGGCTGATATGGCTGCTGCTAGTGACCGCCGCGGCCCGCCCGATGTGGATAGGCGAAGCCATTGAATTGCCCAACAGCGGCCGCGACCTGATGATGGCGGTAGACATCTCTGGCTCAATGGAAACGGACGATATGGAAGTCAATGGCAACCGCGTTTCCCGCTGGGAAGCGGTGCGCCAGCTCGGTGCGGACTTTATCGACCAGCGGCGCGGCGACCGGCTCGGGCTGATTCTGTTCGGCAGCAATGCCTATGTGCAATCGCCTCTCAGTTTCGATGGTGCCACGGTGCGGCAGTTCCTGCTCGATGCTCGCATCGGCTTCGCAGGTCAGGAAACCGCCATTGGCGATGCCATCGGCCTCGCAGTGAAACGATTGCGCGAGCGCCCCGCCGAAAACCGGGTGCTTATTCTGCTGAGCGACGGCGAGGACACTGCCAGCTCAGTACAGCCCTTACAGGCCGCCCGGCTGGCAGCTGACCTGGGCATCAGGATCTACACCATTGGCATCGGCGCCGACAAGATGACCGTACCCGGCCTGTTTGGCTCCAGCTTTGGCTCGCGTCAGGTAAATCCTTCGCGGGGCCTGGATGAAGCAACCTTGAATGAAATCGCACAACTCACTGGCGGGCGATACTTCCGGGCACGTAATCCTGCGGACCTCGCCAGCATCTATGCGGTGGTGGACGACCTGGAGCCCATCGAAGTAGAAAAAGCCAATTATCGACCCCGCAAGGCACTCGGGTATCTGCCCCTGGGCGCAGCGCTCATCATGAGTTTCGCCATCGCGCTCGGCAGGCTGAGAGGTATGAAGCCCTGGCGTTTCGGGCGCTTGGAGGAAACATCGTGAGTTTTCACCTCCTGCGTCCTGAATGGCTGTGGGCAGCGTTACCCGCGCTACTCCTGGCTGCTGCGCTTTGGCACCGGGCCCGCAGTGCGGGCAACTGGGAGAGCGTGATTGCGCCCGAGCTACTGGCACCGCTGCTGGACGGAGATCGCAACCGCGCTAGGCGTAATGTCGCACCCGCTATCTTGATCATCTGGTTGTTGGCGACGTTCGCTACGGCCGGGCCAAGCTGGCAGCAAATCCCGCAACCTATACACCAGACTGAAGACGCACTGGTGGTGGTTCTGGATTTGAGTTACTCCATGGTCGCGGCGGATCTTGAGCCCTCAAGAATAGACCGCACCCGCCAAAAGCTACTCGACCTGCTGGCGCGTCGTAACGAGGGTCAAACCGGGTTGATTGCCTATGCCGGTGATGCCCACATTGTTACGCCGCTGACGGATGACACACCGACTATCGCCAATCTGCTGCCTGCGCTACACCCAACCATCATGCCCGTGCCGGGCAGTGATCCTGCCTCGGCGGTGGCCGAGGCTGTATTGCTACTACGGTCGGCCGGCATTCGTGACGGCAGCATTCTCCTGGTAACGGACGGCATCGGCGACCGCGACCTGCGCGCACTGCAGGACAGCCTGAATGGCAGCACCGCCACCCTGGCCATCATGGGCGTCGGGACCCCGACGGGCGCTCCGCTCCCCTTGCCCCGAGGCGGATTTCTGAAAGACCCGCAGGGCGGCATTGTAATGCCAGGGCTGGAGGAGCGAAATCTGCGCGGCGCAGCCAGCGATGCGGGCGGGCGCTACATGCGCATGCAGATTGACGACAGCGATCTGGACTACCTGCTGGCGGAGGATGAGCTAACGCTGGGCACTCGCACCACCGAGCTTGAGCGCACGGCGGATACCTGGGAAGACCAGGGGTACTGGCTGGTGGTGTTACTGCTAATACCGGCGCTGCTCATGTTTCGTCGTGGCTGGCTAATGGGTCTGACACCCCTCATATTCATGCCCGCGGCCGAGCAAGCCCACGCCAGCCTCTGGGATGACTTATGGCTAACCCGTGATCAGCAGGGCCAGCGTGCGCTGCAGCAGGACGACCCAGAGACCGCGGCGACCCTGTTCAAAAATCGTGATTGGGCAGGCACCGCGGCCTATCGCGGGGGCGACTACGAACGGGCCGCGCAGGACTTTGCAAGCAATGACACCGCTGACGCCTGGTACAACCGGGGCAATGCTCTCGCCCGGGCCGGACAACTGGACGAGGCGGCGGCAGCCTACCGAGAATCCCTGCGTCGCGACCCCGACGCAGAAGACGCACAGCAGAACCTCGAGCTGGTGGAAAATCTGCAGCAACAACAGGAACAACAACAGCAGCAGTCTTCCGAGGATCAGGGCGACGAAGGTAGTGGCCAGCAGCCTGAGCAATCACCGCCTGAGGATCAGCAAGAACCCGGCGATTCGCAAGGCGAACAGTCACCGTCAGACGACGCCAGCGAGCCGGGTGAACAGGACGCCAACGAGGACTCTCAGGAGTCCACTGATGCCAGTGAGCAGGAGGATCAGCAACAGGGCCGCGAAGACCAGGGCAATCCCCAGGATCCGACCCAGCAATCTCCGGGCGACGAACTAATGAACATGGCCCAACAAGCGGCCACCGACGACGACCTGGAGCGCGATCAGGCCATGGAACAATGGTTGCGCCGCGTGCCCGACGATCCGTCGGGCCTTCTGCGCGAGAAATTCAGGTACGAGAGCCGTCAGCGACAACAACAGGGACAAGGCACTAAAGATGAAACCTACTGGTAAACTGGCGATTGCCCTGCTTGGGCTGCTTGGGCTGCTTGGGCTGCTCATCAGCCAGGTCACACTGGCCAAGGTAGAGGCAACTCTCGACCGCTACCGAGTAGCGCTCGGCGACACCCTGAATCTGACGGTAACTGTGACTGAGGACGACGAAGATCTCGGCGACATCAATACGGGCCTGATTATTCAGGATTTCGAAATTCTCAATCAATCCACTCGCAGCAGCACCCAGGTTATCAATGGCCAGCGCAATCACCAGCGCCAGCTCATACTCAACATTACGCCCAAGCGCACCGGCACACTGAGCATACCGGCGCTGCAAAGCGGCGCCAGTTCCAGCGCACCGCTGGTGGTGGAAGTGGGTGAGCCCGTCGATATAGACCCCGGCGCAGAAACCGTATTGTTTGAGGCAGAGCTGGATCGTGAGTCCGTTTACGTACAGGGGCAGCTGCTGCTGACACTGCGCTTGCAACAGGCGGTTAACTTGCAGCAGCGCAGCATCAGCGAACTGCAACTCGACGATGCATTCGTACTCCCCCTGGAACAACGCAGCTTCCAGCGCAATGTCGGCGGTCGCCCGTGGCTGGTGCACGAGGTACGTTACGCTGTATTCCCTGAACAAAGCGGCACCCTGTCGATACCCGCACAGTCTTTCAGCGCCCGCGAGGGAAGCCGTCTGCGCGGCCGCCTGGTACGCCTGCAAACGCCGGCAATCGAAGTCCAGGTTCTGCCGCGTCCCGCCAGCTACCCTGCAGGCGCAACCTGGTTGCCAGCCCGGGATGTCAGCATCGAGGAGCAGTGGTCAAGCGATCCGCAGCAGTTGACCGAAGGCGGTTCTGTTACGCGCAGCCTGCGCCTGGTGGCCGAGGGAATGCAAGGGGCTCAGCTACCCCCGATAACGATCGAGCCGGTTGCAGGCATCAAATTCTTCCCGGATCAGCCGGATATCGCCGACAGCGAAATTGCCAGTGGCAAACGCGGTGTGCGCACCGACAGTGCCGCGCTGGTAGCCACCCGACCAGGCCAGTTCACGCTGCCGGAAATTCGCATTCCCTGGTGGGATATTGAAACGGAACAACTCCGCTATGCCGTGCTGCCCGCCAGAACCATCGATGTGGCGCCAGCAGTCCAGGTGACCAGTGGCAGCATGACGGGCCCGGGCGCGCCAGCGAGCACAACCGTTGCCACACCGATGGTAGCTGCCGCGAACATCCTCTGGCCTTGGCTGGCGGTTTTTATGGGCACGGGTTGGGCAGTCACCGCAGGATTGTGGTGGCGCAGCCGCAGAGGACAGTTAGAGGGCACAGACGAGGCACCGGAGTCACCCGCCCTGCCCCGCTGCTACAAGAGCCTTTTGGCAGCCTGCGCCGCGGGCAGTACCAGTGACGCCAGGCAGTGGCTGCTGCGCTGGTCGGCGGCGCTGGAGCCAGCGCTGGCGGGGCAAAGCATGCAGCAGGTATCGAACTATTTCGGCCATCCCGAACTGGGTAGCGCAATAGAAGAAATGAACGCCCTGCTCTACCGCAATCAGGACAACCTTCAATCGTGGGACGGCAGCAAGCTTGCCACTATCGTCAAGCAACTGCACAAGGACAGGAAAAAAATTGGCGCCAGGGCACGCGCCCTGCCGCCTCTTTATCCCACAGAAAGTCGCGCCACTACTTGAGCGACTTGCTCACCACTTCAAAGACGTCCGCTGACAAGCCGTCCATCGATGCGAGCAGTTCCAGTTCGGAGCGCATTTGCTCTGCCCGGCCCTGGTAGTAGCGCCACTTGGTCAGCGGTGCCAGCAGTCGCGAGGCAATCTGCGGATTGATGCTATTTAGCTCGGCCACGACCTGACGCAGCAGACGATAACCGCTGCCATCTTCGCGGTGGAAATTCAGCGGGTTCTGTCCGGCAAAGGTTCCCACCAGTGAGCGCACCTTATTCGGGTTACGTAAATCAAAGTCAGGGTGCTCCATCAGGTGACGCACCCGGGCAATAGCGCCGTCGTCGGGCATCGACGCCTGCACCGCCAACCACTGGTTTACCGCCAGAGTCTCATGCCCCCAGTCATCGTAGAACTTCGCCATGGGCGCTTCCCAGTCACTGCGGCTACCAAACTGGCTCAACACCCGAAGCGCTGCGAGACGTTCGGTAATGTTGTCTGCAGCGGCAAACTGCGCGTTCGCCAGTGCCAGCCCGCTAGCACCTGCTGCGGCCAGATAGTTCAGGCAGACTGCCCGCAGGCTGCGTGCCGCAATTTGCTCACCGGTGGCGGCGTATTTCGCTTCGACAGCCAGCTGAGCATAGCGCTGCTCGAGCGCCTCCCGGCAGTGGCTACCCACGGCGGCCAGAACCGCAGTCCGGGCACGGTAAATACCCTGTACGTCAGCCGCTCCCTCACCTGCTAATTCCGCTAGGTAGTTTTCGCTGGGCAGCGACAACATTTCCGCCAACATGGCCGGATCCAGCGCGTCATCCTGTAACAGCGCCCCACAGGCCTCGAGGAACAACGGATCGACCTGGGCCTCATCACCGGCCAGCAACTGCGCCTGTACTTCGGTTATAACGCTCACGCCGAGGGATTGCGCACTGTCCCATCGAACAAAGCCATCATCATCGCCGCTCATCAGACGACAGAGGTCGTTGCGGCTGTAGTCAAACTCAAGTCGAACGGGCGCAGAGAAACCGCGCAGCAGCGAGGGTACGGGTTTTTCCGGCAAGCCCTCAAACACAAACGTCTGCTCCGGCTTGTCGACCATTAATACCATGTGGGTGTTGTCCTCAGTATCGGGATCAGGCGCCTCGCCTTGCAACTGCAAACGCAGGTTGCCGGCGTCGCCAAGCAGCCCCATCGCCACCGGGATCACAAAAGGTTTCTTGTCATCCTGGCCGGGCGTTGCTGGGCAGCTCTGGGAGATCGTGAGCGCATAGCTGCCGGCCTCCTTGTTCCAGGCATCGGTTACCGTCAAACGCGGCGTGCCGGCCTGGGAATACCAGTTACGGAATTGGCCCAGGTCCGCACCACTGGCTTCTTCCATGGCCAACACAAAGTCTTCGCAGGTCACTGCCTGGCCGTCATGACGCGCAAAATACAGATCTGACCCCGCGCGGAAGGCTTGTGGCCCGAGCAGGGTGTGAATCATGCGCACCACCTCGGCCCCTTTCTCATACACTGTAAGAGTGTAGAAATTATTAATTTCTATGTACGATTCGGGGCGCACAGGGTGAGCCATTGGCCCTGCATCTTCGGCAAACTGGGCACTGCGCAGCAGGGTAACGTCCTCAACCCGCTTGACCGTGCGCGACCCCATATCAGAGGAAAATTCCGCATCGCGAAACACGGTGAAACCTTCTTTGAGACTGAGCTGGAACCAGTCCCGACAGGTAACGCGGTTGCCGGACCAGTTATGGAAGTACTCGTGAGCGACAATGGCCTCTACGCGCTGGTAACCGACGTCGGTCGTGGTATTGGGGTCACACAACACACAGGAAGTGTTGAAGATATTGAGGCTCTTGTTTTCCATCGCCCCCATGTTGAAATCATCGACTGCCACGACATTGAAAATATCCAGGTCGTACTCGCGGCCAAACACTTCCTCATCCCAGCGCATGGAACGCTTGAGCGAATCCATGGCATGGTCGCACTTGTCGATATCTTTCTCTTCTACATAAATACGCAGCGCCACCTCACGTCCGCTGCAAGTGGTGAAGCTATCTTCGATGTGTTCGAGGTCTCCCGCTACCAGGGCGAACAAATAGCTGGGCTTGGGGAAAGGATCGTGCCACAGCACGCGCGTTAGCCCGTTCGCCAGCAAGGAGGTCTCTTCCAGGTTGCCATTGGACAGAAGCACCGGATAGCGGTCCGCATCGGCGTCAATGGTGACCGTAAACACACTCATTACATCGGGGCGATCGAGGTAATAGGTGATCTTTCTAAAACCTTCCGCCTCACACTGGGTACAGAACATGGTCTGTGATCGGTACAGGCCTTCCAGCGAAGTATTCAGCTGGGGTCGGATGCGCGTTACACAGGACAGCAGACACTGCTCGGGCAGGTCGCGCAATAACAGGGTTGCCTCACCCACTTCGTAACAGCTGGGATCGAGAACGTCACCATCGAGGTAGATCTCGACCAGCTCCAGATCCTGGCCATCGAGGATAAGCTCTGAACTATCACCATTTTCAGTATTGCGCAGCAGGTGCAGGCGCGACGTGACCAGCGTCTCTTCCTCACCGAGCACGAAATGCAGCTCGGTGCGGTTGATCAGATAGTTGGGGGCCTGATAATCCTTCAGGTAAATCGTTCCGGGATTAGCGTCTCGCATAGGTCTTCTCAATCAAATTTTGGCGACTTCTAGGTGGTAACCAGCGTACTTGCGCATGTTGATCACGCCGGTATCGAAAATCAGGTATTGACCCTTTATTCCCTGTAAGGTCCCCTCAATCAGAGGTGCCTTGTCCAGGTTAAAGGACTTCACTTTAGTCGGGTGTTCGAGCACCGGATAGCGAATACGGGTTTCTTCAGCGCCTTCCAGCGGGGTAATTGCCTGTAGGCCGAAGCGCTCCTGCAAGGCCGCGAGTTCATCGCCGCAGGCACTCATCAAAGCCTGACGACGCTGCTCGAGATCCACAGGTTCAGCATCGCCTTTCAGCATTGCCTGCCAGCTGGTCTTGTCGGCGACATGGCTTTTAAACATGGTCTCAACCAGCCCGGACTGAAGCCGGGTGCTGACTCTGAATATTGGTTGTGCCTGGGTTGCACCCTGATCTATCCAGCGGGTGGGTACCTGGCTGTGGCGGGTAATGCCGACCTTTACACCCGAAGTATTCGAGAGATAGACGAAGTGATCGATCATGCAATTGGCTTCGCCCCACTGCGGCTCGCGGCAGGTGCCCGCATCGTAATGGCACTTCTCCGGCGACATGATGCAGGTGTCACATTGGGCCAGGCGCTTGAAACAGGGGTAACAAAAGCCCTGACTAAAGCTCTTGTTGGTCTTACGATCGCAGGCAATACAATTAATCTGTCCGGAATACGATAGCGAAAGCGCACTACCCAGCAGCGCATTCATGGGCAGGTGACTATCGCCCAGTGGCAGCTGGTATTGCACTTCATCACTGAGCTCTGTTGTCATTTTGCGCACCGCGCCGCTCGCCAGAATCTCAGGCACCGTTTTCTCCTACTTCCAGTTCAGGGGTGTTTCTACGGGGTCGTCACAGTTGTCGCCTTCCTTGTGACCCTTATCGATGTAGCCAATACGCTGCTCAGCGGGAAGATGCTGTTCGCCCCAGGCGATAATCGCCTGCATGGCGTGTTCACGCTGTTCAGGGGTTACCGGTTTACCATCAGGCCACTTGCCAAGTTCCACAGCCTTGCGGAGACTCGTATAAATCTCCGGGGTCATGTTTTCGATTAATTGCTGGTAGTTCATAGGGCTTCCGCAGGGACAATAAAGGCAGGCGATTATACTCCCCGCGGGCCCATAGAAAAACGCCCCGCAGAGGCGGGGCGTCGATATTCCATCAGATCAGGGACAAACGGTTTCCCTACTCCCTTTGATGACCCCCCGGAACCAGTCCAGCAGGTTCTCGTCCTTAAAGTCAGAGAACTCACCCGCGTCCATGAATATCCCGTGCTCGGGACACACTTCATACCAGATGTGCTTCTGCTTGGCGTCAGAGGTCAGCTCCATGGGCTTGTTGCAACGGGGACAATTAATGTCTACCCGGCTATCCCACTTCCAACCCTCTTTGGCACTGCCGGAGTCGACCATGGCGCTGTCAGGTAGGCTTCTAAGTTGCTGGGCTTCATCGGCGTCGAACCACAGTCCACGGCAGTTGGTGCAGCGATCAATCGTTATCCCTTCGTGAGTCACTTCCTCCATGCCATGTCCACACTTGGGGCACTTCAGACTATGAACTGATTCATTGAACTCCATGGCGCTGCCTCTTATCAATATTCCGCATCCAGTATAGTCACCGCACCGCTATCGGCAAGCCTCTCAGGTACGGCGTGACATGGCACCAAACAGGCCGCCGAGCGCCGCGCCCGCCAACAGGCCGCCCAGGTGTGCCGCGTTGGCAATCGCACCCATGCCCAGGCCTTCCAACACCCCCAGATAACCGGCCACCAGCCAGCCGACCATAAACACCATAAGGGCCGGCGGTGGCTGAATGGCCCAAGCTGGCTGCAGCAGTGGTGCCACCCAGGCAAATCCCAGCAAGCCGTAGACAACGCCGGACAACCCACCGAATATCGACGGTCCCCCACTGGCAAACTGGACACCGTTGGACACCACGGCAATAACAACTATCAGCCCGAACTGGTTGAGCTCGCCCAACACGCCCTCAGTGCGCCGACCGAACTCCCACAGCCAGAGACAGTTGAAGATGATATGTAACCAGCCAAAGTGCAGAAATATCGGGCTGACCAGGCGCCAGTACTGCTGCCCCATCTCATAAAACACCAGCTGCCTACCGACGATATCTACCGGCTGAAAAGTGAGCCAGGGGATAAGCTGTTGCTGCCCGAATACTTCGATGACCAGGAACATACCGATCGCCACCACACAGAAAGCGGCGGTGACCGGCCACTGCCGCCAATTCAGCGACGGCGTTGTGGCATTGGCCCTGCCCCCGCTGGCGACACTGATAGTGACCTCGTCCGCCCGCCAGGCCCGATACAGCTCGCGCACCGGTGCCACATGTTCCTCGGCATAAACGACCAGCACCTGCCGGCCCTCTTCCTCGAATATTCGATGTGGCAGGCCACGAGTGCGCAGTAACGCAGTAAGCGGCAGCAGGTTTTCCTCGACCGGTACGTCGAGCACGACAATAGGGGCAGACACTAATCGACCAGTGCGTTACTCCAGCGCAGCTTGTCGCGGCAACTGGCATAAAAACTGTGCCCAACTGGATGCAGCAGACGCAGCGCATGGGGTTTCTTGCGAATCAGCACCGAATCACCGGGCCGCGCCGTCATGTTCTCCTGACCGTCACAGGTTACCGGCGGATGAATACGATTACGGGCCAGAATATCAACCCGTATTTCGCTGGAGCCATCGACGACAATAGGCCGGCTGCTCAGGGCGTGAGGGAACATAGGTACCAGCACGATCGCGTCGAGCGAGGGATGCATGATCGGGCCACCGCCAGACAGTGAGTAAGCCGTTGAACCGGTCGGGGTAGACACGATCAGGCCATCGGCGCGCTGGCGATAGACAAAGGTGTCGTCGATACTCAGTTCGATCTCGATCATCTGTGCCGACGCACCCGAGTTGACGACCACGTCATTGAGGGCATCTGCTTTGGCGACAACCTCACCGTCACGCACGACATGAGCGTCGAGCAGGAATCGGTGCTCCTCATCGAACTTACCGTCGAGCACATGGGGAATCTGGTCGGCAATCAAATCCGGCGTGATATCGGTAAGGAATCCCAACCGCCCCCGGTTCACACCGAGCACGGCTGTGCCATATTTAGCGAGGGTGCGAGCTGCGCCCAGCAGACTGCCATCGCCACCCGAGACAATAACCAGATCAGCCCACTCGCCGATCTCATCGGGCGTACCCACACTGACGCCGTGGCCCGGCACCAGTTCTTCCAGGCGGTCCTGCAGCATGACCTGATGGCCACGTACGCCTAACAGTTCCAACAATTCCTGCAGAACCGGGCCCAGCCCATCCTGCTGGCTGCGGCCTACCAGCCCAACCTTGTCAAACATTGCCTAAGGTCCATTGTTATGAGGGCTGTTATTATAGCCACATGACTGCCCCCTCTCACAAGCTGGCGCTACCCTGGCGTAATCGCGCCGTGCGCGATCTGGCCTGGTCCTGTTTCTCCACACCCATGATCGACTGCGCCACGTTGCCTGCGCAGATGCTGCCGGCCACAACCACCAATTGCCAACTGCGGCTCAGCCGCGAGCGTCGCGCCTGGCTGGATGGATTGGATCAGCAACCGGCACCACTTGAAGCCTATATCGAAACCACCCGTGGCGGCCGCCTCGGCCTGTACTTTGAGAAACTCTGGCATTTTTTTCTTGAACAGGATCCCCAGGTTGATCTGCTGGCCACCAATCTGGCGGTGCGCCACGAAGGCCGCACCCTCGGCGAATTTGATGTGATCTATTTTTGCCGCCAACGTCGCCGCCATATTCATCTGGAACTGGCGGTCAAATTCTACCTGCGCGGGCCAAACGTCACTGGCAGCGCCTGGAAGCATTGGTTAGGGCCCAACACCCGTGACCGGCTCGATCTCAAAGTAAAGCGTATGCGTGACCATCAACTGGCGCTGTCCGACCGCGAGGAGGCCGCAGCTATGCTAACCGCTCTGGGTGTCACAGCACTCGATCGGGAAATGGAAATGAAAGGGCGACTATTTGCTCCCTGCGATCAGCCTGGCGAGCCTCCCCCTGGCTGGCCAGTCACAGCGTCGCTCGATACCTATCAGCATTGCGCCAGCCCCGACATGCCTCCTGAGGGTGCAACACTGCTTGAAAGAGAGTTCTGGCTAGCCCCCGTGCTCGAGCGCCCCACTCGCGACAACCGTGGCGAACCCCATGCCCATCGACCGCAACTGGTGGCAGAGCTGGATACCTGCGGCGCGGAACTGCGCCGCTACTTTCAGGTACCTGAGACCTGGCCGTCGCCCGCCTGATTGAGCCAGGCATAGCCACGGCGCCCCTGCAGACCTCCGGTATGGACCAATACAAGCCGCTCATGGGGTGACACCCCCTCATCCCGCAGCAATTGCGCAACCGCATAGAACATTTTGGCAGTGTAAACCGGCTCAAGGGGGATGGCGTGAACGGCTTCAAAGTCGAGCATGAATTCCCGCAGCGCACCATTGACCCGAGCGAAACCGCCACAATGGAATTCGTGATGTATGCGCCAGGGCACGTTGGCGACCTGGCCCACTTCAGTTAGCAACATCTGCACACGCGCCTCCAGATCCTGTGCCCCGCGAAGGGCAGATATACCGTGCAGCTGGATATCCGGCGCCAGCGCTGCCGCTAATCCAGCAAGCGTTGCGCCACTACCCACAGGGACAAATACCCGATCTATAGACTCGGGGCGCTGATTGATCGCATCGGCGATGGCTCGACAACCCAGTACCGCTTCGGCATTCGCCCCGCCCTCCGGCAATACCACACAAGAGCCGAAGCGGCGACGCAGTACCTGCTGGTATTCCGGTTCATTGCGGCGGCGATACTCCGTGCGATCTACTGCGACCAGTTGCATGCCCCACGCCCGAGCATCCCTGAGCATCGCTGTTTCCGTCTCGCCACCGCGGACAATGCCAATCGTTTCCAAGCCCTGCTCCGCCCCTACCGCGGCCAGTGCATGCAGATGATTTGACCAGCCACCACCAAAGCTGAGCACCCGGGTTTGTCCCTGCTCGCGCAAACGCTGCAGATTCAGACGCAGTTTGAATAGCTTGTTCCCCGGTGCCCTGGCCCCCACCTGATCCAGGCGCAGCACATCGATATTACCAAGCGTCTGCCCCAGTACAGGGGCTTCAGAGAGAGAAGAAAAAGGTAGTGGTGATGTCGTTTCCATCTGTAGTATTGTCTAGTGATTAAGGTACCTGAGAAAAGCAAAACCCGTTAAGGAGCACCCATGTTACACAAACTTCTATTGCCGGTAGCGGCTGTCGCACTGATCAGCGCCTGCTCCAGTGCTCCTCCCACTGTCCAGACTGGCGATGACGCCGAGGTCATTGGCGAGAACCTTCACCGGGTCGACAATACCCGGGCTGACATGGCCTATATCGATCCGAACGCCGACTTTTCCAAGTACCGCAAAGTCATGCTGCGGCCGCTGGGCGTGGATAACGTAGAAATCGTGCAACCTGATCGGTCGACCAGCGTCAATACGCGTCGCGACTGGGAGCTGACTGACAGCGACAAGCAGACCCTGCAGCAGATTTACCATGACGCCATGGTCAAACAGTTGGGTGACAAAGGCGACTTCGAGATCGTCGACACCGCCGATGATGATGTGCTGGAGATTGCGGCCATGATCACCGGTCTGGCTCCTTCTGCCGCCAAAGACGACAATCGTTCACGTCCGGTGGGTCGTTCCTATGTCATCACCGAGGGTGCGGGCGCTATTGCCGTGGCGGTTGCGTTTGGCGACTCAGAGACCGGGGAAGTACTGGCGCTGGTCAAGGACTCACGCACCAGCAATGACCACTGGGGACTGAACAACAGCGTCAGCAATCGCGCAGACGTACAACGTGTCTTCACCAGCTGGGCCATGCAGATCAACACCTCACTGGGCAAGATCACCGGGCAGGCCGACTGATCCTGCCAATGTCATTCAGGTAGCCCTCTTGCAGGGCTACCTCATAAACCCACGTTATTCTTTGCCAACACCTGCTCAGCACGGTAACTGGAGCGCACAAAGACTCCGGACACCACCTCCAGGAACCCCTTCTCAAGCCCCCACTGGCGATAGGTCTCAAACTCCTCGGGAGACACGTAGCGATCAATGGGATAGTGATTTGGCGTCGGCTGCAGATACTGGCCGAAGGTGAGAATATCGACATTGGCCTCACGTAAATCATCCATACAGGCCAGGATTTCTTCCTCTGTTTCGCCCAGGCCCAGCATCAGGCTGGTCTTGGTCAGCACATCAGGCCGATAAGCCTTGGCGTGGGCAAGAACTTCCAGCGTCTGTTCGTAGGTCGCGCGAGGATCGCGCACCGGATGTGTGAGGCGCTTGACGGTCTCAACGTTCTGGGCAAACACCTCAATGCCGGAATCCACCACGGTCTCCACATCCGCCAGCACGCCGAGGAAATCCGGCGTCAACGCTTCCACGGCCGTATCGGGATTACGGGACTTCACCTCGCGAACACAGGCGGCGTAGTGCCCTGCCCCGCCGTCGTCCAGGTCATCGCGGTTGACCGAGGTGAGCACCACATACTTAAGGCCCATCAGGGAAACAGAATTTGCCGTATTGGCCGGCTCTTCAGGGTCGAGCCAGCCTCGCGGGTTACCCGTATTCACCGAGCAGAACTGGCAGGCTCGGGTACACACATCACCCATTAACATGATGGTGGCGGTACCCGAACTCCAGCACTCGCTCATGTTGGGGCACTTTGCTTCTTCACACACCGTCGCCAGCTTGTGTTCGTGAACAATCGAAGTGACCCGATCGTAAGTCTGCCCGCCCTTGACCTTGATTCTCAGCCAGTCAGGTTTCGCCAGCCGCTCGGCAGGGGCCGCGCTGGCTTTAACACCATCCTTAATAGCGCGAACGCCACGGGCATTCACGAACTTCTCGCCGCTACTGACCTGAGTGACGGGAATAAGGTTTTCTTTCTCTGACATCGGGACCACTTTGGGCTGGGGAATGCCCCCTGATTATACCTGAATAATCCGCCCTACAAGCCAGCTTGGGTGCCCATTTTCCGTCCATGGCCCAGCGGCACAGAAACCCGTAAAATGCGCGCCATGCGTGGACACAATACTGTAGTACCTCCGGATACGGCGATTAACTGGCGTATCATCAAACACCTCATACCTTACCTGCTCGAATCCAAGTATCGGGTCGGGCTGGCGTTGGCCTGTCTGGTCGCCGCAAAAGGCGCCATTCTTTACATTCCGTTTCTGCTCAAACACCTGGTAGACGCCCTCGAGCAAGGCGGCCCGGAGCTGACCCTGTCACTATTGTTCGGACTGGTGCTCGCCTACGGTGGTGCCCGGTTCGCCAACGTGTTCTTCGGTGAATTGAGAGACACAATTTTTGGCCGCGTCACTGAGAACGCCATGCGCAAAATCGGCCTGCAGGTGTTTCGCCACGTCCACTCACTGGATCTCAAGTATCACACCGAAAGGCGCACGGGCGGCCTGGCCAGGGACATAGAACGTGGCACCACCGGGATTAGTTTCCTGATGCGCTTTTTCGTGTTCAACATCGCACCTACCCTGTTCGAGATCGCCATGGTGGTCGGTATTCTGCTGTTTAACTACGGCGCGGGATTCGCCGTAATTACCCTGGCCGCGGTCATAAGCTATGGCCTGTTTACCGTACGGGCAACAGACTGGCGAACCCAGTTTGTGCGCGAAATGAACGCCGCCGACTCCGCCAGCAATACCCGATCTGTGGACAGCCTGCTCAACTTTGAGACGGTCAAATACTTTACCAACGAAGACTTTGAAGCCAATCGCTACGACAAGGAACTGGCCGCCTGGGAGCAGGCCCGGCGGCGCAACCGACTGTCGCTATTTGGCCTCAACGGTGGTCAGGCATTTATTATTGCTGTCGCCCAGACTGCCATGATCGGCCTGGCCGCCTGGCAGGTCAGCGATGGCATTCTCACCCTGGGCGACTTCATTCTCATTAACCAGTTCATGATTCAATTGTTCATGCCACTGGGCTTTCTTGGCTTCGTCTTCCGCGAGATCAAGGGCTCAATGGCCAACATCGAAAAGATGTTTGAGCTTTTGGCCATCCAGCCCGGAATCACCGATCGCCCCGGCGCAAAGGCATTGGATTTCCAGCGCGGCCTGATTCACTTCGACCAGGTTGCGTTCAGTTACGATGAAGAGCGACAAATACTCAAGAACGTGAGCTTCGATATTCTCCCCGGCGAAAAAGTCGCCGTGGTCGGTGCCAGCGGCTCGGGCAAATCCACCCTCGTCAAATTGTTGTTCCGATTCTACGACCCTGACAGCGGCACCATTTCCATCGACGGCCAGGATATCAGCGACGTCACCCAGGCCAGCCTGCGCCGGGAGATTGGCATTGTGCCTCAGGATACGGTGCTGTTTAACGACACTATCCGCGAGAATATTCGCTACGGAAACCCCGATGCCAGCGAGGCCGACATCGATGAGGCTATTCGTCTCGCTCACCTCGAAACGTTTATCGGGCAGCTACCTGAAGGCGGAGATACGCTTGTCGGAGAGCGTGGACTGAAACTCTCCGGGGCGAAAAACAGCGGGTATCCATTGCCAGGACCATTCTCAAACGGCCGCCTGTGCTGGTCTTTGACGAGGCCACCTCCTCCCTGGATTCGCGCTCCGAGCAGGCCATTCTGGAAGCGCTGGCGCAAATTTCCAAAGGCCACACCAGTCTGGTAATCGCCCACCGTCTGTCGACCATCGTGGACGCCGACCGAATTATCGTGCTGCACCACGGCAAGATTACCGAAAGCGGCACCCACGAAGCCCTGCTGGCCCTGGATGGCCGCTATGCCCGACTATGGCGGGTGCAGCGGAGCCGGCAGGATGCCAGCACCGCTCAATAGCCCCTGTTGCGGTGAACTGCAGGTCACCTGAGATGAATTGCAGCGTTGAGACGCACATTGCCCGTATAATCACCCTATGAATATGAATGCAATTCTCAAAGACAAGCGCTCGCTGTTCTGGACCCTGCAGTTTGTGGGCTGGAGCGGCTGGGCGATGTCGTTCTATCTCGGCGTTATCATGTGGGGCAGCCCACCTGACAACTACCTCTGGTACCTGCCGCTAATCGCGACGATTGGCATGGCCCTGAGCCTCATACTGCGCGGCATTTACCGCTACATGTGGGAGATGGACCTGCCCCGCAGAATCGTGGCGATTGCCGCCGGCTCCTACGGCGCGGGCCTGGTGTGGATGGCCTGCCGCGGCACGATCTTCTACAACATGTTCCCGGCACAGCGAAAAATCACCGAGCGGGACTCCATGAGCTTTCTGTCCTACTTCGACGGCGCCATTTCCGCGTTCTGGGTGATGTTGGTATGGAGCGCACTGTACTTCGGCATTAAGAACTACCTGCAGGCGCAGGAAGACCGCGAGCGCAGCCTAAAGGCTATTTCAATGGCCCACGAGGCCCAGTTGAAGATGCTGCAGTATCAGCTCAACCCCCACTTCCTGTTCAACACATTGAACGCGATCTCCACCCTGGTGCTGGACAAGAACAACGAGTTGGCGAATATCATGGTGACCCGCCTGAGCCGATTCCTGCGCTACACCCTCGATAACGACCCCATGCAAAAGGTCACTGTCGCGGAAGAAGTCACCGCGCTGCAGCTCTACCTGGATATTGAAAAGGTCCGTTTCGACGATCGCCTCGAACTGCGCTTTGACATTCAGGATGAAGCCAGCCGCGCCCTGATGCCTTCGCTGTTACTGCAGCCGCTGGTTGAGAACTCGATCAAATACGCTATTGCCCATGCGATTAATGGCGGCTACATCAGCGTCAGTGCAAGCATCGAACCAGATACTCTGGTCCTGCAGGTTGCCGATGACGGCCCCGGCATCGACCTGAGCCGGGAGATCCCCAGCAATGGCGGTGGCGTAGGCCTGTCCAACTGCCGCGAGCGCCTCAACGAAATTTACAACGAGCGGCAGTCATTCCGGCTCAGCACCACCGATCCGCACGGGCTCACTATTACCATCAGAATTCCTCTGGAGTACAGCAAGGAAGGCTAATGAACAATCTCCGCGCCATTATTGTCGACGACGAGTCTCTGGCCCGTCGCGGCCTGTCACTACGATTACAGCAGATTCCCCAGGTCGACGTTATCGCCGAGTGCGCTAACGGCGCCGAGGCCCTGGAAGCTATTGCCGCCAATAGCCCTGACCTGGTATTTCTCGACATCCAGATGCCCGGCATTGACGGTTTTGAAGTGGTTCGCCAGCTACAGACCGACAACATGCCCATGGTGATTTTTGTCACGGCATTCGACCAGTATGCGGTCGAGGCCTTTAAGGTCCATGCTGTCGACTATGTCCTAAAACCGATTGACGACGATCGCCTGCATGAGGCCATCGATCGGGCAGTTGCCCATCACAGCCAGGAGCAGTCCGAACTGACCAAGCAGCGTCTGGTGGAACTGATGATGGGCATGACCGGTGCCAGTGCCAACTCGATCGAGCAAATGGCGCAAAACGAAACGCCGGCCCAGCAGTGGCCTGAAAAACTGGTCATCAAGGATGGCAGCGACATTCACCTGATCAAGGCAGAAGACATTCACTGGATTGATGCGGCAGGTGACTACATGTGCATCCACGCTGGCGGCGATACCCACATCATGCGCATTACCATGAAAGAACTGGAAGCCATGTTGAATCCGGCACAGTTCCTGCGCATCCACCGCTCTACGATTATCAATACCCGCTATATCAACGGCGCACAGACTTTGGGCAACGGCGAATACATGCTGGGCCTGGAAGGCGGTGCCCAGCTAAAAGTCAGCCGGGGTTTTCGCGATCGGGTTAAAGAGCTGCTAAGCGCCTGACCCTGCAGAGCCGAAGGGACTAGTTCAACTGGTGCAATACCAGGCTGGTCCCCGCCCTTCCGGTAATATCGATCTCGCAATTATTCCAGCCTGCCGGAATACTCCAGGGCTCTTGCGCTGGATGACGCAGGGGCATCTCGGCACTACCACACACCAGGAATACGCCACCTATACGGCCGCGCACATCAGAAATGGAGAATCGCTGACGCGACAGGCCTATTTTCAGCGATCCAGGTCCGTCGCGAAACAGCGGCAGTAACTCACCGCGCACCGTGATGTCAGCCACATTCTGCAGCGACGCTATGGACTTACTGTAGCGCTGGGCGGCGTCGTTCACCGTATCGGTACCACGCCCCAGACTTTGCATCTGGTCGAGCGTGCGGCCTGCGTCGGCCAGCATGCCGGCATTCAGTTGCAGGGTAACCACCCTATTCAATACCTGCAGGTACTGGTCGGTGGGCATGTAGGTGTTTTTGAAGTTATTGCTAATCGCCAGATTCTGGAATTCACGCACCCGTGACAGGTGCTGTAACTCCGCTGCCTCATCCTTCCAGCGGCTGAACAGCGACGCGGCGAGAATCTGGAACTTCACCTCTTCCAGGGCATTGCGGCCAGGGTAGTTCTTGAGTTCTACCGCAATATCGAAGGCGGCGTCGTAGTTTTCTTCTGAATAGAGGTTCCAGGCGGCGCGGTACTTTTCCGCGAAAGCAGCGGACATGATGCGAGGTTTGTCGAGAATCCAGGTATAGATGACCGGGTCTGCGGAGACTTTTACCGGCTTCCCATTACGCGAGGCGGGCTCGAAGCGCATGGCATTAACCTGGGCAAGTACTGCCTGCTCCACGGCCGGGACGCCGTTGGAACTCTGGATCTTGGCGTTGATTACGGTGCCCGTGTGGTCGATGTCATAGGTGTAGACGAGCCAGGCATCCTGCTGGAAATTTTTGTTCATCTGGATAGACGCATTGGCCGGGTCCAGATTGCGTGGCGGCACGAAAGTGCTCCAGGCAGGCGCGGCAAGGCCCAACATAAGGACTGCGATCAGCGGCAGAGCGCGATTACGCATCATTTTATCTCCAGCGAATGCGATAAAGAGCTGCAGTGTAGCAGAGGCAATGATCGCTGTGGACGCTGCGAACAAACTGAATTCGTGGGACGGTGAGGTCTAGTATGCACCCAGGCGGCGACGGGAGTTGGCCCGGCCCGCTTCAATCTCGGCCTCAAGCTCCATCCACAAGGCATCGTTCGGGAAACCGGTCTGTCCCTGTCCCACCAGCGTCTGGGCAGCATCAAACTCTTTCAGATCAATCTGTTCGCGAGCCGCAGACGCATAGCCCTGCACCAACGCCTGGCCGAGGCCTTGCACGGTGTCATTCTCTGCATAGCTGGGGCTAAGCTCATCATACGCTGCCTGGGCCACGTCCAGGGAGCCGCTCTCAACCGCACGCAGACCGCGACGGGCGGCATCCTCTGCTGCGGCCACCGCTTCACGCGCGCGCTCCTGCTCTTCGCGCTGGAGCTGTTCCTGCTCGGCTTTGGCGCGCGCCGCCTGCTCGGCGGCAAGCTGCTGTTCCTGCCAATCCGCCTCCATCCCCGGCAGTGCACTGTCCAACGTCAATGCGGCGGAGCTATCCGGCATCACCTCCAACGCAGCATCAACGGCAGAACGCGCTGCTGGGAAATCGCCCTGCTGTGCAGCGGCCTGGGCATCGGCCATAAAGTCGTCCACCTGTTGCTCTAACTCAGCCGCGGCAAGGGCCGCCTCCTCCTGGGCGATTTCAAGCTGCCCCAGCAGGGGTGAAAGCTCCTGGGCATTTTCGTCTATAGTCTGGGCTTCAGCGAGTAAAACTTCTGCCTGACCCAGGTCACCGTCGCCCAGCGCCTGTTCTGCCGCTGCCAGGCTGGTCAGAAAGCTCCCCTTCTGCTCGGCCGTAAAGGGCGCCCAGCGTTCAGCTTCGGCGGCGGATTCCGCCTGTGCAGTGGCGAATGCCGCCTGCTGCGCAGCCAGCTTTTGCTCTTCCTCAAGCAATGCCACTTCTGCAGTCAGTCGTTCAATACTGAGATTGGCGGAAAAATAGCCGGTAAAGTCCTCGAGCAGGTCACTGGCCAGATCGACATCGCGCTCGGCGATGGCCGTCTCCAGCTGCTCTACGTACAACGTTTCCACCTGAGACATCCCCTGGCTGGCGGCGGCGTTATTGCGATCCTGGCTCAGCACTTTGAAGAAGGCGCTGGCAGCACCCTTCAAATCGTTGGCATTCATGGCACTGTAAGCCGCAGCCAACTCCGCAGTGACGTTGCGTAAATCTCGCGCCGAACCGCCCTGCTGTTCCTGCATCCACAGATAGCCGCCAACACCGAGACCTGCGACCACCGCCAGGCCAGCCACCCACTTGAGGGCGCCACCGGACTTCTTGCCCGCTTTGGCTTCGCTGTAAGTGCCGCTGACGAGACGCTCCCGCTGCAGGCTGTTCTCCAGGCGATAAGGCCGTGACTGTGAACTCGAACTGGACACAGCAGCGCCGGACGCCTGGCTCAATCGAGTGGCTTCGAACCCCGCTAATGACGTGCGGTCATTTTCGTCAACCGCTGACAGTGACCCACTTTCCTGCCGCGGCTCCGCGGCCTCTGTGAGCACATCGTCATCCGCAAACTCACTGCTGGCCGCCATGAACGCTTCGTACAGCTCACGACCGGTCTGGAAGCGGTCATCAGCTGCCTTGGCCAGCCCCTTGTTGATGAACTCCTGGTATGCCGCAAGATGCTCGGGGAGCGTGGGGATATCTTCTGTCAGATGCTTTACCGCCGTGGTGACGGCCGAGTCTGACTCATACGGCAGCGTCTTGGTCAGCATCTCGTAAATGAGTACGGCGAGTGCGTAGAGGTCACAGCGACCGTCCACTTCGTGCCCCTTGGCCTGCTCAGGGCTCATATAGCTGGGGGTTCCGACCATGAGCCCGGTTTGCGTCATTTGCGTTCCGGAATTCGCAGCACGGGCAATACCGAAATCCGCCAGTACGAAATCGTCCTCAGCGCGCAGCATGATATTGCTGGGCTTGATGTCACGGTGGACGTAGCCGCGTCCCGCCGCGTAGTCGAGCGCGTCGGTCATCTGCTGGGTGATTTCGTAGATGAATTTCTGAGTCATCTCACCGTGAATAAAATCTGCCAGCTCACCACCGGGCAAAAGCTCCATGGCAATGTAGTTCAGACCTTCGAAGGCGTTGACGTCGTAGATTTGCAGAATATGCGGATGAGTCAGTCGCGCGGAAATTCGCGCCTCGCGAATAAAGCGCTCGGAGAAACTTTCATCGACATTCATCGACGGTTCCATGACCTTGATCGCCACTTCACGATCGAGGTTGAGATGCAACGCACGATAGACCGAGGCCATGCCGCCCGCCCCAAACGTTCGTAGATCTCGTAACCGGGTAACTCGAAGTCCGCCATGCTTATCTTATGCGTCACGCTATTCCAATAGCCGCTAAGAGTAGCCACTAATTCGACTACACACAATTACACTGCGATTGTAAAAATTCCGCGTTGCAGGCACGATTATTGGTATACACTCCTTTAACGCTGAGCTGTCGAGAAAGACGATCATCGAGAACGAAATAACAATAAGCTTCGGAGAAACCCACCCCGGGCACAAACGCAGCCACAACGAGGACTGCTATCTCATTGACCCCGAACTGCGTCTTTACCTCGTAGCCGATGGCGTTGGCGGACATGCAGACGGCGAAGTAGCCGCGGCAATTGTGCGCGACACTCTGCAGGAAGATGTTGCCAAAGGCCTGCCTCTGATCGAAGCAATTCACCGCTCACACCGAGCGGTACTGGATGAAATCAATCGCCGCATTGACAGCAACATGGGCTCTACCGTTGTCGCCGCTCTCATCAGCGAAAGTGAGTACGACATTGCCTGGGTCGGCGACAGCCGCGCCTATCTTTTTAACGGTGAATTGCGACAGATTTCGCGCGACCATAACCCGGTCAGTGAAATGCTCGCCCGAGGTGCTATTACGGCGGAACAAGCCGCAGCTCACCCCGAGCGCAACGTACTGTCGCAGTCACTCGGCGTATCCGACACGATCAACGTGGCACCCGGACGTATTCGTGGCGACTTCAACAACGGCGACCAACTGATTCTGTGCAGTGACGGATTAACTGACGAAGTCAGCGATACCCAGATCGCCCAGATCATGACACGGGAGACTACGGTTCAGTCCCAGGTTAAGGGCTTGATTAACGCAGCCCTTAAAGCTGGCGGCCGGGACAACGTGACTGTCGTGGTGATCGGCGAGAAAGGCGATGGCAACCACTGCGAGACCAATGGCACCCTCGGCGGGCTCCCTGCAGTAGAGGCGGAAAGCGAAGACAACACTGAGCACGACAGCAAGGTGCTCCTGCTATTGGGCATTATGGCGGCAGTCGCTGTTGCCTGGGTGGCCCTGAAAATCTTCTAGATTAATCGCCCGCGTCTGGCGCCTGAATAAAGGTAGTCTGGCTGGAAGCCTGGCGCTCGCTATGGCCGCGTGTCAGCGTTTCGGTCACTCTGAAAATAATATCGTGAAAGCGCAGCTCGTCATCGTGGCGCAACCGGACCCGCCCGGAAGCTCGCTTGCCATTGACGACGGTGCCGTTGGAAGAACCCAGGTCCTCGATGTACAAACCGTCTTCAGCCTCATCCAGGCGCGCGTGTTGGCGCGACACATGCGGGGTCACAATGGCCAGATCGCAATCCAGGGAACGGCCTAAGACCAACTCGCCATGCACCGGATAACTAAGCCCACTTAGCGGCCGGTTTCCGCCGACACAATCCACTGATGCTCTTCGGCCTCTTCGCCCTTGCGCAGAAAATTGGAGACACCGGACCGACGCCGGTCATTAACCGGTGACACGTTGTCCAGCACACGCCGTTCTACGAATGACTGAGTGCGAACAATCCCGTGTGAAGTGAACTGAAAAAACCAGGCCAGCGCGAACGTTACCGGAAAGCCCAGCACAGCCGCGTAGATGAAGTAGCGTGAGACGAGATCTGCATCGTAACCCATGGCGGGAACGACAATATCGAAGACCTGCAGGGCACCCCAGCAGACCAACACATACAGTAGGCAGGTGCGAATAACTTTACGCCTGCGCAATTCGCCAAAAAATGAACCGGTAGCCTTGCCGCTCTCATCCATGATGCAAACACCGCCTTATTATTCGAAGGACCCACCTAATATAGTTCTTTGCCGAGGGCATGTGAATGACTCTGTAAACGTGTGTCAGCCATCGCGCCAGGCGAAATATCGCTGGAATGCGGCGTGCCGCTCCTCGTCCGTCAACTGCAAATGGGCCGCCACCTCATCGATGGCGCGCAGCTCATCGGCACCCTGGCGACCGTCGGCGGCTACCACCTTGAGCATCATCACCATCACGTCTTCACGATCGACGGGCTCCAACACATCAATCAACACCGCCCCGACGGCCGCGAGATCCATATCGCCGGCATATAGACTCAGGGCGTGAGCAAGCCGCGACTTTGCCGCGGTTTCGTCCAGAGAAAAGTGCCGAGCGACCAGTTCCAGCATGGTCGCGGCCTCCTCATCGCTGACCTCACCGTCGCCGCGCGCGACATGCTCCAGCAGCGCGACGACCAGAAAGCGCGGATCAAAGAAGCCATTTTTGCTGCTGGTGACGATCGACAGGGCGTCGCCCGTTAATTCGAGGCCATAGTGGCGTGATGGTGAGGTCATGGTGGCACCCTCCGGGACGATCTGGGTGTCAGTGAAGTATAGGTGAAAAAGGCCATCCTGATGAACGAAACGCCCGAGCGCCTGATCGGACGGGATTAGACCAGAACAGCCTTGGGGCTGCTCCGGCCCCTGCGGGGTGCCTGCGGCATCTCAAACGCTAGCGCGTTTGTCGAACCTGCGGGGTCTCTGCGCATTCCGGATACGTGTATACGGAAAAGGCCATCCTGGTCAAGGATCTGGTCTAGGGGTGGGAAGGACGGGATGTCCGTCAACACCCTTCGGGGTGTTAACGCCCCTAAGGGGCTTCGGCGCTAAGCGCCTCGGTGAAAAATGCTCCTGCGGTCGCATTTTTTCGAAGGTTGGTTCGAGGCCGCATTCCGGTACCGCATATACGAAAAAGGCCACCCTTATGGGTGGCCTTTTTCGTATATGGCGGACCGGACGGGACTCGAACCCGCGACCTCCGGCGTGACAGGCCGGCATTCTAACCAACTGAACTACCGGTCCAAAACGGTAGCGGCTTTCTTGTTAGTGAAGCGTTGTCAGGCGCCTCGAAAGCCTTTCGGTATTGGTGGGTGATGACGGGATCGAACCGCCGACCCTCTGCTTGTAAGGCAGATGCTCTCCCAGCTGAGCTAATCACCCCCGAACCGGAGATGCGCATTATAGGGATTCTTCGAGGGGTGTCAAACGTTCCGGCGAAAAAATTTTCAATTTTTTGAAAACCTGAAAAGCTATTGATTTTAGTAGTAAAATTCGCGAGCAGTGATCGTTCAAAATCTGCGCAATACGAGCACCCAACCGACACTCTCTGGAGCCTGATGCCATGGAAATCTACAAGGAATTCCACTTCGAAGCCGCACACCGACTGCCCAACGTGCCCGAGGGGCACAAGTGCGCGCGATTACACGGCCACTCGTTTCATGTGAGGCTGACAGTCGCCGGGCCAGTGGGCGATGAATCTGGCTGGGTGATGGACTTCGGCGACCTGAAGGCCGCCTTCAAACCGATACTCGACCAACTGGACCACTACTACCTCAATGATATCGAGGGGCTGGAAAACCCCACCAGCGAAAACATTGCTCGCTGGATCTGGGACCGACTCAGCCCGCGACTCCCGCAGCTGTCAGCTGTAGAGATTCGCGAAACCTGCACCAGCGGCTGTGTGTACCGCGGCCAATGAGTGACAGCGAAACATTTCGGTAACACAGCAAAAAAAAGTTGACGAATTCGCAGACGCTACAAATAAAGGTTGAATCGAATTTCAATCCTCTCTCCAACATTTGAATCACCCTCAAATGTTTCCAAAAGCGCAGGATTGGTTACGAGCGGTAGCACGTCAGCAAAGGTTATGCACACAACAATAGTGGTAGTAAAAGTTTCACATATTTAGCCATCACTTTAACAAACCAACATAAGGTAAAGCCCATATCTACATGTTTTTTATATACTTTTACCGTTTGTGCACTTTTTAACCAATCTGTAATAAGGGCTGCTAATACTGCGCTGAACCGCAGGTTGAACACTTTACCCACTGACTTATCCACAAAATCTGTGGACAACCCTTCACGATTCGTAACCCGGCCCAGTACTCAGCTCAAACCGCGATGAATCGCCTGCTCGATGTAAGCCCGCAGACGTGCAGGCGTGTCCAGCTTTACGCCCATCTCCGGAAACATAACCAGCGACACGGCCAACCGCATCAGAAAGTCTGTCGCCGTCTCAGCACTCACACTCGACGATATCTCGCCCTGCTGGCGCGCCAATTCCACATGCGGTGGCCAGAAAGATACGCTGCGGGTGTAAAAGCCAGGACTCAAATACATCATCGCCACCGTTTCCGGTTCGGTTTCTGCCAGGCTGGCGATCAGCCCCTCGGCCGCGGCGGCCCGCCCCCGGGTGACAGACAGCATGAGTTTGTCCGCCAGCGTCTGCTGTTGCTCCAACTCCGCTTCGGTTTCATTGAGAAAGATCTGCTGACGGCGATGCAGCACCGCTTGCACCAGCGTGTCCTTGTCACCGAAGTGGTGATAAATGGAACCGCGGGACAGCTTACCCACGCGAGCCACCTCGCCCATCGACGTACGCCTGATACCAAAACGCTCGATGCAACGCTCGGCGGCATCGAGAATTCGGCCGACCATCGGGTCGCCCTGGTCTGATGGGTTGAACTGCCCGCTCAAGTCATTCACTAACGGTATTCTCCAGCTGTGCTACGCTTGAACAATATTCGTTTTTTGTTCAATTGTCTAACCAACAACGACAGAGGTTCCTACATGACGGACCGCCAAGAATACGACTACATCATTGTGGGCGCAGGCTCCGCAGGCTGCGCGTTGGCCTATCGACTCTCCCGGGAAGCAAGCCGCAAGGTGCTGCTACTCGAAGCGGGAAACAAAGACTCCTTCCCGGCCATTCACATCCCACTGGGATTTGCCTTCATGATGAACAACCCGAAGGTCAACTGGTGCTACGAGACCGAGCCAGAGGCAGGCATGTTCAATCGCCGCATTTCCTGGCCCAGGGGCAAAGTCCTGGGGGTACCAGTTGCATCAACGGCATGGTCTATATCCGCGGCCAACGCGAGGACTATGACAACTGGGCTGCGCAGGGTAATGAGGGCTGGTCGTACGAAGAAGTTCTGCCCTACTTCAAGCGCTCGGAACATCGCGCCGAGGGGGCCAATGACTATCATGGCCAGGGCGGCCCACTGTGGGTTGAAAATCCGCCGCTGGAAGAGAAGCTGGAGCTGGCAGACATTTTTGTGGAAGCCGCTGTTCAGACCGGACTGCCCTTCAATGAAGATTTCAACGGCGCCAGCCAGGAAGGGGCTGGGGATTACCAGACCAACATCCGCGCTGGCAAACGCCAGAGCGCCGCACGCACCTTCCTCAAAGCCTGTGAACACCGCCCCAACCTGCAGATTGTCACCGGCGCACTGGCACAAAAAATCCTCCTCGAGGACGGCCGTGCAGTCGGCATCCGCTATCAGACATCGGGGAAGCATGCGGCGACAGTCGAGGCGCGCGCCAGCGGCGAAATTATTCTCTGCGGCGGCGTCATCAATTCACCCCAGTTGCTGGAACTTTCCGGCATTGGTAATCCCGAACATCTGGAGAAGGCTGGCATCGAAGTTACGCACGCGCTTCCAGGCGTGGGCGAGAACCTGCAGGATCACCTCACGGTTAACATCCAGCAGGGTATCAACGGCCTCAAAACGTTCTACGAGGAGACCAAGCCGCTGGCCATTCTTGGCAATGCCATCAAATACTTCACCCGGGGCAAGGGCTTGCTGGCTCACCCCGCGGCCCAGATTGGCGTGTTTTTCCGCAGCAGCGACGACGAGCCAACCCCCAATGCACAGATCCACTTCGCGCCCGCTGCCAGCGAACCGGACGCCAAAGGCAATCTGAAAACCACGCAGGGCACTACCGCCACCGTGTGTAACCTGCGGCCGGAAAGCCGCGGCAGCGTTCACGTGCGCAGCAAGGATCCGAGCCAATACCCGGTGATCCGGGCGAACTATCTGGATACCGAGAAGGATCGCCAGGTCATGATCGATGCATTTCGCCGGGTCCGCGAAATCTTTCGAGCCCCGGCGCTGGCCAACCATCTGGGCACGGAGTTTCGTCCGGGCCCACAGGTAGAGAGCGACGAAGAAATTCTGGCCTACGTGCGGGCCGAAGCAGAATCCGTTTACCATCCCGTGGGCACCTGCAAAATGGGCCAGGGCGATGATGCTGTCGTTGATGAGCGCCTGCGTGTGCGCGGTATTCAAGGCCTGCGTGTGGCCGATGCGTCCATCATGCCCAATATCGTATCCGGCAATACCCATGCGCCGGCGGTGATGATCGCCGAGAAATGCGCCGACATGCTTCTGCAAGACGCCGGTGTGCGAGTCACCCTGCCGGAAGGAATGACCGACGCCGAGGAGGCGGGCAACCGCGCGCCCGCGCCACTCAAAGCCGTTGCCAACTAATCACCAAGGAGATTCACTGTGAACGCACCCTATAACGACCAGGGCGTTGCCGCCGAACTGCAACTCATCCTCGACAATCAGCGCCAGGCATTCCGTGCCGAAGGCCACGTTGAACTGGCGACGCGCATCGACCGCCTCGACCGCTGTATCGCCCTGCTGGTGGATAACAAGCAGGCCATCTGCGATGCCGTTGACAAGGATTTTCAAGGTCGCTCACCCTATGTCACCCAGATGATGGATATCATGAATTCCATCGGCAGCCTCAAGTTCGTGAAGAAGAACCTGAAGAAATGGATGAAGCCCGAAAAGCGCAGTCCGTTCATGCCAATGAACTTCCTGGGCGCCAAAGCCTATGTCAAATACCAGCCCAAGGGTGTGGTGGGCATCATGACGCCATGGAATGTTCCCGTGAACATGATCTTCAGTCCACTGGCGGATGTCCTGGGTGCGGGCAATCGAGCCATGATCAAACCCTCCGAATTCACACCCCACACCGCCGAACTGATGCGCAAGCTCTTTGCCCAGTACTTCGAGGAAACCGAAATCTCCATTGTCACCGGTGGCCCTGAAGTTGGCGCCGCCTTCAGCGCATTGAAACTGGACCACGTTATTTTTACTGGCGCGACATCCATAGGCCGTCTCGTAGGCAAGGCCGCGGCTGACAACATGGTCCCCGTCACACTGGAGCTTGGCGGCAAATCCCCCGTCATCATTTCCCCGTCTGCCGATATCAATAAGGCAGCGGAAACCATTATTACCGGTAAATCCATGAACGGCGGCCAGCTGTGCGTGAGCCCGGACTATTGTTTTGTCCCCCAGTCAAAACTGGAGACATTCATTAAGCGCTGCCGCGACGTGATTGCAGAACAGTTCCCACGCATCCAGGGCAACCCTGACTTTGTCGCCTGCATCAATGAACGTCATTACGAACGTGTCAAAGGCTATATTGATGAAGCCGCCGAGCGCGGTATGAGAATCGTCACCCTGTGCCCGCCCGGCGAGGAGATGTCAGCACCCGCGGAGCACAAGCTGGCACTGCACCTGATCGTGAACCCGGACAATGACCTCGCCTGTATGCAGGATGAAATTTTTGGCGCAGTGCTCAACATCAAGACCTACGATGATCTCGACCCGGTGCTCGAGTTCATCAACGACCGAGAGCGGCCTCTGGCCCTCTACTACTTCGGCGAAGACGAGGCGGAGCAGGCGCGAGTACTGAACGAAACCATCTCCGGCGGTGTCTCCATCAACCAGATTGCCATGCACGTGGGCTGCGACGATCTTCCCTTCGGCGGCATTGGCCACTCCGGTATGGGCAACTACCGGGGCTTTGATGGATTCCGCACCTTTAGTCACGCCCGCGGTGTCTATCGGGAAGGCTGGGTGAATATGGCCAAACTGGCCGGCACCCTGCCCCCTTATGGCCAAAAGCTTGATAAGATGCTGGACTCC
Source organism: Halioglobus japonicus (assembly GCF_001983995.1). NCBI lineage: Bacteria > Pseudomonadati > Pseudomonadota > Gammaproteobacteria > Cellvibrionales > Halieaceae > Halioglobus > Halioglobus japonicus. The sequence goes on along the minus strand of NZ_CP019450.1, from coordinate 2,130,709 downwards.
CAGATCAAGAAGTAATTCCCATGGACTTAGGCCAGTGGCTGTCCCTGGCCAGTATCTGTCTGCTGGGCGCCATGTCGCCAGGCCCCAGTTTGGCCGTTGTTATCAATGCGGCCCTGCGCGGCGGCCGCAACGCCGGCATCATCGCTGCACTAAGTCACGGCATTGCCACCGGCCTGTACGGCGTACTCACTGTGACGGGCCTTGCCGTGCTGATTGCCAGCTCGCCCACAGTCTTTCTGCTGTTCCAGATTGCCGGCGGACTGTACCTGATTTACCTCGGCGTGAAATCGCTGCGCAGCGAAGGTGCAGGCCCACTGACCGAGCAACAGGATCAGGATGCGCGTGGCGCAGCGGTGAGCGGCTTTCTGGTGGCCTTTCTCAACCCCAAGCTAGCGATTTTCATGGTGGCCCTGTTTGCCCAGTTTCTGCGCCCGGAGGCTCCGATAATCGAAAAAGGTATCATGGCATTCACCGTGGGCGCTGTGGATGGCGCCTGGTACTGTCTGATGGCACTGCTGGTTTCTCACCCACTGTTCTTCGACCGGCTTCAGCAAAACAGCCGGAATATCGACCGGGTGTTCGGGGTTATTCTGATTGCCCTGGCATTGACCGTGCTCTTCAGGGCCCTGGCCTGAAGGCCTAGTGGAGTACTCGAGGCTGCTCGGTGACCACCACCGATTGCAGCGACTTGCCCAGCATAATCACATGGCCTTGGCGCCGCTCCACACCATCGTAGGTGTAATCGAAACGATACTGGCGCCACACGCGCCAGCGACCGTCGTCGTCGCGACTCAGGGATACCCTCTGGATATGCACTGACTGGTCTAGCAACTGGAAATCATCACGGGCACTGGCCCGGGCGACATGGCCCAGCGCTATCTCTCGAATCCGGGTGGACGAGAACAGATAGAGACAAATGGCGCCGACGATAAACAGCGTCAGGATTTCACCAAGGGATAAATACATCGAACGTGGAACACAATGAGAAAGACGATGCCAAGCATACCGAGGACAGCGGGCAACGTATAGCCGCTACTGAACCTGACGTGTAAACTTCAGCCTACCCTTCTTCTCTATAACATGGATTTCAGGTTATGAGTCAGGCCGAAACAGGCCTTACCGGTCGCCAGCGGCAGCGCGAGCAGACCCGTGCCCAGATTCTCGAAGCTGCGGCCAACGCCTTTGCCGGAGCCGGCTTCGACGCAGCTTCTCTCGCCGACATCGCCGCCCAGGCGGGCGTTAAAAAAGCGCTGGTGCAGTACCATTTTTCCACCAAGGAGCAACTCTGGCGTGCAGCCGCCCTGCAGATCTGGCAGCAACGCAATGACGCCCTGGCCATGCAACTGGGTGACGCTGCCGGCGGCGAATTGGCGAGCCGGATGCGCGAGGGCTTTACCGCCCTGGTGGAGTTTACCTGCGAGCAACCCCACTGGCTGTGGTTTATGTTTCACGAAGCAGCGGCCCAGGGCGAGCGTCAGAAGTGGCTCATTGAACACTGCATGCAGGAAGACTACCGTCTCGGTGAATTATTTGTGATTGAGTTCCAGCGTCAGGGGCTGATCCGGGCAGGGTCACCGCTGCACCTGTTACATCTGATCTCCGGCGCGCTCACCTATAATCTGCTGGTAGCCCCCTCGACGCTCGTGGCCACGGGTACCGATCTCGCCAGCCCCGACGCCATTCGCGAACAGGTTCGTCTGCTGCAGGAACTACTCGCGCCCTGAATAGTGGCGGCTCAGGAACCGGCCGACAATGCTGTTAAACAGCGCCGGCTGCTGGGCGTGCAGCCAATGACCACAGCCGGGCATGGTTTTCAGCTCAGCCGACGGAAAGAAACCTGTTACCTGTTCACGATGCTCCGGCAAGATGTAGTCTGAGTCCCCCCCTTTCACAAACAACACCGGTCCAGCATAGGTGCGCCCTTGCTCTGGTCCCGCCCGAACCGCGCCATACCCTTGCTTGAGGCCAGCGACATTGAAACGCCAGTCATAACAGCCCGACGCATTGCGCTTGAGGCTCATCAGCAGAAAATCGATGACGCCGTCTTCCTGCAGACACTGTTGCATGACAGACTGGGCCTGTGCCCGCGAAGTACAACCGCCTACGGCCACTGCATCCAGCGCCGCGAAGACCTCGTCGTGGTGGGGCGGATAGGCCACCGGTGCAATGTCAGCGACGACCAGCGCGTGGACCAGCTCAGGCGCCTGTAAGGCCATCTCCATCGCGACCTTGCCACCGAGTGAGTGCCCCGCTATGGCTACCTGATTCAGCCCCTGATCCGCCATCCATTCGAGCAGGCTGTCAGCCTGGGCCCGCAGGCTGGTGCCCTCGGTCCAGGCAGAGCGGCCATGGTTGGGCAAATCCAGGCTGTATACGCGATAGTGCTCGGCCAGCGACCTCGCCAGCGCGCCCAGATTATTGCTATTGCCGAATAAACCGTGCAGCACGATCACCGGCCGACCATCGCCGCGCTCGTTGAAATGAATGTGTTGGTTTGGAGTTTTTGCTACCATGCGGCCCACTATAACCAATTGGATGTCACTATGCGTATTGTTCTGGCCCGCCTAGGTGCTCTGCTGTCTCTGTGTGTACTCGCTGCCTGCGCCAGCACCCCCACCTACAACCCCACCACGTTCAGTGCTGAAATCGATCAGGCCAAAATCACCGCCAACCCGATAAAAACGGTGGTCATTCCCCACGTAAATCTCGGCGCCCCTTCACGCAATTATCTGGAGAAAGAAGCACCTCGGATTGACGGCATGATTGCCGGCTACCTCAAGGAAAACGGCTACAAGGTTATTCCTCAAAGGGAATTCCAGCAGCGCTGGAGTACCGGTGTGCGCGCCTTTGGTAATCCGATTGATCCGACCACAGGCAAGGTCAACATGCGTACCTTTGCCCAGATCATGGAAAGTATCCGTGACGATATGCAGAAAGAGTTCAAACTGGACGCTTTTGTATTTACCGACCTGATGGAGCTGGAGGTCGCCTTTAACATCGGCATGAAACACCTGGCCCGCTGGGACGGTGTCAGCCGCAAACCCGCCCTGCAGGGACCCGGTGACGGCGTTTCAGTAGGTTTCGACTGGAACCAGCTGGCGGCGGTGGCTTCGCTTCAGATCGCGATCTTCGACAACCAACTGCAACGCGTGTTCTTCGGTCGAGGCGGGCTGGATGCCACCGAAGCTATCGACACTCGCTCCTCAAGCGGCCGCTTTACCCGTCGCCGCAACATGCTGGAAAACGAGACGCATCTCAACGAAGGCATTCAACTGGCCTTCCACCCACTGATCGAGATGAAAGCCTGGCCGGGAAATCCCTGACAGGCTTCAGGCCAGGGCTTCCAGGCCCCGCTCAATACACCACATCGCCGACAGGCTGCCCAACACGTACACCGGCACCCAACGCAGACGTTCCTGCCAGGGTGCCAACGGCCTGCGCAGCAGCCACCAGAGCAGCAATACCACCAGAATAAAGGCGATCTGGCCCAACTCAATGCCCACATTAAAAAACAGCAGCGCCAGCGGCACGTTGTCCTGTGGCAGCCCTGTTTCGGCCAGCGCACCGGCAAACCCCATTCCATGAAGGAGTCCAAAGCCACCGGCTAACCACCAGGGGTGACGCCAGAGCAAATCGTTACTGCCCTTGCGGGTGAGCTCTACCGCCAGCACAAAAATGCTCAGGGCAATGGTGAATTCCACCAGTGCCACCGGGTAATCGAAGAAACCCAATGTCACCAGTGACAGCGTAATGCTGTGACCAACCGTGAAAGCCGTAATCGTCCACAACAGGCGCGCCCCGCCACCCACCAGCAATAGCAGTCCAAACACAAACAGCAGGTGGTCGATGCCTCCCCAGATGTGTTCAATGCCGAGCACACTGTAATCCGTGACCACCTCACCCGCACTGGGCTCGGCAGGCACGATAAACTCCGCCTGTTCAGCATTGAGCACTTCCTGATACTGCCGCCCATCTGCCATGCGCAGCATCACCATCGCTGAAGCCTGATTGGCCCCCAGCCCCGAAACCCCGATAGCATCGCCTACCAATCCGTCTTCGCCGAGATCAGCACAGGTGATCTGGAGGCTGGTGACCTTGCCTGTTCCCTCGACATGAGGCGGGCTGCTCTGGGTGACTGCACAGCTCTCTGGCCACGTCGGTAACAATGGCACATTGCTTGTGGCCTGCACCGGCGTCTTCCACACCAGGTGATACTGGCTGGCGTCAATCTGGTTAATTTTCAGGAGCGACGGAGCAAAGCGATGCGCACTGGCTGCGTTGGTCAATCCCAACCCGACACTCAGCAACACTATGCTGACCAGTAAACGTCTCATCGCAACACCTCGTAGTCCTGGCGCATCCTGGCAATGCTGTCTTCCAGCGCTGTGGCGCGGGCACGCGACTTGAGGTCACGCTCCAACAGCGGACGTACTTCATCGAGCGTAGCGGCGCGAGCCGGCACAATCTCACTCACGTACACATAGTGCTGGCCGTAAGTGGAACGCACCGGCCCCACCCAGGCATTCGCCTCGGGCTGTGCTTCCAGCAGATTTAACACAAAGGCACTGCCAAAGTGGCGCGTCAACTGATCCGGCGTCTGGCGCACAAAGCGATAGCCAGGCAAAAACGGCGAACTCAACTCCCTGGCCTCAGTGGGCGTGAGTCCAGTGGAATTAATCTGGTCAATCACCGACCCAACATCAGCTTCGCGATCGCGATTGAAGTAAACGTGTTCAACGGTGTAGCGAGGGGGACGACGCAACTCTTCCTGCCGTTCGTTAAACTCCACGGCCAGTTCAGCTTCGCTGGGAGCGGCTGGCGGGTTGGCGGCCAACAACAGCTGTTCGACCACCTGAATCATCCGGCGCTTGACCACTTCATCGCCCAGATGAAGGCGCATTTCCAATGCCTGCTCGTAGCGCTCCTGCTCAGTCATCCCCTCTCCCAACCCAAGGAAAAACATATTGCGCAGTAAGCGCTGGTATACCACGGGATCGTAGAGATGCAGCTCGAGTTCAAGAGCGCGCTGGTAGAGCATATCCCGATCGAGCTCGGCGTCGATGAGTTTCGCCATCTGCTCGTCTGAAGGTGGTCGACCAACCGCCGTAAACCACTGCTCTTTGAGCGCTGCAATCCGGGCCTCAGGCAGAGGGCCGATAGTCGGCAATGGCGCGGGAAACAACCGCCCCTGCAGCCAGAACAGCAAAGTGCCCAGCAATAAAAAATGTACCCAGGGCCGATTCAGCCTGGCCAGTAAACGCATATATAACTCCAGGATTAGTTCACCAGTACTGGTTGAACTCCTCAGGATTCATCTCAGGAAGCGGCTTGGGCTTGCCGTCGCGAGTACCGAGATAGACAAAGCCGGTTATCTCTTCATCGGCAGCCAGCCCCAGGCTGGTCATAAACGGGCGATCAAACGCGACATCACCGGTGCGCCAGATGCCGGAATAGCCCAGCGCCTCTGCACCGAGGAGCAAACCGTGAGCTGCGCAGGCAGCGGATTGGCGCTGCTCGATATGCGGCACCTTGGGGTGCTCGGAGAGTTTGCAAATCACGACCACCACGACAGGCGCTCGCAACGGTGCATTGCGCGCCTTGGTCTGGGCGCTTTCATCCGCATCCGGGTTGCGGGCCAGCAGCGCCTGCAGCAGCAGCTCACCCAGGGCTTCACGGCGTTCACCGGAGACCGTGAGAAAGCGCCATGGTCGCAGTCTGGCGTGATCCGGGGCGCGCAATGCCGCGGACATCATTTGTGCCAGCTCATCGGCATCAGGCCCAGGCGAGGTTAGCTTAGGAGCAGAATTCCTGCTCACAAGAAACTTGAGGTGTTCGTTCATCAGCATACCGCGATTATTTTAGCCGCCACATCATAGCAGTAGCGGCAGTGATTTTCTTCAGCCCGCCAGGCCCGGCCCTACCAGGATATTCATGAAGCCTTCATCTTCAGGCACGGCGTCTACATTGTCACACCACTGCGCCAGCTCCTGAGCACTGCTGCCAACCAACCGATGCTCAATGTGATCAATAATCCAGAACGGCGCTTCCAGTGTGGCCAGGCTCTCAATCAGTTCACGACCACTGCTACCACATTGGCGCAGGGAACGCGGCGTGAGCTCTACAATGATCCTGGCGGGCACTGACTGAGCTTGTAACAGCGGTAATAGCCCCAGAACAACACCGTGCTCGGAACCCTGGGTATCAATTTTCAACAGGTCGATATTCCCGATGCGTGGCGCCAGATAGTCACTGCCGTTGAGGAGCTCGATCGCCACACTCTGGCGCGAACCCCCGGCATCAAATATCTGGTGATCGCCAAGATTGTTCTCGCTGAGAAACAGGCGCGCCTGGCCGGGCTGCGCCGCGAGTCCGGCCTGCACGGATTCGATGCAGGTGAGACCATTGTCGACGATGCTCGCCTGCAACAGGGCAAAGTTTTCCGGATCTGGCTCAAACGCATACACATGCCCCTCGGCGCCGACCACGGCCGCTGCCAGCAGCGAGAAATAGCCAATGTTCGCGCCCACATCCACAAACACCTGCCCAGGGCGCAGGCACTGTAATACCAGGCTGGACTCGTAAGGTTCCCAGACGGCAGTATCTCGCAATTGCCTTGATACGTGCTGGTCGTATTCACCGTGGATATAAATTGTCAGTGGCCTGGGCAGCCCGGTGCAGCAAGATTGACCCGCTGCCTGGTAGAAGTCGTCATGAATTAATGTGCTTTTACTTTATGTTTACCACAACGCGTACAGACATAGCGGGTGACCAGCCTGCCCTGCTTCACGTCGAATTGCTTCGCTACGTCGACCTCCCATTTGTGGTGGCCGTGTCGACACAGCGTCTTGCCCTTGTGCTTTTCTTTGAGGGTAGGTTTGCGAAACGGAATGACGTCAGCCATAACTAGAGCAGGGTGCGCTCCAGCGCCTTGTTCCATGATACCTGACGCTTGCGCCGGGCACCGGTGCTCATGGCCACGGAAAATTCGCTCTCCACCTGCCAGATATCGCGAATATCTTTCGGGCTTTGCCACATGCCAACTCCCAGCCCGGCCAGATAGCAGGCGCCGGCGACCGTCGTTTCAATGACCTGGGGGCGAATCAATTTGCGCCCCAGCACATCGGCCTGGGTTTGCATCAGCAGGTTATTGGCAGCAGCGCCGCCGTCAACCCGCAGGGGCTTCATGCGCTTGCCAAGATCGGACTCCATAGCCCGCAAAATATCTGCGTTCTGCAGGGCCATCGCGTCCAAGGTAGCCCGGGCAATATGGCCCCACTGGGTACCGCGGGTCAGTCCCGTCAACGTGCCGCGAGCCTCGGGGGCCCAGTGCGGAGCACCGAGCCCGGTCAACGCAGGGACGAACTCAACGCCGCCGTGATCCGGCACTTCACGGGCCAGCGCTTCTACTGCCGGAGCGTTTTTTATGATCTTTAAGCCATCGCGCAACCACTGCACAGCGGCGCCACAAATGAACGCGCCGCCCTCAAGGGCAAACACCGGCTTACCTTGCTCCCCCAGCTGCCAGGCCACCGTGGTCAACAGGCCTGCATCAGACTGCAAAGGCTCTGAACCGGTATTCATCAAAATGAACGAGCCCGTGCCGAACGTACACTTGGCGTCGCCTGGGGCGAAGCAAGCCTGGCCAAACAGCGCCGCCTGCTGGTCGCCAGCCACACCGGTAATCGGGATACCATCGGGTAATCCTGGCACACCCTGGGTTCGGCCCAGTTCAGCACTGGAAGGCGCGATGCGCGGCAATATATCGACCGGCACCTCAAACAAATCGAGCATTTTGCGATCCCAGGCGCAGGTCTTGAGATTCATGAGAGAGGTACGCGACGCGTTGGACACGTCGGTGACATGGCTCTTGCCGCCACTGAGCTGCCAGATCAGGTAACTGTCGACCGTACCAGCAGCCACCCGCCCTGCTCTGCGCAGGCGTGAAATACCGGATGTATTGTTGAGCAGCCAGCGAAATTTGCTGGCCGAAAAGTAAGGATCGAGCACCAGCCCCGTGCGTCGCCGTACATCGCGTTCATGGCCAGCAGATTTCAGCTTTTCACAGAAATCAGTGGTGCGTCGACACTGCCAGACGATAGCGTTGTTCAGTGGGTCTCCGCTCTGGCGATCCCACAGCAGGCTCGTCTCGCGCTGATTGGTAATGCCGATCGCGGCAATATCTGCGGCCTTACACACTTTCTTGCGCAACACCGCGCGAATGCCCTTGAGTACCGAGCCCCAGATTTCGTCGGGCCGGTGCTCTACCCAACCAGGCTTGGGATAGACCTGCGGGAACTCGTTATTAACACTGGCCCTGACTTTGCCTGCCGAATCCATCAAAGCCACCGTGCTGCCCGTGGTGCCCTGGTCGATCGCCAGGATAAAGTCGGCCATATGTCATCTCCGAGATTCGCTTAGTCGCCGTAGCCCTCTACGGCCTTGATTTCCAGAAAATCGGCAAACCCGTGTTCGCCCCATTCCCGCCCGTTGCCGGACTGTTTGTACCCGCCAAAGGGTACGGCATAGCCGCCCCACTGGCCATTGATTTTCACATTGCCGGCGCGGATCCGTGAAGCCACTCGACGCGCATGCTCCAGGTCCTCGCTCTGGACGTAGCCGGCGAGGCCGTAGACGGTATCGTTCGCCATCGAGATGGCCTCTTCCTCACTGTCGTAGGGAATCATGGTGAGGACCGGGCCGAAAATCTCTTCGCGCGCGACAACCATCTCGTTGGTCGCCCCGGAGAACACCGTGGGACGTACGTAATAACCTTTCTCTAAGCCCTCTGGCAGACCGGTGCCCCCGGCGACCAGACGAGCACCTTCATCAACTCCCTGCTGAATCAGCCCCTGGATTTTGTCGAACTGCAGTTTGGAAACAACCGGGCCCATTGTGGTGGCAGGGTCTGCAGGGTCACCGACAACCACTGAGGCCGCTGCCCTGGCCGCAATCTGTTCGGCTTCAGCGAGCTTCGCAGCCGGCACGAACATACGCGACGGGGCGTTACAGGACTGCCCGGTGTTGGCAAACATGTGCAGCGCGCCACTGGTCACAGCCGCTTCTAGATCCGCGTCATCAAGCACAATATTGGGGCTCTTCCCTCCCAGTTCCTGGGCGACACGTTTTACGGTTGGCGCAGCGTTCTGGGCGACTGCGACCCCAGCGCGCGTCGACCCTGTAAATGACATCATGTCCACATCCGGATGGACGGAAAGCGCTGTACCAACGCCAGGACCATCGCCGTTCACCATGTTGTATACACCTGCCGGCACACCGGCTTCGTGCATGACTTCACTCCACAGCCACGCCGACAAGGGAGCCACTTCACTGGGCTTGAGCACCATGGTGCAGCCGACGGCCAGGGCCGGAGCGACCTTGCAACCAATCTGGTTTACGGGCCAATTCCAGGGCGTAATGAGGCCACAAACACCGATAGGCTCCTGAAAAATCCGGGTATTACCCATCTCCTGCTCGAACTCAAACTCGCGCAGCACGCGCAACGCTTCCACCAGATGCCCCAGTCCACAGTCCGCCTGTTCTTCCACTGCAAAGGTATGGGGGGAACCCATCTCCTCGCGAATTGCCACCGCGATATCATCATAACGTTCGCGGTACACAGCCACACAGGCCTCCAGCAATTCAATCCGCTCCTGACGCGTTGTACGGCTGTAGCTCTCAAACGCCTCCCTGGCAGCGGCGACGGCGCGATCGACATCGCTCTGCCCGCCGATGGAGATGACGGCGCACGGGGCTTCATTGGCGGGGTTAATCACATCCAGATCATTGGGTATCGCTGGATCAACCCACTGGCCATCGATGTAAAACTGACGGTAGTCGCGCATCTTTGTATCTCATTCTGATGTTGAAAAAGAGCCCAAGTCTAGCAGTGCCCCCGTCCTTGGGTATCACCCCAGAGGGGTGTACAATTCGCGCGGTTTTTAACCAGCTTAAGACAGATCAAACATCCGGAGATCCCCATGGATAATGAAGAATTGACCCTGTTCCGCGACATGGCGCGACGCGCCTACGAACAGGAGATTGAACCCCACTACGAAGGCTGGGAAGAGCAACACCTCGTGCCGCGTGAACTCTGGAACACCCTCGGCGCCGCGGGCCTGTTGTGCCCCGATATGCCTGAAGCCTACGGCGGTGCCGGCACCTCGCCACGGGTCTGCCTGGCCATGATTGAGGAAATGTCACGCATGGGCTTCGGTGGCCTGGCCAGCGGCTACGGAATCCACAGCAATATTGTGGCGCCCTATATCAATCACTTCGGAACCGAAGAACAAAAGCAGCAGTGGCTGCCGAAAATGATTACCGGTGAAGCGGTTGGCGCACTTGCCATGACCGAACCCGGCGCGGGTTCCGACGTGCAGGGTATTCGCACCACGGCGGTTCGCGATGGCGAAGAATGGGTTCTGAACGGCTCGAAAATCTTTATTACCAACGGCATTCACGCCGATCTGGTGATTGTGGCGGCGATTACCGACCCGGGCAAAGGCGCCAAGGGCACATCGCTGTTTCTGGTGGACGCCAGCCTGCCCGGCTTTGAGAAAGGCAACAAGATCGAGAAGATCGGTCAGCACGCCTCCGACACGGCAGAGCTGTTCTTCCAGGATGTACGCCTGCCCGCCTCTGCCCTGCTTGGCGAAGAGAACAAGGGGTTCGTCATCATGATGACGGAACTGCCTCGCGAGCGCCTGGGTATTGCCGCACAGGCAGTGGCGGCCGCCGAGGGCGCCATGGACATCACCGTGGACTACGTGCTGGAACGCAAGGCTTTCGGCCAGACAGTAGCCTCATTCCAGAACACGCGTTTCACCCTGGCTGAAGTCAAAACCGAGATTGCCCTGAACCGGGCGCTGTACGAAAAATGTGCAGACGACTATGCCCGCGGTGAGTTGACTGCGGACGATGCCGCGATGCTGAAATATGCAAACACCGAGATGCAATGCAGCACGATTGACCAGTGTCTGCAATTGTTCGGTGGCTACGGTTACACCGCTGAGTATCCGATTTCGCGCTACTACACCGATGCGCGTATTCAGCGCATTTACGGTGGCACCTCGGAAATCATGCGCGAACTCGTGGCGCGCTCTATTCTGGGTCGATAACGCCATAAAGGAGCGACCAATGGTCGCTCCGCTCATTTATTTGGCGCTCAACTGTTGTACTACCACGCACCACTTCTCCATGTTTTCACGGGTGGTGTCATTGAGCTCTATCCCCACCCAGTAGCCCGGTTTACCGCGAGCCTCCTGGCACCACTTCGTCTCACCTGCAAGTTCTAGATTGTCCTTCCAGTCCCCCATGGGGACGGCAATATGCAGCACACTGCCCGCCGCTATTTCCTGCGGTACCAATAGGCGCAACCCCGCTACCGAGACGTCGACAGTCTCACAGCGGATGACGGCGCTTTCAGTCTGACGACGTCCCCCGCCCGCTTCGACCTCGAGGAAAAGTGCCTGTACAACAGGTACTCGTTGATGTTCTCGGCGCTCGGCATAATCAATGGCTTCGGGCATTGCTTCCTCCTGGTAACTGACAGCCGAAAATATAGCCACAGCAAGCCTTAGCCGTCAGCAGAGAACTACAGTTTTCTCCAGTTTTTCAGGATCGGAATTCCCCCACCAGATCGAACATGGCAAGAGCGAACAGACCCAGGGTCAAAGTCACCACCGACAATACCGTGGTGAGCACCACGATATTCGCTGCCAACGCGGCGTTGCCCCGCGCCGCCGCCACCATGATGTAACCCGACGCCGCAGCGGGTGTGGCGACCAGCAGGAATAACACCCCCAGCGCTTCGCCCCTCACGCCCAGGGCAAGCGCCAAAACTACCGTGAGCAATGGCGCCACCAACAGCCGCCAGGCGCAGGCCTCCCAGGCCAGGGCCCCCGAGCCGCGAAGCTCGTCCAGGCGCATGGCTGCGCCGATGCAAAGCAACACCACGGGGAGGAAGAAGGCAGACAACGAGGAGGCACTGGCGTGCACGAACGCAGGGACTGGGAACGGCGACAGCGACAACGCGACCCCGGCGGCGATGCCGATGATTAGTGGGTTACGGGCAATGTCCGTCACCGCACCCCAGACCGAGGCATTACCGCCGAGTGTGAGATTGAGAACAATCACTGCGAGAATGTTATAGAAGGTGGTCATCACTGCAATGGCCAATGCTGCCAGACGCGCGCCCTGATCCCCGTAGGCGGAGACACACAGTGCGACACCGACAATCGCCAGATTGCTGCGATACGCCCCCTGTACAAAGATGCCCCGCTCCGCAAAGGGGTGGCCGCGCCAGGCGCTGTATAGCCAGGCTGCAGCAACTACCAGTGCAGTGCTGAGCAGCCCCGCAGCCATATAGGCAGTGCCACTCAAGTGGCGAAAATCAACGCCGGCGGCTCCGGCAAACAGCATCAGCGGCAAGCCGAGATTAAAGGACCACCGGGAGATCCAGTCATTCAGCGGCTGGGGAAACCAACCTACACGATTGAGTAGCGCGCCGGCGGCCACCCAGCCAAAGGTGGGCAATGAGACCGCGAGGCACGCAGAGAGGAGTGATGAGGCGTCGTGAAGGTTCAAGCGCCAATTCTGGCGCAAGCCGCTCGCTTACGCCAGTTCGGTCAGGGTATCAGCCAATGCGCTGACCAGGCTGTCGATCTCATCCTTCTCAGTGATGAACGGCAGACCCAGCTGGATGGTGTCGCCACCGTAACGCACATAAAACCCCTTCTCCCACATGCGCATGGCGATCTCATAAGGACGCCGAGCGGGTTCGCCGGGATAGGCCGCGAAGGTCAGGCCGCCGGCAAAGCCGTAGTTGCGGATATCCGTCAGATGCGGCTGCCCCTTGAGTTGATGCAGGGTCTGTTCAAAGTATGGCGCCAGTTCGGCCACCCGCTGCGGCAGTTTTTCTTTCTCAAGCACATCCAGTGCGGCCAGGCCGGCGGCGCAGGCCACCGGGTGGGCAGAATAGGTATAGCCGTGTGGGAATTCCAGCATGTACTCAGGGCCGCCCTGGGCCATAAATGTCTGGTAAATCTCGTTGCTGGCAATGACGGCACCCATCGGAATAGCGCCGTTAGTCACCTGCTTGGCCACATTCATGATATCAGGCGTTACGCCAAACGCTTCAGCGCCGGTCATTGCACCCATGCGGCCAAAAGCAGTAATCACTTCATCAAAAATCAGCAAAATGTCATTGGCATCGCAAATGTCGCGCAGGCGCTGCAGGTAACCTGCCGGGGGAGGAATGACCCCCGCAGAGCCCGCCAGTGGTTCGACAATCACCGCCGCGATATTCGAGGCATCATGCAGTGCAATCAACTCATTGAGCTCGTCAGCCAACTGCCAGCCATTACTGGGCATGCCGGGCGTAAATTCATTGCCGGCAATCATGGTGTGCGACAGATGATCAGCGTCTACCGCAGTACCGAAAAGCTTGCGGTTGGCGCCAATGCCGCCCACCGAAATTCCACCGAAGTTCACGCCATGGTAGCCCTTGGCCCGGCCGATCAATTTGGTCTTGGTAGCCTGCCCCTTCAGACGCCAATAGGCCCGGGCCATTTTCAGCGAGGTATCGGCACTCTCAGAGCCAGAGTTGGTAAAGAACACGTAATCGAGTCCTTCCGGCGTCAACTCTTTCAATCGGTTTGCCATGGCAAAGGATTTGGGCTGGCCATATTGAAACGCCGGGGTGTAATCGAGCGTGCGCAACTGCTCGCTGACAGCGTCGGCGATTTCAAGCCGATTGTGGCCCAGACCGCAGGTCCACAGGCCAGACAGACCGTCGAAAATACGCCTGCCCTTGTCGTCGAAGTAGTAGGCGCCTTGCGCCCCCACCAGCATGCGGGGATCGTCTTTGAATTGACGGTTACCGGTGTAGGCCATCCAGTGCGCTTCGAGTTCCTCTCGAGTCAGTGGCGGCTGGATATCGGTCATACTGGTCATGGCGTAGGTCTCAACGTAAAAAAGCGCAGTTTACGTGCCACTTTAAGTTGCATAAATCATTAACTATAAATATAAAGTTTCAACATAATGCAACTTTTAGTCAAAGGCGGACTGATGGCGCGAAAAGCACTACTGGGAAACGTCACCGATAACGACCTGCGCTTGTTACGTGTATTCAGGGCTGTGGTCAGCTGCGGCGGATTTGCTGCAGCCGAGCTGGAACTCAACATCAACCGCTCCACTATCTCCCGACACATCAAGGATCTGGAAACCCGCCTGGGGGTCACGCTGTGCCGACGCGGCCGTGGCGGATTTTCGCTGACGCCCGAGGGTGAGCAGGTGTATGCCAGCGCCCAGAAAATCATGATTGCGATGGATGAATTCCAGCAGGACGTCAAAGGCCTTCACCAGGCCCTGACGGGGCATCTATCTATCGCCATTTTCGATAAGACTGCGTCCAACCCCGACTGCCACATTCATCGCGCGTTCGCCGCATTCGACAGACGCGCCCCGGAGGTGGAGCCGGAAATCTGCGTTGAGCCCATTAATGCCATTGAACGCGGGGTCATGGAAGGGCGCTACCAACTCGGCATTATCCCCAACCATCGCCCCTCCTCCAGCCTGGATTACTTCAAGCTCTTTGAGGAACAAATGTATCTGTACTGCGCGCGTGAACACCCATTGTTCGAACGCGCCGGCCGCGATCTGTCCGCTGCCGAGGTACGCGCCTGCCGCTATGTGGGCATTGGCTACCATTCACCTAACATGGAGGCCAGCCGCAGTATCGGACTGGAGCGCCACGCCACCGCCCATGACCAGGAAGCGGTAGCGCACCTGGTGTTGTCAGGCCGCTACATTGGTTACTTACCTGAACATTATGCAGACACCTTTGTCGCCAAGGGTGTGATGCGTCCGCTGCTGCCAGACACGTTCCAGTACGTTTGTGAATTCAGTGCAATCGTGCGTCGCTCGCCACCACCGTCACAGGTCGTGCAGGCGCTGCTGGATGCACTGGTCGCGGCGCATCGCGAGGTGTAAGCTCACCCTGTCACGCCTGAGAGGGGGAAGCGCGATGAAGTTGATCACCCGCATGTTGATGCCAATCGGTCTGGGGCTGTTACTGGGCGCCTGTGCCTCTAGCGACGTATCGCACCAGGTATCTACCTCGGTGGCCCCCTATTCCGACTACGCCCTGTTCACCCCCGTGGCAGACATACCCGACACCACCGCCATCCATACCCTCGACGAAAGGCAGCGCACCGAATTCCTAAGCTATTTTCACGACCCGCAACGCGCTGACCTGTCGCGGCATCGCAGAGTTGCGGATTTCATTACCTCCTTTGGCGAAGTGTTTACCTTCTACGACGACACGCTGACCGCCACCAATACGTTCGCCCAACAGCGCGGTAATTGTTTGTCGCTGGCTATTCTCACTACCGCCCTGGCTGAACTGGTCGACGTTGAAGTACAGTTCCAGCAGGTTGAATCGATTCCGGTCTATAGCCTGGAAGGGGCCACCGCGCTCAAACAACAGCATGTCCGTAGTTTTATCTACACCCCCACCACCCGGGCAAACGTGGGGTCACTAATACTGCGCCCCGCCGGGGTCACCATTGATTATTTCCCGTCGGGCGACGAGGTCTTCGTGGGCAACATCAGCCGCAACCAGTATCTGGCAATGTTCTATAGGAATCTCGCGGCAGAGGCGCTGGTCGAGCAAGAGAATGAACGGAGCTTTGCCCTGCTGCAGCAATCGCTACTACTGGCACCGGAACATCCCGATGGTCTCAACATGATGGGCGTATTACATCGCCGGGTGGGTGACAGTTTGCGAGCCGAGAAAATCTACCTTCACGCCATTGCCGGCAACCCGGACAATGTCTCGCTACTGAAAAATTACCAGCTACTGCTGGCAGCCCAGGCCCGGAAACAGGAAGCCGAGCAGTTGGGGCGCCAATTACTGGCACTCGAGGATCCCAGCCCGGTGAACTGGCTGGCCGCTGGCAACGCTGCATTTGACCAGGGCGACTACCGCCAGGCCAGGGCCCTGTACAAGCGTGCCTCCAGTCTTGCCCCCTATATGCACGACGGCTACTTTGGTCAAGCGCGCTCCTCGTATATGCTGGGAGAGATTGACCAAGCAGAACGCATGCTCTCCAGGGCGCGCGAATACGCAACCGACGACCAGCGACAGCGCTTATACGAAAGAAAGCTGTCGGCGTTGACTTCACACTAGTCTGCCCCCATTGAATACTTTGTCGCTGGAGGCAGCGGGCCTTCACGGTTTACTACGCAGGAAAATTACATGACCGAATACGTACCACCCACAGTATGGACGCACGACGCCGAGAGCGGCGGTAAGTTTGCCTCGATCAACCGCCCCATCGCCGGCGCCACCCACGACAAGGAACTGCCCGTGGGTGAACACCCTCTGCAGCTTTACTCGCTGGGCACACCCAATGGCCAGAAGGTCACCGTACTGCTGGAAGAATTGCTGGAGAAAGGCATTAGCGAAGCGGAATACGATGCCTGGATTGTGAATATTCTCGAGGGCGGCCAGTTTAGCTCAGGCTTTGTGGCGGCCAATCCCAATTCCAAAATTCCGGCACTGGTCGACCGCAGTGGCGACACTCCGGTGCGCGTATTCGAGTCAGGTGCCATCATGGTCTATCTGGCAGAAAAATTCGGCGCGTTTTTGCCGACCGACAGCGCGGCACGCGCCGAGACCATGTCCTGGCTGATGTGGCAAATGGGCGCCACCCCCTTCCTCGGCGGCGGCTTCGGCCACTTTTACGCCTACGCGCCGGCCAAATTCGAATATCCCATTAATCGCTACACCATGGAGGTCAAGCGCCAACTGGACTTGCTAGACCGCAATCTGGCCGAACGTGAATTCATGATTGGCAACGAATACACCCTGGCGGATATGGCGATCCTCCCCTGGTACGGCAAGCTGGTAACAGGCGAGCTATACAGCGCCCAGGAGTTTCTCCAGGTAGAGTCGTACACACATGTTATGCGCTGGGCGAACGCACTCGAAGCGCGCCCAGGTGTTGACCGCGGCATGCGCGTGAATGTGCGCTGGGGCGACGAAGCGCGCCAGGTTCCCGAGCGCCATAGCGCCGCTGACTTCAAGTAAACCCGGACGCAGTCGTGAGCCAACACCCTGGCATTCAAGAGCAAAAACGCATGGGCGCGGGCATGATGATCCTCGCCTGGGTGGTTTTGCTCGGCCTAGGGGTGTTGTTCTTCGGCGATGTACTTGAGAAGCAATTCAATCCCAATCAACGGGTGGACACCCGCATTGGCGAAGGCGGCGCGCGCGAGGTTGTTCTGCAACGCAATCGGTTCGGCCACTACGTCACCAATGGCACGATTAACGGCCAGCCGGTGACATTTATGCTCGATACGGGCGCTACCGGCGTAGCCATTCCCGAGCCAGTTGCCCGACGGCTGGGCATTCCCCGCGGACGTCCTTATCGCACGCAGACCGCTAACGGCATGTCCACCAGCTACGCCGCAAGACTGGACAGTGTGGCCGTGGGCGATATCGAATTGCGGGGCGTACAGGCGGGCATTGCCACCGGCCTACAAATGGAAGAAATCCTGTTGGGTATGTCTTTCCTGAAGCACATTGAGTTCACCCAGCGCGGCGACACGCTGATTCTGCGTCACTAACCGCTCACTCAATGCGGTGCATAACAGTGCATGTTCGCAGACTAAAACGGGCTTAATGCATACCCTTGCTGGTGCAACAAGGTGGCGGTGGTGCTGCCTGACATCGCTATCTCCACCCCCTTAATACCGTCATCAGCTGACACATCGCGGTAGGCGGCAGACTGGCCGCATAAATAGAACTTCGCGCCCTTCGCCAACAGTGCTTTCACCAGCGGCGCGCTCGGGTTGGTACTACCGAAGCCCTGATCATTGAGAATATCGCGATGCGCCGGCCCTGACACAATAGAGGCGACATGAATCTTGTCTGCCGGCACACCGGCCCAGTACTGCAGATTCATATAGCTGGCTCCGTTATCGAAGCTGCGATTATATTGACCCTCGTCCGCGCCGTGGGTCACGTTAAACATCACCTTCATAGCGGCGCCCGCAGGCGGTCTGGGAGCGTCTACCCGGGCAATGGGACCGTAGCCTTCAATTAGGTCGCCAGCGACAAACTGTTCCGGGCCGGCGACCGCATGCATTCCGAATACCATCAGAGTAAACAGCGTGAATGTGTGTATCGTCGTCACAGGCATTACCTCTTGTAACGGTTTGCAGGTACACCATCTATCAAGCACCTGGTAGGGAAAGCCTAGGCTTCTTCAACCGCCAATGTGTCTTCGTCGCCACGGAGCATATAGAGAATTTTAGCGACGAAAATACCCATGAACACATAGCCCAGCAGAGCTTCGGCCATGACCCAGATCTTGGCATCGTGGACCGGCCGGAAATCCCCATAGCCCAGGGTCGTCCAGGTGACGACACTGAAATACATGGCGTCCAGCCACTCGGGGCTAATGGTCTGCCCGGTAGCGCTGTCGATAATCCCGAAGGAACGGTAGATCAACGCGAAATAGAAGATGACCAGGATCGCCTGGACCAGAAAAAGGAACAGTTTCAGGCCACGGTTATCGCTGTGAAAAAAGGTGTAGCTGTAATAAAAAGTGGTGAGGCATAGCACCACGATCGAACTCCACAGCGACCATCTGCCGAGCACCGAAATACTCGCGGTCAGGGCAAAGGCCGTCAGCAGCCCTGCCAACAGGACCAGTTCATCGCGATAACGCCTCAAACTTTTCTCCTACACGGTTTATGTCGTGAGAATAACTTTACCACGGGCCTTGCGATCAATCAGACAGTTGAAGGCATCTTCATACTGCTCTAGAGGGAAGCAATCGGTGACTACCGGGTTCAGCTTACCTTCTTCAAACAGTTTCCAGAGTTCTTCCACATTCTGCATCTGCACCGCGGGTTCCTCACCGGCAAACCGGCCCCAGAACACCCCTACCAGAGAGCAGCCCTTGAGCAGTGTGAGGTTGAGGGGAATCGCAGGAATCGGGCCGCTGGCAAAGCCAATCACCAGATAGCGGCCATTCCAGCCCATGCTGCGCACAGCTGGTTCGGCGTAGTCGCCGCCGACCGGGTCGTAGATCACATCCACGCCCTTGCCACCAGTGAGTTCCTTGACCGCAGTCTTCAGGTCCACCTCGGAGTAGTTGATCACCTCGTCGGCGCCCAGTTTTTTGCACAGCTCCAGTTTTTCTTCGGAACTGGCGGCCGCAATCACCTTGGCGCCCATCAGTTTGCCAAGCTCTACCGCCGTCGAACCCACGCCGCCAGCCGCGCCCAGCACCAGCAGGGTTTCACCCGGCTTGAGCTCAGCGCGCTGCTTGAGCGCGTAATAAGACGTGAAGTAAGTGATGCAGACACCGGCAGCCTGCTCAAAGCTGAGCGTTTCCGGCACGGGGAATGCAGCCAATTCATGCGCCACAGCCTGTTCACAGAACGCGCCAGTGCCGCCCGCAAAGATGACCTTGTCACCGGGCTGATAGCGGGTCACCTTGTCGCCCACTTCGCGCACAATACCCGCGCACTCGCCGCCGGGAATAAACGGCATATCGGGCTGCATCTGGTACTTGCCCTGGATCATCAGTACATCGGGGAAGTTGAGGCCCGCGGCCTTCACATCCACCAGAATCTCGTGCTCACCGGGTGTTGGCGCCTGCCAATCCTGTTCCAGGTTTAATTTTTCAGGCAGACCGTGTTCGCTGCAGATTACTGCTCTCATGCCACTTACTCCCCGGTGATTCCGAGCGCCTCTGCGGCCTTGGCGACAAATTTGAAGCCCTGCTCTCCGCCTGCCTGCAGCGCGCGTTCGCCTGCGGGATCGGTAATCGCATCCCAGTTGGCGGCAATCGCCTCTGGCGTTTGCTGGCCCTCGGGCAGGTAAACACCTTCGGTCTCAATCATGCGAGCGACTGAATAGCCACCTGCACCTGCACACAGGATGGTGCGGGTAGGAGCCTCTTCGCTCACCAGATACAACACCGCAGGAGTCACTTTCTCAGGTACCAGCAGATCCAGCGCCTCCTGGGGCATCAGGCCTTCGGTCATGCGAGTCGCCGCGGTGGGCGCCAGAGCATTGACCTTGATGTTGTACTTCGCGCCTTCCTGAACAAGTGTATTCATGGCACCCACAACACCCAGCTTGGCGGCGCCATAGTTGGTCTGCCCGAAGTTACCGTAGAGCCCGGATGAAGAGGTCGTCACAACAATACGGCCGTACTCCTGCTCACGCATAATGTCCCAGCAGGCCTTGGTGCAGTTGATCGTGCCCATCAGGTGCACGTCTACCACCATCTTGAAGTCGTCCAGGGAGCCCTTGGCGAAACTCTTGTCACGCAGGATACCGGCATTGTTGATCAGGATGTCGACCCGGCCCCACTTGTCCATGGCCTGCTGGACCATGGCTTCCACCTCGTCGAACTTGGCCACGTTGGCACCGTTGGCAATGGCTTCGCCACCTGCCGCTTCGATTTCGGCCACTACGGCAAGCGCCGCTTCACTGGAGCCGCCGGTACCGTCGGTCGCGCCGCCCAGGTCATTCACAACCACTTTGGCGCCGCGCGCCGCCAGCTCGATCGCATGGCAGCGACCCAGGCCTTGTCCAGAACCGGTAACAATGGCCACCTGGCCGTCATAACGAATTGTCATACTTCTACTTCCTCTTGAATCGGGGTGAGCGCCAGTCAGGCACAAACCACCATGTTGAGCCATTCAGCAACCAGGGCGGGTGTTTCCTCGCCTTCGATTTCCACGGAAATGCCCTGCTTGATCAGCAATCGTCCGCCTTCTTTTTCGGTGAGGCTTAACAGTTCGACATTGGCGCGAACACGCTTGCCCGCGCGCACCGGCGACAGGAAGCGGATTTTGTCAAAGCCATAGTTCATGCCCATGACAATGTTATCCGGCATGGCACCGACCTCTTCGATCATCTTCACCAGCATCGACAGGGTCAGAAAGCCGTGGGCGATGGTGCCGCCAAAGGGGGTCTGCTTGGCCGCCTCTTCATCGATGTGAATAAACTGGTGGTCTTCGGTGCAGTCAGCGAAGGTATTGATGCGGTCCTGGGCGATGGTAATCCAGGGGCCGGGCTCGAATTTGGTTCCTACCAGAGCGTGGAATTCCTCTAGAGTGACTGTGCTTTTCGCCATGTGTTATCTCCATAGTTTCGACCAAAGGGACTGCATAGTAGCAGTGGCGGACCCAAGTAAAAACTATTGTCAGTAATCGAGCCAATTAATTGGATGAATATGGGGCAATTAGCCAGCCTTATTGGCCTCCCGAGTGTCACCCAGGTGACACAGGCTGCAAGACTTCCGGGGATATAGTGTAAGGCTCATAACCCTATAAAGATTTAACGCAAGGAAGACTCTATGCAACTTCGCAAATGCACCCTGGCGGTGGCGGTGGTCAGCGCCGTGTTGTCAGGCCAATCACAGGCCCAGGCCGTACTGGAAGAAGTCATTGTCACCGCCCAGAAGCGCGCCGAAAGCCTGCAGGATACCGCCATTGCCATTACCGCGCTGTCCGGAGACATGCTCGATGATCTGAATATCACCTCTGCGGGTGACTACGAAGCGCTGGTACCCTCGCTTTCCGTGCGCGAAGAACCGGCGCGACTGGCCTTGCGCGGCGTGGGTCGTGTCACCAACTCACTGGGCACAGAACCCGGTATTGCGGTCTACGTTGACCAGGTTTATTCATCAGAAATCAATGTGCTGAGCCGCTCAACCTCCCTGACCACAGAACGCGTGGAGATACTGCGTGGGCCACAGGGCACCTTATTCGGACGCAATGCCACTGGCGGCGCGGTCAATGTCACCACCAAGCGTCCCACCGAAGAGTTCGAACATCACGTGCGGGCCACGGTTGGCAACTACGACACCGTTAATCTCGGCGCCTCTTCCTCAGGACCGCTGGGTGACAACCTGGGCTACCGTGTCTATGCGTATCAGCAGACCCGCGATGGCTATATTGAAAATCAATCCGGCAAGGATATTTGGGATCTAGATAACACCGGATTCGGAGCTCAATTAAGCTGGGATATTACTGACAATCTGGACGTATGGTTGAGCTATGCCAGCGACCTTACGGATGACCATCGCAGCGGCCTGCTGTCTCCAGGCGTACTCATCACGCCCTACCAGTCCGACCTGCAGACCCAGGACGGCTTCTTCCTCAGTGAACAGTATCAGTGGGACAAGGAAAACCCCACCGTTAAGGACATCTACACCATCGATCACGGCGACGTACTGCGAGCCAAAGACGAAGACAACCACAAGTGGACGGCACAGCTTACATGGCACCTGGACACACTTTCTGTGCGCTACATTGGCAGCTACATTGAGAACGAATTCAGTGGCACTGACGGCGATTTCGGCTTCACTTCCAATCCTGATACACGCGGCCTGGAAAGCATCGAGCAGATTCAGGACAGTAGCAGCCACGAAATCCAGCTGATCTCCGATAACGATGGAGAACTGCAGTGGGTCGCAGGTATCTACTATTGGGAGGAGGATAAGTCGCAGCCCTACCGCGCCTACACCCCCACGGCCAACTACCTCGACTACACCGTTGACGATGTTGATTTCCTGAACATGGACACCCTGCAGCCCAACCCGGGGCGCGACCAGGTGCGGCAACAGGCTGACCTCGAGAGCGAATCGCTCGCAGTCTATGCAGATGCCAACTACCAGTTCAATCCAGAATGGAAGCTGACCGTCGGCGCCCGCTACACCCAGGATGACAAACAGGGCTTCGAGTCACAGTTTATTGCCGCAGACGTGGAAGCGATCCCCGGCGCAGAGGCACTGATCCCACTGTGGCAGGCGTTTGGCTTCCCGGAGAACTGCTGTGGCTTCCTGGTACTGGATGACGCCATTGATAATCGCCGGGTCAAGGACGATTGGAGCAATGTGTCGGGCCGGGTAGTTCTGGACTATACGCCTTACGAAGATACGTTAATCTACGCGAGCATTGCCAATGGCTACAAAGCCGGCGGCTTTAATCTGGGCACCCTCACGCCAGAGCCGAGCTTTGACGAAGAAACCGTTCTCTCCTACGAAATCGGTTACAAGGGCACATTCAACGACACCGTGCGTCTGAATGCCGCTGCCTACTACTACGACTACAGTGATATGCAGGTACGCGTACCGCGCCTGACCGAGCAAAACCTGCCGGTGCAACAGCTCACTAATGCCGCTGAATCCGAGGTATACGGCATCGAACTGGAAGCCACCTGGCTGGCCACCGATCAACTGACACTGATGGCCAACTACAGCTACCTGCACGGTGAGTACTCCGACTTCTGCTGCGAGATCGATACCATTGGTGATCCCGACGGCGGCCCCAAAGATTTGTCCGGCAACCCTCTGATTCAGGCGCCAGAGAATAAGTTCTTTATCAATGCGAGCTACGAGATTCTGACCGCAAGTGCCGGTGATTGGGTGTTGTCGGGAAGCTACTCCTGGGTGGATGAACGCCAGTATGATGCCTTCAATACTGCCGCTACCCTGGCCGATTCCTACGACCGTGTGGATGCCATGGCCACCTGGTTCTCTCCGAACCAGAACTGGCGCGTCATCCTCAGCGGCAGAAACCTGACTGACGAGGAAACTTACACCAGTCTAAATCGTCTCAACTCTACCCGTGCTCTCACTGGATGGCCCAACGCCCCACGCACCTACAGCCTGGAAGTCCAGTTCGATTTCTAAGCTGCGCGGGCCCGGCATCGTGCCGGGCCCTTTCTTCACCCCGCTTCTATTTGCCGCATAATCTCGCGGTGACGTGCCTCGGTCATGGGATACCGGCTCGAGATCGCTACCGTTGCTACAAACAGAATAAACATCACCGGTCCAGAGAAGATGGCCAAACTTGTCACCGCCTCCTGCGGCACTGATTCAGGGTTGGCGGACTGGGGAAAGCGGATAATATCCAGACCCACACCTGCAAAGAAGCTACCCAAACCGTAGCTCGCCTTGGTAGCAAACGATCTGGCCGCGAAGAACAAACCCTCTTCCCGCTTGCCACTATTAAGCTGGTGCTCATCGATACAATCGGAGAGCATCGAATCCAGAAGAATCATGTAGGCAATAAAGAAAATATGGGACATCCCGTTGAGACTGAATATCAGCACAAACTTCAGCTCGGTACTGATGGTCTCGAGATAGCCACCAAAGTACAGCACCTGGGGTGAGAAGGCGAAAACCCCGCCGGTGACCACACAGATGTTCAGCGCCCAACGCTTGTCGAAACGACGCGACAAACCCTGAGCGACCAGAGACGCAAACAGAATGCCCACCAGAACAGAGCTCGCCAGACCGGCCAGATGTTCGGGCTGAAATTCGAAGACATAGGTTGCCACGTAAATCAGCAGCGTCTGGACAATACCCGCCAGCGTGCAGAACACCAGAATCGCAGTAAAGAGTGTCCTGAATGAAGCCTGGCGCAAGGTGCGGAACACATCGATAAATGCCAACCACGCACTGCGCTCATTGGCGGTGTGAACGGGCTGACTCAGCCTGGGTATTGATCGCCAGGTACCATTCACGGATATCAGCATGGCCACGGAACCCAACACACCGCAGAACATTCCAAACCCCGGATAGCTGGCGGCATTCAGCATGCCATTCGGAAAACTTTCTGTGGGTGGGAAAAAGATCGAAAAACCCACCACGCTGGTGACCAGTATCCCGGCATAGGTAAAAAATACCCGGTAGCCAATAAGCGACGTCCGCCCGTAATAATCAGTGGCCAGTTCCGCACCCAGGGACAGATGCGGCACATAAAACAGCGTCAGCATTAAGCGCACAGCAATCGCCCCGCCGAGCATCCAGGCAAACAACGCCAGCTGCGACAGCTCATCCGGCGGCGAGAAAAGCATCAATATGGCAATGCCAAAGGGTATGGCTCCGGCCAGCATAAAGGGATGGCGCCGCCCCAGCGGGAGCGGAATCGGTCGGACACCTGCCCCACCATCGGATCGGTGATGGCATCGACCATAAGCGCCATCAGCGCAGCAAGCCCCGCCAAGCTACCGGATAAACCCAGCACCTGGTTGTAGTAGAAAAACAAAAACGTGCTGAATGCCGACTGTTTCACGCCGTCGGATAACTGCCCGACACCGTAGCTCAATCGCATTCCCAGTGAAGGTACCGCCATCAGGATTGACCACCGCTGCCGTGACGATGATTAACCAGAGTGCCGCCATCAACGGGAATCACAGTGCCCGTAGTATAGGCACCGCCCCGACCGCACAAATACACAGTAATCCCCGCCATTTCCTCAGCGCGTCCAGCGCGAGCAATAAGCGCATTCGCCTCTACCTCCTGCAGTTGTTCTGCAAGAATATGTTCTGTCATTTTGCTCGGGAAAAAACCGGGGGCAATGGCATTAACCGTAATGTGTCGCTCGCCAAGCTCAACCGCAAGGTGCCGGGTTAAGTGATGGACTGCTGCTTTGCTCGCGGTATAGGCGAAGTTAGGCGCCGAATGCACCGTCGGAATGTGCAGCCCTTCCATTGAACCAATATTGATCACTCTGGAAGGCGAGTCCATCGTCACGCCCTGTTCTAGCAATGGGGTTAGATCTCTTGTCAACGCAAACACGGCGCTCACGTTGGTACTCATGACCTTGTCGAAACCAGCCTGCGGGTAGTCTTCATAGGCGGCGCCCCAGGCGGTTCCTGCATTATTGACCAGTATGTCCAGAGCGGTTTCGCACTCCATCAATTGATCTCGCAGCGCCAACCGCGACGCCTCGTCAGCAACATCTGCGGGAACAGCAATGCAGCTTCCCCACTTGCTCAGCTGCTCGGCAGCGGCCAGGCATGCTTCGGCTTTTCGGGCGGAGATATAGACGCGCGCACCGGCTTCCAGCAGCCCCTGCGCAATCATGAAGCCAATGCCCCTGGAACCGCCAGTGACAAGGGCAACCTTACCCTCCAATCCAAACAAGTGCTGTATGTTCAAACTATCGCTCATTGCGTGACTACTCCCCGATTTGAAAGCAAACCATCGAGCCTGCCGACTACACTGACTGCGGATTGCGGCAAAAGCAGGCCAAACTCACTCGCCATATTCACTCTGAGTTCAATGGCGTCGCGGCCCAGCTTGTCCATGAGTGTAAACGGCCCCCATGGCGCATGCATACCGACAGTCCACGCCAGGTCCACCTGCTCAGCTGAAACAATATCGTCTGTTACCAGCGTTACCGCTGCGGCCAGCAGCGCGGCTTGCAGTAGCGCAGCACATTCATCATCGGCGTTGTCAACAAATGTTTCGCTACTGTAGGCCGGTTCGGGGTAATGATAAAAACCCTGACCAGACTGCATGCCCAGGCTGCCATCGGCCAGCATCGACTCCAGCTGCGCCACAATGGCATGCTGATAGGCCTGCAGGGCATCCTCCCGCTGGCGATGCAACCAGGCATCACGAATCACACCGAGGCCAAACAAATCGATTAGCGCAAAGGGGCCCATCAGAGCCTCCTGTGCCTTACCCCAGGAAGCATCGATAGTCGCCACGTTATAACGCCCTTCAACCAGCATCGCCAGCGAAGTGCCCAGCACACTGCCCAGCATGGCGTTCAACACATAACCGGGGTTTTCTTTTTTCAATACGAGCGGCACGCCGCGCAGGCTCGTGACGTAGGCCTCGAGTCGGTCAATAACATCACTGCTGGTAGCAGTACCCGGCACAATGTCGACCAGAGGTGAGGCATAGTGCGAGTGAAGCGCGGCGAACCGTTCTCGTCGCACGACTTGTCGCTCAACCTCGGACACCAACAACGCCGATGAGTTGGTCGTCAGCAGCGTCGACGGATCGCAGAGTGCATCGAGTTCCGCGTGCACTTGTTGTTTTAGCGCCAGCTCCTCGTAAACCGATTCATTGACCAGATCTGCCTGCGCACAGGCACTGGCGAGATCGCTGGTCACCCGGGTCCGTTGCGCTGCGCCCTGGACGTCCTCCTCGGAGCACCAACCAGCGCCGACCAGCATATTGGCCATGTCGCGCTGGCGCTCGGGCACGGCGGCCAGGCTTTGCTCACTGGCGTCATAAAGGGTTACGGTGTAACCACTGATTGCCGCGGTCAGTGCGTTATAGCAGCCCATGGTGCCCGCTCCGATAAGGGTCACACGATCAATGCCTGGCTTGTTGTGGTTATTCACCTATCCAATCTCCCTGGGCAGACGTTCCATGACGATGAGGTTCGTGCTGCCGCGGGCCACTACGGCGGGCAGCCATTGAACAACGGGTAAATCTGCCAGTGCATTGATAATGTGGCACTGCGTGGGGTTTTGCTCCCAGGATTGCTGCTGCCAGGTCACCTGCCCTTCACCAACCCAGGCTTCCTCGATGATGTTTTCCGAGGGAAAGGTAGTGAATTGACTGCTGACTACACCAAAGCCGCTAATACCGGGCAAGCATCGCCACGCCATAGGATGATCTCGACCTTCGCGAGCAGCCTCGCTCGCCGCGATCTCCTCGGCCGTCGGCGCTCGCAGCCCAGAAACACGCATCTCGAGAAACGTGTGATTAAAGTGATGAGCCCGCGTGCTCCAGCGCCCATCGTCAATCTGATGCTCATCAATGCTGGCGAAGAGCTTGGGGATGCCCTGTAATTCTCTGCCGGTGAGGATGGGGTCAGCCAGGTCCTCCCACATCACCAGGCAATAGTTGCCCTCCAGCTGATCTCGCTCACCCTGAAATTTGGCAGCTACCGAAACCGACACCAGGTTGTAGCCGTGGCCGGCCAACCAATCGACGTCGCGATTGCACGCATAGGTAATCCTGACCACGGGAACCTCGGCAACCGAGTATGGCTGAGGAAGATACTGGGCGACATGCTCTGCATCGGTCAGAAACGACAGAGTCATGCTGGTCACATCGCGATACCAGCCGCTGGATCTAGGGGATGTTGGCCGCGGCCCGAAGTGAACGGGCATCATATAGCTGCCCTGAGGATCAAACTGAAACATGCGCGACTCCGCTGATGATGAGTCGCCCATGTTAGCAATGGACTTTCGTCCGCCCCTGTCACCCAGGTGACTGCACGAACTCAATCAAAAAGGTCTATTTCCGCCTCCAGTTCGTCCAGGTCGCGCACCCAGACGTGATCACCGCGATGCTCGATCAGACCCCGACTGACCCAGTCCCGAAACACCCGATTCACCCGCTGGCGGGACCCTAGCGCGAGGCGCGCAAAATCGTTTTGACTGACCTTAATCTCAACTAGCACGCCTTCATCTTGCGCAACGCCATGCTCCTCGCAGAGGTGGAGCAGACGTCCAGCTACACGGGCTTTTAATGGGTAAAAGAGAATCCCACCGATGAGCTCATGCAGGCCGCGCAGAATGCCCAGGCTGTAGCGAAACAGGTTTTCATACATGAGAGGATGTTGTGCACCTACCCTAAGCACCGTGTCGCGGGGAATCACCAGCAATCGGGTAGAATCAATGACCTTCGCCTCAATCACCCGGCCTTCATCGCTGACCAACCCGGGCTCACCAAACCAGGTGCCCGGCTCACGTTCAACCAGGGCAAATTCCTGGCCATTGGGGCTCATCAGGGAGACTCGAACCCTGCCGGACACGATGCAAAACACCTCGGTGGTGGGAACACCCTGCTCGTAGATGTACTGCCCCTGAGTCATATCCCGGAACTGGGCAGTGCTGGCCAGCGTCTCCAAAGCCTCCTCCGGTAGGCCCTGAAACCAGGGCGAATGTCGAACCAGTTCCAGTGGTTCACGGTTGTCGCATTGGCCAGAGTTGGCAGCAGTCACATTGAGTCCGAGTGAGGGTTGGCGCGGCCATGGTAGCAGTGCCACTCCTATAGTCAAAACCGAAATCCACGATTAATAACTTCAATTGGATAACATTGTATTGATAGCCTAGATTAAATCCAGACATTCACTGATCACAGGAGATCACCATGGCTGCTATTACTCAGGTACCCAACGTCACCTTCAAGACCCGCGTACGCGACGAGTCGGTAGAAGGCCCTAACCCTTTCCGCTGGCAGGACACGAGCAGCGCCGACCTGTTTGCCGGCAAAAAGGTAGTCGTGTTCTCGCTGCCTGGCGCGTTCACCCCGACCTGCTCGTCCAACCACCTGCCCCGCTACGAGGAGCTGTACGAAGAGTTCCAGGCCCAGGGTGTGGACGACATTATCTGTGTGTCAGTAAACGATGCCTTCGTCATGTTCCAGTGGGGCAAACACATCGGCAACGAGAAGATCACCCTGCTGGGTGACGGCAACGGTGAGTTCACCCGCAAGATGGGCATGCTCGTAGACAAATCCAACCTCGGATTTGGCATGCGTTCTTGGCGCTACTCCATGCTGGTCAATGACGGCACTATCGAAAAGATGTTTGTCGAGCCGGACTTCGGTGACAACTGCCCCACCGATCCGTTTGAAGTGTCCGACGCGGACACCATGCTCGCTCACCTCAAGGGCACAGATGCACCGGGCGTTTCTGCACCAGTCAAAGCCTTCGAAGGCTAACCCTGGTTACACGACGGACGCCGCTGCGGCGTCCTGAGCCCGCCGGCGCAGCGTATTGCTGCGCCGGTCTTCGCCGTCATGGCTCCAGCCCGGCGCGAAAAACACATAGCGCAGTTTGTCCCGCCAGCATTCAGCCCGCTTTACGTCATGCCACAGCGCCCGATACTCATGGGTCGCCACATCTACAGGCCGATACGACGTAATATTTTTGGTGAGCCCATATACCGGCGCTTCGCCCTCGCGCTCGGCGGTAAACGAACCAAACAAGCGATCCCACACAATCAACACCCCGGCGTGATTGCGGTCGAGGTAGGCAACGTTAGAGGCGTGATGCACGCGGTGGTGGGAAGGCGTATTGAACACGTATTCCAGCGCCCGCGGCAGACGACCGACCAGTTCCGTGTGAATCCAGAACTGGTAAAACAGGTTGATACTCATCATGGTAAATACCATCAAGGCATCAAAGCCCAGCAATGGCAGCGGCAGCCAAAACATGTACTTGTGGATGCGCTCACCCACCCCCTGGCGCAGCGCTGTCGCATAGTTCATTTTGACCGCGGAGTGATGGCTGACATGTCCGGCCCAGAACAGTCGCACTTCATGGTTGGCACGATGCATCCAGTAATAGGTGAAGTCATCGAGTACAAACAACAGCGCCCAGGCCCACCACTGGCGCTGGACTACATCCTTGAGCGGTGACCATTCGTGCAGCTGGTAGATCACCACAAAGAAAAACAGCTTTGGCAGAATGTCGACGAATGCGACGAATACCGCCATCCACAACGATGCCTTGGTATCGCGCGTCTCGAACAGCTCAAGACGCTGCGTGCGGCTGTATGCATATTCAAGCGCCAGGGCGCCAAAGAATAGCGGCACAAACCAGTAGATCAGGTCATCGCTGCGAAAGTCCGTGAGCATTGCCTGCCAATCCATATCAAATTATTACCGTTGGGAAGACACAAACCCTCACTATACCGATATTAGGCACGAAGGACACAGAGCACTGCGCGAGCGGCACGACAGTGGCGGGACAGTGATTGACTTCTATACTCATTTTCAGCTTTGGCACACGCTGGGGCGGTGGTTCTCACCACCATCACCACGGCCACGGCTGGTACGGCGGGGGCTATCGTGGCCCGGTCGTGATCAATACGGGCAACATCAATATCGGCAACAGCGTTAACGTCGGTAACCGCACCATTATCGGCAACAAGATCAAGCGCAATGAGGTAACGGTAAATCGCGACGGCATGCGCCGCGACAACCTCTATACCCGCAAAGAGAATTGCAACCGCCTGGCGGATCCCGGCGTGGCGCAGCGCGATGCAAAAAAGGCCCTGTCCAACAAGAACATGGGGAACAATGTCTACGCCGACCGCGATGGCAAGATCTCGCGCAACGTGAACAACAAGTGGGAGTCTCTAGACAAGGGACAATGGAAGGCAGACAAGGAGCTCAACAAAAAGCCCACCCAACCGGTTCAGCGTGATTACAGTAAGGTCGGTCAACGCGACCACCAGAAGCCGACCACCCAGGACCGCTCCCATAACGCCAGCAGGGATATGCACAAACCCACTACCCAAGATGTGCATAGACCAACCACTAACCAACCGCACAAACGGCCGAGCAACATGAACCGCCAGCGCGATCTGGAGCGGGCTCGCCAGGCCCGGGCCCACGGTTCGCGCATGGAGGCGAATCGGCCAGTACAGCGCCGGGAGTTCCAGCGTCGGCGCTAAGCTGGTACTGTAGGCGGATAGTGTCACCTGCCCGCCTACAGTACATATTTTGAGCAACATCACCAAAACAAAAGACAAATCCGGCCACACACCCATGATGGTCCAGTATCTGGCCATCAAGGCAGAACACCCTCGCGACATGGTGTTTTACCGCATGGGTGACTTCTATGAATTGTTCTACGACGATGCCAAGAAAGCGGCGGAGATTCTCGATATCACCCTTACGGCACGGGGCAAGTCTGCCGGTGAACCCATTCCCATGGCAGGTGTGCCCTTCCACGCCGCTGAGAATTACCTGGCGCGCCTGGTCAAAGCCGGCGTTTCGGTAGCCATTGCCGAGCAGATCGGCGACCCCGCGACCAGTAAAGGGCCGGTGGAACGCAAAGTTGTGCGCGTGGTGACGCCCGGCACAGTTTCCGACGAAGCCCTGCTGGATGAGCGGGTGGATAATCTGCTGTTGGCGCTGAACCACAGCGGCGAAGACTACGGCCTGGCCTACCTCGACCTGAGCACCGGACGTTTCCGCGTGCTGGAAGTGAGTGGCGAAGAGGCCCTCGCCGGAGAGCTGCAACGCCTCAACCCCGCCGAGACCCTCTACTGTGACACCATCGGCCATACGCTGGTCAGTGAACGCAGTGGCGCCCGCGCCCAACCGGCCTGGGAGTTTGACACGGAAAGTGCCCGGCGCGCCCTCAACACTCAGTTCCAGACCCATGACCTGCAGGGCTTTGGTTGCGATGGCCTGGACCTGGCCATCGGGGCTGCGGGCTGTCTACTACAGTATGTGAAAGACACCCAGCGCTCCAATCTGCCGCACCTGCGCAGTATGAGCCACGAGAGCCGCGCCGAGAGTGTCATTCTCGATGCCGCTACCCGCCGCAATCTCGAGATCGACATCAACATGAGTGGCGGTGAGACCAACACCTTGTTTTCGGTGCTGGACAAAGGCGTCACCGCGATGGGCAGCCGCCTGCTGCGGCGCTGGCTGCACCGCCCCCTGACCGATATCACTACCCTTGAAGCGCGCCAGAATGCCATTGCAGCGCTGTGCGCCAACTATCACTACGAAACTGTCCGCGAGCAGCTCAAACCCATCGGGGATATGGAACGTATTCTGGCCCGTGTTGCGCTGCGCTCAGCTCGCCCCAGGGACCTGACCCGACTGCTGAGCTCCCTGGCGGCCCTGCCGCCGCTGCGCTCCGAACTGGGTCATTGTGATGCCCCGCTGCTGGCACAACTAAGCCTTCAGGCGGGCGACTACCCAGAGCTGGTGGAGCTACTGGACCGCGCCATCATTGAGAACCCGCCGGTAGTCATCCGCGACGGCGGGGTCATTGCCGATGGCTACGACGCCGAGCTCGACGAGCTGCGGGAAATCAGTACCGGGGCCGGTAATTACCTGCTGGAAATTGAGCAGCGCGAGCGCGAGACCACCGGCATCAGCACTCTCAAGGTGGGCTATAACCGTGTTCATGGTTACTATATCGAGATCAGTCGCTCCCAGTCAGACCAGGCACCCGCCGAATACGTTCGACGCCAGACCCTGAAAAACGCCGAGCGCTTTATCACCCCCGAACTCAAGGAATTTGAAGACAAGGCGCTGTCCAGCAAGAGCCGGGCCCTGGCTCGGGAAAAAGCACTGTACGACGCGCTCATTGACCGCCTCAACGAACAGCTGGCGCAGCTGCAGGACACCGCTGCAGCGGTCTCCGAAATAGACGTGCTGGCCTGCCTGGCCGAGCGCGCCGAGAACCTCAGCCTGTGCCGGCCACAATTTGTGGAGGACCAGGTGTTCGAGGTTAGCCAGGGACGTCACCTGGTCGTCGAGCAAGTCCTCGAGGAACCGTTCATCGCCAACGACACCTTGCTCGACAGCAAGCGCCGCATGCTGCTCATTACCGGCCCGAACATGGGCGGTAAGTCGACTTATATGCGCCAGAATGCGGTCATCGCCCTGCTCGCCCACATCGGCAGTTTTGTGCCGGCAACCACGACCCGGCTGGCGCCCATGGATCGTATCTTTACCCGCATCGGGTCTTCGGACGACCTGGCCTCCGGGCGCTCGACCTTTATGGTGGAGATGACCGAGACCGCCAATATTCTGCACAATGCCACACCGCGTTCACTGGTGCTGATGGATGAGGTTGGCCGCGGCACCAGCACCTTCGATGGCCTCAGCCTGGCCTGGGCGGCGGCTGTTGAACTGGCGCAACGCGTGCAGGCATTTACACTCTTTGCCACCCACTACTTTGAGCTGACGACACTGCCGGACACCTGTCCGACGATGGCCAATGTGCACCTGGATGCCACCGAGCACCAGGATCACGTGGTGTTCCTGCACCACATTCAGGAGGGCCCGGCCAACCGCAGTTTTGGCCTGCAGGTCGCCAAGCTGGCGGGTATTCCCGGCCCCGTGCTGCAGGCCGCCAGTGACAAACTGCAGGAACTCGAACAAGGGGCGCCGGAGGCACCTGTGGCTCGCACAGTCAGCCCTGTTCCGCCCTCACCCCAGGTCGACCTGTTTGCCAGCGCCGGCCCCCATCCGGTGGTCGAGTCCCTACAGGATCTGGATATCGACGATCTGAGTCCCCGGGCCGCCCTGGAATTGCTCTACCAGCTGAAAAAAAAGCTGTAGTGATGACAATAGCTTAGCCCCATGGCGGAATCCCGGAACCCGGTCACTTTCGAAGGCAAGATACACCTTCAAATCATCAATTCTTGCGGGTAAACTAACGCCCGCTAGTTAGCCCCCCGGATCAAGAGGCGTTTTTGGAATGACATTTGTTGTAGGTGAAGATTGTATTAAATGTAAGCACACGGACTGTGTGGAGGTCTGCCCGGTAGATTGTTTCTACGAAGGCCCCAACTTTCTGGTGATTCACCCCGATGAGTGTATTGACTGCGCTCTGTGTGAACCCGAGTGCCCAATCGATGCCATCTTCTCAGAGGACGAACTCCCCGAAGATCAGCAGGTATTCCTGGAGCTCAACGCCGAGCTCGCCGAGGTGTGGCCCAATATTACCGAGATGAAAGAAGCCCCGGCCGACGCCGAAGAATGGGCCGGCAAGCCCAACAAGTTGGAGCTGCTGGAGCGTTGATCGCCCTGCAATCGCATCTTGAAAGCCCCGCCAATGCGGGGCTTTTTTGTTGATGCGCATCGGAATCTTAATGCTGGCCGCTGGCCAGTCACGCCGCTTCGGCTCGGACAAACGCACAGCCCAGCTGCCCTCGGGCAATACCTTGCTCCGGCAATCATTGCAAAACGCCCTTGGCAGCGGCCTGCCGGTGGCGGTATGCGTACGCCCGGGAGAGGAATCCCTTGCTACTGCGCATGGCGCACAGGCACTGGTCTGCACAGAAGCAGACTTAGGCATGGGACACAGTCTGGCCCAGGGTATCGTCCAGCTACCGCCCTGGGACGCGGTGCTGGTCGCCTTGGCAGACATGCCTGAGATTCAGCCTGCATCTTTTTGCACCATCGCCCGGGCAATCATGCCTGAGACGATTTGCCAGCCCATGTATCACGAGCGCCCGGGACACCCGGTGGGTTTCTCAAAGCGTTTTTTTCCCGCCCTGACGGCCCTACGAGGCGATGTCGGAGCGCGGAGAGTTATCGAGCAGCAGGCTGCCGCGCTGATCAAAATACCTCTGGACGACCCGGGTATTGTGCGCGACATCGACACACCAGCCGATCTGCCGCCGCGCCCTCTGAGTACCTGAAACAAATGCGGGAGAGTCGACCCAGACTCAATAAACTGCACTGCACTGGCGAGGCAGACCGCTATCTTCTATAGTGACACGACAGCGTTCCATAACAATACCAATGAGGACCTACGCATGGACAACAAGATCGTCGCCCTGATCGTTTCTATCCTGCTTCCCCCCCTGGCAGTGTTCTTGAAAAAAGGCGCCGGCTCGGACCTGATCATCAACATTGTCCTCTGCATCTTTCTCTACCTGCCAGGCATCATCCACGCGATCTGGTTGACCGTTTTATAACACTGCATGGATTGGCGAATCGCCTTTGGTCTGGGTGTCACTACCACCTGGATCACCGCCGGCCTGTTCTACCTGCTGGGCATTGTTGGCTGGAATAACTTCCTGACCCTACCCACGGCAGACATCGGTAGCTTTCTGGAAGGTGCCTTCGCGCCCCTGGCCTTTTTGTGGCTGGTGATCGGCCATTTCATGCAACAGAAAGAGATTACGGCAAATACCCGGGCAATCTCGATTCAGGAGCGCAGTGCCCGCCGGCTGGAAGTACACTCCCAGCGCGATTCCTATTTCAAACTGCATGACATGGTGCAATCACAGTTGGGCTCGATCGCGGGGTTCCACTACATGTCCGTGTGTGGCCCCACCGGGACCGGCGAAATCACCGGCGAGGAGTTTGCCGAACAACGCAATCACGCGGCCGCCTCTGACCCCAGCTGGTTCGTACGGAAAATGATTAGACTGGCCGTGGAGAACCGGGACGTAGACGGCGCGCTACAGGACATCTTTTTTGGCACGGATATTCGCGCACGTCATTCCGCAAACTTTTCCCGCGCCTTCCGCAAGCTACAGACCAACGCCGAAGCCGTCGACACCGATGAGATCATTGCCGACGCACTGCTCAATGGTTCCGCTGCCGGCATTCTCTATCGCGTCATACTCCACGTTCAAGCCGACGAGGAAATTGGCAGCCTGATCGGCGACCCTCGAACGGCTGAGGATTCCCCACAGACCGACTGAGTTGGCCTATCCGGCGGCAGCGGCTTCAGGCTCGCGTGAGGACGCCACCATTCCCCGAACCGTAAGCTGATAAATGGGTGCCCCCTTGGCGCGCATGATCGGCTCGATTTCGTCGAACAAGCGCACGTAGTGATAAAACGGCACACGCGAGAATAGATGGTGGATCGAATGATAGTTCTGGAACACCCACAGCCAGGTCACCAGTTTGTGTAGCCGCCCCGGTACCAGAATGGTGGAGGTGTCGACATAGCGACCAACATCGCGGTGCGGCCGATGCACCAGGTAAGCGAACAGGTATAACACGATGGCCAACCCAATCAGCCAGGCAATGCCCATGAGCAACACCACTTCCTGCCAATAGCCGGCGACCAATAGGCCAAGCCTCGGCAGCACCGCGGCCGCTATCTCCAGGCAGAAGTACAGGTTTTGCTTACCCTGAGCACGAGACCAGCGGTGTCTGACGTAGTAGGTGTACTGTCCCCTGGCAACATTGAGCGCTGCCAGCGCAGCGTCAACCGGGGCGTTGCGTATCTTGCTGACGTCAAAGTCAGGGTCCTCCCCGGCGCTGTTGGTATGGCGATGATGAGCCAGATGCTCATGCCGATGGGCAGTAAGCGGCGTCATGAGAATCCAGGCGGCCATATACCCCAGAGACTCATTGATCCAACGCAGTGAGGGGTGACTGCCGCTAATCGAGCCGTGAACAGCCTCATGCAATACGGTGTAGCTCAGGTATGTCACGCTCGCCATCAGCGGCACCGCTGCCCACAGTGGCAGTTGTCCAGTCAGGCTGCCGGCCAGAATCGCCAGGTACCCTGCCCCCAGACTCAACCCGAGGATTATCGTGGGCCAGGCCACCTCGCCCATGTAGCGCTTGGCACTTTGCAATGCCTGCTGGTCCAGCGTGTCCGCCTTGCTCATCGCTCGTCTCCGACCGTATTCAACGAAGTGTCACTATGGCTGTTCGCATAAAAATTGAGCAGTGCAGTTATCGCCATTATGGTGTCATAATCCGCCAAAATATCGAGTTTTGCACAATGAATACGATCAGTCCCGTTTATGCTCGCCTGGTCCTGCGGGACCTCGAGCAGCACGACATCGACCCCAGCCCACTCTTCATTGGCACGGGCCTGAGTCGGCAGACATTGCTTGAGGGCGGTGACATCTCGCTCGACGACTTTCTGCATATTCTGCGCACCGGTCAGGCGCTCGCACCCGACAACCGCCTGGGATTGATGCTGGGCCGCAATGCCCACACCTCGGTGCTCGGGCCACTGGGGGCCGCCATGAACATTGCACCGTCAGTGCGCGAGGGCCTGCGATTGCTGGAGAGTTTTACGCGAGTGCATATCAGCTATATCGACTTCGATATCAGCACTTCGCCGACCGGCGTGACCCTGGGCATCATTTATCGCGAAGACACCGGCACACTGGAATACTTCCACACCGAAACAACGGTAATGCTGCTGCAGCAGTATATAGAGACCACGGTGGGCGAAACGCTGGTCGATGCGCACTATGAATTCGCATACCCCACACCCGACAATCTCGAGGATTATCAGGCGGCGCTGCACGGTGAGCTGAGTTTCGACGCAGCGCGCAACCAGGTCCACTTACCCCGCTACTGGCTGGACAGGCCCTCGCCCTACTTCCACGCCGAGATGTGGCAGCAGGCGCAACTGGACCTGTCGCGTCTGCTGGCAGAACAAAGCAAATCCATTGACGGCACCTTCACACGCCATATCAGCGCCCAGTTACGCAGCGGGGAACCGCCACTTCCCGATCTCGAGGCAGTGGCCGCTAGCCTGCACGTATCGCAACGCACCCTCAATCGACGCCTACTGCAGGAGGGCAGCAGCTACCGCCAGTTAAAATCAGCGGCGCTCGCCCACTGGGGCAAACTCTACCTGGAGCACACCGACGACAGCGTTGAGAGCATCGCTGCGGCACTGGGCTACCAGGACGCGGCAAATTTTCGGCGCGCGTTTCGACGGAACGTAGGGACAACGCCCAACACCTACAGGATGGACCGGCGGGGCGATCGCTAGAAAGTCACTGAGCGAATCACCCTTCAAGTAGGCGCGAAGAACAATGCGAGGTCATCGCGACTCGGGAGGGATGTGCTTGGCCGTGGCGGAGAATTCGCGAAGTTCATCGATGGAGTGACGGGTACTCACCCGCCTGGCCGAGGCAGGCTGATGCTCGAGGCTGACACCGGGCCGCCTTGCGGTTTGCGGCCTGATCGGCCTGGCACTGAAACCACCGCCGCAGTTGGGACACACGTTGTCGAGTATCTCATCGACACAGCGGCGACAGAATGTGCATTCATAGGTGCAGATCATTGCCTCGGTCGAGTCCGGCGGCAGGTCCCTGTCACAGCATTCGCAGTTGGGGCGCAGTTCCAGCATTGGCCTATTCTCTACCCAGTAAATTCAGTGTGTATCCAATGACGAACACGACAAATGCAACCAGACTGATCGGCGGCAGGCCGCCGTGCCAGCCCGAGGGACTGAGCCAACCGGAATAGCCCATGAACAGCAGGTGCAAGCCGCCCAGCGTCAACGCGTAAATCAGGAAGCGCCGCGAGGTAATAAACGCGATAAACGCGACATCCTCGCTCAACTTGGTCTGGAAACTCAGGTTATAGGCCCACAGCACCACAAAGCCGAGAACACCCGCCAGCATACTCAGGCTCGCCACCGGCGTCAGCGTGCCGTCGGGGCTGAAGAATTTGCCGTAGTAGGCCGTGGAAAACAACATAAAGCTGATCAAGGCGTGTATCAGTATCAGCAGGAAACCGGTCATGCCGAAGGCCTTGCGCGCGGCCAGCCACTTGTCCGGCACGGGCAGGCCCAGGTTGCGTGCAGGCCCCAACGCAAAATTGAATGCCAGCAATATAAATGCGGCCAGGCACAGGCCCTTGTTCAGAATGAACATCGAGAACTCGCCCCAGAGGACATCACCCGCGATATGGTAGCGGAGGACGGCATAGACAGCAGCACCGTACCAGCAATGACGCTGCCTCCAATCCCCTCATTCCCTTGTGCCTGCATTACGGATCCCCTGCTATCGGTGTCTCCGCAAGCTTAGTACAGACCTGTGACCGACGAAACGCTTTCAAGCAGCGGTCGGTTTCGGTTCGGGATTGGCAAAGGTAAAACCACGCGGCGAGGAGCCGTGAACGCGCAAATGTTCCAGGGCTTGTTTGCCGTCCTGTATAGAGGGCAAAGTGCCCGCTGGGATCCACCAAAGCACCAGGCTGGGACCCTCCACTTTCTCGAACCAGTGCTTCTTTTTCTTCAGGAAATCGAGGTGTTCACTGGCATAAACATAGTCGCGCAATGCATCCAGAGACTGCCACACAGACATATTCACCAGCAGAGACTCATCCTCGTAAGCGAGGATGTCGGTAGCATCGCCCTGCTCACTCTGCAGGCGCCAGACAAATTCCGGGTTGGCATCGGCGAGGCCGTTAATGCGCTCGAGGTTCTCGGCAAACTCGCGCATCACCGGCTCGTCCATGGTGCCCAGGGCACGAGCGATATTAAACTGTGCGAGGTGAAATTCTGTGCTCATAAGTCTGCATCCCTTTTTATGCCTGCACTACTTAATGGGGCGGGCGCAGTGAGAATCAAGCCAACAATGCGAAGAACTACCGCTGCGTGGCCAGCAGCGACACTGCGAAGACCAGTTCAGCGAAGTTGCCGACCAAGAATCCCCAGGGCTGGGCGCCCGTTGCAGCATTTACCAGGAAAATCCACAGCGCTAAGAAACAGCCAGGGCCAGCCCGCCGCGCGGTGCCTGAGTGGAGCTATCAGGATTGGAAGAAGAAGGCGCAGATCATACCATCGAGTTCATTACCGGTGACTGCGTGCGTGGTGGGCATAGGCCCACTTAACGCCTGATCAGTCTAAGGTTACGACCACAATATTCTGAGTAACGCCCTCTGCGGTGAGGATGAATACGGCGTCTTCGTAATCGGGCGGCCCGAAGCGCACCTTGGCGTTGTTAGACATGGCCACAGGTTCCTTGGGTATGCCAATAAAGTTGGTATCCATCTCGCCGTTGCCATTGGCGTCGAAATAGAGGGAAAATGCGTACTCGCCTACAGGTAGCTCAATGTTGCCCTTCACCAACTCCCCCTCGCGTGATTGCTCGACATCCAGCACCAGGTTCGTTACGGTGGCATCACCGAGCCAGGTGTCCCTTGAATCGTAAAAGCCGATATAGAGTGAGCCAGAAGCGTTCGCCAAACCGTTGAGCTCTAGATTAATCATGCCGGTTTCTTCTGCGGCCAGTGGCAAAGCAAGAGCGATTGCTAAAGTGGCAGCCAGTTTTTTCATGGGTCTCTCCCTGATTTTCGCATTGTTATTCGTCTGCGCAAGTATACGAGTTCTGGACGACTACGGATGATGGTGGCGCAGCACCCCACTGCCAGTCGATACCGGAATACGCCAGATAACTTCTTTTCATTGTCACAGCGGCGACCAATTGGCCAGGATGACCCTATTCTTCACTGAGGAACAGTACATGGATGTATGGGTAGGATTCACCTTGCTCGCAGCGGTAATGCAAACCGTCCGCACTGCAGGCCAGAAACGTATGGCAGGCAGCCTGACCCCCATGGCCGCCACGACCGCACGCTATCTGTTTGGCCTACCGTTCGCCCTGCTCTATCTGTTCACAATCGCCTCAGCTGAGCCACGAGCGGCGACCCGCTTGGCACTGGCCAATAGCACGTTCCTTGGCTATGCAGTCATGGCCGGCATGGCCCAGATATTGGCGACCTACTGGCTCATCCGTCTGCTAAATCTGCGCAACTTTGCCATTGGCACAGTGTTTTCCAAGACGGAGGTCATTCTAACAGCCGTGCTGGGAGCTGTGTTCTTCTCCGCCACTCTGACTGGCGCCGGCTGGCTGGCAGTACTGGTGGGCAGCGCCGGTGTTCTGGTGCTGGCCATTCCCGGCAACCGGCTGGAAATTGAGCCACAGAGCCTTAGCCTCGGCTTGCTGGCTGGGCTGGGGTTTGCGCTCACTTCTCTGTGGCTGCGGGCGGCCAGCACTTCACTGACAGGCACTGCGATAGAGAGCGCCGCCATTACGCTGGTCTACGCGGTGTCACTCCAGACCGCAGCTTGCATTGTCCATCTCATCATCAAGGAACGCCAACAACTCCGCCGACTTGCCAGCGAGTGGAAGCTGGGCCTGTTTATTGGCGTTAGCAGTGTGATGGGGTCCATAGGCTGGTATACCGCTGTGACACTTCAGGACGCGGCGCTGGTCCGCGCCCTGGGTCAGGTTGAATTACTTTTCGCGCTGTTAATGGGAAGGTTCTGGTTTGGAGAAACGTTGTCGAGAAGGGAATGGATAGGGATGGCCCTCATCTCCAGTTGCGTATTAACACTCTTACTGTTCTGAGGGCCACGGCAGCCTTAGCCCGGCGCCAGGGCGTCGATGGCCACGGGGTCAAAACCATTGACGCCGTCTTTGCGCAGGGCCTGAATACACACGTGGTCCGCGCCATTCTCCCAGTGCGATTCAATACGCTTCATGATGGCAGTTTCGTCTCCCCAAGCGACAATCGCGTCAACCAGCCGATCACTACCGCCATCGTCAAAGTCGGCCTCTTCAAAGCCCAGAGTGAGCAAATTATTGCGGTAATTCGGCAGACCGAGATACATCGCCATGGCGCCGCGGGCGATTTCGCGGGCCTTAGTGGCGTCGGTTTCTAGCAGCACTTTCTGCTCGGGCGCGAGAAACTTATCTGGACCGAGAATACTGCGGGCCCGGGCGGTGTGCTCTGGCGTTACAAAGTACGGGTGTGCGCCATCTGCATTGCTACCTGAAAGCCCGAGCATTTTTTCGCGCAGCGCTGCCAGTACCAGCAGGCCCTGCTTTTCAGGCTGGGGGCCCATATACATGGCCTCCTCCATACGCTGCAGATAGTTGCGCATGGTCGTCAGGGGTTTACCGTATTCCTGTTGGCGGAGACCGCCCACCATCTCCGCGTGCGAAACTCCGATGCCTAGAATCAGACGGCCGCCGCTCAACTCGTCTAGCGAATTGCGGGACGCCTTCATCGCCATCGCGTCACGGCCATATAGGTTGACGATGCCGGTGGCAACGCAGAGCGTTTCAGTGGCTTCTGCTATAACCGACAAAGTGACAAAGGGATCTCTACCTACGGCATCTGGGACCCATATGGCACCGTAGCCTTGACTCTCTGCGCGCTGAGCGAACGCCCGGCACTCATCGAAATTATTGTTGTCCATCCAGCTCCAGATACCGAGCTTGCCTATATTCTGTTTCTTCATTTTCAATCCCTTATCGTCCAAGCGTCAAATATTTATCAGACGAATATTACTAAGAAAGCGCACCGTACGCGCCGAATTAAGCATCCAAAATGCGGGACCGGCGAGGCAATGTCTACCGACTAACCGACATAAGGTATAAGATTGCGCCTATTAACGCGGTATTTATAACAACATATGCTCTCCAATCTTTATAGGGCGCTTGCTGCTACCAGCAGCGCCTCAGGCTGATATTCTCTTGATTGACTGAGATCAGTCCCATATCTGTCTCAGCTCCAAAGAGGCATAGCAGTGGCGAGGTAACGCTGTCGAAATCAAAACACTAGATTAGGTAGAAACCTAGCCACTTGCCTGTTGGCAACGACGATCGATGCGAACATGTCACTCAGTCCTCTTATCAATATCGGAGAGCACATCACTCATCGGCAGCACGTCCGCATACTTGGCGTGCATGTCGAACAAATTTGCCGCGTGGGCCTCCATATTTCGATCACCAACTGCCTCTTTGGCCACTACAACACGGTAGTCGTGCTGCAAACCGTCCACAGCTGTTGCGCGCACGCAGCCGCTGGTGCTGAGACCGGTTA
This sequence comes from Halioglobus japonicus, assembly GCF_001983995.1. Classification (NCBI taxonomy): domain Bacteria; kingdom Pseudomonadati; phylum Pseudomonadota; class Gammaproteobacteria; order Cellvibrionales; family Halieaceae; genus Halioglobus; species Halioglobus japonicus. The sequence goes on along the minus strand of NZ_CP019450.1, from coordinate 2,087,825 downwards.
CAACCAATGAGTCGACACCGCGCGCACGCAATTGCTCATCAATGTCAGTACCGCGGAAGGCACTCGCCCATTGCTTCTCGACAAGCACTTCTCCGTCTCGCATGACCAGCCTGTGGTCCACCTTGACCCAATGCGAGTCCGGCGTGAGTGCATTCAGTGCAGGCACGCGCTCGCGAAAAACCCGTGCCTGGTCGTCACTATGAAACACCACCGTTGTAAAAAAGATTGGCAAGTTCGCACCGCGAAATACAGCCAGCAGTTCAGCGTTGGCAGCAACGACATCGGGGCAGTCACAGCCCAGCGGACACTCCGGGTTAGTAAAGCCCTCGATCATATCCACGAGCACCAGTGCCGGCTTGTTACCCAAACCCAAGCTCTTTCTGTTCAGATCCATGTCATTCCCTGTTTTCATAGGCTAATCAAAAGAACGCGGTCAATGCATCTATTCATTCGGCAGTATCACTGATAAGAGAAGAGGGCGAGGCAATCTAAGTTGAGCCCGCACTGCAGAAACGAGTCTAGCGACTGGCCAGAATCGTGGCAGGCGGTTATCAGCGGCTTCACTGCCCTGCAGCTACTAGCTAATACAACCCTGCAGTACTGCAGTTACCGCTTCTGCTTCCAATAAAGACGCCGTGAATTCTACTTGGTCCGGAATCATTGTTGCTTAAGCTCTGCATACTAACTAACCCGCTGCACTTGTGAGAATTTTACGCGGAACGGACACCCAATCGCCCATTTCTACCATACCTATCCCTAGCTCTGTATGACCACTCTGCCATGTACCCAAACGTTATTGCTAGCTACTGTATTTCGATGCCCGTATATCTACGCAATCGCAGCGTTTGCCGACCACTGTCTGGGCCGTTATCTACCATTCTGGTTCCACCCCATCGAAAACCAGTTATGGCACCTACTGGCACGCTCTACGTCCTGATGCTAATGCTTCAGGGCAGCTTGTTTTTCACCAGGGCGCACCGCAACTGCCTCTGGACCGGGCTGTTGGAAACCTTCGTGCTCATCCACGGAGCGCTGGCGTCCTATATGTCCATTCATGGTGAGAAGTGATCCATGTTCCCGTTTGGCTTTCTGACCATTTTCGCCGTTTACCGGGTTCACGGTCCGGGGCCGCGGAATCGCACCCGATGGTAAGTATGCGCTGGTGTTCATCTGCGGTGGCGTTTGTGGCTGGGCATTGCCCTGTGGCGCTGGAGCCGTGCCCAGCGAAGCCAGCCTGCGCGCACTATCCCTCGTTAATACTGACGAGATTATCGGGCCCTGAGGACGGATTAGAGGGCTCAATCAACGGCACGGTCTCCAGCGCCCAGCGCAACTCGGGATTGCGACGGCGTGCCGGTGAAGGAATCGTGAATATCTTCTCCCCTTCATGCAATGCCATCGCCTTGCTGTCGATCTTCCAACCGTGCTCCTCTACGTGCACTTTGCGCACCTTGCGCCAGGCACCCGTAAATTTGTCCTGCTCTACCGATACTTCGTTCTCGAGCGACTCAGGCAAGTAATGAGGTGACAGCGCCTCGACGATGTCGGCATCCTCCTGGAACACCCGCAGCGTACGTTTTACCGAGCCGCCGTCGAACACGCCCCACTTGAAGAAGTTGCGCACCTGCACCACAAACGAACGGGTGGTGTTTTCATCGATGGGCGTATTACAGTCGAAGATAATCATCGACATCCAGGAATTGACCTCAATGTGCAGGTGCACGGTATGCCCGGGCAGGTAGAACGACGGGTGCACGTGAGTGGCGGCCTTGTCCTTCCTGAACAGGCGATTAATGCCCATGCCGCCTTCCAGGGGCGGCGGATAAAGCACACACGAGGAACTGCCGGAATACTCCGTACGCTCGATTTTCACGATGTGGTTCTTGTCTGCCATTTCCCGATAGCCAAAGCCAGGATGGACAAATGACGTATGGGCGATGTCAATGCCGTTCTCAACCACGCGGTTGACATCGGCATTCCAGGTGAACTCAGTATAAATGGGGCGCCAGTTATCCCGATCATCATATTCCGGGAAAGGTGGGATGGGGTAGCGATCAGCCTCGTCCAGGTCGCCCATGAACACCCAGATCATGCCGTAGCGCTCTTCCGTGGGATATGCATCTATCCGCGCACGCTCAGGCACCGCACCGCCCTCACCCCGGGAGGGGATGAATTGTACTTTGCCCTCCGGGTCGAATTCCCAGCCGTGATAAGGACAGGCCACACAGTCGCGTTCGGTGGTCCAGCCACCTGACAGTGCGCCACCGCGATGAATACAGACATCGCTCAGGCAGTGGACTTTCCCTTTGCTGTCGCGAAACAGCACAAAATTTTGTCCCAGTAATTTGGCCCGCACTGGCTTGTCTTTTACCTTGTCGGCCCATTCGGCCACATACCACAAGTTTATCAGCATGATTCTTTTTCCGGCTAACGTCTACACTACGCCCTGTGGCGCTATTCGGATCACTGTCCAGCTCGTGTTGGGCTCTCGCCAAAAAAAAAACTTCAGGAGGTGAACCAAACGCCGGATTCAGCCCGTATTTCCAGCCAGATTACGACGAGAGTTCCAATGAAGTACCTGATTACCTCTGTCGCCATTGCTTTGAGCCTGGCGTTTGCTCACATCGCTGCTGCCGCCGCTGAGGCGAACGGTGAGGCAACTCTCATCGTCTACCGCATTGACAACAACGCCCGCAGCCACGGCATCAAATTCGACGTCCGCGCTGACTACCGTAACCAGGGCCGCATTGCAGCTGGCGAGGTAATAGTCATTACTCTCAATGCCGGAACCGTAAAACTCGGCTCCAGCCTTCCCAACAGCCCTGCTGTTGAACTGGAACTGAAGCCCGACCAGGTCCACTACGTCGAGTATGGCCTCACCGTGCGCAACAACCGTAGCAAGCTGGAAGTTCGCGAGGTTGGCGAGCAGGTAGCCAAGCTGCACCTGGACGAGTTGCCCGAGTCCACGATCTGAACACCCCATCCTATGTCCCCGCTTATGGCGCCTGAATGGCGCCTTTTTTTATTGTAAAATCGCCGCTCTTAAAGCCGAGAGCCACCATGTCAGCCAGCCCCACCAAACTCAATCGCCGCTTTTCGATTGCGCCCATGCTCGATTGGAGTGATCGTCACTGCCGTTTTTTCTGGCGACAGCTGACCCGCCAGGCCTTGCTTTACACCGAAATGGTGACCACCGGCGCGTTGCTGCACGGCGACCGCGATCGCTTCCTGAATTTCAATGCAGAAGAACATCCCGTGGCCCTGCAACTGGGAGGTTCTGATGCCGCTGATCTGGCCCGGTGCGCCAAATGGGCCCAGGAGTGGGGCTATGATGAGGTTAACCTGAACTGTGGCTGCCCATCCGACAGGGTCCAGTCAGGCATGTTCGGAGCCTGTCTGATGGTTGCACCCCAGCGTGTGGCGGACGGTGTTAAAGCCATGCGAGATGCCTGTGAACTGCCAGTGACGGTCAAGCATCGCATCGGCATCGACGATATGGAGTCCTATCAGGAACTCATCGACTTTATCAGTCCAATTGCCGAGGCAGGCTGCGAGGTCTTTATCGTACACGCCCGCAAGGCCTGGCTGCAGGGCCTGTCACCCAAGGAGAATCGGGAGATCCCGCCGCTCAACTATCCCTGGGTTTACCAGCTGAAGCGGGACCTTCCGCACCTGGAAATCATCATCAACGGGGGCATCAAGAGCCTTGCTGAATGCCAAGAGCATCTGCAACACGTCGACGGCGTCATGATTGGCCGCGAGGCCTACCAGAATCCGTGGATGCTGGCCGAGGTGGATTCGAGCCTTTACGGGATGGACAAAACCGTACAATCCCGCGATGATGTCATCGCTGGTTTGCTGCCCTATGTAGCCGGCCAGCTCGAAGGCGGCGCCCACCTGAATCACATTACCCGGCACATTCTCGGCCTCTACCAAGGAGTTCCGGGAGCGAGGAAGTTCCGGCGCCACCTCAGCGAAAACGCTTACAAGCAACAAGCGGGACTTGAGGTACTCACCGAGGCACACAGACTGGTGCAGGAAGCGACGGCCTACGCCGAAGCCAGAAACCGGCAGCCGTCCGCAAACGAGTTCAGCGCCCACTAACAGGAACTCTGTAATGACCAGTAAACTGGACCAATTAAAGGCCATGACCGACGTGGTGGCCGACACCGGCGATATCGAAGCGATCAAACGTTTCGCGCCACTGGATGCAACAACCAACCCCTCACTGCTACTTAAAGCAGCAGCCCTCCCCCACTACGCCGAACTGCTCGATCAGGCTAAGCACTGGGCCACTGCCCAGGGCGGCTCCAATGAAGAACAGCTCAGCAACTGCTGCGACCGCTTTGCGGTCGACGTGGGCAAGGAAATTCTCGCCATTATCCCCGGCCGCATCTCTACCGAAGTCGACGCCCGCCTGTCCTTTGACGCCGAGGCGACCAAGGCCAAGGCGCGCAAACTGATCGGCATGTATGAAGAAGCCGGCATCAGCCGCGATCGTATCCTGATCAAGGCGGCCTCTACCTGGGAAGGCATCTGCGCCGCTGCGGAGCTGGAAAAAGAAGGCATTAACTGCAATCTGACGCTGTTGTTCGGCTTCGGCCAGGCCGCGGCCTGCGCAGACGCCGGTGTGTTCCTGATTTCACCCTTCGTGGGCCGTATCCTCGACTGGTACAAGGCCAACACCGATGTCGTCGTTGCAACGCCACAGGACGACCCCGGCGTGCAGTCGGTAAGTCGCATCTACGACTACTACAAGCAGCACGGCTACAACACAGTGGTGATGGGCGCGAGCTTCCGCAACACCGGCGAGATCGAAGCCCTGGCCGGCTGTGACCGCCTCACCATCAGCCCTGCGCTGCTGGAGGAACTCGCTGCCGACACAGGCGACCTGCCTCGTAAGCTCAGCGCCGACAGCGCCAGCTCCGACGTCGCCAAACACAGCCCTACCGAGTCTGGATTCCGCTTTGACCTCAACGCCGACGCCATGGCCACCGAGAAACTGGCCGAAGGTATCCGCAACTTCGTGGTCGATCAGATCAAACTCGAACAGCTGATTGCTGCTCGCTCGGTTTAATTTCTCAGAACTGTTCTTACTAGCCGGTTCGGGAGTGGCTTAGGCCCTTCCGGAACCGCTTCGAGCCCATCCATGGGTCGCTTCGGCGTCCGGCATCCATGCCTCCCGACGATTCCGAAATGGCCTAAGCCACTCCCCCACCTATTCCCGGCAATAACACAATCGCTGCTTGTACTTGAATGCTCGCCCTAGAGAACTTAACGAGCGGTTTCGATGGCCGTTCGGGGTTTCTGAACAATCGGGCCACGCTTTTTACGCAGTGGAGGCGGCGGAGGGCTTTCCGTGGGGAGTGTTTGAGGAGTGCTCGAGGATTGCGCAGCAATCCCACTCCGAGTTGCCCCGCGGCCGTAGCCGCCGGAGCGGAGTTTGTGGCCGTGAAGAAATCCCGAACGGCCATCGAAACAGCGGCTAGCGACAAGAGACCAGCAGTTTCAGCGGCGGGAATGGAAAACTATCAGCGAATCGCGGAAATTCCGACCGCTTCGCGGACCTTGGCGATCAGCGCCGAAGAGTGCTCCCGCGCACGCTCGGCACCCTTGAGCAGCGTCTCTTCGATGTAGCCCGGATCATCCATAAGCTCGTTATAACGCTCCCGCGCCGCACTGATCTCGTCGTTCACCAGCTCAAACAACTGCTTCTTCGCCTCACCCCAGGCAATGCCATTTTCAAATTCCTTGCGCATCCGCGCAGTTTCAACCTCATCGGCAAACGCCGACCAGACCTGGAACACCGTAGAGTCATCCGGATCCTTGGGCTCGCCCGGCTCCAGCAGGTTGGTCTTGATCTTGTTGATGTGCTTCTTGAGCTTTTTCTCGGTCAGGAACAGCGCAATGGTGTTGTTATAGCTCTTGGACATCTTGCGTCCGTCCAGGCCCTGCAGCACCGCAACACTGTCGTCGACCACCGCCTCGGGCAGCGTGAAGACATCGGCGAAGTTGTGATTAAAGCGGCCTGCAATGTCACGCGCCATTTCCACGTGCTGGATCTGGTCCTTGCCCACCGGGATCTTGTGTGCGTTAAACATCAGGATGTCCGCCGCCATCAGCACCGGGTAACTGAACAGGCCCATGGTGACTGCGAAATCCGGATCTTCGCCCGCTTCCTCGTTCGCCTGCACGGCGGCCTTATACGCGTGAGCGCGGTTCATCAAACCCTTGGCCGCGTTGCAGTTAAGGACCCAGGTCAGCTCGGGAATTTCGGGGATGTCCGACTGGCGGTAGAACACCGCGTTGTCGGTATCCAGGCCCAGGGCCAGCCAGGTGGCCGCGATTTCCTTGGTCGACTGACGCACCAGATCCGGGTCCTGGCACTTGATCAGCGCGTGGTAGTCCGCCAGGAAAAAGAAGGACTCCACGGCATCGTCACGCGAGGCTTCAATCGCCGGCCGGATGGCACCGACATAGTTACCCAGATGAGGAGTGCCGGTAGTGGTAATACCCGTGAGAACACGCTGTTTGGCCATGAAATGCGCCCTTTGAGAAAAAGGCGCAATGATACCGGCTGGTGGGACGGCTGGCTATCCTGCCGTGGCCGCCAGGGCCGTCAGTATGGCGGCGTAGCACGGCTGTAACGCTGCGACGGTGAAGCGCTCTAGCGCCACGTTCGGCCGCTGGCCACTGGTCAATGTGTGCGCGAGTGACAATACCAGGGCGACGGCGTCTTCAGGCGAGTCGTAGCGAAGCTCAGGCGGGTAGATTTCCGGGTAGGCCAGCCGGTCAGGTACCAGCGGTACGCTACCCGCGAGCACCGCTTCCAGCACCGCCAGGCCCTGGAATTCATGCCCGGCTGTCGACAGCACCACGTCGGCACCGCCCTGCAAGGCGCGAAAGTCTGCTTCGTTTTCGACGAAGCCGAAGCTGACCAAACGGTGCGCAAAGGCCTGTTCCACCCGGGTGAACACCGCGGGCGAATTGCGAAACTGCTGACCTGTCACGGCCAGCTCATAGTCGAGGTTTGTGGCTTCCAGTCCCTGCAGAATGGCTTCCAAATCTTCGCCGCCCTTGTCGTGTTCAAAGCGCGCACTCCAGAGCAGACGCAACGGTCGATCTGGATACTCACCCTGACGACCCGGCCATGGCAGGGAGGCATCGGACGGATAAGTGTCGAGCAGCGGCACGGGCAATACCCCTGCTTTGCCCGCCAGCCGATCTGCGACGCCAGGAGGCACTTCATCGGGCATTTTGCTTAACAGGCCTGCGACACCCGTGAGGAATGTATCGCGGTTGTAAGCGGAGTTAAACAGCAACTGGTCCGCTGCCAGCGCCGCGTACAGGCTGACCATCTGCGCCTCCAGCAGGCTGTGTTGCTGACGATCCTGAGGATAGACGAATTGATTCTCATGAAAATAGAGCAGCGAGGGTAGCCGGGCCAGGTTCGGGACCAGTCCGCGCAGCGTCGCCAGATCCACCATGGAGGTGGCGATGAGCAGATCGTAATCGGCTTCGAGGGTGGTTCGCTCGGTCAGCGACCAACTGAGGGGGTTACTGCGAACCCGCCAGCTGAAGTAGCGCGGCGGCAGTTCCAGTTCGGTCCAACGCCACCCGGGGAACATCTCCCGCAGACCGCGCTGCCAGTAACGGTGACTCTGGGCAGCGTAGGCAGAGAGCAGGAGAACCTTCACTCAGCTGGCTGCCAGCGACCCCGGATGGTTGTAGAAGCGGCGTAGCACACGCGACAGATTGAAGGCGTCTTTGGTGCCGGCCAACTCCCGTATAGAGTGCATGCCAAAAGTAGGCACACCAATATCAAGGGTGCGCACCCCTACTTCCCCGGCAGTTATCGGACCGATCGTACTACCACAGGCCATATCCGTGCGCACCACGAATGACTGTACGGGCACGCCTTCCGCTGCGGCCAGCATGCGATAAAGGCCAGTCGTCTCGCTATTGGAGGCGTAGCGCTGATTACTGTTGATCTTGATTACCGGCCCGGCGTTGAGCAGCGGCCCGTGATTTTCGTCGTGCTTGTCGGCGTAGTTGGGATGGATACCATGCGCATTGTCAGCGGAGATCATCATGGAGCGTTCGGTGAGTGCGCTATAGCCTGCCAGGTCTCCCGCCAGTCGTTTCAGTACGCTCCCCAGCATGGGGCCCTGGGCGCCAACGGCTGACAGGCTGCCGACTTCCTCGTGGTCATTGCATACCAGCAGCACGGTAGCCTGACCATCCCACTGGAGCAGCGCCTGCAGCCCGGTATAACAACTCAGCAAGTTATCCAGGCGCGCAGACGCTAGGAACTCGCCCTTGAGCCCGGTGACGGCCGCCGGCTGCGTGTCGTAGAAACACATTTCGTAATCCAGCACCTTTTCAACGCCGCATCCGGGATGTTCTACCACCAATTGTTCGCGCAGAATTTCCCTGAAGTCTGCTTTCTCATCTGCGCTTAGCTGACAGAGGATTGGCGGAATGTCTTTTTGTGGATTGACCGAACGATTTTTGTTGGCTTCGCGATCCAGGTGAATTGCCAGGCTGGGAATGGTGGCAATCGCCCGACGAAAATCGATGAGCGCAGTACGTAAGCTGCCAGCGTCACACTGAAACGATACTCTGCCCGCGAGAGACAGGTCGCGATCAAACCAGGGATTAAGCAACGCTCCGCCGTACACTTCCACACCGAGTTGCAGGTAACCGTGTCGCTGCCGCTCGGGCGCAGGCTTGACCATAAGGCAAGGGCTGTCCGTGTGTGCACCGACCATCCGCAGGCCCTCTATAGGGCCCAGTTTCTCACCGATGCCAAACGCCACGATCGAACTGCCGTTGCGCACAACATAGTAGCGGCCACCGGGTTGGATATCCCAGTCGGTATCCTCAATGAGTTGGCTAAAGCCTGCGGCTTCCAGGCGGCTGACCATCTCCGCGACGGCATGAAACGGCGTGGTAGCCCGTGCCAGAAACTGGCAGAGGTCTTCGTTGAACTGCTGCGAGTTATCCATACTGTACTCCTGATCTATTTACTGCGCTCGCGCATACGCGCGAACAGGCTGGAGGTGTCCCAGCGGCCACCGCCCATGCCCTGCACGTCGGCGTAGTAACCGTCCACAATTTGGGTAATTGGCAGTTCCAGCCCCATACGGCTCGCCTCCGCCAATACCATACCCAGATCCTTGCGCATCCAGTCCACCGCAAATCCGTGCTCATACTCACCGGCCAGCATGGTCTGGTAGCGATTTTCCATCTGCCAGGACTGAGCGGCGCCCTGAGAAATAACTTCAACCACGCCAGCAGAATCGAGACCCGCCTGCTCTGAGAACTCCAGCGCTTCAGCCAGCCCCTGTACCACACCGGCGATACAGATCTGGTTAACCATCTTCGCCAGCTGTCCACTGCCACAGGCACCGAGCAGGCGCACGCAGCGTGCGTAACACTGCAGCACGGACTCAGCCATGGCAAAGGTCTCGGCCTCACCACCCACCATGACGGTTAATACGCCGTTCTCTGCACCCCCCTGACCACCGGATACCGGGGCATCGAGAAAACCAATACCCTGTTCGGCAGCAGCGGCCGCCAATTCGCGGGCGAGCTCGGCGGAGGCCGTCGTGTGATCGACAATAACGGCTCCACTCGCCAGGCCGGCCAGCACACCTTCGTCACCGTAGATCACCGATCGCACATCGTCGTCGTTACCCACACAGACAAACACCTGGTTTGCTTCAGTCGCTGCAGCGGCCGGTGTCAGCGCCATGGCGCCGCCGTATTCATCAACCCAATCCCGGGCTTTGCTGACAGTACGATTGTAAACCGTGACCTCATGACCAGCGCGCTGCAGGTGTCCGGCCATCGGATAGCCCATGACCCCCAGGCCAATAAATGCGAGTTTCATGTATTTTCCTCTAGCTGCCCAGCCAGATGCTGAAGAGCACAATGGCCAGGGCAATGCGATAATAAACAAAAGGCCGCATTCCTACCCTGTCTAGCAGGCGCAGGAACAGCGCAATACACGCGTAAGCAGCAACCCGGACATCACGGCACCCAGCGCCATCATTGGCACGTCAAAGGGCTCGCCCAGCCCCATCAGCTCCCAGGTTTTCCGGCCACCAGCGCTAGCAATAATTGGAATAGACAACAAAAAAGAGAAACGCGCAGCGTCCTGGCGACTCATATTCAGCATGAGCGCCGCAGTTATCGTAACGCCAGAGCGCGAAACGCCGGGTACCAGTGCCATTGCCTGTGCACATCCGATAAACAGGCCGCGCCAAAATGTCAGCGGTTCATCGCCAGGCGTGCGCTCTGCGTGGTGGTCGGCAAGACCCAGCAATAATCCGAAGATCAGCGTGGTACTGGCAATGACCAACAGACTGCGCGCGTGGTCTTCAATAAATTGCTCCAGGAATATGCCTGCCAGGCCCGCAGGAATGGTGGCAAATCCCAGATACCAGACCATCCGGCTATTGACGGTGGCGCCCTGCCCGGCCATTGAACCAAACCAGTCCACGGCAAGTTCACGCAATGTCTGGCGATAGTAGTACAACACCGCGACCAGCGATCCCACATGCACGGCGACATCAAACGCCAGCCCCTGGTCGGGCCATTCAAGTACCAGCGAGGGTATAACCAGGTGCGCAGAGCTAGAGATGGGCAGAAATTCGGTCAGCCCCTGCACCAGGGCCAATACGATAGCTTGAAAAGCATCGATCACGACGGTTTGCCCTGTTCATGAATTTTTTTCCAGTTAACCTCATCGCGCACATACACGGGATGTACATCTGCCGCTTTCTGGAAAGTGCCTGACGCCAGCATTCGGCGCGCCGCAGGTATCAGGTCACGCGCCTCGGGAAGCACCTGAGCGTGAACCGCTGTTAGTACTTTCTGCACTGATTCGGGAAACTGATCGACAAAAGCGCATCCATCGCCGATTGCCACCATTTGCGCAGGCAGTTCCGCAATCGTCATCTGTTCGGGTTTTACTCCCGCTGCGGCCTGAACTTCGAACACCTCATCGCCTTCGATGCGATACAGGGCGAAATAGACTTCCTTGATTCGAGCATCGAGGCAGGACAGCACATAGCCGCCCTCCTCCACCAGCCCCTCGCGCAGCGCTGTCTGAACCTGGCAGGCCAGCGTAGAAACCGGTACTGCAGGAACACCTGCTGAAAACGCCAGCCCCTGCACTGCACTCGCAGCAATCCGCAGCCCGGTAAACGACCCTGGCCCCGAGCCATAGGCGATGGCGTCGATATCTTTGACACCATCAGGCAACAGTTCACGGAGCATGCTAAACAGGCGTTGGTTATGCTGCCGCGCCGCCAGTTCGTGGCGATGCTCAGTGTTACCATCACGCCAAAGAGCGACGGAACAGGCTTCAGTGGCCGTTTCAATGGCAAGTATGCCGTTCATGGTTTCTCGGTATGCCGCTACAAATGTTAAGCTGCGATTATCCCACAGGCACCGTCGAGTAAGAACCGTTGGCTGACGAAAACCTTTTTCCCACAAATACAATCACAGGACTATTGCTGGCTGGAGGCGCAGGACGACGCGTAGGCAACCGCGATAAAGGTACATTGCCCTGGCGCGGCCGGCCTATGGCCACCCACTGTGTCGAGCGAATGGCGCCACAGGTCAAGGAACTGTATATCAGTTGTAATCGCAGTCAGGCGTTCTACAACCAGTTCGACTGCGCACTGATTAGTGATGAGAGAGTAGATTTTCAGGGTCCGCTGGCGGGCGTAGAAGCGATGGCCGGTCACTGCAAGACCGAGTTTCTATTTCTGGCGCCTTGCGATACACCGCAACTGCCGTTGGACCTGGCCCAGCGTCTTCTAACAGCCCTGCAGCACAACCCCGGCGCAAATATCAGCTACGCGCGCACCGCACAACGTGAACACTACCTATGCGCGTTAGTGCGCGGCTCATGCCTCGCAACAGTCAGTGACTTCCTCGACACTGGCGAACGGGCTGTCAGACTATGGTACGGCCAACAGGGGGCCGTCAGCGTGGATTTCAGCGACACAGCCGAGGCCTTTATCAATATCAATACCATGACGGATGTCATGGTCACAGCTGAATAGCGGGCATAAAAAACCTGCTGTCATCGCTGACAGCAGGTTTCTCATACAAACTCGCGGCGTTTACTTCTTCTTCGCTGCTTTTTTCTTTGGCGCTGCCTTTTTCTTGGCTACTGCTTTTTTCTTAGGAGCTGCCTTTTTGACTGCGGGCTTTTTCTTCGCTGCAGCTTTTTTCTTAGGCGCCGACTTTTTCTTGGCTGCGGCCTTGGCTTTGGCAGCAGACTTCTTCTCTGCCAAACTCAATTGCTTGGCCAGTTTTTTCTCCAGGTCAGTCAGCTTTTTGGCGTCTGCCTTGGCGCGAGCTTTCACCCAACTTTCAGCAGCTTTGGCCATGGCAATGGCTTTGTCTGCTTCAGCTTTAGCTGCCAGTTCGGCTTTACGTACTTTCAATTTCTCGTCTGCCGCAACTTTGAGTGCCTTCAGGCGAGCCGCTTCGGCCGTATCAGCCAGCCGATTTTTGGCGTCAGCCATTTTTTCACGCATGGCCTTAATACGCGCACTGTTCTTGGCAGAAGCATTTTGTGCACTTTTCACAGCACGTTTGTTAGCTGCTGTGGCTTTTTTGGCTGCCTGCTTACGCGCTGCTTCCAACTTCTTACGCGCGCCTGCAAGCGACTTCTTCTCTGCATCCAAAGCCTTTTGAACTTTAGCCAGAGCTTCAGTAGCTTTCGCTACTGCGGGAGATACTGCTTGTTTTTTCGCTACTGCTTTGCGTTTTGCTGCTGTTTTCTTAGCTGCTGGACGCTTCTTAGCCGGTGCCTTTTTACGGGAAGCCGGCGCCTTTTTTGCTGTAGTTTTCTTTTTTGCCGTTGCCATTACGTTCATCTCCAGGGAAGTTATTAGGTAACGCAATTCAAAAATAGCAACAAAGTTAAAGGCTTACAACAAATGCAAACGGTTTTTCATAGGCAAAAAAAAGGAGCCGGCGGCTCCTTTTCTACTGCAAAAACCGTTTTTACGCTTCAACCAAGTTCGTCGAATACGCGATCGCGAATTTGTTCGACACTGCCCACACCTTCTATTCGGTGATAGGCAGGCGCATCGCTGCCCGTCATATCCTGATAAAAGTCGACCAGTGGACTGGTTTGTTCGTGATAAATTTCCAGGCGCTTGCGAACAGTCTCTTCCTGATCATCGTCACGCTGCACTAGTGCTTCGCCGGTCTCATCATCCTCGCCTTCAGTCTTCGGCGGATTGTGAATAACGTGATAGACGCGACCAGAGCCCGGGTGTACACGACGGCCACTCATGCGGGACACAATCTCTTCGTCGTCCACGGCAATCTCAACGACATGATCAATACTGACACCCTCTTCCACCATGGCCTGAGCCTGGGGGATCGTGCGGGGAAAACCATCAAACAGAAAACCAGAGGCACAATCGTCTTCAGCGATACGTTCTTTCACGAGACCAATAATGATGTCGTCTGACACCAGACCGCCGGCATCCATCACTTGCTTGGCTTCGATGCCCAGCGGGGTTTGAGCCTTGACCGCGGCACGGAGCATGTCGCCGGTGGAAATCTGGGGAATACCGAATTTTTCGGTAATGTATTGGGCCTGGGTGCCTTTTCCGGCGCCCGGGGCGCCCAGCAAAATCAAACGCATTGACGAGGTTCCTCGTGATAATATCGGCCGCCGTCAACAGCGGCTTGGCTAGGTTGGTAACGTGGGAGGAAAGTAACCATACACAGCGGGTTGCGCGGATACAACCCCTACCTTTCGCTAGGACCGAGCGGCCTTGGCACGCTCCCAAAGGGCGTCCAGAGCAGCCTCGTCGAGCTGGTCGAGAGACTCGCCATTCTTGCGCGCTATTTTCTCCATAGCTTGGAATCTCTGCTCGAATTTACTCGAGGCGCGGCGCAAAGTCGTTTCGGCATCCAGCTTTAGGTGACGGGCCAGATTGACGCCGGAAAACAGCACATCTCCCATCTCGGATTCAATCTCGGCAGCCTCTCCCTCACGAAGTGCAGCCCGCAATTCACCGATTTCTTCCTCCAGTTTTTCCAGCACCGGCTCCACATCCGGCCAGTCAAAGCCGACTGAGGCAGCCCGCTTCTGCAGCTTTTGTGCCCGCGGCAGTGCCGGCAGCGCTACCGGGACATCCGCCAGGATGTCATGAAGGTCACGCTCGCCACGCTCCTGCTGTTTTATGGCTTCCCAGCTGGCGTTGACCTCAGCTTCAGTGATATTACCGCCGACGACTCCTTCGATATCACCATTGGCGAACACGTGCGGGTGACGCCGTACCAGTTTCGCAACCAGGGTATCGACAATTTCGCCAAATTCGAACAACTGCTGCTCTCGCCCCAGCTGACTGTAGAAAATCACCTGGAACAACACATCGCCAAGCTCCTCGGCAACATGACCGAAATCCTGTTCTTCAATGGCGTGCGCCAGTTCGTAGCACTCTTCCAGCGTCGACGGCACGATACTGGCGAAGTCCTGCCTGAGGTCCCAGGGACAGCCGTGCTCCGGATCGCGTAAACGCTCCATCACCCTGAGCAAATCGTCGATCGTATATTGACTGCGGCTCATTCAGCTGTGCACCGATTCGCGGAAATCACATTGTGCAAACGGTTGATCCGCTCCAAAAGCTTGGATAGCGACGCCAGATTTGGCACTTCAACCCGCAGGCGCATGGTCGCAGTGTGAGACTTCTTGTTGGTCTGGGTATTGATCGACAACACATTGATATGGGCGTTGGCGAATAAGCCGGTAATATCGCGCAGCAGACCGTGGCGATCATAGGCTTCAATCGCCACATCCACTTCGTAGTTATCGGTGGGCGCGCCACCCCATTCGACTTCAATCACCCGCTCCGGAGATGCCTCCTGGAGTTTTACGAGGCGTGCGCAATCCGTGCGGTGAATACTGACGCCGCGACCCTGGGTAATGAACCCGGTAATGGCGTCGCCGGGCAGCGGCTTGCAACAACCCGCCATGTGATTGAGCAGGTTACCAACACCATGCACCTGCACCTCGCTACGGTAGCGGGTCGCACCCGGCCGGGCCAGCTTGAGCTCGGGTTCGGGGCGGCGTTCTACCAGGCCCTGGGCGGCATTCAGGACCTGGCTGGAGGCGAGTTCCCCGGAGCCGACCAACGCAAACATGTCCTCAACGGATTTCGCACTGACTTTGCGAGTGATGCGCTGGTAGTCGACGCTGGTAAGCGCCAGACGCCTGAACTCCCGCTCCAGCAACTGACGCCCGGCGGCAATATTTTCCTCGCGCGCCTGGGACCGGAACCAGTGCTGCACCTTGGCTCGCGCCCGAGAGGTGCGCAGATAGCCCAGCCCCGGCTGCAGCCAGTCGCGCTTGGGCTGGCCTTCATTACTGGTGAGAATTTCAACTCGCTCACCGGTCTTGAGCTCATAGGTAAGGGGCACGATCGATCCGTTGACTTTAGCGCCGCGACAACGATGACCGACTTCCGTATGGACGTGATAGGCGAAATCCAGCGGTGTCGCGCCGTGGGCGAGATTGACGACATCGCCATCTGGCGTAAAGACATACACCCGATCCTGAGCGACATTGAAGCTGAATTGCTCGGCGACCTCGTCGGCGTCACCCGTTTCCTCATGCCAATCGAGTACCTGGCGCAACCAGGCAATTTTTTCCTCGTAGGTGCTGGCCATGCCATCACCACCATCAGAGCCCTTGTAGCGCCAGTGCGCACAAACCCCGAGCTCGGCTTCTTCATGCATCTGGTGGGTGCGGATCTGTACTTCCAGAATTTTTCCTTCCGGGCCGATTACCGCGGTATGCAGTGAGCGATAGCCGTTCTCTTTTGGGTTGGCGATATAGTCGTCAAACTCATTGGGAATGTTGCGCCACAGGCCATGCACCAGCCCCAGCGTCGCGTAACAGTCCTTCACCTCTGGTACCAGGATGCGCACCGCGCGAATATCGTAAACCTGAGAAAAGCCAATACCCTTGCGCTGCATTTTGCGCCAGATACTGTAAATGTGTTTCGCCCGACCCTCGATTTCAAATTCAAGGCCAGCGCCACCGAGGACGCGACTGAGCAACTCTTTAACCTCGACGATAAACTGATCGCGTTCCAGGCGCTTGCCGTCCAACAGCCGGGCAATTTTGCGATAGGCATCGGTGTAGATGTAGCGGAACGACAAGTCCTCAAGCTCCCACTTGAGATGACCAATGCCGAGCCGGTGAGCCAGCGGTGCATACACGTCAAAGACTTCCCGGGCGACCAGTTCACGGCGCTCCTCGTCATTCTTCACCGCGCGGATCGCGCAGGTCCGCTCCGCCAGTTTGATCAGCGCCACCCGCACATCGTCCACGAGCGCAATCAACATCTTGCGTATGTTGTCTTTCTGGGCGTGTGCCTGGCCTAGCACGGGATGCTCCTGGTGCAGGCGCAGCTCGCCGATGGCAGCCATGCGCAATACGCCCTGTAACAGCTCCTCTACCTCTTCACCGAACCGGGCTCCCACCTCTTCGAGGGTAATTCGCTTCTCGCGCACAGCCCGATAGAGCACACCGGCTACCAGGCAGGAGGCCCCCACGTGCAGCTCCGCGAGAATCAGTGCGGTGTCCAGCCCCGCCGCGAAACAGTCGCTTTCGGTCGCCCAGTCGCCGGGGTCTTCGCCCTCGCCTGCCGCCAATTGCTGCAGCAATCGACAGGCTTCCAGCAACTGGCCTCCATCCTGGTCATCGAGGCTGATGGCCAGGTGTTCAACCCACTCATCGAGGTCAACGGCTGCGCCACTGGCGGGGTCGGGAAGTTGTTTGCGAACCTGGACCATGTAATTCAGGACCCTGCGAACACGCCGGTCGATAAGTAGCGGTCGCCGCGATCGCAAATAATGGCCACGATGACGGCATTCTCAAGCTCCGCCGACAGGCGCAGCGCTCCGGCCACGGCCCCGCCTGAAGAGACGCCACAGAAAATTCCCTCCTCGGCGGCCATTCGGCGCATGACCCGCTCAGATTCCGGTTGGGAAATATCGAGCACCCGATCGACTCGGGCGGCATCATAGATCGCCGGTAGATAAGCCTCCGGCCAGCGGCGAATCCCAGGGATACTGGAACCATCTTCGGGTTGCAGGCCGACAATCTGGATGTCGGGATTCTGCTGTTTGAGGTAGGCCGAGGTCCCCATTATGGTGCCTGTCGTGCCCATTGAACTGACAAAGTGCGTGATGGTGCCGTCGGTCTGCTGCCAGATCTCCGGCCCTGTGCCGGTCAGGTGGGCGCGCGGGTTGTCCGGGTTGGCGAACTGATCCAGCACCCGACCCTCGCCGCGAGCCTGCATCGCCATAGCCAGATCCCGGGCGCCTTCCATGCCCTCCTCCTGGGAAACTTCGACCAATGTGGCGCCATAGGCGGACATGGACAGTTTGCGCTCATCACTCATATGCGAGGGCATAATCAGCGTGAGCGGATAGCCGCGAATGGCTGCGGCCATGGCCAGGGCAATGCCGGTATTGCCACTGGTGGCTTCTATCAGAGTATCGCCGGGCTGGATATCGCCGCGGGCTTCAGCCTGAGCGATCATGCTGATGGCAGGACGGTCTTTAACCGAGCCAGCCGGGTTATTCCCCTCCAGCTTGACCAACAGCGTGTTACTGGTCTCACCGGGTAGGCGCTGCAGGCGCACAAGGGGAGTATTGCCAATACAGGCTTCTATCGTTGGATAGTCAGGCATTGCTTTTCACATTCTATTTCGCACCGCGCAGTGTACAGGCTCAGGACAACACCGCAAAGGCAACGACACAGTCGGTTTCATCTGCCAGGCTGAGCAAAACCCTGGCACCGCCCCGGGTCCTGGCCACTTCCAGTGCGCCGCCACTGAGCACCACACCGGGGGCCCCGTTCTCATCGTGAACTATGCATATATCCTGCCAACTCACCCCCCGCCCAATACCCGTTCCCAGGCATTTTGCAACCGCCTCTTTGGCCGCAAAGCGCTTGGCGAGCAAATTGCCAGGACGCGAACTGGCGACGTATTCCACACGCTCCTCGGGGGTCAGGATCCGCTCAACAAAGCGATCACCCAGGCGCCCCAACACCTCGTCGATGCGCTCGAATTTCAGAATATCGGTGCCTATCGCTATCACTCAATCACTCCTGTGGTTGGGCGCGAAACAACTCGCGACTGCGCAAGGGTGCGTCTCCCAGGTGCACTGCCAGCGCCTGGCGCATCAATCGACGCGCCGTCAGCCGAGCGCTGCCATCGAACACCCCGGCGGCTATTTGCAGTAAATCCTCGCCCAGATAAGCGGGGCGATTCTGGGCATTGCTGCCGGCGCAAGGCAGCAGGCCTGTGTCCGGATCGAAAAGGTACCACGTGGCTGCATCGAGCGGTTCGCCGCTGCTGCCCTCCCGGTCCAGATCCAGCCGATATCCCAGTTCGTCGAGCAGCTGTAGTTCGAAGCGCCGCAGCACGTGCTCCACATCGACACCCTCACCCAGGGCTTGCACGGCGGCGGCATAGCCTGCAAACAAGCGCGGATGAGGGTCGTGGCGATGCAACAGACGCACCAGGATCTCATTCAGGTAAAGGCCGCTGTAGAGACGTTCACTGCGCAAGTGGGTGGCGGGCCCCGCCGACTCCACCTGGGTAAGGGTCTTGAGCTCGGAGCGACCGGTAAAACTGATCAACAGTGGTGAAAATGGCTGCAGCAGCGCCGCCTGGCTGCCACCGCGGGTTTTGCGCCGTGCTCCCTTGGCCACAAGACTGACGCGGCCGTGTTCGGCGGAAAAGACTTCCAGAAGGTTACTCGAATCCCGATAGGGGCGGCTGTGCAGCACGTAGCCTGGTTGCAGCGATACTCGCATGGGCTACACCGGCGACGGTTCAGATATCGTCGTAGCCGAGACTGCGCAAAGCGCGCTCATCGTCAGACCAACCCGATTTGACTTTCACCCACAGCCGCAGCATCACTTTATTATCGAACAAGCGCTCCATATCTCGGCGCGCTTCAGTGCCGATCGAACGCAGACGACTGCCCTTCTCACCAATAATGATTTTTTTCTGTCCGTCGCGCTCGACAAGAATCAGCGCGGAGATATGCACAATGCCCTCGTCGTAGGCAAACTCTTCGATTTCCACGGTCACAGCGTAGGGCAACTCGTCGCCCAACTGGCGCATGATTTTTTCGCGCACGATCTCCGCGGCAAGAAAGCGCTGGCTGCGGTTGGTAATCTGTTCTTCAGGAAAAAAGTGCTCTGACTCCGGCAGGTATTTGAGAATCTCTGCCTCCAGTTCATCGACGTTGTGCTGCCGCAGCGCCGAAGCAGGAATCACCGCCTTGAAATCGGCTTTATCGGCCAGCATCTGCAGGTGGGGCAGCAATACGGCCTTATCGTCCAGCAGGTCTACCTTGTTCACCACCAGTACCGCTGGCAGACCCGATTGCACCACCTGTTGCAGGACCATTTCGTCCTCGTCGGTCCAAGCGGTGCGGTCAACCAGAAACAGCACCAGATCCACATCTTTGATCGCCGAACTCGCAGCTCGGTTCATATAGCGGTTGATGGCCTTCTCAGCGGCCTTGTGCAGCCCGGGTGTGTCGACAAAAATAATCTGGTGATCGTCCTCGGTCTTAATGCCCAGCACCTGGTGGCGGGTCGTCTGGGGCTTGCGCGAGGTGATACTGATTTTCTGGCCGAGTATGTGATTGAGCAGCGTAGACTTGCCCACGTTCGGGCGCCCGACAATGGCGACATAGCCACAGCGTTTGGATTCACTTGCCATAGGCGTTCAACCTCTCAAGCGCAGTGCGAGCAGCGGCCTGCTCGGCCTTGCGACGACTGCTCCCCGCACCTTCCACCACCAGCGCCGGCTTGGTGAGACGGCAGGCGACATGGAACTGCTGATTGTGATCATCGCCGAGCACACCGAGTAATTCGTACTCGGGCAGTGGCTTGCCACGCCCCTGCAAGTACTCCTGCAGACTGGTCTTGGCGTCCTTACCCGCGCTGCCCAGGTCCAGTTCTTCAAGTCGCGTACTAAACCAGGCCAGCACACAGCGGCGACAGGTTTCGACATCGCTGTCGAGTAAAATAGCGCCGGTCACGGCCTCCAGGGCATCCGCGAGAATAGACGTACGTCGCCTTCCACCGCTCTTGCGCTCGCCGGCGCCGAGGGTCAAATGCTCACCCAGCTCCAATTCCTGAGCTACCTCCGCCAGGGTGTCACCTTTAACCAGGGCGGCGCGCATGCGACTCATATCTCCCTCGCGGGCATCGGGAAACTTGTGGTAAAGCTGTTCGGCAATGATGTGATTTACGATGGAGTCGCCGAGAAACTCCAGCCGCTCATTGTTGCGGTTACCGGCGCTACGATGGGTCAGCGCCAGCTCAAGCAGACTGCGGTCTGCAAACTCATAACCGAGAGCGCGCTGCAGGCGCGCGGCCTTTAGCTCGCGGTCATTCACTTGACGTTGGGCTGTCCCGCCACGAACAGCAGGTCGTCAAAACGCAGCACCAGATCGAGATTGGCGATGGCATTGACCCGGCCCTCGTAGCGGCCATCGATATACATCTTGCCGCCCTTGCGATAGAACTGGACGTCCTTCACCTTGATCGCCTTGATCTGGTTGGAGTTAAACAGGTTGGCCAGGCGCCGACGCATCTCGCCAATGGTCGTCACATTGGGTTTGTGTTCGTCGGAGATCGTTGTGAGGATGTGTTTGATGGACTCATACTCAGAGTACACCGGGACAATTTTCACGATGCAAAGCACATAAAAACCGGCCATCATGGCGATGATCAGACCACCGAACAGGCCCATACCTGCTTGACGTTGACGTTGACGCATATCCGCTTCCCCTGAGCTATTCCGTTTGCTGCTAATTAATTATAGTCATTCAATCAGGCCAACGCGGCTGAAGCTGGGGATACTCAGGAACGAGTCCCAGTGCATCCAGATCGCGAAAGCCTTGCCTACTATATCCTTTTCGGGGACCTGACCCCAAACGCGACTATCGGAGCTATTGTCGCGATTGTCGCCCATCATGAAGTAGTGTCCCGGACGCACCAGCACCGTGAAGTCACGGGGCATGCGGCCCTCGTCGACCTGCATCAGATGGCGGGCCTCGCCCAGCGTCTCAAGACCAACACGCTGACGCACATTGGGACCCGGAATAATGGCCACTTCTTCGCGACTGACCTGTTCGCCATTCACAAACAGGCGCTTATTGCGGTAACTCACCGTGTCCCCGGGCAAACCGACCACGCGTTTGATGTAGTAGGTGTCATTCATGTGGGGCGGGAAAAACACCATCACATCACCGCGCTCCGGTTCATTCAGGTCCGCGACTTTGGTGCGCGTTACCGGAAGGCGGATGCCGTAGGTGAACTTGTTCACCAGGATGTAATCGCCCACCTGCAGCGTGGGAACCATGGACGACGACGGAATCTGGAACGGCTCGACCAGAAACGAGCGCAACACGAACACCACAAACAAGACCGGGAAGAACGACCGCGCATATTCGACCACCACCGGCTCCGCAGCCTGGCTGGCTACGCCGGCGCGAAACTGCTCTCGCTGCGGGCTGCCCTCTGCCTCCCAATCCGGGTACTGCTCCTGCAGTCCAGCAATGGTCTTGCGTCGCCCTGGGGCCAGAAACAGCGCATCCAGCAGCCATACCAGGCCGGTACCGCCGACCAGGATGACCAGGATCAGGGGAAAATCGATTGTCATACCACTCATTCAGGGTCCGTCCTAGCTGTCTACCTTAAGTACTGCGAGGAAAGCCGACTGGGGGATTTCCACGCTGCCTACCTGCTTCATGCGTTTCTTGCCCGCTTTCTGCTTCTCGAGCAGCTTCTTCTTTCGGGTCGCGTCGCCACCATAACATTTTGCGGTGACGTTCTTGCGCAGGGCTTTCACCGTGGTACGCGCCACAATCTTGCCGCCGACGGCTGCCTGGATCGCCACGTCAAACATCTGCCTTGGAATGAGCTCTTTCATTTTTTCGGTCAGCGCACGACCGCGATACTGTACCTGGTCTTGGTGGACAATCACTGCCAGCGCATCGACGCGATCGCCGTTAATCAGCACGTCCAGGCGCGACAGTTTAGCCGTTTCAAAACGCTCAAAACTGTAGTCCAGAGAGGCATAGCCGCGGCTGACCGATTTCAGGCGATCAAAGAAATCCAGCACCACTTCGGCCATGGGGATGTCGTATACCACCTGCACCTGGGCGCCGAGGAACTGCATGTCCTTCTGTACACCACGCTTCTCTACACACAGGGTAATCACATTACCCAGATAATCCTGGGGGACCAGAATATTGCAACGGGCGATGGGCTCGCGCATCTCCTCGATATCAGCCACGTCCGGTAGTGATGAGGGGTTATCGACCTTAATGGTTTCACCGTTTTTGGTGACCACCTCATAGATTACCGTGGGCGCAGTCGTAATCAGATCAAGATCGTACTCGCGCTCCAGGCGCTCCTGGATAATTTCCATGTGCAGCATGCCCAGGAAACCACAGCGAAAACCAAAGCCAAGGGCGTCAGAGCTCTCCGGCTCATAGAACAGCGAGGCATCGTTGAGCGTGAGCTTGCCCAGCGCATCGCGGAAATCCTCGTAGTCATCAGAGGAAATCGTAAAGATGCCCGCGTATACCTGGGGCTTGACCTGTTGGAAACCGGGCAGCGCAGGCACATCCTGCTGCTTTTCGTGCACCAGCGTATCGCCCACAGGCGCGCCGTGAATATCCTTGATGCCAGCCACAACAAAGCCCACTTCGCCGGCCATCAGGCAATCTTTCTCGTGCCGCTTGGGCGTAAAAATGCCGACGCTGTCCACCTGATGCGCCTTGCCCTGGCTCTTGGCCACAATTTTGTCGCGCTTACGCAGCACCCCCTGCTTCACACGCACCAGCGAGACAACGCCCAGATAATTATCGAACCATGAGTCGATAATCAGCGCCTGTAACGGTGCATCGCGATCGCCCTCGGGCGGGGAAATTTCCTCAACCAGATATTCCAGCGCATCCTCGATACCCATACCTGATTTCGCCGATACGGGCACAGCGTTGGTGGAATCGATGCCGATAATTTCCTCGATCTCGATCTTCACCCGGTCAGGGTCGGCCTGTGGCAGGTCCATTTTGTTGAGAATGGGCAGCACTTCCAGCCCCTGCTCGATGGCGGTGTAGCAGTTGGCAACCGACTGGGCTTCAACCCCCTGCCCGGCATCTACCACTAACAGAGCACCCTCACAGGCCGCAAGAGAACGTGACACTTCGTAGGAAAAGTCCACGTGGCCCGGGGTATCAATGAAATTGAGCTGGTAGGTCTCGCCATTCCTGGCCTTGTAATCCAGGGTGACACTCTGTGCCTTGATCGTGATACCGCGCTCGCGCTCGATATCCATGGAATCGAGCACCTGCTGCTCCATCTCACGATCGGACAGACCACCGCAGGCCTGGATAAAGCGGTCAGCCAGCGTCGATTTGCCGTGATCGATATGGGCAATGATGGAGAAATTTCGGATGTGTTGGAGGTCGCTCACGCAATCGGGCCTGACAAGGTTACAGGGCGGCCGGAACAGGTCGCCCAAAAAACGCGCGATTGTACCTCAAGCGGCCCCCCGCCGCTATTGCTCGAGGCGTAATCCAATAAACAGCGGCGTGCCGCGACGGGTCAGTCGCAGGGGCACGGAAGCGCCTGCTTCCAGGCCCTCGACAGCGCTGGCGAAGGCATCCAGGCTCTTCACCGGCGTATTACCGATCAAGGTAATCACATCGCCCGGGCGCACGCCCGCCTCGGCTGCCGGCGAACCGGGCACAACCTCATGGACCACGACACCGCCACTGAGGCTCCAGCGCTCCAGCATCTCGTTATCCGCTTCGACGACAACGACGCCGATCCGCCCCCCTCATCGCCCTCTGCACCGCCGCTGGCCAGCGCATAGCTGTCATCGGCAGCGAGACCGCCGACCTCTACCTTCAGGGTCCGACGCTTGCGATCGCGGACGATTTCCGTGCTCACCCGGGCGCCCGGGGCGATCAGACCCACCACATGCGGCAGGTCGGAGGAAGTGGGTATATCCTTGCCATCGAACGTTACAATCACATCGCCCTCGCGCAGACCCGCCTCATCCGCGGGACCATCCTCGGCCACCTGGACTACCAGGGCACCGCGAGGCCGATCCAGTCCAAAGGACTCAGCCAGATTTTTGTCCACGTCCTGAATGGTCACGCCCAGCCAGCCGCGAGTCACCTTGCCATGCTCCTCAAGCTGAGACACAACGTTGCGCACCACACTGACAGGAATAGCGAAGGACAGACCGATCGAACCACCACTACGGGTGAATATCTGGGAATTCACACCCACGACCTCACCTTCGAGGTTAAACAGCGGGCCACCCGAATTACCGGGGTTAATGGCCACATCGGTCTGGATAAAGGGCACATAATTCTCGCCATTTTCGGTAGGCAGGCTGCGGCCCTTGGCACTGACGATACCGGCAGTCACTGAGTAATCGAGCCCGAATGGCGAACCGATGGCCAGCACCCATTCGCCCACTTGCAACTCGCCTGCGTCGGCGAACTCGAGTACGGGCAGTTTCTCAGCATCGATACGCAGTAATGCGAGGTCGCTGCGCGGATCTGTACCGACAATCTCGGCTTCGAACTCGCGGCGATCGCTCATCCGCACCAGTACCTTGTCGGCACCGGACACCACGTGGTCATTGGTCACAATCAGGCCATCCGCGTCGATAATGAAACCTGATCCCATACCCATGCGGGGGCGCTGGGGCGCGCCATCGCCGCGGAACTCGAAAAAGCGGCGCAGATATTCAGGCACTTCCTGGGGCCCCTGCCCCTGCGGGGGGCCGCTTGCCTCAACAATGATCTTGACCACAGCGGGAGAACTCTCGCCCACGATCTCGGTAAAATCAGGTAGTCCGGCTGCGCGCACCTGGGCAGCAAACAGCAGCCCGGCCGCAATCACCAAAAGCAGAGTGTTTTTAATGGATACCTTCATAGTTACCTCGTGACAACGAAAAGTCAGCCCAGGCGCAGAGCCTGGGAAGAACTGCTTAGAACCTCTTCCAGCACCGGCTGGAAACTGGCGTCCTGACGATGGCGATGGGCGTGCAACCGCACCAGGCCAACACCTGCGGCCAGGCCGGCAACAGCGCCAAGCGCTCCGCCAACATCGCCAGCGAATGCTGACCCCAGTGTAGCCAAGGCCAGCATGCCGAGCACCGGCACCATATAGACAATTATTGAACCGCGCAGTATCACTTCCTCGGGAATGCTGATGCGAACCTCGTCATCCACTGCGCACTGGCGGGGGTGTACCTTGCCGGGCAAGGCGCGAATCAGAGAGCGCTGCCCCTCGGAAATCCGGTTCATCACACCGTGGCCACAACCACTTTTTGCCGCGCAGCTGCCACAGGTTGTCTTGCGAATGGTTTCGACCCAGACGCTGTCGTCTTCAACGGCTACCACGCGGCCCGTTTCAAACAGCATATCAGCGCTCCCAGGCCACCGAATCGGCGACCATGCGCGCCGTATTCACTGGCACTTCACCGATGACGGTCAACAACACGGGCTGGCCGGAAATCTTCACACCACGGGTATAGGAGGTGCTACTGCCCTTGCGCACCACGCCCTCGCCGGGACGAATCTCGCGATCGAGCTCTTCGATAAACACCGAGAATACCGTCAGGCCGTCGGTAAAGGTCTTGCGGCCGCGCGGTGACCCGGCGAGATCAGTCGATGTAAAGCCCGCCGGCAACCAGCCCACCTTCCAGCCATGGCTATCGGCGATTGCTGTGGGTTCGGGCACCGTGCGGGCTGCCGTGGCAGCCGGCATCGCGGCAGCAGCCACAGCATCGATAGCGACAGATTCCTCGATGGTCAGGCTTGCGAACTGAAATTTCTCCAGTACGGTATTGCCGTGACCAATCGTGGCGGACTTCAGTAACAGACCGGTTTCCCGGTCAAGTTCCATAATGTGGCCGTAGCGGTACATATCGCGAGGCGCCACGGCGATACGGACAGACTTACGCCCTGCCACGCGATCGCCTTCGGTGACGGTTAGCTTGTAATTGACGGCAATGCCGCACTTGTCACCCTCGAGGCGCAGTAATTTCTGTCCGGGGTGCACAGCATCCAATGGGTTATGCTTGCGCGTGACCTCTGCCCCTTGCCCGGTGAGCTGGGTCATGCGATCGGAAATGGCCTCACCGTCAACGGTGTGGGATACCTGGACGACCTGCATATCCTCATTGTCACGCTGCAGGGTAACCACACCCTGATAACTGACCTGATCGGAACTGCGGGACATTTTGTCCAGCCATTGAATGGCCGCCGGATTGACGTCTGCGCAATCATCGGCGGATAGCACTGGCGCGGCGACAAACGCCAGGGCCAGTGCCGCGAGTCGGGGCAAGCGGGCTGCGCTCATACTATTTGCGAATCTTCTCTACCCGGGCGAAAGGCATCAGACCCTGCGGACTGTTAAGCGCAGCCTGTTCGGCATGCTCCTGCATGTACATTTCCATACGCTGGCGGGCCAGTTCCTTGTACGCGGTTTTCCCCGCTGGCTGCAGCGAGGGTACGGCTTGGTTGCCGTAGCTGGCCTGGACCGCAGTGGCACCCATGGTATTCACAAGGCCCACGGGCGACGAACCTACCGTGGCCACCGACTGGCTGCCATAGGGGTCGTCAGCGGAGCTGATCTGGGCCAACTGCTGACCGCCCAGCACCACCGTGGCCGCCACAGACGCGGCAACCGCAAAGCTGGCGAATGGCCGACCAATGCGCTGGCGCAGGCTCGGTGCAGCCTCGCTCTCGTTGATGGCGGTGCGCACCCGCGCCGAAATATCGAGCTTGAGATCACCGACGCCCTGCCCTGTCATCACCGAGCGGGTGGCGTGATAGCGCAGCCATGTCTGGCGCAATTCGCCGTCGTCTTCAATCTGCTTAAGTACCCGCTGCAACTCGAGCTCATTGGCCTCGTCGTCCATCAGGGCAGAGAGCGATTCCCGCATTTTGTCACTCATGTGTGTTGTCCTCGCGTCGTTACGCGTCTATCGGGGAGTATCAGCATTCAATGCTGACCCTCCAGTTGTTCTTTCACCTTGGTGTCGATCGCTTCACGAGCACGGAAAATCCGCGATCTGACCGTTCCCACCGGGCATTCCATGATGTCGGCGATGTCCTCATAACTGAGACCATCAAATTCACGTAAAGTTACCGCAGAACGCAAATCATCTGGCAGATCGGCTATCGCGGCATCCACCACGGCCTTCAGCTCAGCGCCAAACAGGGCGGTTTCGGGGGTCTCGATATCCCGCAGGGCACCGCCGCCCTCGTAATACTCGGCATCTTCTACTTCCACGTCGGAGCCCGGTGGCCTGCGAGAGCGCGACACCAGATGGTTCTTGGCCGTGTTTACCGCAATCCGGTACAACCAGGTATAGAACTGGCTGTCGCCCCGGAACTTGGGCAGCGCCCGATAAGCCTTGATAAAGGCTTCCTGGGCCACGTCCTGCACCTCATCAGCATCGTGCACATAACGGCCAATCAGGCTCATGATCTTGTGCTGGTACTTGAGCACCAGCAGATCGAAGGCCCGTTGGTCCCCTTTCTGCACTCTCGCGACAAGCTGCTGGTCCGTCTCGGCGGCCGTCACTCCCCTGTCCCCTCCGTGGTCATGGCAAAACCGCCCTGACAATAATATTTCTGTAGTGTACCCGCGTAGACCGTCTTCGCGGGCATAAGTTCAGCCCGGTACAATGCTGGGCACCTGTATGAAACTGTTTGCATCGAAAAGTTCCCCTGCGGGAATTCCTTATTACACCGGAGGTCGTATATACTCGCAGCCGGCCGTGCCCAACCCGGCTAAGTTGTTGAGGCACATCATATATTTCGCATTCCGAGGCAGCAAGCGAGCGCGCCATGCCCACCACTCACAAGCACGACGTCCTGGTTATTGGTAGCGGTGCCGCAGGCCTGAGCCTGGCCTTGCACCTGCCAGCAGACTGCCGCGTGGCACTCCTGTCGAAGGCCGACCTGAATCAGGGCTCGACCTACTGGGCTCAGGGTGGCATGGCGGCCGTGCTGCACGACCGGGATACGGTCGATTCCCACGTGGAAGACACGCTGGCGGCCGGCGCCGGTCTGTGCGACCGCGAGGCGGTAGAGTTTACCGTGCGCAACTCCCGGCGCTGCACCGAATGGCTGGTCGAACAAGGGGTCGACTTCGATTTGCGCCAGGACCAGGCCGACGCCGATGACCGTGAATTCCACCTCACGATGGAGGGTGGCCACAGTCATCGGCGGATTATCCATGCGGCGGACCGCACCGGCAGGGCCATATCCGAGGTACTGACTGAGCAGGCCCTGGCCGCCGACAATATCGAAGTTTTCACCCATCGCGTGGCCGTCGACCTGATTCGCCACGAGGATCGCTGCCAGGGCGCCTACATTCTCAACCGCAATACCGGGCACGTGGAGCTGTTTCAGGCCAAGGCGGTGGTTCTGGCCACCGGCGGGGCCAGCAAAGCCTACCTCTATACCAGCAACCCCGACGGCGCCAGCGGCGACGGCATTGCGATGGCCTGGCGCGCCGGCTGCCGGGTCGCCAATATGGAATTCAACCAGTTCCACCCGACCTGTCTTTACCACCCCAAGGCCAAGTCATTCCTGGTCACTGAGGCCCTGCGTGGCGAAGGCGCCCACCTGTTGCTGCCCGACGGCAAACGCTTCATGGACCGCTTCGACCCACGCGGTGAACTGGCCCCCGGGATATTGTCGCCCGCGCCATCGACCACGAAATGAAACGCCTCGGTGCCGACTGCGTGTTTCTGGATATCTCCCACAAGCCACGCGACTTCCTCGAAGCCCACTTTCCTACTGTGATGAGCCGCTGCCGTGAATTCGGTATCGACATTGCGGAAGAGCCGATTCCGGTGGTGCCCGCTGCCCACTACACCTGTGGCGGGATCATCGTCGACACCGCGGGGCGCACCGACCTAGAGGGCTTGTACGCCATCGGTGAAGCCTCATCCACGGGCCTGCATGGCGCCAATCGAATGGCGTCAAACTCGCTGCTGGAGTGCATTGTTTACGCGGAGTCGGCCGCTCATGATATCGCTGCGTTATTGCCCGAGCTCCCCTCTCCGGCCCCGGCGCGCGGCTGGGATGAAAGCCAGGTCACCGATTCAGACGAGGACGTGGTTATCTCCCACAACTGGGATGAGCTGCGTCGCTTTATGTGGGACTACGTAGGGATTGTGCGCACGGACAAACGACTGCAGCGGGCACTCCATCGTGTCCAGTTACTGCAGTCTGAGATTGCCGAATACTACGGCAACTACAAGGTGGGCAACGATTTACTGGAACTGCGTAACCTGGCAATGGTGGCCGAACTAATGATTCGCTGTGCCATTGAGCGCAAGGAAAGTCGCGGACTGCACTACACCCTCGACTACCCGGAGCAGCTACCAGAGGCACACGACACAATCCTGCGACCGCTAAACTCCCCGCTCCAGGGTTAACCTGACGCGCAATCTGCGCCGGACCTCGTGGGGCACAGCATCCGCCAGAATCCACACCGGGTAGCGAACACCCCGCATATCACGCAGGGACAGGTATATACCCCCAGGGCCCATCCTTGAAGCGCGCTCCAACTGCACCGGCTCATTGCCGTTGCCGCGATCCAACGTCCACCCGCCCCCGTGCCACCCCAGCTGCCAGCCTACCCAGGGCTGGGCCACCAGTTGCGGCGACCACAGACCTATGAACAGCGCACATAACGCCGCCAGCTCAATATGGCCGGCCGCGCCCACCAGCACGCACGCAGCCAGACAGGCTACACAGTGTATAAGCTGACAGGCCCGATATCGCGGCGAATCAGCGATGCTCAGGCGGAGTGTGGGCGAAGTTGAGAATCTGTTGGACAATCGCTGCGTGCTCCGGGTCTTCTGGCTTTTGGCGCTGCAAGAACCAGGCAAACAAATCCTGGTCCTCACACAACATCAGCTGCTGGAAGCGCTCCCGATCGACATCATTGAGGTCGGCGTAGCGAGCCTGCACGAAAGGCTCCAGCACCAGGTCCAGTTCCAGCATGCCGCGCCGGGCAGCCCAGCGCATACGGTTAATCTCTTGTTCAGCTACCATTACAGATTCACGCACGGTTGTATTCATCGACGCCGGCCATTATATAGGCAAAAGCGGCCGTAATGGGACGGCTGACAGCGGACACGCCAGCGCCTATCATGGGCGCCCCAGATCAGAGGTAATGACATTGAGCGCCCAATTCGTACTGCTTGAGCAGGAAGCCCTGCTCCATATCACCGGCCCGGATACGCTGAAATTTCTGCAGGGACAGACAACCTGTGATGCTGCGGCCGTCACTGCAGCGCAGGCCGTTGTGGGCGCCTATTGCACCCCGAAAGGCCGCATGGTCTGCGATTTCCTGCTTGGCCAACTGGGCGAGGAACACTATGCGCTGCGTCTAAGGCGCAGCGTCGCGGATGTCGCGGCTTCCACGTTTGGCAAATATATTGTGTTTTCAAAGGCAGACATCGCCCCCGAACGCAGCGACTGGCAGGTTGTCGGCATCTGGGGCGAAAGCAGTGCCCAGGCGCTGTCCGAGTTAGGTATTGACGTACCCGGCGGCCGCTATCAATCAACCGCTGGCGAGGGCTGGCTGCTGGTGCAACTGGACGACGAGGGTCACTACCTGGAAGCCTGGATCGACATGCAGGAACACAGTGCGCAGTACGATCGCCTGAGACAGGCGCTACAGGCGGGCGACGCCAATGCCTGGAATGGCGCACAGATTCGCGCGGGTATTGGCCGCGTGGAAGACACCACCAGTGAAATGTTTCTGCCACAGGATCTCAACTACGATGTCACCAGCCATGTGAACTTCAGCAAGGGCTGTTATACGGGCCAGGAAATCGTCGCTCGCCTGCACTATCGCGGCAAGGCCAAACGCCGCGCGTATCCCACTGTGGCGGCCACGACTGAACAGCCGGCCGCAGGTGTGGCGCTATATGCGGCAGGCAAATCACAGAGTGTCGGTACGGTGGTTAATAGCGGCCGGGATGGCGATCAGGTGCTGTGCCTGGTGAGCGCCACCCGCGAGGGGCTGGAACAGGGATTGCGCGTGGGCAGTGAAGACGGCCCCCTGCTGGAGGCCCTGCCACTACCCTACGCCCTGGAAGACTGAGCTTTACTCAGCTCTCCAGATTGGCCTCGATAGCATCGAGGAAACCGTACATATCGACGACCTTCTCATCGTCGGGATTGAGGGTCTTGCCCTTGAGATCACCGGTGATTGTGCCCTGCGCCACGGTTTCAATCAGGGCGGACTTCAGGCGCGAAGAATACTCGGCCAGGGCGGCGTTATCCTCACGGCGAGCCAGTTCTTCCAGTGCATTTGCCACGGCAAAAATCAGTGCGGAGGAATTGAAGTTGGCCTCTTTGCCGTCCGTTTCGAGATAACGCAGGTAGAGATCGTGTGCTGTGCCGTGCGGAGCTTCGTAAAGCATAGTGCCGTCTTTGCTCTCAATCACCGAGCTGGCAGTGGCTAGGCTGCCACCGAGGGCGGCTGAAATATCCGAAAAGATATCGCCGTCGAGGTTCTGTGCAGGGTATAGGCCCCAGCGCGGGGGATCGCAGATCATCTTGCTAAGCTGGCGTGAAGGACGCATGATCATGAACGACGGCGGCGGTGTATCCAGGGCAGCCAGTTCCTTCCGGATCTCCAGGATAATCGAGCTGTATACCTCGTCGTAATTGACAAACTCCCGTTTCAGCCCAAAGTACACTTCTTTCTTGTTCAAGGCCGCGTCGCGGAACACCTGCTTGACCCAATCCTTGATCGCCGCTCGGTCGTTGGACATAAACAACAGCGGATCACCCGCTTTCACGTCCCGGGCGTGCTTTTCAACGCCGTCCATAACCACTTTGACAATGCCGTCTTCGGGCGCCGGAGTGTTGTAACTGCCGTACTGGTCACCACCACCGGCACTCATCCGCGAGATCGAGACGTGAGCCTTGCGCTCGGGCAGTCCATAGCGCTTGAGCTGCTGCACCAGCTTGTACAACTTCATACCACTGACGTTATCGGGAACGCCCCATAGCGCGCGCTCAGGAGGATTGGAGACAATGCGGGCTGCCTGGGCATCGATCAGCTCGTAGTGATACTCGAGGCCGGCAGCAGCGACCTTATCCTTGTAGTCGCTGTTATACACTTCCTCGATCGCGGCGCGCATAACGCCGTCGTAGCCCGCCACCACGGTATCCTTGAGACCCAAGTAGATGTCGCGCTTTTCATCGAGTGCGCGTTGGAAGAACCGATGGGCCCAGGCCTTGACCTCATCCAGGTCGTTGGACGCGAGCATCCAGGGATCGCCCTTGCGCAGCGTGCGGCGGTGCAGCT
Source organism: Halioglobus japonicus (assembly GCF_001983995.1). Taxonomy (NCBI): domain Bacteria; kingdom Pseudomonadati; phylum Pseudomonadota; class Gammaproteobacteria; order Cellvibrionales; family Halieaceae; genus Halioglobus; species Halioglobus japonicus. Next base: position 2,055,355 of record NZ_CP019450.1, on the reverse strand, counting down.
CTACAGGATCACCGCTGCTGCCCACGAAATAGACCTTCGCAACACCGGTGGCGTCAGACAGTTCGCTGTAGCTGAAGTCGAGACCGCCGGAGTCCATGGTATCCACTTCGATTTCCCGGCCGACCCAGTCTGGGCGCACGCTCTTCAGGTTGCGAAACTCGATATCCTCGCGCGTGATGTTGCCGCCTATGCCCTTGCGGATCGCGCCATTGGGCGACTTGGTCGCCAGTTTGTCGAGCGCGGCTTCGCTGATATCAGGGTACTTGGCGAGCAAATCATCCAGCTGCGCACGGTTGACTGTCATACCCGCATTCTTGATGCCAACACCGTTTACCTTGAGGGAATCGATCGCATCCAGAACCACCTGGCCATTACTGGTCAGGCGCTGCTCTGCAGACAGATCAATCTCCACCAGATCAATGTCCAGTCGCGAGGTAACAAATTGCTCCAGAATTCTCTCGAAGGCGATCTGGGCCATTTCGTCGCCGTGCAGTATCACCATGGGTTTGGCGACCTGAATTTTATTAGTCATGCTATCTCCAGTTAAAAAGCGGTCTCAGGCAAAAGACCGGACATTAGTCGCTCCGGGTGCGCGTGCCTACTCGATTTTAGTCGATACCCGGTTATCAGCGAGGGTAAAGTGGGTAACCTCACCTCGCTGGGAATACACTTCAGGCAGAAAATAATTGAGGCTCGCAACCTCCTCCACCTGATGGCGCTGCCACTGTTCCATGACAGCAGGATGGAACATGACATTGCGAATGTAATAGTTAAGCAGCCCGCCCAGCACCGGCAGTTGCGAGCCAATGGTCGAGCTTACTGTGTAATAGGTTCCCCCATCGCGCTGCTCAAAACGGTGTTCAATCCGACCCATGGGCAGGCCCGCAAACTCCGGTATCGCCACCATGCGCTCTGCGGACAGTTCTTCCAGACGGGCCTGGCCGCGACTGTCATAGGGACCAAACCACTCCTCACGCTGGATCAACGCACCCTTTCCCATCCCGGCGGAACCATCGTCCGCCGCTTCAACCACCCGAATCCTGCCGTGCTCAGTGGGATGAAAAATATGGTAAAGCGGCATGCGCTCACCGCCGAGGTCAACGGTCGACACCGGCAACACCCGGTAAAACCAGGCCACCATGGACGGGCTGATGTCAGCCAGGAAAAAATGCTCTACCCGGGCCTGAATGAGGCCGTTGGCATCGATATGCCAATAGCGCTTGCTGTCGCGATAATCAGGTAGTTTCCAGGGTAGCTGTCGAGGCGGATCGCGATACAGCGGTGCTGGTTGAGCCACCCACAATAGTGCCGCCGCAACAACAATTACCACTGTCAGTCTTTGCCAGATTCGCACACCGCCCCCCCGAGAGGCGCGCATTCTGCCACAGAACCGCGTCTCGAGACAGGCCCACAGGGTTGCTATCCGGCGCTTCGACACGGACAATCGCCCCCTTGACGCCCCAGGAAGCGAAAGCATGACCATCAAGAAGACCTACATTAGCGCCGACCAGTTACTCGTTGACTCCTATGAACTGGCCCTGAATGTGCTCGACAGCGATTTCAGACCGGACTACATCGTGGGTGTGTGGCGTGGCGGCGCGCCGGTGGGTATCGCCATCCAGGAGCTGCTCAAGTACGCGGGCCACGAAACCGACCACATCGCCATTCGCACCTCGCACTACACCGGTATCAACCAGACCAGTGAGTCGGTGATTGTGCACGGCCTGCACTATCTCATTGAGAACGTTAACGCTGAAGACAATGTGCTCATCGTGGACGATGTATTCGACTCGGGACGGTCAATCCAGCAGGTGATCTGGGACCTGGAAGCCAAGTGCCGTCGCAACACCCCCACGTTCAAGATAGCCACGCCCTACTTCAAGCCAAGCAATAATAAGACCGAGCTGGTACCGGACTATTTCCTCCATCAGAGCGAGGAGTGGCTGGTGTTTCCCCATGAACTCGAAGGGCTGAGCGCAGCCGAAGTACTGGAAGACAAGCCTGGTTTGCAGGGGCTGCGGGATCGCATTGTCGCCCTGCACCCGGAATAAATCAGGCCTCGGCGGGCAGCGACCAATCCACCGGCGCCTGCCCCCTGCCCTGCAGATAATGATTGGCGGCGGCAAAATGGCCGCACCGGAAGAAACCGCGATGAGCACTTAGCGGCGAAGGATGCGGCGCCTTGAGCACGCAGTGGCGCTCCGTATCAATAATGGCGCCCTTGCGCTGGGCATAGCTGCCCCAAAGCAGAAACACCACCCCTTCGCGCTCGCGGTTAATCACCTCGATCACCTTATCGGTAAACCTCTCCCATCCCTTGCCCTGATGTGAAGCGGCCTGGGCGCACTCTACCGACAGTACACTGTTCAGCAGCAGCACCCCCTGGCTCGCCCAGGCAGTAAGGTGACCGTGGGTCGGAATCGGGAGACCGAGCTCGGCATTGATCTCCTTATAGATATTCTTCAACGAGGGCGGCACTTTCACACCCGGCTGCACCGAGAAGCACAGCCCGTGGGCCTGGCCCTCGCCGTGGTAGGGGTCCTGACCGAGAATAACAACTTTCACATCGGCTAGTGGCGTGTGGCTGAAGGCGCTGAAGAACTCGCTGCCGCGGGGAAAAATGCGCTTACCGGCAGCCTTTTCGGCGCGCAGGAAGTCGCGCAATTCCTGCATATAAGCCTGGTCGAACTCTTTACCCAGGTGAGCCAGCCAGCTCGGCTCCAACTGCACCTCACGGCCCGTCACCTCAATCACAGGCCGCCATCAAGTACACCTGATCAGTGCCGGCGTCGGCCTGAATGTTGATGGTGGGGATCAACTTGCTGCGTTCGCGCTTACCCGCACCCTCGTTGACCGCCGGCCCCAGCGCCGGCGCGTTAAATGCCTTCATGCGCTGCTCCACACGCGGCTTGCGATAAAGCGTCGTGCGCATGCGCGGCACGCGACCGGCGCGCTCAATCTGGTTCTCCATGTGCTGCGGCGCCCATTCCTGACCGTGGCCGGAGCCGGCTGCGCGAGTAATGCTCTCGTTCATCAGTGTGCCGCCCAGATCATTCGCACCCGCGTCGAGACAGGCCCCAACGCCGGCCTCTCCCATCTTCACCCAGGAGGTCTGGATATTGTCAATCAGGCCTGCAAACACCAGCCTCGCGACCGCGTGCATGAGCACTGCTTCACGGAAGGTCGGGCCTTTGCGGGCCCGACCCTTGAGATACATGGGGGCTTCCATATGCACAAATGGCAGAGGCACAAATTCGGTAAACCCACCCGTGCGTTGCTGCAAATCTCGCACCGCCAGCAGGTGATGAGCCCAGTGCTGGGGCGACTCAATGTGGCCGTACATAATAGTTGCAGTGCTGCGCAGCCCCACCTCATGGGCAGCTTCCATCACCTCCAGCCACTGCCCGCTGTTGAGCTTGTCAGGACACAGGATGGCGCGGACATCATCGTGAAGAATTTCCGCCGCGGTTCCAGGCAGCGTATCGAGCCCCGACGCTTTCAATTTGCGCAGGTAATCGGCCACGGGCAGGTTCAGGGTCGCGGCTCCCTGCCACACCTCCAGCGGTGAAAACGCGTGGATGTGCATATCCGGCGTGGCACTGCGCACCGTCGCGATAATATCCAGATAGGTCTGGCCAGTGTAATCCGGATGAATCCCGCCCTGCATACAGACTTCACCGGCGCCGCGATCCCAGGCCTCTATGCAGCGTCGGGCAATCTCTTCGCCACTGATATCGTAGGGTCGGCCGCGCAGGTTCTCGCTTTGCTTACCTTTGGAAAAGGCGCAGAACTGGCATTTGAAGTAGCAGACGTTGGTGTAATTGATATTCCGGTTAACCGTATAGGTCACCTCTTCTCCAACCTGAGTCGCACGCAGTGTGTCTGCCGCCTGCACCACATGGGAAAAATCGGCGCCGCGGACCTCAAATAGCTGCGTTACTTCGGCCACAAGCAGGGCTTCTCCCGCGACGGCCCGAGCCACGATGGCACGAATATCGTGACTGGGGGCGATCTGGGATGGCGTCTCGCGCAACAGTTCAGCGTCCACATCAGGTACCGGCCGCTCTTCACCGGGCACCCAGCTGTCGCGGCGGGCATAGCCGGCGGCATCGCACTGCTGCATTACCGGACCGAACATACCCGGGGCAAGCCAGCGCTCGGCATCGCGAATATACGCAGGATAAATCGTCAGCCGCTGATCGAGGAACTTACCCGCCGCCGCAGTCTCCCGGGCCAGCTCCTGCAAGTGCGGCCAGGGCGCCTCAGGATTGACGTGATCCGGGGTAAGAGGAGATACACCGCCCCAGTCATTAATGCCGGCAGCTACCAATTGGGGCAACACCCCTGGACTGAGGTTGGGTGGCGCCTGAATGCTCATATCGGCGCCAAACACCAATCGGGCCGCAGCAATCGTCCACAGCAGATCCGCCAGGTCGGGCTCCGGCGCCTGCGACATGAGGGTGCCCTCTTTGGCCCGGAAGTTCTGGATAATGACTTCCTGCAGATGGCCGTGGCGCTCATGAATGCGACGCAGGGCCAACAGCGACTCAATCCGCTCGCGACGAGTTTCACCGATACCGATGAGAATACCGGACGTAAACGGCACGCCGGCCTCGCCCGCCAGCGACATGGTTTCCAACCGCACCGCAGGAATCTTGTCGGGCGACCCAAAGTGCGGCATGCCCTGCTCGCACAGCCGCTCGGACGCCGATTCGAGCATAATGCCCATCGAGGCACTCACCTCGCGCAGTGCGGCGATTTCTTCGGCGGTCATACAGCCGGCGTTGATGTGGGGCAACAGGCCCGTTTCCGCCAGAACGCGACTTGCCACCTCGCGTACATACTCCAGCGTGGTCGAAAAGCCCATCTCAGCCAGCGCCTCACGCGCAGCCTTGTATCGCAGCTCGGGCTTCTCACCCAACGTAAACAGGGCTTCCTGGCATCCTTGCGCCGCTCCCTGGCGACACAACTCCAGCACTTCCTCAACCGGCATAAAGACCTGCTCCAGTTTTGAGGGAGTCTGGGCAAAGGTGCAGTAATGACAGACGTCGCGACACAGTTTGGTCAGCGGAATAAAGACTTTGCGCGAATAGGTGATGACATTGCCGTACCCCTGATCGCGCACCGTTCCAGCCAAAGAAACCATGGCTGGTAAATCGTCATAGTCGGCCAGCGCCAGCGCCTGAGATGCTTCGGGTGTGCAGCCAGAGGTAACTGTGTCGTGCAGCTGCTGCCAGTCCAGTTCAGGGGCGGGGCTGAAGTGGGCGGCAACGCCGGAGTCGCGCAACCAGCGAGCGCTTTGCTCACCGATATGCTCACAAGCCAGCAGCGATGCCAAATCGTCAGGTTCATCGATATCCAGGCCAATACCCGGACGTTCCAGTGGAACTTGCCTTAGACCGGCCTGAGTGGCCCAGCGCCGGTGGCGCTGGAAGCTGCCTTCGCCGAAGTGGTACTCAGGCTCCACGTGCTCTGCCAGTGCGAGCAGGTTGGTGCCCTGCCCTGCCGTGTCCGCACCGATAACCACGTCGGCGTCCGCCAGTGCGGCCAGCACAGCGCTGAGATCGCTTTCGCGCAACAGCGGCAGATCTGCGTGCAGCACCAGCAGCGGAGTCGTGTTATCGGCGCGCAACTGGGTGCTGGCCGAGGTCAACAACCCGTTCAGGCCACTCAGCTGCAAATCAGATTCGGCAATAACGGTGGCGCCGTATCGCTGCGCCAGTTCATGCGCCGCGGGATCGTCAGAAATCACGTAGACCTCGCCCACCTGCCTGTGGCTGGTCAGCATGGCCAGCACGTCACCGGCCATGGCTTCAACCAACCCGGCCCGCTGCCCGGCCGTTAACAGGGGTGCCAGCCGGCTTTTTGCACGCTGCAGGGATTTGAGAGCCACAATGGCGCGGGCCCTGTTCACATCGCCTCCAAAGCCAGACAGTGACGTGCGAGCGTCATTTTGTGCTGCAGATCTTTCATAATGGTTGGTGCTATCTCCACCCGGATGCCCAGTGCTTCTATTTCTGGGGCCAGTGTAGCGTCACTTTCGTCGATCACGAAATAGTCAACCAGGCCCGGGTATCGCCGTTGATAATGCTCAGCCACACCCAGAGCGGTGACCGGGACGGCGAGCTCACTCATCATTTTGGCAGCAGGCCCCTTGATCGCCAGCCCCGCCACGATCGGACTGACCACGATCACCGGCGCCACCGCATCGCGCAGTGCAGTCCAGACACCGGGCACCTGCAATATTGGATCGATACTGACATAGGGATTAGAGGGGCAGATGACCACGCGCCGGTAGCCACCCTGCTGCAGTGTCCGCAGTACGGTTTGATTGGGCCGCGCGGAGGTAATCCCCTCGAAACTGAAGCCCGTGACCTCAGGCTCGCACTGGCGACGCACAAAATAATGCTGAAAGGGCAAGTCCCCTTCATCACTGTGCACCTGAGTGCGCACTGGATCGTCGCTCATGGGGTAGACCGCGGCCTCAATGCCCATGGTGCTCGCCAGCGATGCAACAATGTCGCTGGCATGACGGCCCTCGCGCAGCGCCTGGGAACGCCAGGTATGCGTCGCCAGATCACGGTCGCCCAGGCGAAACCAGGTCTCACCTCCGAGGGTCTCCAGCGCTTCCATGAAATTCCAGGTTTCGCCTTCAATACCCCAGCCCTGCACCTGGTTGGCGCGCCCCGAGAGGGTATACAGAAGGGTATCGATATCCGGCCAGATGGGCAGGCCCAGATGCTCGAAATCGTCGCCGGTATTCACCAGGATATCGAGATCAGGCCCTGCAAGCTCGCTCGCCAGGCCCAGGCAGAGCTTGGCCCCACCGACACCGCCGGAAAGGGCAAGGGTTTTCGAAACAGGCTCAGCCATTAGCGGAACATGTCCATCGCCTTATCGCGCAACAGGACCCGAGAGTTGGTCTCGGCGGCACGGAGCCGTGCACCGCGCACATGCACGACCGGACAGGCCTCTGCGGCCTGCCCCATGATAAAGGATGCCGCCGCAGCAAGTTCATCGGCAACTGCCGCCTCGGTCACCTCGAGCACGTTGCCGAACATATCCAGCTCACCCACCTGATTGAACAGCGGGTCAAACCCGGCAGTGCCAATGGCAATGCCCACGGTGCCGTTGCGCCAGGCGCGGCCGGCACTGTCATTGATAATGATATGGGGCGCAGCGCCACAGGTCTGGCCGAGTTCGGCACGCAGTCTGGCGGCAGACGCATCGGCGTCATGCGGCAACAGCAACACCCGCGGGTCATCCGGGGCAGTTTCGATATTGGACTTGTCGATACCGGCATTGGCGTGCACGTAACCGTTGCGGTGTTCGACGATAACTACGCCGGGACGCACCCGCACAATTTCATTGCTCTCCCGGAGAATGAGTTCGGCTTGGCGGGGGTCTTTATCGGCTTTTGCTGCGAGTTCATGCGCCTGGGCACTGGGCTCCACATCTGCCAGGCGGACGTAGCAATCCTCCGCCTTGGAGACGATTTTCTGCGCCAACACCAATACATCGCCTGCCTGTAGCTCAAGCCCGTTGTGGGCCAGGCTGTCAGTCAGCATCTTGGCGAGGTCATCGCCGGGCTGCACCCTGGGAAAATCCACCAGGGCGGTCAGCTGGAGGGAGCCGCTCATTGTGCAGCCAGTGTATTCAATCGTCGCCGAGGCCGGTAATACGGATACCGGCGTGACAGCTGTACTGCTTGTTGATGACGATCAGTACGGAAGTGAGTGCCTCTGCTGCTGCAGCGTTATTAATCATACCCGCATGGAAGCCGCGCATGCCCGCTGCTTCTACCAGGGTAATTACCTGCTCCCTGGCAGCCTTCTTGTTGCCACAAACGAGCACATCGCAATCCAGGTTACTGCCTTCCTGAAGGTGGGCGGCGGCAACATTCTGGAACGCCGACACGACCATAACCTCTTCACCCAGCAGGTCCTGGGCGATCTGACCGGCACTGCCGCCTTCGGGCAGTTGTACGCGGGCCACTTTCGGCGGCACCAGCGGCACGGTGACATCGATCAGAATTTTACCCTGGAGTGCCGGTTTGACCAGTTCCAGGGTCGACGCCTGGTGGCTGAAAGGCACGGTAATCGCAACAATATCTGCAGCCTCAGCGGCGGCCAGGTTTTCCTCGGCAGAAACGCTGATCTCGGCAACGCCGCGCTCAGCCATAACTTCCTTGAGATCAGTGACGGCGGCATCCGCCTTTTCCTGGGTGCGAGAACCAATAATTACCTGGTAGCCAGCTTGCGCCCAGCGTCGTGCCAGGCCTGTTCCGAGGTCGCCTGTGCCGCCCAGAATGGCCAGCACCGGTAGTGAATCTGTTGTCATGATGTTATTTCCCAATAATCGATGAAGGCAGCGCAGTACAGCAATTCCAACCATGCGCCGCTTGTCATTGGTACCGCCGGGCGGCTAAAGCAGATCAAATGTTCTGCCGTGGCCATTTGCTTTAGGATGGGCACCGGACCGGCATAGTATGTGTTTAGTCAAACCACCACAAGCCCGGCGCAACGGCTGTCAACTGGAGTAAAACTATATGGACAACCCCCTGGATTTCACCGGCAAAACCATACTGGTCACTGGCGGCGGCAAGGGCGTCGGCAAAGGCATTAGTGAACGTTTTCTGGCGATGGGTGCGAATGTAGTGATCTGCGGCCGCAGCGAACCCGACACGTTGCCCAGTGCCAATGGCAATACCGCCCGCTTCACCCCCTGTGACGTGCGCGACTACGAGCAGGTAGAAGCCTGCGTCGACTTCGCGGTGCAAACCTTCGGCACGCTGGATGTGCTGGTCAACAATGCCGGCGGTGCGCCCTATGCCGATGCAGCGACAGCCTCGCCGCGTTTCTCTGAATCCATCATCCGCCTCAACCTCATCGCCCCGCTTAATTTCGCCCAGGTGGCCAACCGGGTCATGCAAACCCAGGAAAGCGGGGGCAGCATCATTAATATCGCCAGTGTCAGCACCATACGCCCGTCTCCGGGCACCGCGGCCTATGGCGCAGCCAAGGCCGGCCTGGTCAATCTGGGCACGTCACTCGCGGTTGAATGGGCGCCGAAAGTGCGCGTCAATGCGCTGATTGTAGGCCTGACCCAGACCGAACAGGCGCATCTGCACTACGGTGATGATGAGGGTATTGCCGCGGTGGGCGCCACAATCCCCCTGGGACGCATGGCGGTTCCGCAGGATATTGGCAATGCCTGCCTGTTCCTGGGCTCCTCGCTCTCGTCCTATGTCAGCGGCACCAGCTTCGCCGTTCACGGTGGAGGCGAAAAGCCCGCGTTCCTCAGCGCAGCAAACGTCGAGCAAGGCTGACCCCAAGGTCTATCACAGCCTGTTATAATGCCCCCTGTCCACTGACCCGGCACAGGGAACCTCGCCATTGAACAAGCTGCTTCACCCGCTATACGGTTACCCGCTGGCGGGGCTGGAATTCATTCGTGCGATTGGCCAGAGCATGCGTCACCTCGGCGAATCACACCAGCCAAGCCCGCAGCACACCATCGCCGAGCACTTTTTCGGGGTGAACGTGGCACCCGCCGACAACGCAGAGGGCGACGATTATATCTGCGCTCGACTCAGTGAACTGGGCCTGCGCCACGTGCGCATGCACTTCAGCTATGAAAGTCTTCAGGGGCCGGCCGAGCGACTGCTCGAACGACTGCTGGGCGACGGCTTTGAGGTCATGCTCGATCTGTTACCCCCGGCAGCCGAAGCCAACCTGATATTCGATGATGTCCAGGCGCAGCAGCGCTGGGGCAATTTCGTCGAGACAGTATTTTCCCGCTGGGGTGAGCGAGTGCATGCGATCGAAATTGGCAATACACCCAATCGCGGCAAGTGGTCAGGGTTTAGCTCTCCCGGCATCGTCATGGCGACCTACATCGCCAGACAGCGCACCCGCGACGCGACAGTCCCGGTTGGCGGGCCTAACGTGTCCGATTTCGAACCGCTGTACAACGCCACCTATCTCAGCATGCTGAACCACCTGGATGTAGCGCCTGCCATCCACACGGACAATTTATTCGTGGAGCGAGTGGTTGAGCCGGAAGCGTTCGACCACCGCGTGTTGGGGCGTCTCGCCCGCGATCTGCTCAAGCTGAATCTGGTCAAGAAAGCGCGCATGCTGAAAGCCATGGGCACCTCGGTAGGCGCCAGCCAGCTGTACTGCACCTACACCTGCTGGACGATTAAGCGGCTACAGCGACGCTACGCTGAGCCCGAGCAAAAGCGGGTCGACTACCTGGTGCGCTACCTGGCCCTGGCCAGCGCCAGTGAAGCACTCGACAAAGTCTACTGGGGCCCGCTGATCTGTTCCCGCGATGGTTTGATCGACGACGCAGCCGATGACTACCCGGTCATTGACCAGGTGAGCTACTACCAGCGTATTCGGGGCAACGCCGCACATTTTCAGCCGACGCCGGCATTTACCGCACTGGGATATTTGATCGATCGTATGGCAGGTGCCCAGTGCCAACAGTTTCATCATGATCCGGCCGGGCTGACCCTGGGACAGTTCATAGACTCTGAGGGGAAATCATTTCTACTCACATGGTGCCGCGATGCTCAAGCCTTGCCGCTGTCGAATATACTCAGCAGTGGCCAATTGCGTCATGCCAGCTTCCGCAATGCCGGCGGAGTGTCAATGGATGCGCCCGTGGTCATCAACGAACACCCCCTGTATATCGATTTGCCCACTGACACGCTCCACCCCGGGCTGGCGAACCCACGATTTGCTCCTGCCATGACCAGCCTCGCCCACTTAAGCAGTCGCCAGTGGCAATCCACGCCGTTACAGGACAGTGCCTGGTATGGCGCGGCCATGCTGCGCGCGGACGCGCAACAAGAGGACCTGGAAGCGGCACCACTGCTGCATCCTGCGGCACTGGGCCAATACCCCGAGCTGCAGGTCATGCGCGATAAGCGCAACCGGCTGTGGAACATCGCCGACCCACGCCAGGCTGACAACACGCTGACGGTAAAACTCAATCGGGTTGTCGGATTCAAACGATTCACTTACCGGTTCAGGCCCAGTAAAGGCCGTCGCCACTGGGACAATGCCTGTCAGATGTTGCGCCGCGGCGTCGCCACACCACTGCCGGTGGCCTTCTTCGAGGCGCCGGAACAGGCTGGCATTCGCGACTCCTGGTACGTTTGCCAGTTCGTCCCGAATGCGTTTTCAAGCCGCGACGTCTATCGCGCATTCAATGACGGTGCTGCGACATATCGGGGCCTCGACAAGGCCACCTGGTTCGACATCATCGCCGGCTTCGTGTGCCACATGCACGACAAGCAGATCATCCACCGCGACTTGTCCTCGGGAAACCTGTTGCTCATCCAGGCTGATGACGGCCAGGTAGAGGCCATGGCGATCGATATAGGCAGGGCGCGGACCTGGTCCGGGCCCGGCTCAAAAGTCCGCAATCGGGACCGCATGTTAGATCTGATTCGCATCGCCTACAAACTCACGTGGCCGGATCGCGCACTGTTTATTGACGTATACGAGCAGCATCTGGGCAAATCACTGTCCCCGCTGTGGCGCATACCGTTCCACTACTACGACAACAAACAAAGGTTCAAAAAGTGGCTTAAACGCAAACGCGGCAAGTAGCGCCCTCACGCGGTTTGTCGCCACCCGTTATAACGTTATACTGCCGGAGAAAACGGGGCCCTGCCCCGGCCAGCAGCTGCAATAACATCAGGATAAGAATGCCCGGAGCGCCAGAACAACCTCCCTCCCTACACGCCATGCTGGAATTGGAGACGTCCGCCAGACTAGCCGGCCAACTCGCAGTGCTCGACAGGAGCGAGTTTACCCTTGCTCAGGTTCAACTTATTCAAGGAGCCACTACTGGAGACAAAGTCCGGGTTAAACCCGGTATCGAGGCTACCCTTTACTACAACCCCGATGAGCCCGATGAAAAAGTGACGATTCAGGTGTCGGCCATCGATGGCAAAAACCTTACCCTGCGGCTACTCGAAACCGGCCATCGCGACACGATTCTGCGCCTGCTCGCTCGCCAGGAGCAGAAGAGCCTGTCCGACGCAGAACACGAGCTGAAAGGCTCCAGCGCCGAGCATACCCGCCTGCTGCGCGAACTGCGCACCCGCTCGATGTTGCGGGTCTCTGAGCTATTCAAACACTTTCTTCACGATCTGGTACCGCACCTGGTGGAAAAGTCAGCCCAGGCCGGCAATAGAAATGACCAAGGCCACCCACTGTACGACGGTGCCAACAAAATTCGCCACGAGATGGAGCGCCTTAGTCAGATCACCTTGGATACGGTGGCCGGCTATTTCAACGAGCTCTGCCCCCCTGAAGGAGGCCGTAGCTTTACTCAGGGAGGTACGCCGGCCGATCAGTTGGACCTGGTTGACCTGAACGACTATGAGCACGACCTGGCGATTAATCGCATGGTAGCTATGGGTGAGGAGCAACACGCCCTGCCGCTGGAAGCGCTTATTCTCCGCACGGCCAAACTAATCAGCGCCGATCCTCTCCAGGTGCGTCTGCCCATCCACCCACGCCAGCTGAGCCAGGCCTTTCAGATAGGCATCAGCTCGCTGGAACTTCCCCCGGAAGCAGCTGGGGCAAGCTACGACTACTTTGCGCGCAAGGTCATCCGCAAGCTCGATGAGCCCTATCAGCACCTCAACAGTTTCCTCGAGGAGCACGGCATCGGCGGCGGGCTGGAGGAACGGATACGCACCAAAGGATCACTATTGCGCCCACCGACCACCGGGACCACCACACGCAACCCGCGCTCGGGCCCACCCGCGGCCGTTGAATCTCACGCGAGCAGCGACGGTCAGGGCGAACAGGCTCACACAGCAGCTGCGCCGCAGACAACACCCGGCAGTATCGATCCCTCTGCGCTGAGTATGTACCAGTCCATCATCGACGCCCTGAATCTAAGACGCGGGCTGGGCGTACAGCAGGCAGCGCCGGATAACTGGGGAGCGCCAGTTGACGGTACTGCGAACACCAACCCGCTGGCAGATGCCCGGGCAGTGGCCAGTGCGCTGGGCAGCATCCAGCGCGACACCGCAGTGCAGGCGGCCCTGCGTGAAGCCACCTCGCTGCGCGAATTTCTCGCCGATCACCGCGAGCAGCTGGGCGATTTACAAGGCACCGGCGGTCTCAGCGCCGACAGTCTCAACCAGCTCGATCTGGTCGACAATTTATTCGGAACGATTCACGCAGAACTCAATGTCAACGATGAGCTGAAACCCGCTCTGAGTAACCTGCAGATTCCACTGGCAAAACTTGCCCTGCTGGACCAGACATTTTTTGCCGATCGCGGCCATGTGGCTCGCGACATGGTCGACAAACTGTCCTCATTGGCCACTTCGGCGAACTTTCCCAACCGCGTACTCGAAGAACGCATTAACCATGTCGTTGACGAAATTGTTAAGGACTATGACCAGGACGACGCCGTATTCAGCCGCGCCCTGAGCAAAATCGACCGTCTGTTAGATCAGCAGCAGCGCGCCATTGCGCGCAATGTTGAGCGAGTCGTTCGCACCCAGGAAGGTCAGGAGAAACTGCACCAGGCAAGGCGCGCCGTCAGTGATGTGATTAACGAGCGTATCCGCCCGCCGGCTGCGCCGCGCGTATTGCTGGACCTGGTTGAAAGTGGCTATCGAGACCTGCTGGTTCTCACCCATGTCAAAGAGGGCCCCGACAGCCAGGTCTGGTCAGATCAGGTCAACAGCCTCGACCTGCTGGTCTCGTGGTTAGCCCAGCTGCAGGACGGCGACGCTGATCGTGACGTGGGCATGCAGCGCGGCATGGAAGCGGAAACGCTGCTGGACATGGTAGGTCAGCAAATTACTTCAGCACTGCCTACCAACGTGGCTCACGAGTCCGTGCTGGAAGAACTCCGCGACATCCTGACCAACAATCAAAGCGTTGAATCGGCCGAGGTCGATGCGACGCCGACAAGCGAAGATAAAGATACCGAAGCACTTCATTCCAAGGTACGGGAACTACCGCGCCTGCGACGCTGGGTACGTCGCGTTGAACAATTACAGCCCGATTCCTGGTTAAGTTACCGGGACGCACAGGGGCAGCGCCACCGTATGCGCCTGGCCTGGATTAGTGAGGAGAAAGATCGATTTATCTTTGTCGATGAACGCGGCCACAAAACCGCCGATCTAAACGCGGTACAGCTGGCGCGTAAACTCAGCCGGGGAGCGCAAACACCTACCCCCTCGGACGATATGTCGGTCGTGGACAAGAGCATTTACCGGACACTGGAACAGGCGCAGAAAACCCTCAGCTTCGCCCGTAATCACGACTCGCTGACCCAGCTTGTTAACCGCGATACCTTCGTCAATCAGCTGGAAAGAGCGCTTAACCACGCCCGGCGGAAACAAACGCAACACGCGCTGCTGTATATCAACGTCGATCAGTTCGATCTGGTCAACCAGGTCTATGACCAGGTGAGCGGCGACCAGGTACTACTGGAATTCAGCAAACTCCTCGCGCAGCTGCACGGCAAAAAGTGTTCTTCAGCGCGTCTGGAGGGCGACGAGTTCGCGCTACTGTTATTAGATCGCTCAGCGGAACAGGCGGCCCAGTTAGGAGAGAAAATTCGCAGTGATATCGAGCAAGCCAGTCTCGATATCGAGGGCGAAAAAGTCTCATTTACCGTTTCCATCGGTGTCGCACCGATCCTCGAGCACAGCCAGGCGGCCGCGGAGCTGCTCGAGTCAGCCCGCGTGGCGATGCACCACGCCAAGGAACAAGGGCGCAACCGTGTAGAGATGTATCACGAGGATCAGGCCCAGGCGACTACCTACCAAAACGAGAAAGACCGCTCCCGGGAAGATCTCGAGCAGGCATTGGCGACCGATCGCTTTGTATTGCGAGCTCAGCCCATTGTGCAAAGCGCTGTCGATGGCGATACGCCGCAGCGTCGGCACTATGAATTGTTGCTGGCCTTACGCAACAAGGACGGCTCCATCACGTCGCCGGAAGAGTTCATCCAGTCTGCCGAGCAGTACGGCTTTATGACACTGGTCGACCGCTGGGTGATCCGCGAGGCATTCAGCTGGATCAGCCAGCTGATGGACGATCAGAAAGAAGTCCCGCACCTGGCCATTAACCTGTCCGGCGTCAGCGTCACCGACGACGATTTTATGGAATACCTGCTGGAGCAGATCTCCGAGTTCGGTGTGGGCACCAGCCTCATCTGCTTCGAGATCACTGAGACCGGCACTATCTCCAACCTTGTCAAGGCCGCCGACTTCGTCCAGGCGTTTCGCAACATTGGCTGTAAGTTCTCAATCGATGATTTCGGCACCGGGCTTGCCAGCCACAACTATCTGCGCGAACTGCCCGTTGACTATGTCAAAATTGACGGCACATTTATCTCCAATATCCACCACAGCCGAGCCGACTACGCTATGGCCCGATCGATTAACGATCTGGCGCACTTCCTCGGCCAGGAAACCATTGCCGAATCGGTGGAAAACGATGAGATTATTGCCAAGCTCAAGGAAATTGGGGTCGACTACCTGCAGGGCTGGGGCGTGGGCAAACCGAAACCCCTATCCGAGATTACTGCCGAACTTTCCACCATAGCGCGATAATCCGCCGTGCACGCTTCTTTCGACACTGACTACGACGAGCTGATAGGGCTGATATACCAGGGCCCGCTGGAAGAACAGCCCTGGCAAAGTGCACTGCCAGCGCTGCGCGAGATGCTCGATGTTCAGGTAGTGTCACTGGTATTGCGCCCCCCCGCCGTCGGTGATCCCGGGCTGATCCTCAATAGCGTCCGCCCTGAAGGTGCCGATGCGCCCGCATTGGCCAGCCCCGATGACTGGGAACTGACAGCCTATCGCGATGAGTTTTTCTCCCTCGACCCGTTCGTTAATCTGCCGCTGGAAAAAGTGACAGCGCTGGAAGACATATTGCCCGACGAAGCGCTGACTGCGTCGGACTACTATCGACAATACCTGCACCCGATTGGATTGTTCAGAATTCTCGGGGTCGACACTGCAGAGCCCGGCGGTATGCTGGCACGACTGCGTCTATCCCGCCGAGAGCAGGAACCGCGTTTCAACGAACGCGACCGCGAGTTGCTGCGACGGTTGACCCCCATCTCAGACGAGCCATAGAAATATACGCAACCCTCAATCGCACCACCTCGGAACGCGATGTCTATGCCGGCGCCGTTTCGCAACTGGCGGTGGCCACCATCATCCTCGACGAGCAAGCCAGAATTCGCAACGCCAATCCGATCGCCCAGGTGCTACTCGAAGAAGGTGATGGTCTCACCCGCAACGGCGACAGCCTGCAATTGGCCGGGCGTGACGCCAACCGTCAGCTGCAGCAGGCGCTGGCAACAATCATTGCCGCACAGGCCCAGGGGCAACCCTCAGTGGCTCACGCGCTGCGAGTTCCGCGCTCTGGCAGCCGCTCCGATCTCGGTCTGGTAGTACGCCCGGTGCCGCACTCCGAATGGAGTCAGGGCCAATCAAGCCCCTGCGCAGCGGTCTTTATCTCGGACCCCGATCAGCACGAATCGGCCTCCAAACAAACCCTCGGAGAGCTGTTTGAGCTCACTCCCGCAGAAGCCAATCTGGCCATTTTGCTGGCGCGCGGCCTGAGCCTGGCAGAGGTCTCTGAAGTACAAAATATTTCCCAGCACACCGCCAGGGCCCAGTTAAAGTCGATCTTCGCGAAAACCGGTATTTCCCGACAGGCCGAACTGGTGCGATTGATTATCAAGAGCGTTGCCTCACTGGGCTAGGTTATCCCCGCCTCTCGTTGACCCAGATCAACAAGCGCTGTGCAGGAATTTGATACTGTGCGCCTGTATGACCGCCGGCCTTCCACGATGAGCAACGACCTGATCACAACCACCACTGTCACCTCGGAATTTCGTGAGGAAATGACCATCGCGCGCAAGTACGCCTGTCAGGGGCCGCGCTATACGTCTTATCCGACCGCTCCCCAGTTTCGCCAGGACTTTCCGTTTCAACAATATCTGGATTGGCAGGCAATCGACGGCGACCGCCGCCGCGACCCGCTGTCGATTTATCTGCACCTGCCCTTCTGCCGGGACATCTGCTACTACTGCGCCTGCAATAAAATCGTGACCCGTGAGCAAGGTGTTGCCCCGACCTACCTGGAACATCTGCAGCAGGAAATTCGCCTGCAATAGGCACTGGTTGGCGACACCCAGCCGATCACCCAGATGCATCGGGGCGGGGGCACTCCAATGTACCTGGATCACGCCCAGATCACCGAGCTCATGCATATGCTGGCCAGCCACTTCAACCTGCTGGACAAGGGCTATCGGGAATATTCCATCTAGATTGATCCGCGCACAGTGGAACTCAACACCATCGCCCTGCGGCCCGACCGCATTGCCTGTTACAACTACGCTCACCTCCCCGAGCGTTTCACCAGCCAGCGGGCCATCGATCGTTTAACGCTGCCCACCCCGGATGAGAAACTGTTGTTACATGAGCTGATCAGCCACACGCTGCAGAAAGCCGGCTATCGCCTGATCGGCATGGATCACTATGTGCTTCCTGACGATGAGCTGGCCATCGCTCAACAAGAGGGACGCCTGCAGCGCAATTTCCAGGGTTATTCACTGCATATGGCAGACGACTTGTTGGGCCTGGGCGTTTCGGCCATTAGCCAGATGGGCGACTACTATCTGCAGAATGAACGCAACCTGGGCGACTACTACAGCGCCATCGACAGCGGCGCGCTACCGGTCAATCGCGGTGTAAAGACAACCGCCGAAGACCAGCTGCGCCGCCACGTGATCATGCACCTGTTTTCCGATCTGCGACTGGACCTGAGCGAGTGCAACGAAAGCTTTGGCATCGCCTTTAACGAGAAGTTTGCGACGCAGCTGACCTCGCTCCAGCCGCTTGTTGACGACGGGCTACTGAGCATCTCTGGGGACGAGGTGCGAATTCACCAGCAGGGGCGGCCCTTTCTACGCAATATCTGCATGCCTTTCGACGCCTATCTGACGACTCCAAAAGGTGACGAACCCGCGCCCAGATTCTCCGCAACCGTCTGATTTACGCCCAAAAATCACATTACTGCCACTGTAGATTTTAGATTATAATTAACCCCGTTCTAGTGCTCGGAATTTCTCATGACGAACATTGCAGAGTCGAGGAGCGAAAGCTACCAGACTTGCACCCACGACCCTCAGGTCAGCTGTGGCAATTGCCGCCTTAATAGCATCTGCCTGCCGCTGGCCCTGGAGTCAGACGACATCGCCCAGTTGGATGACATCATCCAGCGCTGCAAACCTCTGCAAAAAAACCAGCACCTGTACCGCGAAGGCGACGACTTCGAGTCGGTATTTGCCGTTCGCTCGGGCACGCTCAAGGCCTACAAGACCACTGATGACGACCGCGAGCAGGTCACTGGTTTTTACTTTCCCGGAGAAATTCTGGGCATGGATGGCATCTCCAACAACTCCCACGCCTCTTCCGCCAAGGCGCTGGAAACCGCAGCCATCTGCGAAATTCCCTTTACCTCACTGGAAAAACTCAGTGCGCTGATACCGAACCTGCAGCGCCACTTTTTCCAGCTGATGAGCCACGAGATCACCGAGGATCAACAACTGATCACTCTGCTGAGCAAAAATTCGGCAGATGAACGTGTGGCCGCACTATTGCTGAGCATCTCCGGTCGCAATGCGCGCCGCAAGCTCAGCGCAACCCAGTTCCGTCTACCCATGTCGCGGGTAGACATTGGCAACTATCTTGGGCTCACGGTGGAAACCGTGTCCCGGGTATTCAGCCGATTGCAGAAAATGGACATTCTGCAAGTGGACAACAAGGAAATAGAAATTCTGGATAGTCAGGGCCTGAGGAACATTGCCAACCTCAGTAGCTAGCGCATGATTATCGGCCGCTGTTGTGTACACCTGTATTTGACGCAGTCGACGACCATTTCTATCTTGATTCACATCATGGTGAATTACCTGACAAATCCTAGAATGCACGCAACTACCAGAGTAGATTTGGGGAGATAATAACCAAATGATTCAACATACCTTCGGCTTGCTTGTTAAGCCTAGTTCCCAGTGGAAGAGCATTTCTGAGCTGTCCGACAGCTCCTTCAAGACTTTGCTGCTGTATCCCTGGATTCTGTCGATTATTCCAGCTGTGGCCTGGTACTACGGGACCACCGACATAGGCTGGACAGTCGGCGATGGAGAGAGCGTCCGACTCACCAAAGACAGTGCCTTACAAATTTGTATCCTATTTTATTTAACTCAGGTAGTATGCCTCGCCGTTTTGGGCTACTTCGTTCACTGGATGAGCGACACCTACGGCGCGGAGTCCAGTATTGCCAAGGGCATCATCATTTGCTCCCTGGCAGCCACCCCCATGTTTATCTTTGGCGCAGTGGGTTTTTACCCTGTGCTTTGGCTGGACCTACTCATCGGCATTGTCGCCGTGTGCTGGGCCGTCTACCTGATGTATTTGGGCATCCCCATCTTAATGGACATCCCCGAGGAACGCGGATTTCTGTTTTCGAGTGCGGTTATGGGCGTGGCACTGGTCTTGCTGATCTGCATTATGGTCGGCGCAGTGATTTTATGGGACTTCGGAGCGGCACCCGCCTTTACCGACTAGCCCACTCAACAATGATTTTTGCCTTTCTCAAAATCTGACTTTGGAATGAAACCATGAGCGAGCTTAACTCCGCACTGGAACATCCCACCTACAACTATAAGGTGGTGCGCCAGTTTGCAATTATGACGGTAGTCTGGGGGATAGTGGGCATGCTGGTTGGCGTGATTATCGCCGCCCAGCTCGCCTGGCCCGAGCTGAACCTGGGTATCGAATACCTGCATTTCGGGCGCCTGCGCCCGCTGCACACCAATGCGGTAATCTTTGCCTTCGGGGGCTGCGCCCTCTTCGCCACCTCATATTTTATTGTCCAGCGCACCTGCCAGGTGCGCCTGGTATCGGACAAGCTCGCTGCATTTACATTCTGGGGCTGGCAGGCCGTGATCGTCGCGGCCGCTATTACCCTGCCACTGGGCCTGACTTCCAGTAAGGAGTACGCCGAACTGGAATGGCCCATCGACATCCTGATCGCCGTGGTCTGGGTGGCCTACGGCGTGGTGTTCTTTGGCACCATCATGAAGCGCAAGGCGCGCCACATCTATGTCGCGAACTGGTTCCTGGGCTCGTTTATCGTCACAGTTGCTATCTTGCACATCATGAACTCCGCAGCAGTACCTGTATCGGCCTTTAAATCGTATTCAGCCTATGCCGGCACCGTGGATGCGATGGTCCAGTGGTGGTATGGCCATAACGCCGTGGGCTTTTTCCTGACCGCGGGTTTCCTGGGCATGATGTACTACTTTGTGCCCAAGCAGGCGGAGCGCCCCGTGTATTCCTATCGCCTGTCTATCGTCCATTTCTGGGCGCTAATCTCGATTTACATCTGGGCCGGCCCCCACCACCTGCACTACACCGCCCTGCCCGATTGGGCACAAAGCCTGGGCATGATCATGTCACTGATTCTGCTGGCTCCTTCCTGGGGCGGCATGATTAACGGCATGATGACCCTGTCCGGCGCCTGGCATAAGCTGCGCACCGACCCAATTCTGCGCTTCCTGGTTGTCAGCCTGTCGTTCTACGGAATGTCGACATTTGAAGGCCCGATGATGGCCATCAAGACCGTTAACGCACTGTCTCACTACACCGACTGGACCATTGGCCACGTGCACTCTGGCGCACTAGGCTGGGTAGCCATGATTTCCATTGGCTCGCTGTACCACCTGATTCCGATCGTGTTCGGCCGCGACCGCATGTACTCCACCGACCTGATTAACGTCCACTTCTGGATGGCGACCATTGGCACAGTGATGTACATCGCTTCCATGTGGGTCAACGGCATCATGCAGGGCCTGATGTGGCGCGCCTACAACCAGGACGGCACCCTGACCTACAGCTTCGTTGAGTCTGTCGCCGCCAGCTATCCCGGTTATGTGGTCCGTGTACTGGGTGGCGCCGTGTTCTTTGGTGGCATGCTGGTCATGGCCTACAACGTATACATGACAACCCGCCGCGACGTCGAAGCCCAGCCTGCACCTGTTGCAGCCAGCGCCGCCTGAGGAGTGACGAGAATATGAAACACGAAGCAGTCGAGACCAACATAGGCTTGATGATTGTCGGTATGATCATCGCCATCAGCTTTGGCACGCTAGTGGAATTGGTGCCCCTGATGTTCATTAAGGAAACCAACGAACCCATTGCGGGCCTCAAACCCCTTCCCGCACTCGAACTGGAAGGCCGCGACATTTATATTCGCGAAGGGTGCAACACCTGTCACTCACAGATGATTCGTCCCCTGCGCGCCGAGACCGAACGCTACGGGCACTACTCAGTGGCTGGCGAATTTGTCTACGATCATCCCTTCCTGTGGGGCTCAAAACGAACCGGCCCTGACCTTGCCCGCGTAGGTGGTCGTTACTCTGACGACTGGCATCGCGCGCACTTGTACAACCCCCGCGACGTCGTTCCTGAATCCAACATGCCGGCATTCCCCTGGCTGTTTGAAAAGACGCTCAGTGGCGAGCACACCGCCCAGAAGATGACGTCTCTGCGCACGGTGGGCGTGCCCTACACCGATGATGACATTGCTGACGCAGCGGCCGCTGTCGCAGGCAAGAAAGAGATCGACGCCCTGGTCGCCTATCTGCAGCAGCTCGGTCTGCTGCTACAATCGAGGCGCTAACACCATGGACATCAACGATCTCCGCGGCCTGAGCACGCTATTCCTGATGATCTCGTTCATCGGCGTGTGTATCTGGGCCTACAGCAGCAAACGAAAATCGGCCTTTGATGAAGCCGCACAACTGCCCTTCGCAGATGAAGAGCAGCATCAGAACACCATGCAGGAGGAAGTAAGGAATGACTAGTTTCTGGAGTTTGTGGGTAATCATCCTCACTTCACTCACGATAGTGCTCATTACCTGGATACTGTTCGCCAACCGTTCACGCGAGAACCCGGAAGCCAAAACTACCGGCCACGTCTTCGACGGTATCGAAGAGTACGACAACCCGATGCCGGCGTGGTGGTTCATGATGTTTGTCATCACCATTGTGTTCAGCATTGGCTATCTGATCATGTACCCGGGCATGGGTAATTTCCAGGGCCTACTCGGCTGGTCCCAGGAATCACAGCACGATAAGGATGTGGCCGCCGCAGAGAAGCGCTATCGCGACATGCGAGATCGCTACCTTGCCATGCCCATTGAGGAAATCGCCAATGACCCTGCGGTACGCAAAATGGGCATGCGTATGTTCAGTAATAACTGCGCTATCTGCCACGGTGCCGATGCCAAGGGCGCCTACGGCTTCCCCAATCTGACGGACGATGACTGGATATGGGGCGGCACCCCCGAGGCCATCAAAGCCACACTGGTTGACGGGCGCAAGGCAGCCATGCCTGCCTGGGGTGGCATTCTGGGCGACCAGGGTGTGGCCGATGTTTCAGCCTATGTGATGTCACTCAGTGGCCGCGAAATTGATAGCGCTCAGAAAGAAGCCGGCGCGAAGCATTACCAGACCTATTGTGTCGCCTGTCACGGTGCAGATGGCAAGGGCAATCAGGCATTGGGCGCTCCCAACCTGGCCAACGGGATTTGGCTTTACGGCGGCTCCCTGGAGCAGATCACGCACAGTCTTCGCGCAGGACGCAACGGCGTTATGCCTGCGCAGAAGGGCCTGCTCAGTGAGGATAAGATTCACATCCTGACGGCCTACGTCTACGGCCTGAGTAACTAAACTGTAACAACGTCCACTCGAGGGGCCCGACGCCGGTCCCTCACCCTCACGCCCCTTTTCTGTGAGCACATGCCATGTCTGACAAGGACCTGATTGATCTGAAAGAAGTCGCCCCCGCCGAGGTTGGCGAGGTCGATCTTTATCAACGGCGCGAGCGCATCTACACGCGCAAGGTTGAGGGCTTTTTCCAGAAGGTCAGGCTCTACACCGGCTGGCCGTTGTTGCTCGGCTACTATCTGATGCCATGGCTCACCTGGGATGGGCGCCAGGCCATTTTGTTCGATTTACCCGAGCGCAAATTCCACATCCTCGGTCTCACCTTCTGGCCGCAGGATTTTCCGATGCTGGCCTTCCTGCTCATTATTGCCGCCTACATGTTGTTCGCGGTGACCACCTTCGCAGGGCGAATCTGGTGTGGCTATACCTGTCCACAAACCGTATGGACCACCATGTTCATGTGGTGGGAACAGAAAACCGAGGGCAGCCGCAATCAGCGGATGAAGCTGGACAAGGCCCCCATGTCGATGGAGAAATTTCGCAAGAAGTGTCTTAAGCACAGCGGCTGGTTATTTATCGGCTTTGCCACGGGTGTAACGTTTGTCGGCTATTTCTACGGCATCCGCGAACTGCTGGTGGACTTGTTTGCGGGCACAGCAGGTGCCTGGGCATATTTCTGGACCCAGTTCTTCACCTTCGCCACTTATATCAACGCCGGCTGGATGCGGGAACAGGTGTGCATGTATATGTGCCCCTACGCACGATTCCAGTCGGTGATGTTTGATCAGGACACACTCATCGTATCCTATGACAAGGCCCGGGGTGAGGCTCGCGGCAGCCGCAAGAAAACTGCCGACCCCAAGGAACTCGGCTTGGGTGACTGCATCGACTGCGAACTGTGTGTACAGGTCTGCCCCACGGGTATCGACATCCGCAACGGCCTCCAATACGAGTGCATTGGCTGTGCGTTGTGCATCGACGCCTGCGACTCTGTGATGGAGAAAATGGACTACGACAAGGGCCTGGTCCGCTACACCAGTGAACGAGAGCTGAATGGTGAAGGTAAGACACATTGGCTGCGGCCGCGTATCATTGGGTACGTGGTAGTACTGGCAGTTATGTTTGGCGCGTTCGGCTACAACATGCTTTACCGGGTACCGCTGGAGTTGACGATCATCCGCGATCGCAACCAGTTATTCGTGACTACGGATACCGGTGCCATCGACAACATCTATACACTCCAGTTGGCGAACATGTCCCCGGAAATGCATGAATTCACCCTTTCCATCGACGGCCTTGAGAACGCTGAGATTATTGGCGATCGCATGCACACGCTCGATGGCGAAGAAATTCGCTCGATAAGCCTGCGAGTGCGGATGATGCCCGAGGACCTGGACAAGCCTAGCACTGCCTTTAATTTTGAAGCCCAGGCAAGTGATCGTGAAGATCTCAGGATTGTTCACGAAACACGATTCGTAAAGCCACTGTAGGCGGCCTGACAACAGAGTAGTAAAGCGATGAGCAAGCAACTGCCCCGCGAGGACAGTCAACCCTGGTACAAACAGTTCTGGCCCTGGTTCTTAATCGCCCTGCCCGCAGCCGTTGTGGTAGCCGGGATTAACATGGTGTTTGTAGCGCATGAAGGCGCCGATGATCTGGTGGCCGACGAGTACTACAAGGATGGCCTGGCCATCAATCGCAAGCTGGAAAAGATCGAGCGCGCCAGATCGCTGAACATTGCCGCTAATATTTTCATACAAGGCAGCGACATTGTGATCAAAACCTCGGGGCCCGTGAATGACCAGCTGCTCAAGCTCGATATGTCACACCCCCTCGAATCCAACCAGGACTTCAGCCTGATGTTGGTACAGAGCGTACCAGGCGAGTATCGCGGCCGCCTGCCCGCCGCAGTAGCTCCGCGTTGGCATTGGTCTCTCACCAGTGAAGGTGAACAGGCGTGGCGCCTCGACGGGTCAGTCACCGCCGCAGATTTAGGCAACGGCCAGGGTGGCTGACGCCGGCCTCCAGGCCGCCCGGGAAGCCCCGCCCTGCTATCACTGCGGTGAAGATATCCCCCCCGGCGTGGACCTGCACGTAGAGATCGGCGGCGAAGCACGCGCAATGTGCTGTCCTGGATGCCGCGCCGTGGCGACCATGATTACCTCCAGTGGACTGGATACCTTTTACCAGCAGCGCACGGCCTACAGCGAACGACCGGTCGAACAGCAATTCAAGCTCAATGACCAGTACCTGGTTTACGACGATCCGCAAACAGCCGCACAATTCGCCGACATGCAAAGTGATGGCACCGTGCAAGCGCGGGTGTTGCTGGGTGGTATAACCTGTGCTGCGTGTACCTGGCTGATCGAACAAACACTGGCGCCAATCCCGGGCATCTCCAGCGCCCTGGTTAATCTGCAGCAGAGTCGCCTGGACGTCGCGTTTGATCCAGCGCAAATAAAACTCAGCGAAATCTTCAGCCGCCTTGAGTCACTGGGCTACCGGCCACGCCCCTTCCAGGTCAGCACTCAGGTCGAACAAATGCGCGCAGACTACAAGCGCGATCTGCGCCGTCTGGGCGTTGCCGGCTTTGGCATGATGCAGGTGGGGATGTATGCCATTGCACTCCATGCCGGGGAGATTCAGGGAATTCAGCAGCAGTATGAAGGTCTGCTGCGATGGGTCAGCCTGCTGGTCGCCAGTTTTGTTGTGTACTACTCGGCGGGGACTTTTTTTTCCACCGCCTGGCGTCACCTGAAACAAAGTGCACTGGTCATGGATTTACCGGTCGCTCTGGCGATTGGTCTGGCCTTGCTGGCCAGCGCGTGGGCGACGATTAGCGGCACCGGGCAGGTCTACTTTGATTCCGTGGTCATGTTCACATTCTTCCTGTTACTGGGCCGATTCCTCGAAGCCAGAGTACGGCAGCGCCACACCATGACCTGGTTCGACGCCGAGAGTACGCTGCCCGATGCCGTGAGTTGTCGTCGCGACAGGCAATGGCAGACCGTGCCACGCGCCCAGCTTGTGGTGGGTGACACAGTCTTGTTCCCCCCGGGCAAACCATTGCCATCGATGCCATCGTAACCAAGGGCAGTAGCGCAGTACGGGAGGATACATTTAACGGCGAGCACCTGCCGCGCAGCGTTGCCGTGGGCGATACGGTTTACGCGGGTACGATCAATATGGAAGCCGGGCTGGAAGCGCAGGTGCTGTGCAACTACCTGGAAAGTCGGCTCGCCGCCCTGCAGAAATCTGTAGAGGTGGCACAGACTGAAAAACCCGCGCTGGCCCGTATGGCCGACAGAATTGCATCGTGGTTTGTAGCGGGCGTACTACTGGTCACTTCCGCAACGGCGTTTATCTGGTACCAGATTGATCCTTCCCAGGCGCTGTGGATTTCACTCTCCGTACTGGTCATCAGTTGCCCCTGCGCACTGGCCCTGGCCACGCCGGCCGCGCTGACGGCCGCTGCCAGCGCCTTGCGAACTAGGGGTGTCATTGTGCGCGGAGAAAATGCCCTGGAGGCACTGTCTCGAACCACGCACGTATTGTTCGACAAAACAGGCACGCTCACCGAGGGGAATCTGTCTATTGCCGAGGTGCAGTTGCTGGGCTCAGCAGACCGCACTGAGGTACTGGCTATCGCCAGCGCACTGCAACACTTCTCTAATCACCCACTGGGGAGCGCCTTTGCAGACCTGCCCGGCAAGGCGGGATTGACGGACGTGGAATACACCGTCGGCGCCGGCATGGCTGGGATGCTCAACGGGCATGAGTACCGCATGGGCAGCGAACCCTTTTGTCGCGCACTCTTGCCCGGGCTGACGGCTCAACCGCGACAGGAATTGTATTGGGTCGCCCTGTGCAGCGACGAGGAAGCACTGGCCTGGATTGGCCTCAATGACCCACTGCGCAGTGAAGCGCGGTGCGTAGTGGCCCAAGCACAGCACGCCGGCCTGACTGTTGGCCTGCTCACTGGCGACCGTTCCGCCGCCGGACCCGCACTGGCCGAACAGCTGCAGCTGGACAGCTGCGCCTATGGCCTGCGGCCACAGGAAAAGATGGCACAGGTTCAAGCCCTCCAGGCCGATGGCCACGTGGTCACCATGGTGGGAGACGGGCTCAATGACGCCCCGGTACTGGGAATGGCTGATGCATCATTCGCAGTAGCCGGTGCCACTGATCTCGCTCGTACCCAGGCTGACTTTGTGGTCGCCGGCGGGGATCTCGACGCAATCACCCGTACCTGGCACCAGGCACGCCGCTGTCGCCGAATTATTCTGCAAAACTTTGGTTGGTCCCTAGGTTACAATATCAGCGCTATTCCGCTGGCAGCAATGGGATATATACCTCCCTGGGCAGCGGCCATTGGCATGTCATTAAGTTCACTCATTGTCGTGGCAAACTCGCTGCGTCTGAGTAAGGAAGCCTCGCTGCAGGACTGAATCGTGGATAGTCTCTACCTGTTGATTCCCATTGCTATCGTGTTTGTTGCCATTGCCATCAAGTTGCTGTTGTGGGCGATTGATAGCGGCCAGTACGACGATCTCGACAAAGAGGCGTGGAGCATTCTCAACGAGGACAAGACCGCGCCCAAAGAAGACGATGACGCCCGCTGATCTAAGCTATCTCTCCGCGCTTGCGCTGGGCTTGGCCGGCAGCGGCCATTGCCTGGGCATGTGTGGCGGTGTCGCCGCCGCCTTGAACCTCGGCGGACAACGCAGACAATCTGTGACAGTTTCCTACCACGTTGGACGCATTTCCAGCTACGCCCTGCTCGGCGGCCTGCTCGGCCTGATTGCAGGCAGCATCGACCTGGTTGCGTGGACGATTGCGTTGCGCTATCTGGCGGGCTTTCTGCTGATTGCCATGGGCTTGTCCGTGGTCAATTGGTGGCAAGGTATTCGTGTCCTGGAACAAGCTGGCAGTAAACTCTGGCAGCCAGTGCAGCGTTTTTCTTCGCGATTTCTGCCCATACAGCGCCCGCATCAGGGACTGGCACTGGGATTGTGTTGGGGCCTCATGCCTTGCGGACTGATTTATTCTGCGCTGGCCTGGTCCGCCACTGCACAAAGTGCTGCCACCTCCGCAGGACTTATGTTCGTCTTTGGCATCGGCACCCTGCCTGCCATGCTCGCGGTTTCACTGGGCGCCGATCGCCTGCAGCACTTTTTACGCAGGCGTGGACTCAAGCTGTTCATTGCCATTCTGCTCATCGGCTCCGGCATGCTGACACTCTATATGGTGTATGCCCATGGGGAGCACCTGCAGCAGATGGCGCCCGGCCAGCCCGCCGAAATGGACCATTCGCACATGCATCATCACTGAGCGACACGGCACTCTCTGTATGCAACAGGAGATCATCGACACCATACTCGACGCGACCTCGGCAACGGCCATCAGCGATGTTCATGCGGTACAGTCGCTGTGGAGCGGTTACGGAGAAATACTCAGGGTATCGCTGCAAGGCAGTATCTACCCGTCTGTCATTCTCAAACATATTCAATTGCCGGAAATAGCCAACCACCCGCGTGGCTGGGACAGCGATCGCTCTCACCAGCGAAAGATCCGTTCCTACCAGGTAGAAGCATACTGGTACCGTCACTATGCACCGCGCTGCGGTGCCGACAGCCCGGTACCCACCTGCCTTGCAGTACAAGCCAGTGACAACGAGACTCTACTGCTTCTGACAGACCTCGATGCCGCGGGCTTTGATGATAGAAAACAGGCGGTTGAACTCGCAGATATACACGCATGCCTGAACTGGCTGGCGGCCTTTCACGCAACCTTCCTGGGCTCGGACGCCATTGGGCTCTGGGAGTGCGGCACATACTGGCATCTCGATACCCGCCCGGATGAGTTGGCGGCTCTAACCGATATTCCGCTGCGCGAAGCGGCGCCACACATCGACGCGGTCCTGAAAAAAAGCGACTTCCAGACGCTGGTACACGGCGATGCCAAACTGGCCAACTTTTGCTTTGCCACCATAGGTGGCACACCCCGTGTCGCCGCCGTGGACTTCCAGTATGTTGGCGCCGGCTGTGGCATGAAGGATGTGGCTTACTTTATCGGCAGTTGCCTGGATGAAGCACAGTGTGCCGCGCTGGAAACTCCCCTGCTGGACTACTATTTTGGCGCACTTGGCACCCACGCGCGGTTACGACATCCCGCCATCGATCATCGCGCCCTGGAAGCTCAATGGCGAGAGCTCTACGACGTCGCCTGGGCAGATTTTCATCGCTTTGTGAAGGGTTGGAGCCCGGGTCACTGGAAGATTAACAGTTACAGTGAGCAACTAGCCCGCCGTGTTATTCGCCGCCTCAGCTAAGTTGACTGGTCGAACAAACCCGTCCCTTAATCAGAACGTAAAGGCCCAGCCCAGAGTCGGCCCGCTTTGCACGAAATCGGTTTTCACCCGGGACCCTTCAACCCGCATGCTGCGCACCATATTCAGATAACGGTAGCCGAACCAGACGCTGTGACGCTCATTGAAATGATGGGCGATAAAGCCATTGAGCTAATAATTCGTGTCGTTGTCACCGTCAATCAAGGTATCGGCCTCCAGAACCGCCCGCCACTTGCCACTGTCGCCCAGAGGTGCTGTCAGCGCCACGCCACCAATCCAGTCATACAATGCCTCATCGGTAATCGTCACCCGGCCGGGCAACTCGACGATCCCGCTGCCTTCTTCGTTGGCACGGGTTCTCACTCTCATGTTCAGTCCACTGCGCCGCACCCCGGTGTAAAGGGCAATGTAGTCGTTCAGCGTGTAACCGCCAATCACGTCACTAGTGAAGAGCGATGACTCCACCGTCACATCGTATTCACCCACCAGTGGAGGCAGGCCCGGCAACAGACCAACTGGACCAATACGCGAGCCACTGGAGGTATCCAGATGCATGACCCGCAAACCGAGCATCCAGGGACCGTGGCGCGCATAGATTTCGCCGATGAAACCGAAATCAAGATTGTGCAGCGTGTCGGAAATCGGCGTATCCACGTTAATCAGTTCACCGTCTACATCGATCTCGCCCTCGATATCCGGCAGCCACAACATGGGAAAGTTGATGATTAACTTCCATTCGTCGGCGAAGCCGCCCTCCTCTCCCCAACTGCCTGGCGACATCAGCACAAGAAGCATTGCGATGACAGCAATCACCGAGTTAAGTCGTGGAAAAATCGGCATACCGGAATGTGTCATCCTTGGCGCGGGCAGTATCGACGAACCATAGTATTAATCCTCGTTGCCCTTGTACATCAATGTGGCGCCTGCGCCCCATTGAGTGACCGCATTGAGCATATCCTGAACGGGAGTATCGAGTTCGGTGATCGCGTCAGCGGTTAAGACATAAATTTGACCAATGGTTGCAGCCGGCACAGTAGGCACGAATACCACTGCGCGCCCGTCGGGCAGTTCTTCAACAATCAAACCGTATTGACGACCTGCCCCCCCGTGCAGGCACACCTCTGCGGGACGTAATTTCGCCACGGCGTCGTTGCCACCTACAATTTGCATAACCAGGCCGCGCAGCATGCCGACAACGGGTACGTATTTGTCCAGCAGTCCCTGGTACTTGTGTTCGATGACGTTACCAATACTAGTGCGCAAAGCCAGGCCAATGAAAAAACATATAACGATTACACTGACCAGCGCACCGAGACCGATAATCAAACCATTGAGGAAATCACTGAACGGCAACTGCAGGCCCGACAGTTGTGCCAGCTCTACCAACAGGCCGTAAGCGTAAAATAAAACACCGGCCAACAACGCCACGGGCACTATCAACAGAACTCCCGCCAGTGTGGTGGACACAAAAAAGGGAACGGTCTTCTGGCCTGGCATGCTGGTACTCCGTTGTTATTGCTTTGACACCACCATAACACCGGCATAGCCCTTCGCAAACGGCACCGACATCGCCCGAACCATCACCGGTGGAAAAAAGCAGAAAAAGCCCGACTCAAAAGCGCCGGGCCAGGCGCCAGATGACCCTAGGTGAGCGGGCCATCCTGGGGTTCAGAATTTGTAGGCAATGCCGACGTTATACAACTAGGGATCGATTTCCACGTCAAACCTGACCTTGCTATCGCCCGCGTCTTTGAGCGTGACCGTGGCCGTCGTATCGATATCGATGTACCAGACCCCTGCGTTCAGGGCCCAGTGCTCACCTAGGGGAATGTCGGCTCCTGCAGAATCCAGTCACCAGCCTCATAGGCTTGTACCGCCGCGGTACTGCCGGCAAGTGGCACGGCAGCGGCCAGGGTGATTACATTTTTCATGGGTTACTCCTCACTATGGACATCCACCAAGGAGCATAGTCGTCCCCTCGATATTTACGGATATCGTAGAAGGGAGCGTGATTCGTAACATTGAACCGGGTCAACAGAACCCGAGTGAAGCGGGGATTCCCGGCCTGCTACTCCCAGGGATAATCCAGTTCGCGTCCGCAACCGGCATAGCTACGGCCATCGACAACAAGTTGTACCGTGGTGGGATACTCTATGTCCGCCATGGTATCCGCGCAGAAGGCGTCTTCAATAGTCAGGCGCAGGCTGTGTTTACCGCTTTGCGCGGTGTACTCGCTGCCATTACCTGTCGCCGATTTGGCCGGATCGGGAAACAACAACACGGTGGCGCCATAGTCTCCTTTAAACAGGAGATTCTGCCCGTCGCGCACTTCCACCACCCAACCGGGCTCGTTACCGACTGCCCTGAAGTCCACACCCCTCCGGCGGGCGTCTTCCCAGGGGGCACGTTGCGGATTGAGACTGCAATCGCTGTAGCGAATCCCGTCCACCTCCAGAAGCACATCGTGACCCTTGCTCCAGAACATGACATCGCCTTCGACATACTTGCTGCCTGAAGCAGCGCGCACCTGGGATAACACCAGGTAGCGATCTTCCAGCCAGATAGCCATTTCACCAGGGCCTACACGGGTCATGAAATCCATCCCTGTGCATTCGTAGACGTAGGTCTGTGCAATCGGGCGGGCGTCAGGCTGGAATTCATTGCTGGTGCTGCCGGTGCTGGTCGGGGTGTGGGTTTCGGAAGTGGCGCAGCCCGCCAGCGCGAGTAACGCCACACTACAAATAAACCTATTCACGAATCTCTCCTGTTGACGTCCAGATGAGCGCGCCGTTTGCGACTGCGCCTGATGCCATCGACTGTCACAAAAGCGAGCCCGCACCAGACCAGTCCAAATGCAATGCCCTGAACCAGATCGAATGGCTCTTTGAATATTAGCAGCGCAACCAGCAACTGCGCGGTGGGGCCGATATAAAAGATCAGTCCCAGTGCGGTCAGCGGCAACAAGCGACTCGAAGCGACATAGCTGATCAGCGGAATCGCGGTCATAGCGCCGGCCCCGAGCAAGAACATATCTACCCGCAGGCCATGCGCACCCAGGCCCGCCCATTCATGGGTGTGCATCCAGTAAAGCGCCAGGGGGGACATCATCAAGGTCTCAATAAACAGACCTTCCAGCGAGCTCACGCTGACCTTCTTGCGAATGGCACCGTATAAACCAAAGGTACACGCCAGGCCTAGCGATACCAAAGGCAGACCGCCGCGATGAAAGATCTGTAACAACACTGCCGCGACCGCAAACGCAATGCCCACCTGCTGCGCCCGATCAACGCGCTCGCCAAACAGGGTGAGTCCAATGACCACGTTGAGCAGCGGCAACAGGAAGTATCCCAGGCTCGCTTCAGTCGCCTGACCATTACTAATAGCCCACAGGAAAACCAGCCAGTTGGTGCCGCTAAGTGCTGCCGCTATAGCCATAATGCCCAGCACGCGCGGTTGTTTGAACACCGCCAGCGCAGCCTTGAGTCGATCTCTGAACAACAGACAGACAAACACAAACGGCACGGACCACAGGGCCCGATGTGCGAGCAGATCGCGAGGATCCACGGGCTCTGTCTGCACCCAGTAAAGTGCGGCGAAACCCCAGATCAGATACGCGGTAACACCATAGGCAGCCCCGCGTTGCTGGTCGCTCATTGTGGCAAACATGTCGGATCCGTCAGCTGAAGAAAGGCATGGCGATCATACGCAAAGCCAGCACAGTTACCAGTGTTTTGAAGAGTCTAGTGAAGTTTCGCTGTGGTATGCGAGCGCGCAGCCGCGTTCCTACCCAGGAACCGACAATGACCGCTGCCGCCATGGCCAACATCAACGGCCACCATGGGCCAAAACTGAAACCCAGTAACGCAAAAGCCGCCAGGCGCAGCGCATGGTTAAGGGCCATATACAGTGCCGTATTCACCACCACCCAATCGCGCTCAGGATTGCGTCGCATCAGCAGGGAGGCTCCCAGCGGCCCGGTAGCACCGGCAATCATGCCCAGCCCTGTTTGGTAAAAGCCCAGTACGGTGAGCGCCACCTGTCCGCCGCCGGGCACCTGCGGCATCGGCACCCAGGTCACTAGTAGAATCAGAACACCAATCACGGCAGGCAACCAACTCAGCTCGAGCTGGTCGTAGATCTCACCGCCCAGCCAGGCGCCCAGGACAGCGCCGAGGGTAAATGCGGGCACTATCTCCCAGGCGATATGGCGCCAGGCAAAGCCTGCACGAGAGGCATTACTGGCCAGTTGGGTGAAGGCATGCACCGGAATAATTGCCTGGGGTGGCAGCAATCCCGGCATGGCCGCGATAAGCAGCATGCCGCCCCCCAGCCCCATGACCGCGGCGAGTGCCGAGGTCAGAAAGGCAATCGGCAGCAGCAGCCACTCAACCCCCACCGTGGTTACTTGGCCAGCTGTTTTTCCAGCAAGGCCATGGATGCCTTGGGATTCATGAGCAGAATGGTGCGGCTTTCCAGCTGCTTTTCGTCGGCACCGTCCAGAATCAACTGGCGCAGTTCAGCGACACTGAGGTCCGGCGCCATGGCCAACAGCTTGGCGGCGAGATTGAGCACCTGGGGCGAGGACATGGACGTGCCATTAAAGGGGATTCTGTCGCCGCCTGGCACATAGCTCTCCACTTCAAAACCGTTGGCATAGATATCCACTTTGCCGAGGCTGGTGAAACTGGTCTCATCACCCGCGATATCAACCGCGCCTACCGTCAACAAATTGGGGTACTCATAGCTGCTCGGATAGAACTCGTCAAAAGTCACATCGTTGTCGGAATTACCGGCGCTGGTAATAAACAGGATGTCCGGAGAACCGCCAATCGCTTCTCTGAGACCCGCGTCGCCGATCTTGAAGATCTTCCGCGCCAGCGCCTTGCGCTCCTCGGGAGACTCACCAATGTTGTGCGCTTCCAGCGCGGTCTCGTAGCTGCGTACACTTCCGCCCCAACTCATATTGACTGCCCGCACACCGTTGTCACGGAAATAATGGCCTGCCTCGCGGAACATCGCAGCATCGCGTTCCGACTGTTCAATGCTCGGCTTGGGGGGCATTTGCGTGTGGCTATAGGTCATCCGCGCCACCAGCAGTTCAGCGAAGGGGTTACCCGCCAGGGCAATACCCGAGACATGGGTGCCGTGGGCATAGCCGCCATACAGGCTGAGATTTTCGAGGAAGCTCTGTACCTCGTTCTGGGGCAGGCCGGAAATATACTTGCGCAGTGCAGCGGCCTCGGGGCTGTCGATATTGGAACTGTTGTCGCCCAGGCCTTTGGCGTGCCCCTGCAAGTCTGCGGGATTCACACCGAAGTCCTGCTCGATCGGACGCAGCAGTTGCGTCACCTTCTCGGAATCAAGGTTATAGGCAAAACCATGCACATCATCGACAAAGCCATTCTTGTCGTCGTCGATGTTATTGCCGGGGATCTCATCGCTGTTAGTCCACAATTGCTGTGCCAGGCCGGGAATGACCGTGTCCACACCACTGTCCCACACAGACACAATCACCGGTGTCGCATCTGCATCCGCAGGAATCACAACCTCGCGCGCAGCCCAGATATCCTCCTTGGCCAAATCATTGGCGGCAATAAAGTCGGCATACACCTCGCCGACCACCGCGCGATTGGGAATGAACTCGTCCAAGGTAAAACTGACCGACACCAGCGTGGATGCCACATCGTAGCTGATTTCGCCGCCAGTATTGTCGACCACGGGTTGGAACGACGACTCCAGATTACCAAGGACCAGCGCCTCGGTAAGGATCTCCGCCCTGCCCTTGCCACTCTTCACGTTGTCCTGAACTGTCTCATAGGGGAGCGCCTCCACAAGGCTTTTGAGCTCCGCTCTGAGGGCCTGGGCATCATCGCCCTTACCGGCAATTTCTACCGCCGCCAATGCCTCGCCGAACAAGCCCATGGTCAGGCGATTGGCTTCCTTGCTCTCCAGCTCACGGCGCTTGCCGAGATAATCCAGGTAGTCCTGCCAGCGACCTTCAAGAATCGCGATCGTGCCCAGCACAGAGTAGAAACCCTTAACCGTGTTGTCATCCCGAATATCATACTTCTCAAGATCACCCTCGATATCGGCCTGCACCTGATCGGCGAGGTCCAGCAGAGTCTCGCGATTTTCGCTGGCATAGAGGTCGACGACCTTTAATTCCAGTTCGTAGGTATGGCGCGGTAGGTCATCCTGGGTTTCGATGACGGGTTTGGCGGCAAGCGCGGCCAGCGGGGATACAACCAGCAGCAGAACGCTGCCAAGGCTTGTCATTATTTTCACGTGCAAGGCTCCAGAACCAAAACGGGCAGTATTGGTGAATACTGCCCGCGGGTCCAGCGCTTTGCGACGAATCGCAGTCTGGGGCGAATACCGCCTAAATGGTGCCCTGCTCCCGGGCCATATCCAGCGCGAGGTCTTCGATCATATCTTCCTGGCCACCCACAGTGCGCCGCCGTCCCAGTTCCACCAGAATGTCGCGGCTGGAGAGGTTGTACTTTTCCGCTGATCGTTTGGCAAACAGCAGGAACGACGAGTAAACCCCTGCGTAACCGAGCGTGAGGGCATCGCGGTCGATACGCACCTGCTCATCCATCATGGGCGTGATCAGGTCCTCGGCAATATCCATGGCCTTGAAGGTATCCACACCCGTCTCGATACCCATGCGGTCGCAGACAGCGATAAATACTTCCAGCGGCGTGTTGCCCGCGCCGGCACCAAGGCCCGCCATGGAGCCGTCAATCCGGTTCGCCCCGGCGGCCACCGCGGCAATGGAATTGGCCACACCCATCGCCAGATTGTGGTGCCCGTGAAAGCCTATCTCGGTTTCCGGACGAAGCTCTGCCCTGGCCAGTGCAACTCTGGCAGTGACGTCGTCCGGCAGCATGTAGCCGGCCGAATCGGTAATGTAGACACAGTTGGCACCGTAGTCCTCCATCAGCTTCAGCTGTGCCAACAGCTCCTCGGGCTCAATCATGTGGGCCATCATCAGAAAGCCAACGGTATCCAGGCCATCCATGGAAGCGGCCATCTTGATGTGCTGCTCCGAGACATCCGCTTCGGTACAGTGGGTGGCGACCCGAATGGTGGAGATACCGCAATCCACGGCCATCTTAAGGTGATCGACCGTGCCAATCCCCGGCAGCAGCAGCGCTGACACCTTGGCATTGTTCACCTCCTTACATACCGCCGTGAGATATTCCTCGTCGGTAGCCGCGGGAAAACCGTAGTTCACCGAAGTACCGCCAAGACCGTCGCCGTGGGTGACTTCGATCAGGGGCACGCCCGCCTCGTCCATGGCTTTGGACACGGCAACCATTTCATCCACCGTAATCTGGTGGCGTTTGGGGTGCATGCCGTCACGCAGACACATATCGTGAACTGTTACTTTCTTTCCTTTCAGGTCCATTGCTCTATCTCTCGAATTTACCTATTGGCAGCGGGCCACTCGCAATTGCCACACTGCTGGATGTGGGTTATGCCGCCGTGGGTACGAAGTTGCCCGCCAGAATTTCTTCGGCGTACATTTCCGCGGTACGCAGGCCCGCCGCAGTCATGATGTCCAGGTTGCCGGCATACTTGGGCAGGAAGTCCCCCAGCCCCTCAACCTCCATGTAGATGGATACGCGCTTGCCATCGAATACGGGGCCATTCTTGAGGGTGTAGCCGGGCACGTACTTCTGTACCTCGGCAATCATGTCATGCACCGACTGGGTAATCGCCGCTTCATCGGGCGCATCCTCAGTCAGGCAGTGAATGGTGTCGCGCATAATCAAGGGTGGCTCTGCCGGATTGATAATAATAATGGCCTTGCCGCTGTCGGCGCCGCCACAGATCTCAATACCGCGGGAGGTGGTACGCGTGAACTCATCGATATTCTTGCGGGTACCGGGGCCGGCAGACTTGGAGCTGACGGTGGCCACAATCTCGCCGTATGCAACTTTTTGCACCCTACTAACAGCGGCCACGAGGGGAATCGTTGCCTGGCCGCCACAGGTCACCATATTCACGTTCATGGCCTTCTGCGCTACCGCCTCCGCGAGGTTGACCGGTGGTACACAAAACGGGCCAATGGCCGCCGGCGTCAGATCGATCATGACCGCACCCTGCTCATTCACCTTGCGGCTGTTCTCGGCATGAACGTAGGCGCTCGTGGCATCAAAACAAATCTGCACACCGTCCGCCTGCATGTGCGGCACCATGCCATCGACACCCTCGTGAGTGGTCTTCAATCCCATTTCCCGGGCGCGGGCCAGGCCCGGTGAATCAGGTTCTACCCCGACCATCCAGACCGGCTCAATGACGTCACTGCGCATAGCCTTCATCAGCAGGTCGGTGCCGATATTGCCGGGGCCAATGATGGCTGCCTTGATCTTCTGAGTCATATCTATCTCTCAATGCGTGGGTTGCGGTAGGGTCGATGCATGCCGGCACTGACACTGCCGATCACACAGAGTCAATCACCTACACAAATTTGCAGCTGCAGTCG
Source organism: Halioglobus japonicus (assembly GCF_001983995.1). Taxonomy (NCBI): domain Bacteria; kingdom Pseudomonadati; phylum Pseudomonadota; class Gammaproteobacteria; order Cellvibrionales; family Halieaceae; genus Halioglobus; species Halioglobus japonicus. The sequence goes on along the minus strand of NZ_CP019450.1, from coordinate 2,017,705 downwards.
CCAATGCCTTCCAGCTCCAGGCGCATTTCATCGCCGGCAACCACCGGAATCAATGGTGCCAATGAGCCCGAAAGAATCACTTCTCCGGCCTTGAAGGGTATCCCGAACTCACCCAGGGTATTGGCAAGCCAGGCCACCGCAGTCAGCGGATTGCCCTGCACAGCACTGCCGAGGCCTTCAGAATGGAATTCACCGTTTTTGTAAATCTTCATTTTGAGGTTCGGCAAGTCGAAGTCCTTGGGATCCACTTCGTTCTCACCGAGCACATAGACGCCGCAGGAGGCATTGTCGGCCACGGTGTCCTGAATTTTGATCTGCCAGTCATCGATTCGCGAATCGACAATTTCAAAACAGGGGATGATGGTCTCAGTGGCGTCTAGTACGTCCGCCTCGGTCACCCCCGGGCCCACCAGATCCTTTTTCAGACGAAACGCGATCTCGCCCTCGGCACGGGGCTGAATCAGGTTTCCAGCCACTGGAATGTCAGCAGCGTCAGGGTAAACCATGGCGTCGGTGAGAAAACCGAAGTCCGGCTGAAACACACCGAGCATATCTTGCACCGGCTTGCTGGTAACACCGATTTTCTTGCCAACGACTTTCTCGCCATCGAGGTCCAGCCTGCGATTCAACATACGCAGGCTGATGTGATAGGCATCCTCGACAGTAATATCACTCTCGCGATCTGTCAGCGGTGCCAGGGTGCGGCACTCGCGCATGGCGGCGTACAGTTCGTCGCCTAGCTGTTCGATTTTCTGTTGTTCCATAGCGTTGTCACCAACGGGACAGGGGAGCGCTATTCTACACTCCCCTGCTCCTGAGGCGGGTTCAAATTGATTGTCCGGCTGCGAGTTCTCAGCCGTGCTGCAGGAAATCCAGACAGGCGCGATTGAACACACCTTCGTGTTCAACCATAACCCAGTGGCCACATTCGTTGACCAGAATAGTACGCAGATGCGGTATTCCCTTGACCATTTTATGCAGGCCGCTCTCGGGCATCATTTTCTCATCCATGCCCCAGAACGCCAGGCAAGGTACCGTGATGTCGGCCAACCGATCCACCAGATTCGGGATTTGCATCGTCGCCATCACGTGGCCATTCATGATCTGCATAATCTGCATGCGCTCCGCCACCAGTTCATCGGTTGCGAGATCGCCGTTGTACATGAGGCCAGTAGCAAACAGCGTTTTCATGGTGGCAGGCGTCACCGGCTCACCGGAGCCAAAGGCTTTGAATACCTGCTGCATGCCTGGCATGGCCTGATATTCAGGCAGATCGTTAAGCCCACCCGGCGCCATCAGAATCAGGCGTTCCACCAATTCAGGATGCTCCAGGGCGAGGCCAAAGGCCACTGCGCCGCCCAGCGAATTACCCACCAGGGTGCAGCGATCAACACCGGCTACGTTCAAGGTCTGCTTGATGCACTCGACAAAGAACGACAGCGGGTGATCGACATCGTCGGGCTTATCCGAAAAACCGTAGCCGATATGATCGGGAACGATACAGCGATACCCCGCTTCTACCAGGAAAGGATAGTTTCCCTTGAAGTTGGAATGCCCACTGGCTCCCGGGCCCGAACCGTGCAGGAATACCACGACATCACCCTGTCCCTCATCGATATAGTGGATGGTGTGGCCGTTCGCACACTTGGCGTAGTTGGCCTCGGGTAGCAGTCCATTCATTTTCATTGGCGTCATTCCCTGCGCGTCAATCAGATAGCGTAATCCATGTTCTCGGCACCAAACATAACACCACCCATGTTGTTGGCAAACGGAACCGAATGGTTTGCCACGTGTGCCTGGCTGCACAGAATATCCAGGTGGTAGTCGAGCAATTCACTGCCCTGACGCACGCCACCGGAACCCGACGCTTTCAGCATGCGGCTGGACAGGGCGAGGCAGCGATCGGCAACAATCGCCGAATCGTAGCGGTAGCGGATACGATCGTCCACGGCGATCGCCTCGCCGGCACGGCAGCGCTCCATCATGGCGTCGAAATTGCGCACCATCACCAGTTTCATTTCCTCAATTTCAGTACGTACCTCGGCGGCCAACTGGCGCGCAAAGGGATCGTCCTTCATCTTGTTAGGACCGACCTGACGGGTCTTGGCCACATCGATAAACGACTGCAGAGCACCTTCACAGGCGCCCAGCGTGGCCGTGCAGACTGCGCGCACGAACACTTGCATAAACGGCATACGGTACAGCGGTGCGTCGTTGACAGCGTTGCCCGGGTTGTCACACAGGAAACCGTCCATAGATTTGTGGGTACGGTGCTCAGGCACGAACACGTCATCAACAACGATGTCGTGGCTGCCGGTGCCCTGTAGACCAACCACATCCCAGTTGTCAGCAATTTCATAGTCTTCAATCGGCACCAGGAACGTGCGGTAGTTGGCCATATCAAAGGGCGCTTCCGGCGTCGGTACAACTGCACCCAGGAATGCCCACTTGCAGTGCTCGGAACCACTGGAGAAACTCCAGCGACCACTGAGGCGGAAACCACCATCGACAACCTTGACCTTGCCAACTGGCGCATAGGAAGAGGAGATGAGCACCGTGGGATCTTTCTCCCAGACATCCTGCGCAGCCTGGTCATCAAATACCGCCAGCTGCCAGTTGTGCACTGCAATCACGCCCAGGATCCAGGCACTGGAGGGGCAGAAACGCGCCACTTCATAGCCCACCATGTAGAACACCTGCGGATCCATGGCGTAACCGCCCCACTGCTCCGGCTGCAGGATCTTGAAGAATCCCGCATCGTGGAAGTCCTGGACTGTAGCGTCAGGCACCCGACGCTCCGTCTTGGCCTGGGCACGGCGCTGAACCAAGGCAGGCCCCATGGCACGTGCTGCCTCAATGAGTTGCTGGGCGCGGGGGGATTCAAGTCCGTATTCATTCATAATCTTTCTACCTGTTCCAAGATTCGGATGGCCAGAGCGGCTGACCGCATGTGTGGCCTAATGTACGTTCGGAGGAAAGCGTCCGCATCCTCCATTTAGGGTATTTAGCGCTACTCGACTACCGCGTCGCCGAACGAGGTCGTCGGCCCGAAAAACGCCCGGTGCGATGGCGGCTGGCGGCCGTCGGTATCGGTAACGCCAAACTCTTCGGCCAATTCGGCGCCTACCCAGACCTTGCCCGAACGCGACATCAGCGCCGGATCGCGATACAGCGCAGCAATCACTCTGCCGGTAAACTCCGGGCTTTCACAGGTGGGGATAAGCTCAGCGTACTTGTCCGGTTCGGCATCAAATACGCGCTGACTGCGCTCAGTCAGCAACAGCCCCATCCAGATAGAGACAACCGCCACACCATAGGGCCGGAAGTCGTAGGCCATGTCGTGGGCCATCTTGTCGATGGCGGCCTTGCCGGCGCCATAGGCCGGACCGTGCATATAGATGCGCCCACCAAAGGAAGAGGTGTTCACCACCAGACCGCGCTGACTTTTGAGCAACAGCGGGGCTGCGAAATAAGTGGTGGTGTAGTGCGATCGCATGCCCACATTCCAGATCTCGGTCAGGGCCAGTGGTTTTTCCCAGAAGGGTCCGGCCTCAGTCAGGGCATCGTGTAATGCGGTGGCATTGTTCACCAGAATATCGAGCTTGCCCTGCTCATCGTCGATACGCGCCAGCAACGCCTCAACCTGCGCATCGTCGGCGTGATCACAGTAAGCCGCGACGCCCGTCCCACCGGCACCAGTAACCGCTGCCGCAGTGGCATCAACAGTGCCGGGTAAAGCGGCGTAACCCTCTTCGCGCGAACGGCCTGTAACGTAAACCGTCGCTCCCATAGCGCCTAACGCCAGCGCAATCCCTTTGCCGGCACCCCGACTAGCACCTGTGACCAGCGCTACAATGTTTTGTTGTTGCTCCATGGTGAGTCTCTTTGGGTCCTTTACCGGCGATGCCTGTTTCTCTAGTATCACTTCATCCTAGGGCCGCGCCGTGCCAGCGCCAAGCTCGACTGGACTCATGCATTAAACCCGGAGCAAGTATTTCCCGTGCGTTGTATCACCCTGCCCTCGCTGTTCACTGCAATGTGCCTGGCACTGCCTGCCCAGGCAGAGCAACGCCTCGCCTATTCCACAGCGTCACCGGCATGGCTCCAGGCCGTGGGTAAACTCGAGGTTCCGGGCAGCCGCGTCGAAAATGGCTATCGTCGTCACAAGCGCGAAGACTGCAGTGGCACCCTAGTGGCCAGCGCGCCGGACAGCCGACGCGCAGATATTGTCGTCACCGCCTGGCACTGTCTGGAGTACTACCAGGACCTCAGCCGGCCCATTCTGTTCACCCTTCTGCCGAATAGTCACCAGCCGATCACCCTCGAGGCACGACGACTGGATACCGGCGGCGATATGCATGCCGACTGGGCAGTACTGCAGCTGGCCAGGCCCGTCGATGCCACTACGGTGCGCGGACTGACGATAGACCCGGTTCGGGCAGATGCTACGCGGGCCGTGGTGATGGCTGGTTATTCAGGCGACGAGGGGTTGGGACAGGACGGACAGGTAATGACATACCACGTCGATTGCCGGATTACCGCACAACAGCCTGGCGCCAGCACAAGCAATTGCCAGGCCTATAAGGGCGCCTCAGGGGGCGCAGTCATTCAACTTGATGATCAGGGGCAGGCACGCCTCACCGGCGTCATCTCGCGTGGGGACAGCGCTGGCGTCAGCATTTTCGTGCCCGTAGAAGGTTTTCGCTCGCCGCTGAATCTGGCGCTTCGTTGATTTGCCGCGCAGGGGGCATGGCACCGACATGGCGTTCGCCGCGCTCGGCCGCCAGCTGTGTCTGTTTCTGGCGCTCTTCAAAGCGGGCCATTTGCTCTGGCGTTAAGCGATCTGCGCACCGGGGGCAGCATATTCCGGCCCGATATTGCTCCGAGTGTTTGTCTTCATCGGTAATGGGCATGCGGCAACCGAAGCACAAGTCGTAGCTGCCCTTTTCCAGTTCGCGATTGACTGCCACACGATTGTCGAAGACATAGCATTCGCCTTCCCAGGCACTCTCTTCGGCCGGCACTTCCTCGAGATATTTGAGAATACCGCCCTTGAGGTGGTAAACCTCTTCAAACCCTTCCTGAAGCATGAATGCCGACGCTTTTTCGCAGCGAATACCGCCGGTGCAGAACATCGCCACTTTCTTTTGTTTGGATGGATCGAGATGGCTGCGCACATACTCGGGAAACTCACGGAAACTGTCGGTGTGGGGATCGACTGCGCCGCGAAAGGTGCCGATTTCAAACTCGTAGTCATTGCGAGTATCGATTAGCAACACATCGGGATCATCGATCAGTGCGTTCCAGTCCTTGGGCTGGACATAGGTGCCGACTACTTTATTCGGGTCGATACCGTCCACGCCCATGGTCACAATTTCTTTCTTGAGCTTCACCTTCATGCGGTAGAACGGCATGACATCGTCCACCGACTCTTTGTGCTCCAGAGCCGCCAGACGTAGATCCTGGCGCAGGTAGTCAAGGACCGCATCGATACCCTCACGAGACCCCGCTATCGTGCCGTTAATGCCCTCTTCAGCGAGCAGCAAAGTGCCTTTAATGCCGTGCCGGATACAGGTGTCCAGCAGGGGTTCGCGCATATCTCGGTAGTCTTCGAGAGTGACGAATCGGTACAGTGCCGCAACTACAAACTCACCCACGACCTACTGCGCCTCCGCCTTGGAACCGCCCAGACAATCGGGGGACGCCGGTGCGCCTTCGCGCTCAGCCCATTCGGCTGCCGTATAGGTATGCAGGGCGAGCGCGTGGACAGGGCCTTCCAGCTGGGCCGCCAACGCACCGTAAACCTGCTGGTGCCGGGCCACTTTACGCTTACCTTCAAAAGCGTCGGTGACAATGACAACCTTGAAGTGGGTTTCCGAATTCGGTGGCACGCTGTGCATATGGCTCTCGTTTTCCACCTGCAGGTGAGCGGGCTGGAACTGCTCGCCAAGAATAGATTCAATTTCGGTCTGGACTATCATGCTAATACCTCTAAAGAGGCCCGCATTATACGCGTTTACGGGCCATCAATCGCGTTTTAAAGTGGCGCGGAACTGGCCCGGAGTCTGCCCTGTCCATTTCTTGAAGGAACGATGGAATGCGCTCGGGTCGGTAAACCCCATCTCCAGTGCAACTTCGTTAATTGATAGATCGTGGCGATTAAGGCACAGCTTGGCCGCCTCACAGCGGGCGTCATCCTTAAGTTGCTGGAATGTGGTTCCCTCGCGCTTCAGACGCCGGCGCAGCGTGGGTGCCGACATCGCCAGGGCACTGCAGATCATTTCAAAACTGGGAAACCCGGCGCTGAAATCGTGGCCAATCATGGCCCGCACCTGGGCCGACAAATTATCGCTGCCCGGGTGGCTGTCCATAATCAGCATTTGATAGGGCGCGGTGCGTAGGAATTCACGCAGTGAATGCTGAGTGTGAACCACAGGCCAGGCCAGGCACTCGCTGTCAAAATACAGCAAGTCGTTGGGCTGACCGTAGTAGACCGGGCAGTGGAACAACTCCTCATACTTGTCGGGATTAGCCGGCGGTTCACCGGTAAAATCCACCCGATGCAGTTTTATCGGTCGACCGCAGAGCCAGCCGAAGAAACGGTGCCAGACCTGCAGTCCATAGGCGTCAGCAGGCCCCACCTGGGGACGCTCTCGACGATCGATGGTGCGATAACCTACCCGGGCATGAACCTGGGAAAAGTTCGCGTACAGCTGACTACGCTCATCGAAGAAGGTGCGGTAAAACTCTGATGCGCGCTGAATGGCCTGGCCGAGGTTGTCGCAGGAAATAATGCAGTAACACATCATGCGAAAGGCGCCTGGCGCCACCAACTCACTGCCCGTAACGCCGAAGGTCTCATCCTGCAGCAACCGCAATACCTGCTGATAGACCTGCGAGTACTGCATTGCGGTAGTCTCGCTGCGATATCCGGGCGAGTGCTCATCCAATGGATTGAACTCAATGCCCGCCTCAGCGAGCATTGCGCTGAAATCGTAGCCGCGGGCATTCACCATGCGCAGCAGGGTATTCATAAAACGAGTGGGGACGCTATCGCTCAAACCGGAAACGCCAGCAAGTTGCAAACCGCCATATTACCAGATCCGCGGTGCTCTGCGGCAAGACCCCAACGGTCAATCTGCGTATACTGGAACGTGTCATCGACAGGAGTCAGGATGATGGATACGCGCTACAACGTTTATTTCGCCGGTGAAGTCCTCGCCGGTCAGGACCTGGCCAAAGTTCGCCAGGGTATTGGCCAGTTGTTCAAGGCCAACGAAGCCATGGTGAACAAGCTCTTTAACGGTCGCATGCACATGGTGAAGCGAGACTGCGACAAGCCCACGGCGCTCAAATACAAGCAAGCCATGGAGAAAGTCGGGGCGCGTCCGGTCATCAAGACTGCCGATCCAGCGGATGCCTCTGCGCCGCCCCAATCCAAACCCGCCGCATCGCCGGCCGCCGCGCCACAGCCGGTGGAGCCACCGCCAGCCGCTCCTCCACAAACCGCAACGGAGCGCATTGCCGCGCTCGCTGGGGCCCCGATGCCGGCATCTCGCAACCAGCCCCGCCTTCCGCACCCGCTGCGGATGAAGATGGCGTCACACTCGCCCCTCCACAAAGTGACGTACTGCGCCCCGAAGAGCGCACGGTGACTGAAGCCAGAGATATCGACACCGGTACGCTTGCCGTTGATGCGGCGGCGACACGCCTGAGTGAGCCGTCTTCTGCAGCACCAGCTGCGCCGGACACCTCCCACCTGAGTATGGGTGACGCAGGCGAAGAGATCCCCACCCTGTCTGCGGACGAGACACCATTGGCACCCGACACCGATGACCTCGACCTGTCTCCCGAGGGTACCGATTTTGCCGATTGTGCGACCCCGGAAGCCGAGGCCCCGGATCTGGACTTGTCGTCGATCGTACTCGCACCGGAAGGCAGTGCAGTACTGGAAGAAGAATTCCGCAGGACGGAAACCGCCACCGCGCCTGACACCGATCACATCGCCCTGAAAGACTAGCTCCGGACCCGACGCGGCAGGCTGATTATTACCCGCAAGCCGGGGTGATTGTCATGCAGATCCACGGCGCCATGGTGATAGTGAGCAATGGCCTGCGCCATGCTCAGGCCCAGTCCATGGCCTGGCTGGCCAGAGCGGCTGGGCTCAACCCGGTAAAAACGCCGGAACACATCTTCCCAGTGCTCGGCTGATATACCAGGCCCCGTATCGCTGATACTGACCCGCAGTTCGGCACCACTTCCCACTTGCAGATTCACCGCAACACGACCGCCCTCCGGCGTGTACTTGATGGCGTTATCTAGCACATTGGCAAACATCTGAAACAGCAGGTCGGCCTCACCTTCACAGTAGCGTGGGCCTGCGGCGCTCACGCTGAATTCGATGCCCTTGTCGTGAGCCACCGGTTCGTAGAGGTCGCCTACATCCTCCAGTAGCGCCGCCAGGTCGAGCTCGGTGCCACCGGCATAACGGCTACCTGCCTCGAGGGCAGAAATGCGCAGTACGGCATTGAACGAGGTCAACAGCGCATCACAGTCCGCCAGTAGATGCTCCACGTCCGCACTGCGATCCGGTGTCACATTATCTTGCAGCTGGCTCAACTGGTTGCGCATGCGGCTCAGCGGTGTGCGCAGATCATGGGCGATATTGTCCGATACACTGCGCACCCCCTGCATGAGGGACTCAGTCTGGTCGAGCATTTCGTTCATCATCAGGGCCAGCTGTTTTACCTGGCCCTTCTCGCGGTCCACATCCAGCCGCTGGGAAGGGTCGCCGCGAATAATCCGCGACATCTCCCGACTCAACCAGTCCACTCGCTGCAGGCTGCGGGCCGCGGCAAAGAAACCACCGATCAGCCCCAGAAGAATCGTCGCCGCCATGGTGCGATAAAGCATGGCCACGACAACCCTGCCCTGCTTGCCCGCTTCGTCAAAACTGCGCGCCACCAGTGCAAACACATTTTCGTCTAACTGTACCTGGCGGGCCAGAAACTCAACGCCCACCTCCTCGCCCCACTCCAGCAGTGCCAGTTCAAAGCCCAGCCAGCCGTCTTCAAACTCGCTGTAACTGGTGCCCGCAGGCAAATCGCCTAATAGGGTGTTCCCTTCGCCATCCCGAATCAGGTAATGAAAGCGATCAACGTACCAGCTCTGCCGCTGGTCCTGGACATACTTGCCCAGGCCGTCCATGCCCTGCCCCCGATAGATCAGTTTCAGGGTTTCGTGCTCTTCCACGATACTCGAGCCCAGATCATGAAAGTACGCATAGCTATACAGGGCGTAGAGACTGGCCATCAGCGCCGTCACTGCGGCGCTAAGTACCAGCAGATACTTGGCGATATAGCGGAAAGTGAGGCTGGCGATAACCTCGCGAAAATTCACGGCGGTTACTCGGCGCCGTGACCGAGGCGATAACCGGCGCCGCGTACGGTGTGCAGCAGCGGCTGCTCAAACTCCTTGTCGAGCTTCTGCCGCAGTCGCGAGATATGCACATCAATCACGTTCGTCTGTGGATCGAAGTTATAGCCCCAGACATGCTCAAGCAACATGGTCCGGGTGACAACCTGACTCTCGTGACGCATCAGGTATTCGAGCAAGCGGTACTCGCGCGGTTGCAGATTAATCGAAACACCGCCTCTGTCGACCTGCTGCTGGAGTAAATCCATGGTGAGATCGGCCACCTGCAAGCGGGTCACGGTTTCATTGCCACCTGCAGACCCTCGACGTAACAAGACCTGCAGTCGTGCCTGTAGTTCATCGATGGCAAAGGGTTTTACCAGGTAATCATCGGCACCGGATTTAAGGCCCTGCACCCGATCATCGACTTCGCCCAGAGCACTCAACACCAGTGCCGGCGTGGTCAGCCCCTGGCGACGCAAATCCTGAATCAGGGTCAGGCCATCACGTCCGGGCAGCATGCGGTCGACCACCATGACATCGAACGCGCCCTCGAGCGCGGTGGCGTAGGCCTGATCACCGTCATCACAGTGCACACAGCTACTGCCACTGCGCTGTAGTTCGGTGCCGATAAACTCGGCCAGGGCCTGGTCGTCTTCAACCAGCAAAACTTGCATAAGGAATTACTCTATTACTCGACGCGCAATGTAGCACAGCCCGAATCCCCGGCTCCATTAACGAACATTAATCGAAGCGCAATGGTGGTAGACTACGGCGCCATGAGTAAAGACATCGTCAACGAGCCGCCGCCTGCAACGGACCCAGCTGGGCCATCGCCCTCGATCCTACGCCATTTCACCTCAATGATTTACGACAGCTTGCTGGTCATCGCGCTGATCTTTGTGGTGAACGCCCTGGGGCTGGGCGTAGCGGTACAGCTGAGCGGCGGTGAACGGGAGGTGTTGCCGCCACTGGCGGGACAAGTCCTCACAGCTCTGTCACTGATACTTTTTTTTGGCGCCTTCTGGCTCAAGAATGGCCAGACCCTGGGCATGCAGGCCTGGCGTATCAAACTGGTGCGGTCCGACGGCGGCAGGATCAACGCAGGCCAGGTCTTACTGCGCTGCCTCGGGGCGGCTATCAGTGCCGCGTGTCTGGGATTGGGCTACTGGTGGAAACTGGTGGATCGCAATCACCGCTACTGGCACGACTACCTGTCCGGCACGGAGCTGATCTTGCTGCCTAAAGCCAGCAGGGATAAGTAGGCTTCAATCCCGAGGCCAACTGACCCAAACAAAGGGCCCCGGGCCTACCTTGCGCGCATGAGCAATAGAATCCCGGCCAGCATACACAGAATAATTGGCCCCAGAGCCGCATAAATGGGCGGGAAGCCAAAAACCATGCTGGCCGGCCCCAGCAAATCCTGGCTGGTCCGAAAGACGATCCCGACAATCACACCGGCAAATATCCTAAAGCCCATGGTGCCCTCGCGCAGCGGGCCAAAGATGAAGGAAATCGCTATCAACACCAGGGCGCTCACAGCCAGCGGCTGAAACAGCTTGCGCCACAGGGCCAGCTGATAATCTTCTGACTCCAAGCCCTGTTGCTGCAGGTAGCGGCTATAGCGATACAGGTCCGCCAGCGGCAATTGCCCCGGCTCCACAATCACAAGTGACAACAGCTCCGGTGTAATCCCCGTATCCCAGCGCAGGCTGGCGTGCTCCTCGCGACTGGTCTGCCAACTGCTGAAATTGGTTTGCACCACATCTTCCATGACCCAGTGCGTGCCTTGATACACCGCCTGACGCGCGCGCAGCGATGACTGCAGCTGGTTGCGGTCGTCCATCTGTAACAGGGTGATACCGTGCACAATGCCCTGGGGTTCCACGGCATTGAAATGGAAAAAGGTATTTCCCTCACGGTTCCAAACACCGTGCCTGCCGGAAAAACTCTCTCCCGGATTCTGCGCAAGCGCACGCTGGGTTTCCGCCATCTGATCGGTGCGCGGCGCCATAAACTCGCCCAACACAAACCCCACCAGCGCGATCACCAATGCCGGCTTCAGCGCCAGCCACGTAAGCCGTCCTATGGAGACCCCGGCGGCACGCATAACCACCAACTCACTGGAAGTTGCCAGTTGACCCAGGCCCAGCATGCAGCCGATTAGCGCGGCAAAGGGAATAAATTCGTAGCAACTCCCTGGTAGGGTGAGCAATACGTAGAGAGCGACCTTGCCAAAGGTGTAGGTCTCGGACACATCCTCGGATTCGTCGATAAATGCGGCAATGCCGTCCAGTCCCACGATGACCACCAGCACCAGCAGAATGGACATCAACACGGTCTTTCCGATGTAGCGATCAAGCTGACGCACGATTCCGCCTCCAGTAGGTGAATCGAGTGCGCAGGCTGTCGCCATACAACATAGCGAGCGCCACCAGGGCGAACAGGCAGTGCACCCACCACAAACCGCCGGGCACCCCACCGCCCTCGGCAAAGGCCGTTCGAGCATTCGCCAGCAACATCAGGTAAGCAAGGTAAATGAGAAACGCCGGAGCCATCTTCGCGTAGCGGCCGCGGCGGTGATCGGTGCGGCTCAGGCACATGGCAATGACCGCCACAATAGGCACCATCAGGGGAATCGACAAACGCCACTGCAGTGCCGCCCTGTCTTCCAGGCTGTCGGAGGCCCACAGCCGTGAGGTTGCGCGACCATCGACAGGGTCGGCGGTGCGAATACCGCCCTCCGGCTCGGGAATCATTTCGCCAAACGTATCGAACTGGGCGATATCATAGTCCATGTTGCCCGGATATCCGCTGTAGCGATAGCCGTTGCGTAACTCCAGGTAACGGGCGCCGGAGACCCCATCGAGAATCATCTCGGCCTCCTCTGCCACCGTGACCACCATGCGCAGATTACCGCTACTGTCGCGCTCGCGCTGGGACAGAAAAACCGAGTACATCGTGCCGTCCTGATCAATACGCTGGGCATAGCTGACGGTATCGCTAGCGCGCCGGCTCTGAAACCGCCCCGCGGCCATGGCATGCAGCCCCTGTGAGGATTCCGGGTCGTCCAGCAGCGCCTCGGAACGCGATGCCCCCATGGGCGTCACCCAGAGGCTGAGCACCCCTACTAGCACACTCACAATCACTGCCGGCACCAGCGTGTAGCGGGCCAGCCGGGACGGGCTGACGCCACAGGCGGAGAGCACCACCATTTCACTTTCGACGTAGAGGCGGCCGTAAGACATGAGAATGCCGATGAACAGCCCCAGAGGAATTATCAGTTCGAGGAACCCGGGCAGGCGATAGAACATCACCGGCAACAGTACATTGGCCGCCAGATCGCCGACGGCGGCCTCGGCCAGATACTTGACGAAACGCCCGCTGATAATAATCACCAGCAAGACAAAGCTCACAGCCAGCATGTGGGTGAGTACTTCGCGGGTTAGGTAGCGTAAAATTCTCATGCCGGGGCGTCTGCTGCAGCGGGCTTTTTCGGTTCAGTTTATGTCCGCAACATCATACACTATCGCCCGTTGATACTACGAGGCAATTCCCCCATGACTACCATCAAGTTTTCCGCTCGCAAAGTCGAAGACGCAAGCAAGGCGAGCAGCGCCTGCGCCGTATTGCCGCTGTTCAAAGGCGAAGCCCTGAAAGGCCAGGCCAAAGCACTGGACAAGGCCTGTGGCGGCGCGATCAGCGCTTCTATCGAACTGGGCGATTTCAAAGGCAAAACCGGCGAAGGCCACACGCTGCTGGGCTGCGGCAAGCTCAAGCGCGTCCTGCTGATAGGTTGCGGCGAGAAGAAGTCCTTTGACCGCGCCGCAGCACGCGATTTTGCCAAGGGCCTGTACACCGCTCTCAACCACCTGGACGCAAAGGACGCCTTGCTGCTCATCGGTGAGATTCCTGTCACCGATGCCGACGAAGCCTGGCTGCTGGACATGTTGGCCAGGGATCTCACGTCCCGCGCCTATCGATATACCGAAACGGTGTCCAAGCCGCGTCCGCCCATGGCGCTCAATAAGTTGGTTGTGGCTGGCACCATGAGTAAAGCAGCGGCTGAAAAGGCGCTCGCAACCGGTGCCGCTACCGGCGAGGGCATTAACGTAGCACGCCATCTGGCCGACCTTCCCGGCAACTACTGCACGCCCACGCACCTTGCAGCCCAGGCTCGCATGCTGGGCCGCAGCCACAAGCAGGTAAAAGTGCAAATTCTCGACGAGAAGAAAATGCGTGAGCTGGGTATGGGTTCACTGCTGTCTGTCACTGCTGGCACCGACGAACCCGCCAAACTCATCGTCATGGAGTACAACGGCGGCAAGAAGAGTGACAAGCCCTACGTGCTGGTCGGCAAGGGTATTACCTTTGATAGCGGCGGCATTTCCCTCAAGCCCGGCGCCAAGATGGACGAAATGAAATACGACATGGGCGGCGCTGCAAGCGTATTCGGCACCATGACAGCGGTAACCCAAATGAACCTGCCACTGAATGTGGTGGCCGTGGTCGCCGCCGCGGAAAACATGCCCAGCGGCCGCGCAACCAAGCCCGGCGATGTGGTAACGAGCATGGCAGGCAAGACCATTGAAGTGCTTAATACCGATGCCGAGGGTCGCCTGGTGCTGTGCGATGCGCTTACCTATGTGGAGCGCTACAAGCCTGCAGCAGTCATCGACATCGCTACACTCACCGGCGCCTGTGTTATCGCGCTGGGGGCACACGCCACCGGTTTGTACGCCAATCAGGATGAGCTGGCCGAGCAGCTCCTGGCAGCGGGCACCGAGAGCCACGATCGCGCCTGGCGCATGCCGCTATGGGACGACTACACCCGCCAGCTGAAAAGCAATTTTGCCGATCTTGCCAATATTGGCGGCCCTGGCGGCGGCAGTGTCACCGCTGCGTGCTTCCTGTCGGAGTTCACCAAGGCCTACGACTGGGCCCACCTCGACATTGCGGGCTCTGCCTGGAGTGGTGCACCCAAAGGCGCTACGGGTCGCCCCGTGAGCCTGCTGACCCGCTACCTGCAAGATCGCGCAGGCTAACGCGGCGCATGACCCGGGTCGGTTTCTACGTAGTCCAGGCGGCTGAGGCGTCCCAGCGCCTCACCGTCGCCGCGCGCCTGGCTGATAAGGCTTTCGCCCAGGGGCATCGTATCTACATCAATGCGGTCGACCGGGCTCAGGCAGAGGCCCTCGACCAGCTCCTGTGGAGCTACCGACCCAGCAGTTTTCTCCCCCATGCCCTGGCCGGCGACGCCCTGGCGCAGCCCATTGGCATAGGCTGGGGGCAGGATCCGGGTGATCACAACGACCTGATGATCAACCTGCAATTGGACATCCCGGCGTTTTTCAGCCGGTTTGCGCGTGTGGCCGAAGTTGTCACCCAGGACGAAGACAGTCTGGCGGCATTGCGCGAGTCCTGGATGTTCTACAAGGACCGGGGCTACCAGCTCGAAAAACACGACTTGTAACGCCCCGACACTCCCCCGAAGGCCGGGATTCAAAGCGCCCCCTGGCACAAATCAAACCCTCTGCCTGCTTCTATAATAACCGGGCACCTTCGCGTATAATCGCGCCCCTTATTTTGACCCCCGGATTCACTCGAGCATGGATAAAACGTTCCAACCCGCAGATATCGAAACCCGCTGGTACCAGGAATGGGAAGAGAAAGGCTATTTCGCCCCGCAGGGCGGCGATGAGGCCTACAGCATCATGATTCCCCCGCCCAATGTGACGGGCAGCCTGCACATGGGCCACGGCTTCCAGGAAGCCATCATGGACGCCTTGATTCGCTACCATCGGATGGCGGGCTACAACACCCTGTGGCAGGTCGGTACCGACCACGCCGGTATCGCTACCCAGATGGTGGTTGAGCGCCAACTCGAAGCCCAGGGCATTAGCCGCCACGATCTCGGCCGCGAAAAATTTGTCGAAAAAGTCTGGGAGTGGAAAGAAGAGTCTGGCGGCACCATTACCCGCCAGCTGCGCCGCCTGGGCGCCTCCATGGACTGGTCGCGCGAGCGCTTCACCATGGACGAAGGTTTGTCCAATGCGGTGCAGGAAGTATTTATCCGCCTCTACAAGGAAGGCTTGATCTACCGCGGCAAACGCCTGGTGAACTGGGACCCGGTACTGCACACCGCCATCTCCGACCTCGAAGTTATCTCCGAGGAGGAACAGGGCAGCCTGTGGCACTTCAATTACCCACTCACTGGCGGCGAAGGCCATCTTACCGTGGCCACCACCCGTCCTGAGACCATGCTCGGCGACACCGCCGTGGCTGTACACCCGGAAGATGAGCGCTACGCGCATCTCATCGGGCGCATGGTAGAGTTGCCCCTGACAGGTCGTCAGATCCCGATTATCGGTGACGATTATGTCGATCGCGAGTTCGGTACCGGTTGCGTGAAGATCACCCCCGCCCACGATTTCAATGACTATGAAATGGGTAAGCGCCACGGGCTTGTCATGATTAACATCCTCGACGACGACGCCCGTATCGGCGGCGAAGCGCCGGAGCAGTATGTCGGCATGGACCGCTTCGACGCGCGCAAGCAAATCGTCGCCGATCTCGATGCCCTTGGCCTGCTGGAAAAAATCGACGACCACACCCTAAAGGTACCCCGCGGCGACCGTTCGGGTGTCGTGATCGAACCCTACCTGACCGACCAGTGGTATGTAGACGCCCGCGAGCTGGCCAAACCCGCCATCAAGGCGGTGGAAGACGGCGATATTCAGTTCGTGCCGAAACAGTGGGAAAACACCTATTTCGCCTGGATGCGCGACATCCAGGACTGGTGTATCAGCCGGCAGTTGTGGTGGGGACACCGTATTCCCGCCTGGTATGACAGCGAAGGCAACATCTATGTCGGTGAGTCCGAAGCCGCGGTGCGCAGCGAACACGGCCTGGCCGACGACATTGCCCTGCACCAGGACCCGGACGTGCTGGATACCTGGTTCTCTTCTGCACTGTGGACGTTCTCCACCCTGGGCTGGCCCGACGAAACCGAAGAGCTGCAAATTTTCCATCCGAGTTCCGTGCTGGTCACCGGCTTTGACATCATCTTCTTCTGGGTTGCCCGGATGATTATGATGACCCTGCATTTCCGCAAGGAAGTGCCCTTCCACACGGTTTATGTACACGGCCTGGTGCGTGACAGCCAGGGCCAGAAGATGTCCAAATCCAAGGGCAACGTGCTCGACCCGATCGACCTGATCGACGGCATTGACCTGGACAGCCTGCTGAAAAAACGCACCGCCGGCATGATGCAACCCAAGCTGGCGGCAAAAATCGAGAAACAAACCCGCAAGGAGTTTCCGGAGGGCATAGCCCCCTACGGAACCGACGCACTGCGCTTCACCTATTTCTCGCTGGCATCCACTGGTCGCGACATCAAGTTCGACATCGGCCGCATCGAAGGCTTCCGCAACTTCTGTAACAAGATCTGGAATGCCGCGCGCTATGTGATGATGAACTGCGACGGCGAAGATTGCGGCCAGGACGAGTCGCTGCCCATCGAACGCAGCCTCGCCGATCGCTGGATTATCAGCCGCCTACAGGAAACCGAACAGGACGTGGAGCGGGCCATCGCCAGCTACCGTTTCGACCTGGCATCGCAGGCTATTTACGAATTTATCTGGAATGAGTACTGCGACTGGTACCTGGAACTGTCCAAGCCCGTCCTGTGGGACGACAACGCCAGCGTCGAAGCCAAGCGCGGCACGCGCCGCACCCTGATACGGGTACTGGAGACATCGCTGCGCCTGCTACACCCACTTATGCCCTTTATTACGGAGGAAATCTGGCAGACCGTTGCCCCACTGGCGGGCAGGTCAGGTGACACCATCATGCTGCAGCCCTATCCGATAGCGGATACTAGCGCTATGGACAGCGCCGCAAATGCGGATATAGAATGGCTGAAGGGTGTCATTGTGGGTGTCCGAAACATCCGTGGCGAGATGAATATCGCACCGGGCAAAGAACTCGCAGTACTCCTGAAGAATGGCAGCGACGAAGATAAACGCAGACTGCAAGAAAACGCGCCATTCCTCAGAAAGCTTGCCAAGCTCTCGAACATCGAGTGGCTGGACGAACAAGCTGAAGCACCCGTGGCGGCCACGGCTCTGGTAGGTGAACTGGAGATTCTGATTCCGATGGCCGGCCTGATAGACAAGGACGCAGAGTTGGCGCGCCTTGCCAAGGAAATCGACAAATTGGAAAAAGAGCTGGGACGAGTCAAAGGAAAACTCGCTAACAGTGCATTTGTCGACAAGGCCCCCGCAGCCGTTGTGGAAAAAGAGCGGGAGAAAATGCAGGCGCAACAACAGGCGCTGGAGAAGCTTCAGGAGCAGCAGACGCAGATCCAGCAGATGTAATCGCAGCCGCAAACGGTTTCAAGTCTCCTCCGCCCTCTCGGGCGCGGGAGCATAATAAAAGCAATACGCTAAAAACCGAGGAAAGTGGTATGAGTGATCGTGTAAATGGCACGGTAAAGTGGTTTAACAACGCCAAAGGATTTGGCTTCATCACCCGCGAGGAAGGCGACGACGATGTATTTGTTCACTTCCGCTCCATCGAGGGAGATGGCTATCGCACGCTCAATGAAGGGCAGACGGTAGAGTTCAAACTGGTCGAAGGCCCCAAAGGGCTCCAGGCTGAGAACGTCCAGAAGCTGTAACTGACCTGGATTCGCCCACTCCCGGGCAGAGATTCCCTCGTTCAGTCACCACCCTGCGGAAGCGATAGCTTTCGCGGCTTACTATTGCCCAGAGAAACCAGAGGCTATCCAATATGAATCTGTTCGCCAAAGTCGCCATCGCCACCGCCGTCGGCGCCGCCTGCTGGGCCGCTAGCACAGCACTCCCCCAGATACCAACCATCGCTCTGTTTGTTGTCGCCGCTCTCGCCAGCGCCCTTCTGCCCGGCGGCAACGCAGCGGCAACAGGTTCCGACAGCCGCGAAGCTGCCGCTCCCGCCAGCACCGGGGCTAGTGGCCCCAGAGAACAGGGCAGCGTGAAATGGTTTAATGGCACCAAGGGTTTCGGTTTTATCACCAAGGACAATGGCGATGAAATCTTCGTGCACTTCCGCTCCATTCGCGGTGGCGATCGCCGCGGCCTGAAAGACGGCCAGCGCGTCAACTTTGTGGAAGCACAGACAGATAAAGGCCCTCAGGCCGAGGATGTTGTCGCCGAATAAGCGGCTCAGTTGCCCACGGCGGCCTGCATATAGGCGTGCAACATGAGCGCGCCTTCGCGAATCAAGGCATCAGCCGGCAGCGCACTGTCTTCCAGTGCGCTCTCTACGACCGCGTAACCCATCTCCACACCCAGCCTGCAGCGCAACTGTAGCTCAGCATCCAGACTGACACCAGTGCGCTCCGCCAGGTATGCGGCAAATTGTTCCGCCACCATGCGGTTGGACGTGATACGCAGCTCACGCAGGGGCTCTACCGCACGCAGGGCCAATGATGTCTCCAACCCACCGGACATATCCCGGGTCACATCGTAGGTCAGCTTGAGTACGCTGTAGATAGCCTCGGCCACATCCGGCTCGGTCCCTGGCGTGGCGAACTCCTCAAGCCAGCGTTGAAATGCCTCGTTCTGCCGATCCATAAGCACGGCCCCCAGGGCATAGAGGACGGCATACTTGTTCGGGAAATAACGATACAGCGCGGGAACGGTAATGCCGGCGCGCTCGGCGATCAGATTGGTAGAGATTCGCTCAACACCCACCTCCACCAACAGCTCTGCGGCCGCATTAATAATCGCCTCGTAGGTGCGCTTGGCCCGTTCCTGGCGAGGACGGTTCTTTTCAAGTAACTCTACTTGTCGTTTGGGTGTCGTCATGGGCGCCCCTACCGTTCGCAACCAGTGTTGGTTGTCGCATCTATGTCAAATAGCCTAGCTCAGGTCGAGAGTCTTGGCTACCGAACGTAAGAGGACGTAATTTCGACATGTGGCGGTCCACGGGATCTATTTAGACCACGAAATTGACCCGCTAGTGCATCCCCCCGGGCCAGGCCACCCCCTATGCTTCACATCGATAAGAATGAGACTGGAGTTGCCGATGCATCCGACCCTTAAAGCCCTGGCGCTGATTACGGCGACCGCTACCGCTTCCTACGCTGGCGCTTTCGAGCGAACCGAGGAGCGCGAGCCGTGCCACGACTACAGTGAAACGCGCAAGCCTATGTTTGGTGACCTGCATGTGCACACCAGTTACTCATTTGACAGCTATGTGTCGAGTCAGCGCAATGAGCCCTCAGCAGCCTATCGCTATGCTAAGGGTGAGGCGATCACGCTGTCCGACGCCGATGGTCAGCAAACGCTGCGAGCACAGATAGAGCGGCCACTGGACTTTACCGCGGTGACCGATCACTCAGAATTCCTGGGACCGATCAATCTCTGTACCCAGGATTCCTCCAAGCTCGCCTATTGGTTTCCCGCGTGCATCATGGGCCGCAGCGACTGGTACATCGTCCAATTACTGGCGGCTGACTATTGGGCAAAGATGGGCGTCGTCGACAACAGCAGCACCAAAGCAGAATCGTTTGTCTGTACCATGGGCGACTGTGATGCAGCGCACAAGGAGGCCTGGCAAGGCGTACAGGATGCGGCTGAAGAACACTACGACCGCAGCGCCGAATGCAGCTTCACCACCTTTGTGGGCTACGAATACACTGACGCGCCCAATTACTCCAACCTGCACCGCAACGTTATCTATCGGAACGCCCAGGTGACCGATACAGCCATTTCCACGTACGACACAGGGTCACGCAATGTGCCCGAATTGTGGCGACGGCTGCGAGAGGAATGTATCGAAGGCAAGGAAGGCTGTGATGTCCTGGCGATTTCGCACAACTCCAACCTCAGCCGCGGCCTGATGTTCCCCGACCCACAGTCGGAAGAGGAAGCCAGGGAACGTCTGTTTTTCGAACCCCTGGTAGAGCTGGTGCAACACAAGGCCGCCAGCGAATGTCGCTTCGATCGCCTGCTGGGGCGCGGACTCGATACCGAAGACGAGCTATGCGACTTTGAACAGGTTGTCGCTGACAACCTGGCGATGCTGGGCACCTTGTTCGGCGAAGTACAAACTGCGGAGGCCGATCCTGTGCCACTGGATGAATACGGTCGGCGCAATATGATGCGCAATGTACTCAAGGACGGTCTGGCACTGGAGCAAAAAACGGGTATCAACCCTTTCAAACCGGGCTTTATCGGCAGTACTGACACCCACAGCGCATCTCCCGGCGGGGCTGAAGAGTTCAACTACACCGGCCACCTCGGGCGCCGAGACGCCGGCTATCGCAATGTACAGGATCATTTCTTCGACAACCCGGGCGGCCTCGCCATTGTCTGGGCAGAGGAGAACTCGCGCGATGCGATCTTCGAAGGCATGCGTCGCCGCGAGGCTTATGCCACCAGTGGCACACGCCCCGTGGTGCGCTTTTTCGCGGGCGAAGATTTCCCAGATGATATCTGCAATGACCCACAGATGCTGGAGAAAGCCTATGCGGGCGGCGTACCCATGGGTGGCGAGTTAGCCGCCCCGGGCGCATCGCCGGCCTTTATCGTCAGCGCCGCTAAAGATCCAGGCACAGCAGCCAACCCCGGTCTGGATTTGCAGCGCATTCAGGTGATCAAAGGCTGGCTCGATGCCGATGGCAACACCCACGAGCAGGTGTTTGATGTCGCTGGCAGCGCCGATAACGGCGCCAGTGTACATCCCGAGACCTGTACTCCTGTTGGCAGCGGCCACAAAAATCTATGTACGGCCTGGCGCGATCCCGCGTACAATGCCGCCGAGTCCGCGTTTTACTATGTCAGAGTGCTGGAAAACCCCTCCTGTCGCTGGAGCACACTACAGTGTCAGTCCTATGGCGTTAATCCATTCGCTGAAAACTGCAGTGAGCAGGCAGCACAGCAAACGGAAATATTTCAGGATGAAGCCGGTGCCATCGGCGACGTATTCGGCCGCTGTTGCCTGAATCCTGAAGAGGAACCGTTCTACGCCCCCACTCTGCAGGAACGCGCCTGGACATCGCCGATATGGATTAATCCCAATGAGGTATAGTTTTGGCCAACAAGCCTGTTCTGGAACGCCGCTTCCGCGGCGTTCGCATGCCCACCGCGTCGCATCCCGCCATTCGCAAGGTAAAACGCCTGGGCATTGAGCCCTCCATTCACGGCAACAAGCTGTGGAAATCCAGTTGCCTGCTTATCGACTACCTAAAACAGCATCCGCCCGAGCACACGGGCAAGGTGCTGGACGTGGGCTGTGGCTGGGGCCTCTCAGGCATCTGGTGTGCGAAAAATTTCCGCTCTGAAGTCACCTCCATGGATGCTGACCCGGACGTCTTCCCTTTTCTGAGCGCCACCGCCGAACTGAATGGCGTGACTACTGAGCACCTCGTGTCACGCTTTGAGAAACTGACCACGCGTCAGCTCAGTCAATACGACATGCTGATTGCCGCAGACATCTGCTTCTGGGATGAACTGGTGAAGCCGGTCACCAACATGATCAACCGCGCGGTCAAAGCCGGCGTCAAACATATTCTGGTCGCCGACCCTGAGCGTTCACCGTTCTTCGAGATCGCTGAAAAGTGCGCGGACAAACACTTCGCTGAAGTACACGAGTGGAGCACCCGGGGATCGATCGAAGCCAACGGCGCCATCATGGTTATCGAGAACGCCTAAGGGGTATCAGGGCAGCAGCTTATACTCGCGTTCAACCCTGCTCTCGACCGGCTCGCCGCCCTCCCACTGCGGTCGAAACAACGTCGCATTCAAACGGCGACGAAAGCGCGACGTGCTGCTTGACTTGTCGTCCGGCGCCTCGACACGAACGTTGCTGACGCGCCCCTGCCGCGACACGTCAAACAGGGCGTTGACCCGCACCAGATCCTCATCGGGCAAGGGACGAACAAACGCGTTATTGGCGGGTAAAGCCACCGGTGCTCCCAGCCACTGCTTCAACAGCGCAGTTTCCCCCGCTTCGCGCAGGTTTTGCTCGACTCGCGTATAGGCTTCCGCAGCTCGATAGCGATTACCCGTCCAGTGGTGCCAATCGCCCAGTGCCAGATTGAGGGCAGCAATTTCCACAGTATCGTCGCCCGCTGCAAGTTGCAGCGCCTGCACTATTTGCCGCCCTTTGGCCGGGGCGGTGCGCAGCAGCCCGCTCATCCGCTGCTGGTCGAGATCGGCTGACAGTGGTTGGGCGCCGAAGATATCTCTCGAATTACTGAATTCAGCCTGCCGCACCAGCGGCTCAATCACATCCATCACGAGGTAAAGGTTTTCCATCTGGCTTTGCGCCAGGCCCTTTTTCCAGGCGTATGGCGCCTGCGAATCATTCATGGTCGCCTTCAGCAAATCGCCGTTGAGAGACACCAGATCCAATAACCGGCGGGGCTCACCCCCGAGCTTCAGCTGCACGGCTTCGCGTTGCCAGCGTAAATACTCCAGCGCGGCCCTGAGGCGCAACTCGGTATACGGTGGCTGGCCCCGGCCATAAACACGGAAGAAATATTCGTAGCGTCCATCCAGGGTCTGCCAGTCCTGGGTAGCGCGAAACGCCAGAATAAGCTGTCTTAGAACGGGCACCTGGCGCTCACTGTAAAGCCCATCGTTAATGCGCAACACGTGCAGCGCCCTGCGATACGCGATGACAGCCGCGGGGTAATCACCCACCGCGAATAACTGATCGCCCAACTGGGCCAGTGGTTCGGTCAATGTATCGGCGTAGGGTCCACCGACAAGCTCGCGCTCTTCAAGCAGGCGTTGCAGCTTATCCCGATCAATGGCCGGGCCGGACTGCGCCGCCACCCCGGAATCAACACCAGGTTCAGCCCGCAAAAAGTACTTCCCATACGCGGCCGGAGCCGCATAAGAGGACACGCTCACTAGCAGTGCGATGCCCGCGGCAAAGCATTTAAGGGGACAACTATTCAACACATTGGACAATATTTGCACAACCATTCTGGCGACCTTCTACATTCAATGATATAACGACGCCTCACCTTGGAAACAGGGAATTCCCCCTGTTATTACCGACCCAAGACCACTGGCAAGGCACTTACTCATGAAGCAGTTAGGTATTCTCGACTCCGCCTTTATCAATCTGGAGCAAACCAATACACCTCAGCACATTGGCGGCCTCGGTATTTACGATCCCTCGACTGCCCCGGGTGGTTTTGTGCGTTTCAAGGATGTTATCTCCAGCTTCCAGCGACGCCTTAACAAACAACCCATGTTTCGCACGCGCCTGATAGAGGTACCCGGCGGACTGGATCGCCCCTACTGGGTCAAAGACGCTAACTTTGACGTCGAATTCCACCTGCGGCACATTGCCCTGCCCGAACCCGGCGACTGGCGCCAACTGTGCATTCAGGTCGCCAGGCTGCACGCCCGTCCGCTCGACATGAGCCGCCCCCTTTGGGAGGCCTATATTATCGAGGGCCTGGACAATATTCCCGGCCTGCCCAGCGGCTGCTTCGCCATCTATACAAAAATGCATCACTCTCTGGTTGACGGCGCTGGCGGTTCCTCGTTTATGGCGCTGATTCACGACCTGGTTGCCAACCCAGGTCCGGACGTCGAAGAAGATGAAGAGCCAATGCTGGTCGATGTAGAGCCGAGCGTGTCGGAACTGCTCACCAAGGCCAGTTTCAATGGCGTGAAGAACACCGTCGATCTGCTCAAGGGCACGGTGAGAAACGCCGTGGATCTGGGACGCTATGCCCTGGATGTCGCCCGCAACGAAATCCCTGCACCCGACATTACCGCTCCCAAAACCATTCTCAACCAACCGGTCGGACCGCACCGCGTGTTTGACGCGGCGGAGTTTCCACTCGACGGTTTCAAGGCGATCAAAAACGCCGCCGGCGTCACCGTCAACGATGTGGCGCTCACCGTTATTGGCGGCGCCATGCAAAGATACCTTAAGCATCATGGGCATGCCCCCGAGGAAGGGTCTCTGGCCGCAGGTATTCCACTGAATATGCGCACTCGCCGTGGTGTTACCGACGACAACAACCAGGTGGGTTCGGTGTACTGTTCACTGCACACGGATATTGAAGAACCCCTGGAGCGCCTGCGCGCCGTGCACCAGTCTTCGCAGGATGCCAAGACCAGCGGCGAAGCCAGCCCACTGGTAGACGTACTGAAAATTGCCGGTGCAGTCTCTCCGGTCGTGGCAAAAACAGCTGCCGGAATCTGGGCGCGCAATGAGCTTTCCACCTATGTTCCCGCGAACATTTCCACGGTGGTCTCCAACGTCGCGGGACCCGATTTCCCGCTGTATTGCGCCGGGGCCCGCATGGTGGATTACTTCGGTCTGGGATTACTCACCCCGGGTGTGGGGCTGTTCCACCTGGTGTTCAGCTACTCCGGCAAGGTGACGCTATCGATGCTGGGCGATCGCAATATCATTCCCGACCCAGAGACTTACCATGATTGCCTCGTAGAGGCCTATGAAAACCTCTATGCCGCGGTCACGGCCGACGCCAAGGCCACCGAGGGCAAGGTTGACGCCCGCAAGCGCAAACGCGCTGCAGCCAAGCCTGCGACAACTGGCGGCAAAACCGCCTCCGGGAAAGCACCGGCGAAAAAAGCTGCTGCCAAAAAGAAAGCTGCGGCAAAGAAAAAGCCCGCTGCCAAGAAAAAAGCACCTGCAGGGAAAAAGGCGGCCACCAAACAAGCGCCTACCAAAAAAGCGGCGGCGGCAAAGGCTCCGGTAAAGAAAGCCGCAGCAAAGAAAAAACCAGCGGCGAAAAAGAAGGCCACGGTAAAAAAGGCACCCGCGCGTAAGAAAGCGCCTGCCAAAGCGCGGCCCAAGGCCAAGCCAAAGCTGGCCAGCTGATCACCCTCGGCCAGCCACAAAAAAGCCCGGCGCGAAGGCCGGGCTTATCGTCATCCTGACACCGCGCTATAGCGGGGTGTAAGTAAATTTCTGTCCGCCGAGTGCGGCCTCATACATCAAGCCGCCCTTGGCGATAGTGAAGATGGCCATACCCTTGCGATAGCCCGAATTGTAGGTAGAGGCATCGTTCTGCCCTCCCGAGGCGCCTGCCGCCAGACCGCCGCCGGTATTCGCTTCCGCCGACACACCCGCCGTCAGGGCGACGGCTGTTGCCTGGGCACTGAACTCGAAGTTGCCTGTCGTAAACTCACGGTATGCGCGCTGGTCTTCGAAGAAAACGATCTGGCTAAACGCCTGGCCACCCAGCTGGAAACCCATCGTCAGCTGGGTCATGGTGGTGTTGCCGACATGGCGACCACCCACATAGACCTGGCCTCCGCCGTGAGCGCCGCCAATGCCAATACCGCCTTTGCCAATGGTCGGGAACAAGGCATAGCCGTAGGCATTGTTAAAAAATGGCGCCGTACCTGCGGCGGCTTGGAACGCCGAGAGCGTTTTGGCGTATTTGTCTTGCGCCACGGCCCCCTGCCCTACCAGGGCAAGAGCAACAAACAGGCAGAGCGTACGGACAATCTGTGACATGGAATTTTCCTCAGAGTATTTCTATCAGCGGCTATTCTCAGCAGCAGACACGACCGGGTCAAGAACATCAGCCCGTATTGCGCATCCCTGCGGCGATACCGGCAATTGTGACCATAATCGCACGCTCGAGTTCCGGGCGAGACGCCTCGCGGTTGCGGCGCAGCAGCTCCGCCTGCAGGAAGTTCAGCGGGTCTGTATAAATATTGCGCAACCGCAATGATTCCGCCTCCCAGGAATCCTCTCCCATGGGCGATTCAGCACCGGTCAGCGCCAGCACCGTCGCAGTGTCACTGGCGAGCTTGGCGCGCAGCTGCTCGCCAATCGGTCTGAGCTCATCCGGCACCAGGCGGTCGTCATAAAACGCCGACAGCCCCGATTCACTCTTGGCAAACACCATTTCCAGCATCGACAACCTGGCCGCAAAGAAAGGCCACTGCTCGGCCATTTCCTGCAAGCGGTCACCTTCGCCATCAGCCACCGCCATCGCCAGGGCCTCACCCGCACCCAGCCATGCCGGCAACATCAGCCGGTTCTGTGACCAGGCAAAAATCCAGGGAATTGCGCGCAGGCTTTCGATACCTCCGCCGCTCTTGCGCCTGGCAGGCCGTGAACCCAGCGGCAACTTGGCCAGCTCCTGTTCCGGCGTCGCATGGCGAAAATAAGGGACAAACTCGGGCTCACCACGAATCACCGCGCGGTAGGCATCGCAGGATCGCTCTGACAAGGTGTCCATGATCTCTCGCCAGGCATCGCTCGGTGCTGGCGGCGTCTGCAGATTCGCGCGACAAATGGCCACGGTATAGAGGGCCAGTGTTTTGACCGCCAGTGACGTCCACCCAAGCTTGGTGCGAATCATCTCGCCCTGCTCGGTAACTCGCAGGCCATTGCGCAACGAACCAGGCGGCTGTGACAGCAATGCCTCGCGCGCCGGCGCACCGCCGCGGCCAATCGTGCCGCCGCGGCCATGGAATAGCGTGAGGCTCACTTGATGAGCCCCGCACACCTCCAGCAGTTCCTCCTGGGCGCGATACTGCGCCCAGGATGCGGCCAGCACCCCGGCATCCTTGGCGGAATCCGAGTAACCAATCATCACCATCAGCTGACCGCCAATATGCCCTCGATACCAGCTGTCATCTAGTAGCGTTGTGACCACCTGACGGGCCCGGGAAAGATCATCCAGCGTTTCGAACAGGGGCGCCACCGGCAGCGAGTAAGTAACACCGGCATCCTGTAACAACAGGTGTACAGCCAACACATCCGAGGCCTGCCTGGCCATGGAAATCACATAGGCACCGAGTGCCTCGGGTGGCTGTTGGGCAACTACGGCACAGGTGTCCAGGACTTCTTGAACGTCAGCGCTGGGCTGCCAGTTGCGCGGCACCAGCGGGCGGCGACTGGACAGTTCGCGCAACAAAAATGCCTGGCGCGCAGGTTCATCCCAATCGGCGTAGTCCCCGAGACCAAGATACGTGGTCAGCTCGGATAAAACCTCCGTATGACGGGTGCTGTCCTGGCGTACATCATGGCGCACCAGGTGCACGCCAAAGCAACGCACCCGACGCAACACATCGAGCAACGTGCCCCGGGCAATAATCTCCATACCGCACTCGAGCAGCGACTGATAACAGGCTTCAAGGGGATCCCAGAGCTGGGCGATATCGGTGAGAATGTCACCCTCTGGAGGCAACTCGTCATTGAGCTGGGCTTCAATATGATCGCGAGTGCGACGCAGCAGCGTGCGCAAATTGCGCACTACTGCCCGGTAGGGTTCGTGGGCGCCACCGGCCAGCGCCTGTAGCGAGGCACTGCAACGAGTCATAGACAGCTCTTCAATCAGGCGATTGAGATCGCCCAGATACAACTCAACCGCCTGCCAGCGACTCAGCAGCAATACTTCACGCGTCACGGCCGCCGTCACATTGGGATTGCCGTCGCGGTCGCCCCCCATCCAGGACACGAATGACACCGGGCCGCATCCAGCGGCAGCTGGCAATCGCCATGTTCCTGCAGCGCAGTATCGAGGCGCCGCAGGAACTCGGGGACGGCCCACCACAGCGATTCTTCGACAACAGCGAAACCCCACTTGGCCTCGTCGACAGGGCTGGGGCGTTCCGTGCGGAAATCATCGCCGTACCATATCTGGGCGATGAGCTCGCGCAAGCGCGCGTGGAGATGCTCACGCTCGCGTTCAGCCAGCCCGCCCAGCTCCAATTGGCTCAGGCAACGCCCAATCTCTCCGTGCTTATGAATAAGCGTGCGCCGCGTAATCTCGGTAGGGTGCGCGGTCAGCACTAACTCAATATTGAGATTGGCAATCGCAGCGGCGATATCCGCAGCCGACGCTCCCTCCGTGGCAAGCTCACGCAGGTTACTGTCGAGATTCCGTGACGCTGACAGCAGCGGGTCCATGCCCCGCGAAATCATATGCTGTTGATCGGCGATATTGGCCAGGTTCAGAAACTGGGCGAAAGCGCGAGCCACCGGCACCAGTTGCTCGCCCTCCAGCCCGCGCAACTGCTCCAGTAATGACTGTCGATCATCGACGTCGCCGTCGCGGGCACCGCGAGACAACGTGCGAATACGCTCAATCAGCGCCAGAAAGTCCTCGCCTTCTGCACTGGCCACGGTTTCACCCAGGATTCTTCCCAGCAAACTGACATTGCCGCGCAAGCTTGCGTAATCTGCTTCCATGTTTGGTTCCTGCTACCAGTGACTGATCCGGCCCAACAGGTCACACACCCGCGAGGAGTAACCCCACTCGTTATCGTACCAGTTGAGCACTCGCAGATAGCGATCGGCGGTCACGCCGCTAAAACCTGCATCGTAAATCGAAGAGTGTGAGTTGCCGATAATATCTGAAGAGACGATCGGCGTATCGCTGTACTGGAGAATTCCTTTGAGTCGGTCGGACTGCGCCGCCTCACGCACCACCGCATTGACCTCGTCGGTGGTCACCGATTTACCCAGCTTCACAAACAGGTCAACCACGGAACCGTCCGGCACCGGCACCCGCGCAGCGATACCGTGCAGTTTCCCCTGCAACTGGGGCAATACCTCGCCGACAGCTTTGGCGGCACCGGTCGACGTGGGAATAATATTTTCCGCAGCGGCCCGACTGCGGCGCCAATCTGAGTGCGGCACGTCCGCCAGACGTTGGTCATTGGTGTACGCGTGTACGGTGTTGATAACGCCCTCTTCAATACCAAAGGCATCGTTGAGCACCCGCGCCATTGGCGCCAGGCAATTCGTCGTACAGCTGGCGTTGGAGATGATCCGATGCTCGGGGACAAGGCCCTCGTCATTCACACCCAGTACCACGGTGTAGTCAACGGGATCTTTCGAGGGTACTGTTAGCACAACCCGACTGGCGCCAGCTGCCAGGTGTTGCTGTAGCTGTTCTCGGGCGCGAAATACGCCGGTGGCCTCCACCACCACATCAATACCCAGCTCGCGCCAGGGTAAGTCGGCAGGCGAGCGTTCCTTGAGCAGTTTCACCCGCCCCTTGTCGGTGACAAATTCGTCACCCTCCAGCGCCAGGTTTTTTCCGAAGGGGCCCATGACCGTGTCGTAACTCAATAAATAGCGCAGCGCATCGTTATCGAACAAATCATTGATGGCGACCACATCGACACCTTCAACGCTTTCGAGAATACGAAATACCGAACGGCCAATACGACCAAAACCATTAATTGCAACTTTCATTTACGCGGCCTCCTTCTGCGCATCGAGCGTGGCATACAGCCTGACCACGTCCAGCAGCCGCGAGGCGTGCCCGAGATTCTCATACCAACTCAGGGTTTTAATGGTGTTGTTGCCCGCCTTGATGGTGCCCTTGGCATCGAACAGCAACGAGAGGGGGCTACCGATGACATCGGAAGACACAATTGGATCCTCCGCAACGCCGATAATGCCCGGCTTTGCCGCGGCGGCAGCGCGCATAACTTCGTTGACCGCATCGGCGTCCACGGATGCATCGCCCAGCACCAGATTGACGTCGAGCAGACAACCCTCCTGAACCGGCACATTCAGCGCTGAGGTCAGTATCTTGCCGTCGAACTGAGGCAGAATGTTGCCGAGCCACAGGGCGGCCTCATGGCTGTTAGGAATAATATTCTTGGCTGCAGAACGACTGCGGCGGAAGTCCGAGCCCGCATAGTCCTGCAGTGCCTGATCAGAGGTAAAGGCATGGACGGTAGTCATGCTGCCGCACTCGATCTCAAAGTGGCCGGCAAGGCTGTCAAACAGCAGGGCCAGCGCGCTGGTCGTCGCGCTGCCAGCGGATATCATGCGATCGTTGGCCGTGGCGCTCTGCTCGTTAATACCCGGAATGACAATGCGATCAATCCCATCGGTCGGCAGCGTGCGCAGGAGTACGCGCGGCGTGCCATTGCCCAGATGATCTTCCATATAACGACGATCGCGATACTTACCCGTGGAATCAATGACCATGTCCACGCCGAAGATATCCCAGGGCATCTCCGCCGGGCGATCAATTTCCATTAGCCGCGCCCGGAAACGATGATTGACCAGAAAGTTGCCCTCGAGTCTATGCTGCTCGGGGTCAGACCCCTCTGAGCACAAGAGGTAGTGCAGAATTTCCGGTTTGCCGATATCGGCGATAGCCACCACCTCAAGATCGTCACTGGCAGCAGCCAGCTGATAGATCTGGCGGCCGGTCTGGCCGAACCCCATAATGCCCACTCGGATGGGCCTACGCTGTGTCATGTGTTTTCTCCTGATCTCTGTGTGTCTGTCGACATGGCCTCGCGCGCCAGTCTTTCAATTTCATCCCAGTCGCCGCCGGCCACCAGACTCGAAGCGACCATCCACGACCCACCGCAACACACCACATTGGGCAGGGCCAGAAAGTCGCGAAAGTTCTCGGGGCTAAGCCCCCCGGTGGGACAGAACCTGGCCTCAGGGAAAGGCCCGCCCAGGGCTTTCAACATGCCCAACCCCCCGAGCGTGACTGCGGGAAATAGTTTGAATAACTCAAAACCATAGGCCTGGGCCTGCAGGATCTCAGAGGCACTTGCGACACCAGGTACAAAGTCCAGCGGCGCCTCAGCAGCGGCCTGCAACAGCGCCGGGGTCGCCCCGGGGCTGAGCGCCAGCGTCACCCCGGCATCGACCACCCTGGCGACGTCAGCAGGTGTATTCACGGTTCCGGCGGCGACCAACAATTCGGGAACTTCACGCTGCACCGCGGCGATAGCGTCCAGCGCCGTCGGCGTGCGCAGGGTGATTTCTATGGCAGTCATGCCACCTCGCTGCAACGCGCGGGCCAGATTGATCGTTGCGCTGATATCACCTGCCGTTACCACCGGCAAAACCCGGCTTGCGGCCAGTGTCTGTTCTAACATGAGCTTACTCGCGTGTAATTTTATTACATTTAATGAACTTTAGTTCCATTTTTGGCATCATTCAAGCTATTATGAGTATATTAATGTATTTTTATTACATATTTATGGATTGTACGGAGTACGCCCATGACACTACTGGCCGATCTCGCCGACCCCAGGGTTAAACGCAGCAAATCTGCGCACAAGCTGGCCGCCTGCGTGACTGGAGACCCGCAGGCGGTGGTTTCCATGAGCACCGCCACCCTGGCCACCCTCGCCGGCGTCAGCGAACCGACGGTAAACCGCTTCTGCACTGGCCTGGGATATAAGGGCTTTCCGGATTTTAAACTGGCACTGGCGGGCGAGCTCGCCCGACGCCAGCCCCGCATCACCCAAGACATCGACACCGACGACTCAGCCGGCCAGGTCGTGGCAAAGGTGTTTGAGCACACCCAGGCCAGCCTCAACAGTGCGCAGCAACATCTGCAGCTGGAGTCACTGCATCGAGCTGTTGACGCCCTGGCCAGCGCCCGCTCGATCGCCCTGTGCGGACTGGGAGCTTCGGCCTCAGTGGCCCTGGATGCGCAACACAAATTACTGCGTTTCCCAGTGCCCGTATCGGCCCATACGGACATCATCAATCAACGCATGCTGGCCACAGGCCTGACCCGCGACGACTGCCTGGTGTGCATTTCCTACACCGGCCGCACCACGGCGATGGTGGAGCTGGCACAATTGGCCGCTGGCACTGGTGCCCGCGTACTAGCCCTGACCGCCCCAGGCTCACCACTGGCCAACACCTGCGATCTGGTCCTGGGCGTGGAGAGTGGTGAGGACACCGACCTCTACACCCCCATGAGCTCTCGTATTGCCCAGCTGGTCATCATCGACGTGCTGGCAACCTGCCTGGCCCTGCGCCTGGGTGATTCATTCGGCGAGCACCTGGCAGCCGTAAAGAACAATCTCAGCGATACGCGTAACCAGCCCGAATAACACCAGCTCTCGCTTGTGGCAGCGATGCGGACTAATATCTGGGGATAGGCCAACACAAAAGGATTCATCCCTTGAAAAAACTGCTCGCCGGAGTTCTGGTATTCGTCGGCTTACTCGCGATCGCCTGGGTCAGTCTGCTCATGAGTGGCAACATTGCCAATTACAGTGTTTCCATGATTCTTAATGTTGCCACCGGCCGCCCCGGGGCAAGTATTGATGAGCAATCCGCGCAGCAACACTACACGCTGCCTGACGGCTTCTCGGTACAGATCTTCGCCAACGATTTACCCAAGGCGCGCTTCCTGCGCTTCACCCAGGCCGGCGATCTATTGGTCAGCCGTCCTCACGCCGGCGACATTGTGCTCCTCGAACCCGACCGCGATGGCGACGGCTACAGCGACGCCCGGCGCACCGTCATCAGCGAGCTGGATCGCCCCCAGGGCATGGACTTTGACGGTGAATGGCTCTATATCGCTGAGCGCGAGCGCATTGGTCGTATCCGCTTCGACCACAACGCCGGCGCGACAGTGGACCACTACGAAGACGTTGTCACCGGCCTCACCGGCGACGGTAACCACTGGAGCAAAACCATTCGCTTCGGGCCGGATGGCATGCTGTACCTGGCCCAGGGCTCAACCTGCAACATCTGCGTAGAGTCCGACCCGCGCAGAGCGACTATCATGCGCTTCAGGGCCGATGGCAGTGACGGCGAAATATTTGCCACTGGCCTGCGCAACAGTGTCGGGTTCGATTGGTCGCCTGTTGACGGCGCGCTGTACGCCACCGACAACGGCCGGGACATGCTCGGCGACAACTTTCCTCCCTGTGAACTCAACCGGGTGGAGTTAGGCAATTTTTACGGCTGGCCGTACTTCAACGGCAACAACGTTCCGGACAAGGACATGGGCCCCGATCCCCTCGCCCAGCAGCGACTTCCTGTCGCCCCCGTGCACGGCTTTCGTGCCCACAATGCCCCCCTGGGTATCAGCTTTGTGGACGGCAGCGACTGGCCCGGAGACTTCGACCTCGTGGCCCTGGTCGCACTCCACGGGTCCTGGAACCGCAGCGAGCCCGATGGCTATGAAGTGGTATCCCTGCACTTCAGCGACAATGGTATCGAGGAACGAACCTTTCTCGGCGGCTTCAATCAGGACGGCAATATACTGGGACGCCCGGTCGACGTTATTCAGGGCCCGGACGGTGCTATTTATATCTCTGACGATTACGCCGGTGCCATATACCGCGTCTCTACAGATACACCAGCCCAGCGGCCAAATGCCCTCGACGCGCTCAATACTGCCGCAGACACGACCACACCCGACTGGGTAGCGCAGAGCGATGTACAGGCACTGGCTCGACAAGGTGCTGCGCTCTACCAGCAGCACGCCTGTGCCACTTGCCATGAACAGGGCGAAAACCCCTTGCCCCTGGTCGAGGTCAGCTACGACGCAATTGAACGGGCCCTGGTGACACCCCAGGCGCCTATGCCGCTACTGCCGCTCAGCGAGACAGAGCGACGCGCACTCGCTGCATTTATCGTTAGCGGGCAGTAGCCCCCGCATGCTCCTCTGGCTGCCCAATGCGCACTCGAGCCTGCTCCTGGGCCTGCCGCCGGAGCTGCTGACGGCCTGCCAGCTATGCGCGCCGGCAGCACATGAAAATTACTGAGTTGTTGAATGTCCGCCATCCAGATCAAAGCGCTCACCTATAACATCCACAAGGGCTATACCACGGGCAACCGAAAATTCATGTTGGAGTCGATGCGTGATCGCATTGCCGAAACCGAGGCCGACATCGTCTTTCTGCAGGAAATTCACGGCACTGCCGTCCAAACGGATGCCCAGAAACGTAAGTTTTCATACCCCGACCAACCGCACTTCGAATTCCTCGCTGACCAGGCCTGGCCGCACTATGCCTATGGCCGCAACGCCATTTATCGCAAGGGGGATCACGGTAACGCTATATTGAGTCGCTACCCCTTTGTGGCCTGGGAAAATATCAATGTCTCGAAATTTCCGCGCTCCAGTCGCAGCATTCTGCACGGCATCATCGAGATACCTGGCGCCGCCAAGCCACTGCATACGTTGTGCGTGCACCTCGGTCTGCTGGAGCAGGAGCGCAAGGAACAACTGCAGGCCCTGACCGCCCGGATTGATCAACACGTGCCGCGCGACGAGCCGATGATTATTGCCGGAGACTTCAACGACTGGCGCCGACGGGCCGAAAACCACCTGCACGACGATCTCAACCTGACTGAGTTATTCGCCGAGTTGCAGGGCCGACACGCGCGCACCTTTCCCGTCTGGGCACCCCTGCTGCCCGTGGATCGTATTTACTATCGAGGTATCACGCCGCTCAGCTGTGATCGCCTGTGCCGCGGGCACTGGCGCGACCTCTCAGATCACGCCGCGCTGGCCGGTGTGTTTGCACTGGCATGCGCGGACAATGATAGCTAAGGTTACCCCTTCCCTGTTGACAGAGAGCCTGATCAGATGAGAAGCGCAGTCGGCATTGCCCGGGCCGTTCCGGTACTCGCCAAACTACCCGGCATGATTAAGCCCAGGTCCGCCTCCGCACGAGACTGTATTGCCAAGCGAGTCCAGCAACAGGCCGAAAAACTGCCTCATCATGTGGCAATCACCTTCGAGGGCACAGAATGCACGTGGGATGAGTTCAATCGTGAGGCCAACCGGTTTGCCAGGGCATTGCAGCACGCGGGGGTTGCCCGGGGCGACACCGTCAGCCTATTCATGGAGAACCGGATCGAGTATCTCAGCTGCCTGGTGGCTATCAATAAACTGGGCGCCTGCGCATCACTGATCAACCACAATCTCAGTGGTAAATCGCTCGCCCACTGCCTGACGATCACTGGCTCGCGCTTTTGCATCTTCGGCGAGGAGCGAATTTCTCCCCTGGATCAGCTCACCCACGGCGAGGACCTCGAGGCACTGCGCAGCAGCTTCTATGTGGCGGACCACGGCGCAACGCCCTGCCCGGAGTGGGCAGTGGACCTCGGGGAAGCGGCAGCTGCGCGCGAATCCCACGACCTCGCGGAAACCGAGGATGTGACCATCGCTGACAGTGCACTCAACATTTTCACCTCGGGCACCACTGGGCTGCCAAAAGCCAGTGTGGTCAGCAATAAACGGCTGCTCTTATCGGCAGGTCTCTCCAGTCTTGTGGGCTTGCGCTGCGATGAGCACGACTGCATTTATCTGTGCCTGCCGCTCTACCATGGTACGGGGCTTTTTCTAGGCGCCGGGGCGGCCTTCCTGACGGGTGCGAGCCTGTTCTTGCGGCGCAAATTTTCAGCGACAGCCTTTGTTCCCGAGGTACGTGAAGCCGGGGCAACCTGCTTTATCTATATCGGTGAAATCTGCCGGTACCTGCTCGCGACGCCCGCCCAGGAAGACGACTATGCCACCCCGCTGCGCACGGTCATGGGCAACGGACTCCGCCCGGACATCTGGCATGCGTTCAAGTCACGCTTTGGGATTGATCTGGTCTCGGAGTTTTACGGTTCCAGCGAAGGCAACGTGTCGGCGATCAACCTGTTCAATCGCGACTGTACGATTGGCGCCATCCCCCTGCCTCATGCACTGGTTAAGTACGACGTGGACAACGACGAGATACTGCGTGACGAACAGGGCTATTGTCTTCGCGCCGACGTGGACGAGCCCGGGCTTGCACTGGGCAAAATCACCGCTACCAACCAGTTTGAGGGCTATACCAGCCGCGAGGCGACGGAAGCGAAAATATTGCGCGACGTGTTCAAGCCGGGTGACGCCTGGTTTAACACCGGCGATCTACTCAAACGCGTCGATGTGGGCTTTGCCATGGGTTTACCCCATTATCAATTCGTCGACCGTGTCGGCGACACGTTCCGCTGGAAAGGCGAAAACGTCTCTACCAATGAGGTGGGTGAAATTCTCAATGCGCACAGCGAGGTGCACTTTTGTAATGTGTACGGCGTGGCTGTGCCGGGCACCGACGGTCGTGCGGGGATGGCCGCGCTCATGCTTGAAGAGAACGCCGGCGAGCTGGATCTGGAAAGTTTCTCTACGCTGGTACAGGAACAGCTGCCGGCCTACGCGCGCCCACTGTTCCTCCGAATACTACCCAGCATGGAGACGACCGGCACGTTCAAGATGCTCAAGGGCGAGCTGCGTGATCAGGGTTTTGATCCTGTAAAAGTCGGTGGTGCCGTCTACGTACTCAAGACCGGTAGTCGCCGCTACGAGCCGCTGGACGATACGTTTTTGGCAGAACTGCAGGCGGGCAACAGCGGCTTTTAACGGTTACCACCACTATTGCGACCGCCGCCTCCGGCGCGGGCGCGACGGCGTCTGCGAGGGCGCTGGTTACCTTCATTACTTGCACCTGCACCCGCGGCCCGCTGAGGTCCACCCTTGCTCTTGCCGGCGTGTTTGCCTGGCTTGTGGGCGCGGCGCAGCGGCGCATTCTCCGGCACTTCGTGCTCAGGTTCGAAGCCATCCACATACTCGCGAGTAATATGCCGCTGAATAAGCTGCTGGATACCATTGAGCTGTTTGATCTCATCGGCGCTGACCAATGAGTAGGCCTTGCCCGCCGCGCCAGCTCGGCCGGTGCGGCCAATACGGTGAACATAGTCTTCAGGCACATTGGGTAGGTCGAAATTCACCACCTGAGGCAGCTGGGCAATATCCAGACCGCGGGCCGCGATATCCGTGGCCACCAGTACCCGAACTTTACCGCGCTTAAAGCCCTCCAGGGCACGGGTACGTGCGCCCTGGCTCTTGTTGCCATGGATAGCCGCCGCTTCCAGGCCCGCCTTGTCGAGTTGTTGCGCGAGACGATTCGCGCCGTGCTTGGTGCGGGTAAATACCAGGACCTGCTGCCAGTTATGGTTTTCCACCAGTTCACGCAGCAACGCACTCTTGCGCTTTTTGTCGACCGGGTAAATCCACTGCTCAACGGTATCAGCCGTGGCGTTGGCGGGATTGACCTCCACTTCCACGGGGTTGGATAGAATACTGCCGGTGAGCTCGCGAATTTCCGGCGCGAACGTGGCCGAGAACAACAGGTTTTGGCGCTTGGCGGGAAGCAACTTCAGGATTCGGCGAATGTCGTGGATAAAGCCCATATCCAGCATCCGGTCCGCTTCATCCAGCACCAAAATCTCTAGCTCTGAAAAATCGACCTCACCCTGCCCATGCAGATCCAGCAAGCGGCCCGGCGTGGCCACCAGAATGTCGATCCCGCGACGCAACTTGGCAATCTGGGGGTTGATCTTGACCCCGCCAAACACCACTGCCGATTTCAGCGGCAGATGGGCGCCGTAGGTTTCAACGCTGTCGCCAACCTGGGCAGCCAGTTCCCGCGTGGGGGTCAGCACCAGCGCGCGCAAGCGGTGAGGGTGCACCGGCGCCGTGTCATGCAGGCGATGTAACAGAGGCAACGTAAAGCCCGCGGTCTTGCCGGTACCGGTCTGGGCCGCAGCCATAACATCCCGGCCCGACAGTACAGCGGGGATCGCCTGTGCCTGGATGGGAGAGGGTTTGCTGTAGCCCTTTTCCTGAACGGCCTGAAGCAGCGCAGGGGACAGGCCCAATTGCTCAAATGACATGATTTCTCTTGTTGATAGATGCCGGATACGGCGAGGGCGCGCATCTTACTGTATTGGGGCCTGAATAGATAGCAGCCGGCCCCGCCGTCTCAGGGCAGATTTCGGTCCAGAATGCCCTGCAATTTCACCGCATCATTGCTGAAAATCCACTCCACGCCGCGGTTAAGTTCCCGGAACAGGCTGTTACGCGAGCGGGGAAAGCCCACCCCAATCCGCTGCCCGGCCGCCTCATGCCGCTGCTGCACTGCACTCGACATTAACAGGAAGTGCCCCGCCAGGCCGCAATAGCCTCGCGCCAGGCTCACGGCACTTAAGGACGCGACATTGGTTTCGGCAACGGGGAGCAGTGCGCTCGCTGGCGCAAACGCCGCCAGCGCGAACAGTTCCGGATCCAGGGCCAGAAAGTGATAATCAGTGCCAGGCTGCAGAGGCTGTAAATAGCTCTCCAGAATCGCACGCTGCTCGTCCAACCGGTCAGGATCAAAGGTTTTGATTTCGAGCATGAGATGCGCCTTTCCGGCAAAGGCGTCAATCAACTCCGCGAGGCTCGGCAGTTCTGGCAGTGCCTGGCGCAGCTCGTCAAATGGGGTCGCAGCAACCACCAGTTTGCGGCCGAATACCCGCGCTGTATCGGCGTCATGACAAATAACGGGCACATTGTCCTGGGTCCAGCGAATATCGCACTCAATTCCCCAGACACCGGCAGACCTTGCATGCGAGAAGGCCTTCAGGGTATTTTCATTAACTCGCACATTATCGTGTTCACCTCGATGGGAGATGATCTTGCAATTGCGCAGCGCAGACTCAGCCGGCAGCGACCGCGGCCACAAAGATGCGGCCCGTCCACGAGGCTCATCGCCAGATTCTGTAGTAACTCCTTCAAGCGTAACGTCTCCACGATAGTGCATTTTTCCAGCCATGGATGACCCAACCACCCAGGCAAGGCCTGCCGGCACGCGCGAAGTGCTCGCATGGGCCTTTTATGATTTTGCCAACTCAGGCTACACCACTGTGGTGCTCACCACCATCTACAGCGCCTTTTTTGTGGCGGTGGTTGCCGCGGATCTCGACACCGCCAACCCCGGCACCGCCACCCTGCTCTGGACATTGGGCATTGCAGCGGCAAACCTGATAGTGCTGGTGTCAAGCCCGGTTATCGGCGCCATGGCGGATGTGCGGGCGAGCAAGAAACGCTATCTGCTGTACTCCTCAGTTGCCTGCGTACTCGGCACCGCGGGTCTGGCACTGGCGGGCCCGGGTGAGGCCCCCTTGGCCCTGACGATTTTGATTATTTCCTATATCGCCTTTTCGCTGGGCGAAAGTCTGATCGCGGCTTTTCTTCCGGAGATCGCCAGCAGCGAAAACATGGGACGCATATCAGGCTATGGCTGGGGGCTGGGCTACTTCGGCGGCCTGCTCACGCTCGGCTGCTGCCTTGGGTATATCAACCACGCCACAGCCCAGGAGCAAGGCGCGGAACAATACGTGCCCGTCACCTTACTTTTAACCGCGGTGATATTTGCGGTGACCGCGGCACCGACGTTCGTATGGCTGAGGGAGCGAGCCCGACCCCGTGC
This sequence comes from Halioglobus japonicus, assembly GCF_001983995.1. Taxonomy (NCBI): domain Bacteria; kingdom Pseudomonadati; phylum Pseudomonadota; class Gammaproteobacteria; order Cellvibrionales; family Halieaceae; genus Halioglobus; species Halioglobus japonicus. The sequence continues at coordinate 1,978,265 of NZ_CP019450.1, read as the reverse complement.
CGAGGCCAGCCAATCTTACGTGCGTGCCGCCTTTGCCCAGGTGGCCGACACGCTGCGTCACGCCGCCCATCTACCTGACCTGTTCCGCTTCCTGCTGTGCATCATTTTCTTCCAGGCCGGCGTCTCCACTGTGGTTGTGGTCGCCGCCATTTACGCCCAGGAGGTTATGGGCTTCAGCAGCCAGCGTTTGATCGTACTTATCATGGTCGTTAACTTTACGGCGGCACTGGGTGCTGTCGTTTTCGGCTTTGTCCAGGATCGGCTCGGTTCGGTGCCCAGCCTGGCGGGTGCACTGCTATTGTGGATCGTCGCTATTCTGGTGGCCATGCGCGGTGACAGTGAGGCACTCCTGTGGCTGGCGGGGAACCTAATCGGCCTGGCCATGGGCGCCACCCAGGCGGGAGGACGCGCACTGGTAGGCCAGCTGACGCCCGCCCAGCACAATGGCGAAATGTTCGGTCTGTGGGGACTGGCCAATCGTGCGGCAGCCATTGTGGGCCCCATCAGCTACGGCATAATCACCCGTATTGGCGGCGGCGACCACCAGTTGTCGATGCTCAGCACCCTGGCCTTTTTCCTAGTGGGACTGGCACTGCTGCTCGGTGTCCGCGAAGCGCGAGGGCGCAGCGCAGCGCTCGCCTATACCGCCCGCTCAACGGGTAGTAATGGGGCGCATTAACTGAGAATTGTGATGCGTAGGCCGCTGCGGCTGCACCTGGGGTGGCCGCGGCCGTAGCGGTGGCCTGACAATGGGGTGTTCCGGGTGACCGGGGCGGTAAATGGGCCGATAGTGGTGTCGCCGGTAGTAGCCCCCCGTGTAAACCGGATTGTAAATGTCGTACTCGACCGTTTGTGGTTCGCTATAGGCATCGGTTCGGGCCGCCAGCTCGCGCATCTCGGCCCGGTGTTTCTCCCGGGCCATGCGGTCTTCCGCGAGGCGATCCGTGGTCTCGCGCATGGCTTCCAGGTTTTCCTCATAGACACCGTCAGACTGCGCCACAGGGCTGTCTACCACCAGTGTTTCCACCGCCTCATCGCCACCGGGTGGTGTATCTGAAAAGCTGACCGCTCCGTGCTCGTCCACGGTCTTATACACGGTGGATGTCTGGGCGAAGGCCAGAGATGCCGTCATCAGGCAGGTCACTGCAAGCAGGCGTTTCATCGCGAATTCCTCCCTCGGCCAAGTATAGCCCACAGCCCTGTGACCACACCTAGAGTGTGAGGTTCATCACAGGCAATCGCAAAAAGTCTTGGCCCCGGTCACAGTTTTGACGTCCGCCACTGGCGCCAGCGACAAGGCTGACTAGACTCAGATTTATGGAAACATCGTCTTCCAACCGAATTGATTCGGCCCGCACCGACACCGGCCTGCGCCACGGCGCATCCACCGGTGAACTTGCCACCCTGACCCTTGCAGTGGCGGCGGTTATCGGCCTGAGCAGCTTGCTACTCTAGGCCACCTTTTCCCGGCGATAGCGTTGCAATAGAAACGCCATCTGCACCTTGAATTCACCCAGTGCACTGAGCTGGGCCTTGCTTTCACGCTCTCCCCCGTAGGCATAAGGGGTCATAGCCACCAGGTCTTCCAATAATTCAGGCGCGAGCGTAACCGCAAACTCCACGCTGTCCTGGGATTCCAACACCAGCCCAGGCAGTGCAGCGACCTCCTCGCGGTGTGGGCGAGGCTGGGCATAGAGCTGCTGTCGCAGCTCCCACAAATGCCCCGCAGCCGGGCAGACGTTCAGATACAGGCCACCGGGCGGCAACAATCTGGCCAACTCGGCATCGCTGGCCGGCGCAAATACGGTAAATACGCCATCGAGACTTGCATCAGGCAGCGGCACAGCGAACGCACTGGCCACGGCAAACTTTCCCCGATGGTGAGCCTTGGCAGCTAATCGCACCGCAGGCTTGGCGATATCAATGCCCCACAATGACATGTCCGCCAGGCGTTGCAGCAACACGCCACTGTAATAGCCCTCACCACAGCCCAGATCGAGTACCCGGGGCGACGCTGGTAACCATTCGGCCAGGCGCACCGCAATTTCCTGCGCCAGGGGGCGGTAAACCTCGGCAGCATGCACCCGTTTGCGCGCCTCGATCATCTCGCGATTATCGCCGGGCTCACGGCTGCGCTTGCGATTGGCCGGGAGAAGATTCACATACCCCTCCCTGGCTTCGTCAAAGCAGTGGCCCGCCTCACAGCGATACGTGCGCTCGTGCTTGTGCAAAGTCTGGGCGCAATGTGGACAATTCCAACCCGTCATCAGGCCCACCGGATATCGAACTGACTGAAGTACTTGCTGCGTCCCTCGGCGAGGGGGTCGCCGGAATCACGCTCCGCCACGGCTTGCTTATAGCCGACCTCGCGGGCCCGCTCTTCAAACCATTTGCCTTCCGGCGAGTGACGGGCAAAGCCATCAAACAAGGTCGCAAAGCGCTGGGGGTTGGTCATGCCCATGCTCTCGTACGCTTGATTAACCACCATTTTGCTCATCATCAGCTGATTGCGCGGCACGCCTTTAATCCGATCGCAAAGCGCCTGTACCGCGGCATCCAATTGATCCGCTGGCACCGCCTGATGGACCAGGCCCATAGCTTCAGCGTCCTTTCCGGTCACCGGGTCACCTGTGAACAGCATGCGCTTGGCCTGTTCGATAACCAGCCGATAAACCCACATCATGGTGGTTGGAATACCCCACGCGGCTCGGCGGATAACCGATACGGGCGTCGTCGGCCATAACCAACGGGTCACAGCACAATGCGATATCGCTACCACCCGCTGCCGCTGCACCGTGAATCTTGCCGATAACCGGCTTGTTACAGCGCCAGATACTCATGACGTGCTGGGTGCACTCCCACATGGCCTGGAAATCGGCCGTCTGGTCCCAGGGCATTTCATCCTGGCCACAGGGATGTTCGGCATGCGCCTCGGCGTACTCCTGCAAGTCATAGCCCCCGCAGAAACCCTTTCCTGCGCCCTGCAATACAATGACATGAACGCTGGGGTCTGCCTCGGCGGTATCGATAACGCGGGGCAACTCCCTGGCAAGCTCGAAGGTAATCGCGTTCAACCGCTCGGGGCGATTAAAGGTAATAATGGAAACACGATCACTGACGTCGTAGAGAAAGCACTGAAACTGCGGGGGTTCAGGCATTGGCGATCTCCTCAAAGATTTCGTGCCCGAAACTGTTCGGATAGTCGCGCCAGTAGTACTTGTCCGCGTCGTCCTGCCAATGCTCGTAAATGGACTCCCAGTTTATCTCCGGGACCCGGAAGCCGTGATGCGGATGCAGGTTCGTGGCAAATACCGGCGCGCCGTAATCACAAAAACGTGTGTCTACGCTAATGCGTACAGCGTCTTCATTGGTATTGGGTTCTGCCCGGTGCACCGTACAGGAATTGAATATCAGGACATCGCCCTGCTGGAAATCAGAGACATGCCAATGAGTCTCGTCTGCAAAAATTTCGCACTGCACACCGCCCACGCCCTGAGCCTCAAATACTTCACGGACCCCATGCTTGTGGGACCCCGGCAACACCTTGACCCGCCCCATGGTGGAATCGATGTCGTGCAGCGCCACCCAGACGCCTGCCATGGTCGGCGGCGCGTGATGGGAGTAGGCATCCTGATGCGGAGGTGTCTCGTAGCCACGCATGCGCGGTGTCGCCATGCGCGCCATTTTCACTGGGTAGACAAACACCTCGGGGCCGACGACCCGCGCCATGATATCGTTCATCCAGCGCTGGTGAAAAAAGCGGTGGAAGGATTCCAGCTTCTGGATGCGGGGATAAATCTGGTCCCAGATAGCATCCGTTTCATAAAAGGGCTCTCCCACTAGGCGCGGCGCCTGTCTACCCGCCTCACCTTCCACGTACGGCGCTGCTACCGCCAGGATATCGGCCAGTAGCCTGTTGCAATGCTTGGCAGCCACTGCCTGCTTCAGAAACAGGTAGCCCTCGTCGGCCATGCGTTTCTGCAATACTTCGAGAGGGTCTCCCAGAGAGGACTGGGTAAAATCTGATGCCGTTGTCACAGTTTTTCCTTGGTTTCGTACACCGGCATCCTATCACTGTCAGGCGCCGGGTCGGAGCGTGACGCGAATCTGTATGCAGAAAAGATTAAACCCGCGCCAACTAATGGCGAGGGATTGTACCGCGAAGTGGCCATGACCGGTTGTGCCCTAGCCGCATCCTGCCGTTACAAAGGCGCAACCGACGACGTTCAACTGCGTCTGCAGGCGGTCACCATCGACGAACTGAATGGACTAGAAATGAATCTTGAGCCCTACGATCGGCCCGTGGGTCAGGGTATCGTAAATAAAATGGCCTGCCTGACGCTGGCGCCCTTCTTCATAATCGACCCAGAGACCCTTGTAGGCCAGATCGATCTCCCAGGTATTGTTAAATGCATACTCCACACCCAGACGCGCCGCACCGGTAAAATCCGCCTCGCCAGCGCCGATATCCCCATAGACATAAAACGACCAATCTTCGTTCAACGGTGTGCGATAACGCCCGCCCACAAAGGCGTCGGTCCAACCTGGTTCCGTGCGCAGTGTGAATTGATCCACGGGCCCCGCCGGTGGAGCGACCTTCAACCGCAGCTCATTCTCCCAGTGCCGGGCGCCAAAAATGATATCCCAGGTCTCACCATTGGGGTCGAGCGGAATGCGGTAAATCGCGGCCAGCTCAGTCACAGCTTGTTTCACCCGGACGTCCAGGCGCCCGTCTCTGACGGTCCGGGTATCGCCCTTAAGATCCATCAGCCCGTAGTCAAACCAGATACCCCAGCCGCTGTTGTGTACCGCTTCCGCATGAACCAGCAGGGCCGCATCGAGATTGTCGAGAATGGTATCGAAATCGACATCCACATCGACCTCACCGAACCGCCCAATGGCGGCATCACCGCCAATACTCGTAGCGAGCATGTAGGGCTCGACCATAAACTCCCAATTCTCGCTTGCTGCAGCCAAATCTGACAGACATCCCAATCCGACCACTAGAGCCATTTGCTTGCGAAATTCTTGCATATCTCAATTCTCCCAATTACTCAGGGGTGTTATTGACCCGCAATTAATCACTTCGCGCAGGCCCTGGAACAATTTGAAAAATACCGGCACGAGAGTCGTGCCACCAATAGCAGCCATGATGGCGCCACCAAATACGACAAGCCCCAGCGAGATGCGACTGGCAGCGCCTGCCCCGGATGCAATCCGTCAGTGGGTACGCACCCACAACGAAAGACAACCCCGTCATCATCACCGGCCTGAAGTGCAGCTTTATAGCTTCTACCGTCGCTTCCAGTAGATCCATCTGCTCTGCCTCGCGCAACTGTTTGCCAAACTCCACAATCATAATGACGGTTTTCGAGGCGACCCCGACCAGAAGCACCATGCCAGTTTGCCGGGACATACTTAAAAGCTCCTGGCTGATCACCAAGGTTACCACCGCAACGATATTGGCAGTCGGTATAGAAAAGTATAGACGGCAATCGGTAACTAGCCCGGTGGTGACAACAGCATAAGAAACGACTCACAATGGCCATTCAGACAAACGGCCAGTCTGAGACCGCGCTGCCACCACGAGTCAGATTACAACCCTAAAGAGCAATGACCATGACCCCGGAACTTGAATCGCAAATGCAGCAACTCCTGGACAAAAGAGCTTGCGAAGACGCTATCCGGCGCTACTGCCGCATCCTGGACAGGCTGGACACCGAATGGCAGGCCTCCTGCTACTGGCCCGATGCAGAGGCATCTACGACGGCGGTGCCGAGGACTGGGTGCCACTGGTCATGCAGATTGAGCAGGACTCCATCCACCGCTGGCACGCCTGTAGCGGGGGCATGGTCAGCATTGACGGGCAACGCGCCCACGCCGTGTGCTATGGACTGGCATCGGCCTCAAACCTCGAGCAAGATGGTCGCCTGGCCTGCCGCCTGATCGGCGGCCGCTATCTGGATGAATTGGAAAAACGCGACGACGAATGGCGCATCATCAAAAGGCGTTACATTGCCGATGGGGCCAGGGAATTCGACAATGGGTTGGAAGAACTCGTGACAAGCGGATTCGCCGTGAATGTCCTCAATATCCTCAAACCCGGACACGAGGCCTACCGCCCTCTGTAAACGCACCCACAACAGACCGCACTGAGCACCACCATGTATCGTATCCAGTCCCTGCATATCTACCCACTGAAATCCGGCCGCGGTTTAGCGCGCGATCACATGTCTCTCGATCGGTTCGGTCCCCGCGGTGACCGTCGCTGGATGCTGACCGATGGCCAGGGACGCTTTATTTCTCAGCGCGATGAACCCTCCATAGCACGCCTCAGTGCAGTACCGCATGATTCAGGCATCAAGCTCAGTATCGACGGGCATTCATTGGCCGTGCCTGCACCTGCACCCGGTCACACTGCCCGCGTCAGCATCTGGAGTGACGAGGTAACGGCATGTGACGCAGGTGATGAAGCTGCGCAATGGCTTAGCGAGCAATTTGGTCGCAGCCTGAGGCTGGTTTATATGGGCGAGGAATGTCAGCGCCGCGTCGATACCGAGTACGCCCACCGTGGTGAAACGGTCAGCTTTGCCGATGGCTTTCCGCTGCTCCTGGTGTCTGCTGCGTCACTGGAGACATTGAACAGCCGCCTGACCCAGCCCGTAACGCTGGATCGATTTCGCCCCAATCTGGTCGTAGCGGGCTGTGAAGCACACGCCGAAGACGAGTGGCGGCGCATTCGCATAGGATCCGTTGAGTTCGATCTCGCCAAACCCTGCTCGCGCTGCGCAGTGCCGTCACTGGATCAAATGACGGGTGAAAAACACCCGGAGATACTGCGCGCGCTTGCCAGTTATCGTCGCGGTGCTGATCGGCAGGTCTATTTTGGGCAGAATCTGGTCTATGCGTCGGGCGGGGAGATTGCCGTGGGGGATGCAGTGGAGGTGTTGGAGGCTCGCTGAGCCCCTACCTTTAAAACCGCGCCGGGTGTTTCACCATCTGCTGAGGGCACTCCCACATGGCCTGAAAATCAGCCTTCTAGTGCGGGCGCATTTCATCCTGTCCTCAAGGGTGCTCCTCATGTGTATCTGCGCGCTCCTGCACATGGTAACCGCCGCAGCATCCCTCGCCGACCCCTGCATAACAATGAGAGGGACATCGGCATCAGCTGCTGCCACATATATCGCGCGCGGCAGTTCACGAGCCAGCTCTAAGGTGATGGCGTTGAATCTCTCAGGGCGATTGAACGTAATGGTCGCGACGCGATCATTAACCGGGTAGATGGAACTATTGAGTGCCACTGATGCAGCCATTGGCGATCACGGCAAATATCGCTTGGCCAAAGCTATCGGGGCAGTATCGGCCGTGATGCTTGCCGTCGTCACCGTGCCAATGCTTGTAAATGGACTCCCAAATGATTCCCGGCACCCTGAAGCCGAGGCGCGGGTGCACGGCGTGGCGATGCGGGCCATCTTCACCGGATAGACAAATAACTCGGGGCCTGCCACCCGTAACATGATGTCGAGCATCCAGTGTTGGTAAAAAAACGCTGAAAATATTTGAGTATCGAGACCGCCGGGTAGATCTCATCTCAGGTAACCGTCTTTTAGAAATTGGCTCACCAATCAGTCGCAGTGCACGGGCCGCGTCTCAACTGCAATGGGGTTTTCAGACCTTGAGGATATCTGCCAACAAGCCGATGCAATGCTCCGGCACGTTTTAATAGCAGATAGTCGCTCTCCGCCAAGCGTGCCCGCAATTGTTGGAGCGGGTCTTACAGCGACGACCGCATAAATTCAGAGGATGTAATCACAGTACTTTCTTAAGGTCATCTGTGAGCATCCCGCCATTGATGGCCATAAGCCGAGGATGTGATCCGACCGACGCTCTCTCAAAAAAAATGGCTACTAAAACTTCACGTAATTGTAACCAACAAATCTCATGATCTTATCAGATTACTGAATAGAGCAAATTTTCTATCTCCATCATGAGGTAAACCCCATGCGTCGCATGCGAGCATTCGGCCTACTTGTATTTTGTTTACTCTTGCTCCTGACATCGGCTTCCAGAGCCCAGGATTCACTGGTCCTCAGCGGCCTGTCTGTCTATACCGACACTGCGCGGGATATTTACCTGGCGGGACTATTCAGCTCTAGAGGGGTAACTCCGAGTGCGGATTCAGACAGCGCCATGGCCATGGAATACAGGATCGAAACACGTCGAATCTCTACCCGAGGCTACTTTGGAACGCTGTTGCTTCAGGCTGAAATGGGCTCTGAGCAGCGCACACCGGGCACCGTCATTGAAGTGATTGAGCAGATAAAAGCACGCGTCCAAGGCTCCTTTCTGCGCGGTGACAGCATCGTTATACGACGTGACGACGAAGGCAATACGCAATTCGCGCTTAACGGCACATCACTGCTCGTCGCGACGGGGACCGAGACCTTCGATTTCTTTGTCCAGGGTTGGCTGGGAAGCAACGCTTCCAGCCTGTTGCGTGATCGGCTGTTGGCTAACGAGATGGATGCCGCCCTCGCAGAGCGCTTCGATGCTCTACTCCCCAGTGCGGAGAGAGTAGAGACGGTTGCCGCCTGGGGGAAAACTGGGTCGAGCAGTCGCAAGGACACAGACGAATCGAAACTCAACTTAGCAGAGGCCATCGTTCAAACCGACACAACATCGGGAGTTAAGTTCGATCTAATCATAGAGCCTCCCGCGGCCTCTATACCTGAGCCGGAACCAGAGCGCGCAGTCCCTGTGTCGATGCCTGCGCCAGCGCTATCGCCGGTCGGCACGCCAATTGAGCCTGTGATAGTCACGTCCGCGCAATTCGACACTTCCCAGGCCAAGCCAACTGTCGAAGTCACACGGGCAACATCAGCCAACCAAACAATTACGACAGAGCTGGAACCGAGTACCTCCGCTGACAGCGCCGAAAGAGTGTCGGACGACCGCGAATATCAGCGGGAGCTCAGCGACTACATGGCACTCACCGTGCAGAAAGTATTCACTAATGTCGAATACCCCCGGCGCGCACTCAAACGACAACTGCAGGGCGAGGTATCCATCGTGGCTTCAGTCAGTGCCGATGGCACACTCTTCGACACCTTTATAGAAAACTCATCAGGCTATCCCATGCTCGACCGGGCGGCCGTTAGAGCCGTTGAGAAAGCCGCCCCCTTTCCCCAGCTTTCCAGAGTGGCGCTGGAAGAATTCGCTACCGCTGGGGGCGGCAGCTACGAGTTGCCAATCCCTATCAACTTCGCGATTCGGGACAACCGGTAGGTGCAAACCTAGAAATGGATCTTGATGCCGACGGTGGCTGCCATGATGGTGCCACCAAACACGGTCATACCCAGCAAGGTGTCGCACGAATTCAACAACGGCCTCGAAGAATTACAGAGCAGCGGCTTTATGGTGAACGTGTTCAACGTCATGCTGGGAGATCACCCTGCCTATCGGCGTCTATAAACAGCGGCGCGTTTGCTAAAACTTTTTCTGCACTACACGGCGACACTTTGGATACAGTTCAAGCCTTGCGCCTAGTCCGCAGACCGAGCACCACTGCTACTGCGAGAATCACAGCAGTACCTGACAACGCGGGCACCATCATACTCCCGAATACAGCGTCCGTCGCAAAAAGGTCAGGATAGCCGGACTGCCAGAACACCCAGTCCGAACCCAGAGTTGTGGCCAGAGAGGACTGCCCGGACACCAGGATAACCAATGCGTCGCCGCTCTCAGGATTCAACCTCGCCGCTGTGTTGATCGCCGGGTCGTTCGCGCCATCGTGGCCGAAAATGAAATCACCATTACCCGTAGGTGCATACAGGATGGTTCCCAGCCCCCAGATATCAAACCCCAAGCTGCGACCGAGGGGAGCGCGCATCGATTTTGCGAATTCAGGACTGAGTGGCGCGCTCGCCGCCGTGGAACCAATGTGCGCCAGGACGAATTTCGCCATGTCTGCACTGGACGTCACCATGCCGGTGGCGGCGCTCGATGCATACTGGAAACCCACTTGTCTGGCGCCATCCGTGTCCAGGGATCCGGCACTATTGGTGTAGGTATCAATGGCTCGGTAGCCCGAGCGGGTCATTTCAAGCGGATCCAGCACGGTTGCCTGCACAAAGTCTTCAAATGACTGACCGGAGACCTCTTCCACCAATAACTCGAGCAATAGATAACTCCCGCCGGAGTAATTCCACTCAGTGCCAGGCTCAATGTTGACCCGGATTTGCACCGGCTCGCCAGTGGACGCGCGCGGGTTGCTCAGTTCATCCTCGAGTTCTGGCAGGGTCTCGTCGGCGGTATAGTCGCCGAACCCGAGACCGTCGGTAAACCCGGCAGTGTGACTGAGCAAGCGGCGAATAGTGACAGCTTCGTTCGCGAATTCACTGGCAGGCAACTGCCAGCGAGTCAGGTAGTTCCCGACCGGGGCGTCGAGATCTGCGCGGCCATCGGCCACCAGGGCCATCATGGCGTAAGCGGCGAGCCATTTACTCATTGAGGCTGCAGCAAAGACTGTGTCGCGATCGACATCGCCCTCTGGCCCAGCGTGAAATTCGTGCACGATGGCACCGCGCTCAATCATCACTAGCGACGTCGCACCGCGGTTGGTGTCCCCAATCGTCTCTACGGCGTAATCGAAGAACGCCCGGGTATCCTCTTCCGCCACGACAGGATTCATCCACAATCCACTAAAGGCTGAGTAAGCGACAAAGGCCAGCCATGCGATGACCGCCAGTGCGGTGGTAGCTATGACTTTCAACATTGTTGTCTGCTCCGTAAATACTGACGCGATTAATGGCTGATGCCGACTGCCCGGTGCACGAAGGTATTATCGCGCACACAAGCAGCGAGGAAACCGGCGATGTCGGCGCGGGAAATTTTGAGCCTTAAACCGCGCTCTTCCGATGGAATATCCACCTTGAAATTGCCGTCGGCCGGGGCATCCGTAAATGCACCGGGGCGCACGATGGTCCAGTCCAGTCCGCTTACGCGGACCAGTTGCTCCTGTCGTTCGTGATCCAGGAACACGCTGCGGAGCAACACGCCGAACATCACCCTCTTCCAGAAAAAGTTCAGGTTGTTCCAGCTCTCACCCGCGCCCAGTGTCGACTGACAAATCAAGCGCTCGACGCCGTGATGTTGCATCGCCCTCACGATAAGCTCGGTCCCCTTGGAGCGCACAACGCTTTTGCGAGATGCTCCGCCCCCCAGGGTGACGACCACAGCATCGTGGCCTTCGACAGCACTACAGACATCCTCAAAGTCGAGTGCATCACCTGCCAGCCGGTACAACTGCGGATGCGCGACTTCTAACGCATTGGGACGACGCGCAAAGGCCGTCACTTCATGCCCATCCGCCAGCAAGCTCTCTACCGCCAGACGGCCCACACTACCTGTTGCGCCAAAAACAATCACTTTCATGGTGCTCTCCTCGACAAACTGACAATGACTTGACATCGTGTCAAGTTGACGCCGTGTAAATTAGTGGTAAATTGACACCATGTCAAGCAAAAACCTCGAAACCCGCGAACGCATTCTTGAGAGCGCCTGGACGCTGCTGGCCGAGAGCCACGCAAGCGCTGTGCGCATGAGCGATATCGCGAAGCGCACAGGCATCAGTCGACAGGCTGTCTACCTGCACTTTCCAACCCGGGCGGAATTGTTGATTGCGACTACACGTTACATCGATCAAGTTAAGGACATCGATAAGCGACTAGCGAAGAGTCGCAGCGCTGCATCGGGTCTTGAGCGGCTCAATGCATATGTTGAGGCGTGGGGCAACTACATCCCCGAGATCTACGGCGTGGCCAGCGCCTTGATCGCCATGCAAGCCAAGGACGATGAAGCCGGGGCTGCCTGGGCGGACCGAATGGGAGCCGTGCGCCATGGCTGTGAGGCTGCGGTGGCCGCGCTGAAGCGCGACGGCACACTGACCCAATCACTCTCCACATCCGAAGCGACAGATCTGCTCTGGTGCCAACTGTCGGTAGAAAACTGGGAACACTTGCGGTACGGCTGTGGCTGGTCACAGACGCGTTATATCAAAGTGATGCAACAGACCGTGCGCAAGGCATTGGTCGATTGAGAGAGCATAGATCGAAGATGGACTCTCGAAAGGACACACTTAGCTGGAACTAACACGCCGGCCAAGCACAAAAAAAGGCCACCCATTGGGTGGCCTTTTTTGGTAGATGGCGCGCCTGGCACGATTCGAACGTGCGACCGCCTGGTTCGTAGCCAGGTACTCTATCCAGCTGAGCTACAGGCGCGTTGAGGGGGCGTACTATAGGGACGAAGTTATTTAGAGTCAAGCGCTTAGCGGTGAATTATTTTGTCCAATTTTTAACCATCATACCGCCAGCCTTAGGCTGTCCCGGGCCTCCCTTGCCAGCTCCTCGCGGAAATCCGGGTGGGCGATGTTAATCAGGTCTCGGACCCGCTCCGCCAGTGATCTGCCACGCAGCTCGGCGATGCCCCACTCCGTCACGACGTAGTCCACCTGAGCTCTTGTGGTCACCACCCCGGCGCCCCGCTCCAGCGCCAGCACGAGACGGCTGAGGCTGCCCTTCTTGGCGGTACTGGGCAGGGCGATAATGGACTTGCCGTGCTCGGAAAAGGTGGCGCCCAATAAAAAATCCACCTGACCGCCGACACCGGAATAAATTTTGTGGCCCATGGAATCGGCGCAGACCTGACCCGACAAATCGATTTGAATCGCGCTGTTAATTGACGTCACCTGTGGGTTCTTGGTGATAACGACCGGATTATTCACAAACTCGATATCGAGGAACACCACATCAGGATTGTCATTTACAAACCGGTACAGTTGCTCACTGCCCATGGCGAATCCGGTCACCGTGCGGCCGCGGCTGACCTTCTTGTTACTGTTATCAATCACGCCGGACTCAATCAGACCGACCACGCCGTCGGAAAACATTTCGGTATGCACACCCAGGTGACGCTTGTCGCCCATACAGGCCAGTGCTGCATTGGGGATCGCTCCGATGCCCATTTGCAGGCAATCTCCATCGTTTACCTGCTCCGCCACGATCTCGCCGATGCGCCGCTCCACATCAGATTCCGGCTTCGCCTCCGGTGAGATTAATGGGCGGTCGTCCATGTAGGCATAATCAATGTCACGGATGGTAATAAAGCTGTCGCCATGGGTGCGAGGCATGGAAGGATTGACGTGTGCAATGATCTTACCCGCCACATCGCAGGCGGCCCGGGTCGCCTCCACCGAAATGCCCAGCGAACAGTTGCCATGTTGATCCGGCGAGGAAACCTGTATCAGTGCCGTGTCCACCTGCTGGTGACCGCTGCGAAACTCCTTGGGAATCTCTGACAAAAACATAGGCACTTAGTCTGCCCTGCCCTCGTTAATCAGCTGTCGGGTTGATTTACCGGCAAAGTAACAACGATTACGCAGATGACCGTCCAATGCCGGCGCTGCCACTTCTTCCGCGTGCTCAAGATGCAACTGCATGAGCTGCACATCACTCAGTGTCAGTGCATGCTGGGCCAGGGCTTCAAGTAGAACCGTCGGCGTCGCGGCTATGGATTGACACCAGATATGCTAGCCTGAGCCGATGGTCTGGACTGCCTCAAGTGCCGTATCGGTAAATAGAGCCATGGCGACATCACCTATCGAACATGCAGTGAAAAGTTAGCGGGCTCGCGATCAAGGTAACCCAGTAATTCTTGCAGGCGTTCCTCGTCACCAATATCCGTACCGGCCGGTTTGCCCGCGAGCACCGAGCGCAGTTGGGCAATGGTCAACCGCACCCGTGGCAAGCCATCGGGTAACGGTGCTTCTACCACCTCGAGAATACTGTTGCGCAGAGTGACGTGGAACTGCTGCTGCACGGCGCCCGAATCCTCATTCAGAAATCCAAATCCCAACTGCAGCCGAGTCGCTCCTGCTTTCTCGGCGTCGACCTGGTAGCGCCAGCTCTGCAGCAATTCCCCCGGCGGCAAGGTACCTGCGACAACGCGCTGACCCATGCCCAGCAACATACGGGTATTCACCTTGCCCTCGAGCTCGTTGGCGCCGTTGAGATACCAGGCGCGAGCAATGGTATTGATTTCGCCGTAACCCCGCGCGCGCAGCGCAGCTGCCTTCAGGTATCTGGCATCCCAATCAAGGTTGTCGACCCTCACCAGCAACTGCGTCAGCTCAGCCGCAAACTGATAGTCTTCAGCAAAAAATGCCCGCTCGGCTTCCGCAAACACCTTTTCACGACCGCCCATGAGTTTCACGTAGCGACGCGCTTTCTCCAAGGGTTCCGTGGGCAGCAGATCGGTGGCATCGCCGCTAAACCAGCTGACCCAGCCGTGATAAATCTCGGGAGCGATTATCCAGGGCGTGCCGTACATGGGGCGGGTGTAAGGCGGATGATCAAGGTGCGCGGGCAATTCCAGAAACTGCTGTTGTAACTGGTCTGCGTTATAGCCCTTGTTGATATAGCGAATGGATTGATCCCAGATGTACTGAATGGCATCGCGGCTCACGGTGACGGCACGCTGTATTTCTGCCGCGTCACCCATGGGCATGATGTGAGAACCCAACAGCCAATCGGGTTTAATGTCTCTCACCCTGTCCAGGGCGCGAATGTAATTTTCCGGTAGGCGAGGCTTGGAACCGCGAATCGAATGAACGTTGGCCAGGGCGTAAAAGAACTCATCGCCCATGATCATGAGATTCATGTCCGGCAGGTACAAACCAAACTCGGAGATTGCTTCGCCACCGGTATAAATCACCTCGAGGTTCACACCGGCGATCTGCAGCGACATATCCTGGTCCATGGTATGCGTTGGCCGAATATAGCCGGGGGCGCCGCCGAGTATCTTCGGCGCACAACAGCCGTGATAGTGCTGTTCATCTTTGCCCAACAGATCGGGACCATAGTAAAACGCACCCATGAGCTGGCGCGGCAGGAAGGCCCCAAACTCCTGCGCGAGCTCACGCTCGAAGTTTTCCCAGGCGTAAATCTGCACCTCTCCGCGGTCTACCTGAGCCTGACTGACCAGCGCCGAAGTACCGTTGTAATGATCGGTGTGGTGATGTGAGTAGAAAATCGCCTTGATCGGCTTGTCGGAAATTTTGCGAATCTCGCGAGCAATGTGCTCACCGGCCTCAACGTTTACGCTGGTATCGTAGACGATCAGTCCATCTTCGCCCTCGATAATCGTGCTGTTGCCGATCCAACCGCCCGGCACGTGCACGGTCCACACCGGGTGTTCGCCGGCACGGTAGGTACCCGATTTCTCGGTGAACAGCTTTTTGTGCTCCTGGAAGTACGCAGGCCAGCTGCGTTCAACATGGTAGGGGCTTTGCTCCTCTAAGACTTCTGCCTGGCCGTATACCAGTGCGGACGCAAGGCCCGCCAGAAATACGATGACCGCTGCAATCCGCATAAATGCTCTCTCCCTGAGCCTGTCTATTTACTGTCGGGTGTATCCCGGAGCCGAATTCATGAACAATCTAATCGGCCAGTTACCCTCACCGATATGAATGACGAGGCCGTAATTATCGTTGTCATAGTCACGCAGCCACTCATATTCAATCTGTACCGGCAACTCAATGGGTTCCGGCTCATCGGGCTTGCGCCCTACCACGACCACCTCTTCAATGCTGTCCGGGTCGTCGACCACGTCCTTGGGCACTGCCAGGGTCACCTTCTGCATACCCTCGGCGCCGCCGGGCTCAATCGACATAAGCTCAACACCCAAGGTATCGCCCTTGTGTCCTGTGACAAACTCCAGCCAGTCGCTTTGCAGCGAAGTCGCTTCCTCGGCAGTTGCCGAGCTTGTGCTCGCCAACAGTGCAGCGATCAGTAGGGTTTTCTTCATGATTGTGGCTTCTGGTCTATGACAACACCGCCGCGTTCCTGGGCCAATTCGCGCCCTGCATGCCCCGATAGCCACAAGGCGCGCAGCAGGTTGACCGCTGCCATGCTCAGGTGTTGCTCTGCAGCCTCCAGGGCAAGGCCCGCCGCCTGTGCCTTTTGCTCTGCCGACAGGTGGCCGGCCTTGGCGGTCATCTCGGCATCCACACCGGCAATGACTGCGCGAATCTCGCGCGCCGCCTCTTCAGAGGCGACTCTCAATTCGTCAGAAAACTGCTGGAATTCGGCTGCGTTCATCGTCATGGCCCGGGCACTGCGCCAGGTCAAGCGCGCGGGCATGGTCGCAAGGTCGAACCCCAGGGACATCATTTTGCCAATCATTGATTCTCATCCGGATTACGTCAGGCCAGTGCAGTATACGCTATTTCCCAGGGGCATCCGTGTCGTCGCTGCCAGGCAGAATAAAATCCGGCAGGTTCTGCTTGCGGCGCATCCAGTTCAGTGCGCCATACACACCGGATTGCGACACGATATAGCCCTCAAGCCGGTACTTACCAGGGAAATTCATCAGCATCACACCCACCAGCAGCGTGAGGAGACCCTGGCCAGGCATGAACAGCAGCACAATACCCAGCAGCACAAACAGCGCGCCTATCAGGTTCTTCACTCCAACCACCAGGTGTTCGGCAACCCCCCGGGTTCGCTGGGAATGACGACGATGTGGCCTGGCAAAATAATCGGCGGGCAGCTTACGCACTACCCAGG
Source organism: Halioglobus japonicus (assembly GCF_001983995.1). Taxonomy (NCBI): domain Bacteria; kingdom Pseudomonadati; phylum Pseudomonadota; class Gammaproteobacteria; order Cellvibrionales; family Halieaceae; genus Halioglobus; species Halioglobus japonicus. The sequence continues at coordinate 1,961,640 of NZ_CP019450.1, read as the reverse complement.
GAACCGCCACCAGCGCCACAATGGCCGTGCCAACCGATAACACCGTTGCAGCGAACACCACTTGGGACAGCCACTGCGGTGCTTCCATCAGCCGGCCTCCCCAAACTGCGCACGCGCCAGGGCAATCCGCTCATCGTGCCCTTTGGCCCTGGCGGCAATAGCGGCGGCCAGGGTCAATCGATTGCGCAGCCCGGTCTGATTGGCCACTTGAATGGCCAGCCCCGGGCGAGCATTCAGTTCCAGTAACATGGGCCCACATTCACGATCGAGCACCACATCCGCGCCCAGGTAGCCCAGCCCGGTCATCTCAACACAACTGGCCGCGAGGTCGAGCACCCGCTCCCAATGGGGAATCACCAGATCGGCAAAGCAGGCGCCAGTGTCAGGGTGCGCATCGATGAGGATGTCGTTCTGTACCGCCCTGACACTGCGGCCACTGCCGATATCAATGCCTACCCCCACGGCTCCCTGGTGCAAATTAGCCTTGCCGTCAGAGGCATGGGTGGCGCAGCGCATCATGGCCATGACAGGCACGCCCTTAAACGCAATCACCCGAATATCGGGAACGCCTTCGTGGCTGTAGGATGCCAACACAGGGTCAAAATCGATCAGCGCCTCAATCATCGCGCAGTCATTGCGGCCGCCAAGGCTGTGCAAGCCGGCCAGGATATTGCTGACATGGCGACACACATCCGCGGCGTCGATTTCGCGTCCGGAAGACTTAATAAAACGATCGCCGCGACGGCCCACCACCACCAGAATACCCTTACCGCCGCTCCCCTGTGCGGGTTTGATCACAAACTCCTCGCGACCGGCCAGCACATCGAGCACTGCATTGACTTCGTGCTGATAGCGAATAACGCCGTAAAGCGCCGGCACAGGGATGCCACGCTGCTCCGCAGCCTGTTTGGTTAAAAGTTTGTTGTCGACGAGGGGGTAGTTGCGACGCGGATTGTACTCACCGATGTAACCAATATTGCGCTCGTTCATACCGAGCATGCCAGCGGCGCGCAGACGCGACGGCCGGGCAAACCATTTCACGGCTTGTCACCCATGGCACGAAAACGATACAACTCAGTAAGACGATATCCAGTGTACTTGCCCAGTAACAGAATCAGGCCCAGCAGAGTAAGCGTCAGTTCCGGAAAATTAAATGTGAGGTGTGACGCCAACCGATTGGACATTGCCAGGTATGCCAATGTGGCCACGAGCAAACTACCACTGCCCTGTACGAGCACCTCGTGAGGCCCCTCCTCTTCCCACAGAATAGACATCCGTTCGATCGTCCAGGCCAAAATAATCACCGGGAAAAATGTCACCGACAGCACCTGATCCAGGCCCAGTCGATAACTGGTCAGCGCCAACGCGGACATCAGGAAAATCACCACAATGACCACAGCGGATATACGGGACACCAGCAATAGATTCATGTGCGACAACCATCCACGAATCCACAGCCCTGCCGCCACCAGGCCCAGGAAAATCGCCAGTCCCAGTAACAGGGTAGTTTGTATAAACGCAATCGCAATAAGTATGGGCATAAATGTGCCCGAGGTTTTGACCCCGACCAGCAATCGCATAATGACAACAACCAGCGCGGCCACAGGAATCAGTAGCAATCCCTTGAAGACACCCTGCTGCTCCACCGGCAGCGCATATATGGAGAAATCTAACAGTGCATAACGTCCGGAACGCTGTTCCATGGCCAGCACCGAACGCGAGGGCAGGCTGTTACTCACCAGGGCAAATTCTAGGCGTGAATTGCGTGCGCCACTTACATTCAGCACAGCGTCTTCGCTGCGTTGCCAGATAAAGAAATCCTCGGGCAGGCCAGCCTGCCCGGTACGTGGATCAAATACCTGCCAGCGCTCGCCGTCGTGGATTTCCAACAGGGTACTCAGGGTCTGACGGCGACGGCCATCCTCCAGACGCACCCCCCGCAAGGCCGTGGCGGGAATTTCCGCCAGCGCCAGAGTCAGCAACAGTACGTCGCCGGAATCCTCATCCCAGGTGCTGAGCAGAAAGCGTCCGTCGGGATCGGTTGTGCGTGAATCCAGTGCGCGAATCAGGAGTTGCGTGAAGCTGGTGCGGTCCGAGGATTTAGCCTCTAGCACCTCGATAAGACGCAGCATGGCAGCGCGTTGATCGGCCGTCAGCAGCGGCACGGCAAGCGCAGGTACATCGCGTTGCTCAAGTTCCCGCGGATTTTGCCGATAGGCCTGTAACTTGTAGTAAAGCGTCGCCGGTTCAGCCAGCTCGCTGCGGGTCCACGTGGCGCGGCGTGTTTCGTCCTGGGTCACGGTAAAACCAAACCCGGAGGAGGCAAAGTGTTCGTCGAGCACGACCCAACCGGCAAGCTCCGATGGCAGCGTCAGGTCGGCCTCGACCGGACCGTCGCCGGGGCGAAAGCTGATTTTGGACTCAATGGTCCAGACGTCGCGATATTCTCCCGGCAGCAGCGGGAATCCGAGAAAGAAAACCTTGTAAACCATGAGGCCGACGCCCACCAGAATCAGGGTGGCCGCGACGAGCTCTATTCTGACGCGGGTGCTAAGCACTACATGGCCTGCGTATGCCGGCGGCTTACATCGACAATGGCCGCATCAACCAGGAAGTTGCGACCCACCAGTAGCGGAAATTCGAAGTCCTGGCGGTCCGACAGGGTGACGTCAACGCGGGAACGCATGTCGCCCAGCGTCAGCCACATCCTCACCACGAAGCGCCGCTCAGGCTCCCTTGAATGCTGCTTGATCAACACCTGGCGGCGCAGCCGCAACTCCATGGGTACCAGTTCATCGCTCTGGGGGTCGGGCACCGAAAAACGGACGTAGCGCTTGCCCTCCTTCTCCACAAGGCGAACCTGCTCTGCATGAATGGACGTGGTTTCGGCGCCGGTATCAATGCGCGCCTGCATGCGCAGACCTGCCGGCTCCACATCAACCCACTCTACTGCACCAATAATGGGCAAATGCATATCACCGGCGGTGGTCGCCGATGGTGGCTCAGTGGTGATGACTGGTGTCGGAACCTGGACGATTTTCTCGACAATCTGGACCTCGGGATCCGGGCATTGCAGTACCTCACAGGCCGGACAGGCTTTGGGTTCAGGGCAATTGACCACCTCGGGCTCAGGCGCAACTGTCGTACACCCACCCAGCAACATCAGCACCAAAAACATGACTGTAAATCTCATGCGCGGAAGGGTAATGAATCCCCCTTCGGAAGTACAGAAAACAACCCGTGAATCAGCCGTTGGGCCAGGCGCCAATTATCTCGAGAAATCTCCACTTTTTGCTGGACCGGATACCTGGCGCTCCATAGTCTGAAGAAAGTCACGGGTTTCGGAGTGGGCAGTAATGAAACGACCGCTAATCTCAATTATTCTCCTGGGCAGCCTGGCCCTTGGCCCCTCGGCGCTGGCCGGCGTGTATATGTGTGTCGATCCGGACACCGGCAAGAAAACCTTCACAGACCGCGCCTGTCCCAGCAAGGGCAAGGGCAGCAAGGTGAAGGTGGAGACCACCAACTTTGGCGAGGGCGTAGCCAACAAGCGTCGCGCTAACGCCACCTGGACCAGCCACATAGACACCACTGTCTCCGGCCGCAAGAACTTCAAGGACGATCCGGCCGTCACTACCCACGTCAACGGCAACGGCTTACTCGGCGCAGGCAGCTAAACCTCCCCCACAGCACCGGTTTTCGTCTAGAATTCGCCCTTTAGACGAACCGGAGCTCCACCATGAAAGCGCTCGTCAAGCGAGAAGCCCGCGAAGGGATTTGGCTGGAAGACGTTCCAGAGCCTGAGCTGGGCATTAACGACGTTCTTATCAAGGTAAAACGCACCGCCATTTGCGGTACAGACATGCACATCTATAACTGGGACGCCTGGGCCCAGAAGACCATTCCTGTTCCCATGGTGGTCGGGCATGAGTTTGTCGGCGAAATAGTGGACGTGGGCAGTAACGTCAACGACTTCCGTCCGGGGCAGATTGTCTCCGGCGAGGGCCATGTTGTCTGTGGCCGCTGCCGCAACTGCATGGCCGGACGTCGCCACCTGTGCAACCAGACTTCGGGCATCGGGGTGGATCGCCCCGGATCGTTTGCAGAGTACGTCGCGCTCCCCATGTCCAATGTCTGGGAGCATACGCCCGGTGTAGACCTGGATGTGGCCGCCCTCTTCGACCCCTTCGGCAATGCAACCCACACCGCACTGCAGTTCGATCTGCTGGGCGAAGATGTTCTCATTACTGGCGCTGGCCCGATTGGGGCTATGGCAGCGGCCGTATGCCGCCACGCCGGAGCCCGCCACGTGGTTATCACCGATGTTATTGATGCCCGACTTGAACGGGCAGCTGCGCTGGGCGCCACCCGTACGGTCAATGTCTCCCGGGAAAGCATCAGCGATGTCCAGCGCGAACTGGGCATGCACGAGGGTTTTGATGTGGGTCTGGAAATGTCGGGGAATGCCCGGGCGTTTAACGACATGATCGACAGCATGTGTCACGGCGGCAAAATATCCATTCTCGGCATCCCCGGCGAAAACACCGCCATCGACTGGAACAAGGTGATTTTCAATATGCTCACCCTGAAAGGCATTTACGGCCGGGAAATGTACGAGACCTGGTACAAGATGTCGGTGATGATTGATTCGGGGCTGGATATCTCACCGGTGATTACTCACCGCCTACCCTTCACCGAGTTCCAGCAGGGCTTTGACGTCATGAACAGCGGGGAGGCCTCCAAGGTCATCCTCAATTGGGAGGCATAATCGTGTACGACCGTTTTCAGGAACACCTGGCCAGCGAACTCAAGGGGATTGAGGAGGCAGGCCTGTATAAACACGAACGTCAGATCACCACGCCCCAGGGCGCTCGGGTGGGCGTGCGCGACGGTGAAGTGCTCAATCTCTGTGCCAATAACTATCTGGGGCTGGCACAACACCCCGAGGTCAACGCAGCCGCCGCGCAAGGCCTGGAAGAATGGGGCTACGGCATGGCCTCGGTACGCTTTATCTGCGGCACCCAGACCCTGCACAAGCAACTGGAAGACAAGCTCAGTCAGTTTCTTGGCACGGAAGACACGATTATTTACCCCTCCTGTTTCGACGCCAACGGCGGCTTGTTCGAAACCCTGCTGGGCGCAGAAGACGCCGTTATTTCCGATGAGTTAAACCATGCCTCTATCATCGACGGTGTGCGTCTGAGCAAAGCCCAACGCTACCGTTACAAGAACAACGACATGGCCGATTTGGAGGCGCAGTTACAGGCAGCGGATGCTGCCGGGGCTCGCTTCAAACTCATTACCACCGACGGTGTGTTTTCCATGGACGGCTATATTGCGCGTCTGGATGAGGTGTGTGATCTGGCGGAAAAATACGACGCCCTGGTTCACTTCGATGACTGCCATGCCACCGGATTCATCGGCGGTGGCGGCCGTGGCACCCACGAGCTACGCGGCTGCATGGACCGGGTAGACATTATCACCGGAACGCTCGGTAAGGCACTCGGCGGTGCCTCGGGAGGATACACTGCCGCGCGCCAGGAGATTGTCGACCTTCTGCGTCAGCGCTCGCGACCATACCTGTTTTCAAATACGGTGGCGCCGCCGGTGGTTGCCGGCGCGCTCAAGGCCATCGACCTCGTCACCGAGTCACCGCAGCTGCGTGAGCGCTTGCAACACAATACCGCGGTCTTCCGCGAGGGATTACAACAGCATGGCTTCGAACTCCTGCCCGGTGAACACCCCATTGTGCCGGTTATGCTACACGACGCAGCGCTGGCAGCCCGCTTTGCCGAAGCGGTACTCGCCCAGGGTGTATATGTGATCGCCTTTTCGTTTCCCGTGGTCCCCCGGGGCAAGGCGCGCATCCGCACCCAGATGTCGGCGGCCCTGTCCGACGACGATTTGGCGTTTGCCATCGAGGCCTTCGGCCGCGCCAAGGCCACACTGGCATAAACGCCACTTGTGAGTGCGTTTAACCCACCGCCGATACTGCGTAATTGCCACGTTCAGACGCTGATTTCCAGCACACCTCTACGCGCCTGGCCACTGGCACGGCGCACCCGGCAACTGCAGGCCGACGCAGAAGATGTCATTCTTGAGTGTTCCGATGGTATTCGCCTGCACGGGCTTTACAACGCCAATCCTGAACCCTCGCGCGGACTCGCTATTCTCCTCCATGGCTGGGAGGGAGACGCCCAGTCGAGCTACCAGTTGTCCAATGCCCACACGCTGTATCAGGCAGGGTTCAGTGTGTTCCGACTACACCTGCGCGATCACGGCCCCAGCCATGCCCTCAACCCAGAACTTTACAACTCCACCCGATTGCGGGAAGTCATTGATGCCGTGGGTGAAATCCTGCATCGCTACCCCCACCACCGGCACTATATGGCCGGGCACTCACTGGGCGGTAATTTCACCCTGCGCGTTGCCGCCCGGGCACCGGAGTTTGGTATTCACCTCGACAAAGTCGTCGGCGTCTGTCCGGTGCTCGACCCCTGGCGCACCATGCAGGCCATTGAGGCGGGCAGCCCCATCTACCACCGCTACTTCGTGCACCGCTGGAAGCGCTCCCTGAAAATCAAACTCGAGCATTATCCGGAACTCGGCTATGGCGATACCTTGCTGGAACTTCAGACGCTGGGAGACATGAACGACTACTTTGTCCCCCACTATACCGACTATGCAGACTCGCGCAGCTACTACCACGCCTATGCACTCACCGGCGATACCCTGCGCAACCTGCAAATACCCGCGCATATCATCCTCAGCCAGGATGACCCGATGATTCCCTGTGATGATCTGGAAGACCTGGCTCGCAGCGATAACCTGAGCATCGAAACACCGCGCTATGGTGGCCACTGTGGCTTTCTGATGAACTGGCAACTGGATGGCTGGATCGACCAGCGACTGTTACACCTGTTCCAATAGGCACAGGCATGTCATACGTGTCGAGCGTGGAGGGACTACACCCGATTACCGGAGTGGGGCAAGCGTAGGGCAACTTACTTGTTGCTTCCCTGATCAACGTCACGACACCATTGGGCCAGCAGCGACGCCAGGGCAGCGCGCTGCTGGTCGGCTTTGCGCTCATTGCGAATGTCGTCGAATATTTTGGCCAGTTGGCGACGCTGCTTGTCATCCAACCACTCCAGGGCAGGCTCCTCAAGTTTCAGGGTATCCCGCACAGCATGGGTTCGCAGGCTGATGCCTCGATGGTGCTGGAGTGCCCTGCCCATGACCACAAACGGGAAATTGGCGTTACGCGAGGGCCCATACGCCAGTTCGGTGCCGCCGCTGGGCACACCGCTGACCTTCCATTGAGCAATCTCATCCGCATGTTTACGCACCTGACGGCGCGCAGTGAAGGCACCGCCGATGCCCGTGATCAGGGTGCCCAGACCGCCTGTCAGGCCGCCCGTGGCTCCGTCAATCACCAGGCCCGCGCCGCCGCCAACCAGGCCACCGGCCGAGGTAGCCGCAAGCAGTAACTGCTTTTCGCTTAACCCCCACAGATACCAGTTTTGCTGATTGAAGAGGTCATCGTCCTCAAGGGCGAGACGGTTCTCAGAGGTTTGCAAATCGGTGTAGTAGAACAACTCTTCCACCTGACGGCGACAGCGTTTCTCGGCGCTATCCAGGTGGTGCTTGTACTGACGTGCCAGGACTGCCTTGACCGGGGCTTCCGGCGCTCCCTCGGGAATCTTCTGGCTGGCGCTGTAAGTGAGCGCTTCACAGACCAGGTCACCGATTAAATAGGCGGAGTTTTCATGCTGGCTGGCACGATCGGCTTCCAGCACCTCCACGGCGCGCTTAAGAGGTTGCTGCCACTCCGGGTCGAGATGACCAAACAGTGCCAGCAGGTCCAGTTGCTTGCGGTGCTCTGCTCGGTGCGCATCGAACGTGCGCACAGTCTGGAAATACTGGCCCAGTCCCGCGGTCCATTCATCCACGAAGTCTGTGCTGTCAATCGGGTTGATCAATGCGAGGCTGGGCCGTCCGGTCCAGCGCAAAATTTCCATTTCCGCCTCATAGTCGGCACCAAAGGGATGCGAACCATCCACCACGTAAATAATCCCCGCACCATCCATGATCGGCGCCAGTGCCTCACACTCATAACGATACTGTGGGTCCTGGGCATGCGCTGCCAGAAACTCGCGCACGGTGTCAGCCCGTGAGGCAGCGTTATCGTTGTGATCCTGCAGCCACGCCAGCACTGAGCGAGCGCGCTGTAAACCGGGCGTATCGATCAGTTCATACAGTGTTTCACCGTCAATCTGCATGGGAAAACGACGCATGGCCTGGGTCGAGCCTGCTTTGGCAGCAATATGTACAGAGTCGTCCCTGGCCAGCGTAGCCACAATCGACGACTTACCTTTATTTGGCCGGCCCACAACCGCGAATGCAGGAATGCTATCAGTGTGCATCGTCATCTCATGGCCACCGCAGTGGTTCGCACTGCACGCCCGGTAATGCCACGTCGTGCGCAAAGGCCTGCCATTCTTCGAGGTCGTGCTCGGCTACAGCTTTCCCAGCCAATGGCACCAGGCACAGGATACATTGGGGGATCCCCTCCAACCTGGCCAGTGTATCGCCCAGGTCTGCCAGGGGAGGCTCCCAGGCCTTGACCAGCACCAACAGTTGCTCAGGGCCATAGGCATTGACCCGGGCAATAGTCGCCAGGTCTTCGTCCACCGTTCCCAGGCCCAGAGACAACCGGTTGGCAACAGGTACCCGCGCGAGCAGGGGTTGCAGTTCAAGTTCCGCCTCTCCCAGCGCCTGTACCCAGTTGAGCAGCATCGCTCCCTCGTCGATGTCCACCGGTGCGATGTCCTGCGTCGGAGCCACGACCACATCCTGGGATTGCGCCTGGGTGCTGACATCCGGCGCGCGCATTCTGGAGAGGATGGCCGCGGCGCCTGGCAGTGCCACAAAGGCCTTGTTCAGTGCGCGACGATAGGCCACCCGCGAACCCACCAGCAACAGCAGCCGCGGCAGTAGTGCATAGCACGCCATACTCATGAACAGAAGCCACCACCAGGCGGAGCGCCCGTCGGCGGTGAGCTCGGACAGTTCGGGTGAGGCCGCGTAGTAGCGAGTGCCCGCCACTATTTCTGGGGTGAGCGCCGTCACAGGCAACCAGCCCTGCCAGGGTGCCGCCAGCCAATGACATAGCGTCATCATAATCTCATTGCTGATACTGAAGGTTGATCCCCAGACAAAGCCGAAGCCGGTTACCAACGCCAGTCCCAGGAACGCCACCATGGTGCCGGCACAAAATAGTAGACCAAACTCCTGCCCGTAGCGCAGCAGCAGAAGCCGCAGCGTGCCACTGTTTTTACTCAGCAGACGGGCATCGGGAATCTGTCTGCGGGTAATCAGCCGCGCCGGGTTCAGCGGCGAAACCGAGGGTGGTCTGCCGCCGACGGAACGCAGCAGCACCGCCAGGCCAAGCGCCGATCCCAGCAGCTGCAACACAACGAATAGCGCCAGAAACAACAACACGTTGACCAGGGCATTGGGACTGGCGAGCAGAAATCCGCCCATCATCAGTATGCCCAGTACCACCGCCGCGAGGCGCAATGCCAGTGCTACTACCGCGCTGTGATTGTCGACCTCCTCCGAGATCAGCGCCTGCTGTTCCCGCGCCGCCACCCAGAACAGCAATCTGCCCATATCGTCTGTGGCATGGCAATCCTGGCCAATGACGTGGTCGCGCTGGCGCAGTGTCGACAAGCTGGCATCGCGATCTGCTGCTACCAGCCTGGCCAGCGCATAGAGATCCTGTAATTGGGGCGAGGTGCCCTCTGCTGCCATTCGCAGTACTCGTTTTCCTGACTTGGGCCACATGATAGATTAATCTGTCCTGCTTTTGGACGACGAATATTGCGATGAAGCAATGTATCTACTGCCTGATGATTTTTGTGACCCTACTGACGGGCTGTTCTGAGCCAGTCGGGCCGGAGTCACAGATCAGAGCCAATATTATTGCCATGGAGGACGCATTGTCCGAGCGCAGTCCGGGCGATTTCCTGGAACACCTCTCTGCATCCTTTATCGGTGGCAAACAGAATCGAGGGGATTTGACCCGCGAAGACGCCAAACGGCTGCTCGGTGTGTATTTCCTTCGCTATCGCAATGTCGACGTACTGGTGTCACAGGTGAACGTCGAACTCGACCCCTACGAGGAGGCATTGGCTACTTCTTCAGCAACGGTTGCACTCGCCGGGGGCGCGGACTGATTCCGGACTCGGCCCGTCTGTATCAGGTCAGTGGCCAATGGCAGAACTTCGACGGCACCTGGAAGCTCACTCGGCTGAACTGGGAGTAGGCATTAATGCCGGCCGGCCTGAATCGGCCCGCCACGGGTAAAACCTGGAACCTCACAGAGGCGGAGCACTGATCGAATCCGCCAGGCTAAACGTACACGTCCAAAAGGAGATACGTATGCCCCGCTTTATCACACTCGTCATCCTGGTCTTGTCACTGGGCGCATGTAGCTCGGTCAGTGTCTCTGACTACCGCACATTTGAGCCGACCTTTGAGGTAGAAGAGTTCTTCCAGGGTACCTTGACCGCCCATGGCGTGGTGAAAAACCGCAGTGGCAAGGTCATCCGCACGTTCAGCGCCGACATCGACGCCCAATGGCGGGATGGCATCGGCACCCTGGACGAAGACTTTGTCTTCAACGACGGCGAGCAACAGAAGCGGATCTGGACACTGACACCCCGGGGTGATGGCAGCTATACCGGCACTGCGGGCGACGTCACTGGCGAGGGCCTGCTCACCCAGGCCGGTAACAGTGTCTTTCTGGACTACACGCTACAGGTGCCCTATCGCGGCGACACCATTGATGTGAGAGTGGACGACCGCATGTACCTGCTCACCCCGGATCTCCTCATCAATGAATCGAAAATGCGCAAATTTGGGGTGCGTGTGGGTGAGATTCTACTGGTAATACAACGGGTGCCCGGCGGCGCTTAGCCGACGTTGTGGTACACCTTCTGCACGTCTTCTACATCGTTGAGCATATCGAGAAATTTCTCAAACATCGGTTCATCGTCAGCGGGAATCGATGCGGTTTCTTTGGGCACGAACTGAATCTCTTCCACTTCAAATTCTATGCCCTCAAACGCCTCGGTGAGCGCCTGGCGCACCTTGGCAAACTCGGTGTGAGGCGCAAAGACAGTGATCTTGCCGTCTTCACACTCAATATCTTCTACCTCGACATCGGCCATCATCAACGCCTCTAACGCTGCTTCCTCGTCGTCGCCGGGGAACACAAAGATAGCGCTGTGATCAAAGGAATGGCTGACACTGCCGGGGGTGCCCAGTTTGGCCTTGGTCTTGGTGAAGCACACCCGGACATCGCCAATAGTGCGATTAGGGTTGTCGGTTAGACAGTCGACAATCACCATACAACCGCCGGGGCCAAAACCCTCGTAACGGGCGGGTGCAAAGTCTTCGCCCGAGCCACCTTTGGCTTTGTCGATCGCTTTGTCGATGACGTGTGCGGGCACCTGGTCACGTTTGGCGCGATCGATGGCGCTGCGCAGTGCCAGGTTACCATCGGGATCAATACCGCCCTGTTTCGCGGTGACATAGATCACGCGCGCATGCTTACTGTAGACACGGGCCTTCTGGTCCGACGTCTTGGCCATGGATTCCTTGCGGTTCTGGTAGGCTCTGCCCATGGGTTTGGCTCCTGAAAAAGGGCAGATTATACAAGGAGAGCCCGGCGATAAAAACAAACACAGGGGCTGGCGCTACAGACCGCCCCGGGTGGCGCCCGGTACCTAGCGGGGCTCCAGCACCAGGGGAAGGTTGTCCATCGGCTTGGCAAAGGGGAAGTGCTGAATTTTTCCCTGGTACTGGTCAGTTTTGGCAAAACGGATACGGTATCGCATCACCAATTGGGCCAGCGTGCATTTGAAGAGCATGTCCGCAAAATGCAGGCCAATGCACTTGTGCGCACCGCCGCCGAAGGGCGCCCACAGAAAGGAGTGCTGCTTGTGCTCTTCGCGGGCGAATCGATCGGGATCAAAGCGGTGAGGGTCGCGCCACCATGCCTCCATGCGCTGCACATACAGTGGCGACACCTGCACCATGGTATCCGGCGCCAGCGTATGGCCGCCCACTTCCACTTCTTTCACGGTGCGACGCATAAACATGGGTACGGGCGGATTCAGTCGCAACGTTTCCTTGAAGCAATGATCGAGGTCAGGCACCGCTGTACCGAGATCATCATACTCCAAGGCTGGCTTATCCAAGCACTTTAGCTCCTCATACAAACGATCCTGCCAGGCGATATCGTTGGCCAGGTAATAACTCGCCATGCTCAGGGCACTGGTAGTTGTGTCATGTGCGGCCAGCAGCAGGAAAATAAGGTGTTCACCGACAACCTGTTCCGAGTAGTACTCGCCCTGCTCTGATCGCTCGTTGGCAAAATACGTGGCCATGTCGCTACCACTGACACCACGCCGCTGCGGCACCAGGTCAACGAAAAAACGCTCCAGGGCGCGTCGACCGTTCATCCCCTTGCGATACTTGAGACCCGGCCAATCCTTGCGGATCAACGCCATGGGGCCCTCGTTCATATCAAGAAAAGACTGATTCAGGGCCCGCGTCTCAGCCCCCTCCATATCCAGACCCAGAAACACCTTGGCGCCCACATCCAGCAGCAATGTCTTTACATTGGGATAGAACTGAAAATCGTCGCACTTGCCCCACTGGCTGATCTGCGCCTCAATAATCGGTTGCATCAGGTCCACATAAGATCGCATGGCGTCGATCTTGAACGCGGTCTGCATAATGCGTCGATGAAACTTGTGCTCGTCGAAATCCTTCATCAGCAAGCCGCCGGCGAAGAAATCACCCATAGGGCCGTCGTAACCCATGCGCGTCGAAAAGCTGCGACTGCTGTCCAGGGTCATCTGCTGGACATACTCCGGGCCCAGCGCCACCACCATTTTCTGGAACGTCAGGCTGGCCTTGAACACGTCACCGTACTGCTGATAATGCTTGTGCAGTACCTTGTAGGGATCCATGACGAAGGCGAACGTATCCCCCAGCAAGGGCGTGCCAAAACTTCCGGGAATGTGACTTAGGCGCTTATTGTCCGGACGTTGCGCATAATCCGGCACTGAGAATTCCATTATGTTTATCTTCCAGCGGCAATCGAATTGTTGCTAGTCTATTGCTATACGCGTGCCCCAGCAACGGTAGATCAATCATCTAAATGCGCTTGGGGACCTTTTGTCAACCTGTAGCCAAACCATTACGCGAGTAACCATCATGGCCTACTGGCTGTTTAAAACAGAGCCGGATGAATTCAGTATCGACGATTTACAGGCCCTGGGTGAAACCCCCGAGCCCTGGGATGGCATCCGCAATTATCAGGCGCGCAACCTGCTGCGCGACGCTGTCGCCGAGGGGGATGAAGTTTTTATCTATCACTCGAGTTGCAAGCATATTGGTGTGGCAGGAACCGCCACCGTCGTGCGTGCCGCCTATCCGGACCCCGACCAGTTCAACCCGGATCACAAGTACTTCGATGCCAAGGCAGCACCCGATAACGTACGCTGGTATCGGGTCGACGTGGTGTTCCAACGCAAGTTTCAACGCCTTGTTACCCTGGCAGACATCAAAGTCATGCCGGGGCTGGAGAATATGATGCTGTTAAAGCAGGGGCGCCTGTCCATTCAACCAGTAACGCCCCCGGAGTGGGCCACCATTATCACCACCAGTGAGACCGATGTATGAGCAATACCCAACGCCCGGGCGATGGCACCCTGGAACCTCTCGAGGAACTGAACGCGCAATTGGCCTTCACCGAAGACGCTAATCGGCCGGACGCCGTCGCCGGCCGACACGCCAAAGGCTATCGCACTGCCAGAGAGAACCTGCACGATCTGGTGGACGAAGGGTCCTTTGTTGAATATGGACAGTTGGCAGTGGCTGCCCAACGTGGCCGCCGCGATCTGGGCGACCTGCGCACCAATACACCGGCCGATGGCGTCATCACCGGCCTCGCCACGATCAACGCACAAGGCGTGGGAGAAGCATCGGCACGAGCGGCAGTCATCATCAATGACTACACCGTACTGGCGGGCACCCAGGGCTACTACCACCACATGAAGCTCGACCGCATTATCGGACTTGCCAGGGAGCGTAGCTTGCCGACTGTCATGTATACCGAAGGTGGCGGCGGACGCCCCGGCGATACCGACATCACCACCACCAGCGGTGGCCTCAACGTGAGTTCGTTTGTCGAGTGGGCGCGGCTGTGTGACGAGGTACCTACCATTGCAGTGAATAACGGCTACTGTTTTGCCGGTAACGCGGCCCTGTTCGGTTGCGCCGACGTGCGCATCGCCACACGCAACTCCTGGATAGGCATGGCCGGCCCAGCCATGATTGAAGGTGGCGGCCTGGGGAGCTATGCCCCAAAAGAAATTGGCCCCAGCGAAGTTCACGAGGATAATGGCGTTGTCGATGTTGTCGTTGATGACGAAGCGCAGGCCACGGCACTCGCCCAGCGCATTCTCAGCTACGCCCAGGGTATGAGCCAGTCGTGGCAATGCGCTGACCAGACGCGGCTGCGCACGGCCATGCCGGCGGATCGGCGCTTTGCCTACGATGTTCGCAACATTATCGAGACGGTTGCGGACACCGATAGTTTCACCGAACTGACTCGAGGTTTCGGCGGTGCCATCATCACCGGTTTTATGCGCATAGAAGGCCGCCCGCTTGGCCTTCTGGCCAACGATTGCAAAGTGCTCGGCGGTGCCATTGACAGCGAGGCCGCCGACAAGGCCACGCGTTTTCTGGCGCTGTGTAATAAGTGGCAGCTCCCTATGGTCTCGCTGTGTGACACTCCCGGATTTATGGTGGGCCCCGCCAGTGAAGTTGCCGGTGCCCCCATACGTATGGGCGCCATGTTCGGTGCCGGAGCGCGCCTACAGGTACCCCTCGTGTGCCTGGTATTGCGCAAAGCGTATGGGCTCGGCGCTATGGCTATGGCCGGTGGCGGATTTCACATCCCCACCTACACCGGCGCCTGGCCTACCGGCGAGACCGGACCGATGGGACTTGAGGGTGCGGTCAAACTCGGATTTCGCAGGGAACTGGAGGCCCAGGAAACACTCCAGCAACGCGAGGCGATGTTCAATGAACTGGTCGAGGCTCTCTACCAGAAAGGGAAAGCGACCGAATCGGCTGCTACAATTGAGATAGATGGCGTATTCGATCCGGCTGACAGCCGCCGAACGATTATGCGCGCACTGGCCTAGACCCGGCCACAGAGAAGGTCCTGAGCTTCGACATAACGCAACAACTTGAGGGAGAAAAATATGCTGTTTTTAACGATTTTATCCTTTATTGCGCTGCTAGCTGTAGGTTGCGCCAATGACACAACACCACCAGGCCCACACAAAGTGATAGGGCCACTATCGGTGATGTTGCACGACACTAAACGCAACAGACATCTCGAAGTCGTGTTCTGGCACCCCGAGGCCCTGGCCGACGAGTCTCCCCTGGTGGTCTACGCACATGGCTTTAACGGCGACCCCGAGGATTCCACCTGGCTCACCAATCACCTCGCGAGCCAGGGCTATGTTGTCGCGGCACCGCGCTTCCCAGGCACCAATACCGACCTGAGCAGCGATCATCTACAATTGAACGATGTTATTAACCAACCCGCCGACGTCAGTCGCGCCATTGATTTAGCCCTGGGTGATGTACCAGGCGCTCCCGCCGACCTGGCAGGTAAAATAGATGCACAGCGTATTGCCCTAATCGGACGGTCACTGGGCGGGCTAACCACCTACCTCGCCGGCTACGATCCTGAACTAATGGAGCCGCGCCTCACCGCAGCCGTCGGCCTCGCCCCCGGTGCAGGCGATATTTTTTATCCCCCTTTTTACGAGCACCGCGATCTGCCGCTACTCATCATTCACGGTGACAAGGACATGCTGGTTGACTATCCCGCCACCAGTGCGCGCAGCCACGCGCGGTCCTCAGCGCCTAGGGTGCTGGCAAAACTGGTCGGGGGCACACACATGGGCTTTGCTGATTTCCCGTGGCTGGGGTTCAACCCGGACGCAATGGTCTGCACCTTTTTTGGCAGCACTTTCGACCAGGATCCGGCGGATATTACTTTTCACAGCGAGCTGGCCAGACGGCAACCCGATAGCGGCGTCGGTGACTATACCGACTCTCCACCCTGCACCTTCGACGTGCCCGAGGTTGCCACCATGAGCATTCCCCGTCAGCACGCGCTCAGTAAGGCGTTGATCAACAGTTTTCTGGCGACCCAATTGCGGGACGCGCCATTGGATCAATATCAGGCAGGTACCCGGCAATTGGCAGCCGACAACGCAGACCTCGAAATAGCGGTGGCGCTCTAGCGCCAATCGGTTCGGCCTCTACCGGAACAAGCGACGCAACTGCGATACCAGGAAAGCGCTGGCGGCATGAACAACATGGCGTTCCGGCGAGCTTGTATATTGGCGCTCCAAAACCTGCTCTGTACGACTAACAACCGTGACCGCATACTGAGCCAGGATGTGAGACTCAATATTGGATGGTGTGCATAACACGCCGTGGAGGGCCTGGCCGATTACGAGATTACCGGCGCCACCAGCCTAGAGGAACGGGCACTGAGAACCCATCTCGGCAAATCGCCTGCTCACCTGCTGCGGGCCACGTCTCTGGCACAATCTCAGGAACGTTGCACCGAAGTCAAGGATTCCCGACAGCTGCTGGCAGATGTGGACGAATACCTGAGCGCCAAGCCCGAGGGGGCGGAGATCAGCAATGAGTACCTGATGGAGCAGATTCGCCAGCGACTGGAGTGTTGATTGGGCAACTGGAAACCCACGGCACAATCCTTCATTATGCGCTGTCACAGCATCATCCCCGATGCACCACTTTCATTCTGAGGTGACCGTGACTCTACTCCGCAACCTGGTTCTCATGTCGCTGGCAGCCCTTACTGCCTGCAGCGAGAACAGCAATACACCGGCGCCCGGCGCCCCACACCACCGCCCCAGGCTGTAGCCGAAGCTGCGCTTCCGGATGCCAGTACGCGCTTTGAGCAACTGCTGGAATACAGCTACGCCCAGGATCTGGTCCGAGCCCCCTATACGGCCAGTTATCGTGGCCAACCCACCGACAATGGCAAGTGGAACTCCGTTTCGGAGGCACACCAGTCTGAGAGTCAGGCGCTGCGTGAAGAGCGCCTCGCTGCACTCGATGACATTGATACCGCGGCGCTGTCTGAAAATCTCAGATTGTCCAAGCAGTTATTCCGCAGCGATCTGGAACGTCGCAGCGCATCAGATGAATTTCGCCATCACAAGTACGTGATTCATCAGTATCGCGGGCCACATACTCAGGTAGCCAGTAGCCTGATCAATGTGCATACCGTGGCCAATGCCGAGGACGCCCACGACTATATCAGCAGAATCGAGGACACCGGTCGCTGGTTCGATGAGGTCATCGAGCAATTCCGCATCCGCGAAAAGAAAGACATGTTCCTGGCAGATTGGGCCTACCCGCAGATGATTGAAGCTGCCGGCAACGTGATCAGCGGCGCGCCCTTTGACGATGGTGAGGACTCAACCATCTGGGCCGACTTCCAGGCCAAGTTGACTGCCATCGATCTACCCGCGGAAGAACGGGCCGAATTGCTCGAACTCGGTAGAGCCGCGCTGCTAAGTTCACTGGCACCGGCCTATCAACGCCTGATCGCTGAACTTGAACACCAGGCCCCGTTGGCGCCCGCCAAAGACGGCGTCTGGAAGTTTCCCGATGGCGACGCCTTCTACGCCGAACGCCTGCGCTGGTTCACCACCACTGAACTCAGTGCCGACGAGGTACATAACATTGGTTTGAACGAGGTGGATCGAATCCACGGTGAAATGCGCGCCATCATGCAGACAGTTGAATTCGATGGCGACCTGGCCGCCTTCTTCGAGTTCATGCGCAGTGACGCCCAGTTCTACTACCCCAACACCGACGAGGGCAGAGAAGACTACATGGCCGAGGCTACCCGTATGATCGATGTCATGCGTACACGCCTGCCGGAACAGTTTGGACTCTTCCCCCAGGCACCGCTTAAGGTTAAACGGGTTGAAGCGTTCCGTGAACGCTCTGCCGGCAAAGCGTTTTACCAACGGCCACCGGCCGACGGAAGCCGCCCGGGAATTTACTACGCCAACCTGTATGACATGAGCCAGATGCCCAAGTATCAAATGGAGGCCCTGGCCTACCACGAGGGCATCCCCGGTCACCACATGCAGCTGGCCATCTCCGTGGAACTGGAGGGCGTCCCTGAATTCCAGAAGCACACCACCTTTACAGCATTCACCGAAGGCTGGGGCCTTTACAGCGAGCTGCTGCCAAAGGAGATGGGATTTTATGAAGACCCCTACTCAGACTTCGGCCGCCTGGCCATGGAACTCTGGCGCGCCGCGCGGCTGGTGGTGGATACTGGCATTCATAGCAAACAGTGGACACGCCAACAGGCTATTGACTACCTGATCGAAAACACTCCCAACCCCGCCGGTGATGCCCGAAAAGCCATTGAACGCTATATAGCTATGCCCGGGCAGGCCACGGCCTATATGATCGGCAAACTCAAGATTGTCGAACTGCGCGAGAAGGCGCGCACTGCCCTGGGTGAGGATTTCGACATCCGCGCATTCCACGATGAAGTGCTTAAAGACGGCCCAGTACCACTGTCTATTCTAGAGCAGAAGATCGACGCCTTGATAACGGCAAGTCAAGGAGACTAGTTGCGCATCACGTAAAAATTCGGTCTCAGCCGCCAGTGGAACTCGCAGCCATTGACCATACCAGGAAGGGGGACAAATAGGCTCGCCCCCGACTTACAATCAGGGTCGCGCAGACCTTCTGCCATCACAGCCAACAAACCACCTCTCACCCGCTTTTGCCGGTCAAAGCGCGCCCAAAGTGATACCGAATTCTTATCAATGCTGGCGAATACCACTTCAAGGACGATGCTGTTATTCAGATCCATAGTGATAGGCATACTGGCTTGACCGTCATGCTTGCTACCGGGCCACTGATGCGTTACGAAACGCCACCCATCACGCTGCTGCAACCAGTAGCCGCTACGTGCACCATCGCCTGACACCGAAATATCCAGTCAACCGTTAGGGTCAGCTGCGCCGAGAAACCGAGCGCAGCATCCGCGCCCAGCGCCGCCCGAAGCATCTCCCAGATAATCAGCAGGGAAAAGGCGTAGAGGACCCGCTCCAGCCAGCGCAGGCCCTCGGGCTCTACAACAGAATGCGTGCGGTCAATAATGCGTTTGACTTGCGCCATCTGACTAAAGCTGGCGAACACATCGGCAATCATCAGCACGCCAAGCAATGGCGGCAATATGCCGGGGCCAGCCACACTGAGCAACAGCGCTACTGCAAGCGGAGAGATACCAAAAATGCACGCGCCGAAAGCAGAAATCGTCGCAGAGTAACTCTGCATGTCGCTAGGTATACCAACGGTGCATAGAAAAACGCAAGCTATTGCTCACTGCCTTCCAGTACGGACTGCCTAGCAAATCCGCGACGGGTCGGAGCATGTTGTAGGCGGCGAGTGCAAACAAGAACCAGCTCATGGCGCGGCTGCGCCCGGTACTCGCTAAGTATCAACAAAGCAGGCCAATCAGCACCGCGAGCAGGATCTGTAAAACCATAGTTCAGGATATCAACATGACAGCATTCAACAGCACATCGAAGGATGTATACGGGATTATCGCGGTTTACGCACCATCTCACAGAGTTGGGACACGCCGGCCTGCAGTTCGCGCTCCGTCACCGTCAGGTCGACCAGATCGACCAGACTACCACCCGCCCTTGCGTGGCTTTCAACGTCGCGAAGCCGCGCAGCCACCGTGGGCAGACCAAAACTTCCGCAGTTGCTCGCTAGCGTGTGTGCCTCGCGCTCCAGGTCTTCGCTGCAACCAGCCGCCTGCAGCGCAGGCCAGCGCCGTTCTACTTCAGCGCGAAATTTTTCGATAACACTGACCAGATTGTCGTCGCCAATCTGCTGCCGCAGTGCCTCGACTGTATGCACATCTGCCAGCGATGGCGACGCCTCTGCATCTGGCGTATTATCCGACTCCGCTTGATCGGCCGCTTCCGAGCCCTCCTGCCGTATATACTGGGCTAGGACCTTTACCAGCGCATGCTCTTCCAACGGTTTAACCAGATAGCCGTTCATACCGCTATCTTTACTCGCCTTGCGCTCCTTGTCGCCTGTATAGGCAGACAGCGCTATGACGGGCAATGCATCCGCATCCCGTATGGCGCGAATACGGCGCGTGGCCTCATATCCATCCATCCCGGGCATGCTGATGTCCATGAATACGAGATCAAATGGCTCGCTTTCAACCAGCGCGACTGCATCCTCACCAGATACTGCCGTGGTGATCGTCAGCCCTTGATCCTGGAGAATCATACTCATGAGCATCAGGTTGGTTTCATTGTCGTCAACCAGCAACAGACGGCCCGTGAATTGGGTATCGACAATGAAAACTTCATCCTCTTTCTCTACAGGCGCCTCGACAGCTTCCAACGGTAGTTCTATCCAGAAGCGTGACCCCGTCCCTTCGCTAGAGATCAGTCCAATATCTCCACCCATCGCCGATACACTGCGTCGGGCAATATCCAGACCCAAACCACTGCCAACCTCCATTGCCGAAGAATTGGCGTCCTTACCGGTGTCAAATGGTTCGAATATTGTCGGTTGTGCTTCCAGCGGGATACCAATACCAGTGTCAGCAACCTCCAGACGCAGTGTCATTCCCTCAGATCGCCCTCGGTCAACATCAATACGAATCTCACCCGTCTCGGTAAACTTGATCGCATTAATCAGGAAGTTGAGTATGACCTGGCGTAGCGATTCCACATCGCCCCAGAAAAAGAGGGGGATGGTGTCGTTAAAATCTAGGCGAAGATCCAGCTTTTTCTCCAGTGCACGCGGTCGGACGATGTCAATGACAGACTCCAGCGCCTCTGAGAGATTAAACGCTACAGGGCCCGAGCCCGCCTCTGCGGCTTCAAGCTTGGCGATATCCAGGACGTAGTTAATGGTTTCCAGCATATGATCGGAGGATTTATTAGCCAGTTCCAATAAATCTGCTGCACGGGGTGGAAGCACTTCTTTCTGCATAAGTGACATCGCGCTGATAATACCGTTTAGCGGTGTGCGCATTTCGTGACTCATTTGCGAAAAAAACGCATTGCGCGCCGCTTGGGCGGATTCAAGTTTTTCCTTGGCCTGGCTCAGCTCTCCATTCAAGCGCTCCAAATCCGCCACCATACTCGCATCCGAAGCCATGTAGAGCAGCTGATCGAGCTGTACGTCCTGGTGTGAAAAGTCACTCAAGCCCAACTTCTTGTCTTCACAATTCGCGTTCATCCAGTACAACCAGGGCGCGCCGCAGAATACCAGGCACTCTTGAAAAGGGTCTGGCTCGTGAATTAATTGCCCCCTGATAGCGAACTTCTGATCACGGGACGTCAGCAAATATAATGTATCGAGCCTCCGTAGAAATTCGTCGAAATGCCGTAAATCTCTAGGACGCACAAGTTGAAAAACGTCTTCCAGGCGTGGCTGCGAAGTCAGGCTGGGCATATGGCGCAGGAGGGTGTCACTGGCAAAGATAATGTCCAGACGACGATCCAACACCATCACCACAGAGAACAAATCCAACAGGGATTGCAGATGATGTTCCCCCTTAATGTCGCTAAGAATAGTCAACTAACACTCACCTCATACACTGCGTGGGTACCCTGCTCAGTCGGTTGATCAGTGCGGCTGTGAATTTCGAGATCGGCATCAAAGCGTATGGCGAGGCCCTTCAGCAATCCATCAACGAAGGGGACAAGGCCTTCCCGCTTACTCATGTAGTGAATTCTGTAGCGAGGTGGTTCAAGATCTTCCACCATGAACTCAGGCGGCACGTAGTCGAGAAAAGTGCCTGTGATTCGGTCATGCAACGAATTCATGTTGGACAAAAATTCCACCATGGTATCTCCCGAGGCATCCATTAGGGTGCCGTAGGATTTGGAGGCCGTCTCCAGCACCCAGTACTCGCCAAACATCTCAAGGCATTTCGCTATCGGCGCTCCCAGTACCTCTGACGCCGCACCCACGAGCTTATAGGTGACCTCGTCGTCATAGTGGCGCATGGTCAGGAAGGAATCCTCCGGCATGCCCGAATGCTCCAAAACTTTGCTCCACTCCTGCTCACCAAACTGCTGGAGGATCATACTCTGTAGCGCCTTGTTGATAAGTCCATACATAATCTTCACTCCCGTTCAAAAAAGGCCCCTCAAGCTCGCATCTTCTTCCAGCCCTGAAGTTTTCGATAAATCGTTGAAGGTGAGACTTCAAGCAGCCCTGCCGCCTGATTGATATTGCCGCTGCATACGTCAATGGCCGACTCAATCGCATTTTTTTCTGTTAACCACAGTGGCTCGATTTGTTCTCTACGTGCAACATGATCGGCCTCATGTAGATTATCTGAAGCGCTGGCATTCGCTCTTGGCTTTATCGCGACTGCGGACAATACACTGGATTCGACCTCCAGCTGACCTGAAGTTACCTCGTGGGGGAGCATTGAGTGCTCAACCCGATCGCCATTGTTAAGCACCACCAATTGATGCATGGCATTTTGTAGCTGGCGAACATTGCCTGGCCATGCATAGTGGCGAATGGCCTCTTCCGCCTTTTCACTGAAACCGCGGAAAACCTTATTCTCCCGCTCACTAAAAACCGATAGAAAACACCGGGCAATCAATAACACATCATCGTCCCGCTCGCGCAACGGGGGTAGTCTGACGGGCACCACATGCAGTCGATAGAAAAGGTCCTCTCGAAAGCGCCCTTCGCGCACTTCGAGGATGGGATCGCGGTTAGTCGCACAGACAAACCGCACATCAACTTTTTCGAGCTCATTGCTACCGACCTTGCGAAACGTACCTGTCTGAATAAAGCGCAGAAGTTTCTTTTGCAGTTCAAGGCTCATTTCGCAGATTTCGTCTAGAAACAGCGTGCCTCCGTTGGCGACGCTGGCGGCACCCTCACGGTTACTACTGGCACCCGTGAACGCCCCCTTTACATGGCCAAATAATTCACTCTCCATGAGCTCGCCGGGGATGGCGCCGCAGTTTATCGCGATAAAGGCTTTATCACGGCGTTCACTATGCTGGTGGACAGCTTCGGCAGCCAGCTCTTTTCCTGTCCCACTTTCACCCACGATGAACCCGGTCGCATCGCTAGCAGCGAGCGAGTCAATCGTCCTGTACACAGACTGCATCGCCGTCGACTTACCGATGAAATCCCCATAGCCATCGCGCTCACGTAGTGCTAAATCTCTGACTTGCTTGCCAAGGCGCAATTGAGATGCAGCATTGTCCAGAGTGACGCGTAACCGAGCAGCGTCAAACGGCTTGGTTAGGAAGTCAAACGCGCCCATCTGAATAGCTTCTACGGCCATTTCGGACGTACCGTGCGCCGTCATGACGATGATCTGCGCGGGATTCTTCATGGCCTGAATCTCGGCCAGAAAATCCATTCCATTACCGTCGGGGAGCTGAATATCAAGAAGTACAATGTCCGGTTGGAACGCACCGTATGTGGCATGAGCCCTTCCCAGCGAATCAACCGTGACCACCTGGTACTGCTCGTCAGGTAGGTAGGCTTTGTATACCTCAGCGAGGGAAGCACTGTCTTCAATCATTAATAGTCTAAGTGCCTTTGTCATGGGACGTTACTCCTTACTGGGCGCTCGTTGACAGCGCAACCAACGATTGAAGAATGCTCATCTACACTGCTGGAAAACGCAACAGCATCTTTTGTAGTTCGAGACTCATTTCGCAAATTTCGCAAATTTCGCAAATTGCTCAAATTTCGCAAAGAAAAAAATGTGCCGCCATTGGCAACACTGGCAACGCCCTCTCGGTTACTGCTGGCACCTGTAAATGCGACTTTGATACAGCCGACCAACTCACTCGTTATCAGTTCACCGGGAATCGTGCTACGGCTAATCGAAATGAAGGCATTGCCGCAGCGTTTCCTGTGCTGGTGAGCGGATTCAGCTGCGAGCTCTTTACCTGTGCCGCTCTCTCCGACAACAAACCCGATCGCATCACTGTAAGCTAGCGAGTCGATAGTCTTATCCACAGACTGCATCGCCGCCGACCGACCGACCGACCGACCGATGAAAATCACGTAACCATCCCGCTCTCCCGACGGCTACTCTATTATCGGCCTGCCCAGTCGTTTCTTTAATGCAGTATTTTCCAACGCGACGCGTAACCGCGCAGCATCAAACGGCTTGCTGAAAAACTCGAACGCCCGCTCCTGGATCGCTTCTAAGGCCATTTCTGATGTACCGTGCGCGGTCATCACGATGAGCTGGACGGGATTCTCAATGGCGCGAGTTTCGCTTACGAAATCCAAGCCGCTAACCTCGGGGAGCTGACTATCCAGGAACACTGTCTCCGGCGGAAACGCCCTGTAAGTGACTCGAGCCCTTCCCACCGAATCTACCGCGACCACCTGACACTGCTCTTCAGGTAGGTAGGTTTTGTAAACCTCAGCGAGAGGAACACTGTGTTCAATCATTAAGAACATAAGTGCCTGTGTCATGAGAGGTTACTCCCTAATGGGCGCTCATTGACAGCGCTACCAACTATCGAAGAGCGCTCGTCTAGTCCACTGGTAAGTGGGCGGTGCACCACCTCCAGACTTGCAAGTGCCAAAGCAAGCGAACCCAGGGTAATTCCCTGTGCGTATGCCAGCCCGGGATTGAGTATGAGATTGAATGTCTGGGCCGTCATGAACATAAGCATTGCCCAGATCAGTGGTTGTATCGCCCCCTCTCGCTCCCTGTGGAAGATATTGGCCCGCCATAGCGCAAGCCATATCTTGCAGTGCATAAATAGATACAGGGAGGCGCCGATCAAACCATACTTGTAGCTGGTGCCCACAAGCCCGAGGTCGGAGGGGTAAAAATAGAATGCGACGATGTCCTGATAAGAGAGACCATAGGCACTGTCTTCGCCAGCGCCCAGCAACGGATGCCTCAGAATATGCTCTAGTGCAGAGGCAAAAGCCTTGGCGCGAATCGTGCCGCCATCTGCACCTAGAAAGTAATTGAGGGCCAGGTGACCCATGACTGGCGCAGCTAGCAAGGCGAGCGGCGCTGCGACAAGAATCAATTGCACACGCGAGCGACTGGCCAGAAAAATAGGATAAAGAATTACTGACAGCGCCATGGTCGCCAGTGTGGCGCGGTACAGCACGATACTCCAAATATATCCGCCGAGGGCGATGACTAAAATTGCGCCCAGAACAGACACCTTGCTTCTGGCCTGTGCTATCAATGCCAGTCCCGCCAGCAGTGCTACCATAATGGCAAACAGCGGTGGCTTAAGACGAAAACCACGCCACTCATCGTAGGTCACCAGGTTGCTGTTGGTGTGATCGCTGGAAAAAAATACCTCACGTAAATCCATCGTGGCATAGAAAAAAAGATAGTTGAGCATGAGCGCCACCAGCGCTACCCAAACCACGCTATGAACATCCCGTGTTGCCATGCCACAACGACAAAGAAGATAAATTCCAGGGCCGAGAAAACCCAACAGGAACTCTCTGGCTGAGAAAAAGCTATAGACAGGATTGCCGGCGTAGTTAATGCTAAACACCAGTGCGCTCACTACCATAATGCCACCAATAAGAAGCGCGGGCGCCATGACCCAGCGGTACCAGTCCGCAGCCGGAAGCATGAACAGGCCACGCCAGGCACCCAGCAGATAGAGTCCTAGCGAGGCTGCTATTCCCAATTCCTGCAGGCGATTGGCAAAGTAGTAGCGACCTCCCTGAAAGCCGGCAAATATCGCGATGAACACCAGCAGCATAACGATACAGCGCAGATTCAGCGGCAGGCGTATAGGCGTGACAGAGGTTGCGTGCTTAGCCAATGTACTCATGATACGGGCGCCTCAAGCTTGGCCGCGCCCACTACCACCGCAAGCACTGTGCGGACGTTGGCATATTCACCATGGAATAGCTTGCGCACCAGTTGCAGCGCCGCCACGAGATAACAGAATGGCAGCCTCAGCGGGTAGTGCTTGCGCATGAAAATCAAACGGCTGCGATACATGTGACCATCAGCAAACGCCGATGCACTGCGCTGCCAGCCGGACGATCCAATAGAACTACCTTCGCGGTGGTAAAGTCGCGCACCCTCGGCTATTACCATCGGAAAGCGGTTGGCGTTGCGGGTGAACCAATCGATTTCCTCGTAGTAGAGAAAGTAGTATTCGCCAAGCAAACCGACCTGCTCCAGGGCAGCGCGGGGGATAAGCATCGAGCAACCACTCAGGTAGTCGAGCTTTTTCACTGTAAAATCGGTACTGGGTAGTTCCCCTTCGGGCAAAAAGCGCCCCTCTGAACAGGCAGCTACTCCTGTATAGGCATTGAAGCGATTCCCGCCCACAGCCTGAATGATGTCGGGCTGGTCAAAAAAGTGAATGACCGATCCGCAAACGGCGCGGTCTTGCACCCGCGCGAGCCGATTGCGCATCCTTAACAGACAATCTGGTTCCACCAAAGTGTCGTTGTTCAGCAACCAGACACAGTCCATATCGGGCTGCGCGAGTGCCAGCCTGAGCCCCACATTATTGCCTGCTGCGAAACCCAGGTTGGCGCCGTTATCAACTAGCACCAGATCAGTAGACGCAGAGACGCTCGTGGACAGCGATTGCTTGCGATCAATGCGTACTGTCTGCGGCCGCTTGGTCTGCTTACCAAACAAGCCCGCCAATCGAGGCTCGCTTGGTATCACACTGGCAAGCGTACCTTCTGCCCAGGCAGCGATATGGTCAAGGCTGCCGTCTCCCGATGCGTTGTCACAAACAACGGCACACATAGGAACGCCCTCACTGGCAAACATAGTTTCCAGGCAGGCAATCGTGTCCTGCCAGCCTCGCCAGTTAAGCAGCACGACATACGCCCGCTTATCCACGCTGAGGCACCTCACCGCAGAGCATGTTAAGGAGCTGCTGGTCGGTCAGCGGAGTATCCGGCATGCCCAGCCCAGCCATGACGAACATCTGCCTCACATGAGCATTAATTCCGCTAAATACAAAACCACCCTGGGACTCCGGATCGCGCTGGAAGAATGGGCTTAGGGCGACTATCGCGGAACTGTGCAGCAGCGTGACGCCGCGCAAATCGATATAACAGTCGCGATCGCGACTAGCGTGTCCGAGAGATTCAATGAATCCCGTAGCTGCAAATTCACTGGCACTGACTTCGCCGCCAATAAACGTTATCACGCCATCATGTAGTGCATAACTTCGGCAACTGAACGATTTCCCTTCATCGGTACCAATGACTTCGAGAGTACCAACGTGCTGCCCCTGAACAGCATCCATCGCACGCGTGACAGAAAGATCGCGGCGCAGACGCGGTGAAATACCTAGGCATTGCACATCAAATTGTTTGTGCTGCTGCATTTCGCCAAGGGTGAGCAGGAGCTGGTGGGCCTTGAGTTCAACCCGGCGCACGGCACTGAAATCAAGTAAATGCAGGGTGTTGACGCTTTCGTCATCTCGCAAGCTATCCACAACTGCACGTAGGTAGGCGTAGCCAACCAACGTGGGCAGTCGTAATACGGCCAGGGACTGATCACGGTTCGACCAAAGTCGGTACCAGCGCACCTGCTCTGCACTAGGCAGCGTATGCACCATAAAGTCAGCCAGTTCAGACAACCTGGCTATGGCCAGCGGCAGACTCAGTGCTGCAAGTTTTATCAAGCCGTGGGCGTAACGTCGCCACAGCCTTACTGGATCCTGAAAAATTCGATATACCCACTCAAGGTTCAGTCGTCGCACCCAGGCAGGCGCTCTACGCACCGTACCGATAATGAATTCGAAAGTGCCTCCTACCCCTATCGACACCGGCACCTGCAAACGCTGCCGATTTCGGTTGAACCACAACTCCTGCTTAGGGTTACCCAGGCCCAGTAACAAGATGTCTGCCCCTGATCGGTTGATCTGATCGACAACCGCCTCGTCGTCGGCGTAACAGTTGGCGAGCTCGGGGCCAGCTGTATAAACGTATGGCGCAGCGATGCCTGCGATTTTCAACCCAGGGTTAGTCTCTTCAAGCCGCTTTGCCGCCTTTTTCGCAACGCCCGAGCCACCTCCGAGCAGGAAAATGGAGAGCTTGTTATCGCGCGCCAGTGGCGCTAGCGCGGGCACCAGGTCCGACCCACAGACTCGCTGCTTCACCGGGCGGCCCACCAGGCGGCTGAGCCAGACCACAGGAAACCCGTCGGCCGTGACCAGATCGGAGTGGCGCAACACATCCAAAAGTTCAGGATGTCTCGCACGCGAGAACCGGGTGCCCAGCGCGTTGACCAGAAAGTCCACATTCAGCGTAGACACAAGGCGTGCGCGACCATCGCGCAGCTTGGCCAATTCAATAATGCGGCTCACGGTCTGCTCAAGACTGAGGTTATCCACGGGGATGCCAAGCGGTGTTACGCAGTCTCGCTCGAGTCTATGAATCATGTAAGTCATTCGGTTCACGCTCCCAGTGAGGTATCACTTTCCGAGGTGACATCGGGTTTATCTTTGTGGGCCGCACGGTATTCGAGCAATGTTCGCAACATCCTCCCTAGCAATACCCATGCAAGCACGCCAAATGTCGCCAGCATCGCACCCGCGATGGCTCCAATCACAACCCGTTTTTTGCGCGACATGTTGAAACTTCGAAACGGCAGCGCTGCGGGGTCGATGACCTCCAATACGTATTCTTCACGCGCGTTGGCCAACATTGCGATGGCCGTCTGCGCCTCAATCAAACGAAATAGCGACTGCTGAATTTCTACAACTTCAGAGCGACCCAACTCTCCCTCAAGAAACTCTTGTTTGCGTTGAACCTCAGCCAATGTTCGGCCACGCATATACTCGTTGAATGTGTACACATACTGATTGGCCCAATCACGCGCTACCGCCGCATCAGGCCAGACCATGCTGATCGATAGAATCTGTGTTTCCTCATCGAGAACAATCCGCCTCACCTTCTCCCCGAAGGTAGTGAGCACCTCACCCCGATCGGGAATGAAACCTTCTCGCCAATGGTCGTCTTCTTCTAACCATTGGTTGGGATAGAATTCCTTGTAAACGTTGTACTGTTCGAGAAACCGCTCCGTGAATTCGCGAGAACCCAATCTCGCTTGAATCACGTGTTCGTAATTGTCATGCTTGGTGCCCAACACGAAGCCATGCTCGACCAGAGTGAGTACCTGTGAGGCACGTCGATCATCTGGCGACACACCGCCGGGATCATCGATGTGAACCACGCTGACCCGTGCTGTGGACTCATACAGGTAGGGTTTGCCTTTCACCCACCATGCCGTTAACACGGCAAACACGAGCATTGACGCAAAAATCAGCCACCGGGCATTAAGCAATGCCATTAGGTAGGGCATCAGATCCATATCCATAGCAGCGGTCTGCTGGGTTATGTGCGATTGATTGACGTCCACGCTCCGCTCTCCCTAAAGCACCAGGCCAGCAAGGATGGCCGAGTTCACCAAAGTCTGTACCCAGGTCTGTGCCTTCTCGGTGCCATTCATGCGATCGACATTGAGCGGCACATAAATTCGCGCCCCTGGGCTGACAGTTTTACGCGCAATGCGTGAAGATGTGCGGCTGCCTTTCACATTCAGAACCTCACCGTTAGCCTGAATGACATAGGCGTGCTTGATCTGCCCGAGAATGGTGTGACCACCACTAAGTTCTATGTAATCACGGATCTTCCTATCTCCACGGTAAAGATGAGAGGTGGGAACATAGACCTGCCCCGCGACCTGGACATAATCCGGTTCAACCGGTATGTGCAGGCCATCGCCATCTTCCAGTACCAAGTCGTAACGACTCTTACAGGTCATAACGTTCTCCAGATCAATGACCATGCGGCCATTCGCCTCTGCTTTCTGCAGCTGCTGAATGGCACGCAGGTAGTCCTGCTTCCCTGCCCATTCGTGTGAGGATTTCTCGCGATTGTTGAAAGAGTGAGACAGCGATAGTTCGACCATGAGGTCATCAAGTTGAGCGTGGAGTTCGTCAATGGTCTGTTGTTGCATATCGCGAATGGAATTTCGGGTAAAGACCGCCCCAAAAATGTAAGCTTCCTCACTCACGCCACCTGCCCTGTCCAGTACCTCGCACAGCGTTTCGCCACGATCGATGGCGTATACACCGGGGCGCATGACTTCACCGCTGAGTGTCACTGTTGCCTGCTCGAACCAACCCATTTTCTCGCTGAACGACAATTGGTCCATGCGCTGCAACTGGGGGTTATGCAGATCATCAGCATAAACAGCGACATATTCAGACGGCGACCCCTCACCGAGAGCGACACGTCTAGCCAAGTCACAGATCTGCAACAAGACAACACTGTCGAGCGGAATGTGCTCTACAGAACTTTCGCCCTCCATCGTATGAGTAATCCGCGATAGCTCTGCAGTGACACCATAGGCTTTACGACTAAGACCGTCTGCAGCGCAGAGCAAATCGCTGGCGCGCATCTGCTCTACCAGGGGATAAACGCCGTCATAGCGCACCTCACCAAGCACAGTCACCAGACGCTCCTGCTCAACAAAGCTGGCCTGCTCTCTCAAACGCTGGAGCTCTTCAGTAAGAACTGTCTCTCGCGTTGCCTGCTCATCAAATACGTAAACCCGATCGCCGTGGGATAGCGTGGGATTGTCCTCGCCTTGAGGTTGCGTTCTGGCTGCGGCAATACTGAACGGGACGACTTGAATACGCCGACTGGGATACTGCGTGCGCGCAATCACCCCGTAAAATTGATCAGCACCCACAAGCTCGCCGCCGTTCATCGCCAGCACATCAAGCAAGCGGGCTGATTCCTGCAGTGGTAAAACACCGGGGAAACGGACCGCACCACGTGTTTCCACCAGCCGCGCCGGCCGGTAGTCTGTTGCTTGTAGTTTCATGTCAGCAACAACATCCGCCAGCGCCTGCTTACGAGACTGTGCTAGGCTGAATACCATCAGTTCATCGCGCGCTTGCAGTAAATGGTCAGCAGATCCACCAGGTTGCGAGAGCGCGGCCATTAAATTGCTGTAAAGAACCTCCGTGCGCAATGTTGCAGGATCTTCTCGGCGAATGAGCACGAAATCCACATCTGCCCCGGGCAACAATGCCTCGGCACTGGGAATTAGATCTGTAATGCGCATGCCGGTACGGAACTGATATCCGCCAGGGCGTTCCACCTGACCTGTAAGCAGCACCACATCGTGTAACTGATCTTCCAGAGGCAGTATTCTCAGGAAATCGCCATTACGAACCGCTGTAGCGCGAATTTCAACGTCGCCACCAATTTCAGCGAAGTCAACCAGTGTGCGGAAACCGCCTTTGCGAATCCTCTCGATATGAGAGTCAGCCAGCGAAGCGGTTGGCAACAATCCGCCCGCCATGTCAAGAATCTGCCCAAGTTGCTGTTCACCACGCAGCTCGTAGATAGCCGGCCGTTGCACTTCACCGCCCACGTACACAATAGGACCAATTGGCGGGACAAAAATAGTATCGTTATGTGCAAGGTACTGATCACCCCCGCTCTTACCGCGAAGAAGCAGGTCGTAGAGATCCAGCGTTACAATCCGTTTGCCGTTTCGCATTAGTTGAATATTGCGTAATGAACCACTGGACCGAACCCCTCCGGTCGTCAGCAATGCGTCGATGAGTGTCGAAAGGCCACCAATCGTGTAGATACCGGGCTGCATTACGTCCCCTGCCAGGCGGATTTGTATAGTCCGCAACTCGCCCATCGTGACCACGGCGCGAGTTCCTATCACTCGCCGCTCGAAACCCTCACTCAGCAATACCTCAACTTCATCAAAAGTCAGCCCCGCAACTTTGATAGGACCGTACTCTGGCACCAGAATGTCCCCCTCCCGGGTCACCGAGAGGGTGTACTCTAGGTTTCTTTTGCCATAGAGCTGTACGATCAGCGAGTCGCCAGGCCCAATACGATAGGAGGCCGGCACCGGTATCCCCGCAACCGGCTCCGACGAAGTCCGCACACTAGAGAACACGTCGTAACCAAACAGGCTTAGGTCATTATCGAGAACCTGATCGTTCTGCGTTTCTTCCAACGTCAGAGGACCCGCTTTCTCATCAGCAAGTGCCTCGTACTGCGATTCCTCCGGCTCGACCGCAAGGCTCGATGGCACCTCAGCGGATATGCCAATGACGATAGGGTCGTCCTGCCCCTTGGGTGCTGCGTCAGCCGCGGCGCGTAGTTGAGTCGTCTGCAACGATTCTACGAAGGGGACATAGTTGTCTTTCGCCTCGGAGGTGGCGACAGCAACAAGCATGAACACCGAAATGACGAAAAACGTTTCGCAGATGCATTTTGCGATTAGGGCTTGCATGAGCAACACCGATATTGCGATCAATACCTCTGTATCGGCAATTTTAGAGCCAGCCTCAAATAAAATAATTAGGCTCTATAAAACAGTCACTTACGATAGGCTCTGGCGAAAAAAGACTGATTTTGGGCGCACACGGCGTTGCAAAATGCGGGAGTGATCTACACATTGCTTTGCAATTTGCCAGACCTCATGCAGCGGAATACTCCTGCATCCAGGGTGGCGGATCGAGTTGCAGTTCGCGAAAATGTACCAGATCTCGCTGAAAATGCCGGCGCAGTGCATACTCACATTCCGGTTGCAATCTGGCCTCCTGGCCAGAGGATTTGCGGGTATTCCAGCACTCATAGAGGAATCGCAGACGGCCCTGTCGCTCCGCCGGTATACGCTGCCACAGTGAGTAGATGAGCTGGCGTTGACGCAACCATTCACGCACGCCATGGGGTATCCGGTTGCTGCCGCCACCTTTGTGCATGACCTCACCCAGCGTATCGGGGCGGAAACCCATAGGTAAACCAATAAACGTCATCAATCGGTCAAGGGTACTTTCGGGATCACGTTGCAGGTCCTCTGTGTACAGCACAAGCAACTGACTGCGATCAAAGTACTGAAGATAGGCCTGCAGCACCCTGCCGTATTCGCTCCAAGTCACATAGAAATCAGCTTCATCTTCATATCCCTGGCTATGATCAGGCACCGGCAGACAGCGGCTGCGCTGCAAGGCCTCGGGTTCCAACAGACGCGGCAGCACCTGATCAAGGGTTCGATATTCAGTGCCCCTGCGCCGCCCCATCAAATAATGCGAGCGGGTCCGCTGCACCGGATCGCGCAGAATCGCCACCAGTTTCACGTAGGGCATGAGCGCATGAATGCGCGCCGGCACATTGGGGTCACACATGTATTGCGGCGTCGCTTTGCCCCAGAAACGCCCATCATCATCGCCGAACTGCTGCTCTGCAAATGCCAGCCAGTCGCTCCAATCCCGCTCGGGTCCCGTGAAAAATGGCACCTCTTTTTCCAGTGGCATATTGATACCGGGGTGCTGACGCAAATGCTCGAACAATGTCGTTGTGGCGCATTTCTGCGCGCCAATGATGAGAAAATCCATGGGTTTCATTGTATCTCTCCCAACTGAACCAGGTGGCACCTGGCGAAATAGAGCGAAGCGAAATTTTTCAGTGCGAGCGTGGCACTCACGAGCCAGGCAATACCGACGGCTCCATAAAAGTAGCCGACTGGGCCGCCGAGCAAGGCAGCAAACGCGAGCGACATAAGCAACACTTTAAGCTCCAGCTGTGCCGCGCCGGTCATATTCATCAATAATCCGGGAAGACCCGTGGCAGCGTTAACCAACTGCCCGAACAAGAGCGCGTACAGAAAAGGTTGAAGAGCTTCGGGGGGGAAGTTAAACATCATGGTCAAGGGCCCTTGGAGCACAACCAGCATCGCAGCCAAGGGCAGGAAGATACCCATCGATAAATACTGAGTGCGACGCAGCAATTCTCGCAATGCCGAAACATTCCGTTGCTCACCCGCCCGCGCAAATGCAGGGCCAAACACTGCGGCCATCAGTACCAGCAGTAAAGTGACCAGGTTCACCAATTTGTGCGCCACCGAAAACACACCGATTTGTGCGACGTCGGCAAACCAGGGAAGAAGAATAAATGGCAGCTGTACAAACACAATGGCCAGCACACTATTGGCCCACAGGGCTCGCTGTTCGCGCTGGTCTTCGTCAACCTGCGCCTTGTGTGAAGTGCCTGCCCGGGTGATCGACAGGCGCTTACGCAGTAGTGCACCGGTCACAGCGAGCGACAATCCGAAACCGGTCGTGCCCGCTATCAGTAACAGCCACGATGACAGGGCGATACCCGCTGACCAACAGGCCAAACAGACCATCAGCACCAGAATCGGAGGCCCAAGGCTCTCAATGCTAACGGCCGCCAATGGCGCATCCGTACCCTTTAGGGCTTCCACGTAGATACGCAGCAACGCAAACAGCGAAGCAGATACCACCACGGCAAAAATCAGCCAAGCCAGGGGTAACTCGCTCGTGCTCCAGTCCGTGGCCTGCAACAGCATCATCGCCAGAATAGAGATCGACAGAATCCATAGGGCCGGATAGCGAATCCGTTTCGATGCAACGCGCATCTGTTCACGGCAATAGGAATGGTCACCGCGGTCAAAACCTACCGATATCACCCGCATCATCCGCGCCGGCAAGCCCTGGGCCAACATCTCACCCAGGATACAGGTCCAGGAACTGAATAACTGAAATAGGCCCAGACCCGCAGCTCCGGCGAGGTTGGCGATGATGAGCTGACAGAGAAACTGGATAGCCACCGCCGCACACCGGCTCGAGGCCATCATTGCTGCAGGAACAAATCGCATCCACTCGCGCGGCAAACTCCGCTGCGACTCATTCACCGCCTCAGACGACATTGGCGACTTCATTCTCTAGTGACACCGCATCACGCTTCAACGACAGTGCGTGATCCATATCCCGGTGCATACTTTCGAAAAGACTTGCCCACGTGTAGCGCTCGCCAATGAGTTGGCGGGATTGCGTTCGCAGGGTGTCCCACAAAACAGCATCACTGAGCAGCTGGTCAATCTGCGACGCCATATGGTCCGGCGCTTCACTTACCATCAGATGCACACCGTTGCGGATATCAATACCTTCTGCACCCACAGGTGTGGTTACGGTCGGTATTCCGCGCGCCATGGCATCAAGCACTTTTACCTTCATACCACTGCCGAACAGCAGCGGTGCTACAGACACTCGGCTATCGCGATAGATGTCCTCCAGGTCGGCAACAAACCCAGTCAAGGTTATTCCCGCGTGCGCCGCAGCCGCATCGACCAGACGTGGATCAGGGTTCTTGCCGACAACATCGAAGACCAGGTCGGGATGACAGGGCTCCAGGCGCGGCCAGACATGCTCAATAAACCACAATAATCCCTGCACATTGGGCTCCCAGCTGAGCAGCCCAACGTACATCAGTTTCTTGCGCGTGCGTTGAAAGCAAAGTTCATTGCGCTGCA
The DNA here is from genome assembly GCF_001983995.1 of Halioglobus japonicus. Classification (NCBI taxonomy): domain Bacteria; kingdom Pseudomonadati; phylum Pseudomonadota; class Gammaproteobacteria; order Cellvibrionales; family Halieaceae; genus Halioglobus; species Halioglobus japonicus. The sequence continues at coordinate 1,926,089 of NZ_CP019450.1, read as the reverse complement.
GATAGCTATCGTCGCCGAGGTGGAAAGTTGGACGGATACAATTGCCGGATACACCTGCATCGACGAGCTCGCGGGCATCACTCGGGGCGGCGAACACGAGATCGGCCTGGCGGGCCACACTGGCTTCACAGCGCCTCACCCGAATAGCTTCCAGATAGGAGGCGACCCGCATAACCGGATTGCCAGGCAAGCTGGCGTAGCGCTCCCAGATCTTAAAATAGGCGTTGTGCGCATGGTAAACAACCAGCCCGCCGTAGCCCTGCGGCAGGTAGGGATAGACTTCGTAGTGGTCGAGGAAAATCACATCAAAATCATCGGCCACATCGGCAATTCTGTTGCGCAGTACGCTGTCCATTGTGCGCCGTACATTCAGCGGTATGCCCTGTAAATAACTGATCAATAGATTGATCGCGCTGCGTGGGACATCGACAGACACATGCACGTGCTCGACACAGGGCGAGGCCGCGTGGAATTCGTCAACATGGCTCGCATCCTCGCCTTTAAGCGGTGAAGCGAAGGTGACCCGGTAGCGCTTGGACAGCGCGTGCAGTAGCTTCATCGATTTAACCTTGCCGCCACTCTGCATGGGATAGGGTAGCTCCGGAGAAACAAACAACAAGCGCTTCATGCCCATTCCTCCTGACGGCTGACACCGTACCTGAGCGCCGACGCAAAGACCGCGCGCTCATGCTCCGGCGTTAACTTAAGATTGGACTGCACGTGCAGTGCCAATGCTTCCGGGGCAACCTCAATCGTGCCATTCAGCAGCCCCTGCGCCTGGTGGTCAAACCAGCAGCAGTGGCATAGATCCGTCGCTTCAGGGAAATGACCTGCGGTCTCCAATCCCAGTACGTGCTCCGCGAAGCTGCCGTAAAGAATGTATTCAGAGATATCGAGACTTCGCGCAAACACAGTGTGCCAGGGGCGACCGGTTACCGACTCAATATGTGCGTGCAGGGCCACCAGATTGCTTCTGCGCCAGGTGATGAGCTGCCCCACATAATCGCTGCCAAAATAGTCACGTGACTCACCAAGCAGCTCAGCTGCCCGCGCGCGCCAGCGCAAGTGGCGACCTTCGTTCATTGAGCATGGGACTCTATGTAAGCGCAGCTTTCCGCCGCTGAAGATGCGCTCTTTGGCCAGCGGTCGAATAAACTGCAGGTCAGAATCCGCGAAGACGATTAGCTCGGCGCCCACCGCTTCACTGATACTGAGTTTAACCAACTGCTGCATGACCCAACCGCGCAACGGCCAACCCCAGGCGTCTATCCAAAGCTTTTCACTAAACGGCAACTGTCGATAGCGACCCGGCACAACCGCCTCTACCGCCAACACCCTACGGCGATGGTTTTCCAGGCTCGTAAATGCTTCGCGATCTCGGCGAGGCACGAGCAGCGTGTGCACGATAGTAGGATCGACGAATTCGTCGATACTGGCACACAGCCGACTGCACCGCTCGAGGTCCGGACGATATGAGCAGGTGACAATCTCCAGAATTTCATTGTGGCGTGACATGCAAGATGCTCCCGCGGATTGCTACTGTGGCGAAGTGGATGCACTTGTCGTGCCACTACCTGGCGAGTGGCGATATAATTTTTTCGGCAGTCATATCATCGACTTCAGCAATTTCAGCGGCGACCCCACAGATTTACTGCCTCAACGGCGCCGTCCTTCCCAAATCACATCGCAATCTGCAATTCAGAGCGCTAGCACCCCGCCCGCGCACCCCACCAAAATCACCCAAAAACACACTTTATATATATAAATCATAGCCTTACAGGATTGGCATAGGCCTTGCGGTTGGTGTCCCACGACGCGCGAAATGCTCAGGAGATACACCATGGCCCGGTTCACTATCATCAACACCACACTAGCCGGCACTGGCGCCATCGATTCCATCGTTACCCGACGCCCTGAGCGCAACGAGACTGGCTACCTGGTCTGCAAACGCGCGATCGATATCGTCGGCGCTGTCTGCGCCCTGCTGGTCCTCGCTCCTGTGATTGCACTGGTGGCCCTGTGGATTCGCCTCGATTCTGCCGGCCCCGCGTTCTTCTCCCAGGTACGCGTGGGTGAAGGCAAGCGCGAGTTTCGCTGCTGGAAGCTGCGCTCCATGTACATCGATGCCGAGCAGCGCAAAGCCGAACTGGAAGCACAGAACGAAATGGACGGCGGCGTACTGTTCAAGATGAAGCGTGACCCGCGTATTACCCGCGTCGGCCGTTTTATCCGCAAAGCCTCTATCGATGAGCTGCCCCAGCTGTGGAACGTACTGCGCGGTGATATGTCACTGGTAGGCCCCCGCCCAGCCATTCCCAGCGAAGTCGCCCGGTACACCCCTTACGAATGTGGCCGTCTGCAGGTTAAGCCCGGCATCACCTGCCTGTGGCAGATCTCCGGCCGCTCCGACCTGCCCTTCGATCGCCAAGTTGCCCTGGACATCGACTACGCCAAGCAGCGGTCTGTGCTGCTGGACCTGGAAATTCTGTTTCGCACCGTGCCTGCTGTCCTGACTGCACGCGGCGCTTACTAAACACGCTTTACCTGCACACCAAACTCTCTGTAACAACAAACCCGAATGGATGATGACCATGAATATCGAACGCCCGACCACCGACCTCCGCCCCCAGAATGTATTCGATCGGGCCCTGCTGATTCCGATTCCAATCTCACCGGGACACTGCTGAACCTGAATGTCTCCACCTTTAAACAGCTGCGCTACATGGGTACATCCAAACAGCGGATCTGCGATGTACTGAACATGTCGGTCGCAAAGTACGACTACGTTAACGCAATCGCCTGAGGGCAAGGAGGTGATGTGAACAAAGACACATGGCGGCCTCAACCAGCCACTCACGCAGTAAAACAACAAACGGAACCCTCTGGGTCCCGTTTTGGGTTTATGCTAAACAAAAAAGGGCACCCAACGGAGTTTGGAGAGAGCTACTGAGCGAGGGATTGATCAGAGCGCGCTTTGGCGCGCTCTGACCCCTGCGGGGCGCCTTCGGCGTCTAAACTTCTCCGTGGGAGAAGTTTTTCGAACGGAGGGGGCGAACCAAGTCCTCGCTCTCCGCCATCTAAACAAAAAGGGCACCCCGGTGGGGTGCCCTTTTTGTTTAGATGGCGGAGAGCGAGGGATTCGAACCCTCGATAGGTTGCTCACTGTCGCCGAATGTCTCTATAAATCAGACACTTAGCAATCACGATAGCGACACTCGGCGTCACTCAGCGACCAGGCACCACACAAATTACCACACGACTTTGGTAGCTGGCAGGTTATGCAACCAGCCGGGCACGGCTAATCAGCCTGCCAGAACCAATCTCTGCCAAAGCCCGAGAGGTCCTCCTCCTAAAAAAAGCCATACATGGCCGCTAGGCCGCGACTTTGATGAATATGATGAGGACAGCACTATGGATACCAGAGCACAGGAAGTACCAGATTGGTCCAGTTTCGACGATCGATGTGAGATCACGGTACAGGAACTCCCCAAGTTAAGCGGGGAAACAGTGAGAATCGCTACCGTCACATTCTACGACAAGGAAAGCGGTGCGAAGACCTGCTTTGCCGGCGAGTATTCTCACGAGCGCATGGAAGACTCAATCACCAACATTATCCGACATGGGAGGCTCTGATGGTTACAGAAGAAGTTGTATTTTGCTTTGGTGACCGAGGAATATTCGCCGTTATGTCACTTAACCCCGTGAGAACACCGTATCTCACCTTTCATGCGGGGGCTGATATAGGGCTCCAAATAAGAGTTGATTTGGACAAACTACTCATCTATCACAATGAAGGAACGCAGTACATGAGAGTCGATACAGACGTTGCGACCTTCACTCTGTTTACAGATGAGTCGAAGATTCATAGATTCAAACATTTTCTAGAATCCCACATGACCTGAAACACTGCAGACTTAGAGAAAACATGGACGTTTTCTCTTGCTGAAAAGCGATCATCCTATGGACATCAGCCCAATGACAGCGAAGCATCGGGAGTTAATATATGCGCGATCGAACCGAATATCTTGACGAGGTAGAAAGTCGCTTGAGGAAACTTTTCAAGGCGTCAAAAGATGGATACAAGGCTTCTCCTCAGCAGAGGCATCGCCTTGAGGGGTTCATCCAAGCCGGGACCTTTATTGGAATCGCAAGCGGTCAAGAAATGGAGACACTGATGGACATGGTTCACCAGGAGGTGTTTGGCATGACCATCCAGGAGCGAAATAATGTCACAAGCGAGGCATGGGCATCGGAGACAATTGACTACAGCGAATATGAGGCACCTACCTACGACAGGAAGACATAGGTTAATTGCCGGTCTTTCCCGGCCGTCAACCGCTCACCATGAATCCCGGGGCTTATAGTGCTGCACGCCGATTGGCTTTCTGACTGGAACCTACCAGCCATAATCACAGCACCCTTCACCACCTTCATCAGAAGCATCGTCACAATACTATCGCCCCTCAACACCCTAACCAGGGCCAACCAAGGGCGTGGCACGGCAGCGCAGGTTATTGGCCCCACCTACGCTGGGGTAGTTCGTTTTCTGATCAGGCCGCGGCCTGGTCAGCAACCTCTAGAAGCCTGTGGTAGAGCTCTACCATGGCGTATGTATCCATCTCACAGTACTTCAACAGTGCCTCCCTGAGCTCCTCGGTACTGCCCTCGAGATCTCCCCGCATCATTTGCTCCAACTTGAGCGCAGCCACGTCTCCTGAGGCAACCTCCAATTCTGCGTATCCAGCGCCAGGAACCAACGCAGGCAGTACAGACTTAATGCTGAAACTCCCATGAAATTGGGGGTGGTAGACGTTGTTTCTCACGATCGGGAGAAGATCAACCAACTTGCCTGCAATAGAGAGGAGTTCACTCTCCAGCTCAGGGCGAACATTAACCAGTCCCTTAATACAGGAACGCTCAAATCCTGCGTTGTAGGCAACAACTGATGCCGCGCCTTCACAGGCGTTCACAAGCGCCTCAGCCAAAGCTGACCTTGGGTCGCCTCCGGGTTCAGCAAGCCACTCGTAGTGCTCTATCGACCCGTCAGCGGCCATCACGTGGCAGCTGAACTGGACAGGGACCTGGGTATACGGGCTACACCCATCCCACTCAGGTATGGCCATGGACACGGTCTCGAAATCCAGAAACGCAGCTGGGAAGGACAAAGTGTTCAATTCACCCCTCAGGCCCTGCTCTATGACAATCTGATCCGTACGGACTGAATCGACCTGTCTCGCCGCCGTGGCGCTGAGTTTCACCTCAGCCCCAATCTGGTCAACCGTGTGAACTCCTTGAGCTACCAGGCTGCGCGCCTTTTCCTTGCCCAATCGGTAAAGGGTACTGACGTGGTGCTCAGGCAGTTCCGGGACACAACGTGCTTTGAAGGGACAGTCTCGCGGAGTATCACAGTGACCCCCGGGCTCGATTTCCGGCTTCTCCTGAATCATGACCAATTGAAGCCTCCGCTCCAGCACTGCCAAGTCAGCCAGCAATTCCTCCACCCTAGTCGTGACGTCTTCCGTGGCAAACAAATTCGACAGGTCGGGGTATTTGCAATCCCTGTTCAGGAATACCACCTCCGCGCGCCCAACCTGCAAACCTGCTGCTCTGGCAGTCATCAGCTGAACAGCAATATCCGGGATATGCTCGTCTTTGACTCCCGTCGAGGACTTCACTTCTCGAATTACCCACCCATCTGCCTCAAGCTCTAGTATGTCGATGGCAACAAAGGTGTTCTCATGCTCGAAGGCAGCCTCGTAGATCACGGTGGTGCCCGCGTCTATCGCTTCCTGAGTCAATGCACACTTCTTTTCGTACTCGTATCGCTCGCCTTCAATAAGCAGCCCGCCTGGATAGTAGTTTCTGGCGACATTACCCACCCGCGTACCACTGTCCATTCGTACCCGAGCGACTTCGTCGATCTCGAGTTCAGGCGCGTTCTTCTCGTTCACTTTGAACCACAGCTGCAGCGGACACTGGTGGCCGGCCATGAATCGGGTTTTTGAAAGTACTGGTCCGTTAGTCATTTAACTCTCCTTAGTAATCCCATTATTTGGATAAAAGCCCAGGGTTAGCTTCAATGCACAGTAGCGCCGACGGGAACATCGGCATCTTCGGCCTCGCAGCTATCCGCGGACTCCTCCATTGCGTTAGCCACGGCATGGGTGATCCCGGTCATCACCACAGGGAAAACTGATATGCTCCCCTCGGTCACCTTCAAACCCAGCTCAGTAGCGACTAAGCTGAGCGCGAACGAGATATCACTGGGTTCAGCGCCCTTCTTCACCAGCGATTTGGCAATCGCCCTGACCTTGCGACAGATCTCTTCCTGCTCTTCGTTCATATTCCCTGTGCTCGACTGTTCAGCCTATGCAACCTCAATGGGTGCAATCTCATCCAAGTGCGGCAATGACGCCGTGGAAAGCCCCTGGAGTTCGCCACATATACCAACCACATTGACGGTAATCCTTTCCAACTGGCCCTCTCGCTTCTTCCAGAGCCTCTGCATGGCAGCCTTCTCCCGCTCCAGGTCATCCCGCATGGCGGCATACGCGTCCAGCACAGCCCTCACCTTCTGGGCGAATTGTGCTGAGCACACATAGTCGTATAGCGCTTCTATCTTCTCGTTTTTACCCGATGAAGCAGTCTTCTGGCGAAACGCTTCTATGAGGATGGCGCGAAGAGCATCGGCAAGCGGTTTGGCAAACTCGGGCCTCACAAGCCATATGCCGTCGATCTGCGTGAAAGGTTCATCGACATTTGCCGGATAAGCTGTGCTGACCAGCACACCGATCTCGCCGCCGACAGACTGCTGGTCGTCCTTGAGCTTTGGAATCCATTTATTCGACCAGTTTTCGGCGCGTTTGGTCTCCCAGACGATCTTCCCGGCGCTAGCACCGCTTCTCAGATTGACCGTCTGGATTACGTCAGCACCCCGAACGCCTTTTGACACAGAATCAATCGAGTCGATCGGGAAGGATTGGCTAAGGACATCTTCGAGCTCAAGCTCCAGAACCTCTCCCTGGAGCTGCTGTGACCCCTGCTCAAGCTTACGCTTTAGGTCTTCATTCGCCTGGTGGGCATCGTCGATCTTCTTGCGAAGCTCCGCCTCACGTAGCTGAAATTCGTTCCCAAGCTCTGAACGGAGTGCTTGCTGCTGTTCCTCCAACTGCCGTTGCAGATTAAGCTCGAGATTCCGCTTGTCATCGTCGAGCGCCTGTTTTGCCTTCCTAAGGGCCAGTTCTCCCTTGCGGAACTCTTCGAGCTTTTCGTCCTTTTCGGACAGCTGGGTTTGGAGCTCATCGAGCGCGTCCTGCGCTTCCTGCTTGGCTTCCAGGACAGCCTTTTCTCTCTCCTTGATCAGCTTCCCTTTAACCTTTTCGCGATCAGCCTCCGCTTCCTCGAGCTTCTCGCTGAGCTCACCGAGCTGCTCATCAAACCGGGTAGCCAACTGGCGCTCGGCCTTCCTCAGAGCACGGGCTTCGAGTACCTCACGCTCTTCGCAGAGCTTTTGATCGTACTCCTCCTCATAGCGCTCTATCAGGTGATGAGAAATGCCCTGGACCAAGGGAAATTCGTGGGAACAGTCCGGGCAAGTCACAGGATCGTTGGGGTTAATGACTATCCGTTGGCTCATTATATTTTCTCCACTATAGATGATATTTACATCTACACTGCAGATAGCGTGCCAACTTTATATCTGTATGTTTTTATTAGTTATTTTTGGATCCGACAACAGAAACTAGCTCATAGGTGATAATATTTCATATGCCAATACAATTTTTATTATGCGAATAGATACATACCTACGTTCGCCTCCTTGCCGTACCGTGTAACCCAATGGTGAGCCGGCATATTGGCCTGCTCCAATACACCTTGCACGCCAAAAGTCATTGCGGCGCTTCAGATTCTTACTATTGCCCGCGCAATATATGGAGAGCACTTTTGGGTCTGGTCACGGCTACGTAAGCAGCATGCGCCTCCAGATCAACATCAAGGTCATAATGGTCAAAGCAAGGAGCAATCACCACATCAAACTCTAATCCCTTTGTTGGCTTCGGCACCGTAAAGTGCACGTACAGTGGCTTGTTTAGATCTCGATTATCTTCAGAATACTGACTCTCTCGGAAATTGGCCTGAATATCATCTCGAAGCCCGCTTTCAAGCTCCTTGGCAAGCTCGTTTGTCGGACATATCACTGCAATAGACTGACCCACTGGCGTACTGACTATTCGCTCTAGGATCTGGGTGCGCAACTCGCCTTCCGAAATAGTTTCATCTGTGAGCTCATCACCATAAATAGGCTCGGGGGTATCGCTTGGCGCCTCCAACCGAGAAATCGTCGCCCTAAAGTACGCCGAGTGATTCGCCAGGTTCTCGCACTGCCTCTTGTTGTCCAAGAGCTCCTGAACCTCCAACTCGTTCTCTGCCGCGGAAGGGAAACAGTCACTGAGGTCACTAACCTTCCCTTCGTAAAGCTGCTGCTTGAAGTCACCTACCACAGTCACTGCTTTGCGATCAGGATGGGATGCTTCACCCATTAGATATACTTCGATCTCAGAGAAGTCCTGGACTTCATCGATGAATACTGTCGAGTAGTAATGCGGACTAGATAAGTAGGCGGCAATACGCTTTTGATCCTGCTCTGAGTACTCATAGCCAGAGGACAGCATGTTGGTGATCGCGAGCAATATGTTCAGATCGGCATCGGACAATTTCGAGCCATTTACCCTTTCGACAATGCCATTGAGTTCAAAGTTCTCCGGCAAATCTGAAGCAAGCAGGTTTCCTATCGCCTCTCCATACCAATCAGAAAGCCTGGGCATGTGCTCGACTGTACTGTCCATGTAGAGGCACTGCCTGAACTGAGTCCGAACTCGATCACGGAACGTCTTCAACCAATCGGAGCCCCTCTTTGGGAACTGGCGGCCATTAAATGGCTGGAACGGAATCTCTATCTCGTCATCGCGTTTAGATCTCAGATGCCAACCTGAATCGTAGTAGTACCAACGAGCATCTTCACTGACCAGATCATAAAATCGCTCATATACCGTTTTTATGCGCCTGACAAAACCCTCTGCATAGAATGTCCTAGTGCCTCTTGTCAGGAGTTGCCTTTTCCAGACCAAGAAGGACTCTGTCGCGATTTCCCACGCCTTTTCTAGCAACTCTCGGTGATTGATCTTCAGCCGATCAATACGTAGATCTGTAATCCCGAGCCCGCGAATCCATTCCGTCTGCCCTGTGAGCTTGGTCTCAATCCTCTCCATGAAAATATTGACCACTTCCTTCTCAACGAGCCTGAGCCAGGCCATACTCTGTTCGAAGGGAAGCTCTTCAGCCTTGATCCGACTATAGCGACCATCCGCATTACCAGGCATCTTGAGGCTGAGAACCCCTCCTCGCTTGCGTAATAGCTCATTCTGCAACTCCTTAAACTCACGAACTTTCATTTGAGAGAGATTAAGATCAACCAGGGTCTGCTCAAGGTAATTTATCAGCTGCTTGTGGAGGACAAAGCCAACCATCTGCGACTTATCGTTGAAAAAGGCATCGTACTCATCTTCAGTTTCAGAGAACTCCGAAGCCTGATAAAGAGCCTTTACCCGCCCGAGAGCTACCGATGTCTTACCAGAACCCGCGATACCCTCGACGATGAGCAAGCCTCGGCGAGGCCGCCTGATTAACTCTTCTTGTTTGGTCGTTGTACGGGTATAGAAGCTCGAGCCCAGTGAAGCCCTGCTATCGCCGGTGAAAACTTCCTCGCCATCTGTACCGGTAGATTCGTCCAATACAGCATCGTCCAAGAGGCGGCTGTTCCATTTATCCACAGAGGCACGTACATGCTTCAGGATGAAGGCGGTGTCTGGATCACTTTCAGTTGAGTATATGAGGGAAATAAAATCGTCTAAGTGCCCTCTATCGTACCGCTCCAAAAGGTCAGTCGCGGTAACATGACAGGTACCAACGACAGGAAGCTCTACCTCGTCACCAATCTCCGCAGGAGCCAATATCCCAGCAACAGGTGCCAGGCGGTTCACTACCATCAACTCGCGACCATCCTTGTTCTTGATTACTGAACCATTGGCCTGGGCGATACGATAGACTCGACTCTTCCCGTCCTCGTCCTCAACATGAACAACCTTTCCGTATGCACTTGTACGCAGCTCATCAAGCACATTCAGCTTGGCCTGAGGGTTGACCTTCAGATCCATGTTTTCAGTAAGATTGAAGACGGCATCTCTTACATCAACAGATCTAACAAGTTGCCGCTGATTCTCAATCTCCTTTAGCAGGCGCTCTAGAACCTCAAGCTCCCGCTCACCTTCGTCGATCAATAATTGTTGATCAACCCCCAGTGACGTTAGTTCGTTCATGCTTCCTTTCCTCCGACTTTATGCTTCCGTGCCTTTAAGGAGCAGCCGCCCCTTAACATCTAACCGACTGGACTCCTTCACATACTGCTCCCAGGTCTCGTCCAGTGAGGGTTTGCGCATCATATCGATGTCCATTTTGCCCTCGCGGTCATCGTGATCGCTGGGTTCTTCAAATCCCCAGTCATACTTGATGCCAGCCCGCTCTGTAATCAGGTATCGTGGATGGATTTCTTTGGCGTTGCCGTTGCCCCACCACAGCACTTCGATCTGCTTTCCGGGTGGGATTAGCTCGCGAAACTTCTTCTTAAACTCCTTTTTCTCACTTTCGATACACACTTCTCTCCCACCTCTGATGGAGGAGGTATTAATTGTCCATTCGACTATATCGTCCCTGTCGGCGAAGCCGGACACTTCAATCATCTTTGATAGGGTCTTCTTGTAGCTGTCTCTGGGAGAGAAAAAGGGATCTACAATTTTTATGTGCCGGCTACCCCTTAACACTAACTCTGCTTTCTTAGCGAGGATTTCTGCCTTTCGCTTACATTTTTCGCCACCCAACTTGTCGAGGACATTCTCGTCAAGCTGGCTGATCACTATCGCATCTGTATTATCCGGATGATTCTCTGCATCAACTACCTTATAGAAGGCACCTTCCTGATGATCCTTAATGGCATGTTGGTACCACTCGTCTGGCACACAGCTCCGTTTTGTCGAAATCAACGCGTTATTCTCGAGATATATCAGCTTCTCAACAAGAATATTGAATTCCAACGATTCCTTCAGCTCCTCTGGAATAGAGCGCTTTACGAAACTTAACCAACCTGTTGGAAACTCCGAAAGAACCGCGCCCTTATTAAAGCCAAAGCTTCTGCTAAGATCGGAAATCCCCTCTACACTCGCTGCGACCACAGGATTCACCGCAAATTCACCGAGCAGCATCAGAAAAGCTCCTCGGCACGCTCAGCGAAGAACCCCTTAGGCCACCTATCCAGGAACTTGCCGTCCTGGGCAATCCGGATAGGTATCAGCCTAGTCTCACCTTCAATACAATCTACGTAGACGACTCCAATGTCATCTGGCATCAGCACCGGGTTGTTGTATTCAGCACTTTCACGAATTCTCCTGAGAAGCCGGAGCATGAGGTGTTCGCTGTGTGTTTCAAGCAAGAATGTTTTATGGAGCTGCTTCGCAGAGTGAATCAAGAGATCACCAACTGCAGCCTGCATACGGGGATGGACATGCAGCTCTGGCTGTTCAATAGACAGCAGCTTAGCCTTGTCCGATAGGGCAGCAACGACTACAGGCAGTATCTGAGATATTCCAATGCCTACATCTTCTGGATGAACGGCAATCTGCCGTTTCTCATCCCACAGAGTAATTCGGCTATCGGAATCCAGCTCTTCCAAAAGCGCCTTGATCTCCTCCTGATTCTGCTTAGAAGCGCCTGACTGAAGCAGCCCCATCAAACGGGAGCCCAGGGGTAGAATCTTCGACTCGCTCAGCTTTACTGTGTACCCAGCGAGAAGGCTAGTTTCTTGCTCATTCTCACCATGCATCCACTTGTTGACATCCGCGCGAAGCGACTCGTCTTCCATGAATAGCGCATCCCAGGCTGACAACCCATCGGCCCAGTTATAGCCCGAGCCTTTTCGAGGCTTGTAATCTCGCCCCGGAACCTGCCTGATGGGTCCCAAATAACACAGTTGCTGAAGCGAGGCAGAAGCTACCTCGAGAGGCCCGATTATCAAGGCAGCAAGCAGACCGCGGAACTCTGCTTTGACCTCATATCCCTCCCAATCCTCTACAGTCCAGATATTCGAAAGCTGAAGTGGCTTACCGACTTCAGGCAACGCGTCTTGCATTTCCATCAGGCCGATCATGGCTTGGCCATCATCGTCTAGATAACGCGTGTCGACTATGCGACTAAAATGCTCTGAATAAGAGCTCGATTCTTCTGACTCCTCCGACTCATCGCCCTCAGAAAGATAATGGTCCAAATAGAGCTCAGATAACTCTATACGGCGACAATCACTACTCGAGGAAATGGTCGCGAAATGCGCCCCATTGAAACCAATCATCAATTTCTTTACGTACGGGCGAGACAGCGTATCGCTCCAGGCAACAGTAAGATCAAGCGACGCATTCTGTATACGGCTTGTTGCCTCAGATATATCCATCAGCCGCTCATTTACATAATCTACCTGACGGCTTGCAAATAGATCGATATATGAAGCGGCCGCTTCTGACTCTGACAGATCGAGATGCCATAAATCGAGATCAATCCCAAGTTTCACTTCACGTTTCAAATCATGTTGATGCACGAACTGAGAGAAGCCGCCAAGGTCAATTGACCCTTCACCAAGGGACGTACCGTCAGCGTTTACAGCATGATGATTCAGAAGGTCATTGAGATAGTTCAAGGAGTGCAGGACAGTGCTCTTTCCCGAGCTGTTCTGACCATAGAAAAGGGTAATCGGGCGAAGTTTAAACTCAACTTCACGACCAATTCCTTTGAAATTCTCTATACGCAATAACTTTATGTTACTCAAACTCTTGTACCTATATATTCTCTGCCGTGCCGTCAGCTAAGGAAATTTTTCCAAGAAGCTCCAACCAGTTGCTAACTACGCCAATATCGATAGAACCGAAATCTCTCGCGCCACTAACAACCCTTTGGAGTAAACGAAACACTTCTGCCCTTTCGGCCCTTTCTGGATCATCTTCTGGTATATCGCTGTATGGCGCGAGCAGCCGATCCACCACCAATTGGTCATCACGATAATCGTCAACATTTGGCGCTATCAGGTAGCCTTTCATAACAACCACCCGACGTTCGAACCTTTGTGTAGGCTTCAAAATACCATCCAGATAGCTGATAACCTCGTCAGCGCAGCCGGTATCGCTTACATAGCGTTGGTATAGCTGCGGATTCTTATCTCTTACAAACAGGAGAGGTATAAGCAACGGTAAATCATTGTGATGATTGGAAGGTATCTGGGCGAATACGAGCCGCAGGCGTGCCAGATAAAGATTGATTTCACGCCAGTTGAGTTCGAAGGCTTCAGCTAGAAAGATGAAAGACTTCGCTGTTGTATCTAGATCCTGTCGCGCATTGCGGCGACCATCAACCGCGTTTTGTAAGCCCATATTAATGAGCATCGCGTTAACGTAGGCCGGCATCTCAGGTCGGGACAGGGAATAGTCGAGGTTGATAAAGCGCTTGAGATACTGCCTGGCATCAAAGTCGGCACCATATACGGCTTTGATACTGTGGCAGAGTTGTTCGGCATCCACTGAAAGTACAAAGACAATACCTTCGAGGTCAAAGATATGCTTGATACGCTCCAGGGTTTCAATGGCGTAGGTCGGACGGCAACGATCCAGTTCATCGATAAAGATAACCAGATTCTTTTGGTTATCTGTAAGCGTCGCCAGTATTTTCGAAATGGATTCCTTAAAGGCATCAATGGCTGATTGTTGGACCGAGAACTGGTCTACCAAGTCTGAAATACTGCCTTGGGCTAATTCCGCCAGGACAGCCTCATACTCTTCCTCGACATCGAGCGCACCGAAGGTAGCAGCCTTCACCCCTGCCTTAAGTACAGATTTTCCCAGCACTGGCAGGTATTTCTTTGCTTTGCACCAGGACTCCGTGACCACTGTATCTGATACAGACGCTTCCACGTAATCATCCAGCGTTGCTGCAAGAGCTACCAGCGGATCATCCGCATAATCAGTTTCCCACGCATTGAAATACAGCGATTGCTTACCCTGCTCTTCCAGATAAGCCCGGAGTAAACGCACAAACGTGGTTTTACCTGTCCCCCAAGGAGAATCCAGCGCCATCACCAGTGGCGCATCGACGTTAAGCAACAAGGGAGCTAGGCTCTGAATCTCCAGCTGCCTGCCTAGAAGGTCATTGGCAAAGACCTCACCCTGCTCTATTTCTATATCTGGCGTAGCGAGTTGCATATTCAGAGTTCACCAGCGAAGAGTGTCTGGCTTAGTGAAAAAAACAATGCATCGTAATCCTTCTCGTCTGCATAGCTTACAAACTTATCCATAACGAATGCTTCAATTCTTTCATACCTCTTAATCATATTCTCTGGCGGTCTTATCAGCTCGAATTCTCTGAGATCAGCCAGATTAATCCCGCTTTGAGCAACTCCTTTCACCTGTCCAGAAATTAGCCTCTGTGCAGGCCCGGTTAAAAGTAGGCTACGGATAAATGCTCTACTCTCCCCTTCAAGCAGAGGTATAATTGCGACTTCTCGCGTGACATTCCAACCGACTGCATAGTCTGGTACAACGGCTATTCTTCCAACAGTACCCCGGATACTGATTAAGAGCTCCCCTCCCTTCAAAACCGTGCGCTTGTATTGATCAGATATTTCTTGCGAGCACTTAATGACACCCTTTGGATTGAACAGATTTTCGGTGAAATCTGAAATGCGAACTAATCGAACCCCGTCATTATCCTGATCACCACGCTGCACCACGCCATAAGAGATTCCCCTCTCACTCTCAATGACTTTAGACAATCCTAGGGTATCCCATCCCTTCGAATTCGTTACTGGGTCACCGAACATATCCAAGAAAACGGCGCGGAGGAATTCTTCGGCGAGCTGGATGACTTGCCGCCGTTTGCGGCGGATGGCATCGGTCTTGTCGAGTATGGCGGCGATGCGTTTTTGTTCTTTCAGGGGTGGGAGGGGGATTTCTACACCCTTTACCAAATCAATATTTAAGTTCTTTACAACTGCCCCTCCGGCAAGTGCTGAGAACTTCCTATACATCGTTTCGCTGCCTAGTAAGTAGTAGAAATAGTCTGGAAAGACTTTTTCTGGGTCACTAGACAAAACTAACCAACCATCATGAATACAACCTGTCGTATTCATGATGTATGGTCTACCGAAGCTCATAGAGTTGGTAAGTAGAAAATCACCTGGCTTTACTAGCCTAGATTTCGACAGGCCTTCTTTACGTATTTTTTGTTTTGTTTCCGATATGTATTTTCCACCGTTACTGGCATCTTTAATTGATATCCAATTTAAACCGGCAGGATCTTCTGTAATATAATCCTTAATTGGCCGCGGCGACCCTCCTCGCGCGATTTCAAAAACTTCCCCTAAGGTCGTTACTGGGTAAGGGTTACTCACAGCATTCCCTCCAGCTCTTTCAGTTCCTGCTGTATCTCCTCCTCCAGCGCCATCAGGCGCCCGAGAATTTCCTTCGGCGGATCGTAGTGCTCCTCTTCATACACGACTTCCTTGTAGCGGTTGATGGACAGGTCATATTTATTGCCGCGAATATCCTCAGCTGGTACCAGGAAGGCTTTGGCGGTTTTATCACCCAGCCCCTCGGCCTTACCCGCTCGGTAGGCCTGCCACTTTTCCAGGCAGTCGGGCAGATCGTCCTTATCGATCCTGGTGCGCTTGTCATCCAGCGAGTAGCCATCATTCTCAACATCGTAGAACCAGACATTGTCGGTCTGGCCACCTTTAGTGAATACAATAATGGCCGTAGACACACCGGCATAGGGTTTGAAAACACCGGAGGGCAGACTGATCACTGCCTCCAGCTGGTTTTCCTCTATCAATAATCTGCGTAGCTGCTGATGAGCCTTGCTGGAACCGAACAACACGCCATCGGGCACAATGGTGGCCGAGCGTCCGCCCAGTTTAAGCATGCGCAGGATATGGGCGACAAACAGCAGCTCGGTCTTCTTGGTCTTGACCATGGCCAGAATGTCTTTATTGATCGAGGTGTCATCAATCGATCCCTTGAAAGGCGGATTGGCCAGTACCACATCAAAACAGTTTTCTGCCTGACGGGGCCAGTGGTCGTTGATCGACTTATTCAGGCTGTCCTGGTAGTGAATATTGGCGTGATTCACGCCGTGCAGCAGCATATTCATGCTGGAGATACGCAGCATGGTGGTATCGAAATCGAAGCCCCAGAACATATCCCTGGTGATATGGTCGCGGAAAGGTTCGAGTTGGTCGCCGACATAGATCGGATTACCGTCCTCATCCTGGCTGATCATGTCAGGGCTGGTGTGGGTTTTATTCAGGTACTCCATCACCCGGGCCAGAAAACCCGCGGTCCCACAGGCCGGGTCGCACACGGTCTCGTCAGGTTTAACGTCGAGCATGGCTACCATGAGGTCGATTACGTGGCGCGGGGTGCGGAACTGGCCGTTGATCCCTGCGGTGGTGAGTTTGCTGAGCAGGTACTCATACAAGTCACCCTTGGTATCGCCCGAGGTCAGGGGCAGCTTGTCAATCATCTCGACCGCGGCCTGCAACACCTGTGCGCTCTTGATTTCGAGATCGGCATCGGCCATGTATTCACCGAAGTCAGTTTCGGCCACCGTGACGCTGGCGAAATGAGGGAAGACGCTCTGTTTCACATGCGTGAGCATTTCACTGCCGGGCATGTTCTTGAAATTCTGCCAGCGTAACAGCTGACCTTCCTTGTCCTGCGGAAACACGCGGTCAAACGGTTGCTTGGTTCGGGCCGCCCGCCTTTCAGCTGTAGTCTCCTGGATGTCCAGCAGCCGAGCAAACATCAGGAAAGATATCTGCTCAATTACCGTCAACGGATTGGTAATGCCGCCCGTCCAGAACTTTTCCCAGAGCTGATCGATTTCGTTTTTCAATTCACCAGTTATCATTTAGCGCATAATTCCTGTAGCGTTACTTTTTCAGGTCAACCAATTCTCTGATGGCCCGTTGATCAGGCCTGTAGAGTGATGCGCGCGCACCACTCTTTCGCGTGGCGGCGCGCACAGCGTACCTCTGGTTAATCACATAATCTCTCAGCACTTCCTCGTCCGTCACTTCAATAGCTGCGGCCTTGGTGTTGCCATTATCAGACACCCGCCAACTACTTCGGCGGGTTTGCTGATCTTCCATTTGTACCGGCCACAACCGATCACCGTTCTCATGCAACAAATAGAAGGTCTTCGCAAAACGGTCGCTCATACAATCAACTTCTCCAAAACCTGGCACATTGCCATAACTAGTGCACCTCAGCTGAACCATCCGATTCAGGCCGCACATAGGGTGTCATTACCTTGACCAGATCCTCAGCAACGGTGTCGACAGGGAATATCCCATCCAAGCCCATTGCATGAAGGTGGGTAAAAGGTGCCTCGTATAATTTGCCCAGGGTGATATAACCATTGGTCGCGATATGCGTTTTCATCAGGTTAAGGAACTTCACCTGCAGGGGTGTCAGCTGCGGGTGCTCGTGCATAAACTCAGTAAAGTGGCCATCCACCTTCTCCGGATCAAGGCCAATGAGCTGACTGACGGCCTGATGCAAATCCTGCGCCTCAGGAAAAAAGTCAACGAGCAATGAGATATCCACACCCGGGTTCTGGGTGAGCACAAGCGATGTTAGGGATTCCAGCTCTGCATCAGTTACCGGCTCTTGGTTGTATATCTTCTGGAGAGTCGGATTCACATCAAACATATCCTCCAGGATAGTCTTGATACGAAACCGATAAGCCAGCGACTCGGTGCGAGTTAGATCGACAGTACGATCGTGCTCGCGGATTTCACCAACATCCTCTGTGACATCAATGCGGTGGATACCACCGCCGGGCTGCACAAGCGCCTGCTGATAGCGCATTATGCCCCTCAGCTCAGTACGAACCTGTTCCAGAGCTGCGAAATCCGCGGCATCCCACCACTCGCTGGTGCGCAACGCCTTAATAAGCGCATCCTTGTCGCGAACAGCCTTGATGGTAATCGCAAGCCGGTCTACCCGGGCAAGCAGTTCCAATCGCTTCTCTTCAAGGCAGGCAGCCCCCTTCACAAAGCAGAGCTGCAATTCAGCCATCAGACGATCAAAGCGGATGGCATCCTTATCGCTCAGCGTTCGCTGCCCCATGAGTGGCGCGATAGTCTCGCGTAGAGTAGAGACGGTTGCAGCCTCAAAGACCTCTACGATGTCGGGTTGTTGCAGAATATGGACGTCGCGCAGATTATCGCGTACTTGCACGCTGTTCTGCGGCAGATCATTAATGTCAGAGCGCATTAACTTGCAAGAAGTATCAAATGCGTCACGATTTCCCGCTTCAACGGCACCCTCTGCCAATTCCAGTCTGGCTTCAAAGGTCCATTGCAATAGCGACTTACGGGTGCCTGTATCAGCCTCCTGATAAGACTCGTTGAAATACTCAAAGTTGCCGTAGTGATCGAAGATCAGAAACTCGCGTTTATCCTTGCCAGGGCCAAACAAGTCGGGACACAAACGAGTACCGCGACCGATCATCTGCCAGAATTTAACCCAGGATTTGACCGGCTTTGCGAACACCAGATTTACCAGTGCGGGAACATCCACGCCCGTATCGAGCATATCTACCGATATTGCAATTCGGAAGTTATTGCCAGGCTGCTTGAACTCATCAATAAGCGCCTCGGCACGAGGCACTTTGTTGTGAATGACTTTACACACGGCGTCCCCGTACTGGGGGTACAGCTCTACAAATGTCTTCTGTAGTGCCTCAGCGTGATTCTGGTTCACGGCGAACACAACTGTCTTCCCAACCAGCGAACCGGTGTCATCCCTGAGACCATTGTTAATCAGGTTTTGCAGGATGATACGGTCTGTATCTTTATTGAATACACGCTTTCCGATGTCCTTACCCTGATAGTTGAAATCCTCAGCATCGCTGGTCTGCTCGTCAAGCTGCTCACGCTGCTCCTCACTCAGCGCTTCATACTTGATACCTTCGCGCAAGAAACCGGTGGTTAGGTCCTTGACCCGAAACGGTACCAAATGAGGCGGCACATTATTGATGGCTTGCTCAAGGGTGTACTCGAAAGTCGGGTCCTGATTCTCGCAACCGAACAGATCAAATGTGTTACGGGCAATAAACTTGACCGGAGTAGCGGTAAGCCCCAGTTGAAGAGCATCAAAATAGGTGAACAGGTCCCGGTATTTGTTGTAGATACTGCGGTGGGACTCATCCGCGATAATCAGGTCGAAGAAACCCACATTGAACTGCTCAAAACGGTTCATCATGCCCGGGTAGGTGGCGACATAGATACGGGCATTGGGATCGACCTCGCCGCCAGCGCCAATGATGCAGCGGGTTTCACTCGGCAGGTGGGTTTTGAATGCATCCCCAGCCTGCTTTCGCAGTTCATTACGGTCGCAAAGAAAGAGAACCCGCTTCAACCAACGTTTGCGCAGCAACAGCTCAACAATTGCGATAGCAACCCGGGTTTTTCCGGTGCCCGTGGCCTGTACCAGCAGAGCTTTGCGACGCTGCTGCTGAAAGTGACCGGCAACCGTCTTTATTGCCTCGATCTGGTAGGCACGGTCTGCAATGCTGAGATCGGGGTTGTCCTGTTCCGGAGCTGGATCCCTATGACTACGCTGGAAGATCAGGTATTCGAGTGATTCCTTGTCATAGAAACCGTAGACCTTACGTGCGCTGTTGTACTGAACATCATCCCAAAGATGTGTTTCGTAGCCATTGCTATAGAAAATGATGGGGCGCTGACCGGTCATTTTCTCGAGGCCATCGGCGTACATACGCGCCTGCTCACGGCCCAGACTGAGATCAGCGCCTGATTTTTTGGCTTCAATGACTGCCAGTGGTAAACCGTTATCGCCCCACAACACGTAATCGGCGTAACCAATACCCGATGCTGTGGGCTGATGCTGGACCTCAAATTCGATACCAACCTCGTCGGTATTGCCAATATCCCAGCGAGCTTTACCCAGCAGGGCATCGATCATCAGAGTCCGGGTTTTAGCTTCATCCCAGGTCAGCGCTGCTGACGCACTTTGACTCGCACGCAGGCTCTGCTCACGCTCTGCACTTGACGCGGGCTCCGCATCGAGCTTCGCGCGCAATGCATCTAGCTCCGCAAGTAAACGTTCAACCTCATCAGCCTGCTTCTCTGCCAACTTCTTGTAGCTGGTTTTTTCCCTTTGAAGGGACTCGGTATCAGCAATATTTTCCGGTGTTTGGAACTCTGGAATCGAATCCAGGCTAACGCCGTAATAGCGGATAGCCAGATAGCTGGCCACCTGATGCGCAATTCCCAGAGCGATTTTCGCAGTCGAAGTCTCGGCAGGCTCCCCGTGCGCCGGTCCATTACCCTGGATGCGCAAATAGTGCAGGTGGTTGAGCAGGCTCCTATCAACCACCTCCATAAAGGCGTCGTTTTTCATCAAGTCGATAAGCTGTGGCCTGTGCAACTTGGGGAGCCGTTCCTGGACATAAATATCCTTCACTACGTACTCAGCAAAACTACGCAGCTTTACCAGGGCGCTTCCCGGATCCACGTACAGATGAAACTCAGCCAGCCCTCCAAGGTCGGCAAGTTCTTCTCGGTAGGGGCGAATCAGCTCGAAGTTAATTGATTTCATAGTTTTAATATCGTCCATGCTGCCCCTAGAGCAAGGGGCGTGCCAACTATTCCTTTAGTCCTACATCTTCCATCCACTTGTTAAGAGTCTGGTAGTTATTCAGCCCCAATTTTTCAGCGGATTTGGTTTTGTTGTTGCCCGTCTCCGTTAGGGCCTTTTTGATGTAGTGCCGTTTTAGATCTTTTATAAGCCCTTGAATATCAAAGGTATTATCTAAGCTTCTGCCCAATAAGTCACCCGCTTTGGCAGGACGCTCCAGTAGAGCCTCCCGCATCTCCCTCTCAGTAATGGTTTCTCCGCCAGACCATACACTGGCGCGGGTAAGACTGGCCTGTAGCTCTCGAACATTACCCGGCCAGCTATGAGATTTGATAACATTCATAGCCTTTGCAGATAATTTTTTATGTTTGTAGCTGGCATCTAAGTCCAGCTCTGCTTCATTAATAGCCCGAAGGAAGATGTCCGTTAGCATCATCAAATCCCCCTCGCGCTCTCGCAATGGAGGCAGATTGATCACCCCTACCGCCACGCGGTAGAAGAGATCGTCGCGAAAATTCCCCTCCACGACCTCAGCCATGAGATCGCGATTGGTCGCCGCTATCACACGGACATCTACCTGGGATTTGCCGGTATCACCTACTCGATTGAAAGTACCGTCATTTAGCACACGCAGCAGGCGTACCTGGGTATCCAGGGGCAGCTCCCCGAACTCATCCAGAAATATCGTGCCCCGTCCGCCTCCTTAAATCGCCCATCCCTATCCGCAATGGCGCCCGTGAACGCACCCTTCTTATGGCCAAACAACTCACTGTCCACGAGTTCAGGCGGTATGGCGCCGCAATTCACGTCTACAAATGCGGAGCCCGCTCTGGGGCTGGCCTCATGGATTGCTCGAGCAAATAGCTCTTTACCCGTACCGGATTCCCCGAGGATCAACACCGGTATATCGCGCTCAGCAGCTCGCTGCGCTTTAACGACCTGGGCCTTCACCACAGGGCTTTTTGTCTTAATCTCATCGAATGCAGGAGGGGCATCTGTCTCCCCCGCAGCCAACCGCCGGAGTGTGGCGTCTGATTCAGCCAGGAGGCTTGGAATGAAGTCAGCTGCTATATCGAAGGGCACCTCCACATCACCTACCCCCGCCTCCGGAGAAGACTGAAGCATCGACAACTTGTATGTCGTTTTACAAAGCAACAGCCACACGGCGTGCATCTGAGGCGTGCCTGGGCTTACCAGCACTGAAATCTGATCCCTGTCGAACTCCTCCACCACTTTAGCCAGCAGGCCATTAGCCGCCTGGTAGATCTCTCCATAGTGAACGGGGCTTTCGAGTTTGGCATGATGCAGATCTATAAGAATATCGAGGCCTAGCTTCTCTGCGACTTGCTCCAGGAGCCAGTCGGCATAGCGCTCCACATCTTCCGTGGGATAGTTGTAAACAAGCTCTACCTTACGGTGAGGCCTGTCCAACAGAGTACTCAGAATAGGCCCAAGGCTTTCACCCCCAGTCTTAGGCGCATCCAAGTCATTGCCACCCACCCAGGTGACAAGCACTTCTTTTGTCATTTACCCAGCTCCTCTTACCGGCAACGGGACTCGCCAAACCGCCGCTCGCCTCTCTGCATATAAATTTAGCAAATATTTTTCTTATTGAGAATTTATTTTATGCACTTGGTGCCGAGGCAGACTTTCGGCAAACACGGAAATCACCCCGAAAAATTTTTATATCTATATATTTCAACAACTTAAAAATTATTCGCCACCCCCAATCAAAACTTGGCACGCCAACTGCAATAGGTGATACGACGACAATACTTTCGCTCTGGAGGCAAAATGACAGCACCACTTCCCAAGCATCTCATGTTCGGACGGCCGAAGGAATTCCGGGGACTGGCGATCGCGCCAATCTTTGATTCTGCGCAGGAATCTGACCTCAGCTACCTGACTCTCGACCAGGCATTTGACGCATCCGGTATCGAAATCACTGAGACCAGTGACTCCGGTAGCGTTCCCGAGCTCAAGCTCGAGAACAAACTGGATAGCCCCGTACTCCTGCTCGACGGCGAGGAGTTGGTAGGCGCGAAGCAGAACCGGGTGGTGAATCTCACGCTGCTCGTGCCCGCCATGACCACAACGGTCATACCCGTCTCATGTGTAGAGTCGGGCCGCTGGTCCTACCGCTCTGACAACTTTGAGCGCACAGACCGGACCCACTTCGCTCGCGGTCGGGCCAAAAAAATGGCCTCTGTGAGCCGCTCAATGCGGCAGTCAGGCTCTCGGCGCAGCGACCAGGGTGAAGTTTGGTCAGAAATCGACCGCAAATTCTCGGTAATGGATTCCGAGTCGAATACCTCTGCTATGGCAGACATGTATCAGGATGCTGCCCCTACGCTTGAGGAGTATGTGGGTGAGTTAGAGCCCGAGACTCGCCAAGTAGGCGCCTTCTATTTCCTGCACGGCAGGCTTGTCGGAATGGACCTGTTCGACAAGGCCACTACCTACGCCAACTTGAACGGCAAGCTCATCAAGAGTTACGCCATAGACGCACTTGAGTCTGCCCCAGTCGATCGCCAGAGGGCCTCGCTCTCGGAGGCGCTGCGCTTCCTGGAAGTCATCGAAGGCGGGCAATGGGAGCGGTACGACTCCATCGGCATGGGCCAGGATCATCGCCTTCTCTCAGGCCATCTGGCCTCGGCAGCGCTGGCCGTGGAGGGCCGGCTCGTCCACTTGTCGGGGTTTGTGACTGAACAAGCACCCTCGGGCTATCGCCCGGGCCGCAAGCGCAGGCGGAGCCTCTAACGAGGCTCTGAAGGGGAACACCCGATAGGGCCGCGGCAAGGACGCCGCACTACTGAATTTCAACGACACCGATGCAGGGGAGAACGAGCATGAACAAGCCTAAGAAAGTTCGCCAGATCTACGCGGAACTCCAGCGTGTATACGGTGGCGAAATTCCCACTCACGAGCTGCTTGAGTGCGCATCACTGATTGCAGATGCAGCGGATGACTCCATCAGCCCGTCGCCCAAAACGGTATTTCATGGGCGCACGCCATTTTCCGAACTCCCAGTGGATGAGGTGATGGAGCGCTGGAGCTGGCGGATCGTGAGCCAGGAGTACGCGTCCGAGGATGACTTCGGACCCCACATATCCCAGGAGACGCTCCTGGAACACACGCTTTCTATGGCGGCATAAGGAGGAGCTATGTCAAACAGCAGAACTCAACTGGTGCTGGGGGTGAAAGAACACCTCCTGGCGGGCCACCCCATCACGCAACTCGAATGCATCGTTCTCTTCGGGGTACCCAGCCTGACCAAGGTGATTTCGGATATGCGTCGAGACGGCTACGTCATCAAGTCGAAACGCGTGCCGTTCGTGGCCGCACTGAGAAGGATCAACGAGTCCGCGACGCTGGAGCCTCCGCGGAATCTTCCGGTTAAGGAAGTGACCTTGACCGAATACTGGCTGAGCCGATGAACAGGCGATTCAGCAAGCGTCAGAGGCAGATTCTGGCGTGGATTGCCGGGGGTAAGTGCAGCAGCTGCGAGAAACCCCTGGATCAACAATTTCATGCGGATCACGTGGTGGCCTACTCGAAGGGCGGCACCACAACAACAGACAACGGGCAGGCGCTGTGTGCGACCTGCAATCTACGGAAGGGTGCGAAATGAAGATTAAACTGCGTAATTGGCAACGAGAGGCCCACAACAAGGCCATCGATTGGTTGGTTGCTCGTGGCGAGGATCGTCACTTCCTCATCAATGCAGCACCGGGTGCAGGTAAGACCCTTGCGTCCTGCGCTATCGCTGAGACGCTCATGCAGATGGGCGAGATCGAACGGGTAATCGTGATCGCGCCAAGATCAGAGGTCGTCAATCAGTGGGCCGATGACTTCCGATTCGTCACCGGTCGCCATATGGCCAAGGTCACTGCAGCAGATGGCGATATTGAAGGCCTCTCCGTAGATGTCTGTGCCACCTGGGCGGCCATTCAGGATCTACTTCCAGAGCTGCAGGCGGTGTGCCGCGCCAACAAAACCCTGGTGATCTGTGATGAGCACCACCACGCTGCGGTAGAGGCCGCATGGGGCCGCGGTGCGGATGGCGCATTCGCAGACGGTCGCTATGTTCTGGTGCTCACTGGCACCCCCATTCGATCAGACGGAGCAGAGTCTGTATGGCTCGCTTATGACGATGCAGGTGCCATTGACCACCCAGAGGACGGCACCTATACCCTCACCTACGGCGAAGCCGTGGATCTGGGGTACTGTCGCCCCGTTACTTTTCACCGCCATGAGGGCAAATTCACAGTCGACCTCGACGGGCAGGAGGTGAAAGTCTCAGGGCACGAGAAGGCAGAGCTGCCGCCCGAGCTGAAGCGCGTTCACGGGCTGCAGAAGGCCCTGGACTTCTACAGGCTGGCCAAAACACCGCAGTACGAAAAGGACCAGGTAACGCCCCTACAGGACGGCTACCA
Source organism: Halioglobus japonicus (assembly GCF_001983995.1). Classification (NCBI taxonomy): domain Bacteria; kingdom Pseudomonadati; phylum Pseudomonadota; class Gammaproteobacteria; order Cellvibrionales; family Halieaceae; genus Halioglobus; species Halioglobus japonicus. Next base: position 1,900,843 of record NZ_CP019450.1, on the reverse strand, counting down.
GGCGACCATGATCGACTGGGGCAGCAACAAGCTCTCTGAGCTTCGTCATCGCATGCCCGAGGCTGGAGGCCTGATAATCGCCCCCAATATCCAGATGGCCGAGTATATGGTCGAGCTGCTCGAGCGCATTGAGGGCGAGAGGCCCATTCTGGTGCACAGCCAGATGCCGAACCCCAACGCCAAGATCCGTGCCTTCCGAAATACGGATAAGCGCTGGCTTGTGTCAGTAGCCATGGTGTCAGAGGGCGTGGACATCAAGCGTTTGCGAGTGCTGCTCTACTTGCCTAACGCACTGACTGAGCTGGCATTCCGCCAGGCAGTGGGTCGAGTGGTCAGGACAATGGGTATTGACGATGACACCCGGGCTTACGTTGTGATGCCCTCCTTCCAACTCTTCGAGGACTTCGCAAGACGGGTTGAAGAGGAGATGTCACCGGCAGCCCGCAAGGGTGGAGACACCCCCAAGCACAAGGTTTGCAAGGAATGTGGGCATGAGTGCGAGCTAGGGGCAGCAGCCTGCCCGGTCTGCGGACACGAGTTTCCAAAGGCTCCAGAACGCCTGAAGCCATGTGGCGACTGCGGTGCACTCAACCCTATGGCAGCCAAGAACTGCCACGCCTGCGGCTCTTCGTTCGAGCAGGCTTTTAATCTAACCCTGGATGAGGCACTCCGAACGGGCGCGATCGTTCGCGGAATCGACATCGAGGAAGAGGAGGTCCAGAGCGCTGAGGAGATTGCACCAGTTGTCCGCGGCCGGATCCTCAGGAGTGGCGACCAGAGGCTTGTCAAAATCATTCAGACGTTGCCTGATGAGAGCTGGGCGCGGTTGCGCACCATACTGGAAGCAAATTAATCCAGCTCAAACCTTGTGCGGGGCGTTATGCTCGAGCTCTCACCCCGTACAACCTAATCTCTCTTCCGCAAGGCCAATGACTATTGGAGTAATCGAAACCTCTTTGGTGTGGCCCGCTTACGCCGAACCAGCCGATCTTAATGTATTACTTTAATACCGATAGAAATCTGGTCTACTCCCCATGTTACATCCCAACCGCTGGGGGTGTTACATCCCAAGATTTACCACGTTACATCCCAATGCCTACTCCGTTACATCCCAAGACATGCAGAGCGTTACATCCCAATCCCAATGAGGTCAAACGACCAGAACTAACTTATTTCCCAACATCAAGCGGGGTGCGGAATTCTTCTGTAGGTTTTTAAACACAACGTACATCAGAGGATCGTTCTGGCATGAGCAACACATCGTTTACGAAACCAAGTCGACTTGGGACCAAGGACGCTATAAAGACAGCCCTACAGGAAGAGCAACGAAAAAGTCTCGAGTTGAGAGAAGCAAAGCATCTTTGCCTCGCGGTGAACATCGACCCGTACGGCCAAGAACTGATTGGCAAACTCGGCGACTCCAGCTGCCAACGGAATGTTCATATAGCCAGGCAGTGGATTGCGACAAGTTGCAGCTCAGATGATCATCCAAAGAACTTGAGGAGTCTAGCTAGACGGTTCCGCCAATTTCTAGTCACGACTTGGGAGGAGGATCTTTAGATCCCGGGAACAAATCGCGAACCACCGCACAGATGCACTTCGAACAAATGCGATTTCCGGCATTTCATTTTTTCGAATGCGTTTTTCGGCAGCCACAACTTCGAATAATGCGTTTTCCGGCAGTTCCCAACCTCAATTTTAAGCTTTAAAAATAGGGATAAATGCGTTTTTCGGCAATCGATTGGAATCTGTAAGTTTACCTTGGTCTTTCGAAAATTTGGGTTGACACTATGAATTCACTTTGCGGGGAACTGCCACTAGTGAACTGCAAAAAAATGGCTGTAACAGGTGATTTTATGAAGCCACAGGACACCAATAGCTCACCAGATCCTTGGATCAGCAAAAAGGGCTACGCAGAAAGATTACAAGTTTCAGTAGGGACCATCGAGGGCTGGATGTGTAGGCATTGGACAAGAGGCAAACACTACAAAGTCATCGGCAGAACTACTCTGATTAACACATTGAAGGTGGACGAATGGATTTGCCAAGAGGAATAAGATCAAGGGGGACTGGCCTTGAGATCACTATCTGGAAGGGTAAGCATCGAGTATGGCGGGAGTTCATTCGTTGCGATCCGCAAGATCCCGTTCACGTCAGAGCGGCGGCCAAGAAACTTGAAGATAAGAGAGCTAGATACAGACTAGGTCTGCCACTTATCGAAGGCAAGGTGGGGGCACCGCGTCTATTCTGCGAAGTCGCTGAAGAGTACTTGCAATCTGTCCAAGTGGGTAAAAAGCAAATGCATGACTACCGCAAGTTCCTCAATCAGCACTGGATACCAAAGTTTGGCAACTGGCCGATCACAGACATTCAGACTTCCGACATCAAGAAACAGCTCGCCAGAATGGGTGTAGGCATAAAAACCCAGAAGAATCGATTGGTGCCACTGCGGGGTGCATTCACCCAAGCCGGCATAGACCCGAACCCAGCGGCAGGGATCACGTGGTCCCGAGCACAGAGGAAAAGGGAGAGTAAAAAAGTACTACGGTATCGCCCAGATGAGCGGCACCAACTAATCTCACAACTTGATCGGATGAAAGATGAATACGCAGTCGCTGCTAGACAGGAGCGCACCCCTACAAGTCTGTCCAACGCCTTCTGGTCACACCAAGCCTCTTACTACTTTCGCTTTATGTTCGCGCTGGGCACACGACCTGGTGAAAACCTAGGCATAGACTGCGAGGATTACGATGGTCAATTTGTGCGCATCTGGAAACAGCGCTCAGAATCTGTCGAGAAGGACCACACCAAAACTGGAGAAGAGCGATCAGTATATGTCCCTACCTGGGTCAGGCCCTATCTAGAGTCACTGAAATCACTGCGAAAGGCGGGCCCTCTATTTCTGGGAATCAATGGACAGCCACTCAAATATCGAGGAAAGCTCAACCAGATGTGGAGAGAAGCGCACAAGAGGGCTGGCTTGGCATATCGCGTGCCCTATACCTGCCGACACACCAGGGCTGCAGAACTTCTGTCACAGGGAGCCAATCCGGCTGAAGCCGCCAATCAGCTTGGCCATTCGACCGACATGTTCCTGAAGAGGTATTCCGAGTTTATCGAGGAGTATCGCACCGACAGGGACTGGAGTAGGTTTGAATCTACTACCCCCGGTGCCACACAAATACCACACAGTGGCCGGGGGTAGGATTCCAGTGCGTTGTTTTCACACTGAAAATATGGCGGAGAGCGAGGGATTCGAACCCTCGATAGGGGATAAGCCTATACACCCTTAGCAGGGGTGCGCCTTCAGCCACTCGGCCAGCTCTCCGGGGGTACGTTCAGACAGAACTGAAAACGTTTTTCTCTATGTCGGACTGACTGTCTGACACAGGCGCGGCATCATACCACAACTATTGGAAAATCAAAGCTATAGAGAGCCTTTGAGGTGCGAATTATTCGCTACTGTTGGCACTCTTGTGACGTTTTTCATCGTCCTGGATGCGCGCGTAGATTTCTTCGCGGTGAACGGCAACTTCGCGGGGCGCGTTAACGCCTATGCGCACCTGATTGCCTTTAACGCCGAGCACGGTGACGGTAATTTCGTCCCCTACCATCAGTGACTCGCCTACTCTGCGGGTGAGTATCAGCATATATTTCTCCAGTCTCCTAGCTGCCATGGACTTACGCCTGTTTTGTGGCAGTTCGCATTCCCGACGCGGATCGGATCCCTGCGATTTAGTTCGAGTATGTGTAAGTGTAGTTTGCCGCTAATTCTTTACCAGTACAAAAAACCTTGTTTCATATGCCTACATTAAAAGGCGACAGCACTGTGACTTAGGCCACAGTTTCATCCTTTGGTTCCCCGTCCAGCCCGAACGAGGAGTGCAGTGCGCGCACCGCCAGTTCGAGAAACTTCTCTTCGATAATCACGGAGATCTTAATCTCAGACGTCGTGATCATCTGGATATTGATACCAACCTCGGCTAACGCCGCAAACATCTGGCTTGCCACACCGGCGTGTGAACGCATGCCCACACCTACCACGGATACCTTTGCGATCTTACTATCAGCACGAACCTCGCGAGCCTTAATCTCGTTGGCAACCGCCGTGAGCACCTCTTCCGCCCGGGGCAGATCATTGCGGCCCACGGTGAAGGTAAAGTCGGTGGTACCGTCTTCCGCAACGTTCTGGACAATCACGTCCACCTCGATGTTGGCCTCGCCTATCGGACCGAGAATGCGGTGAGCGACGCCAGGCATATCAGGCACACCCAGAATCGTGAGCTTGGCCTCGTCGCGGTTAAAGGCAATACCGGCAATTGTAGGCGTTTCCATCTCGTCATCTTCCTCAAGTGTGATCAACGTTCCAGGACCTTCCTGGAAACTGTGCAATACCCGCAGGGGTACATTGTATTTTCCGGCGAATTCCACAGCGCGAATCTGCAGCACCTTGGAGCCCATGCTGGCCATTTCCAACATTTCTTCGAACGTAATTTTGTCCAGACGGCGGGCCCCATCCACCACACGAGGGTCGGTGGTATATACGCCATCAACGTCGGTATAGATCTGGCACTCGTCGGCTTTGAGGGCGGCGGCCAGCGCCACTGCCGTGGTATCTGAACCGCCGCGGCCGAGGGTGGTGATATTGCCCAGCTCGTCCACGCCCTGGAATCCCGCCACAACTATAACAAAGCCATCGTCCAGATCAGCGTGCAGGCGCGCGTCGTCAATCTCGCGGATACGGGCCTTGGTATGGGCGTCGTCGGTGAGAATGCGTACCTGGCTGCCGTTGTAGCTCTTGGCCTTGACGCCGCGCTTGTCTAACGCCATGGAGAGCAGCGCCGTGGTCACCTGCTCGCCGGTGGACACCAGCACATCCATCTCCCGCGGTACGGGGCGATCCTGGATTTCCTGGGCCAGGCCGATCAGGCGATTGGTCTCGCCGGACATCGCAGATACCACCACGACCACGCTGTGGCCATCGGCGCGAAATTTCTGCACCTTGTCAGCGACCTGTTCAATACGCTCGATACTTCCCACGGAAGTACCGCCAAACTTCTGTACGATTAAGCTCATTACTGCTCGCAAAGGCCCACACAACGGGCATTTCAGCCGATTTTGGCAAGATAAAAAGGGGCGCTATTAAACACCAGATCGGTGAAGAATTAAACCGATCCGGAGAGGAGAATAATGGGAATTTGTTGGGGCTATGACCAACGGGCCACAGGGAGCGTTAGCGCCCGGCAGACAAAACGTCGGGCCGGGCGATATTCGGGCTGGAATCTGCCTCAGGAAAGTTGGGACTCAACCCACGCAGGGACCGCTTCCAGCGCACCCGGCAACGCCGCGGCATCGGTACCGCCGCCCTGGGCCATATCGGGACGACCGCCGCCTTTACCGCCGAGGCGACCGGCAAATTCGCGCATCAGGTCGCCGGCTTTCACCTTGTCGGTCAGGTCCTTGGTCACACCGGCAGCCAGCGCCACTTTACCGTCATTTACGGCGGCTAGCAGGATGACACCAGAGCCCATTTTGTTCTTTACCTGATCGAGGGTGTCGCGCAGTGATTTAGCATCAGCGCCATCGACATTCGCCGCCAGCACTTTGATACCCTGCACGTCTACGGCACCCGCCGTCAGGTCGGTACCGGCACCGGTTGCGAGCTTCTGCTTCAGACGGGCGATTTCTTTCTCCAACTCGCGGTTATCCGCGCGCAGGCCCGCCACCTTTTCGGCGACATTGTCGATGGTTCCCTTCACGACATCACATACCGCGTCCAGGCGTGCTTCGGCAGCATCGATATAAGCCATTGCACCCACACCTGTTACCCCCTCAATACGACGCACGCCCGCGGCAACACCTGATTCGGCGGTAAGCCGCATCAGGCCAATATCGCCAGTGCGGGCCGCGTGGGTACCGCCACACAGTTCTACCGAGAAGTTGTCTTCACCCATAGCAAGCACACGGACTTCATCGCCGTATTTCTCCCCAAACAACGCCATTGCACCGGCCTCAACCGCCTCGTCCATGGACATCAGGCGAGTAGATACCTCGGTATTGGCGCGAATCTGGTCGTTCACCAACGTCTCGATCTGCTTGAGTTCGTCGGCGGTAACGCCTTCAAAGTGGGAGAAATCAAAGCGCAGCCGCTCCGAGTCCACCAAAGAGCCCTTCTGCTGCACGTGGTCACCCAGCACCTTGCGCAGGGCAGCGTGCAACAAATGCGTCGCAGAATGGTTCAAACGGGTGCGCTGGCGCAGACCGTTGTCAATCTCGGCTTGCAGCGTATCGCCTTTGCTCACGGAACCGGCCAGCAATTTCACATGGTGTAGGTGTTGGTCTGAGGCCTTGGTCGTATCGGTAACTTCCAGTTTCACACCCTGGGCACTCAGGAACCCGGTATCGCCCACCTGGCCCCCGACTCACCGTAAAAAGGGGTACTGGAGAGCACGACCACACCTTCGTCATCTGTGCCCAGGCTGTCGACTTCGGCACCGTCTTTGAGCAGCGCGGTCACCGTGCCCTCGCCCTCGGTGCACTCGTAGCCGGTAAACTCCGTCTGGCCCTCGAGTTTGAGGACGTCGTTGTAATCCACCTTGAAGCTGCCGCCTTCCTGGGAACGCGCCCGTTGTGCGGCCATGGCGGCGTCATAACCTGCCATATCCAGGCCGAGATCGCGCTCGCGGGCAATATCATTGGTCAGGTCAACCGGGAATCCGTAGGTGTCGTAGAGTTTGAATACCACGTCGCCCGGGATTTCCTTGCCCTCCAGTCCAGCAAGGGCCTCCTCGAGTATCTGCATGCCATTGTCGAGGGTTTTGGCAAATTGCTCTTCCTCGGTCAGCAGGGCTTTATCGATCTGGCCCTGCAACTTCACCAATTCAGGATAAGCGCCACCCATTTGTTCAGCGAGAGTGGTCACCAGCTTGTGGAAGAACGGTTCTGTAGCGCCAAGTTTGTTGCCGTGACGAACCGCGCGGCGAATAATCCGACGCAGCACATAGCCCCTGCCTTCGTTGCCCGGCAGCACGCCGTCGGCAATCAGGAATGCGCATGAGCGGATATGGTCGGCAATTACGCGCAGTGACTTTTCCTCGAGGTCCTGCACATTGAGCAGCTTGGCTGCGGCACCGATCAGGGCCTGAAAAAGGTCGATCTCATAGTTGCTGTGGACTTGCTGCATCACCGCCGCAATACGCTCCAGCCCCATACCGGTATCCACCGAAGGCGCAGGCAGCGGATGCATCTCGCCGCTGGCATCGCGATTGAACTGCATGAACACCAGGTTCCAGATCTCAATATAGCGATCCAGGTCGTCGTCAGGTGAACCCGGAGGGCCACCCGGCACATCTTCACCGTGGTCATAGAAGATTTCCGAGCAGGGCCCACAGGGACCGGTGTCACCCATTTGCCAGAAATTGTCTTCATCGAGGCGCGAAATACGCTCGCGCGGGAAGCCGATCTCGTTCACCCAGATCTCTTCCGCTTCGTCGTCGGAAACGTGGCAGGTCACCCACAGCTTTTCCGGGGGCAGGCCCAGGGTGCCCGTCAGGAATTCCCAGGCAAACTTGATCGCATCCTGCTTGAAGTAATCGCCGAAGCTGAAATTGCCCAACATCTCGAAGAAGGTATGGTGACGCGCGGTATAACCCACATTTTCGAGATCATTGTGCTTGCCGCCGGCACGCACACAGCGCTGACTGGAGGTTGCACGCACATAGGGGCGCGGATCGGCGCCCAGGAACGTGTCCTTGAACTGGTTCATGCCCGCATTGGTGAACAGCAAGGTGGGGTCATTGGCCGGCACCAGGGAGCTGGAAGGCACCCGGGTGTGACCCTGCTGCTCAAAGTATTCCAGAAAAGCTTCGCGTATCTCTACGGTCTTCATGTTGTGTGTCTCGATTGTGTGATGAAACAGGCCTCAGCCCGCCATTTGCCCTTCAGCGAAAGTTCGCCCGGCAATGATATGCAGATGCAGGTGGAAGACGGTCTGGCCGGCGCCCTCTCCGTTGTTCACGATCAGGCGGAACGCCTCTTCCACGCCCAGTTGCTTTGCCACTTTGCCAGCGGCGAGCATCAGATGTCCCAGCAGGGCCTGGTCGTCCGCCTCAGCATCCACCAGGCGGGGAATGGCTTTCTTCGGAATTACCAGAACGTGCACCGGCGCCTGCGGCGCTATATCGTTAATAGCGATGCAGTGCTCGTCCTCGTAAATAAACTCCGAGGGGATCTCACCAGCAATAATTTTGCCAAAAATCGTATCTGTCATGGCTCAGGCCAGTTTCTCGTCGGCGCTGAGCTGGCGTGCCTCGGATTCGAGCATGACCGGAATGCCATCGCGCACGGGATATGCCATGCCAGAGGCCTTGCAAACCAATTCGTTTTTTTCCTGATCATATTCCAGAGGTGCCTTACTGACGGGACACACCAGGATGCTGAGGAGTTTTTTATCGATCATTACGCTCTCGCGGGGTACAAAACGGGAGCGGCATTATACGGGTTTTTGCCAGGCAGGGGCTACTGCTCCGGCATTGGCGGCACCAGTAGCTGCGGGTCGACCCGCTGGTTACGCCAGCTCATCCGCCAATCCAGGTGCGGGCCCGTGGCCCGGCCGGTCGCGCCGACTTCACCGAGCAGGTCGCCGGTTTTGAGCTCCTGGCCCACCTCCACGTGAATCTTGCTCATATGCAGGAACGACGATGACAACCCAAAGCCGTGATCGAGAATCACCGTCCCGCCTGAATAGAACAAATCATCCTCGGCCAATGTGACCACGCCCGCAGTTGGCGCATAAACCGGGGTACCGGTGGGCACTGCCACATCCACGCCATAGTGCGGATTGCCCGGCTTGCCATTGTAAAAACGCTGGCTGCCATACACGCCGGAGATTCGGCCTGTCGCAGGCCACTCAAAACCTGCCAACGCCCCGAGGAGCAAGTCCTCGCGATCCAGGCGCTGGCGCTTGGCCGCGCTGACCAGGGCTCGTTCGCGCCGGATACGAGCCAGGTGTTCTTCCGAGGGAGTCACGGTTTTCTGCGGCACCCCCTCCACCCGCGAGATTCGATACTCGCGGCTGGCGATATTCAATGTCTGGGTACAGGGTGAGTCGCCGGTGATCACCAATTCGGCCGTAGCGGCATTGTCACGCCCGAAACCGGCAAAAAAAGTGCCGTCTTCAAGCACCGTTAAAGCGTCGCCATCAAGGGTTACCTGACTCCCCGGCGCCACTTCACCGTACACCAACCCACCCTGTATCAGGTTGCCCTCGAGGTCAGGGCAAGCGGCGAGCACATTCAGGGGCGCGCAGAGCACAGCGCAAGTAGCGATAACACGAGTCAACACGGGGGCAGCCACCTCTCAGATTCAGACACCGCCATTTAACCACAACCGCAGGCATGGAAAAGGGGCCATCCCCCTTTTATGATGCACCCATGGGACGATACAGACCGCCGCGCAAACGCGGTTCCAAATACATTACGCCAGAGGGAGAAGCCGCCCTACGCGAGGAAGTGCATCAGCTGTGGAAGGTGGAGCGCCCCCAGGTGACCAGCGCCGTGCACGAGGCTGCCAAAAATGGCGACCGTTCCGAGAATGGCGATTACATCTACGGCAAGCGCCGCCTGCGGGAGATCGACTCGCGGGTACGCTTTCTGAACAAGCGCCTCGACGAACTGGAGGTCGTGGACCGGCCACCAGCAGACACCAGCAAAGTGCGCTTCGGTGCCTGGGTGACGCTCGAGGATGAACAGGGCGAGGAAAAACGCTGGCGCATTGTCGGGCCCGATGAATTCAACCTTCGAGAATACAAGCTGAGCATGGATTCGCCCATGGCGCGGGCCCTGCTCGGCAAAGCCATCGACGACGAAGTCGTGGTCGCCAGCCCCTCGGGAGAGCAGGTGTACTACGTCACCGGCATCGATTACTCAACCTAGATTTTTCGCCGAGCGCTCCGACTCAATAACAATAAGGACCCACCGTTTGCAACGCTCCAGCTTCCAGGCCAACTACGCGCTGTTCGTATTGCTACTGGCCTACATACTGTCCTTTGTTGACCGCAATGTTATGGCGGTACTCATCGGCCCTATTCGTGCCGAATTTGATATCTCAGACTTCGAGTACAGCCTGTTACACGGCTTCGCCTTCTCGATGTTCTACATTGCCCTGGGGCTGCCGATCGCCCGCTGGGCAGACCGAGGCAATCGCAAGTTCATCATTACCGTGGGGGTCTTCCTGTGGAGCCTGATGACCTGCCTGTGCGGCATGGCCAAGAGCTTTACCACGCTGTTCCTCGCGCGAGTTGGTGTCGGTGTGGGTGAGGCCGCCTTGTCGCCCCCCGCCTACTCACTGCTCGCCGATTTTTTCTCGCCCGAAAAGCTGCCCCGGGCCACCGCCGTTTTCACGCTGGGAATTACCCTCGGAGGCGGCCTGGCCTATATCATCGGCGGTGCCATCTACCAGCATTTCGAGACCAGCGGTGCCCATGTACCCCTGATCGGTGAAGTCAGTGCATGGCAGCTCACGTTTATCGCTGTAGGGCTCCCGGGGTTGTTGATCGTTGCGCTGCTGTCACTCATGCGTGAGCCGCCGCGCAGCGGTATAGATGGCAACAAAGCGGCCGAGGCAGTCTCCCTGGCGGAAGTGGGCGCGCAACTGGGTGCTCACAGCCGCGCCTATGTGGGACTCATCGGCTCCATGTCGCTGCTGGCAGTGCTCGGCTATGGCACCATGGCCTGGTACCCGGAATTTCTCATGCGCAGTTTCGAGATGGATCGCGCCGCGGCAGGCGGCCAGTTCGGGACCATTTTCCTCATAGCCGGCAGCGCAGGTGCACTTGCCGGAGGCTGGAGCGTGCAACCCCTGACCAAGCGGGGCTACATCGATGCACCGCTGCGCGTCATCATGGTCTGCGCCCTGCTGTGGCTGGTACCTGCAACACTCGGACCATTGGCGCAAGATGCAAACCTGGCAGTACTGGCCGGTTGGCCGATCGTGTTCTTCCTGAACGCTTATTTCGGGGTGGGCATAGCCGGCATTCAATTGATCACACCTAACCGCATGCGCGCCCAGATCTCGGCACTAATGCTCTTTTCGACAAATTTGTTCGGCCTGACATTCGGCCCGAGTGCGGTGGCGCTGTTGACCGATTTCCTGTTCGGCGACGACCTCAAACTTCGTTATTCTCTGGTACTACTGCCCCTCATTGTATGCCCTTTGTCGGCAATTCTTGCCGCCCGGGGCTTCAAGGCCTACCGCAAAGCAGTTAAAGTTGTTGAACAAAATACAGTCACGTCATAACTATGTCGAACTTTACAGCGCCAATACGCCGAGGCACTGCTGTGCTTCGCTCCACCCTGGTCATCCTGGGCCTCGCACTGCTAAGCGGCTGCAAAATCCTGATTACCGTGCCACCCGGTGGCACCGTAGTGTCGGAGAGCACCTTCTGTCCCAGCGACGGCATTTGCGAAGTGGATGTCAGCAGCACCCAGTTCAAGGAAACTTTCAGCGTTGAAACCGAGCCGGGCTTCGAGTTCGTCGGCTGGCGCAGTGCGTTCCGCCATCTGTGTGGTGGCAACAACAACGACTGTGCGATCGAAACCGCCGGTTTCGCAGGCAACGCGGCACTAATGGCCTTCCTCAATAACGACGAAATTTTCTATCTGGCGCCCATCATCGTGCCCAGCGCACCGACTGTCTCTGGCAATATTACCTATGACAGGGTGCCCCAGCGCAGCCTCGGCCAGGGTCTGGACTACAACAACATCACGGCCATGCCCGTGCGAGGTGCCACGGTACAGCTGATAGACAGCGCCACCGACCAGGTACTGCAGGAGACGTTATCCGACGCCGCGGGTGCCTATGCCTTTACCGCCAACAGCACCGACGCGGTGTTTGTGCGAGTGCGCGCACAAAGCCAACGTGTCGGCACACCCAACTGGGATATCACGATCCGCGACAACACCCAGGGAGATGCGCTGTATGTGATGGATGGAGAAGATGCGACACCAGCAGATATGCCTCAACGCAATCTGCACGCACCCTCCGGCTGGGGTGGCTCAAGCTATACCACTGAGCGCACCGCGGGGCCCTTCGCGCTGCTGGACACCATGTATGACGCCACCCTGCAGCTGGTGGAAATCGACCTGGACATCAATTTGCCGCCGCTGCAGGTGTTCTGGAGCGAAAAAAACAGCACCGCATCAGGCAATCTCGCCGACGGGGATATTGGCACCAGCTTCCACGTCATCGACAACGGCCAACCCAAGCTCTACATCCTCGGCCAGCAGGACGACGATACCGACGAGTACGACGTACACGTGGTTGTACACGAGTGGATGCACTACATGGACAACCAGATTGCCCGCTCAGACTCCTTTGGCGGGCGCTGGGGCGGCGGCGAAATTCTGGATATCCGCCTGGCCTTTGGCGAAGGACTGGCCAATGGCCTGGGTGCAGCGCTGCTCGACAACCCCTGGTATGCCGACAGCCACGGGCCGGGCCAGCAAGGTGTATGGAGCTTCTCCATGGAGGCAGGCGCCCGGTTCAACCCGGGCTGGTTCAGCTCAAGCAGTGTGCAGTCACTGATTTACGATCTTTACGACGAGCAGCACGATGGCGCTGACGACCTGACCCTCGGGCTGCGGCCCATCTATGCTGCCCTCACGGGCGAACACCGGGTCACCCCTGCCATGACCAGCATTTTCAGTTTTGTGGACTCGCTGCTCAATCATCACCCTGAGCTAGCTGGTTCCCTGGCCAACATGCTGGAAGCTGAATCCATCACCGGGGACATCGTCGACCCCTATGGCAGCCGAGAGCAGAATCGCCCGCCCGGCGATCGCGATGGCGTCCAATCGATGTTGCCGGTGTATCCCGAGCTCGACGTGAACGGCAATGCCATCGAGGTCTGCAGCCAGACGCACTTTGACTTTAATGGCGACGGTAACAAGCTGGGGGTCGACGCTCTGGTGCGATTCAGCGTTCCGGGCTTTGATCAATACCAGGTGCTGATTGAACGCACTTCCGGGATGTTTGGCAGCGACCCCGACTTCACTGTCTACCGCCAGGGCCTGCCCGTGCTGGGTGGATTCAACCCCGACGCCGATTTCGAATCTGCCACTGGCCCCCTGAATGCCGGGCCACATATCCTCAACCTTTACGGCTATTACAATGCGATCCAGCCCGGCGATGCCAATGCCGGTGACGTTTGCTACGCCGTCAGCATCCAAGCCCAATAACGAGGAACGCGCCATGAAATGCCTGAGTAAACTCGCCCTGGCTGCCTGCCTGGCACTTTCCACCGCAGCCTGTGCGCCAGAGAAGGCTACCGTGGCCGACACCCCCATCGGCCCGACCACAGCAAGCCGGGCGCACCTATTACGCTGGTATCAGACAGCTCATATCGCTCTGAAGTGGGCGCCGAACTCAATCTCACACTCAGCCTGCGTGCCCACGCCACCGAGCGATTGACAGTGGCAATCAAGGCCGACAGCGCACTCAATCTGATCAGCCCCCTGACACCGGTTGAACTCACCAGGGACAGCGACGGTCGTTTCAATCTTGACATTAGCGTGAGAACACCGGCCGCCGGGCGCCACTATCTTCGTATCTATGCCACTACCGCAGGCCAGGGCGCATCCATGTCCCGCAGTATGTCGGTGGGCATTCAAGTCGGTGATCCGCCCTCCTCAACGCAAAAGTCCTCAACCAATGCCGACCAGGGCGAAAAACTCAGGCGCATGAAAGCGGATGAATCCGAGCCCTAATCGCGCGCCGGCCACCGGCTAATCAGGGAATATTGCCTGCACCCGGGCTCTTAACGCGGGTACCACTTCATCTTCGAACCAGGGATTGCGCCGCAACCACAGCGTGTTGCGCGGTGATGGGTGCGGCAGTGGCAGGTACCGCGGATCGACATCGCGCCAGTTGCGGACCCGCTCGGTAAGCGTCGCTCGGCTTTTGCCGAGATAGCGGTCCTGGGCGTAGCGCCCGATCACCAGTATCAGTTCAACGTCGGGCATATGCGTCAGCACTTTCTCGTGCCACAGCTCTGCACACTCCGGGCGCGGGGGTAAATCGCCGGACTTGCCTCGCCCCGGGTAACAAAAACCCATGGGGACAATAGCGATCAGGCTTTCGTCGTAAAACGTTGCGTGATCTATCGCCAGCCAATCGCGCAGTCGTTCCCCGGAAGGGTCGTTCCAGGGAATACCGGTTTCATGCACCCGGGTGCCCGGAGCCTGACCGACAATCAGCAGCCGTGCGCTGGTGCTGGCACGCACTACAGGATTGGGCCCCAGCGGCAGATGCGGCGCACAGTGGTCACAGGCGCGAATCTGCGCCAACAGGTCGACCAGTTCCAGTGAATCAGACATGACCTGAACAGCGCCAATCAGGGCTCAGAAAATAGCCAGATTGATTGCCGCGGAGCAGCCCTGCTGGTAGTATCGCGCCGGTCAAATCGACCCCCATTTTCATCTGTATTTGCCTGTCGGAGCACGTATGAGCCGTCCCTCTCTGTTCGAGCTGGAAAACCATTCAGATTTCATCCAACGCCACATAGGCCCCACTGTCAAACAACAGCGCGAAATGGCGCAGATTCTGGGCTATGACAGCCTCGATGCGCTCATCGACAATACGGTGCCCGCTGCAATCCGCCGCGCCCAGCCCATGGACCTGCCGGGCGCACAGACAGAACAGAATGTGGTGAGGCGGCTGAAGGCGCTGGCGAGCCAGAATGTGATCAACAAGACCTTTATCGGTACCGGCTATCACGACACATTCACACCACCCGTCGTTCAGCGCAATGTACTCGAAAATCCCGGCTGGTATACCGCCTACACACCCTACCAACCCGAGATCTCCCAGGGTCGTCTGGAGGCTTTGCTCAGCTATCAACAAATGGTCATGGACCTGACCGGCATGGACCTGGCCAACGCCTCCATGCTCGATGAGGGCACGGCCGCGGCAGAGGCGATGACCCTGCTGCAGAGGGTTAACAAGAAAAACCGCAGCAGCGTGTTCATAGTTGCTGAAGACTGCCACCCGCAGACCATCGCTGTCATAAAGACCCGTGCAGAAGTACTGAACATCGATATCGTCGTGGGCAATCCCAATGAACTGGTGGGCAAGACAGAAGCCTTTGGCGTGTTACTGCAGTACCCGGGCACCTACGGCCACCTGGACGACATCGCACCGCTGATCGAGCAGGCGCATGCCGCCAAGACACTGGTTACCGTGGCGGCCGATATTATGGCACTGCTGATGGTGAAGGCCCCCGGCGAACTGGGCGCTGACGTTGTCGTAGGCAATAGCCAGCGTTTTGGTGTACCAATGGGCTTCGGCGGCCCACACGCTGCGTTCTTCGCCACGCGCGACGCCTACAAGCGCTCCACCCCGGGGCGTATTATCGGTGTTTCCATCGACCGCCGCGGCAACCAGGCCCTGCGCATGGCCATGCAAACCCGCGAACAGCACATCCGCCGCGAGAAGGCCACCAGTAACATTTGTACCGCCCAGGCCCTGCTCGCCATCATGGCCACGTTCTATGCGATGTATCACGGGCCCGAGGGGCTGCGTACCATCGCCAGCCGCATCCACCGTCTGACCAGCATCTTCGCTGAAGGCATGGTTGGCCTTGGCTTTAACGCGGACAACACCACCTATTTCGACACCCTGACCTTTACCGTGTGTGAGCAACAGCAGGCCATCGTGGACCGCGCTCTCGCTGCGGGCATGAACCTGCGGGTCATCGGCACTGATCAGCTCGGTGTCGCTCTGGACGAGACCACCACGGCCGCGGATATCGAACAACTGTGGCAGGTATTCAGCGGGCGTGAGGACACCCCCGACGCGGCAGCACTGGATACCGGCATCGACGGCTTCCCTGGTATCCCTGCTGCCCTGCAACGCGAGGTGGACTACCTGCAGCATCCGCTGTTCAACGACTACCACTCCGAGACCGAGATGCTGCGCTATATGCGCTACCTCGAAGACAAGGACATCGCCCTGAATCGCGCCATGATCCCGCTCGGCAGCTGCACCATGAAGCTCAACGCCACCACCGAGATGATTCCGGTGACCTGGCCTGAATTTGCCGGCTTACACCCCTTTGCCCCTGTCGATCAGACCAAAGGCTACCAGGCCATGCTGGCAGAGCTCGATCACATGCTGCTCGAAGCCACTGGCTACGATGCCATCTCCATGCAGCCCAATTCCGGCGCCCAGGGTGAGTACGCGGGCCTGCTGGCCATCATGCGTTATCACCAGAGCCGCGGCGACCATCAGCGCAACGTGTGCCTGATCCCCTCTTCTGCTCACGGCACCAACCCGGCCTCCGCAGCCCTGGCAGGCATGAAGGTCGTCATCGTCGAGTGCGACGACAACGGCAACATCGACATGGCCGACCTCAAGACCAAGGCAGAGCGCCACACCGAGGATCTCGCCGCCATTATGGTGACCTATCCATCTACCCACGGTGTTTTCGAGGAATCGATTATCGAACTGTGTGACGTGGTCCACGCCCACGGTGGTCAGGTCTACGTGGATGGCGCCAACCTCAATGCCCTGGTCGGCATTGCGGCGCCAGGTAAGTTCGGCGCCGACGTATCACATCTCAACCTGCACAAGACGTTCTGTATTCCTCACGGCGGCGGCGGCCCGGGCATGGGCCCCATTGGCGTCGGCGCGCACCTACAACCGTTCCTGCCGAGCAACCCGGTGGTTCCGGTCCCCGGCCTGGATGAGAACAACGACGTAGTGTCGGCTGCGCCTTACGGTAGCGCCTCCATTCTGCCAATCTCCTGGTCCTATATCGCGCTCATGGGCGGCGAGGGATTGGCGCAGGCCACCAAGGTGGCAATTCTGAACGCCAACTATATTGCCCACCGTCTCAAAGACCACTATCCGATTCTGTACACCGGTACGACCGGCAATGTGGCCCACGAGTGTATTATCGATATCCGCCCTATCAAGGAAGCGTCCGGCGTCTCAGAAGAGGACATTGCCAAGCGCCTGATTGATTTCGGCTTCCACGCGCCCACCATGAGCTTCCCGGTGGCCGGCACCTTGATGGTTGAGCCAACAGAATCTGAATCGATGTTTGAACTGGATCGTTTCTGTGACGCACTGATTGCGATCAAAGAGGAGATCAACAAGGTTCAGGCCGGCGAGCTGGATGCGCAGGACAATCCTCTGGCCAACGCGCCGCATACGCTGGCGGATGTCGCTGCCAGCGTATGGGACCACCCCTATTCGCGAGAACTGGCCGCCTATCCGGTCGCGTCACTGCGACGCTACAAGTACTGGGCGCCGGTCAACCGGGTCGACAATGTCTATGGCGATCGCAATCTGTTCTGCGCCTGCCCGGCCATCGACAGCTATCGCGAAGAAGTCGAATAGCGCTTCATCACGCTCCAAAAGCCCTGCATCGCAGGGCTTTTTTTTTGCCCTGCTAAACGTCCCGCTGCGCGAGCCAGCACACATTCATGATCGACCAATAAGCAAAATGTCGGGCTTTGAAAACTGCTGGATTCGCATTTTGCGAATTTTCTTCCTCCCCAATAGGCAAATCGACCAAACCCTCAAGCTAAAAAATGCGAAATATTACCGCCCAGATTCTTTAAACAATTTGGACGAGACAGATAGGGTATATAGCTAGTACATACTCTAACGTGGGTACTGCTGTATGCGCATGGGTAATCCATTCGCAGCAATTGTCGTAAATAGGACAACCAACAACAACAAATGGTGAAAAAATGAAAATATCCACTCCCCGAAAGCTCGCCCTGGCGATCTCTGCGCAGATCGCTGTTACGGCGGGCTATAGTCAGGTCGCTCTGGCTCAGGAGGGCGCTGATCAACTTGAAGAAGTAGTAGTAACGGGTACTCGTAGGGAAGCCCGTTCAGTCTTCGACTCTGCAGCTCCTATCGACGTCATCGGTGGTGAGGAGTTCCGTAACCAGGGTGCCAGTGACATGACCACCCTGCTGCGTAATTCTGTGCCGTCTTACAATGTAAACAACCAGCCTATCTCCGACGCGGCCACCGTGGTTCGTCCGGCAAACATGCGCGGCCTGGCCTCAGACCACACCCTGGTCCTGGTCAACAGCAAGCGTCGTCATCGCGCAGCGGTGATTTCCTGGTTGGGTAACGGCGTGAACGATGGTGCCCAGGGCCCGGATATTTCCGTTATCCCCTCCATCGCTGTGAAGCAGGTAGAAGTACTGCGTGACGGTGCGGCGGCCCAGTACGGCTCCGACGCCATCGCCGGCATCGTCAACTTCATCCTCAAGGATTACGACGAGGGCGGCAGCATCGAGGCCAAGTACGGCCAGTACAGCGAAGATGGCGACGAAGACCTGTGGTCGGTAGCCGGTAACATCGGCCTGCCTTTCACCGCCAACGGCTTCTTCAATGCCAGTTTCGAATACGGCGAGGCTGCACCCACCAGCCGCAGTGTGCAGCGCGATGACGCCGCTGCCCTGATTGCCGGCGGCAACACCGACGTTGCCAACCCTGCCCAGATCTGGGGTAACCCTGAAGTTGAGGAAGACCTGAAGACCTTCTTCAACATGGGCGTTGACCTTAACTCAAACAACTCCTGGTACGGCTTCGGTAACTACGCTTCCAAGACCGTCACAGGCGGTTTCTACTTCCGTAACCCTGATACTCGCGGCGCGGTATTCGCCGACTCCTCCACGGGCAACAGGCTGGTAGGCGACGTGACCGGCGACATGTCCGGCAACTGCCCCACCGATCTGGACCCGTCAGATGCTGCTGGCCTGGCCGCAGTAATCGCTGACCCGAACTGTTTCGTGTTCAACGAGCGCTTCCCCGGTGGCTTTACACCCAGCTTCGGTGCAGACACTGAGGACGCCTCCTTCGTTACCGGGGTCAAGGGTACTACCGACGGCGGGCTGTATTGGGACGTGAGCGCAGGCGTAGGGTACAACGATGCTGACTTCTTCATCGTGGACACCGTGAACGCTTCTCTTGGCCCACAGTCACCCACTGAATTTGATCCGGGCTCATACACCCAGATCGAGAAAAACTTCAACGTCGACCTCTCCTATCCAGTAGCAGTAAGTTTCCTCGCTTCTGACCTCAACATCGCCGGTGGCTTTGAATGGCGTGACGAAGAGTTCGAAATTGGCATCGGTGACCAGGCTTCCTGGGAAGTGGGCCCGCTGGCCGACCAGGGCTTCTCCGCTGCATCCAACGGCTTCCCGGGCTTTGGTCCGATTGCCGAGGGTGACTGGAGCCGCTCCAACATCGCTGCCTACATTGACTTCGAAGCGGACGTGACCGAGAACCTGCTGGTTGCCGCGGCACTGCGCTGGGAAGACTTCGATGATTTCGGCACCACCACCAACGGCAAGATCGCTGCCCACTGGCAGATCGTTGACAGCTTTGCGGTGCGCAGTACCTACAGCACCGGCTTCCGCGCGCCGACGCCCGGTCAGTCCAATGCCTACAACGTGTCCACTGAGTTCAACCTCGCCACCAACGAGCTTGAGAACAACGGCACCATCCCCGCCACCAGTGCGGTGGCAGCCCTGCGTGGCGGCCAGGCCCTCGATCCTGAGGAATCCACTAACTTCACCGCTGGCGTGATTTGGCAGGCAGGCGACTTCAGCGTCACCGTAGACTACTTCGATATCGATCTGGAAGACCGTCTGGGTGTATCCCAGAACTTCGTGCTGACTGACGAAGAGCGTCAGGCCCTGATCGATGACGGCGTTGCCGGTGCGAACAGTCTGCAGACCTTCCGCTTCTTCACCAACGGTATCGAAACCAACACCAAGGGCTTCGACGTGGTTGCCACCTATGAGCTGGACAGCAGTATCGGCCTGACCAGCTTCAACCTGGCATACAACCAGACCGAAACCTCGGTTGAGGACTTCGTGGAAGGTATTATCGACGAAGTGCGTATCCAGGAACTGGAAGAGGCACTGCCGGAGACTCGCTGGAACCTGATGGCGAACCACACCATGGACGCCTGGCGTTTCATGGCTCGCTACAGCTACTTCGATGACTGGTATGACTCTGAAGACACCCTGACCTACGATGGTTACGGTGTTGTGGATGCGGAAATTGGCTACACCTTTGACAGCGGCTTCGCCGTGGTCCTTGGTGCCGACAACATCCTCGATGAGACGCCCGACCGCAATCCCAACGCCGCCGCAGGCGTGGGTAACCAGTACAGCCAGTGGGCACCGGGAGGCTTTAACGGCCGCTTCATGTACGCCCGCCTGCTCTACGATTTCTAATCAAGCGGTTGACCACAAAAAACGGGAGCCTCGGCTCCCGTTTTTTTATGCTTTGAAAGTCCCTCAGGGCGTCAGGCCAAGGGCCTCCTTGGCGTAGGCTAGAGAGGACATGGCATCCACCCGGCTGCTGTAGGCCTCCACAAACAGCTTGCCGCGCACAACACCGTCAGGGGCGATCACAATCATGCCCGGGTAGGGAATGCCATAGGCGCCGTCGCCCGGCGCGTACTGGTCATTGAGGATGCCCAGGGTCTTGAAAGTCAGGGCATCGACGTCCTGAATCAACGGGTAGGTAATACCCTGCTTTTCAATGAACACCTGTTGCAGCTCCGGCGCGTCATAAGTGATCGCGACAATCCCCAGTCCAGCGGCATCATAGGCGGCTTTGCTGGCCTGCAGTTCTGCCACCTGGCGCATGCAGTAGGGACACCAGTCCACCGAGCGAACAGCTAGGAAAACCGTGCCATTGGGCCCGGCGAAGTCGTCAATCCGGCGAATATCCCGCCCCTGGTAGCGAGCGTTCACACCGGGAAACCGGGAGCCGAGCGCAGGCCCCGGATCGAAGCCGTCGGCATCCTCACTGACAAACATATCCTCGGTGAGTTTGTCATAGGCGGCGTCCTTGAGCGGTGCCCGCATGAACACGGCTACGGCGGCAATAATGAGCAGCAATCCTGCTGCAAAGGCGATTTTCCTCACGGATATTCCCCAGGTCAGTTCTAATGGCTCCCAGTATAGAGCGCCCTCAGGCAAAAGGGTTCCCTTCGGGCCGCCAGTTCGCCAAGTTAGCCCCGCCAAGGAAACCGCTGGCATGCCTTGCAACCGGCCCGACATCAGGGATAATGAGGCCTTGAGCCCTGTGGGCTCCGTCCCGCAGGACCCATAAAACGATTAATGACCCAAGCGCTCCCCCAAGTATCTCTGGGCAGTTCGCGGCTTGTCCGCTTCCTGTCCGATCTGGCCGTCACTGACACCCAGGTTTCCCACCGCCAATTTACCGAGCGGCTGGGCCAGTGGATCGATTTTTCCGACTCGATCACGCTGTCTGACGCCCATGCCCGGGACCTTGAAATCGAAGACGACGCGGCTCTGGCAGACTTCTCCGACGGCATTACCCAGGAGTTCCTGCGGGCGCGCAGCACCCTGATTCAGGCCGCCATGCGGTCCTTTTTCCCCAGCAGCGGCCCCACTCGTATCAAATGGCCGACCCAGGAAAGTGAGATACCAAAAGACGCCGAAGCTGCAATGGCGCCATATCTCAAGTTTTACCAGTCCCAGCAAATGGACATCGAGACCAAGATCCGCGGCCTGCACCTGCGCACCCGCGAGGCCAGCAGCGCCCTGTCGACCAAGCTCGCCCGGATCTGTGCTATCGACGCCGCCCTGGGCGATGCCCTGGCACCGCGCTCGCGGCGCTTTTTTGCGGCCATCCCGGCCCTATTGCAAAGCCGGCTCGAATTCCTGTTTGGCGAATACCAGGTGGCCGTCGAGGCGGGCAGCACCCCGGCCGATGCCTGGGCCAACACCCGAGAACAATATCGCCGCGAGAGCCAGGGGCTCCTGCTGGCAGAAATCGAGGCCAGGCTCCTGCCCGCACTTGGCCTCATAGAAGCACTCAATGAAGAGACCCCCCATGAAGACTGATTTGTTGTTTACCCTCGCCGCCGCCTTTGGCGCCGCCGCCATCCTCTGGATGGGATTTGATTTTGTCGGCGCGAATGGCCTGGCTTTGCTGGTAACTGCAGTCATTGGCTTCGTGTATACCCTGGGACAGCTGGAGCTGTGGCGTTTCCGTCGCGATACCGCCAGCCTGACCTCGGCATTGCAAACACCCCCCATCGACACAGAACTGGCGCCGTGGCTGACCCAGCTCCCCGCTACTTTGCGCAACGCTGTCGGTCAGCGTATTGAGGGTGAGCGCGTCGGTTTGCCAGCGCCCGTCTTCAGCCCCTACCTGGTGGGCCTGCTGGTTATGCTCGGCCTGCTCGGTACCTTTGTAGGCATGGTCGACACCTTACAGGGCGCCGTCATCGCGCTGGAGGGCAGCACCGAACTGGCGGCCATCCGCCAGGGCCTGGCCGCGCCCATTGAGGGCCTGAGTCTGGCCTTTGGCACCTCCGTGGCCGGTGTGGCCGCCTCCGCCATGCTGGGACTTAACGCCACCCTGAGCCGACGCGAGCGTATGCAGGCTACCCGCCAACTCGACAGCCTGATCGCCGGCGAGCTGCGCCATCACTCACTGAACTGGCACCGCCAGCAGACCTATATCGCCATGCAGCAACAGGCAGAAGCGCTGCCGCGGGTGGCCGACCGCCTGGAAGCCATGGCGGGTGAGCTGGAACGCATGGGCAACACGCTCGGTGACCAACTCATGGGCAGCCAGCAGCAATTTCTGGCCGGTGCCGAAGGCCAGTACCAGACCCTTGCCAGTGACGTGGGCCAGAGCCTGCGCGACAGCCTCGCCGACAGCGGCCGACTGGCAGGCGAAAGCATTGCCCCCATCGTCGCGCAAACGCTGGGCAAGCTGGTGGAACACTCCGAAAGTCTTCATCAACAGCTCAATGCGGCCAACCAGAAGCACCTGGAGCAGGTGCAGGCAGAGCTCGCCAGGAGTTCGGGCCAGGTCATTGATCAGTTGCAGGAAACTGGCACCGCCATGGCCAGTCACGCCGGCGATACCTCCACTGCGCTGGTTGCAAAAATGGGCGAACTCCTCGCCGGGACAGAGGCTCTGGTACAACAGCGCGCGGCCAACGAGTCCCAATGGCTGGAGCAACAAAGCGCACGCATGAATGAGTTGACCGAAGCCCTGCGCGGGGAGCTGAGTGAATTTCGGGCCACCGACCGTGCCCACAACGCCGCCAGCCTGGAGCAGCTTGGCGCATTACAGGAAGCCACGGCTGCAAGACTGGCCGAACTGCAGACCCAGACCGCCAAGCAACTGTCACAACTGCATAGCTCGGCCGGCGAGACGATGACATCCATCGACGCGCAGCAACGCGAGCAGGCCTCTCAGTTACACCAGACCCTGGAACAGTCCCTGACCACCCTGAGCGCAACCACCAGCGATCACCTGAGCAACTTGACCGAGGCCACCTCCGGGCATCTGAGCACGCTGAGCAACGACACCACTGAGCACCTGAGCACGCTGACCGAAACTGCCAGTGGCCATCTCAGTAACCTCACCGAAATCACCACAGGCCAGCTCAGTGCGCTGAGCAGCGACACCAGCGAGCACCTGACCAAACTCAGCGCCGGCGCCGCCGACCAACTGACTCGATTAACCGACGAAACCGCCGAGCAGCTGAGCGCCCTGGAATCCACGGCCGCCTCCCAGCTCGGCAATCTCACCGGTGAAGCCAGCACCCACCTCGCGGCACTGGAGAGCACTGCAGCTAACCACCTCGCGACCCTGGGTCAGGAGCTGGAAGAGCCGATGACACGGCTGATCGAGACCGCCTCGGAAACACCCCGCGCAGCCGCGGAAGTCATTGGCAAGCTGCACGAGGAAGTGGCCAACAACCTCGAGCGCGACAACACCCTGCTGAAGGAGCGCCAGCAAATCATGACCGACCTGGCGGAACTGACCAAGACCATGGAGCAATCCACCACCTCCCAGCAGGCCGTGATTGCCGAGCTGGTAACGACCACGACCAACATGCTTGGCGAGGTCAGCGACAGTTTCCGCAGCAGCCTCAGCGACGAGGCCTCCAAGCTATCCGACCTCACGGTGGACGTAGCCGGCAGTGCGGCTGAGATGGCAAGCCTGGGCGAAGCCTTTGGCCTGGCTGTGCAGCTCTACAGCGAGTCGAACACCCAACTCGTGGAAAACCTGTCGCGCATTGAGGAATCGATGGAGAAGTCCACCGAGCGCTCCGACGAACAAATGAGCTATTACGTCGCCCAGGCCAGGGAAATCATCGACCAGAGCATGCTGTCGCAACGCGAGATCATCGAGGAGCTTCGCCGCCTCGGCCAGACCGGTGACCTGTTCGCTGACGAGGCCAACTCCTGATGGAAGAGCTGCAACAGGAGCTGGCCGACGACACCCCCGTATGGGCGGTATTTGGCGATCTCATGTCAGGCCTGGTGGGGGTATTTGTCCTGCTGCTGGTCTGGGTGGTGGGCTATCAGGTGGAGTTGTCCCAGTCGCTGCAGGAACAGGTCGACTTGCGCGAGGCAGAGCAGGAACGGCGCATGGTATTGGAACAAGCACTCCAAGCGCCACTGGCCAGCGGTCGTATTACCCTGCGCGATGGTCGCATCGGCATCAGCGGCAGCGTGTTATTCGCGCTTAACTCATCGGACCTGCAACCAGAGGGACGGGAACTGCTGGAATCGCTGGTAGAACCCCTGAAACTGTACCTGGGTGAACAGGATGAGCTGTTAATGGTCTCCGGCTTTACCGACGACTTGCCCATTCACAGCGACAACCTCCATTTCTCAGACAACTGGGAGCTTTCCGCGCAACGATCGCTGACGGTAACGCGTGAACTGATTACCGCCGGCATGCCCCGCGGGCTAGTATTTGCCGCTGCCTTTGGTGACCAACATCCAGTGGCGTCCAACGCCGACAGTGAAGGCAGGGCCCGCAATCGCCGGGTAGAGCTGGCGCCCGTACCCAAGACATCCGCCGAACCGCAGGACATCGATGAGTGAGCTGCGCGCCGATCTGACGGCGCTTAAAACCAGCCCCGGCGGTCGCCACGACCTGCCCCGCTTGCGCTATATCGAAAGCTTGCTGGCTCGCGCCGAGCGGGCCAGAGAACCTCTCGCGGCGCGCCTGGAGGCCAGGGTTCGCGACGCGCTGCAGGCTTACCGCAACGCTGTGCCTGGCAGCACATCTGCTGAACCTCGCCGTTCCCAACGTAAGTCGCCCCCCTGCGCGAACTCAATCGCCTGCTGGATAACCTGCAGGGGCCTGACGATGTCGACATCGCCCCGCTGGAAAAAGCATTGCGCCAGCAGGAGTTGGACCTGGTGGGAGCCCTGTCCAGCCACAGCAATGCACCGAGCGCACCTGGCCCTTCACCGCGCCGCGAAGAGCTTAAAGCCGCACGTCGATTTCATAGCGCCATGGTACGCCTGAATGCGGATAACGTGGTGACTGACGCCATCGCCGAGATTCCCCCGGAGTGCGGCCCACTCAACCCACAGCGCCTGGCCACCCGTTCGCTGGAGACCATGCGCGACCTGT
Organism: Halioglobus japonicus; assembly: GCF_001983995.1. Lineage (NCBI taxonomy): Bacteria > Pseudomonadati > Pseudomonadota > Gammaproteobacteria > Cellvibrionales > Halieaceae > Halioglobus > Halioglobus japonicus. The sequence goes on along the minus strand of NZ_CP019450.1, from coordinate 1,875,379 downwards.
CGCCCCACTATCTGAGCCGCTTTGTCAGCTATATTGATACTTTATTCTGGCTGGAAGAAGCCGATAAAAAGAAGCCTCGTTAATCACGGAGAACCTTATGCGCCAAATCATGCTGTTGATTTGCCTCGCGGCCAGCCTGCAGGTACACGCAGGTGCCAGCGATACCCTGGACACGCTGATTGAAGAGCACTGGGCATGGTACCTAAACCAGTTTCCCGAGAGTCGCACCTATCGCGGCGACCACAGCCAGAACGATCGCTGGACCGACCAGAGTGCACCGGCCATCGCCGCCCGTCTGAAGGAGCGCAAGCGGTTCCTGGCGGATCTGCAGGAGATTGATCGCGGCGCGCTCGATGCGGAAGCCCAGCTCAACTACGACCTGTTCGAGCGCATGCTCAAACTGCGCATTCAGCGCCAGCAGCACGGCCTGCATCTGATGTCGATGAACATGCGCAATGGCCCGCATACCGTCTACACCATTAGCGCCTACACCCGATTTTCCACCGCAGAAGACTACCGCATGTGGCTGTCGCGTCTGACGGCCATGCCCGACTACCTGCAGCAGCAACAGGCCCTGCTCGACGAAGGCATCGCCAGTGGCAGGGTGCAGCCAAGCGTGGTCATTCAGCGCATTCCCACCCAGATTGGCAAGATGCTCGACAGCGACGTCACCGCCAACCCGTTCTATGGTCCGCTACTCAAAATGCCAGAGACCATGGACAGCGCCGAAGCAGAGCTGTTCCAGGCCGAGGCCCGCGACATCATTAAAACCAGAGTGAATCCTGCCTATAAGAAATTTGCTACCTACCTGGAAGACACCTACCTGCCCGCCAGTAACAGCGCGCCGGGCATCGGCAGCCTGGAAGGCGGCAAAGCCGTGTATGAGTACCTTGCCCGTCAGTTCACCACCACCGACCTGACCCCGGCGGAGATTCACGAGATCGGCAAACAGGAAGTGGCGCGCATTCTTGCGGAGATGGAAGAGGTGCGCAAGGAAGTGGAATTTGACGGCGACCTGCAGGCCTTTAATGAATTCCTGCGCACCGACCCGCAGTTTTATTACGAGACCCCGGAGGAGCTGTACCACGCTTATCTGGCGATCTCCAAACGCCTTGATCCAGAGCTGGTGCAATTGTTCGGCAAGCTGCCACGCATGCCCTACGGGGTGACCCCGATCCCTGATCAGATCGCACCGAATACCACCACAGCCTATTACATGCCGCCGGCGAATAATGGTACCCGAGCGGGTTACTACTACGTCAACCTGTATCGCCCCGACGTGCGCCCCAAGTATGAGATGGAGGTGCTCAGCGTGCACGAGGCCGTACCCGGCCACCACCTGCAGATAGCCCTGGCACAGGAACTGGAGGGCTTGCCACCCTTCCGCACCGAGAGCCGCGTCACCGCCTTCACCGAAGGCTGGGGCCTCTACTCCGAGCGCCTGGGATATCAAATGGGCCTGTACCAGGACCCCTATTCGCGTTACGGCCAACTGGTGTATGACATGTGGCGTGCTGTGCGCCTGGTGGTCGATACCGGCATCCACTACTTTGGCTGGAGCCGCGAACAGGCGATTGAGTACTTCAAGGCCAATGCCGCCAAAACCGAAGCTGACATCATCAACGAGATCGACCGCTACATCGGCTGGCCCGGCCAGGCTCTGGCCTACAAGATCGGCCAGCTGAAAATACTCGAGCTGCGCGCTGAGGCGGAAACCGCCCTCGACGACAACTTCGACATCCGCCGTTTCCACGATGAATTGCTCGGCGCCGGCGCTATCCCGCTGGACGCACTGGAACGCCGCATGGACGCCTGGCTTGAAGCCGAACGGGCTACCAGCACCAACTGATCTCCTCCACTTCTCGCCCTTCATCGCAGGCCACCTGCGACGAAGGGCGAGCACCCACTAGCCCACAGCTGAGCTCAACTCCCCGCGTAAATCACTCTGTTGGTCGCAAAAACCGGGGGTCGTATAGGAAAATCGTTACTATTGCCGAAACGCTGATAACCCCGCCTGACCGAGGGTTATTTGGCCTAGAATAGGTCTGTATACAGGGATAGAGAAATGAATATGGCCGGCAAGATTGTCAAGATTGTTGCACCTATTGCGGTAATCGCCGCCAGCGCAGGTGCCTTCGCAGTACTTCAGGCCTCGCGGCCTGAGCCAGAGAAAAATGAAGAGGGTCCGCGCCCTACTTCGGTGTATACCGCGACGGTAGTCCAGGAAAGCACCGCACTTGAAGTGGTCACCCAGGGTGAAGTGCGATCGCGCACCGCGATTGATCTTGTCTCGCAGGTGGGAGGCCGGATCGTGGAAGTGTCGCCGGAATTTGTCGAAGGCGGTCGCATCGAACCCGGTGCCACGCTGGTAAAAATTGACGACACCGACTACAAGCTGGCCCTGAGCCAGGCGGAAGCACGCCTGGCCGAGGCCGAACTGGGGGTACAACAGGCCCTCGCCGACCAGGACGTCGCACGCAAGCAGTTGCGCAACCAGCCCGATGCCTCAGACCTGGCACTGAAAAAGCCCCAGGTCGCCCAGGCCAGGGCGTCGCGCGCCGCTGCGCGCGCGGGCCTGGAACAGGCCAGGCTCGATCTGGCCCGCACCCAGGTCACGCTGCCCTTCCGCGGCCGCTTCGCCAGCACCAACGTACACATCGGTCAGTTTATAGGCCCCGGCACGGTGATCGGTCAGGCCTTTGGCACCGACAGCGTCGACGTACGCCTGCCCTTGAATAACGCCCAGCTCGCGTCTCTCGGTTTGCCCATTGGCTATGTGGCAGAGCCAGGAGCCGGCCTGCCGGTGCGCTTCACAGCCCAGGTCGCGGGCCAGCATCACGAATGGAATGGCACCCTGGTACGCCTGGATGCCGCCGTTGATCCGAATACCCGCATGCTCTATGCACTGGCAGAGATTACCGACCCCTACGACGCAGGCGTATCTGACAGAGGTATGCCCATGGCCGTGGGCCTGTATGTAGAAGCCCACATCGCCGGTCGCAACATCGTAGACGCCACCATCATTCCCGCCAACGCCCTGCGCGCGGGCGACAAGGTCTTCCTGATTAACGACGAAGGCCTACTCGAGTTTCGCGATGTCAACGTGGCCCACTCCACTCGCCAGCGGGTGATTGTCAGCGACGGTCTGAGCGCCGGTGAACAGGTAGTGACCTCGGCGATACGCAACCCCATCCAGGGCATGGCCCTGGCCGCTGTCGACAAGGAGAGCTAAGCCATGCGCCGCATAGTCAGCTGGTGGGTGGAAAACCCCGTCGCCGCCAACCTGTTAATGATTGGCATTCTGCTGTCCGGTTATCTCGGTCTGCAGGCCATGGAAAAAGAGGCCTTTCCCCAGGTCAAAATCAACCAGGCCCAGATCAACGTGGCCTGGCCAGGCGCCAACCCCCAAGAGATGGAAGAACAGGTTATCTCGCGGATCGAGCAAGCTCTGGAAGACGTTGATCGGGTGTTCCACTATTACTCTACGGCCACCGAAGGGTTTGGTGAAATCAGTGTATCGACCTATCCCAATGTCGACATCAATGAGTTTATCAACGAGGTTAAAAATGCCGTCGACTCGGTCACTTCATTACCCCGCGATATGGAACCACCCCGGGTCCAGCGCATGCGCAATCGCGAGGAAATGCTTCGCGTCGTGGTGTTTGGCGACATCAGTGAACGGGAACTGACCCGCCTTGCCGAAGACCTCAAGGACGATATGGCGTCACTGCCGTTCGTATCAACTATTGAATTGTTCGGCACGCGCAGCGAAGAGGTGTCGGTGGAACTATCTGAGTCGGCGATGCGCCGCTATGGCCTGACCTTCTCTGAAGTCGCTGACGCCATCCGCGCCAATTCTATTAACCTGTCCTCCGGACGGGTGCGCACCGAGACCGGTGACGTGCAATTACGCGCGCGCAACCTTGCCGACTCACAAACCGACTTTGAACGCATTGTGATTCGTCAGACCAGCGAAGGCGCGGTGGTGCGTGTGGGCGACGTGGCCAGAGTGATTGACGGCTACGAAGACAACGAGATTCTCGCGACGCTGAACGGCATGCCTGCCGTGCTACTGCAGGTGCAGGCCACCGACAATATGCAGGTGGTCAAAGCCTCCGACGCGGTACATGCCTGGATGGAAGAGACCCGCCCCACCCTGCCCAAGGGCGTCGACCTGTCGATGTGGTTTGATACGGCCGACATCTACAAATCACGCATGGATCTGATCAGTGAATCCTCCTTCCTCGGCCTGTTCCTGGTGTTCCTGGTACTCATTCTTTCGCTGCGCCCAAAAGTCGCACTGTGGGTAACCGCCGGTATTGCCGTGGCGTTCCTGGGCACTTTCTCCATGCTGCCCATGAACGATGTGTCGATGAATATTATGTCGACGTTCGCCTTCCTGCTGGTCCTGGGGATCGTGGTGGACGACGCCATCGTGGTGGGGGAAAGTATTCACCACGAAGCCCATGTCAGCGGCGGCGGGCCACAGTCCGCTGTAGATGGCGCCATGGCGGTCTCGCGACCGGTCTTCTTCGCGGTGATTACCACCATTATCGCTTTTGCCCCCTGGCTATTCGTGACCGGCGAGACAGCCCAGGTAACACGTCAGATTTCCATCGTGATTACCGTGGCACTGGTGATCTCCCTGATCGAAGCGTTCTTTATTCTGCCCTCTCACCTGCGTCACCTGGAGCCACGCAAGGAACTGCACGGGCTGGCAAGAGTGCAGCAGAAGATCGAGCACAGCATTATCAACTTCGGTCAGACTCGCTTCCGTCCGCTACTGCAGAGTGCGGTTAACAACCGCTATCTCACGGCCAGCATCTTCTTGGGTGGCTTTGTGCTTGCCATCGGCATTTTCAGCAGCGGCTGGGTGCGCTTCTACTTCATGCCCGAAGTAGAATCGGAAACCATTTACATCAACGTCACCCTGCCCACGGGATCGCCCTACTCCCGCGCACTGGAGGTACTTGATCACCTGCAGGATGCCGAGCGTCGACTCATCGAAGAAGTGGACCAGAAAGCGGAAGCCTCCGGTGAAGGCAGCGGTAAACTGATTGAAGGCTGGTACACCCGCTCTCGTCGCGACAGTGTGATTGCCATCGTGAAGCTGGCGCCACCGGAGATTCGCGACCTGTCGGCGAAAGAAGCCGCCGAGCGTTTCCGCGAACTGGTGGGTGAGATTCCGGATGCGGATGAGATTGATGTGAACTACACCATCATGAACGGCGGCGGTGCGGATGTGACCTACTTGTTGAAGCACAAGGACCCCGTCAGCCTGGCCAATGCCAGCCGCGATCTGCAGGCTGCCCTGCGCTCCTACGAAGGCACCTTCTTTGTGCGCGACAGCCAGCGCGGTGAAGCCGACGAAATTCTGCTCAATCTTCGCCCCGGTGCCGAGAAGCTGGGTATTACCCTGGCCGATGTCTCCCGGCAGGTACGCCAGGCCTATTACGGCGAGGAAGTGCAGCGCCTGCCACGTGCCAATGGTGACGTAAAAGTAATGGTGCGCTACCCCAGCGAACATCGCAGCAACCTCGCCAGCCTCAACAACTTCCGCATCCGCACCGCCGATGGTCGCGAGGTACCGCTGCTGTCGGTCGTTGAAGTAGAAATTGCCAAAGGTGCCCAGCGCATCCGGCGCCGCGATGGTGAACGCTATATCCGCGTACGCGCTGATATGGATCACGATCTCATGGGCGATATCACCGATGACATCAAGGAGACCGTACTGCCCAAGCTGGAGGAAGACTACCCTGGCCTCATCATCCTCAAGGGTGGCCAGCAGGAAGAAGAGGAACTGTTCTTTAACGAGATCATGGCGCTCTACGCGGTGGCGCTATTCATCATGTATGCGCTGATCGCCGTGGCCTTCCACTCTTACTGGTTACCGCTGCTGGTGATGACAGCCATTCCCTTTGGCTTCATGGGAGCGGTGTTCGGCCACCTGATTTTCGGCACACCCATGGCCCTGTTCTCCTGGTTTGGTATTGGCGCTGCAGCGGGCGTGGTCGTGAACGACAACCTGGTGTTGGTGGACTATATCGGCCGCTTGCGAAAACAGGGCAAGTCCATCGTAGACGCTATCGTCGAAGCCGGCGTGCTGCGTTTCCGTCCCATTCTGCTGACCACCGTCACCACCTTCGTGGGCCTGATGCCGATCATGGCCGAGCGCTCAACAGACGCCCAGTTCCTGAAGCCCGCGGTACTGTCCCTGGCCTTCGGCGTCCTTTTCGCGCTGTTCGTGACGCTGCTTATGGTACCCGCACTGTACGCCATCGGCGGCGACTGCTCCCGCGGCATCGCCTGGGTGAAAGCCAAGCTGTTCGGCAGCAAAACCAATCCTGCGGAGCAGCACTAGAACGCAAGTAGCCAATAAATACAGGTAGCCGCTGAATCGAAAGGCGGCGCGGCAAATGCTACAAATCTCAAAGGCCCCCTTGCGAGACGCGAGGGGGCCTTTATTGTATCACTAGCACTTAAACTCATAATTAGTGACACATTTGCGGTTGCTATACGTATCAAGCCACGTCATATGAGTTGAGGCATACAATGTCAGCCAATCCACAAGGCAAGGGTCTGGTGCCCGTTGTCGAAGACTGGCGCGAGGCCCAGCCTGCCGTCGTGAGCGCCCGCACCCCTCGGGAAGTGCTGCGCGACTACCTGGTCACTTCACTGGTAGTGGCGGCAGAAATTCGCTTCAAGCCACGACCGGGCATCCACTACTTTCTCTACCTCATCCAGAGCAACTGGACGCTATCGCTACTGTCGCCTGAAGACTGGCACGGACATCCACCCGGCCCCTGCCTGGGTCGCTGTGTCATGCAGCCGGACATGACCTGGCAGCTCACGCCACGGGCAGATATCAACAGGCAGGACGAGCTGGTGAAGGCACTCAGTGCATTTCGCGAAGGGTTCGCTGACTGGTTAAATCAGGACGGCACACTGGAGGACCACCTGCCCTTCTATGTGCGTGAACTTCCGTATTATCGCCGGCTACTCGCCGCCGGGATGTCCAATTCGCTGCGGAGTTCATTGGCCAAATCAGGGTTGGACGCACGAAGCAGCCGCGATTGGCTGGCAGGACAGGAGCTGCCAGCGCTGCTCAGCTAACGCCGCAGTACAACGCGGCCCACGGCCGCGGCGCCACGGCGCAATCCGGGCTGTGGGGCGAGCATATACAAATCGCCATTGCGGCCGTTGAGCTGAACCGGCACCGCCAACTCCCTCGCCAGATCTGTATGAGCATCAAGGTGACGGCCTTCGCCGTGCACAGGTACGGCAATCTGGGGGCGAATCCACGCATACATATCTCTCAGCTCATCGCGCGCAGGGTGGCCTGACGCATGAATTGGGGCGGCTTCGTCTACATCGTGGATGACGTTCACCCCCATCGCCTGCAAGCGTGCATCAAGCGCCGCCAGGGCACGCTCGTTCCCCGGAATTACCCTTGAGCTAAAGATCACGGTATCCCCGGGCTCCAGGTCCATATCCGGGTGATTGGCGGCGGCCAGGCGGCTCAGGGCAGCGCCGCGTTCGCCCTGGCTGCCGGTAGCGATAGCAACGACTTCTGCCGCGGGAAGATAGCCAAGATGAGCCGCAGGCACCAGCTCCTGCTCAAGCGGCCATACGCCACTTAGCCGGGCGGCACGGTAGTAGTTGATCAGCGAGCGGCCCAACAGCCCCGGATAACGTCCCGTCGCGATCGCGATTTTTGTCAGCGTAGTGAGGCGAGCCACATTGCTGCCGAAACAGGCGAACACCACCCTGCCCCTGGCGGCCTTGGCTCTGTCCAGTAAGCCCTTATACAAGTCCCCCTCACTGTGCGAGCGCCCCTCCACCGTGGCATTGGTGGAGTCGCACACCATGGCAGTAATACCTCGATCACCGATGCGACGAAATACAGAGGCATCGAAGCCATCACCCACTACGGGCGCCGGGTCCAACTTCCAATCGCCAGTGTGGAAGACCGTGCCTGCGGGCGTGTGAATGACCAGTGCCTGGGACTCAGGTGTTGAGTGGTTGAGCGCCACCCACTCTATATTGAAAGGCTGCAAGCTGTGTCTTTCACCGGTCTCAACACAATGCACCGGTGTCACACCCAACAGGCTCGCATCAGCGAGCTTGCGCGACAGGATTTCAGCGGTAAAACGCGTGCAGTAAACCGGGCAGCGCAACTCCCGCCAGTGATCTGCAACTGCGCCAATGTGGTCTTCGTGGGCGTGGGTTAATAGCAGCCCAACCAACTGATCCCGTCGTGCGGCAATAAAATCCGGCATAGCAGTAATAATGCGAGTCTCGGCACTCTCATCGTCAAACCCGATGCCGCAGTCCACCATCAGCCAGTGCCCATCATGGCCGTAGAGGCTCATATTCATGCCGATCTCACCGCAACCGCCCAGCGGGAGAAACCAGAGATCTTTTGATGAAGGGGTCATAGTGCAAGCATACTACGGTCATTCGCTCGCCACCGTCTTGACCCCACCCATTAACTGTGCGAGCTTTATGCCTACTCACTATCCGATCGTATAGTAAAAATAAAACATGAAGGAAGACACAGTAGCAGCGGATTCCGAGACCGGTACAGCGGCGCAACTGCTCTGGCTCGGCGAACTAGCCCACCAAGCGGCCGGCGGCAAAGCCCACGGCCTGAAACAGCTGATGGACTGGCAACTGCCCTGCCCGAACGGCTTTGTGATTCTCGACGCTACCCGCCCGGCCCCGCGCAGCTTCTCGCGCAGTTTTACCGAGAATTAGGAGAGTGCAAGGTTGCGGTGCGGTCCTCTGCCATTGGTGAGGATGGCGAGCATGCCTCCTTCGCCGGGCAATACGAATCCATTCTAAATGTTCAGGGCCTGGAACAACTGCAAAGTGCGATCGAGCAATGTGTCGCATCGCTGCACAGCGATCGCGCCGACGCCTACCAACATGACCAGCACATCGCCCCGGCGACCATGTGCGTGGTTGTCCAGAAGATGGTCGACGCCGCCGTCGCCGGTGTGCTCTTTACGGTGGACCCCGTAAGCAACCGCTACGATCGGCTGGTGATTGACGCTGTAGCCGGCCTGGGCGAGGCGCTGGTCAGCGGCGAAGCGACACCTGACCACTACGAGTTCGATGAATCCGGCACCCTGTGCTATTCGGAAGTCGTCAACGACAGTCCCCTGTTGGCTGACGATCAACAGCAGTTACTGATCAGCCAGGCTCGCGCCGCAGCGCAACAGGCCGGGCAGCCACTGGACATGGAATGGGCCATCGACGGCGCAGGCCAACTCTACTGGGTACAGGCCCGGCCTATTACCACCCTGGCGAGCGATCTGCGTGAGCAGGACACGGTTGTTCCGCCTCAGGACATAGTCACTCGCTGCAATATTGGCGAAATGATGCCCGGGGCCTGCTGCCCCTTAACGCTATCGGTAACAGGTCGCGGCATCGAACAGGGAATGCAACATATGCACGTATCCTATGCCGGACGCCCCGCTATCACCGATGACTGGACCCAGGTCGCCATCAGCCACGGCCAGATGTTCATCAATATGACTGGCGGTGCCGTCGCCTCCGCGAGCGTCATGGGCATTGATGTGGAATCCCAGGGCCAGAGCTTGTGTGGTCGCGTAGTTCCGGGTCTGCAAGGGCCACCGCCCAGGCCCCTACCCATCAGGCTGCTGGGGTTCGCCAGGCTGTTGAAATACATTCTGGGCGCAGACAAGGCTATCAACACCTTCCGCACCGAGCTGGACAGCTTCAGTATCAATACGTCAGGCGATAGTGCCGCCGTTCTACAAGCCATAAACACGGCGCTTCCTGTGCTACACCGGGCCTACTGGGTGCATCTGCAATCCTCCGCCACCTCGGGCTTTTCAGGCGCCGTCTTGCACGTCATGCTCGCCCGCGGCCCCGGCGACGAGGCAGACCATGAATCCGAGGCTGCGCGCCTGCTCGCAGGCGCAAAAGACGTAGAGAGTGCCGTGCTCGTGGAACAGCTGGACGACATTGCCCGCGGGATCGCCGGCCTTGAGCGAGATACGGCAGAGGCGTTTTGCGAACTATCCCCAGCGGAAGCGCTGGCGTGGTTGGGCGACAAAACCACATCGGACATTGCCAACGCATTCGACGCCTTTCTGGAACGACATGGTCATCGCGGCTATCGCGAGCTCTGTGTGCGTCAGCCCAGCTGGTCACAACACCCTGAGAGCCTTGTGTCTACGCTTCAAGCCAGTGTCAAAGCCCGACTGGCCGGCGCCACAGATGACGTTTCTCCCACCGCTATCAATCTCGATGAGCTTTCCCGAGGGCTGCGCTGGATTCTGCCTAAAGCTCACAACGCCATCCGCCGACGCGAGGCAACGAAGTCAATGCTGGTGAAAGCCACTCACACTTTGTCAGAGGCGTATCACGTACTCGGGCAACGGCTGGTCGCCAAAGGCGTACTAAAAGACAGCGACCAGGTATTCTTTTTCAGCCATGCAGAGCTCCAGTCACTGACTAATGACGCGCACAGCGAAGAGAGCGACTGGGCCAATATCGCCGATCGACGGCGTATGGCGCTGGCGTTTCAGAACCAGATCGAATTTGAAGAAATCTGCTATGGCCCACCGCAGCCTATCGACAAACGCACCCGGGCCCACGACGAGGACGGTCAGATCCGCGGCCGCGCTGTCTCCAGAGGTGTGGCTGAAGGACCGGCGCGCGTGGCACATAGTGTCGAAGAGGCCAGCGCCCTGGAGCCGGGTGAAATTCTGGTAGCACCTATTACGGACGTTGGCTGGACACCCTACTTCAACCTGATAGCCGGACTTGTAACTGACATCGGCAGCTCTGTATCTCACGGCGCTGTCATCGCGCGCGAATATGGCCTTCCAGCCATCGTAAATACCCGCGAAGGCACTCGCCGCATTACCACAGGTGACCTGATTCGCCTGGACGCTGATAACGGTACTGTAGAGGTTCTTCAATGCAGCGCCGGATCAGCGGGGACACCGAGCACAACCGACAACACCACGGATAGCGAAGCCAGGAGTAACCCGAGATGAGCGCACCGTTCGATATCAGCCAATTCGGCATCGTCGCTGAAGATGAATACCCCCACCCGTTCAGCCCCGATCACATGGACTGGAATGAGTCCTACTTCTTTGACTGGTATAACGACGATGCCACTTTCGCCGGGCACTGCCGGGTAGGCTGGCACCCGACACAGGAACGGCTGCTGTTCTGGCTGTTTGTCTACCACAACAATGAATGGCTGGTGATTGAAGAATACCGTTTGCCCTTCTCAGCATTGACTCTGAATAACGACGACAAGGCCTTTAGCTACAGTGGCTGGGGTCTGGAATGCAGCTATACCCCCGGACAACCTCTTGTCGACGGCAAGCTAAGCGTCAGGGGATTCGCCAGGGTGATCAGTGGCGTGCGGCTGGGCACAGTGCTTCCGGTCGCGGTGGACCTGCAACTGGAGGCGGTAGCACCACCGCACTCCCGGGGTGCTGGCGAAGTGGAGAGTCACAGTGCCGAGGGCTATGCGACCAACCGCTATGAGCAACCCATGAAAGCTCAGTGCACCACCAGTATTGCCGGTATTGAGAGTGTCTTCGATGTTCGCGGCGAGCGCGATCACTCCTGGGGGCCTCGCCCCTGGGACATGGAGTGGGCGTTCCTGGTCATCAATAACGAGCAGTTCAGCCTGCAGGCCACGGTGGTCAATATTCCCGAGTGGCCGGCCATCAAAATGGGCTACTTCAAGCCGGCGGACGCTGCTATGGTCAACCTCACGGACGTCGATTTTCAGGTGGAATACAACGCAGCATCGCCGGAGCAAGCCGTAAGCGGCACCATCGTCCTCACCGGTGAAGACGGCTCGGTAATTCGTGCCGATATGGCGGCTGTCTCAGGCACCGAAATCGACATTACCCATACCTTCGCCATTCCGAAGCGCACAGAGTATCGGCGCTCGCTGGTGCGGTGTACATTCGATGACACGTATCAGGGCATAGCCAGCCCCGGCTGGTTCGAATGTAATCGCAACATTGACAGCGGCAGTGCCGGCAACCACTAGGACATCAGCATCATGACAAGCATCGACGCGCCCTTTTACGCCACGGTGGAGAACGCCGCTGAAGAAGCCAGGCGGCTGGCGGCAGAGGGGTTTGACGGGGTCTATACCCTGGAGGGCAACACCGACCCGTTCTTCCCGCTACTGCTTGCTTCCGAGCACGCACCGCAACTGGATATCGCCACCGGTATTGCCGTCGCCTTCCCCCGCAACCCCTCGCACCTGGCGTACCAGGCCTGGGACTTGCACAAATTCAGCAAGGGCAAATTTTTGCTTGGGCTGGGCTCCCAGATCAAAACCCATATTGAAAACCGCTTCGGCTGCGAGTTCTCGCGCCCGGCGGCGCGCATGCGCGAGCATATTCTCGCGACCAAGGCGTTTTTCGATTGCTGGCAGGACGGCGAGCGCCTGAATTTCGAAGGTGAATTCACCCGCCACACCTTGATGACGCCCATGTTCAATGCAGGGGAAAACCCCTACGGCAAGCCTCCCGTGCTGCTTGGCGCGCTGGGGCCAAAAATGACCGAAGTGGCCGGCGAGGTGGCCGACGGCATCATCATGCACCCCTTTAACAACCAGGCCTTTATCGAGCAACACGCCCTGCCCGCAGTACACAAGGGGTTGGAGAAGGCCGGCAAGTCGAATACGGATTTCATCATTTCTCTCGGCGCCATGATTGCCACCGGTGCTACCGAAGAGACCATGCGAGCCGCCAAGGACAGCATTAAAGGCCTGTTGGGTTTTTACGCCTCTACCCCCGCCTACAAACCCCCGATGGAAGCCATCGGCTACGGCGAGCTACAGCCAGAGGCCAATCGCCTGACTAAGGAAGGGAAGTGGGACCAATTGGCAGATCTGATCGACGACACCTTCTTCGAAGCCTTCTGTATCTACGATGAGCCAGAAAATGTTGCCGTACGAGTGAGAGAAAAATACGGCGACATGCCCAACCGCATCAGCCTGTATACGCCCTATGCCACACCCGAAGGTTTCTGGGCACCGATTATCGAGCAAATAAAAGCCCACGCGTAGGTGGGCTTTAGCGACACCATTGGCGCGGTCTCTATCCGCGCCTGAGCAGGGTTACTTGATATCCTGCAGGTACTTGTCCGTCAGCTTATCGATGCTCCAGGAATCGGGCACCTGACTCGGCGGATACTGTTCAAACGTCTGCAGGTACTGCGTGGTGACAGCGCTGGCCATATACATCCAGGCGGCCTTATCAATCATCCAGTCCCAGTAGGTGTTGGAGTTGTGATCGGCTCGTTCAAAGGGGTCGCGGCGCAGGTTGAAGATCTTCGGTACGCGCAATGTCACAGAAGGCTCGGCCCACAGCGCCATGGTCTGGGCGCGGTTCTCTGCATACACAATCTTCCAGTCGCCAACGCGCACACATACTGGTAAGCCGCCGTCATTGTGGTAAATGAACTCCTTGCGTGGGCCTTCCTCGCTTTCACCGGTCAGGTAAGGAACGAAGTTATAACCATCAAGATGAAGCTTGGATTTCTTCTTTCCGACGCGCTTGCCTTTCAATAAATCCGCTTTGAGATCGGCATCGCCGGCTGCGGCCACGAGGGTGGGCATCCAATCCAGGTGTGACATCACCGCATTAGAGACCTGGCCGGCTTCAACCTTAGCGGGCCAGCGCATGACAGCGGGCACGCGATAAGCGCCTTCCCAGTTGGAATTTTTCTCACTGCGGAACGGCGTAATACCGGCATCAGGCCAGGTGTTGTAGTGCACGCCATTATCGGTGGAGTAGAACACAATGGTGTTTTTGGCGATCTTGAGTTCATCCAACTGGTCGAGCATTGCACCCACTAATTCATCGTGAGCCACCATGACGTCGTTGTAAAAATCCTGGCCAGACTTACCCAGGTGTTTCTCAGCAGGGTGAGTACGGAAGTGCATGCCGGTGGTATTCACCCAGACAAAAAACGGCTTGTCCGCCTTCACAGACTGATCGACAAACTTCTTCGCCGCGGCGACGATTTCTTCGTCGACGTTCTCCATGCGCTTGCGCGTCAGTGGCCCGGTATCTTCAATACGACCGTCCGCATAAGAGCGGATAACACCACGGGGGCCAAACTTTTGTTTGAACCACGGTGCAGTCGGGTAGTCCACATCTTCAGGTTCTTCCTCGGCATTGAGGTGATAGAGATTTCCGAAGAACTCATCGAACCCGTGATTGGTGGGCAAATGTTCGTCTTTGTCACCCAGGTGATTTTTGCCAAATTGCCCGGTAGCGTAACCGTGATCTTTGAGCACCTCGGCAATTGTCAGGTCGCGATCCATGAGGCCTAGTTCAGCGCCCGGCATACCGACTTTCGACAAGCCGGTACGCAATGGCGACTGACCGGTAATGAAACTGGAGCGGCCGGCGGTACAACTTTGGTCGCCGTAGTAGTCAGTAAAGCGCACGCCCTCATCGGCGATACGATCAATATTCGGCGTGCGATAACCCATAATGCCGTCGCTGTAGGCGCTGATATTGGTAATGCCGATATCATCACCCCAGAACACCAGGATATTGGGCTTGTCGTCTGCCAGGGCAGGCACGACGGCAAACGCGCAAAATAATAACGTGTGTTTGATGAGTTTTATCATTATCGTTCCTCGTCGCTGGAATTATTCAGCGGGTTTGTTATTCGCAAACGCCGCCATTTGTTCCGGGGTAGCCTTGGTTTGGTAACGCGCTTTCCACTCGCCATACGGCATGCCATAGACACGCTCACGGGCGGCGTCATAGTCGACACTCTCGCCCTGCTCTTGTGCCGCGGCCACATACCACTTGGACAGGCAGTTGCGGCAGAAACCAGCCAGGTTCATCAATTCAATGTTCTGCACATCCTTGCGGCTGTCGAGGTGTTCAAGAAGGCGGCGAAACACCGCCGCTTCAATTTTGTCGGTGTCTGACATGTTGATTTCTCTACTCTTGTTCGAGTTGCTGGTAGGGGGTATTCAGTATAGTTCGCAGGGCAGCACCCTGCCCGGGGAAGCGCCATTCGACGTCATCGACGTCTGTTACAGGGAGCCATATCGCGCGACGGGCCTCGAGTACAGCGGGCTTGATCTGACCCGATTCAGCGTGAATCTGGCAATGGTAAAGATGAAATCCGGTATCAAACACGTGCAACAGTCGACCGGGGACCAGGTCCAGGCCGATCTCTTCGTAAGTTTCCCGATGGGCAGTACATTGCGCCGATTCACCCTGCAACGATTTGCCACCAGGGGGCGACACTTTTCGGGCCAAATTCTCAATCAACAAAATCTTACCGTGGACCACCGCGAGGCACCCCCCGGAAGGAGCAAAATCGGCCTTGCCCTGGTGAGGGCAGGGACGGGAAGAGTCCGCGCAAGCGGCCAACAGAAGCGTCAGCACTAGCGCCGCAGTAAGCCTCACCGGTATTCCAGCGCCACTCTGTCCTGACCTAACTGGTCGCGCAGCGATTGCAGCAGTTCATCGGTCGGCGACACACGCCAGTTCTCCCCGCAGGTGAAGCGAGCCTGGTTATGGCCCTGCAGGTACATCATAGACACCGGACAGCTGCCGCCGCGCCCTGACTCCAGGGTGCGCTGTAACTGGGCAACAAATGTGTCATTGAGTTGCTCGCCGCGCAACTGCAGGCTCAGGGCTGAGGCATAGCTCTGGCGGGCCTGGGTCAGATCGCGCACGCCGCTAACGCGCATGGCCAGGCCACCTGAATAGTCATCGTGGGCCACCTTGCCCTCGACAATCACGATCTTGTCTTTACCGAGCAACTCACGCGCCTCATTAAACGCCTCGGCGTACACCGTGACTTCGAGGCGCGCGCTGCGATCATCGAGCGTAAGAATGGCCATGGTATCGCCGCGCTTGGTCTTCATGGTGCGCATGGCCACAATCAGTCCGGCCAGCACCTGATTCCCCTGCTTGTCGGCACGTAAATCGGCGATGCGCGTCGGCGCGAATTTACGGATCTCACGCTCATACTCGTCGATGGGATGCCCGGTAATATACAGCCCCAACGTGTCCTTTTCGCCGCCCAGGCGCTCCTTATCAGGCCAGGGGCGCATATTGCGAAACGGTGCGTACACATCCTCGTGGCCGCTTCCCTGGCTGGGCACCACCTCGCCAAACAAATCATCGATGCCGGCATCCCGGTTGCTGGCACTCTGCTCTGCAGCCTTGAGTGCATCCTCCATGCTGGCCATCAGCACCCAGCGGGTCTCGCCCATGGAGTCCAGAGCACCGGAACGAATCAGAGCTTCAATCGCCTTGCGATTAACCTTGCGCGGATCGGTGCGCGCACAGAAATCAAACAGGTCCTTAAATGGACCGCCCTCTTCACGGGCCTTGAGAATATTCTCGATCGGGCCCTCACCGAGGCCTTTAATCGCACCGAGACCATAGATGATATCGTCCTGCTCGTTCACGGTGAACATGTACTGCCCTTCGTTCACATCGGGCAGTTTGAGCGACAGCTTCATGCGCCGGCACTCTTCGACAAAGATCACAATCTTGTCGGTATTGTCGAGTTCCGAACTCATCACCGCCGCCATAAATGGTGCGGGGTAATGCGTCTTCAGCCAGCAGGTCTGATAGGAGACCAGTGCATATGCTGCCGAGTGCGACTTGTTAAAACCGTAGCCGGCAAACTTTTCCACCAGGTCGAAAATCTTCATGGCCAGGGTGCCGTCAACACCCTTGCCCTGGGCACCCTCTTCGAAGATGGCGCGCTGCTTGGCCATCTCCTCGGGCTTTTTCTTACCCATGGCACGACGCAGCATATCCGCACCACCCAGGGTATAGCCGGCCAGCTCCTGGGCTATCTGCATCACCTGCTCCTGGTACAGGATGATGCCGTAGGTGGGCTGCAGAATCGGCTGCAGCCACTCGTGCTGGTATTGCGCGTCGGGGTAAGAGATTTCCTCGCGCCCGTGCTTGCGGTTGATAAAGTTATCTACCATGCCCGACTGCAGTGGGCCTGGGCGGAACAGGGCCACCAGTGCCACAATGTCCTCGAAACAGTCTGGCTGCAGGCGTTTGATCAGATCTTTCATACCGCGCGATTCCAGCTGGAACACGGCGGTAGTCTCGGCGGACATGAGCAGGCGGAAACTGGGCGCGTCGTCCAGCGGAATCTGCATAATATCCAGAGGCTCTTCACCGGCGCGCGCCCTAGCCGGGTTAATCATTTTCACGGCCCAATCGATGATTGTGAGGGTACGCAGGCCGAGGAAGTCGAACTTGACCAGCCCGGCGTCTTCCACGTCGCCCTTGTCGTATTGGGTGACGAGGCCGGAACCCGTTTCGTCGCAATAAAGCGGCGAGAAATCCGTCAGTTTGGAAGGCGCGATCACCACACCACCGGCGTGTTTGCCCACACCCCGGGTCACCCCCTCGAGTTGCTCGGCCATGTCCCAGATTTCTTGGGCCTGGTCATCCTCGGCAAGAAACTCACGCAGTGGCTCTTCCTGCTCGAGCGCTTTTTCCAGGGTCATGCCCACTTCAAAGGGAATCATCTTCGAGAGTTTGTCGGCCAGGCCGTAGGACTTACCCTGAACCCGGGCCACGTCGCGCACCACCGCCTTGGCGGCCATGGTGCCGAACGTAATAATCTGCGAAACGGCCTCGCGGCCGTAGTTATCCGCCACGTACTCGATAACCTTGTCGCGCTTCTCCATACAGAAGTCGACGTCAAAGTCAGGCATGGATACCCGCTCGGGGTTAAGGAAGCGCTCGAACAGCAGGTCGTATTCGATGGGATCGAGGTCGGTAATCTCCATCGCATAGGCCACCAGCGAACCGGCACCGGAACCCCGCCCTGGCCCGACGGGAATATCGTGCTCCTTGGCCCAGCGGATAAAGTCCATCACGATCAGGAAGTAGCCGGGGAAACCCATTTGCACAATGGTGTCGAGCTCAAAATCCAGGCGCTCGCGATAGCGTTGTTGCACCTCGGGAAAATCGCTGGCACTGGTATCAAACAAAACTTCCAGGCGCGCATCCAACCCATCGTGGGACAACTGCCGGAAAAACTCATCCATGGTCATGCCATCGGGGATGGGATAATCGGGCAGATACGGTTTGCCTAACTCCAACACGACGTTACAACGGCGGGCAATAGCTACCGAGTTGGCCAGTGCTTCGGGAATATCTGCAAACAGCTCCTGCATTTCCTGGGGCGAGCGCAGGTACTGCTGATCGGTATAAGCGCGCACCCGGCGCGGGTCGTCCAGCGCCCTGCCCTCACCAATACACACCCGCGCCTCATGCGCCTCAAACTCTGAGGCCTCCAGGAAGCGCACATCGTTTGTCGCCACCACGGGACACTCCAGTTCTCCAGCCAGTGCCACGGCCCGGTGCAGATGAGTCTCGTCACCTTCACGCCCGGTGCGATGCAACTCGAGGTAGTAGCGCCCAGGGTAAAGATTCATCCAGTACTCAGCCCGCTCCCGGGCAAGCTCGGGCTTATCGCTGAGCAGTGCATGGCCCACATCACCGGCAGCACCGGCCGACAGGGCAATCACGCCTTCAGCGCACTCCTCAAGCCAGGCTTTGCGCACATAGGGCTCACCGAGATACTGGCCATCGGTATAGGCCTGGGATATCAGCAGCGTAAGGTTCTTGTAACCGGCCTCATTCATGGCCAGTAGGCACATGGGGTAGGACTTCTCGGGATCGTCGGCTTCCATCACCCTGAGGTCGGTGCCAAAAATGGGCTGCACACCGGCGCCAAAGGCAGCTTTGTAGGCCTTTACCAGGCCGTAGAAATTGGTGAAGTCAGTGACTGCTACGGCGGGCATGCCCAGCTCGGCTACCCTGCCCATCAGGGGCTTGAGCCGCACCAGGCCATCGACAATTGAATACTCGGAGTGGAGGCGTAAATGCACAAACGAAGTCATTCATGCAGTGTACATTTGTTGGGTTTTTTCGGCAGCAGTTTTCTCTCGCTCGAAGTGTTTGCGGAGTTTTTGCTAACCGGATCGGAGTCACCTGTAAGCCTTCAGAAACCGCTGCAAGGCCATCCATGGCGCGCTTCGGCGCACGGCATCCATGCCTCCCGACGATTTCTGAAGGCTTACAGCTGCCTCCGCTCATCGATCCGTACCACAAGGCAGGTAAAATGAGGCGCCACTATCATGAGGCCTTTCACGCCAAGAGCAGTGCGGATGGTCGGTGGGGCTTACCTCACCATCAGACCGCGCCAATGCGCAGCGAGAGGCGGCGAAGGGCTTTCCTCGGTAAGTGTTTGAGGCGTGCTTGAGGATTGCGCAGCAATCCCACGCCGAGTTGCCCCGAGGCCGTAGCCGCCGAAGCGGAGCATGCGGCCGTGAGGTAAGCCTCACCGGCCACCCGCGCTGCGGCGGGGCACTAAAGAACTACAATAGCTCTCTGACAGGCCCGAACGACCGACGATGCACAGGCGTCACCCCCAGCTCGCGCAAGGCACTCAGATGGGCTGCCGTCGGGTAGCCCTTGTGCTTCGCGAAACCGTAACCCGGATAACGGGCTTCCAGCTCAATCAGCTCATTGTCGCGCTGCACCTTGGCCAGAATCGACGCCGCCGCAATGGCCGGCACCCGATCATCGCCCTTGACGACCGGCTCCGAGGCGTAATGCCAGACCGGCAGGCGATTGCCATCAACCAATACATAGCCCGGCTGTGGGGCCAGCGCTTCAACCGCGCGTTTCATGGCCAGCATTGATGCATGCAGAATATTGAGTTCGTCGATCTCCGCCACCGAAGCCCGGGCGATAGACCAGGCAATGGCGTGTTCCTTGATAGCCTTTGCCAGTGATTCACGGCGAGCCTCGGTGAGTTTCTTGGAATCGCGCAGGCCCTCGATCGGCCGCGCCGGATCGAGGATGACTGCGGCAGCCACCACGTCGCCCGCCAGCGGGCCCCGCCCTACTTCGTCGACACCAGCAAGATCGGCACCTTCATAACTGACTTCGAACAGGTCATCCACGGGCCAGCTCCAGCAGGGCTTCGGCAGCCCGGTGCGCATAGTCGCGGCGCAGGGTGGCATGGATATCGTCGAAGGCACTGATCTGCTTCTGGGCGGCCTCACCGCCCTCCAGAAGCGGTTCTGCTGAGGCGGCCATGGCCTCCGCCGTGGCGCCATCCTGCAGCAGCTCTGGCACCAGTGCTCGACCCGACAATACGTTTGGCAATGCCGCAAACGGAGTGATGGCCAGGCGCAGCACCAGCCACCAGGACAGCGCGGCCATGCGGTAAGCCACGACCATAGGACGCTTCACCAATGCGGCCTCCAGGGTGGCGGTACCGGAGGCCAGCAGAATGGCATCAGCGGCGGCCATCACCTCGCGGGAGCGGCCACTAATCAGAGTTACCGGCAGGTCGGTTTGTTGGGTCAGTAGCTTGCGCAGTTCGGCTTCCCGGGCCTGATTTGCAGCAGGCAACACAAAGCTGAGCTGGGGGTTGAGTTGCCACAAAAGGCGAGCCGCCTGCAGGAATACCGGGGCCAACATGCGAACCTCACCGCCGCGACTGCCGGGCAGTAAGGCGAGTATCTTGCCCTGAGCGGGCAAATTCAGGTCGTTGCGGGCCGCAGCCGCATCGGCGCGATCAGGCAGCTCATCGGCCAGGGGATGCCCCACAAACCGCACGGGCACATCGTGCTCTTCGTAAATGCGCGTCTCAAATGGAAACAAGCACAGCATCAGATCGACAGAGCGCTTGATCTTGTGGATGCGGCGCTGTCGCCAGGCCCACACTGAGGGACTGACCAGATGCGCAGTTTTGACGCCGTGGGCCTTGAGCTTGCGCTCCAGGGTCAGGTTGAAGTCCGGTGCATCAATGCCGAGGAATAAATCCGGCGGATTGTCGCGAAAATGCTCGAACACCGTGCGGCGGATACGCAACAGTTCTGGCAGGCGCTTGAGTGGCTCGACAAAGCCCATGACCGACAGACGGTCCATGGGAAACATGCTCTGCAGGCCCTGGGCTTCCATTAGCGGGCCGCCAATGCCTTCAACGATGAGTTCGTCGCATTGTTCT
The DNA here is from genome assembly GCF_001983995.1 of Halioglobus japonicus. Classification (NCBI taxonomy): domain Bacteria; kingdom Pseudomonadati; phylum Pseudomonadota; class Gammaproteobacteria; order Cellvibrionales; family Halieaceae; genus Halioglobus; species Halioglobus japonicus. The sequence goes on along the minus strand of NZ_CP019450.1, from coordinate 1,854,322 downwards.
CGAAGTGCTGCCAGCACTCGGGAGCCGAGAATATCGCCAGAGGCTTCGCCGGCAAGGACACCAATACGCAATGTGCCCGAAGGCATGAATACTACCTGACGATGCCGCGCTCAGAAGCGCGCACGGAATCGATAAGAATCTGCACTTCGGGCGTTTCTCGGAGCATAGACTCCAGCCGTTGCAGGGCAATATCCAGGGTCAGGCCCTGGCGATAGAGAATCTTGAATGCACGGCGCAGCTGACTAATGGCATCGGCGGATAAACCGCGGCGACGCAGGCCTTCGATATTGATCGTTTTGGCCTCAGCGGGTGAGCCGCTGACCGTGACATAGGCAGGTACATCCTTGCCAATGGCAGTGCCCATACCGCTGAAGCTGTGTGCGCCGATCTTGCAGAACTGATGCACGAGGGTATAGCCACTGAGAATCGCCCAGTCACCCACATGCACATGGCCAGCCAGGGCGGTGTTGTTAACCAGAATAGTGTTGTTGCCCACCACCGAGTCGTGGCCAATATGAACGTAGGCCATGATCAGGTTGCCGTTACCAATCGTGGTCTCGGAACGGTCCTGCACCGTGCCACGATGAATCGTCACGTTCTCACGGATAATGTTGTTGTCGCCAATCACCAGCCGGGTCGGCTCGTTGCGATACTTGAGATCAGGAGTAGCCTCGCCAATGCTGGAGAACTGGTAAACGTGGTTATTGGCACCGATAACGGTGGGGCCACGGATAATCACATGGGGCTCGATAATCGTCCCGGGGCCAATTTCGACCTCAGGCCCGATCATCGACCATGGGCCGACCACCACGTCATCCGCAAGCTTTGCGGAAGGATCGACAAGAGCCAGTTCGTGAATCATCGGTCAGCGCAGAGAATCGTGGCGGAAGCCGCCAGCTCGCCATCGACATCAGACTTGACGTCGAATTTCCAGATACCGCGGCGCTCGCCGACAATGGAGGCCCGCAGCATCACCTGGTCTCCTGGCACACAGGGACGCTTAAAGCGCAGGTTATCGGCGCCGACAAAGTAGTAGATAGAGCCGTCAGCAGGCGTCTTGTCCATGGTTTTGAAACCGAGGATACCGGCCGCCTGGGCCATGGCCTCTACCAACAGTACACCGGGGAAAACGGGTTGGTCAGGAAAGTGACCGTCAAAAAACGGTTCGTTAACCGAAAGATTCTTGTAGGCGACGATTGATTCGCCCAGATTCAGTTCCACCACCCGGTCTACCAGCAAAAACGGGTAGCGATGCGGAAGGTGTTTGCGGATTTCGATGACATCCATCATGAATTGCTGTTCCTTTGGAGCTAGGGCCCTTACTTGTCTTCAAGGGAGGCCAGCCGCTGGTAGATACGTTCCAATTGGCTAAAGCGCACCGCGCTTCTGCGCCAGTCCCGCGAGGGCATCATTGGCGTACCGGAGGAGTAGGAACCGGGCTCGGTAATGGACTTGCTCACCATGCTCATGCCTGTCACATGGACGTTGTCACAAATCTCGAGATGCCCTGCCACACCCACCATTCCAGCCAGCGTACAGTTAGCGCCTATGATCGAACTTCCGGCCATTCCGGTGCAACCTGCTATCGCGGTATTTTTGCCGATACGACAGTTGTGGGCGATGTGCACCTGGTTGTCGATTATCACACCATCTTCGAGCACCGTATGCTCAAGTGCACCGCGATCAATCGTCACACCGGCGCCAATTTCCACGTCATTACCGATGCGCACGCCGCCCAGCTGATGGATTTTTTGCCAGCCGGCCTTACAGGGGGCAAAGCCAAAGCCATCGGAGCCAATCACGGTCTGGCTGTGGATGAGGCAGCGTTCACCCAGGTGCACGTCGTGGTAGAGCACCACACCGGGCATCAGGGCACTGCCGGCGCCAATCCGACAGTTTTGTCCGACCACCACGTTCGCCCCGATAGAGACACCGGCACCGATATCAGCCCCGGTTTCCACCACCGCATTGGGGCCAATAGAGGCTCCCTCACCGATGTTTGCTTCCGCGGCAACCGTTGCGCTGGGGTGCACGCCCTCAGGGACAGCGGGCGCCCCATCAAACAGCGCCGTAGCGCGGGCGTAGCTAAGATATGGGTCTTCGGCAGCCAGGCTGCCCACCGGACAGGCCTCGACCATATCCGCACGTAAAATCACCGCTGCGGCTCGGGTTTTTTCGAGTTGGGACAGGAACTTGGGATTGGCGAGGAAGGTCACTTCCTCGGGGCCAGCATTGGCGAGGGTGCCAAGGCCGGACACGGGGCGCTGGGGATCGCCTGAGAGTGTCAGGCCCAATTGTTCCGCCAGCTCCCCGAGAGTCATTACCAGGGCGCCTTAGTTGGCCTGGTTGAGCTTGTCAGTCACCTTGGCGGTAATGCTGTAGCCGGGATCCGCGTGAATCACGGAAGCGCGCGGCATCAGCAGGCCAATGCCTTCAGTAGCGATCAGTTCACGCAGGACTTCCTGAACCTTGGGAGACAGCTCCTGCAGCAACTGCTGGCCCGCCACCTGCTCGGCCTGCTGCAGTTTGCCACCAACGTGCTCAAGGTCTGACTGCTTGCTGGCCAGCTTCTGGCGCGCAGCGGTCTGTTGTTCCTGGCTCATCACCGCGGCATCTTTCTGGAAAGACTTCACCAGCTCTTCCATTTCGGCTTTGAGCTTGTCGAACTCGGCTTTGTCGGCCTTGTAGTCGTCTCCGTTGCGCACTTCTTCAATGCGCTTCTGGGCCAGATCAGTCTGCAGAATAGCTTCCTGCAGGTTTACAACGGCAATTTTGCCCTGGGCCATCGCAGCGCCAGACAGTGTAAACGCCAGCGCAGCAAGGGTTACTTTGAAAAATTTAGACACGGTTATCTCCAATCGTCAGGTAAAAATCAGAAGCCTCGGCCGAGGGTGAACTGGAAGGCTTCTTCCTCATCCTCGTCGCCGGCATTAAGCGGCTTGGCCAGGCTGAATGTCATGGGGCCGAACCCGGTAATCCAGGTTACGCCCACACCCACGGAATAACGCAGTTCATCGGCATCGATATCGAAGCAGTTGATCTGGTTTACACCGCAGTTGGTATTGAATACGTTGCCCACGTCCACGAAGAAGGCAGAGCGCAGCTGGCTGCGATCCTTGATGAACGGCAGCGGGAACAGGAGCTCAGCACTACCCTCAACCAACACGTTGCCACCGAAGGGATCGGGGTCGTCGTTGAGAGTCTCATAGAGCAATTTGTCATCAACCGCGACATAACCAAAGTCGCCGATGGCGGTGGGCTCGCCGGTTTCCTCGTCGACCTCTGTCACCGCGCCGCGGCCCTCATAGAGCTCTGCGGGCGTGGAACGCGGTCCCAAGGTGTTGCTCTCGAAGCCACGCACACTGCCGAAACCGCCGGCAAAGAAGTGCTCGTAGAACGGCAGCTCGGTGGCATCGCCATAACCGTCGCCATAGCCCAGTTCTCCGCGGAAGCGCATTACCCACTCACCCTTGATCGGGAAGTAGACTTCACCGCGGTAATTCAGCTTGTAGAACTCCAGGTCAGAGCCCGGCATGGCCACTTCCAGCGAAACTGAGTTCGAGGTACCTCGGGTGGCGAAACGACCGCGGTTCAGGGTGGATTGTGTCCAGCTGGCGGTGATGGTCCAGTTCAAGAATTCGTCGCCGTTCTCATCGAGGAAGCCCAGGTCAGCAGGCGGTGTCAGATACGACGGTGGCAGCGTATCGATCGGGAACACCTCTTCAGGTCCGGCAAAGGTGCCATCGGGCAGCTGGGTGCTGTCAAACCAGTACTCCACCCCGTCTTCCAGACGTGGGCTGGCCTTGATCTCCTGGACGGCAAAGCGACCGGCTGTGATCTCGGTGTCGGAGATACCGAAGCTGAAACCCAGACGCTGGGTTTCCTTAATCGGGTAACCGAAGTTCAGGGATGCGCCCATGGTATCGGTGGTATAGCTGGCCACGTTCACCTCGGAAAGGTCAGTGGAGCGGTAGAACACATTAAAGCCGCGGCTCACACCGTCTTCAGTGTAATAAGGGTTGGTGTAGCTGAAGTTATAAAGATCCTGGTAGCGCGAGGAGTTCAGGTTAATACCAACCCGCTTACCAGTACCCATGAAGTTATCCTGCTGCAGATTCAGGCCGAGAATCAGGCCCGCGTCCTGGGCGTAGCCGAAGCTGGCGCCAATACTGCCCGAGGACTGCTCTTCCACGCTGTATTCGACGTCAATCAAATCATCGTGGCCAGGCACCTGTGGTGTTTCCACCGTGGCCCGGCTGAAATAGCCCAGTCGCTCCAGACGAACGCGAGACTGCTCAATTTTGGCCGAGGAGGCGGGGGCACTCTCCATCTGGCGCATTTCACGGCGCAGTACATCGTCGGCCGTCTTCATGTTGCCCTTGAAGCTGATGCGGCGCACGTAGGTGCGTTTGCCGGGATCAACGAAGAACTTCATGCTTACCGTGGTTTCACCTTCTTCCACCTCGGGAATACCGGTCACCTTGGCGAAGTTATAGCCTTCATTGCCCAGGCGACGAGTCATATATTCCTCGGTACTCGTCACCAGCTGCTGTGAGAAGGTCTGCCCCTCTGCTACCAGCATGAAGCGACGCAGGTCTTCCTCAGGTAACACCAGGTCTCCGGACAGATCGACGCTGCCCACAGTGAACTTGTCGCCCTCGGTCACGTTGGCGGTAATGTAGACTTCTTCTTTGTTGGGGGATACCGACACCTGGGTAGAGTCGATGCGGAACTGCAGATAGCCGCGGTCCATGTAGTAAGAGGTCAGGGATTCCAGGTCACCGGTCAGCTTCTCTTTGGAATACTTGTCGTCGTTGGTAAAAAAGGACAGCCAGCCCGTCGTTTTGAGTTCGAAGACTTCCCCGAGCTCATCGTCGGTGAATACTTCATTGCCCACCACGTTGATGTGCTTGATCGCCGCCACGGTACCTTCGTTGACGTCGATATTGATTGTGACCCGGTTGCGCGGCTCCGGCACCACCTCGGTATCAATGCTGGCGTCATAACGACCCTGCTGGACGTACTGGCGCTGCAGTTCCAATTGCATGCCTTCGAGGGTAGACCGCTGGAATACCTGGCCAACCGCCAGGCCCGCACCCTTGAGGCCTTCGAGCAGAGCTTCGGTTTCGATCGCCTTGTTGCCGTCGATATTGATCTCGCTAATGCTGGGGCGCTCGGCCACCACGACCACAAGGACATTGCCGTCCCGGCCGATGCGAATATCGTCAAAATTACCTGTCGAGAACAGGCTGCGTGCCGAGGCGCGAATCGCGCGCTCGTCCACCATGTCGCCCACCGCCACCGGCAGCGAAGCAAAGACACTACCGGCTGAAATCCGCTGCAGTCCCTCCACCCGAATGTCAGAGATGATAAATGTCTCGGCGTAGGCATGAGGTACCAAAAGGAGAAGTACCACGGCCAGGTGTTTGCAATATCGCTTAATCAAAATTCACTCAATCGACAGATTCAGCATGTAGCTGAGTTGTTCTTACTGTTCGCTACAAGCGCGTAAAATCGTTATATAGAGCCAGTGCCATCATTCCCAGCACCAGAAACAGGCCCACCTGGTATCCAAGGGCCTGTATTTTCTCAGGTACAGGCCGTCCAGCCAAGAGCTCCACGGTGTAAAACAACAGGTGTCCCCCGTCCAGTACCGGGACCGGCAACAGGTTCAATACGCCGAGGCTTACACTGAGCAGGGCCAGGAAGCCAATATAGGACTCCAGCCCCGACTTGGCGGAGGCGGAGGCCACTTTAGCAATGGTAATAGGGCCGCTCAAGTTTTTCGGCGAGATGAGCCCCATGATCATTTTCTTGATCGAATTCAGGGTAAATCCGACCAGTTCCCAGGTCTGCACCACCGCAGCCCCCATTGACTCAATCGGGCCGCGCTGGAAGGTGCGAATCATTTCCGGGGGCATTTCCGGCAGGGCAACGCCCACACCGACGCGGCCAAAGGGCTCAGCACCCTCTTCCACCACGCGTTCAGGGGTGATGACACGCTGCTCAATCTGGCCGTCGCGCTCAATCTCAAGGGTAATGGGCTGGCCTGGTCGGGCGCGCACATATTCCACCCAATCCATCCACTTTTCCATGGGCACAGCATCTGCCCGCAGCACCCGGTCGCCGGTCTGCAGGCCAGCAGCGGCAGCGGGGCTGCCCTCGCTCACGCTGTCTACCACAGGCGGTACATCCGGGGTGTACATGGCAATACCCAGGCCGCCGAACAGATCGGGTTCCTCCTGCTCAGACAGCCAGCGGTCAATAACCACCTCTGACTCATAGACCATATCGGAACCGGGGTAGCTCACCGCAAATTCAATGGTGCCGGAATCACCGATACGATCCAGCAATGCAAAGCTCAGGGCGCGCCAGGTGGGGGTATCGGTGCCATCTACCGCGACAATTTCCTGACCAGTCTCCAGGCCCGCCACATCGGCGATGGAGCCGGTCTCTACCTCACCAATAACCGGCGCATAGCCGCGCTCACCAGCCATAAACAGGAACCAGTAGGCGACCACAGCCAATAACAGGTTTGCCAGCGGGCCGGCGGCCACAACGGCAATGCGCTGGAGTACGGGTTTGCGATTAAATGCCTGTTCGAGCTCTTCCTCGGGCACGTCGCCCTCGCGCTCGTCCAACATTTTGACGTAGCCGCCCAGGGGAATGGCGGCGACTGAATATTCCGTGCCCTGGCTGTCCCGCCAGCTGCCGAGGGATTTGCCGAAGCCGATGGAGAATCGAATGACTTTAACGCCGCACTTGCGGGCCACCCAGAAATGGCCGTACTCGTGCACCGCCACCAGCACGGCCAGGGTGAAGAGCGTGATAAGTATGGTGTACAACATGTCCATTAGCTGACCAGCGTCCCTATCGCTTCGCGGGCGGCCTCCCGGGCCTCCCTGTCTGCAGTTTCGACCACATCGAGGTCCGTCGGTTCAACCGAGGTCACCCGTTCCATGGCCGACTCAATCACTCGCGGAATGTCCGTAAAGCGAATTCTCTCGTCCAGAAATGCCTCTACCGCCACCTCATTGGCAGCATTACAGATAGCCATGGCCGTGCCACCGCTCGCCACCGACTCACGGGCCAGGCGCAAACAGGGGAACCGCTGCTCGTCCGGAGCCTCGAAATCGAGCCTGGCGGTGGTAATCAGATCCAGCGGCGCCACGCCGGCATCCACCCGCTGGGGCCAGGCTAGCCCGTAAGCTATGGGGGTACGCATATCGGGATTGCCGAGCTGGGCAATCACCGAACCGTCCACATACTGCACCATGGAGTGAATAATACTCTGCGGGTGCACAATCACATCAACCTGTTCCGGGCCGACATCAAAAATCCAGCAGGCTTCGATAAATTCCAACCCCTTGTTCATCAGGCTTGCGGAGTCTACGGAAATCTTGCGCCCCATGGACCAGTTAGGGTGCGCGCAAGCCTGATCCGGGGTGGCCTCGGCCATTTGCGCGTGGGTCCAGTTGCGGAACGGGCCACCAGAGGCCGTCAGCAAAACCTTACTCACGCCCTTGAGTTGAGGGCGCGCCTCGCTATCAGCGGGCATGCACTGAAAAATCGCGTTGTGTTCGCTGTCGATAGGCAACAATCGGGCGCCTGAATCGCGCACGGCCTGCATCAGGAGATGGCCTCCCATGACCAGCGACTCCTTGTTCGCCAGCAACAGAGTTTTGCCCGCTCGCGCCGCCGCGAGGGTAGAAGGCAGGCCGGCGGCACCGACGATGGCCGCCATGACACAGTCGACTTCCGGGGCAGTCACAACCTGCTCCAGGCCTGCATCACCACACAATACCTCGGTGACCGAACCCGCTGCCAGCCCCTTGCGCAGGGCCTCAGCAGCCCTTTCATCAGCCATAACGGCATAGCGCGGCTGGAACTGCTCACATTGGGCAAGCATGGCGTCTACCGAGCGGTGTGCGGCCAGGGCATACACCTGGAAATCTTCGGGGTGGCGCCCGATCACATCGAGGGTGCTGACACCAATAGAACCTGTGGACCCTAGAACAGAGACCTGACGTACCGCACTGCTCATCGTCACCAGCCCGCCAGAACCAGACCCAGGGTAAATACCGGTGCGGCTCCACAGAGACTGTCGAGACGGTCGAGGAAACCACCGTGACCCGGCAGCAGGCTACCGCTGTCTTTGCAGCCACTTTCGCGTTTGACCATGCTGACGGTCAGGTCACCCACGACTGAGGCAATACTGGTCGCCACTACAATGGCCAGCACGGCCAGCAGGGAAATATGTGCGCCCTGGGCGGGCAGGAAAAACCACAACGCAACACCGACCGCAGCAGCGGCAATCTCACCACCCCAGAAACCCTCCCAGGTTTTCGCGGGCTGACCGCCGGCGCCAGCTTGTGTTTGCCCAGGGACTTCCCGCTGAAATACGCACCGACATCCGCTGCCACAACGATGACCACCATGGAAATCAACAACAGGCCTCCCTGAGAGAAGCTCAGCAGGTAGATCGCCGCTGTCCAGGCCGGCGCAAGCACCAGCAACCCGATCAGGGAGCGCATCCACCGGTTACTCCAGAGCACCGCACTTCCCGGGTAGGACTTAATCCACAACAGGGCAAATGACCACCACAGGGTCGCCAGACCAAGAATCGGCTGAACCTGTTCACGAGCCGGGTTTTGACCCAAGCCGCATGTTACGTAGATAACACCCAGTACGCTGCCCAGCACTGCTACAAACAGGCCTCTGGCAGGGGCACTTTCCCAGCCGGCCAGACGCGACCATTCCCAACCGCCGGCGAGCACAATCAGGGCAATCGCCAACGCCAGAGCAGGGACCGAGAGAAAGGCGATAGCGGCGAGAAAGAGGCCCGCCATTATCAGCGCAGTAATAATGCGCTGCTTAAGCATCGAGATCTGCTCCTGCCACCAGGCCATCGGGATCACGCAGCCCGAAACGCCGTTCGCGGCGGCTATAGTCAGCCAGCGCCCGGGCGAATTCCAGTTCGCCAAAATCAGGCCACAGAGTGTTCGTGAAATACAGCTCACTGTAAGCGAAATGCCACAGCATGAAATTACTGATACGAGCATCGCCCCCGGTGCGTATGCAAAGGTCGGGGCGCGGCAGGTCGGCAATAGAGATATTCCGATCAATCATCTGAGCGTCGATGCTGTCGGGGTCAAGCTCTCCCAATTGGGCCTGGCGGGCCAGCTTTTGCGCTACCTGGGCGATGTCCCACTGGCCGCCGTAATCTACCGCAATCACGACAGTGGCCTCGGTATTGCCAGCAGTGAGATGTTCAGACTGCTGCATCAAGCGCTGCAGGCGGCCACTGAATCGCGAGCGCTCGCCAATAAACCGCAGGCGAATACCGTCCTTGTGCAGTTCGCGCACTTCACTGCGCAAATAGCGCGACAACAGGGCCAGCAATGCCCGCACCTCGGGCAGCGGACGACCCCAGTTTTCACTGCTGAAAGCAAATAGGGTGAGCACTTCAACGCCGTGGTTACGGCAGGCTCGGAGAATATTGCGGACTGCTTCTACGCCGGCGCGATGGCCGGCTGGGCCGGGAACGCCGTTGCGCTTTGCCCAGCGATTGTTGCCATCCATGATGATGGCAACATGCCGTGGCACAACGGTTTCGCGACTGTCAGTTTCGCCCCGCGAATTGGATTCAGACATGGCTGAGACCAGGGCTAAGGGCCCTAGATCTCCATGAGGTCGGCTTCTTTCTCAGCCAACATTTTTTCAACTTTGGCAACGAAGCCGTCGGTGAGCTTTTGCACCTCATCCTGACCGCGACGCTCATCGTCCTCAGAAATTTCCTTTTCCTTGACGAGGTCCTTGAGCATGCCATTGGCATCGCGACGGGCATTGCGAATAGAGACGCGAGCAGACTCCGCCTCCTGGCGCGCCTGGCGAATATAGCCCTTGCGGGTTTCCTCGGTCAGCATCGGCATCGGGATACGAATCACCTCGCCTGCCGTCGCCGGGTTCAGGCCGAGGTCGGACTTCATAATCGCTTTTTCAATGGCCGGGATCATAGTCTTGTCCCAGGCAGTCAGAGACAGGGTGCGTGCATCTTCCACGTTCACGTTAGCCACCTGATTCAGGGGGTATCGGAACCGTAATACTCTACCTTCAGGCCATCAAGCAGGCTGGGGTGCGCACGGCCTGTGCGGATTTTGTTGAAATTGTGATTCAGCGCGTCGAGGCTTTTTCCCATGCGCTCTCCAGCTTCAGATTTAATATCGTCGATCACGTTTATGATTCCTCCTGTGGCGCCGATTGTTCAATCAAAGTACCGTCATCGCCACCGCGGACGATATTGAGCAGGGCGCCCTGCTTCTCCATTTCGAATACCCGCACCGGCATATCGTGATCCCGACACAGGCAAATTGCGGTGAGGTCCATCACCTCAAGTTTTTTGTCCAGCACCTCATCGTAAGTGAGGCGATCATACTTAACGGCATCCGCCACTTTCATGGGGTCGGCCGAGTACACGCCATCGACCTTGGTCGCCTTGAGCACCAGCTCCGCATCGACCTCGATGCCTCTAAGGCAGGCCGACGAATCTGTGGTAAAGAAGGGGTTACCGGTGCCTGCTGAAAAAATAACCACATCACCGTTATTCAACGCTCGAATGGCCTTGCGGCGATCATAGTGATCTACCACGCCACTCATGGGAATCGCAGACATGACCTGGGTTGAGATGTTGGAGCGTTCCAGCGCGTCGCGCAGTGCCAGTGCATTCATCACCGTGGCCAGCATGCCCATATGGTCACCGGTGACCCGGTCCAGACCCGCTGTCTGCAGCGCGGCGCCGCGGAACAGATTACCGCCACCTACTACCAGGCCCACCTGCACACCAATACCAACCAACTGGCCGATTTCCAGCGCCATCTGGTCGAGCACTTTGGGGTCAATGCCAAAAGCTTCACTGCCGGTCAGCGCCTCGCCGCTCAACTTGAGCAGAATGCGCTTGTACTTCTTTTCACCAGTCATCTGGGGCATATCTCACCTCTCCTGAACTGGGACGCTATCTTACAGGAACAAGGCCCGGCACCCCAGCGACAATTTCGGCAAATTCAAACGAAAAGAAGCCCGCGAACGGGCTTCTCAGGAACTGCCTGGTGCTTACAGGAAAGCCAGCAACGCCCAGATAACAGCCGTCAGTGCGACACTGCAGTGAATGACACCTTTCACTGAGGTCATCGGGCCAGTTTTACCGAACAGGGCGTTGGCTTCGAGCGCCAGAATAATCGCCGCGCACGCGCCGACACCGGCCATGCTGATATCGGCAATGTACAGGTGCTTGGAACCGAGCATACCGAACAGCATGGGGCCAGAAAACAGCGTATTGGTGCGTGATGCCAGGCCAGCCTTCGCAGCCGCTGCAGGGCCGTCGCCTTCTTTCAGGCCAATAACAATCTGCTGGTTAGGCCAGATGATGAGCCATACGTTCAGGAACATCAGGATACCCGCCAGGGAGCCAATCCAGATCACCGGCATACCTTTGAGGTTGGTTGATGCACCGACCAGGTGCAGCAGTACCAGACCGGTAAGGAACGTGAACATGGCGCCCCAACGGAACCACCACAACGCGCGCGGAGCCAGTTTCTTTACGGCATCGGCCTTGGCGTCTGCCTCGGCTTCCTTGAAGTATTCTGTCTGTACGAAGTTGAAGTAATAGAGCAGGCCGATCCACGTAATGCCAAACAGCACGTGGGCCCAGCGGAAAATAAACTCGAGAATCATGCGATACCCCCCTTTTTAATTGTTGTGGTCGCCCGTTGATTATACACTTGCGCCGGCGCCGCGAAAGGCGCGATTTCTAGCCCCTACGCTTCGTAGGGGTTTTCCTGTTGTACATCCACCACTACCGACATTGAGGACACTGCTCATGGCCTTTGAACTGCCTGCCCTGCCCTACGCCAAAGATGCGCTCGAGCCCCACATCTCCGCCGAGACGCTGGAATTCCACTACGGCAAACACCACCAGACTTACGTCGACAAACTGAATGGCCTGGCCGCAGCCAATGGCCTGGAAGGCAAAACTCTCGAAGAAGTCGTAAAAACCTCTGAAGGCGGCGTCTTCAACAACGCGGCCCAGATCTGGAACCACAGCTTTTACTGGAACTGCCTGAGCCCCAATGGCGGCGGCGAAGCCACCGACGATATCGCTGCAGCCATCGATGCAGCCTTCGGATCTTTCGACGCGTTCAAGACAGCCTTCACCGAAAGCGCCATCAACAACTTCGGCTCTTCCTGGACCTGGCTGGTCAAAAATGCAGACGGCTCCGTGGCCATCGTTAACACTTCCAATGCTGCTACCCCGCTGACTGAAGAAGGCGTGACACCGCTGCTGACAGTCGATCTGTGGGAGCACGCCTACTACATCGACTATCGCAATGCGCGCCCCAAGTACATGGCAGCCTTCTGGGCGCTGGTTAACTGGGAATTCGTCAACGCGAACTTCGCCTGATTTCGCATCGCGAAACAACAGAAAAGGCCCTGCACCGATCCCGGTGCAGGGCCTTTTTTATGAATCAGTGATTTCCCCTGGCGGGAAAATACTCAGGCCATCAGTGCCTTGAGGCTCTCCGCATCCAACTGCTGTGCCTGCTCAAGCGCGGCAAACAGCGGCGCGCGAACGCGTTCCTTGGTGGCCTTGTGCGCAGCCATATTAATGCCAGACAACTGTTCTGCCACAGCAACAGCACGCGCCATCACACCGTCCACATCAACGGCTTCATCCACGTAGCCCGCCGCTACACCACCGTCAGCGTTGTACAATACGCCACAGTTAACGGCCCGATCAAAATGCGCCGGGGCAAGCTTGGCCCGGGCAATCTCTACCCCGAAGTAAGGCAGCGTCATACCGATAGCTACCTCATTCAGACCCAGCTTAAAGGGCCCTGAGGCTCCAATACGGTAATCGGCCGACATCAGCATAATCGCACCCATGGCCAGGGCATGGCCGGTAACGGCCAGCACTACCGGGGTTGGGAAGGTCAGCATACGCCGGGCCAGATCGCCACCACGGGTAACGAGATCCATCATCGCATCGCCACCCTGCCCCATAACGGAGAGATCGAAGCCCGCCGAAAACTTGCCAGCGCGCCCCGCAAGGACAACGACCTTGCCCGCGGCTTCAGCCTGATCGAACGCAGCACCAAGCTGCTCGAGCATCACAAATGAAATGGCATTGGCCTTGCCGTCATCCATCTGGATCAGGCAGTACTTTTCTTCTTCGGTGAAGGTGACGATTTGTGACATGGATACCTCTGGAGGGATTGTTCTGTTCTGAGGGCGTATACCGTAGTGCAAACCGGCGGCAAAGGCCACCAAAACCGGGCCAGCATTCGGGGACAGACCACATTTATTAGGGGACCGACCGCACTCCCCGGGTCGTACCTTGTTCTCTCCCCAAATAAATGTGGTCTGTCCCCTACAGCGCGGTCGATCCCCAAACAATTGTGGTCTGTCCCCAAAAAATGTCCCCCCCAAAAAACGAAAAAGCCCGGCACTGGGCCGGGCTTTTTGGGTTTGCCTGAGAGGCTGGGCTTACATCATGCCGCCCATGCCGCCCATGCCGCCCATGTCTGGCATGGCAGGTGCCGCCGCAGCCGCATCCTGAGGTGCATCGGCAACCATTACCTCGGTGGTGATCATCAGACCAGCCACGGAACCAGCGGCCTGCAGCGCAGTGCGGGTTACCTTAGCGGGGTCGAGAATACCCATCTCGATCATGTCGCCGTACTCGCCAGTGCCAGCGTTGTAGCCGAAGTTGCCTTCGCCATTGCTGACCTTGTCCAGTACCACAGAGGCTTCGTCACCAGCGTTGCCGACGATCTGGCGCAGAGGACCTTCCATGGCGCGCAGCGCAGCTGCAATGCCGTGGTTCTGGTCTTCATTGTCGCCTTCCAGACCTTTGATAGCCGCAACAGCGCGCACCAGGGCAACACCACCGCCGGCAACAACACCCTCTTCCACCGCAGCGCGGGTCGCGTGCAGGGCGTCTTCAACGCGGGCTTTCTTCTCTTTCATTTCGATCTCGGTGGCGGCGCCAACCTTGATGACTGCAACACCGCCAGCCAGCTTGGCAACGCGCTCCTGCAGCTTCTCACGATCGTAGTCGGAAGAAGTGTTTTCGATCTGGGTGCGGATCTCGCCCACACGCGCCTGGATAGCAGCAGCTTCACCAGCACCGTCGATGATAGTGCTGTTGTCTTTGTCCATGGTTACGCGCTTGGCGGTGCCCAGGTGTTCCAGAGTGGCGGACTCGAGGTCCAGGCCCACTTCTTCAGAGATCACAGTACCGCCGGTCAGGATAGCGATATCCTGCAGCATGGCCTTACGACGGTCACCGAATCCAGGTGCCTTACAGGCAGCAACTTTAACAATGCCGCGCATGTTGTTCACAACCAGGGTGGCCAGGGCTTCGCCTTCAACATCTTCGGCGATGATGACCAGCGGCTTGGAAGCCTTGGCAACCTGCTCCAGCAGGGGCAGCAGTTCGCGGATGTTGGAGATCTTCTTGTCTACCAGCAGGATGAAGGGCGCTTCGGATTCGACGCTCATGCTGTCCTGGTTGTTGATGAAGTAGGGAGACAGGTAACCTCGGTCAAACTGCATACCTTCAACCACGTCCAGCTCGTTTTCGAGGCCGGAACCTTCTTCAACAGTGATAACGCCTTCTTTGCCAACCTTGTCCATGGCTTCGGCGATGATGTCACCTACCTGGGCGTCGGAGTTAGCAGAGATAGTGCCTACCTGGGCAATCGCCTTGGAATCTTCACAGGCAATGGAAGCTTCCAGGATCTTCTCAACGGCAGCCGCAACAGCCTTGTCGATACCGCGCTTGAGGTCCATCGGGTTCATACCAGCGGCAACAGACTTCAAGCCTTCGTTGACGATGGACTGAGCCAGTACTGTGGCAGTAGTAGTACCGTCACCAGCCACGTCAGAAGCCTGGGAAGCAACTTCCTTCACCATCTGCGCGCCCATGTTTTCGAACTTGTCTTCCAGTTCGATTTCCTTGGCAACAGATACACCGTCTTTAGTGACGGTAGGAGCGCCAAAGGCTTTGTCGAGGATTACGTTGCGACCCTTGGGGCCGAGAGTTGCCTTAACGGCGTTGGCGAGTGTGTTCACGCCGTTGAGCATGCGAGAGCGAGCGTCGTCGCCAAAAAATACGTCTTTTGCTGACATCGTCTAAATTCCTTAAAACTTAATCTGGTCGTGTTCTATTCGGGCGGGTCTTATTCGACCACAGCGAAGATCTCGCTCTCACCCATGATGATCAGTTCTTCACCGTCGATTTCGATGGTGTTGCTGCCGGCGTACTGGCCGAAGACCACGGTATCGCCAATTTTTACGGCCAGGGGCGTACTTCGCCGTTATCCAGGACCTTGCCTTCACCAACTGCAACGATCTCGCCCTGATTGGGCTTTTCCTTGGCGGAACCGGGCAGCAGAATGCCACCTGCACTGGTTTCTTCCTCTGCGTTGCGACGAACGACCACGCGGTCGTACAGGGGACGGATACTCATTTGTCTGTTTCTCCTAGTGACAATGTTATGAGAGCCCTCAGCGGGGCGCTGCTAGGTTCATGGGGCCGCCCCGGAGCATTTCAAGGGGCGGTTAGCACTCTTTTTAAGAGAGTGCTAATTCTAGTGCGAGTTACGGCGGGGTCAAGGGGCTGGACAGAAAGGCCTGAAAGTAAATTTATACCCTTATTTTCAATACCTTATGGCCTCATATCGTCATCGACACGGCGAAATTGCCCCTCGATAACGGAGTCGGCAGACTGATCATACTGGGGCCGGTAGGGTTCTGGCTCGGGAGCGCCAAAAAAACGGGCCACACGCCGGCGCAAGGGGCCAATCATCACCACCAGGGCGGCAATATCGGTCAATATGCCGGGAACGGCAATCAGAATGCCCGCCAGGCCCATCGCCATATCATCCACCAGTAACCGCGGACCAAGGACCGCCCCCTGCTGGGCTTCGCGCAGCTGCTGGAACAATTGCATGCCCTGACGGCGCAAAATAGCCATTCCAAGCACCAGCGTGGCGAGCACGTAAAAAATAGCCGTGAGCGCGGAAGTTTCAATCCCCAGCTGTATTAATGTGAAAAGCTCCAGCCATGGCAGAAGCAGAAAAAATAGTCGCATTGTGTCCTCTCTCTCGCTGAGAAACTATGGGGGCACTCTACGAATTTGCAAGGTCTCTAAAACGCGTAGTTGACGCCCACAGACCATTTGCGGTCGACCTTTTCGATAGCCTCTTCTGCAGGCAGATTGTCGTAGTTGTATTCCAATTGCACCACCGAGCTGAGCTGGCCGCTAATTGGATACTTGAAGCCGGTGAGGGTATTCACCTCGTAATCCGTACCCTCTTCAAAAGACTGCAGCAAGGCGTGGCGGTGGAACATTTCTACCCCGCCCCCATCGATACGCCAGGCAAAGTCCAGATTCCACAGGAATGCCGGACGGCTGCGGGATTCGCCGGTGGCGAAATCCTCGTTTACGTAGTTCACCGTCCCCTTGCCAAGCAGATCAAAATAAACGGTTTCCAGGAACTGATATCCCATCCCCATACCAACGGAATAACGTTCATCCAGCTCCCTGAATTCATCGGTCTCATAAAATCCGTTCCCGGTGACAAACCACTGGTCGGTGAAAAATTGGTCGTACTGGTAGCTGCCCAGCCAGGACTCACGGGTTTTCTCTCCATCGGCGCTTTCGTCCTGATAGCGCAGCGCCAGGGTATGACGGGAGTCCAACAACCGGAATTCACTGCGTGCATTGACGTCATACTTGGTGATATCGCTGTTGCCAGATGAGTCCTCAAGCGCCAGCGCAACCGAGCCCTTCTGCTGCAACAGTGGCTGAGGATCCATCAGCGTTTCCCCTGCCCCCACCACGAGCTTCCAGTCCAATAAGGGCCGCACACCCTCATCACAATGCAAATGCTGCTCATCCAGCTTCACGAACATCCAGCAATTGTGGAGTTCCTCGCCTGTCAGCTTGAGGTCGAAGTGGTCGCCGCTCTCTATGAAATCCACGTGGCGAAGTTCAATTTGTAAATCGCCGAGTATCGCCGACGTCCAACTCACTTTGCCGTCATCTATGCCGACCATAACGCCGGTGATAGACTCTCCATCAGTGAAATATATGCGATCAGCTAATGCATTGTGGGATGTAAAAAGCACTGCCAACAGCAGCAGGATTGATCGAGTCGAAGACATTGCAGAGCCGATCCGGAGAATTTTATGGTGCATGGATTATCTGTTTTCTCGTGGTGCGGGTCGCACGGTTGAACACTGATATCAATGAACGCATCTGGCAGGTCGTATTACTCATTCCCGAAGGCAAGGTGTCGACCTACGGCGATGTGGCTCACAAGTCAGGACTGCCAGGCGCCGCACGGCGGGTCGGCAGAGCGCTTAAGGGACTCCCTGAGGACACCCTTATTCCTTGGCACCGGGTAGTTAACTCGCAGGGGCGCATTTCACTTCCAGAAGGTTCTGCATCGCAGTATACCCAAAGGGAAAGACTGGAGGCAGAGGGTGTGGGCTTCAAGGCCAATAAATCTATCGATCTTAATCGTTATCGTTGGGACTAGCTGCAACCTCGTCGTCTTCCGGATACAGTTCACGCAAGGCCGCAAGCTCACCCTCCCGTGCCAACATCTCGGTCGATAGCCGCTTCACCTCTCGCGCAAGATGCTGTCGGTCGGCCTTTTCCCGCTCTAACAAGCCCAGCAGGCCATTGACCAGCGCGGCAACATAGCGCGGTGCAACCTTGTCCGGCTCAGGCACATCCGATTCACCATCACTGGCCTGTACCTGTGCAAACTGCGCATCACCGGGCAAGAACTGATTAACCAGTGCAATTTCGTGATTGATTGCAGCCGCTTCTTCATCATTGAACTTCACATCGATGGATAACGGCGTATCTTCGATTTCCCGCATCAGGCGATGCAGTAGTTCCTGATGCTGGGCCATACCCCGCTCCGGGTTATAAACCCCATCCAGATAGAGGGGGTACTGGCCGTTAAGCTGCAATAAGAGTGAAGTGCCGTTGAAACCCAGCGACGTATTGCTGGCGCGCTCAGTTGCTATTGGCAGCGTCAGATACCCCAGGTCGATCGAATGTAAAAAATCATCGACAGGGTTGCCACCCACAAACTGATCGGGGTCAAATGCCCGCACTTTCAGCCTGTCCTCGCCAATCGCGTTTGCCCAGCGTCGCACGGCGGCAAAACGCGTACGGCGCTTGCAATCCTGCAACAGCGCTTCGCCTGATGACAGCGCATCGAGCTGCTTGACTGCCTGCTCCCAACGACTCTTGATAGACGTCAGCGGATGACGCACATAGATAACCGCGACACATTCGTCGAAGAACGGTTCGGCGAAATCCAGAAACGCACGCAACTCATCGACAAAAAATTGCTCTAGCCCCTCTGCGGAGACAATTGCCGTACCCTCGTCGAAGGAGGTAAAGAACGCGCGCCATTGTTCTAGCAATCGCTCTCGCTCTTCTTCCCAGGCCTCATCTGACGGAGGGGCAAATTGGCGATAATAGAACCCGACCTTGGGGTTACGGCGAAACAGGGCTGCCAGTTCATATGAGTGGTTGTAGGGCCGCCAGCCCGGGTAAACCACATTGGCTGAGCGCAGCTCAGAGGCCATCTCGCCCAGGGATTCCTGAATGGTCGTGGTACCAGTTTTAGCCATGCCGGCGTGAATCACCAGACGCTTCACGATCTGACACTCTCATCGCTGCGCCAGGGGGCCACCCAGAACAGGAGTAGCATGCCCGGCAGAGCCAGCACGGCACATAGCACAAAAAATTCTACCCAGCCGATCTGCTCGACAATCCATCCGGTACTGGCATTAGCAAACGTGCGCGGCAATGCAGCCAGCGCGGTAAACAAGGCGAACTGGGTCGCTGCGTACATCTTGGAGGTTTCCCGGGCAATAAAGGCAGTAAAAGCCGCCGTACCCAGGCCGACCCCCAGATACTCAAAACCAATCACCAATGCCAGCAACCAGAGCTTGGCCCCGCTGGCCGCCAGCACGGCGAAGCCCAGAATGCTGACCACCTGAACGACGCCGAACAACCACAGGGCGCGATTAATACCGAGCTTAATCATCAGCCCGCCACCGAGCAGTCCGCCGATGATCGCCGGCCAAAGTGCCGCATTCTTGGCAACAAGACCTATTTCGGTCTTGGTGAAACCGAGGTCCAGATAAAACGGGGTGGATAACGCCGTCGCCATGTTATCGCCGAGCTTATACAGGAACATAAAGCACAGAATAAGCAACAAAGCCTGCCAGCCCTTGCGCTGCAGATACTCCTTAAACGGCGCCACCACAGAGCCATACAGTCCCATCGCCGGAGGGCGCTCCGTTTCAGGTTCAGCAACACACAACGTCATGCCAATGCCCGCCAGCATGAATCCGGCGGTAATCCAGAATACTGACTCCCAGGGCAGAATGTCGGCCAGAATCAGTGACAGCGACCCCGGAATCAGGCCGGACAGCCTGTAGGCCTGAACATGAATAGAGTTACCTAGCCCGAGTTCCTCATCCGGCAGGATTTCGCGACGATAAGCATCAATGACAACGTCCTGGCTGGCTCCGAAAAACGCGACGATCAGCGCTGCCCATGCAATCGTGGCGGTCTGAGAACCGGGCTGGAACCAGCCAAGTAGCCCGATCGACAGCAGTAGGCCGAGCTGAAAGAGCAGTAACCAGCCGCGACGGCGCCCCAGCAGAGGCAATTCCCAGCGGTCCAGGAATGGCGCCCACAAGAACTTCCAGTTGTAAGGCATAAGAATGAGCGCGAAGAAGCCGATCTCGGTGAGGGACACTCCCCCCTCGCGCAACCAGGCCGGCACCAGCTGAATCAGTACATACAGCGGCAGGCCTGAGGCAAAGCCGGTAAAGATACAAATCAGCATGCGGCGATTAAAAATCGCCTCGCGCCAGGGCGTTGCGGGGTTACTCACTGCAACCCTCCCGGTGCCTCAGGGGCCGATAGTCAATCGACATCGAAACCCATCTGACGGACAAATTCGATATCGGCAGGGTCAAACTGCGACAGGTCCTGATCACGGAAACGGCCTGCGGTTGCAGGGGCACGCACCGACGCGGCAATGTCGGCCATGTCTTTTTTACTGATCTGAATCGCCGCAAATTCCCGCAGCGCTTCCAGTTCTCCCTCGGGATCGGCGCACAGGCGATCAAAACTGAGAAAATGAAGACGGTGCCCCAGACGCTTGCGGAAGCCCTGCATCCTCTTGTGGCTCGCCACCCAATAAC
Organism: Halioglobus japonicus; assembly: GCF_001983995.1. Taxonomy (NCBI): domain Bacteria; kingdom Pseudomonadati; phylum Pseudomonadota; class Gammaproteobacteria; order Cellvibrionales; family Halieaceae; genus Halioglobus; species Halioglobus japonicus. Next base: position 1,834,016 of record NZ_CP019450.1, on the reverse strand, counting down.
GCAACGCAGCCGCCGGGCCAGGCTCAAGCTTCTGATCGAGCATCAGCTCACCCCAGAAATACTTGAGCTGGTTCTGGTTGTTACTAAAGGCCATATCCAGACCATTGCGCACCACGAAAACGTATTTCATGTCCTGGAAGCAGCGATCCAGCTGCGGCAGCATGATGTGTGAATTCGGCTCCTTCCAGCCCCAGTGCTCGTGGCGACGATCGTGGGTTGGACTGTGTAACAGCGAATCGCGGGCGCGCTGCAAATGCTCTGCCGGCACGACCGGCGCCCGGTCAAGCGCTGTGGCCTCGTCAAGAAGAACACGCAGCTCTTCGGAAAGTTCCACGCCGTGGCGCATGGCATTGGCAAAAATCCAGCTCAACTTCTCGACTTCGTCATCCGATTTCAGCAATAGCGAGCGACGCAAAAACAGCAGGGTGAACCAGAGATTATCCAGCGAATCATTAAGCTCGCCGCCAAAATGCACACCCATGCGGCGCAGCAATGTCACAACCAGTCGAGTACCACTGCCGCCGAGACCGCCGATAACAACAGGCGCAGCGTCTTCCCGCGCGATGCGGTAAACCGGTACCGCCTCACCAGCTGCCAATACACTGTGGGACAGGAACCGGGCGGAATGTCTGATCTGATAGGCCAGGTCATCCTTGTGCGCGTTAATCTTGTCCGCCAGATGCCGCATTAACTTGGCATCCTGACCTTTGATATAAGTGGTAATCTCCTGCGCATCAGCCCGCGACAAGTCGATCCCCTCCCAGGGCTCATCGCCAGCAGGCTCTTCCTCGTAAAACAGCTTGCCGTCGGCCCGCCCGAAGTAATCTCGGGCAATCACTTCATTGGCATGCGCACTGGCATCGAGGATTTCACGGCGCTGAGCCGGTGACAATAATGACTGACTGGCAAAATAACTGGTGGAAGATTGGTCTTTTTCAGCCGAGAACTGCATGAGCAACTGATTAAAGCGCCCATTCTTCTTGGAGTCAGTCACCAGCGTATTAATCATCCGCTTGTACTCGCCTGCGGCCAGTGAAAGACGCGGGTTAGAGTTGCCGCCTTTCAGGCTGAAATTATCCTCGGCGATGTCCTGACGAAACACGTGGTACATGAAATCGCGGCGGATATCCCCTTTGTGGAACTGTTCACGCTCATAAGGGCGCACAATCAATTTGCCAGGTTCCAGGGAATCAGCCCAGGGGGCCAGCACTTTCAGGTAGTCGAAGCGTTCCTGCTGTTTCCGGTAAATCAGATCGATGCGACGTTTCTGCGGCCCGGCCTTAATCTGCTGGTTGTAGCTGGCCATGATGATGTTGTCCTGTCGGCGCAGGTATACCACCACGTGCACATCAAACCAGGCTGACACCTGTGCACAGAAACGGCGAGCTTTGGATTCCTCAGCCCAGGCCATAAGCTCCGAAGAGAGCAACACATTTCCCTCGGCGCAGTCGGCGAGCTTAGGCGCCCACTCTTCCACCGTCTGGAAATTCCACTGGTCTTCGAGGAAACGGGGGATATGCGGTGACAGCAGGTGGTGCGCGTTGGACATAATGCCCTGACGCGGGTAGCAGATATCCAGCTCCTTGAGAGCCTTGCGGTTATCCCAGAAGAAATTCTGCAATGCCGTGGTACCGGTCTTACCCATGCCGATATGCACGTACAACTTCTTCTTCATTCTTCCTCTCTATAACCCGGATTAAGCACCGGGTTCTCGCTATACGGTTGCGTGTAATCCTGGCTCGAGCAGCGCGAGACGATAGGCCTCGTCATGTTTTTCGGCCAGTACCGCAGGATCAAATTTTTCGGCCGCAGCAGGTACCGCTGCATGCAGTGAAGCGTAATAGTCAGCATCTCCCGCCAGGCGCGCCATTTCACTTGCCAGACGAGCGATATCAATTTCGTGGTCATCCAGGGGGACCACCGCACCCGCTGGCCCCTGACTGCTGTCCAGCATACGCGAAATTTCACCCAGATCAGTGGCCAGATAAGGCACGCCTGTCTGCAGGCATTCAATAATCACCAGAGGGAAACTCTCACCGCGGAACTTCGACGGCAGAAAGCCCACATCGGCCACGGCAAAGTAGCCGCGCACATTGCGCTGAAAACCTTCCAGGTGCACGTAGTCTGGCAGCTCACTGGTCGCAAGACGATCGTATTCAGGGCCGTCACCCACCAGCAATAGATGGATATCACGACCGCTTTGCTCGCGCGCGACGCCGGTGGCGGCAATAGCCTCAGCCCAGCCCTTTTCCGCCATAGCCCGGCTGACGAGCGTAAAGACAAACGCGTCTTCGGGCAGCCCGAGCATCTCGCGGCTCAGCGGCTCGAAGTTTTCAAGCTCCAGGGCGTTGTCGATACAGCTGGTACGCGCGTACTGCAGCAGACCGTGGCTATTAATCGCCTCCAGGTTCTTCTCGGCAACATATATCAAGCGCGCACTGCGCTTGACCAGGCGCGGAAGAATGGGCCTCAGGTCATATTCGTTAATAGTCTCGTACATGCCGTGCAAGGTCACCACGGTCTTGCAATCTACATCTTCCGGCAGCAAATCGAGAATCGTGCTATCCATCCAGGCATGGTGTGAGTGCACCAGATCGATGTCGAAATCCTCAATAATCCGCTCCAGCTGGCCGAAGTCGGATACGATGGGAATATCCTTGCGAAGCTTACCGTACACACCCTCCATCCGCGGTTCACGGGCGCAGTCCAGGTAGGTCACGTTATATCCATACCGCTTCATGATATTCGCCAGACTAACCGGGAAGGTTTCTCCACCACCCGAGCAGAACGCATAGGATGCCATTAGCAGGTTGGGCGCTCTCTGCTCGGCCTCGGACGCTATGCGGGCCAGGCTGTAGCAGTTCTCCAGAGCCTCATCACTATAATCACCGCGTGTTTCGCGCCAGTGAATCTCGAGATTGTCACGCAACTGCTCAAACACGCTGGCCGGGACATCGAAATAGCGCTGCACAGTCTTGGCGACCAGCTCATGCTCACGATAGAAAGCGTCCTGTGAATAGGAGCTGACCGACGTATTCTGCCCGTGAATCCGATAGTAATTACAGGCCTCCGGGGAATAGGCCAGCATCCCGCCACGCATCAGGTGCAGGTACAGTACCCAGTCGCCGCAGGTGCGCATTTTCCGCCACTCGGGATCGTCGAGAATTTCCAACTGCCGCGGAGTACGGAACAATGCCGAGCTAACATTTGGCACGATGTTCTTAACTGCAAAGGCCTCACGCACAATAGCCGGCCCTGTTTCGATAATCGGCGCGTTCCAGCGCTGCGGATCGATATCGTGCAGGTACTCGTTGATCGACCAGATCTGTCTTTCACCGTCACCGTCCATAAACACGGTGCGCGCATAGGCCAGGGTAATGGCCTCGTTTTCGAAATACGGCACCAGCGTTTCGAGAAAATTCTCAGTACACCAGTCGTCACTTTCCGCTATCCAGACGATGTCGCCTTTGGCCAGATTAAGCCCGCGCTCCCACTGGTGGAATACACCGCCAGAGTTCTGCTCGTTGATGACCAGCGTGGATTTATCGGGATAGCGATCGTGAAATTCCCGCAGCACTCTGGCACTGTCATCGCTGGAGGCGTCGTCCAGCAGAATGACCTCAAAGTTTTCGTATGACTGGGAGAAAATGGACTCTAACCGCAGCGGCAAGTACGGCGCGTGATTAAAGTTGGGCACAATCACAGATACCAGCGGCGCATATCCTTCACTCTGCTCCTGCTGCTGGTAGCGCATAGGGGTTAGCAAACCAGGACTCGCAGACGTGTGCATGTCACGCGCTTCCACCTTGGTCAAGCGATTGGCCAGCCGGAAGAACGGCCTTACCAGACGACGAATAGTCCAGGCCAGCGCCGGATAACGCAGACTCATGCGGTGATAGATCAGGATAGCTTTTAATCGGAACTGCACCCATTGACTGGCGCTCCAGGCCCTCAGGCGCTGAATGCGGAAACTCGCGCTCCGCAACGGGCGGGTCAAACGCCAGGAGCTGGAGTGTTCCATCTCGTGAATGCGTTCACCGAGGTAGTCACGCTCTTCACCCAATACGGTGATCTCGTTCCCCAGCTCATCGGCCTTGCGCGACCACTCTTCGACCTTGCCTGACCATTCCGCCCTGCTCTCTTCCAGGGTCGTCTCCAATTTGCCTATGTTCGCCCAGTGCTCCTCGGCAACCTGGTTAACCCGGGTAATTTCAGTGCGCTGCTCGCTCAATTGTGACTTGAGCTGGCGGGTGCCATCCTGCAGGCTCTTTACCTCCACCTCCAGCGGCTCCAGCACTGCCTGGTGGTCAAGGCGCATACGCTCCGTATTGTCATTCAATTCGCGTGCCTGCGCTTCAAGGTCGGCGATGACTTCCTCACCGCGCCTGCGCTCCAGCCTGTCGTCTCTACATGCCTCGCTTAATCGCGACAGTGCAGGGCTGACCGCTGCCACCATCGCCGCCCGGGTTTGCGAATCGCTGGCGATTGCAAGGCAGGCATCTACCAATGCCGGGGCATGCTTACCCGTATCGAGAACCGGATGCAGAGTTGATTCGTATGCAAGCACCTGGGGAAGCGTTGCGCGAACCTGCTCGCGAGCATCGTCACTGGCGCTGCTGCGATACAACGCGCTGTCGACAAACCCTTCACAGTAGTCGCGGACGCTGTCGGAATCCGCCTGCAAGCCGGTGAAGGCCGCCAGCCCTTGCAGCACTTCGTCAGGGCTCGTCATAAGCCCCGCGTAAGACACATAATGAACCGCGTCTTCGCGGGTAGCCGCCATCGCCTGGGCCGTTAGCGCAAGCCACAGTGCAGCGCCCTCGGCCAGTTCTCGGCCGAATTCATAGAAGTCCAGATTCGACTGTGCCCGGCTACGCTGCGAAAGCGCGACTTCAACCGGGTCGCGCAGCGTATGAACGTAGAAGGTATTTTCCGGGGCAACGCCAGCTGCAATGAACACCGGTTTCCAGAAATCCAGCAGCTGGCAAATACGGGGGTCTTTGAGAACGACAGCCTCAGCCGCGCCGTAAATCTCAGTAAACAACGCCCTGGCTTCCTCAGCCCAGTCATCGAGCCTGGCAGCGGCGATAGCCTCACTGCCCTCGAACAAGGGATTGTCCCAGCTCCCCCCCAGGTGATTGAGCAGCCGGTCATTAAAAGCAACGATATCGGGGTGTTCGAAAAAACCTTTGCTGTTCTCAGCATTGGCATAGTGCTCACCCAGGCAGGCACTCGCGCCTAGGGATTCTATCGCAGCTGCACAGAGCGACGTACCAGAGCGGTGCGCGCCCAGCACCACAATCAGCTTTTCTGGGTTGGACATATATTCAGAAACTAGGACAAAGAGCGGGAATTAACCATTAGTTATGCCCACGCATTATACGCAAACTGCTTAGATTTTCTTTAACAAAGTGGCGGCAAGAAGCCCAAAATTACCCCAACTGGTTTGGGCATAGAACCCACCGCTGCGCAATGCCTTCATTCGACTGAGCACTCCACCTTCACGCATCTCAGTGTAGACCTCTAAAAGGCGTTGATTTTCATCGGTAAGCAAGCCCCTGACAGACGAAAGCGCTTGCAGATTGCGCGCATTCCATCCTCGATTGCGGCCTGAGAGAAAGCAGAGGTAGCGTTGGCTGCGGTTGAGCATGCCCGTATTGGCACCAATAGAATTGGCGCTGTGCTGTCGATAGGAAAGAGACGGCGACGGATCGTAGATAACCTTGCCACCAGCACCGGCCACCAGCAGATAGGTCCACCAGTCGTGGCTTACCACGTCGACCACACCAGCGCGCTGCAGCAGTTCATGAGCAGCCCTGTTAAAGACCATAGTGTTGCCGCCACCGATATTGTGGATCAGCGCATTGGCAAAGGACGGCGGACGCGTGAATAGCGGACTATTCCCCTCAATATCACCTCTCTCCGAAACCGTCCTGGTGCGACCGCAGTAGAGCGCGGGTTCTCGCGCGTCCAGCCGGGAGAGATGCTCGAGCGCCCGGGCCAGTTTGTCACTGTCCCAAAGGTCATCCTGGTCGGCGTAGGCAAAGTAGTCAGCATCAATGCCGGGCGCGCATACCAGCGATAGAAAGTTGGCTGCGTGCCCGCGTCTTGGCCCTGCCCTCACCTCGAGCGGCAGCAAGGAACCTCTGGCATAGCGCTCCAGCACCTCAAGTGTGTTATCGGTGGAAGCATCGTCCGACGCAAAGACAGCACCGGAGTAACTGTCCGGGATTGCTATGGAGTGCAGTTGCTCCGCCAGATACCGCCCCCCATTGTAAGTACATAGAAGGACGGCAAGGCGAGGCAGCTCCAAGATCACTGCTGTGGTTGGTAAGGCGCCAGAACGCGAGTGACGACCTCTTCGTCAATCATGACATCGTCACTAAAATTAAATTTGGTAACAAAGTCCTTCATAGAGAGCTTGATGAATTCGTTTTGGAGATCAGTCACGATTTTGCCAGCAACCTCTTCAAAAGGCTTGTAGCTTTTTTCCTGAATACCGTCGAGGCGAATGATGTGCAGGCCAAACTGGGTTTGAACCAGGTCAGAATAGACACCCACGCCCTGAATTGCGAACAATCCTTCCACGTAAGGGGCACTCACACCTGCGTCACCGTACCGAATCCAGCGGTCGAACTTGCCCTTTCGCTGTGAGGCACCGGGCTCGTCAGAATGAAGCGTCACCATCTCTTCAAAATCGGCGCCAGCACGCAGTTCATCGAGTACGGCCTGAGCTTCTTCCCTGACCACATTGCGGATGTCAGCAGATGTTCCAGGCCGAACCTCAAAAAGGATATGAGACGATAGTCGGGTTTCTGGAACAACCGCATATTTGTTTTTATTAACGACGTACTGCTCTCTAGCCAGATCGGTAAAATCTGGACTCTCGATGCTGTCTTTGTAGGTCCGCAGTACAAAGTCACGCTTGAAGCCCTCAAGCGCATGCTGGTATTGATAGTACAGCTCGGGGTTATCGCTCACGAGTTCATCCGCCTCAGCGGCAACGCGCTTGTTGGCCATCATCAAATTCAGCAGCTCCAGGCGATCGCCTTCATCCTCAGCGGCGACGCTGCGCATTTGGCCTGTCCATGTCGTCACAAGATACGCCAATTCCTGTTCTGTGATCACCACATCACCGTCCTGTACCGCAACCGGGTTGTCTTGCTGGGGAGAGGCCGATGCGGTTGCGGACAGAAGAACAAGCAGCTGCAGGACTGTTATCTTGAGTAATTTCATTGTTAAACCAATCTGTTTCATAAAAGGGGGGTACAAAAAAGCCGACACCCGAAGGCGTCGGCTTTTGAAGCGAATAGCCTACAGCTTAGCTGGCGGACTGTACGCGGCTGTGCTCTACGATGCGGCCGTAGTTTGCAGCAGGCAGGGAAGCGAAAGCACGCTGCCAAGCTACGAAACCAACAACTGCAGCGTCGCCTTCAGCGGCTCCACAAGTGTAGGGATCTTCGGTGGAACCAGGTGCAAATGCAGCCAAATTCCAATCACACACCATCAGCATGCCATCAGCAGGCTCAGTCTCAAGAGACGCCCAACCAAAGACTGCACCGGGAGGAGTCGCCAGGCCAGTGATCGCTACGGGAGCGTTCAGTACAGGAGTCTCGCCCCACTGGATTACGTTAACCTCGTAAGGCAGTTCGAGAGTTGGAGTGTCGATGGGAGGCTGAGGAGAAACTACCAGCTCGCCATCTTCAACCACGATGCCCTGCTCTTCACGATCGTAAACAGTGATAGCAGCGGTCATGGGGATGTCACGGAAGTCACAAGGAGCCGCGGTACCCAGAGTTAGGTCAGACGTACGCTTACAGTCAACGTCTTCGTCAACCAGGCTAGTCAGGTAAGTCGGCAGAGACAGCATGGCGTACTGGCCGGGGTAAGTGATAACCCAGTCAGTGTCGACGGTGAAGTCGCCAGCAGAGTTCTTGGACCAGTCGTTGATCAGCTGCTCTGCAGCCAGGATGCCACGTAGTTCGTTGTACTTGCCACGGCTCGCGGGATCAGTCAGCGGTACACCACCGTTCAGGTCGGGGTAGTCAAAGCCGGACAGGTCGCCGGAGAAGATACCTTTTTCCTGGTTGGTCATAGCAGGGGTGTCAAGGAAGCCAGCAACGTGTACAGCGTTGTCGCCGAATTCAACACCAGTCTCATCTGACTTAATGAAGTATGAAACCTTCAAAGAGTCGGGAGACGCTACGTAGGTCGTTACAGGATCGTTGGTGGCGCTAGGAGTGGAGTTATCCATCGTGGTGAAGTGGTTAACGTTACCGTAGTCCTCACCTTCCATGTCGAAGAAGTTTTCGCGAACCGCGTCGCAGTCTTCGGGAATGCCGTCGCTATCGTGCAGGGCGTTGACAGCCAGGTTCATGTCTTCATCTTCGGGAGAACCCATGGAGATGATTTCGATGTAACCAGTGTCGGCGTCTGCACGGTAGATGCCAGGCATTGTGAAAGTGTTGCCGTTCATCGCAGGCACGGTACAGCTGTTGTCGTTAGACGTCCAGGTGATATCGTCGCCAGCAGCGGACAGGAAGCCGGTGTACATGTCGTAAGGAGACAGTACAACGTTAAAGTCCAGAGCGTCCATGGAATCAGTCGCGCGACGGAAGCGGAACTTGATGACCTGGGTCTGGTTAGCAGTGTTGATGATATTTACGCCGGTGGCATAGCCTTCCAGTACTGTGTAGTAAGGAACGATAGCCAGGTCGCCAAGCTCAGTCGCAGATGCGTAGGACTGTGCATTCGCAACACCTGCGTAGCCAGCGGTTGCAGTTGCAACTGCAGCAGCGAGGCCGAGAGGCTTAAAGTTTGCGTTCATAGGAGACTCCTAATGTTTAGTCTTGTTTACAACCTAAAGTAAAAGTTGCTAGCGCTATTATTGCTAGCTGCAGCCAGCTGTCAACTTACATAAACAGCTAATAATTGGCACTAAACCACCACTCACCGTCGACAAGGATCCACCTTTCGTGCAGTTCGCGTGGCATCGCACCAATCGCTTTAGCCGCTGCAGAGGTTTGTTTGGTAGGTGAGGACATGACCCGCACCACCACACTTGCCACAGCTGCAGAGGGATCATAATTGGTGACTTCCAAACCTGTCAACTCCCAGTTAGCCGTATATGAAAACTTTTTTACATACAGGTGTTTAGGAAAAACTTCTCGGTAAGCGGGCGAGGTGTATTCCCAGGCCTTTTCCCAGTCGTGAGCAATCCTGGCTCGCCACCGTTCTTCGACACGAAGTTCAAGCGCATTACGCTGCGCATCAGTGAGTTCCGTTGACTCTTCAATGGGCTGATCACAGGCCACTAAAAAGGCGGGAAGCAGCAGCATCAGGGGCCGCATAATTTTGGCTAACATACTGTTTTTCTTGATCATTTAAGTGGAAAGGGGCGCGATTATACGCGATGAAATAAAAAATTGATATGTGAGCAGTGCTCACCAAAGGCTGACCGTGCACAGTTATGGGGCAGAGACGTGAATCGGTGCGGATCAACCGCGGCTTTCGTCCACCGCAAACGAGTGAGGAAGGCCGAAGAACCGGTGGCGATCATCGCCGCATGAGCGCGATAATCGCCGATGTGTAAAAAAATACCAATTTATCTTCTAGGGCCTTACAGCGGCCCGGTTTCGGGTTCAATGAGATCCAGATTACGGATCCGCGAACGAAGCTCTTTGCTGACGTCGCGCAGCTCGGATTCGTTGTAGATTGCCTTCGGGGTGATAATCACGAGCAGCTCGGTACGGTCTGTGGTGTCGGTGTCGGTGCCGAACAGGCTACCCACTACGGGTATGCTATGTAGAAATGGAACACCTTGCGACGCCGTCCCGGAGTTTTCACGGATCAGCCCACCCAGCACCACTGGCTCACCGGAGCGGACAGCGACCCGGCTCTGTATATTGCGCTCCAGAAAGCGGCGCTGGCCGGAGGCATCGTCAATCGGGCCGACATCAGTAACAGACTGCTCTACATCCATCGTTACCAGACCACCGGCATTGACCGACGGTTTTACTGTGAGCTTCACACCCGTGTCGCGATAGGATATCGACTGGGTTACGCGGTCATTATCGGTGGCCAACGACTCTGTCTGGGAATCAATAATCGGCACCTGCTGGCCCACGTGAATATAGGCCTCGTGGTTATCCAGCACCATCACTGATGGCGTGGAAATGATATTTAGCAGACTTTCCTTCGCCAGGGCGTTAAGCACTGCACTCACCTGCGCGGCACTATTTGTGATGGTGTATGAAAAACCAGGAACAATCGAGGCTGGCGAATTTGCCCCCTCAATACTTGAGAGAAAGCCAGTGCCACTGTAATCACTGCCAAGGCTGTTCTTAAAATTCCATTCCAGGCCATAGCTGAGCTCGTCAGTGAGGGTGACCTCAACGATGCTTGCCTCAATCATGACTTGAGTCGCCACTACATCCAGTTGTTTGAGCGCGGCTTCGATAATCCGGTACTGCATCGCAGTAGCGAATATCATCAAGGAGTTGTTTTCTTCATCGGCGACGACGCGCACATCGCCAACCATCTCTGCGCCGCCCAGACCGCCACCGGCGTCCATGGAGATACTGGAACTGGAGGTCGTCGCGGCTGCACTCCTACCCGTATTGCGCGTACTGCTGCGGGTACGGAAACTGCTATTTGAGAGGCTGCCACTGCGGGTAGAACCGAGATTCTCGGACGTCAGCCCAGGTGCAACGCCACCGGCATCACCCACCCCTTGGTTGTTTTGACGAGGGCTGCTCTGGCCCATGTAGAGGCTATTGATCAGGTCAGCAAGGCGGCTGGCCGTGGTGTTCTGAACGGGGTAAACGAACAATCGCTGGGAAAGCTCTGAATAGTGAGCCTCATCCAGGCGCTTGATCCACTCCTGTACAGTATCGAGATAGTGGGAGCGCGGCGTCACAATCAGAATACTGTTGAGGCGCTCCACCGGCACCACACGAATCAGATCCTTGAGGTTACTACCCTCGCTGGACAGCAGGGTCTCCAGGGCCGTATTAACCTCCTCTACGCTGGAGTTCTCCAGCGGGAAGAGACCCACTGACATGCCCTGCAGCTGATCGACATCAAAGGTGCTGACGATATCTAGCCAGCCATCCAGCTGACTGCGCGTACCTGCCAGCATCAGCAGATTGCGGCTGGTATCGATCCGCACAAAAGCAGATTCTTCCGCGACCGGGCGCAGGATTTCCGCCATATTATTGGCACTGATATAGCGCAGCGGCACGATAATGGTGGAGTAGCCGGCTGCGCTGTTGCCTGCATTCGAGACAGTGGGATTGAGTTTGGTACCACGCCCAACACCCGTGACGAGATAGCGGCCGTCGCTGTCCCGTATCATGATCGTGTTGTTCGCCTTGAGTAGCGATTCCAGCACATTCAGCAACTGGTCGCGGGGAATCGGCGTGCGCGTGCGCAGGGTCACCTGCCCCTGGATCTGGTGATCCACGACGTAGTCGAGTTTGAGGATATCGCCCATGATGGCATGGGTAACCTCGGAAAGCGGAGCCTGCTCGAAATTCAAGCTGACATCGTCGCCCAGGAAGCGCACTGCCTCCTCCTTGGCAGGCAGCCTGACCACTCGATCGGTACCCTTGTAGACGACCGCTTCTCTTTCTTCGCTGGATTCCTGCTCTCCCAGTTCCGCGGCTTCGGCAAGATCCTCGGCCGTTGTGGCCAATTGGGGCTCGGCGGACGAAGGCGCCGAAGCGCTCTCTGTATCCGCACTTTCATCGAGGGTTGCACAACTGGCTAGCGCCAGTACCAGCAACATCGACAAAGAATATCTCACTGTTTTCATCCCTATAGGCCTTTGATTTTTAGTCTGTTTCACTTCTTATCGCCCTGTCTGTCGCGGTCCCCACCGCCCAGTCCCAGGCTTGATCGCGCAGCGCTTCCGCCAGATGCGGCGCGCTGCCGCCGCCCTTCTGATGGGGGCGTCCCTGCTTTGGATGCAGCGTTCTTTTTGTTACCACCGTTTCCGGCAGATTCAGTCACCTGCGCCACGAGTTTGCCGCGCTTGAGCTCCAGAACCGCCTCCCGGGCACCGTCAACCAGGCGTACCTGGGTCGGCTCTACCGAATCCAGTGTCCATCCGTTCACATCGTCACCGACCATCAGGCGGCGTTTCTTGCCCTTGGCCAGAACAATAATACCAGCGTCCTCGCCAGCGCCGAAGACACCCTTGAGCGTTACGCCCTTAAGTGGCTTTGCCTGAGCGGCAACCGGTGCTTCCTCGACCACTTCAATAGCGACCGGTTCCAGCGGCGCCCGACTCTCCCAGAACAGGGGGCGGGCTTGAATTTCTTTACGTTGCTCAAGTGTCGGTTCACCAGCATCGCTGACGGGAGTCACCAGCAGTGAATCACTGGAGGGCGGAATGGGCGCAGCCAGAGCTGGCGACACCGCTCGGTAGCCACCCCAGATCAACAACAGCAGCAGCATAGCCGCGCTGACCAACAATACCAGCTCTGCACGCCGCTCACTGCGCAGGGGCTCCTGGGCAATCGAATACCGCTGTCGCAAAGACATCATAGCAATGCCCTCAGCGCGACCAGTTCAATGGTGGCCGTCACCTGTTGAGCCTGTGGCGCCCCCTTACTACGGCGCTGGCGTGTGGGCCAGGTATCGAGCATCGCCAACGTCACCCGCGGGGAGAATTCCATCAGTGAAGCCAGCGCTGCATCAAAAGCAGGCATTTCTCCGGCCACCGTCAATTTCAGACTGATGTAATCAAACTTTTCTTCTTCCCGCACCGGCAGCAGCTGGCTATTGCTCACGGTCAGCCCGGCGGTGGCCATCAATTGGCGAATATCTTTTTGCAGTGACGCGCCCGCTGAGGCAGCGTCGATGGTGGGCGGATAAACGAGGCTGGAAATCTGATCCTGCACGGTTCCTGCCGATGCACTGAGTTCACCCTCAAAAGCCTGTACGCCCTGCATGCGAGCGATGCGGGGTTGCAGGCGCTCAATATCCTCCTGGTAGGAGGCGCGAAGTCCCCAGGCATCAAAAACCAGGCTAAGGTAGATAAGTACCGGAATCAGCAGAGTTGCGCCACAAATAGCCGCACTGCGTTGGTGTGTTTTCACCCAGGCAATCATTAACCCGGTTCTCCCATGCTGATTTTCAGGTGGAACTGCTCTTTTTCCTGGCCCGGTGCGCGGCGAATAGGGCTGGCGGCTGATACAGAGCGGTAAACGCCCTGCTCCGTGAGCAACTGCATGAGGCTCGAGGCATCGACGGCCCGGCCCCGCAGATCAATATTCGTCCCGTTCATCGAAAACCGTTCAATATAGGCGTCATCGCCGACCAGTGCAGTTAAGCGCGCCAGCTCCAAATGTGCACTCGGATGGGCAATCTGCAACTCATTGATAACAGCAATAGCCTCGTTGGCCTGCCCCAGGGCAGCGCGCATTTGCGAGGCATTGGCTGTGTCGCGCTGGGTTGTCTGGGCAATTTCCTGAACAGCGCCCAGCTCGATATTCTTAAGACCCGCCGATATCGCGATAGCCAACAAAAACACCAGTGCTGCGCCACCGAGCAAACCACTGACCCACAACAGCCGGCGACGATAGCGCTCCAGTCGCTTACCTTCGCCAAAGCCTTCGATCACCACTTTAACCCCGTTGCTATTCACCCAGAGTTCCTGGGCGTGAGGATCGTGACTGCCATATTGCTGAGCCACATAAGTCATGGCAGCACTGCGGGAAACAATCGCCAGAGCCACCTGCAAATTCTGCTCGTCACGGCCCACAACACGCCACCCATAGGCGGTATCGTCGGCGGAGAAAGGGCTGTTGGCGTTGACTTCGAGAGCGATGACAGACGGCAGCTCACTCTCAACGGCCAGCGGCATGCGCAGCAACCGATCGAGCACCAGGTCGTCGGGCAACAGTACCGCGCTACATTGGGCGGACACATCATCACAGACGTCGCCGGCTTGATAGAAGGACACGCCATCTGCTGACTGCAGGCGCACCGCTTCATCCAAACGGTGTCTTACAGGAGAATCATACGCCCATAGAAAATCTCGCCAGGCAGCACTGAAATGCCGCCCCACGTTGCGCATATCGTAGCCGAACAGTTCCCAATTCTGTTCCGACTCAAACATCAATCCGTCTCATTTATTCTCTATCCCGTATCCCTGCCTCCACCACTCTGGGAGGTTCGGTACGCACCACGCGCCACGGCAGAGCCGACTTATTGCCGGGAGTCATACTAATCCAGCGGCGCCGCAACCAGGTACGACCACCATACTCTACCAGAGCGTCTGCGCGGTAAGAGTCTACTCCTCCACCTCTCCTGAGACCCGCGTTTGCGCCGTCCGTTCGTGCCAAATTTTCACGTCTGTCCCGGAGCATTTTGGCGCGCCCTGGATTCACATCATCAAGCAAGCCCATGATCGCCTCAGGTGAGGAGTTCCAATCTATCCCACCAGAGGCCCAGGGCCCGACCACGACATAATCTCGAATGGAATCCAGTAGGCCACGTGTAACCCCGTCTACCCGCAGCAAATCTTCGGGCGCATAGAAACGCTTTGCGCTGGCAACGCGCAGATTACGACCAGTCACCTTTGGCTTGCGCCACTTTACCACATTGTCTGCCAGTATTTGCGCATCGCCGGGGTCAATCGCACCGCCGATCGCGAACAGCCCCGCGAGAATTTTATCCGGTGCATTGTTGAGGTTGACGAGACCATTCGAGGGAATCAACTGCACCTTGACCTGCACATCGCCGAGCGAATGACTGCTCTGCGTCACAACCGGTTGCATTGCGCTGCCCGTGCGATTCTGGGTAAGTTCAACCATTGCCAGAGAGATTGCCCCATCCCCTACAGCGACGGCCTTGGCTCGGGCCAGATGTAACTGGGTCATGCCGGCATCCACCCTTGCTATCGACACAATCCCTGCGACCAGCAGGGACATGCCCGCCAGAAACCAGACCACCAAGGCCAGCGCGACACCCGCCTGCTGCCTTTTCATCGCTGCACCTGCATGATCAGCGGTGGCCAGTATCGACCGCCGGACTTGATGTTCAACCTCACCAGTGCCGGGGCCACGTTTTCCTTGTCCCAGCGATCAACCCAGTCCTCCTTGAATTCAGGGCGAAAAGCCAAAGTAAATTCCTCTACCCCAGCCAACAAACCTCGCGATGGGCTTTCATCCCACTTATCGGGGGCATCGCCGGTTTCAGTCGGCTCTGCCCAACGCAAGACCAATTCGTCGCCCTCAAGCGCCAGTCGCACAACATGTGACCCGCCGTAAGCCTCTCCAAAGAGAATGGTCGACTTCCATTCAACGCCACCATCACGGAGGCGGAAATAAGTTGAGTCACGACCACCACCACCCAGCGTGAGGCCACCTCTCTCTTCACCCACCACGGCGGACTCCATCAGATCGCGCAAAAAGCCGCTGAGCGTACGAATTTCATCGACGCGTTGCGTCTTTCGCTCCAGTGCTACCTGGGTATTTCCCAGCGTGCGCAATCCAGTCACAACGGCCAGCATCACCAGCGACAAAATGCTGATAGCCACCATGACTTCCACCAGGGTGAAACCCTTTGCTCGGTGCGGTGAAGTGGTCATCGATAAGCCTCGACCACAGAATCGAGAACAATTTGCCGAGTCTTACTGCCATCCGCCCAAGTAACAACGACCTTAAGATCATGAAGCTGAGCGCGCATCCGACTACCACGCGCCTGCTCGCGCAATTCGCTACTCACTTCCCAGCGATATCCGCTCGCAGTTTCACCGGCTTCGCCGACGCCACTGGCGGGCACCTGCGCATTTTGCGCCAAAAGCGAGCGCGCCAACTCCACCCCATAGGCATAGCGTTCTGCAGTACGGACATTGCGCGTAGCGCCCGTGGCGGCCTGATAAAGTGCGCCCAACGACAGCGATAAAATGACGATCGCCACCAGCATTTCCAGCAGCGAAAAACCGCGTGCATCAGGGCGCATCAAACGTCTCCTGACTCACACCACCAAGCAGCCAGTCCACTGAGATTCTTACGCCGCGCCCGGTGGGCGACTCAAGCACGACATCGCCGCCACTGGAATTGCCTTCTGGATAGAAACGGATAATGCCGATGCCCTTGCGATTGACCTCGGCCGCGGTAGATACCCCGAGATTAAAGCCTTCGGGCAGCGGTTGCTGGTCATCGCCGAGGCCAAAGGTCATCCGCTCCGGGTCAAACGCAACATCCAGCGCCTGGCCGGTATCGAGGGCGCGCTGGCGAGCGGTACCCAACGTGGTGATGACGTCACGCACCGCCTGACGATATTGAACAGATTCGTAGAAATTAAGTGTGGCAGGTACCGACACTGCCATGAGCAGGCCGACGATGGCGATAGCCACCAGCAGCTCCACCATAGTGAAACCAGCGCCCGGATTGCGATTCGTCGCGAGGTTCATACCCGCCAGGCGCCGGTTTTGGATTATTGCTTCCAGTTACCCACGTCGCGATCTTCACCTTCACCGCCCGGCGTACCATTGGCGCCGTAGGTAAAGATGTCGACCTCGGCGTTGTCACCGGGGTACTTGTAGTTGTAGGGACGATTCCAGGGATCCATGGGCACGTCGGATTTGAGGTAGGGGCCATTCCAGCCGGTGATGCTGCCGGGCTTGCTCACCAATGCCTCAAGGCCTTCCTGAGTCGAGGGATAACGGCCGACGTCCAATTTATACATTTCCAGCGCCTGCTCCAGGTCCTTGATCTGGATGCCTGCGGTCTTGGTTTTTGCCCCGCCCAACTGGTTGAGTACATTGGGGCCTACCAGCGCCATCAACAGGCCAAGAATAGCCAGCACCACCAGCAGTTCCATCAGGGTAAAGCCGCTTTGAAGGCGCCGCCCCAAGCGAGCTTGCTTGTTCAGTTCCATCTTTTTTTTCCTCTAAATGGCCAGGTTATTGACCGACATAATGCCCATTAGAATGGCAATAATAATAATCGCGATGACAAATCCCATGGTGAGAATCAGGACCGGCTCCAGCAACGCCAGACCGCGCTTAACGCCGGACTGCACGTGATCATCGAACACCTTGGCGAGTTCCAGCAACATCGTATCAAGGCTGCCCGATTCCTCGCCCACCCGCACCATCTGTATCACCATGGGCGTGAACTTACCTGAGTCTTCCAGGGCTACCGACATCCGCTGGCCGCCCTTGACCGCAGGTGGCAGCACCTGCAGGGAATCGCGCATGACCCGATTGTCGACGGTATCAATCGCGATGGATATTGCTTTCAGCAGCGACACCCCATTGCCCAGCAGGGTTCCCACCGTTCGAGCGAACTTCGACATCTCAAATTCGAAGACGATCCCGCCAGCCAGTGGTAATTTTAACATCCGCTCATCCAGCGACATCTTGCCCGCATCAGAACTGGCCCAGTTGCGAAACGCTATACCGCCACCGACAACCAATAGCGCCAGCAACCACCCCCAGGACTTGATGAAGTCGGCCCCCGCAAGCACCCACTGGGTGAGTAACGGCAATGCGTCGCCCATATCCTCGAACAGGGCCTCAAACTGGGGCACAACAAAGCCGAGCATGAGCACTACAGACAGCACGGCAACCACCAGCAGAATAGTGGGATAAATAAGTGCAGAAATGACGCTGTCGCGATTGGCCTTGGCGTTTTCCAGATATTCGACCAGACGATCGAGCACCGCAGACAGCTGACCGCTGGCCTCGCCCGCTCGCACCATACTGATGTAAAACGACCCGAAGACACTCTCGTGTGGCTCAAGCGCGGCACTGAGCGGCTTACCGCCCTTCACGTTTTTGAGCAAATCCTGCAGCAGGGCTTCCATGGCAGGATGCGACGCCATATCAATCAGCACCTTGAGGGCGCGATCCAGCGGCAGGCCGGCGCGCAACAGCACCGCCAGTTCGGTTGTCATCGACAGGACTTCCTGCCTGCCAGGGGGCTTGGTCGCTACTTTCTTGGCGGAACCTGCCAGTTTGTCGCCGGCTTCAAGCTTGAGCAGGGTCAGGCCCTGGGCTCGCAACTGGCGTGACGCCAGCTCCAGGCCATCGGCTTCTACGAGGCCATCGCGAGGCTTGCCGTCGCGTCCGACCGCCTTGTAACTATAGGTTGCCACCGCTTAAATCACCGCCTGCTCGACATCCAGGCTCTCGACAGCGGCGACGTCCTCGACAACATCATCGCTCTGATCCTGGGTGACACGCAGCACCTCTTCCATAGATGTGAGCCCTTTCGCCACTTTGCGCAGGCCGTCTTCATACAGCGTATACATACCCTGGCGTCGTGCCGCCGCATGCAGCGTGGTTGCGTCGGCGCCCATCATAATGACCCGGTGCATTTCATCGTCCAGGGGGAACAGTTCGTGAATAGAGGTCCGGCCGGAGTAACCGGTATGCATGCAGTGTTCACAGCCCACCGCCTGATACACCGTTTTCTGGCCAGGCTCGAGGAATGCGGCAATCCCCGACGCCTCCATGTCCGCACTGCCCAGGGGAACTTCTTCCTTACAGTGACTGCATAGAGTCCGCACCAGGCGCTGCGCAAGTACCCCATTGACTGACGAGGTAATCAGATATCGTTCAACCCCCATGTCCTCGAGGCGAGTAATGGCACCTGCCGCGGTGTTGGTGTGCAGCGTAGAGAGCACCAGGTGACCGGTAAGCGCAGACTGCACGCCGATTTGTGCTGTCTCAGTATCGCGCATTTCACCAATCATGATGATGTCCGGGTCCTGACGCAGAATAGCTCGCAGCGCCCGCGCGAAGGTGAGTTCAATCTGGGCCTGAACCTGTATCTGATTCACCCCCTGCAACTGGTATTCGACCGGGTCTTCAACCGTGATGATCTTGAGCCGATCGGAATCCAGTGATGCCAGCGAGGCGTAAAGCGTTGTGGTCTTACCTGAGCCAGTCGGACCGGTCACGAGCAATACCCCATGGGGGCGGGCCAGCAAATCCTGATACTTGCTCAGCGTATCTTCCGAGAAGCCCATGTCGGGCAGACTCAGGCGAATACTCTCGCGATCGAGCACACGCATGACGATGCTCTCGCCATGCACGGTGGGAATAGTGGAGACACGCAGGTCCAGTTCGTGGCCTTTGACGCGAGTCATAATCCGGCCGTCCTGGGGCAAGCGCTGCTCGGCAATATTCATATGTGACAGCAGCTTGATACGGGATGCGATCGCGGCAGACAGATTGGCAGCCGGGGGATCCGGGTGATCCTGCAGAACGCCATCAATGCGGTAGCGCAGATGCAGCCCGTCTTCGAAGGGTTCAATATGGATATCCGAGGCCTGCATGTCCACGGCCCGGTGGATAATCTGGTTCACCAGACGAATGACCGGTGCTTCACTGGCGAGATCTTTCAGGTGCTCGATAAATTCATCGTCACTCTGCCCGCCAAACTGGTCGAAGACCTCGTCTTCTTCACTCTCGTCCTGCTGCAAATACAGCTGCAGGGCACGATTGATGTCAGATTCCAGCCCCAGGGATATGTCGACCGGGCAATCAAGTGCCATACGCAGCGCCTTCGCCAGGAACGGGTCCTGGGGAACAGCCGCGGCGAAGCTGACGCCGGCATCGCTTTTTGCCAGCGGCACCACGTGGTGGCTGAACATGAAATCCTGAGCGAGCGCGTCTAGTTGCACGGGTTCCTCGGGGTAATCCGAGGCGCTGAGCAGGGGGATGTCAATCTGGGTCGAGAGCACATTGGCAAAGTCGAGCTCAGATACCAGTCCGAGTTTGACAAGGACCTGGCCAAACATTTCGCCCATTTCACTCTGGGCGAGCAGTGCCCGCTCTACATCGCGCTCTGAGAGTTTTCCCTGCTCTACCAGCAATTCGCCGATTTTTTTCATTGTGCTCCAGGCAGCTGTTTAAAATTTCATCAGCGCGACCGGAAAGCGGCCACCCCGGATGGAATGGCCGCCATTGTAGCAGTAGATGCAATGACAATGGGAGGTATCAGGCGACCTCGAACAAGCCTGCAGCACCCATGCCGCCACCAATACACATGGTGACAACCACGTATTTTGCTCCGCGGCGCTTACCTTCGATCAGGGCGTGACCGACCATGCGCGCCCCGCTCATGCCGAAGGGGTGGCCAATAGCAATAGAGCCGCCATTCACGTTCAGCTTGTCATTGTCAATGCCCAACTGGTCACGACTGTAGATAACCTGACAAGCAAACGCCTCATTAAGTTCCCACAGATCAATGTCATTAATGCTCAGGCCGTGGCGTTTGAGCAATTTGGGTACGGCGAACACAGGACCGATGCCCATCTCGTCGGATTTGCAGCCAGCCACCGCCAGACCACGATAAATACCCAGTGGGGCCAGCCCCTTCTGCTGAGCCAGTTTGCTGTCCATAACTACACAGGCTGAGGCGCCATCGGAGAGCTGGGAGGCGTTGCCCGCCGTAATAAAGTGGCCTTCTTTCACCCATTGGCCATCCTTGAAGACCGGCTCCAATGAAGCCAGGCTTTCCAGAGTCGTACTGGGGCGGTTGCAGTCATCACGGTCCACCACCGTTTCCTGGAAGGTCGTCTCCTTGGTCTCGCGATTGAACACGGCCATGGTGGCATTCATAGGCACAATTTCATCGGCAAACAGGCCGGCTTCCTGGGCAGCGGCAACGCGCTGCTGGCTCTGCAACGAGTACTCATCCTGGGACTCGCGGCTGATGCCGTAGCGATCGCTGACCACCTCAGCGGTTTCCAGCATCGGCATGTAGGCCGTGGGGTCGATAGCGGTAACAGTCTCAGAGACCGCCTTGTGGGTATTCTTGTGCTTGGTCTGAACCAGCGAGATGGACTCCACACCACCGGCGACAGCAATGTCATACTCATTGCACATAATGCTCTTGGCGGCAGTGGCGATCGACATCAGGCCGGAGGAACACTGGCGGTCCATGGACATCCCTGCCACTGTTTTAGGCAGGCCACCGGCAACGCCGCACAGGCGGCCAATGTTGTAACCCTGGGTACCCTGCTGAGCGGCGGCACCGAAAATACAATCGTCGACTTCAGCGGCGTCGATACCGGCCCGCTCTACGGCAGCGCGCACGACGTGACCACCCATGGCCGGCGCTTCAGTATTGTTAAAACCACCGCGGAATGATTTAGCCAGGCCGGTGCGGGCGGTGGATACGATAACTGCTTCTCTCATGGTTTTCTCCCCTTGAGATAAATGGATCAGGAACGCTGACTGGACACAGAGACAATCTCGCCAGTCATATAACTTGAATAATCGGAAGCCAGGAACATCATGACATTGGCGACTTCCCAGGCCTCTGCTGCGCGACCGTAGGCCTCTTTGGACTCAAGCTCCTCGAGAAGTTCCTCAGAGGCTGACTTACGCAGCATGGGATGCAATACAATCGACGGCGATACAGCGTTAATCCGCACGTCAAACTCTGCAGCTTCCAGCGCAGCGCAGCGAGTCAGCGCCATAACACCGGCTTTGGCCGCGGCGTAATGCGCCTGCTCTTTTTGTGCCCGCCAACCCAGCACCGAAGCGTTGTTAACGATAACACCGCCTTCGCCCCGGGCCTTCATCACCTTCATCATGTAACGCGTCATCCGCATGGTGCCGTTAAGCGTGACGTCAATCACCTTGTGCCACTCGTCGTCTTCCATATCGATCAGCAGCTTTGACGTGCCTAGGCCGGCGTTGTTAATCAGGATATCAACCCCGCCAAGTGTTTCCTCGGCAAAATCGACCAGCGCCTGTACATCCTCTTCTACGGCGACGTTACCGGTCTTGCCATAAACCTCGGTCAGACCTGTATCCTGCTTCAGCTTTTCGACCGCTGCTTCCAGGCGCTCCTCGTGGATATCGCTCAGCACAATGGCGCGGGCGCCCTCCTCTGCGGCCTTGGTTGCAGCAGAAAAACCAATGCCAGCACCGGCTGCTGCGGTAATCAGTACAGACTTACCTTTGATCAGGCCATGCCCGGGGACATACTCCGGCTTTTTAAGACTCATACTGCTTTTCCCTTTGGTTCCTTGGGCATGCCCAAACCGCGCTCGGCGATGATATTTCTCTGGATCTGATTGGTGCCGCCATAAATCGTGTCGGAGCGCACAAATAGATACATGGACTGCAGGCGACTCAGCTCATACGGGCCGCCCTCCAGAATCTCACATTCAGGGCCCATCACATCCATAGCGAGTTCACCCAGACTGCGGTGCCACGTAGCCCAGAACAACTTGTAAATCAGCGCTTCCTTCTGCAGCGAACCATCTGAGCCACTTTGGCCCGACAACATACGCATGGCGTTGTAGCGCATGATCTTGAGTTCAGCGTGTGCCTTGGCAATTCGCTGGCGAATCACAGGGTCACTGGCGGCGCCATTGGATTTCGCAACTTTGACGACTTCATCCAGCTCGTTCTGGAATTGCATTTGCTGGCCCAGGGTGGAGACGCCACGCTCAAAGCCGAGCAGCCCCATGGCCACCTTCCAGCCCTCGCCGGGCGCGCCAACTATATCTGTGGCGTCGCATTCGGCGTCGTCAAAAAACACTTCGTTGAATTCGGAGGTGCCCGTGATTTGCTCAATAGGACGAACATCGATTCCCGGCTGATCCATTTTGATCAGGAAGAAGCCCAGGCCCTTGTGCGCCACAGAATCCGGGTCTGTTCGGGCGATGACGAAACAGTAGTCGGACTCGTGAGCCAATGAGGTCCACACCTTCTGTCCATTGATAATCCACTTGCCCTTTGCTTGGTCAAAGCGGGCCTTGGTTTTCACGTTTGCCAGGTCTGAACCGGCGCTCGGTTCCGAGTATCCCTGACACCACAGCTCAGTACCGGCCACAATACCTGGCAGGTACTTACGTTTCTGCTCTTCGGTACCAAAGGCAATAATGGTAGGACCGGCCAATCCTTCGCCAATGTGTCCTACGCGGCCCGGCGCACCGGCGCGGGCATACTCTTCAAAAAAGATGACCTGCTGCTCGATACTGCAGCCGCGACCGCCGTGCTCCTCGGGCCAACCCACGCAGGTCCAGCCGCCCTCGGCTAGTTTCTTTTCCCAGCCCTGACGCTCTTGCGGATACATGTGCTCATCACCAGGGCCGCCGCGATACTTCAGTTTCTCAAACTCACCGGTCAGGTTCTGGCTCAACCAGCCAGCAATCTCTTCACGGAACTTTTCATCTTCCGGGCTAAAACTCAGTTTCATGCCGCGTCCTCCGCGTCCAGCAGTTGTGCGGCCAGGCGCTCGCGATGCTGCGTACCATTACCCAATAACTGTTCGGACGACTTCGCTCGCTTGAAATACAGGTGCACGTCGTATTCCCAGGTAAAACCAACACCCCCATGCAACTGCAGCGTGTCACCGGCGATAGCGAAGTAGGCATCGGAACAATAGGACTTAACCACGCTCGCCGCCTCGGGCAACTCCGCAGCCAGCTCTGTGCCTTGCAGTGCCTCCTGTGCAACACAGGCGGCGTAGTAAATCGCCGAGCGCGCTACTTCGGTCAGCAGCATCATGTCAGCAGCCTTGTGCTTCACGGCCTGGAAGCTGGCAATGGTACGGCCAAACTGGACCCGCTCACTGGTGTATTCAACCGCGCTATCGAGCAACTGCTGGCAGCCACCAACCTGCTCTGCCGCGAGCGCAATGGCCGCCAAATCCTGCACCTGGCTCAGCACTGCCCAACCAGAGCCGGCGTCACCCAGCAGGGCATCGGCTTCGAGGCGCACGCCATCCAAAGACAGTGCCGCCTGCTTGCGTGTCTGGTCCATGGTGGGCAGCCATTCCCGGCTCAGTCCCGGGGTATCTGCGGGCAACAGGAAAAGACTGATACCGCTTTCTTCCTCACTGCCTACTTCACGAGCAGCGACCACAATCAACTGTGCTGTATGGCCGTCGATCACATAGCGATAGCTGCCATCAAGAACATAGGCATCGCCGTCGCGTCGCCAGGTGGCTGTCACCGACTCCGGTCCCCAACTTGAGACGCCACCATTGCTGGCGATGGTGGCTGTGAGCCCACCTTCACAAAGCTTGCCCAGCCAATGCGTTTTTTGCTCATCGCTGCCGGCCAGCAGCAACGCATTCGCTCCCTGGCAGACCGTGGCAAAAAATGGTGAACACAGCAGATAGCGGCCCATTTGTTCCATCATCGCAACGACTTCGACATACCCCAGCCCCATACCCCCGTACTCTTCGGGAATGTGAATAGCCTGCCAGTACATTTCGCCGCAGATACGCTGCCATAGCTCGGCGTCATAACCGGCTTCAGTGGCCATCGCTGAACGCACGGCCTCGCTGGTAGACACCTCAGCAAGGAAAGCCTCCGCGGTATCGCGGATCATTTCCTGCTCTTCAGTAAATGCAAATTCCATCGTCGTTCTCTAAATGGGGGGACAGACCCCGTTTTTTGCTCTTCAAAAAATGGGGTCTGTCCCCCATTTTTGGATCAGGTACCCCAGACTTTTTGCGCGGGGGATTCCTTGGCCAGCAGCTCTTCCATCGCCTCGCCGATCTCGGCGGGCGCCCAGGCAGCGCCGCGATCGACGCCGTCGGTTGTGCGCCAGCCGTCGCAGATACAAATGCGGCCACCCTCAGCTTCAAATACACGACCGGACACGTTCGCCGCGGCGGGCGATGCCAGCCAGGCCAGCAGGTTGGAAACATTCTCAGGTGCGAAGTGGTCAAAGCTGCCGTCGTCGGGCTTCTTCATGCGCTCGGCCATTTCCGGCACTGCGGTGGTCATGCCAGTACGCGCAGAGGGCGCGATCGCATTCGCTGTAATACCATAACGTCCCAGCTCCGCAGCCTGGTTCAAGGTCAGCGCGGCAATACCCGCCTTGGCGGCTGCGTAGTTAGACTGACCGATAGAGCCCTGAAGACCGGCCCCTGAAGTGGTATTGATAATGCGAGCATCAACGGTATTGCCTTCTTTGGCCTGACCGCGCCAGTAGTGAACAGCATGCGAGCTCATGCAGAAATGCCCCTTGAGGTGCACACTCATAATCGCGTCCCACTCTGCCTCGGTCATGGAGGCGAACATACGGTCACGGTTGATGCCGGCGTTGTTAAGCACAATGTGCAGGCCGCCAAAGCCGTCGATAGCCTGCTTGATAGCGTTAAGGCTGTCGTCATAGTGAGTAATGTCGGAGCTGTTGACCTCCGCCCTGCCGCCAGCGGCAACGATGTCATCGACAACCGCCTGAGCGGCATCAGTGTTAATGTCGTTAACGATCACGGCACAGCCTTCGCTGGCAAAGACCTTTGCGTGGGCAGCACCCAGGCCGCCACCAGCGCCAGTGACAATCGCGACGCGTCCTTCGAGAATTCCACTCATCAATCTATTCCTTCTTACAATCTTTCCAGGATGGTGACGTTGGCCTGACCACCCCCTTCACACATGGTTTGCAGGCCGTACTTACCACCGCTGCGCTCGAGTTCATGCAGCAATGTGGTCATCAGCTTGGTACCCGTGGCACCCAGCGGATGACCAAGGGCAATCGCACCGCCATTCACATTGGTTTTTTCGTGGTCGTAACCGGTTTCCTTCAGCCAGGCCATGGCCACAGAGGCAAACGCCTCATTGATTTCCACACGATCGATATCGCTCATGCTCATGCCGGTCTTTTTCAAAGCGTATTCCGTGGCGGGAATCGGCGCAGTCAGCATCCAGATAGGATCCGCAGCGCGCACACTCATATGCGCGATACGTGCACGAGGGGTCAGGTTGTAGCGCTTAAGCGCCTCTTCTGACACGATCAACATGGCGGAAGATCCATCGCAGGTCTGGCTGGACACACCCGCAGTGACCTTGTCGCAGCCAAACAGATAGCCCAGCTCCGCCATTTTCTCGAGGGTGGATTCGCGCGGTGTCTCGTCCATGGTCACCCCTTCCAGCGGTGCGATCTCGCGATCAAAGCGACCTTCTTTAATTGCCTTCAGCGCACGGGTGTGGGATTCAAGCGAATAGACTTCGAGATCTTCGCGCGACAACTCCCACTTGTCCGCTATCATCTGCGCCGAGCGGAACTGGGTCGGGGGTACATCGCCGTAGCGCTCTACCCAGCCCTTGGAACCGGTGAAAGGATCGCTGAAGCCCAGCGGCTCAGCCGCGATCATCGCAGACGAGATCGGAATCTGCGTCATAGTTTGCACACCGCCGGCAATCACAACATCGTTCACGCCGGCCATAATGGCCTGTGCGGCGAAATGCACAGCCTGCTGTGACGAACCACACTGACGATCAATCGTGGTTCCCGGCACCACATCGGAAAGACCGGCAGCCAACCAGCAGGTACGGGCAATATCGCCCGCCAGCGGCCCGATCGTGTCGACACAGCCAAACATCACATCGTCATACTCATCGTCGGGAATACTGTTGCGCGCTACCAGTGTCTTGAGCACATGCGCGCCCAGGTCGGCGCCATGCACGTGAGCCAGCCCGCCTTTGCGTCGCCCGGTAGGTGAACGCACCGCATCTACAATATAAGCATCTGCCATTTCTAATCTCCTTACTTAGCCGAGCGTGCCGTCGGCACCGAGTGCCGCACCGTCCGCAAAAATGTGTTCTGCCACGCGCTCTTTGTGATACGCAGCGTCGCCCCAGGTATTGGCCATTGCCCAGGCTTTTTTCATAAAGATATGCAGATCAACTTCCCAGGTGTAACCCATGGCCCCATGCACCTGAAGACAGTTCTTGGCCGCAAGATTGGCCGCCTCACAGGCCATCAGTTTGGCCTGCGACACCGCATGAGCTGCAACGGCTTCGCCATGAGCAATGCTGTAAGCCGCGCGATGCACTGGCGCCTTGGCATATTCAAGGCGCACAGCAACATTGGCCATGTGATGTTTGACAGCCTGAAAGGTACCGATGGCCTGGCCGAACTGCTGCCGCTCGCTGGTATATTGAACAGAGATATCGATCATGCGCTGGGCCAGACCAAGCGCTTGCGCCGCGGCGCCGAGCGCCCCACGATTGAGAGCAGCTTCCAGCAGCGTCGCTGCCTGTTCGCCATTTGCTACCGCATCGACGTCGCTATTCACACTCACACTGAACAGCCTGCGTGAGGGGTCAACCGACTCGTTGTGTTGTAGCGTCATCTGCTCCTGGGTCAGCGCATACCAGCTACCTTCTGTGTACCACAGCACCAGGTCAGCCACATGTGCGTCTTCCGCCAGCAAATTTTGCTCAATACCGGCAACAACCCGCGCCTCGCCAGTGGCCACCTGTGGCAACCATTGTTCCGCCAGGTCGCCACCGATGGTCTTCAGGAGCGGCACCGCTACAAGCACACTGTTAACCAGCGGCTCCGGCAGGGCCACGTAGCCGCACTCCTGTGCCAACAATACGAAATCGAGTTCGCTCATGCCCAGCCCACCGAAGGCTTCCGGGACAGTAAGTCCCGTCAGACCCAACTCCGCGAGCTGCGCCCATAGCTCCTGGCTGCGACCCGTCTCGGTATCCCAGCTTGAGCGAATGCGCTCAGGCGTAATTTCGTTGACTAGAAAGTCGCGCACGGAATCCTGGAACAGCAATTGATCTTCGCTAAAAGTGAAATCCATGACTTACTTCCTCGGCATACCGAGCATGCGCTCGGCAATAATGTTTCTCTGGACTTCGTTAGTCCCGGCATAAATGGGACCGGACTGGGAAAACAGCCACCCATCCAACCAGGTGCCCACCCCTTTCGCATCTGGCGCATGGGACAATAGCTCTGCCCGGGCACCGAGAATGCTCATAGCAGTCGCGTGCATGTTTTGATCGAGCTCAGACCAGAAGATCTTGTTCGTTGAGGACTCTGCACCAATTTTGCCGCCTTTGTTCAGGCGACAGGCAGTTTGATAGGTGGTGAGGCAATAGCTCTCTGCGTCCATGTAGGCACGCAACACGGCATCCTTCACCGACGGATCGCGATCCGCCGAGGCGCGATTTTCCTTGTAGAGTTCTACCAGGCGACGGGCGGTTTCCTGGAACCGCGCAGGAGAGCGCAACATCAAGCCGCGTTCAAAACCTGCGGTCGCCATAGCCACACTCCAGCCAGCGCCCTCGTCACCGAGGCGATTGGAAACATCCACTTCCACGTTATCAAAGAATATTTCTGCAAAACCCGGCAGGCCGTCCAGCTGGGGGATGGGCCGCACCGTAATACCCGGTGAATCCAGCGGCACCAGAATAAACGTCAAACCGCGATGACGTTCCGAATCAGGATCGGTGCGGAACATACCAAAACACCAGTCAGCCCAGACCGCCCGGGTAGACCAGGTTTTCTGGCCGTTAATAATGTACTTATCCCCTTCCAGGCGCGCAGTGGAGCGGATAGCCGCCATGTCTGATCCGGCATTGGGCTCAGACCAACCCTGGGCCCAGACCTCTTCACCGGTCGCCATCTTCGGCAGAATGCGCGCCTTTTGTTCTTCGGTGCCGTACTCCATCAGGGTGGGGCCGAGCAGAAAAATACCGTTCTGGTTCACCCGCAGCGGCGCGCGCGCCTTGTAGTATTCTTCTTCGAAAATCAGCCACTCGATCAGGTCGCAGCTGCGGCCGCCCAGTTCTTCAGGCCAGGTCACCATGCCCCAGCGGCCTTCGTTCAGTTTGGCCTCCCACTCGCGGTGCTGCGCGAAGCCCTCGGCTGTATCAAAGGTAGTCAGCGGCTGCGCCGGCACATTGGCCGCCAGCCAGCTACGCACTTCTTCACGAAATGCGTTTTGCTCTTCAGTAAAATTCAGGTCCATTCTTTACTCTCAATCGAATTTCGCGTCGCGCTTCTCAACAAAGGCGTCGCGTGATTCCTGCGAATCGCCCATCGTATAGGCCTCGAGCGTGAAGCCCTGCTCCCAACGATACTTGTCTTCCAGATTGCCATCCTCGATACCGGTCAGCGCCTCTTTGGCGAGCCGGACCATGGCGGGGGATTTGTCGGCAATTTTTGCGGCAATCTCCCGTGCATTGGGCAGCAATTCCTCAAGGGGAACCACCTTCTCGACCGCACCGAGGCGATAGGCTTCCTGCGCATCAATAAATTCACCGGTGAAGTACATGTAGCGCACTTTTTGTACGGGGAACATGCGCTGAAGATGAGCGCCACCGCCCATGGCACCGCGGTCAATCTCAGGCACACCAAAGCGCGCACATTCGGAGCAGACAATGATGTCCGCAGCGCCCGCCATGCCGATACCACCGCCGAGCACAAAATTGTGTAGCGCAACGATGACCGGCTTGGGGTTGCGGTGAATCGCGCGAAAGGTTTCGTAATTCCCCTTGTTCACATCAACGATCTTGCTGCCGTCGGCGGCGAGTTCCTTGATATCAACGCCAGCACAAAAACCTTTGCTGGCAGAGCCGATGATAATCACGCGAACATCATCGTTAACGCCCAGTGCGTCGATCTCGTCGGCAATCGCAAACCAGCCTGCGCTGTCAAAGGCATTGACAGGGGGATGATCCAGAATCATTTCGGCAATGCCGTTCTCGATACTGGTATTAAAGGGCTTGGACATCTTCAGCTCCTGTTATTGAACGCGCTGGGCGAGCGCTGTGAGGCGCGCTTCGGCTTCGCTCACAATGGAATGAATCAGCTCTTCACAGCTGAGCAGTTCGTCAATCACGCCGGCCACCTGGCCGGAGGGCAGCACACCCTCAGAGGGGTGTCCCTCAACCATGGCTTTCTGAATAATCATCGGGGCGTTGGCCGACATCATTGCCTGGGCCGTGGTGAGGTCTGAATCGTTATGCATTTGCCAGGCAGACTTCAGCAGACTCGTGAACGTGGCACCGGTATGCTCGCGAAACGCGAGACCATTGCGCAGGGCTATCATCAGCTTTTTCAATGGCCCGGCTTTCTCAAGATCAGTGAGCAACTCATTCATGATCATGCGTTGCGGCAACCCATCCATGGCTTTAGAGACAATAATCTCGCCGGGGTTGCGACAATCGATATAGCGCTGCAGTGTCTCCCGGGGAACCGGGCTCTCCTCTGTCATCAGGAAGCGTGTTCCCATGGCAATACCATCGGCGCCCCAGGACAGCGCTGCCGTCAGGCCACGACCGTCCTTGAAGCCACCGGCTGCGACCACAGGCACCTTGTCGCCCACCGCATCCACAATCTGGGGAATCAGCAATGTGGTGGGAATGGCACCGGTATGGCCGCCACCCTCACCGCCCTGCACGGTGACCACATCAGCCCCGAGCTCCACCGCCTTAATGGCGTGCTTGGGCAGACCGACTGTAGGCATACAGATAACGCCCGCGTCCTTGAGCCTGGCAATCATGTCCGGGCCCGGTGAGCGCGAATAACTGACTGCCTTCACGCCGTGGCGTATCACCATATCCACGATCCCAGCCGCATTCGGCTGATACATATGGAAGTTCACACCAAAGGGCTTATCGGTCAGCTCCTTGACCCGCAGGATATCGCGCTCCATTTCGTCGGCGGGAATCGTCGCCCCGGCGAGAAAACCAAAGCCACCGGCATTACAGCTACCGGCTACCAGGCGTGGATCGGCCACCCACCCCATCGCGGTTTGCACGATGGGGTATTGGCAGCCCAGCAGTTCTGTCAGTCGCGTTTGCAGCATGGCCTAGCTCCGAACGCCCGGAGGATTGTCCTTGATCTGGTAAGCGCGCTGATTGTGCGGGTCCATTTGCGCGATGATCGCCAGCTGCTCCTCAGTGGGCGCTTCGGTGGTGGGAATGTCGCCTTCGATATGCACGGCATACGCCGTGTTTTCCTGCACCTGCTCGGCGGTGACGCCGGGATGCAGGGATACCAGGCGAATCTGGTGATCCGGCCCACCAAAATCCATAACACACAGGTCGGTCACAATCAGGCGGATATCGATATCGTCCAGGCTGTGGCCCTTGGGCAGACGCTCGGGGTTGTAGCCGATGGAGGAAACGAAATCGCACTCGCCGTCCATGAACACGCGGGTATTGTGGCTGGGCACAAAGAAGCTGTTGGGGTGAGAGATTGAATTACCCGGGAATCCACGGGCGCCCAGCATCATCACCTTGGGCGCCTCATAGGTGCCGCCCAGCGCAGATGTATTGGTCTGGCCGTACTTGTCGATCTGGGTGGGGCCGAGCATGGCGTGACGCTTGCCGCTCCAGACGTTGTCAAAAATGCGGGAAAAGCCCATCCAGCTCTCGTTGGCCTGCATATGGTCTTCGCCGCGCTTGCCAATCGGATTGGGCTCGCTGAGCATCCAGGCCTCTGAATCCGTCATCATCAGGTCGGGGTTGGTGGTTTTCATCGCCAGGCTCGCGGCCAGGCGGGGAATCACACCGATACCGGTCGCGAGAACCTCGCCCTCATCGGCAAAAGCCTTGCTCGCCGCTACGATGCAGAGTTCGGCCAGGGTGTAATCACTTGCTACAGTCATGTTGATCTCCTTGCCGATCAGTAAGTGGGCAATTCAATGGCGCGGATGGCGTCGAGGCCACCGACGTTCTGCTGGTACTCCTCCTCAGAGGCACCCAGGTACTTATCGAAGTACGCCTGGATACCGCCCTCTTTCGCAGAACCTGTGTAGGCCTTGAAGTGGGGCACATCGAAGCCATACATCGGTGAGCAAGAGGTCGGGTGCGCGCCACCGGCAATAGGCACCACACCTGTCGTCTGCGAGCGTTCCCAGTGCACCAGGCGAGCCTGGGCAGGGTCGTGGAAGTATTCGGTGGCAACCAGCTCGTCACAGGAGACAAAGGTTTTGTCGGCGGCGCGAGCGAACCAGTCGTCCATATAATGATCGGGGCCGGCGATCTGGCAGACCCCGCGCTCGTCAGCGCGGTCAGCGTGAATCAATGACGCGTCGAGCTTCAGTGCCGGCATGGCGACCCACTCTTTGTCATCGTAAGGGCTATCAATCACCTTGATGTCGGGGTTCTTGGTCACGATGTCTGTACCCAGACCAACCTCGGTGGGGATGTAAGGCACACCCCAGGCAGCGGCGCGCAGCCCCAGCAACATCATGCCCTCATCAATTTCCATCACCTCGATGGCACCTGACTGACGCGCCTGACGGAAGTAAGGCTCCAGCGGGATAAAATCCAGTGACACAAACGCGAATACCACCTTTTTCACCTTGCCGGCCGCACAGAGCATGCCCACGTCGGCGCCTCCGTAGGACACTACGGTGAGATCCTTGAGGTCAGAGCGCAGGATTTCCCGCACCAGCGCCATCGGCTTGCGCCGCGGCCCCAACCGCCAATGCCGATGGTCATGCCATCTTCCAGTTGAGCGACAACGTCAGCCGCTGTCATCTGCTTGTTCATGTCGTTTTCCTTACTTAACTGACGATCCGCGCCATGCGGTAATCGTGTTTGATGAAATTGACGCCGAGGGTACTTTCAGTGCGACGCACGCCCTCGATGCTGGTAATTCGGTCGTGAATAAAGTGCGCCAGGTGCTCGGCATTGCGGACCATGGTGATCGCCAGGATGTCAGAGCGCCCCAGCATGACGCCGACAAAACCCAGCTCTCCCACTTCGGCCAGTCGGCTCGCTACCTCGCGCGCCTGGTCACTGCGCTCTACCTCGATCCAGATATAGGCCAGCGCGTGATTGTCAAAGCGATCGATATTGGTGACCGCGGTAATGCGCACCTGGCGTTCTTCTTCCATGCGCTTGATACGCGCCCTCACGGTACCTTCACTCACACCCAGGCTCTCAGCAATTTCACGATTGCTGATGCGGGCGTCCGGCGCCAGACGCTCAACAATAGCGGCATCCACCTCGTCCAGCCTACGCGTCATGAAACGGCACCCAGTCCGGTTGATTCTTGAGTACATCGACCGCCAGTGATGGGGTTAACTTGCGCACACCGGGTAAGGTACCTAGGGTGTCACTGAGCAGTGCATTCAGGCCCTGTTGATCAGGCGCCACAACAAGAATCTCTATATCGTGAGCGCCTACTACTGCGTTCACCGAGAACACCTCAGGAATACTGGCCAGGTCGCGGGCAACCTCTTCCGGCGCCCTGCCCTCTACCTGCACACCTACGGCCAACAGCATGTCAAAGCCAGCGGCCTGGGTATCTGTCACGGCGACGACACGCATGGTGTTTGATTCTTCGAGGCGGCGCACCCGGCTGCGCACGGTGGCCTCAGTAATATTCAGCTCTCGCGCTATGGCGCGGAACGCCATGCGACCGTCTTCTCGCAGCAGCTCGATGATGCCCACATCGGTGGCGTCGAGCTCAATCGGCGCAGACTGGTCGCTGGTTGCGGCGAGGTTCATGCCAGCTCCTTTGCCGCCAGGTCGCGCAGGTTATTCTTCAAGATTTTGCCACCGGCGTTCATGGGAAACTCGTCGAGGAATCCGACGCTGCGGGGCACCTTATAATTCGCCATTTGCTCGCGGGACCAGGCAATGACCGCGGCCTCATCAAGGTCGGCACCCGCCTCGCGCACAATATACGCCCGGGCGACCTCACCCATACGCTCGTCGGGCACACCAATGACGGCAGCGCGTGCCACGCCGGGCATGCCACAGAGAATATTTTCGATCTCTGCCGGATAGGTGTTGAAGCCACCGACGATAAACATGTCCTTGATGCGGTCGGTAATGCGCACATAACCTTCTGCGTCCATCACGCCAACGTCACCGGTTTTGAGCCAACCATCGACGGTCACGGTCTTCGCAGTCTCCTCGGGGTTATCGAGATAGCCGCGCATCACGTTGAAGCCGCGGAACCAAATTTCGCCCTCTTGGCCAGCTGCCACAGTAGTCCCGGCGGCGTCGACACATTTCATCTCAACACCGTCCATGGCTTTTCCCGAACTGTGGGAAATGCGCTCCGCGCTGTCATCGGCCCTACAGATCGACACCACGCCGCAGGATTCCGTGAGTCCATAAGCGGTGACGACCACCTCAAAGCCCAACGCCTCACGCATTTGCTCGACCAGCGAAACCGGGACCGGTGCAGCACCAGTCACTGCAAGGCGAAGGCTGGACAAGTCATAGTCAGCGCGCTGCGGGTGCGCCAGCAGCGATTGGTAAATCGTTGGCGGCCGGGAATCATAGAGATACGTTCGCGGGCAATCTGCGCCATTACCGCATCGAGGTCGAAGTTCTTTACCGGCAACATATGAGCGCCGCGGATAATGCAGGCCAGCCAGCCAGCTTTATAGCCAAAGGAATGGAAGAAGGGATTGATGACCAGATAGTTGTCATCAGCGCGCAGACCGACCGTAGCACTCCAGTTTTCAAAGGTCCGGATATTTTGGCCATGACAGGTCACCACGCCCTTGGGATTGCCTGTCGTACCGGATGTAAAGAGGATGTCGAGCACATCATCTGGCGTCAGTTCATCGGCACGGGCCGCCACCTCTTGGGCAGCCACAGAATCGCCCTCGGCCAGAAATATCTCCCAAGACACTCCACCGTCACCCCCGTCTAGCATCACCACCTGCTCCAGCGCGGGTAGTGCCTGCTCCTGCAGCAGTGCTGGGTAGTTCACCCCCAGAAAGTCGCCAACGGTAAAGAGTAATTTCGCGCCGCTGGCTTGCAGCACATAGGCCGCCTCTGCCCCTTTCATGCGGGTATTCAGCGGTACCAGCACGCCGCCTACTGACTGCGCACCAATCGCGGCAATAATCCACTGATAGATATTGGGAGCCCAGATGGCAATGCGGTCGCCCTTCCCAAGCCCGGCAGCAATAAATGCCCGGCCGGCCGCAATCCGGGCCTCATCGAGCTGGGTGTAGCTAAGCGTTACATCGCCATCGGTAATGGCCGTGCGTGCGCCATGAGTGGCAGCGGCCTGGGTGACCAGCTGCGGCAGGGTTCGGGGCTGGTAGGCGTCCGACATGATTGCGGGCATCCCTCTGCATTCGAGTGAGATGCATCATAGGCGCCTTCGACGGGGCCAACAACCGGATTTCGTAGCTATTGGTTCAATTTTCTACGAATAGCGCCATTTATTCTAAGAATAGCGCCCACTATCCGCAGAAGTTCTAAGAAAACAGAGACTTAGCTGTTGACCAGCTCCCAGCTGTCGTCATCCGCGTGCTGCAGGACCTTTTGCTCCTGCTGCAACTTGATCAAATGGGCACTCATCGACAGTTTGGCCATCTCGTGCAGACCTTCATCGACATCGTCGTAAACCACCTTGACCAGCGTATCGAGATTGGCCCGACCGGTGTGCTGCAAGCCCTTGATGACCTTGGCCTCACGCTGCAGGCGATGGTTCACCAGCCACTCCACGATGGCCTTGGAATTTTCCATCACCTCACCGTGTCCCGGTGCAATCAGCTCCAGATCGTACTCCAGCAACAGCTGCAGTGACTCGATGTAGGCCTTCATATCGCCGCTGGGCGGTACGATAACAACCGTGGAACCGTTCATAATATGGTCACCAGCAAACAACATACGCTCTTCTTCCAGAAAGAAGCAGAAATGGTTGCTCACATGACCCGGCGTATGAACCGCCCGCAGCGTGAACTCGTCGCTGCGTAACACGTCGTCGTGCTCAAGCTCCCAGATCGGCTTGAATGTCTCATCCTGAAACATTTTATCTTCTGGCGACATACCCAGGGGCTTGGCGCCGGTGGCGTCGGCAATAGCTTTCCAGGCGGGCGAGTGGTCCGGATGGGTGTGAGTGCATACCACCCATTTGATCTTGTCACCGCCAGCTTCCAGGATGGCATCAATGTGCTCGGGAATCGCCGGCCCAGGGTCAAGCACGGCGATCTGCTCATCCCCCAGCAGGTACGTGTTGGTTCCCGCACCGGTCATCACCCCGGGGTTGGGAGCCACAATACGCCTGACCCTGGCGTTCAGACGAAACGGTACGCCGTGATCAAGCACGATTACACCAGGTTCTCGATGGGCGCAACTGTATCGACATCGGCTTCATAATCAACACCGTCAACCTCGAACCCGAACAGCTGCAGGAATTCGCGCTTGTAGCCAGCGAAGTCGGAAAGATCGTGTAGCGTGTCAGTATTAATATCCTGCCAAAGATCGGCCACCGCCGCCTGCACCGCAGGGTCGAGCTCCTTGCGATCTGCCCGCAGACGACCCTCTTCGTCGAGATAGGGTTCAGCGCCATAGAGCGAATCGCGGAACAGGCCATCAACCTGCTCAATGCATCCCTCATGGGTGCCGTTTTCTTTCATCACCTTGAACAGCAACGCCAGGTAAATCGGCATGGCCGGAATAGCTGCACTGGCCTGGGTCACTACCGCTTTAAGCACTGAGACGCGGGCATCGCCACCCTTGGCCGCCAGACGCTCGCGAATATCGATGACGCGCCTATCCAGATCTTTCTTGGCAGCACCGATGGTGCCGTGCCAGTAAATATCCCAGGTCAGCTTTTCACCGATATAGGTGTAAGCAGTCGTTTTGGCGCCATCAGCGAGCACGCCCGCTGCATCCAGCGCTTCAATCCACATCTGCCAGTCCTCGCCACCCATGACGGCAACGGTGTTGGCTATCTCGTCATCGTTGGCCTGTTCAATATGGAAGTCCTGTACTTCTTCCTTATCGGTGTTGACACCTTTTTGCACGGTATCCTTGCCGATCGGCTTAAGCGTGGAATTGTGAACCTCGCCCGTAACCGGGTGCTGGCGACGCGGGGCGGCCAGGCTGTAAACCACAAGATCCACCTGGCCCATATCAGCCTTGATGGTTTCAATCGTCTTTTGCTTGATGTCATCGGAGAAGGCGTCGCCATTAATACTCTTGGCATACAGGCCCTCTTCTTCAGCGAACTTGTGGAACGCCGCGGAGTTATACCAGCCGGCGGTGCCGGGCTTGCGCTCGGTGCCTTCTTTCTCGAAGAAAATACCCAGGGTGGAAGCGCCCGCACCGAAAGCAGCGCTGATGCGCGAAGCCAGGCCATAACCGGTCGAAGCGCCAATCACCAGCACACGCTTGGGGCCGTCTTCAATCGGGCCCTGCGCTTTCACATAATCGATCTGCTTTTTAACATTGGCTTCACAGCCGGTGGGGTGAGTAGTAATACAAAGAAAACCGCGCACACGTGGTTTGATGATCATTGGCTAAAGGTCCCTGAAATTGCGTCATTATCTGGTCAGAGAGTTTAACACAGCTTCGCTGGCACAAATGCAGTTACAGGGCCCCGGAGTGACCCTCCAGGTTAGTAATCCACACTGTCTGGTAGGGGTGCACGTCGATGACCTCATCGCGGCCGTGATAGTGGGTCCCGCTGATCAGGTCCACCCAATCATCGGTGCCTATCAGGTTAATATCCGACAATGCCAATGGTATAGCGGCATTGGAAATATTGCTGATACAGAACACACTCTGGCGGCGATCCATACTCTGGCGCCAGAAACCGAAAACGGCATCACCCAGATGCAGCGTAAACTGCGTGGCATTGGGGTGAAATGCTGCCTGCTCACGGCGAATCGCCAGCAGCGCCTTGATACGGGCGAACACTTGAGCGTGACTGGAATCCTCGCGCGACAGCACCGACTCCAGCGCCTCATCATCCCACTGATGCCGATTGATCGCGCGATAGTGCCCGGCATTCTCTACACGGTCATAGTCATTGCGCGTACCCAGCAGGCTGTGGATGTAAATGCCCGGTATGCCTTCCAGGCCAAGCATGATGGCATGCGCACACACAAAGCGCTCCACGCCCCACTCATCAGGCCCCGATGTCGTTCCTTGCAGGGCATCAAACAGCGAGATATTGATCTCGTAGGGTTTGCTCTGCCCATCTTCCAGAGCACGGTAAGACACATGACCACCAAATTGCCCCATGGTCTCGACCAATGACGTGAGCTCGGCATCACTGAGCAAACCCTCTGCAGGGCGCAAGCCAATACCATCATGCGAGGCGATGAAATTGAAATACGCCGTGCCGTTCTGGGCTGGAGGCATACTCATCATCCACATCTTCAGATGCTGGCAATTCCCGGTGACCAGTGTGTTGACCAATAGCGGCGGCAGCGAAAAATTGTAGATACAGTGGGCTTCATTGGAGTTACCAAAGTAAGACAGGTTCTGCTGGTTGGGGATATTGGTTTCAGTAATCAGCAGCGCACCGGGAACCGCGTGCTCGACCAAAGTGCGCAACAGCCGCACTACCTCGTGTGTCTCCTCCAGATTAAGACTGGTGGTACCGGCGACTTTCCACAGGAACGCCACCGCATCTAGCCTAAAAATTCGCACGCCGTTGTCGAGATAATGACGGACAATACTGACGAACTGCTTGAGCACCTCAGGGTTGCGAAAATCCAGGTCCACCTGATCGTGACTGAACGTGCACCAAACGTACCGCGTACCCTCGCTGGTCTCCACTTCCCGCAGCAGCTCGGACGTGCGCGGCCGCACCACCTGACTCAGATCATCCTCCGGCGATGCGGTAAAAAAGTACCCCTTGCCCGGCGTTTCACCCTTGAGAAAATTCTGGAACCACAGGCTGCGCGCAGAACAGTGGTTAATGACCAGGTCCGCCATGAGGTCGTAACTGCCAGCGATGGCTTCGACGTCATCCCAGGTACCCAATGCTTCATTCACGCTGGAATAATCGAGCACCGAAAATCCATCGTCTGAACTCCAGGGACAAAACGGCAGAATATGCACTCCTGTCAGCAAGCCCTCGCTGTGCTGATCGAAAAAACGTTTTAATGTCACCAGGGGCTTTTCACCTTCCCTGAGAATGCTATCGCCGTAGGTAATTGCAATGGCGTCGCGCTGGCTCCAGTGATTCACGTACTGCGGCGGTGGTGCTGCAGCAGGATCGAGGCGCATCAGTTCCAGCAGTGATGTAGCCAGGCTGTCCAGGTTCACCGACAGTGGGTTGGTTCGGTATATCAGGTCAACATGGTGTTGAACCCGGTCCAGTAAATGGGCCTGATCGCTGTCACGCTGTTGCATGGTGCCCGCTAGCCCCCCTGCCCGAAATCGCGGTGATCGGCCTCAACCGCCTCGTGAAGCTGTTCGAGCACATCGGGCAAGGCGCTGATCACCCTGCTCCAACTGGGAATAAAGGGACGCTCCATGGGCCGCGCCAGAAACGCTTCGCCTGCCTTCATAATATTCTCGGCAAACATCTCCACCGCTTTTTCCTCATTGTGAATATCCAATGTCAGGCCATTCATTACTGCATCGTTGTGATAGGTCTCCACAAAATCCAGGGCAATGCGGTAGTAAGTGGCCTTCAGGGAACGAAACAACTCTGTATTAAACGTCACACCCCGGGTCGCCAGCTTGCGAATTAACGCCTTGGTGATATCGATGGACATTTTCGACAACCCACCCTGATCATCGTTGGCGGAAAGTTCCTGATGCTTGTGATCATATACATCGGCGATGTCTGCCTGGCACAGGCGATTGTTGGCGTAGTTGCGATACATCTCGGACAGAACGCCGATCTCAAGCCCCCAGTCACTGGGAATACGAATGTCATTGAGCACATCTCGACGGAAGGAGAACTCCCCCGCCAGCGGATAACGGAAGCTATCCATGTAATCCAGGTACTCCATATCACCCAGACATTTTTTCAATGCGCGCAATAGCGGTGTCACCAACAGACGGCTTACACGACCGTTAATCTTGCCGTCGGCAACCCGGGCGTAATAACCCTTGCAGAACTCATAGTTGAATCGCGGATGGGCCACCGGGTAGATCAGCCGTGCCAGCATGGAGCGTTCGTAGGTCACGATGTCACAGTCGTGCAAAGCCACAGATTCGGTGCGATTGGATGCCAGCGTATAACCCATGCAATACCAGACATTGCGCCCCTTGCCCAATTCCTTGGGCGCCAGATCCTGGGCCTGGAGCTGCTCGTCCAGTGCTTTGAGACGCGGCCCATCATTCCAGAGCACCCGGTGGCGCTGCGGCAATTGTCCAAAAAAACCCAGTGCCTGGCGATACTGGTCCTCGGTCGCCCGATCCAGACCGATCACAATTTCCGACAGATAACCGGCGCCCTGGAGTTCGTCCAGTATCTTGGGCATCGCCTCGCCCTCCAACTCCGAATACAGTGACGGCAGAATCAACCCCATAGGACGTTCGCGAGAAAACGCCTGCAGATCCGCCTCCAACTCTTCGAGCGGTCGATCGGAGAGGTTATGCAGCGTGGTAATGATGCCGTTCTGGTAAAAATCACCCATGTATTTCGTTCCTTAATCAATCGTTGTGGTCAGCAATAGCCAGCCACTGAAGCACACCTTCCGCCCAGCCTGCCGGGCCAAAAGCCCGACTGTGCATGAGTTGGTTGACGCGTTTAACCACCGGAAAATCATGTACCGGAGAGCGGATGACAAGCGCGGTACCCGCCGCCTCCAGCATTGCCACGTCATTGCCACTGTCGCCGGCAGCAAGGTCGTCCACGGTAGACGCCTGGAGAGCCTGCTGATAAGCACCGCGCAACCAGCGCAGCGCCCGCCCCTTATCGCAGGCCCCGGCCACGGACAGAAAGCGCCCTCCTTGCAATGGCGTGGCACCCGCGTGACGTAATCGCTCAATAAATTCGCTGCGGTCCTCTACCGAGCCCAACCAGCGCAGCGGTTCGCTGTACTCACGACAATTGGCTAACTCAGCGTCAGCCAATGCCAACCCTGTCCCCTGGGCAATGCCTGATGGCCCCATATCTGCAAAGGTCTCAAATTGTCCGGCGTAGTCCGACCGCAGCGTCTGCAGCTGCGCCTGCCAAACCTCGCGTGGTGCACTCAGTTCATGAACCCAGTAGCTGCCACGGACCTCAGTATCCGCTGGCTGCTGCGCGAAATAGCCAACGGGAATCATCACCGCGGCACCGTTTTCCACGATGAACGGATCGGCGTTGTCCAGGTGCTGGCGCAAGCGCTCTACCTCTGCACGGGTCTTGCTTGTGACCGGAATCAGCGGAATACCCTGCTCTCGCAGTATGGCTAGCACTGGCAAGGCCGGCTCGAAACTATAGGTATCGTGATCCAGCAGCGACCCATCGAGATCGGTAAACACCAGCCTCGGGGTCACAGCCGCACTCCCGGTGCCGCCAGGTAGCTTTCAATTCGCCGCGCCTCATCGAGCGTGAACAGGTGATTCACCTTCCCGGGCAAATCGGCGAGGCATTGTTCAGTAATCCGCTGATAGAACTGTACAAACTGGGCGACACCTTCGGCGGACATCACCCCGCGGCCAGAGCGAAAGGCAGCCAATTTCTGCTCCTGCTCAAGCCGCCAGCGATAAACGCAATCAAATGAGGGTGCCTTGAGCATCAACCACTGGTCCACCAGTGCATAAAGCTCAGGAAAGGGTCTGGCAAGGACGTTATTGACCCGGCGGCGCCACTGGCCGTCAGCATCTTGCTCACGCTCAAGCGCATTGATTGGGGCGACCAGTGCGTCCTCCTCGACAGCTTGCGCCCCCAGGCACCAGCCCTCTAGTAGAATAATGTCGACCGGACGCGCCGGCTGATCCCAATCGCATTCGGGGCGACGATCGTCGATGGCTTTGTCAAAGCGGGGAACCGCCGGATTCTCACCGGCCAGCAGCGCCTGCAGCGTCGACTGCAGCAGGGCCATGTCGTGGGTGCCGGGTACACCACGGGTCAGGAACAGCGGATGACTGTGCTCTGCCAGGGATTGCCGCTCAGCGAGCGTTAGATAGAAGTCATCGAGAGACAGGGCCAGCGCCTCAAGATCGTATTCAGCCCTGAAATGCGCTACCAGGTAATCCGATAGCGTGGTTTTGCCAGAGCCCTGACTGCCATTAACCCCTACAAGAATGGATCGCCCTGCACTACCTTGGTGCTCGACCAATAATTGGGCCACCGGCGCGAACCATTTCAGTGCAGATGGGAGGTAGTCAGGCGGCAGGGCATGCGCTTGCAAAAACGCCTGCTGCCAGTCTTGGCCTCGCTCTGCCATGGTTTAGCCACCTTGCACAATGGAATTACTCCGAATGTAGCAGGTTCTGTGCCAATAGCACCAAAATCGGCCACTGGCACCAGAACGGGGAGTGGCTACATGATGATCTGGCGAATATCGCCCAACAGCGACACCAGCTGACTCATGAACCGGCCGCCGTCACCACCGTTAATCACACGGTGGTCATAGGACAACGACAAGGGCAGCATTTTGCGCGGAGCGAATTCACTGCCATTCCAAACCGGCTTCATGTCCGCCCGGGACACGCCGAGAATACCTACCTCCGGTGC
The DNA here is from genome assembly GCF_001983995.1 of Halioglobus japonicus. Taxonomy (NCBI): domain Bacteria; kingdom Pseudomonadati; phylum Pseudomonadota; class Gammaproteobacteria; order Cellvibrionales; family Halieaceae; genus Halioglobus; species Halioglobus japonicus. The sequence goes on along the minus strand of NZ_CP019450.1, from coordinate 1,791,928 downwards.
ATTGACGATGGGCGTGAATCCGGTACCGCCAATACCACCCAGACTGGACACCGTGAAGCATCCGCCCTGCATATCAACAGGGCGCAGCTTGCGGTCACGCGCCTTGGCTGCCATGGCCAGCACTTCTTCGGAGAGTTCCCAGATCGACTTCTTGTCGACGTCACGAATCACGGGCACCACCAGCCCGGCCGGGGTATCCACGGCCATGCCGATATGCATGTATTTTTTATACACCAGTGACTCACCGCCGTCGGCCAGAGAGGAACAGAACTTGGGATTATCCCGCAGTGCGACAGCGCAGGCTTTCAGAATAAACGGCATGGGTGTGAGTTTAGTGCCACGGCGCTCGGCTTCAGCCTTCATGCTCGCGCGGAACGCCTCCAGATCGGTGATATCGGCGTCGTCGTATTGCGTCACATGGGGCACATTCAGCCAGCTGCGTTGCATGTTGCTGGCGGTAACCTTGTCCATTTTTGAGCGCGCGGTGGTCTCGACTTCCCCGAACTGTCCGAAGTCTACTTCCGGAATGTCGGGAATACCGGCGCCTCCGCTGGTAGATGCCGCCGCAGGCGCCTTGAGTCGTTGCTGCACAAAGCTGTGCAAGTCTTCCTTGAGCACCCTGCCGCGCGGACCGGTTCCGGTCACTTCGCCCAGCGGCACACCAAATTCCCTGGCCAACTTGCGTACTGCGGGCCCGGCATAAACACTGCCACCCGCAGCCGGGGCCACCGCCGGGGTTGCCGGGGGCACTGCCGCGGCGACAGGCGCTGGCGCCGCGGGGGATTCTGCCGGTGCCTCTTCTTGCGCTGGCGCGGGCGCGGACGCAGGTGCAGCTACAACTTGCGCGCCCTTCAGCACGACCAGTTCGTCGCCCTGTTTGACCTGGTCACCTTCATTGACGCGGATCTCTACCACCTCACCGGCAAAGGGTGCGGGAACCTCCATGGAGGCCTTGTCAGATTCAAGCACGACCAGCGAATCACCTTCAGACACATCATCGCCAACGCTGACTGCGATCTCGATCAGCTCCACCGCGTCATCAGTGCCGATATCTGGCACAGGGACGACTTCGGACGCCACCTCTGTAGCCGCAGGGGCGGCTGCAGGTACAGCAGCAGGCTCAGCCGTGGGCGCTGCGTCAGGCTGAGTATCCGCTGGCGCCGGCTCAGCAGGTTCTGCCTCCGCCTCAGCGCCGGTATCGATAACCGCGACCGGTGCGCCCTCAGCTAATTCCTGACCTTCGGCGACCAGAATTTCCACGATCACTCCCGCCGCCGACGACGGAATCTCCATGGAAGCCTTATCGGATTCCAGCACACAGAGGCCCTGATCAACCTCAACTGCATCCCCAACCGCGACGAGAAGCTCGATGACCTCAGCCCCTTCGGCGCCGCCAATATCCGGTACTGTTACTTGTTGCTTAGCCACGTGATTATCCTTTTCTTATACCGTGAGGGGGTCGAATTTATCGGCGGAAATACCGAGATCAGCCATGGCGGCGGTGACCACCGACGCCTCGATAGCACCCTCATCCGCCAGTGCCTTGAGCGTTGCCAGAACGACAAATTCGCGGCTTACCTCGAAGAAATCACGCAAGCGTGAGCGGGTATCGGAACGGCCAAAGCCGTCGGTCCCCAATGCCGTGAAATGCCCGGGAATAAACTCGCGGATCTGGTCGGCATAGGATTTCATGTAATCCGTGGCCACCACGACCGGACCTGACGCGCCGTCCAGCAGCTGAGTAACGTAGGGCACACGCGGCGCCTCCTCCGGGTGCAGCATATTCCAGCGCGTCGCCGCCTTGCCTTCGCGCTGCAGCTCATTGATGGAGGTGAGGCTCCAGACATCCGCATTAACGTTGTACCTTGATTCGAGAATCTCTGCGGCAGCTTCCACCTCGCGCAGAATGGTCCCCGCACCCATGAGTTGAGCACTCAGCGAGTGCCCTGCCTCACTTTTGCGCAGGCTATACATGCCCTTGATAATGCCTTCCTGAACGCCTTCAGGCATAGCCGGCTGCACGTAGTTTTCGTTCATGGTGGTGATGTAATAGAACTTGTTCTCACCCAGTTCGTACATGCGGTGCAGGCCGTCCTGAATAATAACTGCCAATTCGTAGGCATAAGCTGGGTCATAGCTGACGCAATTGGGAATAGTGCTGGCCTGCAAATGACTGTGGCCATCCTGGTGCTGCAAACCCTCACCGTTTAGCGTGGTGCGTCCAGCGGTGGCACCAATAAGAAAGCCCCGTGCCTGGCAATCGCCCGCCGCCCAGGCCAGATCGCCAATCCGCTGGAAGCCGAACATCGAGTAGTAAATATAGAACGGCACCATGGGGTAGGCGCTGGTGCTGTAGGACGTTGCCGCCGCCAGCCAGGCGGAGAAGGCGCCAGCTTCGTTAATGCCCTCCTCGAGAATCTGGCCCTTGATATCTTCCTTGTAAAACATGATCTGGCCGGCGTCATGGGGCGTGTAACGCTGCCCCACGGACGAATAAATACCCAGCTGACGGAACATGCCCTCCATGCCGAAAGTGCGTGCTTCGTCAGGCACAATGGGCACAATTCGCTCGCCAATGGCCTTGTCCTTGACCAGGTTGGAGAGCAGCCTGACAAAAGCCATGGTGGTGGAAATAGCGCGTTTGCCGCTGCTTCCCAGTTGCTTGGCAAACGCATCCAGCGGCGGTGTTTGCAGCAGTTCCATCTCGCTGCGGCGCGCGGGAATCATGCCCCCCAACTCCTCTCGGCGCTGGCGCATATAACGCACCTCGGGGCTGTCTTCGGCAGGCTTGTAGTAAGGCACGTCGGCGAGGGCTTCGTCGCCGATAGGAATACCGAAACGGTCGCGGAAAGCCTTGAGGCTGTCCATATCCAACTTTTTAAGCGAGTGGGTTTCATTGTTCGCCTCGCCGGCTTCACCCATGCCATAACCTTTTACTGTCATGGCCAGAATCACCGTGGGGCGCTCGGTCTCCGCCACGGCCTGGGCATAGGCGGCGTAAACTTTATAGGGATCGTGACCGCCACGGTTGAGGTACATAATCTCCTCGTCTGACAGGTCCTTCACCAACTCAAGGCTCTCAGGGTATTTGCCGAAGAAATGCTCGCGGGTGTAGGCGCCACCATTGTATTTGTAGTTCTGCAACTCACCGTCGCAGACCTCATCCATACGCTGGCGCAGGCGACCGGACTCGTCCTTGGCCAGCAGTGAGTCCCATTTGCGACCCCAGATGACCTTGATCACATTCCAACCAGCGCCGCGGAACACGCCCTCGAGCTCCTGGATAATCTTGCCGTTGCCACGCACCGGGCCATCGAGGCGCTGCAGGTTGCAGTTGATGACAAAGTTGAGGTTACCCATTTTTTCGCGGCCCGCCAGAGAGATGGCGCCCAGAGATTCGGGCTCATCACACTCGCCGTCGCCCATGAAACACCAGACATTGCGATCACCGTGATCCACCAGACCGCGGTGCTGCTGATACTTCATGACGCGCGCCTGGTAAATGGCCTGGATGGGGCCAAGCCCCATGGAGACGGTGGGAAACTGCCAGTAGTCGGGCATCAACCAGGGATGCGGATAAGAGGACAGGCCATTGCCGTCGACTTCACGGCGGAAATTATCCAGCTGCGCCTCACTCAGGCGCCCTTCCAGGAAAGAGCGGGCGTACATGCCCGGTGCTGAATGGCCCTGGTAGAACACAAGATCTCCGGGGTGATCGCCGTCACTGCCACGGAAGAAATAGTTGAAACCCACATCATAGAGGGTGGCGCTGGACGAGAAGCTGGAGATATGGCCGCCCAGACCTTCGTCATTGTCGTTGGCCCGCATCACCATGGCGAGGGCGTTCCAGCGCACCAGTGAGCGAATGCGCCGCTCCATGAACAAATCACCTGGCATCCGCTTCTCGTCGTCGGCGGAGATCGTGTTCACAAAGGGCGTGGTGATCGAATCAGGCAGCTTGACCCGGTTATCCAGTGCATGGCGTCCCAGGGCCATCATCAGGTAATTAGCCCTTTCCGGACCACTATTGCGAATCACTTCATCGAGGGCATCCAGCCACTCTTTGGTTTCAATCGGATCTTTATCGTCTGCCATGCCCTACACCTGCAAATATGGGGGATCTTGAGGGTATCTTTTTAGAACTTAATAAAGAAATAGCCGCCATCCCAGTATAGTAAATACGAACAAAGCCGCCGGGAAATCGCTTCCGGGCGGCCTTGTTTGTAAAAATATTACTCTATGTGCGACCAAAATGGAATATTAGTTCCATTTTGGCATGAAAAATAGCGTCGTTTATTGCCGATTCTGTAGTTTTGTTACAAGAATCACTGAACCTGGTAATAACCGTGAGATGCCTTGATATCGGCAGCCGAGGAGTACCGAGTTTGCTCACCAGCGGGTAATTTGCCCCACTTGCCGGGCGCGACAACTTGCAGTGAACGCGCCTCACTGAGGAAGTGTTCCTGGTAGTAAGCGCTCCAGGATTCCATGGTCAGCGCTTCAACCGCGGCCGCCAATTGCTCACGACCATCAAACTCGAAGCGTTTTTTGGCAATAGACTGCCAGTAGAACTCGGCCCGCTCCCACAGGTTCTTCTGTGGGCGATTGATTTCGTTCACCAGCGCGCGTTGATGACGGGCAAACTGGGCCTCATCCAGATCACCCTCGACTCCGGCCATAAAGGCCTGCATGGCGGAGGCGAGGCTGGCACCGTCAGCCACCGGTGACTGAATCAGCATCACCAGGCCGGGCACGTCAAACTGCGGCCACGAAAATGCCTGGACGATATAGCCTAATTGTTGCTCGGTACGCAGCTGCTGGAAGAAGCCTGACTTCATGATCTGGGCAGTAAGCGCCGTCGCAGCGCGATCATCCCAGCTATTCCCAGCCCCTTGCAGGTACCACGCGAGCACGGAGTCGTCATGCTGCACAGTCACCGGGTATAACGCCTGCTCACCTTCAGTCAGGCGGGTCACCTGCAGCAGAGGCAACTGCGGTGGCGCCCCCTCGGGCACAACCATATCGAGCATCTTCGCCAGTTCTTTGGTAGCGGGCAGCTCATAATTTCCGTACACCAGCGCCTCGGCGGTGGCACTTTGCCAGAAAGCCTCGGCATAGTTGCCCAGCGTTGCCTGATCGGTATTGCGCAGGGCATCGATCAGCGCCTGCTCACCCCACTCTCCGCGCAACAGTGATTCTCGTAAATCGTCGAACACCTGGCTGGAAGGTCGCTTGGCAACCGCGTTTTCCAAACCCCGGATCATATCCTTTCGAATGTTCTCAACCCGCTGCGCTTCAAAGTCACCCTCAGCAATGTCTTCGAGGATGTCTTTGAGCAATACAAACTGTTTGTCGGTATAGCCACTGATGCGCAGGCTAATCCCCTGGGCGTGCTTGTAGAAGCTGAAATTCAAACCCGCCAGCAAGGCCGGATAGGTGTATTCATTCACCTGATCGCGTATTACCGCGGTGTATAGCGATGCCCGCGCAGCCTGCTCTGCACTCTGGCCCGCGAGGGGCGAGCGGAAATTGACGTACAAAGCCCCCTTGGGAATGCGAAATTCATCGTCCTGAGCAAACCATATCCGCTTGCGCGGCTCATTCAATACGCGCTGCGGATTACCGACCATCTCCTGATCGACATCAACCAGCGCCACATTGTCGACGATAAACTCATTGGGCTCTGGTAGGGCCAGCGCGACATCCCCCGGGCTTGCTTCCCACCCAGCAAGCTGCGCCGCAGACGCGGGAGCCAGCGAATAGGGAACACCGTAGTACGGCGAGACCTTGTCCGTGCTCACACTCTGGTCATCGAGTACCACGAGTGCGTTGTCCGGGGTCAGCTGAGCAACCACTTCCCGAAGCATCTGCGCCTGGTAATCCGTCATCATGTAGTTACCGCGCAACACATCCTCTGGCGCAAAGTAGTGCATGCTGCTGGCCAGTGAGGCAACGTAATTGATCGGCTCGGCGCGCTCTTTGAAACGGAACGCCAGGTCAGCCACGCGGGCCTGCTCGTCATACAGCCACTCTTTAGGGCCCGCTTCACGAACCACCTCCAGATAAGCGAACAAGAGCTGAACGACGCGGTCATAGTTGGCGACGCCCTGCTCGGTCAAGGTTACGGACACGCTGAACAATGAGCCGCCGCGCCAACCCAGGCCGGATCCGGCTGCCAGAGATTCAGCCAGACCTTCGGCCTTGAGTTGGGATAAGAGGCTGCCCTCTCCCTCATGGCCCACCAGATTCCCCAGGTAGGACATGGGCTTGGCCTGGTAGTCGTCGCGGTAATCTCCCAGTGGAAACAGTACCTGGAGCAACCGGCGCGTCGCCTGTGGTTGAATCTGTAACAGTGCTGGCAGCTCGCCTGAAGCAAACAGAGGTGCGTCTATACTCTGATGCTGGAACGATTTGTTCGGCACCGGTGAAAACATGGGCACGACCATGGCCTCAAGCTCATCCAGCGACTCTTCCCCAAGCACCACCAGGCGCATGATATTGGCCGAGTATTGGCTATCGTAGAACGCCAGCAACTCATCGCGGATACTCGAGTCGGGACGATCAGCAAGCGTCTCCAGGCTACCTACCGTAAACTGGCTAAAAGGATGTTCCGGGTTCATCGCCTGCTGCAGTACATCAAGCCCGCGGCGCGAATCGCTCTTCAATCCCATTTGATACTCGGACTGCACCGCGTTCTTTTCTTTATCGACAAGGGCCTCATCGAAACGCGGCGAGATGAAGAACTGGGCGAACCGATCGAGCGCCTCGGGAAGGTATGCAGCATCTACATCAAAAAAGTAGTTGGTGTGCTCCATGCTGGTGTAGGCATTGCGATTGCCGCCGTGCTCGGTAATAAACTGTTCGTATTCAGCGGGGTTCGGGTATTTCTCGGTCCCCAGAAACAGCATGTGCTCCAGAAAATGAGCGAGGCCGCCACGGCCTTCGGGGTTATCACCGCTACCGATATTAATATCCAGCGAGGCCGCCGCCTTGGGAGTCTGCGGATCAGAGATCAAGAGCACCTGCATCTCGTTGTCGAGCGTCAGCAACCGATACTGCCGGTCGTCATTGGGACTCTGCACTGGCTGCATGCTGTCCGGGTCTGGCGAGCCGGCACAGCCCACGACAAAAACAACAGCAAACAGCAGGGGCAGCAGCAGATACTGGCGCCCAAAGTGAGAAAGCGGCATGAATTACTCCACAGCAGTTTCGATGTCTGGAGCGGGCAGTTCCATCGGGTCACCCTCCCCACTTGGCCAGGCGTAAATAATCGCCTTAATCAGAGTTGCCAGGGGAATCGCGAAAAACACCCCCACATACCCCAGATCCCGCCGAAAAACAGAATGGCGAGAATAATGGCCACAGGATGCAGGTTCACTGCCTCAGAAAACAGGAAAGGCACCAACACGTTGCCATCCAGGGCCTGGATTACAATATAGACCACACACAGCGTATAAAATTCACCGGCAAAGCCCCACTGGAAAAAGCCCACCAGCACTACCGGTAGCGTCACGATTACAGCGCCGATGTAGGGAATGATGACCGACAGTCCAACCAGCAGTGCCAGCAGAGCGGCGTAATTCAGCCCCATCCAAGAGAAGCTGGCGTAACTGACGGCACCCACGACAATAATCTCGATCACTTTGCCGCGCGCATAATTGGCAAACTGCAGGTTCATTTCGGTCCAGATGCGGGTTAACAGCGGGCGTTCTTCAGGCAGGAAGCCGCCCAGCCAATTCAGGATGAGTTCTCTGTCACGCAGGAAAAAGAACACCAGAATCGGGATAAGAATCATGTAAACCATGAATGCGAACAGGCCACTGATACCGGCCAACCCCTGGGTCACCACGAATTGTCCCAGCGTGGCAGCCTCCGCCTGCGCCATGCTGACGAAGTCGCTCATTTGTTGCTCGCTGAACAACTCGGGGTATTGCTCCGGCAACACCGCCAGCAGCTGCTGGCCTTTCCCCAACATGGCGGGTAATTCAGAAGCGAGGCTTAAGAACTGTCGCCAGGCCAACGGCAATAGCCCCAGGGTAACGCCGAAGAAGGCACCGACAAAAACAAGGAATGAGACACTCACACCAACCCATTTAGGCAACCCATAGCCCTGCAGCTTGGACGACAGACCTTGCATCAGAAACGCCAGCACCATGGCCGCCAGCAGCGGCGCGAGAATATCGCCAATGGTCACCACCAGCGTGACGGAAATCACCAGCATTACCAGCAGGAGGATGGCCTCCTCCTCAAACAGGTAGCGCTTATACCATTTGTTGAAAGTGTCGAACATTCGTCAGTTCCGTCCCTAGGCCTTTTCGATGAGGTGGATATAAACGCCGCCGGCGGATTCCTCCGACGATAGCAGTCGATGACCGGACTGCTCGGCGAACACCCTGAAATCGCGCATGGACCCCTGATCGGTCGCCGTAATTCGCAGCCGCTCGCCCGTCGACATGTTGTTCAGGGCGCGCTTCGCCTTGAGCAGTGGCATCGGGCAATCCAGCCCCTTTGCGTCCAGTTCTATTGTTGCCGTCATGTTTGTTCCACACTTTCAGGATGGCCAAGTATACGCATTACGCAAGTGCGAATGAACTTCGCTCCCTCGATGTGCTCTAAGTTGCTCAAGGGGGCATTGCCCCAAGGGTAACTGATTGCAGTACAATGCTCGGCAACTGTGGTTCACAAGATATCTGGTCTGTGTTAGTGCAATTTAATCGCCAACCGGCAACTCCTTCGCTGCGCGCCACGGCAACGCTCCTCTGCGCGCTGCTGACCGCGTCTTTGCTGGCAGCGCCTGCCCGGGCCAATACCGAAGAGCTCAAGTTGCCCAATCTGGGCGAATCCAGCACCAGCCTTTTCTCCGCTGAATTCGAACACCAATTGGGCCGCACCTGGTTGAAGATTTTTCGCAGCCAGGTGTCCACCGTCACCGACCCATTGATGTTCGATTACATTGAGAACCTGACCTACCAGTTGGCGACACACAGCAAACTCGAAGATCGACGACTGGAACTGGTGGTGGTCGACAATCCGACCATTAACGCATTCGCGGTACCGGGCGGCGTTATCGGGGTACACAACGGGCTGTTGCTATACGCCCAGACAGAAGATGAACTCGCCACCGTTCTGGCCCACGAAATTGCTCACTTGAGCCAGCGTCACTTCTCCAGGGGCGTGGAGTTTCAGAAATCCCAGACGCCCATGAACTTGGCAGGCATGCTTGCCGGCCTGGTGTTAATGGCCACCGCCGGCGGCGATGCCGGCATGGCGGCTCTGGCGGCAAGCCAGGCCGCGGCCCAGAACAATGCCTTGCGCTACAGTCGCGGCAACGAACAGGAAGCCGACCGAATCGGTATGCAGACCATGGTAGAGGCCGGCATGGACCCCCACGCTGCCCCGGCCATGTTCGAGCGCATGTTGCAAGCCTCGCGCTACTCCAGCAGCGAACGCATACCAGAGTTCATGCGCACTCACCCGCTGTCTGAAAACCGGATAGCCGACACCCGCAACCGCGCTCGCCAGTACCCGAAAACCATTCGCCCGGTAAGCCTGGATTATCAGTTGATGCGCGCCAGAGCCTATGTACAGCTGGCCAATACACCCGAAGAAGCGGTACAGCGTTTCAAGGGTGAGCTTGGCGGCACACCTCGCTCGCGTGAGGCGGCACAGTACGGGCTGGTGCTGTCGCTGACCGAAGCTGGCCGCGCCGATGAGGCAGCGCTGGCCCTGGACAGCATCTGGTCGGGTAATCCCGATCGCCTGGAATATGTCATTGCCGATGCCGAGATCGACATGGCGCGCAATACGCCGGAGAAAGCGGCGGAAAAACTGCGTAAGCGCCTGGCGCTCAGCCCCGGCAATCACCCGCTCACCATGACCTACGCCAAGGCACTCATGGCCAACGGTGAAGCGCACATTGCCGAAGAAGTACTGCTGGCGCAGAGCACGCGCCGGCCCACTGACCCGGGGCTATGGTATCTATTGGCAGAGGTTCAGGGACTGTCGGGCAATATCGCCGGCCTCCACCAATCGCGGGCAGAGTACTTTATTCTCAATGGTATTCTCGACGAGGCAGAACGGCAGCTTAGCTACGCCCTGAAGCTCACTCGCAACGACTACCACACCACAGCGCAGGTGCAACAGCGCCTGCGGGATGTGGCGCTACTGCGCCAGCAGATGGAAAGCTTCTAACCCGGTGTACGGATCAGGCGTTGCCCTTGACCTTCAGGTTGAGGTCGGCGGCGAAATCCAGCATTCGCGTCAGCGGCACCATGGCCCGCTCACCCAGTGCCGGGTCGACGAAGATTTCGTTGTCTGACTGATCAAACACCCTCGCGAGTGTTTCCAGATCATTCATGGCCATCCACGGACAATTGGCACAGCTGCGGCACGTAGCGCCCTCACCCGCAGTGGGTGCAATAATGAATTCCTTGTCCGGTGCCATCTGCTGCAGCTTGTAGAAGATGCCCTGATCCGTTGCCACGATGAACTGCTTGTTGTCCATCTCCATGGCCGCGCGAATAATCTGGGTCGTAGAGCCCACGCGGTCAGCGTGCTCCAGCACCGCTGCCGGTGACTCTGGATGCACCAGCACGGCAGCGTCGGGGTACACCGCCTTGAGATCGGCGATACCGCGCGCCTTGAATTCTTCATGCACGATACAGGCGCCGTCCCACATAATGATGTCGGCACCGCTTTCCCGGCGCACATAGTCACCCAGGTGCTGATCCGGCGCCCAAATGATTTTCTCGTCCTGTTCGGCCAGATGTTCCGCCACCTCAAGCGCAATGCTGGACGTGACCACCCAATCGGCGCGGGCCTTTACGGCCGCCGAGGTGTTGGCGTAGACCACAACCTTGCGATCGGGGTGCTGGTCGCAGAATGCGGAAAATTCATCGATGGGACAGCCCAGGTCCAGAGAACAGGTGGCCTCCAGTGTGGGCATGAGTACGCGCTTTTCCGGCGTCAGGATTTTCGCGGTCTCGCCCATAAATTTGACCCCGGCGACCACAAGCGTGTCCGCCGGATGCTCATTACCGAAGCGTGCCATCTCGAGGGAATCCGAGACACAACCACCGGTTTCTTCAGCCAGGGCCTGCACGACGGGAGATGTGTAGTAGTGGGCCACTATTACAGCGTTTTCCTCGATCAGCCGCGCTTTGATCTGCTCAATCAATGCAGCCTCACGGGCAGGATCCAGACGATGCTGTTCGGCGTGGTCCAGATGATGCTGTACCTGCTGGCGAATCGTTTCCAGTTTGTCGGTCGCTATACTCATACTTTCTTGGGCGTGGCGGGGCAAAAAACAGGCGGCGATTCTAGCACAGATTGGCACCGGGGAAATCGTCCGATAAGCTGTGCCCTCGAATCAGGGGAACAGCTCACCATGACAAAATACGATTATGTAAAAACTCGCCGCGAAGACGTGGTTCAGTACAAGGAAAGCCAGCTGCCAATGATTAAGGCTTTTCTGAAATTTGGCAGCCGGGCGCAGGCGAAGATCTTCCGCCTGAGCAAAGGCCGACTCATGAAAAGCTTTCTGGGTGGCCCGGTATGCCTAGTCACCATGACCGGCGCCAAAACCGGCAAGACCCGCCAGATTCCGCTGATTCATATTTGCGACGGCGAGAACAAGGTGCTGGTGGCTTCCTGCGGCGGCATGCCAAAGAACCCGGTCTGGTACTACAACCTCAAGGCGCACCCCCAAATCAAGATCATGGCGGACGGTGAAGAGAGAGAGTACATGGCCCGCCAGGTCAGCGACGAAGAAAAAGCCGCGCTCTGGCCCCTGCTGGTAGAGACATACTCAGACTTTGATGAGTACCAGGCCAGGACGGATCGCAATATCCCGGTGTTCAGCTGCGAGCCGCTGTAAGCGTCGCGCCCGACAGGTGGACGTGCCAGCCTCGACTAAACCGGGTTGAGCTAGTCGTCCCCTGCTTCCGCCATCCAGTCGGGCCATTCTGAGCTTACCGAGCCCTGCCAATCGGGGGCGCGTCGCTCAAAGTAGGCCATGCCGCCCTCGATGGCATCGGGGCGCGTCATGCTCAGGTTAAGTGCCCGACTCTCCAACCCCGCAAAGTCGCTCAGAGACATATCCATGCCCCGCCAAAGCAGGCGCTTGTGGAACGCCATGGCCAACGGCGCGCTGTTAACGGCAATATCCCGGGCAATGTCCATGGCCGTGTCGAGGACCTGATCAGCCTGCACGCTGCGTCCGGCCAGGCCCCACTCAACTGCCTCCTGGCCGGTCAGCCGCTGGCCGCGCATGAGCAACTCCAATGCGCGCTCCATGCCGATGACCCGCGGCAGCACGTACTCCATCGCAAAATCTGTCACCACACCCCGACGCACCTGGAGAAAGCCGTATTTGCCCTCATCCGCGAATACCCGCATATCGGTTTGCATTGCCATGCCCAGACCTGCGCCGACCGCGTGGCCGTTACACGCTGCAATAACAGGCTTGCGCACATCCCAGGCCTGCATGCTGAGTGGGCAGGAGTCCACTTCCATCGCCACCGCCTCGCTGTCAAACGTCGTCCCTCCGCCACTCATGTCAGCGCCGGCACAAAAGCTCTTGCCGGCACCTGTGACCACCACAACACGCACAGCATCGTTTTGATCACATTCCTGATAGGCGGCGCCGAGTCCCGCGATGAGCCCTGAGGTCAGGGTATTGTGGGCTTCAGGGCGGTTGAGCGTGATCAGGGCAACGCCCTCAGTCACATCGAACAGTAATTCTTGGGTCATTTTGATTTCTACAGGGACAGACTCGCTCAGCATAATACACAGCCGGCCCGCAGCAATGCCTGGGCAGGCCACGAATCGCTATCGCCAAAGCTCACCAGCCCCAAGATCGGAAATATTTCATAAACAAGCACTAGAATTCCTATGAGTTATTCCGTATAACTTCATGTTATATAAAGAATAAGCAGTCAGGCATTGGGGATTCCCCTGACGCGGACTGCCAAGACCATTGTCGGGCACCCAGGGCGAATAGGTGGAACAAAACACCGTACTCATTATTTCTGAACACCAGGCAGATCATCTGGTGCTGTCAGCTTGTCTTGAGCGAGCGCCGCTGCAGCAGTTCCAACTGGCGAGCTCGGAGTCGATGGAGCGGCCACTGGAAGCCCTGCTGGATCCTGCCATTGATGCTGTCATCATGGCCTACGGCCCACAAACCGAATACCTGCTGCGACTGGCGCAAAAGAACAACGCCACCGTTCCCCTAATTCTGCTGTTAGATGACGCAGAGCAAACCACGCTGGAACAACTAAATGATCTGGGCGCTCAGGACTACCTGGTGCGCGGCCAGATTCAGGATGCACTGGTTCACCGCATTCTGGACTACTGCATCCAGCTCAAGCAGGCACGCGATAAGATCCAGCAACTGTCGAACCGCGATGGACTCACTGGCGCGCTGAACCGGGTAGGCTTTCGCGCTCACCTGGAGCGGGCCATGGAGCGCTCATCACGCTACGGTTTCAACACCGCACTGCTCTACATCAACATGGATCAGTTCGCCAACATCAACGATCACTACGGCGAAGCCGACGGCGACCTGCTGATCAAGACTATTTCGCGGCGTCTACTGAACAAGATGCGCAGCACCGACAGCATCGCCCGACTGGGTGGCGATGAGTTTGCCGTGGTACTGGAAGATGTCAGCTCTTTCGCCGACGTGGAGCTCATCTCGGAGAAGATGCTCAAATCGATTGCGGCACCGATGATTCTGAGCGAACAGCAGGTTTCGATCGACGCCAGCATCGGCGCCGCCATGTTCCCCGACGACAGCAAAGACTTTGCCGAACTGGTTGAGTGCGCACGCAGCGCCATGCAACAGGCCAAGACCGTCGATGGCAACAAGTTTATCCGCTACACCAACCAGATCAGTTTCGACGACTCTGGTGCCAGTTCACTGGCCGCGGAACTGCGTACCGCTGTGCGCAAAAATCAGTTCGAGCTGCACTACCAGCCCCGGGTAGATCTCAACACCGGCGCACTGGTGGGCCTTGAAGCCCTGTTGCGCTGGAACCATCCCGAGCGTGGCCTGCTATGCCCCGGCGAATTTTTGTCAGCCTGCGAAGATATGGGGCTGATGAAAACGATCGGCTACCAGGTTATCCAGCACGCATGTGCAGCGCAGGTATGGATAGAAGAACAGGGCATTCGCAACGTCGATGTAGCGGTGAACATTTCGTTCTCGCAAATCCAGGACGACCGCTTTGTTGAGATCGTCAAAGACATCATCAGCCGCACCGGCACCAATGCTTCGAGGCTGGAGCTGGAACTGACCGAAAGCACCATTCTCAAGAGCCCGGCGGCCATTAAAGCCCGCATGGACGAATTGCGACTGCTGGGTGTGTCCTTCTCACTGGATGATTTCGGCACCGGCTTCTCACAGCTCTCACACCTGACCGAACTACCGATCTCCGCACTCAAGATCGACGCTTGCTTTGTGCGCGACCTGCCGCACAACGCACACCAGGAGGCGGTGTGCACCATGATTATCGAGATGGCTCGCCGTCTCGGTATGCTGGTGGTGGCAGAAGGTGCCGAGACCTACGAGCAGGTGGAATTCCTGCGCGAGAAAAACTGTCAGCAAGTGCAGGGCTTTTACTACAGCCCGGCCATTCCACTGCAGCAAATTCCCCGTTTTGTCGAAGAACAGCGCCTCAAGCGCAACGACCCACTATTTTCTTGATTACTTTCTAGAGCCCGGCCATGCCACCCGATTGCGGCCACCGCGCTTGGCTCGATAAAGCTGTTTGTCTGCGGCGGCCATAACCTCCTCCGGCGTCTGCAGCTTGTCATCCCGTTCCGCTATGCCGGCACTGACGGTGACGTAAACGGACGCCGCGGACAATCGAGTGGCGCCACGACGTCGTGTGCCCTCCTTCGCCTTGACCGGACGCCTGCCCTGGTCGCGAATGGACATTTCATAGTTAGCGATACGCTCGCGCGCCTGATCGAGTACCTCCGCGCACTCCTCCGCGGACTTGCGCGGGAACACAACACAAAATTCCTCGCCGCCGTAGCGGTAGGCAGTGCCGCCACCACCCACCTGCCGGATGCGCGACGCAACCAGCTTCAGCACCTCATCGCCCACCTCGTGGCCATGGGTGTCATTGAATTTCTTGAAATGATCCACGTCGAGCATGGCAATAGCATAATGCCGCCCCAGGCTCTGCAGGCGCTCGCTTAAGGCCCGCCGGCCCGGCAAGCTGGTGAGATCATCGCGATAAGCCATCGCGTGCGAGCCGCGGATCAGTCCCCAACCCACACTGAGCAGGCCCGCACAGGCCATCACCACAGAGATCTGCTCCAGGTGCAAAAACGCCAGCGCACAAAACCCTGCCAACAGCGCGCCAAACAGCGCACCCTCCGTTTCATCATCGCGCGCCAGCACCAAAAAGATAGCCAGCAGCGCCGCACCGGCGATCAGCCACGACACCGCATGGGACAGAATATAATCGTCGTGGGTGGGCGCAGCGAAACGCGCAGACCATGCGGCATCCGTTGCGCCAATCCACTCCGCGGCTCCATAACAAAGACCCAACAGCCCCGCGAATATGATCACCATCAACAAACTGCGCAGCGTCAGCAAGCCGTAATCGCGCACGACCAGGAGGTAGGCCACTCCCACTGCGAGGGCGAGGCCAGCAAAGAGATACAATTCACCCGCGGGCGACTCGGAAAGACTGACCTGAAGGTGCAATTTGATAAGCAGATACAAACCCGTGGAGGCCAACGCCGCCAGGGCCAATCGCAGACGATTGAACATCCACCCCAGACCGCAGCAGATAGCACACAAAAGGTAGGGAAGATTTTCCAGCAGAATGCTGGCTTCATGATCCAGCGAGGGAGCGAAACCACGCGCCCACATTGCCAAGGCAACGAGCATAAAAGGAACCACCAGCCTGTATACCGCAGACAGATGTACTCGCATGCCCAGTCCGTTACACCCCCCTTGATCGTCCCTCTCCGCCAATAAACCCACTGCATTTATGATTCGGGCTAGGCGGACGTAGTCAGTGATGATAGCCTACCGCACTCTCAAAAATTTTTCTGCTTCTAATAATGATCAGTGAAGATCGAGCGCATTATCGCGCGAAAATTCTGGTATGCGATGACGACTTCAATGTTCGTCTGCTCACTCGCCAGTGCCTTGAGGCAGAAGACATGGTGGTGGTTGAAGCCGCCGATGGTACCGAAGCGCTCGACGTCTTCGCCCGCGAGCGACCCGACCTTGTTTTCCTGGATGTAGAAATGCCCGGCATGACGGGCCTGGAAGTGTGCCAGCGAATTCGCCAGATGCCCCAGGGGGAATCCATCCCTATCATGATCGTCACTGGTTCGGACGATCGCGAATCTATTGACCAGGGATTCCAGGCGGGCGCCACTCAGTACAAAACCAAACCTGTGAACTGGTCACTGCTGGGCCGGGATGTGCAGTACATGCTGCGCGCCTCAGACGCTTTCAACGCGCTCAAGCGCCAGGAAGACCGGCTGCGCTATCTGGCTTACTACGACCCACTGACCAGCCTGCCCAACCGACGTAGCTTCAACGAACAGCTCAATCGAATTCTCAAGCGTTGCCGCCGTCACGATACGGGTGCTGCATTGTTGTTTATCGACCTCGACCACTTCAAGCGCATCAACGACTCCATCGGCCACAGTCGCGGTGACCGTCTGCTGGTAGAGATCGCCAAGCGACTCACCGTGGAGTTGCGCGAAGATGATGCGATCAACTACTACACTGAGAACAGCGCCAACGACGAACACGAATACACCAGCAACACCGAAATAGCGCGCCTGGGTGGCGACGAATTTACCGTAGTGCTATCGGATGTAAAAGACAGCGCGCATATTGAGAAAGTGGCCAAGCGCATTCTCAACACGCTGTCCGAACCCATCGCTCTGCAATCACATAACCCGGTGGTTACTCCCAGCATTGGCATAGCTGTCTTCCCGCAAGATGGCCAGGATCCTGATGCACTGATTCGCAATGCGGATACCGCAATGTATGTAGCCAAGGCGGCAGGCCGAGCCTGCTTTCGCTTCTATGATGAAGAAATGAACGCCCGGGCAGTCGAACAGCTCAAGATGGAAGAAGAACTGCGCTACGCCATGAGCAGCAACCAGTTGGAACTGCGCTATCAGCCCCAGATTGATACCGCGACCGGCACCGTGGTCAGCATGGAAGCCCTGGTACGCTGGAAGCACCCCGACAGGGGGATGATTTCACCCCTGGAGTTTATTCCGGTGGCCGAACGTACCGGCCAGATTATAGAGCTTGGCGACTGGGTGCTCGGTGAGATAAACCGCCACTGTCGCTACTGGGATTCACTGGGACTCCCCCCGTTTCGGGTGTGCGTCAATATCTCACCGATTCAGTTCAATCAGGACGATTTACCCAAGCGCATGCGCGCTTTCCTCGAAAGCGCTCACATACCCGCCAATCGCCTGGAAGTGGAACTCACTGAGAGCGCCATCATGAACGATGCGCCAGCCAACATTAAAAAGCTGAGCGAGCTCAAGGAGCTTGGACTGGAAGTCGCGGTAGACGACTTCGGCACCGGCTATTCCTCGCTCAGTTATTTGAAGCGCTTCCCGATCGACACATTGAAAATCGACCAGAGCTTTGTCGCTGACCTCGACACCACCGATGGTGCCGCGATAGTCGACGCCATTATTGCCTTGTCGAACACCCTCAATTTACGCGTGATCGCAGAAGGCATTGAACAGAAAGACCAGCTGGACTACCTCGTGGCCAAAGGCTGCCATCTGCTCCAGGGATACTATTTCGCCCGACCGCTGTATCCCGAAGATGTTCCCGACACGCTGCAGCAAGACTTCTCTGCTGACCTGACGCCCAAACCACAAGACTGATTCACGGCATGAAATATTTGGCGCCGATGCGGGCGACATTGATTGCCATGACATGTGCTGTGAGCTTCACCGCCAATAGCGAAGAACAGCCTCTGCACGTGATGCTGCAGGGCGAATCTGCCGACGCCATGGCCGCATTGGTGGCTACCCATAAGGGCGAGATCACCCATCAGCTACCCATCATTGATGCCGTTGGGGCGCAGCTTAATCGCCAGCAACTGGAAGCCATACTGGTTTCAGACAAGGTACATCGATACATCGATGACCTGGCGTTCGATCCCCCCGACGAGTACACCGAGCCTTCTTCGGACTGTAACGTAGCCGGCTACCTGCAGCTCGAGTTTTCACCTGACAGCATGCGCTGGCGCTTAATCAACAAAAGTGACGCCCCCGCGAAAGCAACGCAGATAGACATGACCTGGCCTGCCGCCTGGGGAGCCGTCACCCGCGCGAGCGTCGGTGACAGTAACGTAGCTGCCGACACGCTGCCCAACACGCCAGGCAAAATGTCACTTGCCCTCAGCCAAACCACTACTACCCCCTTTTCGGGCACGGCTCACCTGGAGATCGAATTCGCCAATAAAGATGATGCCCCCTCCCCTGAGCGCCAGAACAAAGTAAGCGCCGCCATCCACTTTGGTGAGAATTGTAAAGTTGAAAGTCCGCCCGCGTACCCGGATAACCACAATGACTTCTACTACGCGACCGTAGCAGGGGCAGACAGCCTGCATCTGCACGATATTCGCGGCGCGGGTGTCACCGTTGCCGTGCTCGACTCAGGGCTTTGGGAACACGATCATCTGTCACTGAACACCCAGGGACAACCCCGGGTTCTGGGCCGCTATGATGCGATCAATGGTCGTGAAGTTGATGAAGCCTTTGACGAAAGCGGGCACGGTTCGCACATGACCAGTATTTTGGGCAATAGCGGCCCCACGCTGCGCAACGGCAAACCAACCGGCTCTTTCAAGGGCATCGCCCCCGACGCCAATTTGGTGACGATCAAGGCTTTCAATGTCGAAGGTCAGGGGGGCATGCTGGATATTGTGCGCGGCGTTCAGTGGGCCATCGATAACCGCGAGAAATTTGATATCCGTGTGCTCAACCTATCATTTGCATCGCGACCCCGGTGGCCCTATTTCCTGGATCCGGTTAATCAAGCTGTGATGCGCGCCTGGCAGGCAGGCATTGTCGTAGTCGCAGCTGCTGGCAACGAAGGCCCTGAATTGATGAGTGTGGGTTCACCCGGCAACCTGCCCTACATTATCACCGTTGGGGCGATCACCGACTCGTGGACCCCCTTGGATCGCAGCGACGATTATCTTCCGGATTTCTCATCGCGCGGCCCTACCCCTTCGGCGCACATCAAGCCTGACATAGTCGCGCCGGGCGGGCACATGACTGGACTTACCCGCCCTGGATCAAGTCTCACCAAGGACTATCCCGAATACGTACTGGACACCGGCGAATTCGTAATGACCGGTTCCTCGCAAGCGGCTGCCCTGGTGTCCGGGCTGGTAGCCCTGTTACTGCAACTCGAACCCGAACTGACTCCAGACGACGTCAAGTGCATGCTCACCAGCACCGCCGATCTCGCTATTAATCATGATGGCCTGCTCTCCTACAGCCCGTTCGAGCAGGGCCAGGGCTATGTGAGCATCACGCGCGCAATCACTCTGGGAAGGCGCGGCTGCGGCAACGAAGGCCTCAGCCTGGCAGACGACATCGCCGGCCAGGATCACTTTCAGGGCCCCGCCATTATCACCGATGAAGGCGACACCAGCCTCCCCGGCCTCGAACTGATGCTGTCGCCCTTCCCCGCTGAGAAAGGCCGCAGTGACACCCGCGTTTGGGGCATCAAATCGCACGTAGAACGCCTGCCTCCCGACGCCAAAGAACCCCCCGATTCACCCTTCCAATGGCTGCAAATCTACGAGATGGAACGCCGCCAGATTGAGCAACTCGGTAAGCAACCGTAATTGCATCGACGCCACGGTCCGGTAAATTACCCAGACTGGGTCAATTTTTAACCAGACCACCCTCAGCACTGAGTTATTTCATATAAATCAGTGACCTAGAGCATACCGCTGCTCGCCTCAGCTTTCTCACAATCAAATTTCACCCGCCAACTAACCCAAAATGGTTAGACCTACTAGTTTATTTTGGTCAGTCGTTGCTCTTATATCGAAGTCAAGCACCGCAGAAAAAGAGTGTGAACGGGGTCTCAAACTGCCCCAAGAAAACACAAAAACATATACGCGTGTCACAGATTTCCGCGCGAACAATTCCCATCAGAAAACAGTAGGTAGGCAAAATGAAAACTTCGGCAAAGATCAAAGCTCTGGGCATCTCTAGTATTTCCGCACTCCTGATCGCGGCACCAAACACAACTTTGGCTGAGGTTTCTCAATCAGGCCCGACTTTAGGTTCTGGCGGCCACAGCACCATTCAGAGGGTCAGCCACTCAATTGCCGGAGCCACCTCCTACACTCGAGCAAATACCTCAGGCTACAAGTGGGGCAAGAGTGTCGAAACGCAGACTGAAAGCTTCAAATGGGGAGCAACGGAGCGCGCTGCAGGCGGGAACAAATGGGCCAAATCCAATCCCAGCAATAACGAATCCAATCAATCGATTACAAGCTCTACAAGCTATGAATGGGGCACCATGAATCACTCAGGGCAGAGTGCCTTCAAATGGGGCCTCAAGACAACTGGGGAGCAAAGCGCATTCAAGTGGGGCCTGAAATCGTTCAGCGAGCAAAGCGCCTTTAAATGGGGCCTTAAATCTACTGGTGATCAGACTGCGTTCAAGTGGGGTTTGAAATCGACTAGCGAACAAAGCGCATTTAAGTGGGGCTTGAAGTCTTTTGGTGAGCAAACAGCTTTTAAGTGGGGCCTGAAATCTGCGGGTGAACAGAGCGCGTTTAAGTGGGGCTTGAAGTCCTATGCAGAGCAGAATGCCTTCAAATGGGGCCTGAAATAGCCATAGCTAGCAATCTGTAAGACTGTAATACCCTCCAGATAACAAATTTCTTTCTGGCGCGGAGATCCTAGGACTGCCTACCCCTAGCTCCGCGCCGTCTTTACTTGATCAGGCGATTCCGCCTTTTGAACTTTATGCCCACAATGGCATAAAATTTATCCTCCAGAATAACAATGTTAGCTGACTATGCAGCGCTTGATTCTATTAGTACTACTTATATGGGCTACTGCAGCTACACATGCATTAGACCAGCATCGCTATATTAGATTTAGCAAGTCGCCAATCTCTGACCAACTTACTCAACAAAGTGTCAGGCAGATACATCAGGATTCTCAGGGAGCCTTATGGCTCGTGACCCAGGAGGGACTAACCAAATACACTGGTCGCCACCTCGAAAGCTTCACCGCCTCAGCACAGATCGATGATTCACTCACAGTTGATACCATTTCAGGTATCGACGAAGACATTGAGGGCAATCTATGGGTTGCAACCCATGGAGGTGGCCTGAACCTTTACAACCAGATAACAAATGGGTTTCGCGCATACAGATACAACCCCGCTGATCGAAACTCTCTATTATCTGACGACATTCAATCTATATATGCTGACAGCACTGGACGCCTATGGATCGGATATATAGATCGCATCAGCGTTTTCGACCCCGTTTCGGAAACCTTCAAACATCTGATTCCAGACAATCAAAAAATCCCGAATTTCGGGATCGTCCATTCTTTCGATCAAAGTGAGGACAGCGGCGTAGTTTGGGTAGCTACCCAACGCGCCGGTCTGATTAGCATTAGTATCGAAGACTTGGTAATTGAGAGACATAGACTCGTACCAACAGCAACACCAACCTCCGAGCAAGCCAAACCGACCTACATTGCGGCTGAATCCGCTGACAAAATTTGGATAGCTACCGAAAATCAGGGAGCCTACAGATACGACCCAGTAGAGGGTTCTTCAACGCACTTCGCTCATCTGGAGAGTCAGTTAGATTCTATCTCAAGCAATAGCGTTACAGAGATATATGTCGATGCACAAAGCAATGTGTGGTTTGCCACAGAGAATGGCCTCAACCTTTTTGATCCAGCCGGAGAAAGCTTTGTTCGATATAGAGAGCAAAATTCGGGCCTACCAGAAATTGCGGCGTACTCAATTTTCCAATCGCGTGATGGCCAATACTGGGTCGGCACAGTCCATGGCCTTGCCAGCGGAAGCGAGAACCGCTTCGAAGCGTTCGATGAAGTTCGTGGCGGACTATCGAGCAGTTCCGTAAACGCATTTGCCCGGACCAAAGACGGCAGTTTATGGGTAGCGACCGACAGAGGACTCAATAGACTACCGGAGGGGTCAGAGGAATTTGAATGGATCAATCCATTTACTGACCCTGGCATTTCATCCGATACCGTAATGAGTCTACTTGCCGACAACGAGTACTTATGGATAGGTACCTATGATGGTGGACTAAATCGATTAAGCCTCACCAACAACAAGGTTGATGTATATCGACATTCCCCCCTTTCTGACACATCGATTAGCAGCAATGGCGTCACATCACTACTTAGGCTA
Source organism: Halioglobus japonicus (assembly GCF_001983995.1). Taxonomy (NCBI): domain Bacteria; kingdom Pseudomonadati; phylum Pseudomonadota; class Gammaproteobacteria; order Cellvibrionales; family Halieaceae; genus Halioglobus; species Halioglobus japonicus. The sequence goes on along the minus strand of NZ_CP019450.1, from coordinate 1,769,481 downwards.
TCAAGTGGAGAGCTGCTAATCGGCACTTATGGAGGCGGGCTCAATATCTACAACGAGGAGTCCGACTCTTTTACACAATTGCTACATGACGAGTACAACATACAAAGCATCAGTGACAACCGTGTGCTAGCAATGTTTGAGGACAGTCTTGGCTATATATGGATAGGCACCCAAAACGGACTTAATCGTTTTCTGATAGAAGAAGAGACTTTTAGTCGAATCTATACAGATAGCCAAAATCCAAACAGTCTCGAAAGTGACATGATTTGGGCCTTCAAGGAAGACAGCCATGGAACACTTTGGCTAGGTACCGCCGGTGGTGGCATAGCCAAATGGACCTATGATTACCGCACAGAACTCAGACCAGTGTTTGAAAATGGTATTTCTAACATCACCATCCCAAGCTCTAGCATTTACGGAATTCAGATTGATTCTGAAGACTACCTTTGGCTTTCGCATAATAGAGGCCTGACCCGAATCGCACCTTCACTCTCGGAAGCCACCAACTTTGGGATCGAAGATGGATTGCAAGGTTTAGAATTCAACATGGGAGCGTCCTTTACAGATGTCGACGGAAAGCTTCTGTTTGGCGGTATTTCGGGGTTTAACGTTGTTGATCCAGCTTTGATCCAAAATACAGGACAACTGCCAGAAGTAGCCATTTATTCCATCAAGGTCATGAACGAGCGCAGAACGTTTGACGTTCCGTACCATGAACTCGACAAGTTAAATCTCACATACGAAGACAAGATGCTTTCGATTGAATTCTACGCTTCAGAATTCTCAGCACCCGACCTTGTCCAGTATGCATACAAAATTGAGGGGCTGAACTCAACCTGGAACATATCACCAGACTCCAGAATAGTATCTATTACCACTTTGCCACCGGGCTCATACACACTCAAGTTAGCCGCAGCTAGTACGGCAGGCGAGTGGAATTGGGATGCCCTATCTTTACCCATAGAAGTCTCACCTCCACCCTGGCAAAGCCCACTGGCGTACGCGGCCTATACGGCTTTGGCTTCGTTCCTATTCGCCCTGTATATGCGAGCACAACGGAGACAGACCGCCGCTGCTATTGAAAGACAGCAAGAACTTGAGCGGATGGTTGATGAAAGAACTTCTGATCTTCAAGAGGCGAGACTAGCTGCGGAATCTGCAAACACTGCAAAGTCTGAGTTTCTTGCAACCATGAGTCATGAAATACGCACTCCTATGCATGGAATGATTGGCATGACGGAGCTTCTACTGCACACAGAATTGGATACTCAGCAGAAGCAGTTTGCGACAGCCGCCCATAAAAGCGGCAATGCACTTCTCACGCTTATCAATGAGATACTCGACTATTCAAAGCTAGAAGCCTCTAAAGTCGAGTTAGAGCAAATCGAATTTAGCTTGGTAGAGTTACTTGATGAGGTCTGCTACTTACAGGCAGAACCTGCGGCAAGAAAGAACCTGGATATTAACGTCATTATTGGAACATCGATTAGCAATACTTATGTCGGTGACCCGACCAAGATTCGCCAGGTTGTAATGAATCTCGTCAGTAACTCCATCAAATTCACGCATCACGGTTGTATTGATGTTCTAGCCTCGACTAGAAGCAGTGATGCGGATAGTCAAAAAGAATTGGTGATAATATCGGTTAGAGATGACGGTATCGGCATGGATGGAAACACCCAAGCAAGGGTTTTCGAAGCGTTCACTCAAGCTGACGCAAGCACAACTCGTGAATATGGTGGCACCGGCTTAGGTCTGTCAATCTCAAAGCACTATATTGGGATTATGGGCGGCGAAATTGAAATTAGATCTGAAATCGGCGTAGGCACTGAAATATCTATATGCGTCCCCTTACAACCAGAAACTACCAAGTCAGACTCGATAGCCCAACATCCCACCACTGTTTATATCGCGACTTCTACACCTGCTTTTTATAAGACGATCGAAAGCCATCTGGCTTTCGAGAACATTCAATGCAGTTGGTATAAAGAGGAAAATGCACTCGACCCCAATGGAGTCTACATAGCAGACTTCAACGATCTGAGAGAATATCCACAACTGGAACAGTCACTCATGGTTGAAAACATCTCTTGTGGGTATCTAATGCTTCGAATGAACGAAGTGCGGCCTGAAATTATATCGAGTAAATGGATGACGCTCCCGAAGCCATTTACTCTACAGAACGCTAAAAATCTCAAGAAACAGCTCAATGAACGTCGGGCTGAAAGCAATATTGATACGAAGTCGCCAAAGAACAATGAGAATCAAATTTCGATTCTTGTTGCCGAAGATGTTTCAACCAACCAAGAAATTGTAATAGAAATGCTTGGAATGATGGGGCTTACCGTAACGATTGCGGAAAATGGCGAAGAAGCTGTGACCAAGTATAAATCCAACCCATTTGATCTGATACTGATGGACTGTCAGATGCCTGTAATGGACGGATTCGACGCTACTAAGAAGATCAGAAAATTTGAGACGGAGCTCAAACTAAAACCGGCGAAAATTGTCGCTCTCACCGCAGGAATAAATCCAACTGATCGTGAAAAATGTGTTGATGCTGGAATGGATCATTTCATTTCTAAACCATTTTCCATTGACGACATTAAGGGCGCCCTCGACATTTCAACAAGATCCGGACTGAAAGATATTCAGTTCACTAACAACACCAATAGCCTGGAAGTGGTTGATCTGCATCAGGATATTTTTGATGAGAAGGCTATTTCAACAATTCTGGAAGTTGAGAAATCCACAGGTAAGCCCCTGCTTTTCAAAGTCTTCGACGGCTATCGCGAGCAGTTCGCCCAGAAGCTATCTCAAATTGAACACTGCATCGAGAGCAATGACTTTACAGAAATTGCGCGCACTGCCCACGCAATAAAATCGTTGAGCGCAAACGTAGGAGCGATAAAAGTGCGAGGGATAAGCGCGACAATTGAGGAAGGCGCAAAGAAGAATGAGGATACTGACTATCTCTTCAAACTCAATCTCCTTAGGACAGCCGACTCTGAGTTTCAAAACGAATTTAGGCGAATTTACGTCGATTGATCGATAACGGAACTATCAGTATTTTTCGTTGAAGGAGTAGCAAGAAGGATTTTCGCCATTTAGAACATCTTGATCCTTACCGGAGCAGGACTTTTCGAAATGCACATCGATCTAAGATTCTTAACCTTGATAGCAGCTCTCTTTCTCGGAGCCAGCGGTCCGGTCTACTCGAACTATCAAATAGTTTCCCCAACATTCGCTCAGCAAATTGCGCAGCCAACAATTACCTCATTACATCAAGATTCAATGAGAAACTTGTGGATTGGCACACAAGAAGGACTGTACAAATTTGATGGGAGTACTCTATCTAGGTTTCAGGAAGCCAGGTCAAAGGAAGGCAAAGTCCTCTTCTCCGACATTCGCGGAATTAGCGAGTCCAATACGGGTGATATCTTGGTGGCCGCATACGGCATTGGGCTGGTCTCAATTTCACTCAACAATCATGCAGCAACGATTGTTAGCCATAGTACGAATTTCGACTTAACCAATATAACCAGTGTATCGAAAGACGAGACTTCTCAGAATTGGATCACTACTCGCACTAACGTATTCAGGCTCAAGGGGACATCAAAGTTAGTTCAAGTCCGTACCGACGCCCTCGAACAGCGAAACTCCTTCGAAATTGTTTCAATAACACATACACAAACAGGAAACACTTTTATTGGAGGCTCGTTCGGTCTAGCCAAATTTTTCGTCAGTGGGAACTCGTTTGAGAAGCTATCCACAGCCGAGATCGAGCAGCAAATAGTTGCCATAAGTGAAGGGCCTGAGAATTCGCTGATAGTTGCTGACCGCACAGGGCAGATTTCTAAACTTTCACCAGACTTCGGATCAAGTATCTCTCGCATTGAACTTCCGGAAAAGTATGACATTCACATCGCGAAAGTACTCTGGATCGACAATGCTCTATTTGTTTTGACCAACAAAGGGATCTATATTTTTTCGAGCAATCTTAAGTTAGCAGAGGTAATCAGAGCCGAAAATACGTCTTTAGGCAACGACTCAGTAATGGCCCTGCTGAAAACTGACTCCGAGCTATGGATAGGCACCTACCAGGGTCTCTACGCCGCAACGAAAATCGAAATGGAGCTTCATAGCGCACAAAGCTCTGGAATACACCCAGAGGTGCTGGCATTTACGAAAGATTCATCGGGACAATTATGGATTGGCACCTACAACGGACTATTTAGACTCGATGAATCAGGTTTTCATGAAAGATTTGACAAGGGCCATCCAAATGCTCTCACTGACCACCGTATCATGACGTTAACAACTATTGGTGAGTCAATTTGGGTCGGTTATCAGGAACATGGTATCGACCTAGTACACACAAATTCCGGGCTTGTAGAGCGCCCTTTACCGACTTCAGCAAAAAGCCTCGCTGTCACTTCAATACTTCAATCGAACTCAGGCCACATCTGGATAGCCACATACAACTCTGGCTTGTATCTGCTTTCAAATGGAGAGTTAGTTCGTGATTTATCAATTGATGACGCTTCAGTGACTTTAGTCAAAGAGGTATCTGATGGAGAAATCTATGCTGTAAGTGAGAAGCGCATATATCGTCTTTCGAAAGACGTGTCTGAGTTTCAAGTGGTCGACATAAAGTTCGATGGTCTCGAAAGTGCCCCTCGAATCCTCGCCCTTCAAAGTGGCGCCGGCGGCGATCTTTATATTGGCACCAAAGATCACGGCTTATTTTATGTAAAGTTCGAGAGCGACAGTGAGTCGCTGAGCGCTATGGCTAGAGCTATCTCCAAAGAAAACTCGAACACCACTGTTTACAGCATCGAAATTGACGATTTAGGTCGAATATGGACTGCAACTCAGAAGGGGGTTCTCTTGTTCAGCCATGACAAAACACCGCTACGCCACTTCTTGGTAAAAGACGGACTTCAAGGAAATGATTTCAATTTCGCTGCATCATTCAAAGACGACGATGGGAACTTATACTTTGGAGGAGTCAATGGTTACAACAAAATTTTCCCCCAAGATGTATCAACGGAAATCAAGTCGCCCCAACTGAGAGTTACAAGTATCAAGTCACAGGCAATTGATGTTCAAACAAACTTTGGCTCAGAAAAAGCGGAAGTACACTTAAAGCATGACGATATGTTCATGATGTTCAAGTTTTCAGTCCTGGACTACATTGCACATGACTCATATGAATATCGATATCGCCTCCTTGGCCTACAAGAGGAGTGGGTGTATTCAGGAAGAGATCACTCCGCCACTTACACAAACCTACCCGCTGGCGGATATCGCTTTGAGATCCAAGCAACAAACTTGGAAGGAACATGGAGCACCGAGTCTTCGATGGTACACGTTAATGTCGCAACTGCCCCATGGAGAACCTGGTGGGCATATACTGGCTACCTAATCCTGATTCTTGGCGTCCTCGGCATTCTTCGAAAGCTCTACGATGCTATTTCCATAAAGAACAAAGCCCTAGAATACGCTCATGAAATGTCAGTGGCAGCAAATTTAGCCGAGAATGAAATGTCACAGCATTTCGAGTTCCAGAGAGAAAGACGCGATGCTATATCCTCACATTTCGATGAGCGACTCAAGTTACAATCAGATAGCGCTCCCATATCGCCGAGCGACTGCCATACGCAATCATGGCTGATCGCCAACTCCCTTCGCGTATTAGATATGTACTTTTCAAAAGTACCAATGCAACGCGGAGTGGACTTGCAAAGATTCGTGGAACTCGCAATAGAAGATATATGCGATTCGCGAGAGCTAAAGCGAACCAATGTGATAAGCATTAATAGAGTTGAACCGCTATGTATACCCTTCGAACAAACTCCGCCAATGACAGTGGCGCTATATAGGTCAATTTGGGGCAGCTTATCTCTAATAGGCAAGCTCGAGACGACGGATTTCTTTCTAGAGGTGGATAGTAATATTTTCGAGTACATGAGCGGAAATTCGACTTTTCGAGCTTGCTCATCAGTAGCGCCAGTAAATCCGGATTTGTCTACAGATTTTCAGCTTTCGGCTCTCGGAGATCTGGATAATGCAATTGGAGGTCTGTGTGAAATCACATTCGATCCAAACCAACAGAAACTTGAAATTCATGTGTTCGGACCGAAACCACGGGCCCACTAACGATAGGCGATTGGAACTAAAAGTGGCAAACTAGTACACAGCCAAAAAAAACAAGGTCTTACAAAAAACCATGACCTCAAAATGCAGGCTCCATGTTTTCGGTCGCTCATGTTCTCTCATTATCACGGGCCCTCGTAACAACGGAGATGAACTGATCGCTGCGGCGGAGCAGGAATTACGACGCCTGGAGGTCAAGTTCTGCTCCTACGAGCAACACTCACTGGTAAGCCAGATAAATCAGGTAGCGGGCACTGGCGCTTTTATAGAACTGGATGCTGAGGCTCGCGGGCTGTTTGATTACGCCACCCGGCTTTGGGAACAAAGCAATCATCTCTACGACCCCACAACACGTTTGCTTCAAAATTGTTATTCCGACAATGGCGGATTAACGGCCACAGAGTCACAACTGCAGAGCCTGTTGTCGATAATTGGATGGTCAAAACTCGAAATCACTGAAGCAGGCGCCAGGCTTGAGAGCCAGGGCATGCTGATCGATCTCAATAGCCTTGTATGTGCCTATGCTGTGGACTGCGTTCGCAAACTTCTTCTGCGAGACGATGTTGCAAGCGCGATGATTGAACTCGACCAGGATGTTATCACCATCGGCAAAGCTGCCGACGGCGCGAACTGGTTGATAGGGGTCCGGCACCCACAGGGCGTACGCACAGCCATTGCACGGCTCAAGGTCAATAACGCGGGGTTCACAAAGCGCGGCGACTTCGAAAAGCGGATCAGTTTTAACGGTGAAAACTTTGGCCGAGGCCTCAGCCCTATCGACGGCCATCCGATTCCCGGGCTGCTAAGCGTAGTAGTAGTCGCCGAGAACTGCCTGACGGCATCAGGGGCTGCAAGTATCGCACGCCTCAAAACCGAGCAGGCAGCTATGGCATGGCTGGATACCCTAGGGGTTCAGTGGATGGCGATCGACCGAGAGCTCTCTTGTCACGGCCCACTCGCGCCACGCTGAGTTTAATCAGCATCCACTAAACACCGGCTTACGCTTCTCCCTCTGGGCAGCGAAGCCCTCCTGCAAATCATCAGATTCAAGGCACAAGTCAGACAAGACGTTGGCCGCCTCGGGATCAATGCCCTGGCCGGCAGCCTGTTGGAGGATGTCTTTCATTGCGCGCACAGCCAGGGGCGCGAGCCCGGCAATGTGCTCTGCGAGCGCGCTGGTTTTCTCTGCGCGGCCCTCGGAAGTAACTAGATGATCCAGAAAGCCTATGTCCAGCATCTGGGCGGCTGTAAACGTCTCCGACGCCACGAGAATCCGCTTGGCAAGATTCACACCTAGGCGCTCTACAAAGCGATTAATGCCGCTGATCGGATAGCACAGTCCAATGGCCGCGGCAGGGACCCGCATACGGCTGCCTTCGACACCAATACGGAAGTCACAGCTCAATGCCAGCTCCACTCCCCCACCGAAAACATTGCCATTGAGCGAGGCAATCGTCGGAATGGGCAACTGGGCCAGCATATCCGTCGTCGCCTGGAAGTGATCGCCGCTGATCTTGCCAGCCCCCAACTCGTTGAGCGCAGCACCGGCACAGAAAGTTTTCTCGCCAGCGCCGGTCACCACCAGCACTCTCACATCACGATCTGACGCTACTTCCTGCAAATGATGCTGAATCGCCTCTAGTTCCTGCTGGCCGAGCGAATTGTGCTTCTCGGGCTTATTGAGGGTGAGTTGGGCCACGTGGCCGTGTCGAGTGAAGAGAATTGAGTCAATCATGAGAGGGTCTATCGCTAGGGGACGCAAAGTGTGGCACAGGCCACCTCGCTGTACCAGTGCAGCCTAGACAGGCCCACTACCCGGGACCATACTGTTACCCCCGCGGAGAGAGACTATGACCAAGCGCTGTACCTGGTGTGGAGATGACCCCCTCTATGTTAAATATCACGATGAAGAGTGGGGCGTGCCCGTATGGGACGACCAGACCTTGTTCGAGTTCCTTATTCTGGAAGGCGCTCAGGCTGGGCTTTCATGGATTACCATACTCCGCAAGCGAGAAGGTTACAGGACGCTTTTTGATAATTTCGATGCCCGGAAAATCGCCCGCTATCGTGACAGCAAGCTCGATAAAATCCTGCTGAACCCAGCCATCATCCGCAACAAACTGAAAGTCTATGGCGCCCGAAAAAATGCCCGGGCGTTCCTGGAAACACAGGCCGAATTCGGTATCTTCGCCAACTATATGTGGAACTTCGTCGACGGCACCCCCATCCAGAACCATTGGAAAAGCATGAAGCAGGTGCCCGCCACTACGGCGCTATCGGACACAATTAGCAAGGACATGAAGAAGCGTGGGTTTACCTTCGTGGGATCTACCATCATCTATGCGCACATGCAGGCCACCGGCATGGTCAACGACCACACCGTCGACTGTTTCAGACACAAAGAGTGTGCTGCTCTGGGAAAGAAAGGCCCCTGAATGTCGTCGTCTGACCAGGAGACCGGCTCTACCAGTCGCCGCGTATGGCAACTGGCCTGGCCAACGATCATCTCGAACCTGCTGTTCACCACCGTAGGCTTTCTACATATTAAGATCGCCTCGCCCCTGGGGCCCAGCGCCGTAGCCGCAGTCACAACGGGCCACCGGGTGTTCTTCCTCATCCAGGCGGTGTTAATGGGGCTATCTGTTGCCACTACAGCCATTGTCGCCCGCAACTGGGGCGCCAACGACCACCGCCAGGCAGAGATGGCGACTTGGACGTCCATGGCCATGGCCGTGTTCTTCGGACTGCTACTCGGACTACCGCCACTGCTCGTACCAGAATTTATTGTCGGCCTGTTTGGCCTCGATGAGGAGACCTCAGCCTCAGCTGCCAGCTTCATCTTCTGGCTGGGCCTGTTTAACGTGTTTTCTGCACTTAATACGATTCTGTCGACCGCACTGCGTGCCACAGGCGACGTAATCACCCCCCTGCTCTTCTTGTTCTGCAGTTCGGTGCTCAACATCATAGCGGCCTGGGTTCTCGCCACAGGTGTCGGCGCTGTCCCTGCCTTCGGCGTTCAGGGCATTGGCCTAGGCGGAAGTGCGGCCGCTGCCACCATCACTACCATATTTGTTGCCATCTGGTGGCGAGGGGCCTTCAACATCAAACCCGTAAAACGGCTGCGCGTTAACATGATGACTGCGCGCCAGCTAATCAGTATTGGGCTGCCTTCAGTTGCTGAGCAGGGTTTTGTACAAACCGCCTTTCTGGTGTTCTTCGGTCTGGTCGCCAGCTATGGCACAAATGCATATGCCGCCTACGGCATCGGCATCAGTTTGGTGTCATTCTCTATTGTCATAGGGTTTGGTTTCGGTATTGCCGCGGCTACCCTGGTGGGCCAGCAACTCGGTGCAGGCAACCCGGAAATGGCCATGAAGGCGGGCTGGCGCGGGCTCAGGATGGCGCTCATCGCGATGGTTTCGATCTCCGTGCTGACCGCCATTTATGCTGAGGAACTCGCTGGCTTCATGATCGAAGATCCTGAGGCCGCTGAGTTTACTCGCATATTCATCTATGTCATCGCGCTTTGTCAGCCTCTTATGGCCGTTGATGCCGCCATTGGAGGCGCGCTGCGTGGCGCAGGGGATACCCGCTTCCCGCTCATCGCGACCGTTAGCGGTATAATGCTGGGACGGCTCCTTCCCGCATTCCTTATACTGTCACTGGACATGTCCATCCACTGGATGTTCCTGGTGATGTTCATGGACTACGTGATCAAAGCAACGCTCTTGCTGTGGCGTTACAATTCCCGCAAATGGATGCAGATCAAGGTACGCTAGCGGTAGGTCACCAGATTTTCGCCCTTCTCCAGGCTGAGCATCTGCAGGAATGACCGATCATTGAAATAGGATAAAGAGACGTTGTCGCCGCTGTAAAAGAGCTGGGTCACGGAACAGTTAAAAATAGGCTCATAGAAGCGATATACCTTCTCTCCTGACACCCCCAGAACATGCGCCACCAGCGTGGCAATGGTGCCACCCGAGGTAAAGATGCCAACACTCTTACCCGACCCTTGCTGCTTCATCACCTCGCGCAACGCAGAATGCGCCTTGCTCGAATAATCTTCCCAGGTCTGAATGCCGTACTGTGAACAGTCCTGGGTTACCCAGTGAGTGAACACCGCCTCAATAATTTTCTGATAGTCCTTGCTGGAGGGCTTGCCGCCACTAATCAACTCAGCCAGCGCAGGATTGCTCTCCATAATCACGGGTGCCAACGCCGCGACCTGCTCGTCATTATTCACTTCGTTAAACCGCGCATCGATGTGATGTGGTACACCGTCCACCTGCCCTGCCAGCGCTCTCTCGCAGGTCTCGCGCTGGCGCGACAAATCGCCGCTGTAGGCAGCGTCGAGCTCAATGCCAACACTGGCCAGGTACTCAGCGGTAGCGTCCGCCTGCCGCTGACCCAGCTCCGAAAGCTGATCATAGTTGGCGGAACCAAAGGACGCCTGTCCATGGCGAATCAGATAAATAGTTGCCATCAGGCAGTCTCCAGATCTCGGTTGAATCGCAACTTTCTGCGATAGGGGAAAAAACTCTCTACGTAGCCGCTGCGAATCTGCGCCTGCAGGCTCTGCCAGAATGCTGCCTGATAAATATCGCTGTGAAGTGCATCGAAGGCGGAACGCGCGCGCTGATTGCCAGAAAAGAACAGTCGGAATTCTTCGGGAAAGATGTCGTTAGGCGCAACAGAGTACCACGGCTGACTGGCCATCTCTTCCTCTTCGGTACGAGGCTCAGGAATCACTCTGAAATTACAGTCCAGCAAGGGCACAATTTCGTCGTAATCGTAAAACACCACGCGCCCATGCCGGGTCACACCAAAGTTCTTAAGTAACATGTCGCCGGGAAAGATATTAGCCGCTGCCAATTGCTTAATGGCATTACCGTATTCGTCCATGACCGCGAACACCTGCTCCTCGGTCGCGTCTTGCAGGTAAAGATTCAGCGGCGTCATACGGCGCTCAACGTACACATGCTTAATAATCAGCGCCTTGCCGCGTTCCTCGAGCACAGACGGCGCCACACGCCAAAGTTCTTCCATCAGTTCATCAGAGAACCGTTCTCTGGCGAGGGTAAGATTGGTGAATTCCTGAGTATCAGCCATTCGCCCTGCCCTGTCCCAACGCTTCACCATTTCGTACTTGTCTTTCACCTGCTGGCGGCTCATGTCCTTGGGCGGCGTGAAACGGTCCTTGATGATTTTGAATACAAAGGGGTAGCTGTCCATGGTGAATACGCTCATCACCATGCCCTTGATACCAGGCGCCACCACAAACCTATCCGTCGTGCCTGTCATATGCCGATAGGCGCTGCGATGGAAGTAAGTTTTGCCATGCTTGTTGTAGCCCATGGCGCTGTAGATCTCTGATATCGGCTTGGCGGGCATCAGCTGCTTCAAAAACAAGACATACGCCGATGGAATACGAGCATCCACAAGAAAGTAACTGCGCGTAAAACTGAAGATGACACTCAGTTTGTCCGCACCGAACAGCACGGTATCGACAAACACCGCACCTCGCTCATTATGCAGGATCGGCAGTACGAAGGGCACACTGTGATCACCACTCGCAGCCCGGCCGACAATATAAGCGCCCTTGTTGCGAAAAAAATGGTGCTCAAGAACCTCAAACCGAAGCTCACGTTCGATGCCAGGCAGTTGCGGCACAAGCACTTGCTCCGCAACAAGCAGAATATTCTCAAGGTCTCGCGTCAGATTTTCGTAGGGGATATCAAAGGCGAAATCTGCCAGAACCTGGCCAAACAATTGATCCATCGGCTCACGGGAGTAGCTGCGAAATACCGCAGCAACATCGGCCGCCGGCATATCGCTGTGGGCGGAAAACACGAACGCATAGTCGTCGCGAATGTTGCGATGATCGAATACGGCGCAGTAGACGGAATTGAAAAATGTCTCTGCGATCTCGAAGTTGTTATGTCCTGCGACCAGGTTTGCGTAAATCTCTCGGGAGGCCTTCCAGAATTCAAAGTTCCTCAAATCTTCGCCTGCGACCAACTCCACATACTCGATGATTTCTCGAGTGCGCTGCTTACGCAGATCAATTCTGCGCCGCGCAGAATTCTGCATGCCTTGCCAGTCGGCATTCTCGAAGCGGCTTTTAGCCGCCAGGGTGATGTTTTGAAATTCTGCGAAGAAAACCTCAAAGCCATTGAGGATGGTGCGCGCGAAGCGTTCTCTCTTCTCCACTTCGCGCGCCCAGCACTATTTCGCTGTACTCAAGTTCAACATGCGCCGCATCTTGCGCATACCGCCAATCCAGCGGCCATAGTCACGGGCCTTGTTGGCGCGATATTGCTCTACTTCCGGGTGCGGCAGAATAAGGAATTGCTCATTGGCTAATCCCTCTACTACCGAGTCTGCCACTGCTGTCGGGCTCAGCACACCATCGACGCCGGCAGTGCCACCGACCATATCGTCACCGGCATCTTCAGTTGCGTTTACCATACGTGTGGCAACGGCCTGGGGACAAAGCACAGACACCTTGATGCCGTCATCACCGTGCGTGATCGCCAGGGATTCCGCGAAACCTACAGCGGCATGCTTCGTCGTTGAGTACGCTGCATCGCCAATCTGGCTAAGTAGCCCCGCGGCGGAAGCGGTATTCAGGAAGTAACCCTCACCGCGCTCCAACATACCCGGCAGACAAGCTCTGGCAGCAAATACGTGGGACATCACGTGTATATCCCACATCGCCGACCAGGTTTCGTTACTTGCCGACGTTGCCCACCAGGGCTCCCCATCGAGGGCGATAATCCCCGCATTACTGCAGAACAAGTCGATTCGGCCGTATCGGGCTTCAACGTCAGCGACCATTGCCGCTATTGCAGCTTCATCGCGCACATTGACTTCATATGCATCACCATCGATGGTGCTGGCAAATTCGCGCGCATTGTCACCCTCGAGGTCGGCCACAACCAACTTTTCAGCACCTTCGGCATGAAAGCGTTCGCAGAGGGCGCGACCGATACCGTTCGCACCCCCAGTGACAATGACGACCTTACCGGCCAATTGCATCAGAGCATTTCCTGCGCAAACAGCTCCAGGACTTCAGGGTCGTGAACGCCCAGCAGCATGGTGCCTACCTCACCGCGTTCACCTGCCTCTTTCCAGGCCTGCAGACGATCGCGGATCCGGTCCTTGGAACCCACCAGCGACACTTCGTCCAGGAGTTCATTGGGCACTTCTGCAGCAGCTTCAGCGGGCTTGCCATCCAGGTACAGATCCTGAATCTTCTTGGCTGCGTCGCCATAGCCCATGCGCGTGGCATAGTCGTTATAGAAGTTCTTATTGCGCGCGCCCATGCCGCCAATGTACAGCGCCAGCCAGGGGCGCAGAGAATCAAACGCGGCATCCAGGTCGTCGTTCATCGCTACCGACACGAAGGGCGCAATGTCAAAGTCCTTAAGGGTGCGGCCGCTCTTCTCCAGGCCGGTGCCAATGTGTTCACCCAGCACGTCGTAATTGGTGGGATCCATCCACACGGGGAACACACCATCGGCAACCTCACCGGCGCAGCGCAGGCCCGCGGGGGTGATGGATGCAGTGTAAATGGGAATGTCCGGGTTGCCCTCAAGAATCGATTTGAGCGGCTTGCCCAGGCCGGTAGTGCCCTCTGACTTGTTCGGCATCTGGTACATCTTGCCGTCAAATTCAACCGGCCCGTCGCGCTCGAAAATCTTGCGCACGATCTGGATGTACTCTTTGGTACGGGTTACAGGCTTACCGTAAGGAACGCCGTGCCAGCCTTCCACTACCTGAGGGCCGGAGGCACCCAGGCCCATGATAAAGCGCCCGCCGGACAGCTGATCCAGCGACATGGCGGTCATGGCGGCCATCGCCGGCGTACGTGCAGGCATTTGCATGATGGCGGTGCCCACTTTGATCTTGGAAGTCTGGGCCAGGATCCAGGAAGCCGCGGTAATAGAATCGTTGCCGTAGGCCTCAGCGGTCCAAACGGAATCGTAACCCATGGATTCAGCCTGTGTGATCAGGTCCATGGGAATGTGAATTTGCTTGCCGGAATAACCGAGCAGAAAACCTAGTTTCATCGGGGGTCTCCTAGGATGAAGAAAGAAAGGAGCTGCGCCCACTCAGTTTAGTGGGCGCAGGATTGGAACAGTGTACTAGTTATAGCGCAGGCTGTTGAATTTTGCCTGATGATAATCGCCATCGCCGAAGGTGGCGCCGATCATCATGAGTCGCTTGGCGTAATGGCCAATATCCAGTTCATCGGTAATACCCATACCGCCGTGGATCTGGATGGCTTCGCCGAAGATGTGCTTGCCGGACTTGGTAATCATCACCCGCAGGGCATGAATGGCTTCGTCGGTATCCATTTCGTCATCGGTCAGCGCACATACCGCCCGGTACAGCAGCGATTTGGCCTGCTCGTACGACATAAAGGTGTCTACCATACGATGTTGCAGAGCCTGGAAGGAGCCGATAGCCACGCCAAACTGCTCGCGCGTACGGGCGTATTCCACAGTCTTGCTGTTCAGCGTTTCCATAATGCCGATGGCTTCCGCGGAAAGCGCCAGGTTGGCCTCGCGAACCACTTCATTGATCACTGCCTGGGCGTCGCCTTCCGTTCCCAGCAAGTGGCCGGTGGGAACCGATACATTGTCCAACACCACATTCGCCAGAATCTGGCCGTCCATCATGCGGTAGCTGACCCTTGATACACCCTCAGCGTTGGCTGGCACCAGGAACAGGCTAATGCCTGAGTCATCACTCTGCTCGCCACCGGTACGGGCGGACACCACGAAATAGTCGGCATTGGCGCCATTGGCTACCGCAACTTTTTCGCCATTGAGCACGTAGTTATCGCCCTGCTGGGTCGCCGTGGTTTTCAGGTCAGTCAGTTCATAGCGGCCCTGCCGCTCCAGGTAGGCGAATGCGCCCAGCTCTGAGCCATCGATGATCGCCGGAATACGCTCGGCTTTAACCGCGGCACTGCCCGCCTTCTGCAGCAGGCCACCGTAGAGCAATACGGTAGCGAAGAACGGTTCGAGTACCAAGCCTTTCCCCAGTTCTTCCATGACAACCATGACATCCACGGCGCCACCGCCGAAACCACCGAACTCTTCCTCAAAGGGAATAGACAGCCAGCCCAGCTCCGCAAACGTCTGCCACTTGGCTCGGTCGATACCGGCTTCGGAGTCGGCAATGCCGCGACGAGTGTCGAAATCGTAATCGTCTTGTACATAGCGCGCAACGCTGTCGCGGAGCATCACCTGTTCTTCAGAAAAATCGAAATTCATTGTGATACCTCCTGCTTACAGACCGAGTACGGCCTTGGCGATGATGTTGCGCTGCACTTCGTTGGAACCGCCATAAATAGTCGATGCCCTGCCGTACATATATTTCTTGAATGCCTTGGAGCCGAATTCATGCCCCAGTACTTCTGCCTCAGGAGCGCCTGGGCGAACGCCCTGATAGTGCGCTGCCAGATCCATCAGCAACTCCTGGCTGGCCTGTTGCAATTCGGTGCCCTTGATTTTCAGCAGTGAAGATTCCGCTCCCGGGGCACCCCCTTTGGCGACCGACGCCAGTACACGCAGCTCGGTAAACTCCAGCGCCATGAGCTCAATCTCAACGTCGGAGATGCGCTTCTGGAACAGCGGATCGTCGATCAGGCGCTTGCCGCCGTTTACTTCGGTGGTAGCGTAATCCTTGACCATTTGTACCCAACGCTTGGTGTCAGCCACTTCGGCAATCGCTGTGCGCTCGTGCGCCAGCAGCGCCTTGGCGTAGGTCCAGCCTTTGTTTTCCTCACCGATGCGGTTGGCAACGGGCACGCGTACGTTGTTGAACTCAACCTCGTTAAGGCTGTGATGATCATCAATGGACACAATTGGGTTGACCTTAATGCCCGGCGTCTTCATATCGATCAACAAAAAGCTGATGCCTTCCTGCTTCTTGCCCTCGGTGCTGGTACGCACCAGGCAGAAGATCCAATCGGCAAACTGAGCGTAGCTTGTCCAGATCTTGGCACCGTTAATGATGTAGTCATCACCGTCGCGCACGGCGCGGGTTTTCAGTGAGGCAAGGTCAGAGCCGGAACCAGGTTCAGAATAGCCCTGACACCACCACTCATCGCTGGCAAGAATCTTGGGCAGGAAGCGCTCTTTCTGCTCATCGGTGCCAAAGGTATAAATAACGGGGCCGACCATTTTCAGGCCAAAGGGAAGCACATCGCGAATACCGTGCGCTGCGCGCTCGGTTTCGAATATAAAGCTCTGGGTCGCTGTCCAGCCCGTACCACCCACGGCCTCGGGCCAACCGGGCGCAATCCAGCCGCGGTCATGCAGGCGTTTCTGCCAGTCCACAATCGCCGCCGGAAACACACTGGGATCGGGGTTGTTCAGGCGAGCGTCCAGTTCAGGGTCATAGGCGGTGGCGAAGAACTCGCGCACCTCGTCTCGGAACGCCAGGTCCTCGGCGCTGAAAGATGTGTCCACTGCAAATACCTCCTCGGCTGCAAAATTGGCGCAAAAGAAGGGCTCATAGCCCCTGCTGGCCCGTACCATAGCGAGCACCGACGAGGGGTACAATGTTGACAGAAATCACAATAATTGACCGTAGCGTACTCGGTCAATGGGGAGGCAATGTGCTCAGGTATTGTCGCGCAGAAACCGAATGTTATGCTCGAGGCTGATACGGGTCTTGACGTCGACCACACCCAGGCCGATCGCCCTCTCCAGGAGGTCAGCAGCAAAGGGTTTCTCGTTACGTTTTACGGCGAGATTGGCCAGATTAATACAGAGATTAACGCTGACGTGCTTCTCGTCATAGAGAGCCCGATAGCCATCGTAGGCAGCCTCAAGGTCACCGGCCAGATACTGGCACAGCGCCCAGCCTTCGCGGCTGTCCTGTGGCCGCCAGCCCAGACGAATAGCTGACTCATAGTACCTGGCCGCGGTGGCATAGTCCTTGAGGTAGTGCATGCGAATGGACGCCGCCGTACCGTAAAGGCGACCGGAAGGATCGCTGTCGAGATCCTGCTCCATCAGCCGGAGATAGCTCCTATGGCGAACTTCCTTGGGCCGCTGAGGGCTCTCTTCCCCATGGTGGTGAATCACGATATTCACCACCTCGTACTGCTCTTCACCAAGCGAGGTATCAATCACCTCATGTACATGGCCGCGATAGCGAATTGCCGGTGAATTTCGGAACAGCCGGGCAATGGCATGCACCTTGTAACCTTTGAAACCGCGGGTGTAAGGTGTTTGCTGCTTTGTCGGGACAAAGCCGCCCTCGAAGCGCTGATTCGTGTAATTATGTTCGCTGAGAAAGAACGCATCGCGCTCGGTGGTCGTCACCAGCTCACGAAGGCGCAGCCAGTTAGCTGGGTCGATCATCTCGTCTGCATCCAGCACGACGATCCAATCGCCGCTAGCCTGCTCCAGCGAGTAGTTGCGCGCGGCGGAAAAATCATCACACCAGGCGAAATCGAACACCTTGGCCCCCAGGCGCTGTACAATATTTCGCGAGTCATCGCTTGAGCCGGTGTCCACCACGATCATCTCATCGACAAAATCAGCGGCGGCTTAAAGACAACGGGGCAGGAAGTACGATTCGTCCTTGACGATCATACACAGGGAAATACTAGGTGGGAGCATTACCGCATTCGCCGTCAATAAAGTAGGCTGTAGAGCTTGCGCTGATACTCCGCCGCCAGAGGGTCACCCTTACCGAGCGAGGCGATGGTGTCGAGCAACGCCTTTCTGGTGGCACCATCGCCGTGATCCAGGTCCTTGCGCAAAATGGTGACCAGATATTCCATGGCGTCCTTGAATTGACCAGCATTGGTCAACTGCACCGCCAGCTGGGCCATCACATCCAGATTATCCGGGTCAGCGACCAGCTGCTGTTCCAGCGCTTCAATTTCTGGTGACTTGGCTGCCTGACGCTTAATTTCTAACTGAGCCCGCAGTTGTTCATAAGCGGCGTCTTGATCCGCCATGCGCACGCCGTCGAGCAGTGCTTCGGCTTCGTCCAGACGCATGGACTCAATCAGGCAGTGCACATAGGCCACGGTGATCTCGTACAATTGACCGGATTCTTCCCAGGCCTGGCGCAGCGGGGTCAGAGCAGCGGCAAAATTGCCCTCCTCCATGGCTTCTTTCGCCAGTTGCAGAAGGCCGTCCCAGGGTTTGGGCAGATACTTGCCCAGAAGTTCGCGAATTTCCTTTTCGGGTTGGGCACCGGCAAAACCATCTACAGGCTGCCCGTCTTTAATCACCATCACCGTCGGCAGGCTGCGCACGCCAAACTGCTGCGCAATCATGCCCTGTTCGTCCGCGTTGACCTTGGCCAACAAAAACGCGCCGTTATATTCGTTGGCGATTTTCTCCAACAGCGGCATAAGCACTTTGCAGGGCTCACACCAATCTGCCCAGAAGTCGACGACCACCGGACGATTATGTGATTCCTCGATCAGTAGCGCTGCAGCGTTGGTCTCATCGATATTAACTATGTGTTCGGACATAGCGGGTTCCATCTGCTAATAAGTGAATGAGATTGCAGCGTGCCTAGAGGCCAAGTACGTCGCGCATGTCATAGAAGCCGGGGCCTTACCATTCAACCAGCCGGCGGCCCGCACTGCGCCACGACCGAAAGACATGCGACTGGACGCTTTGTGGGTAATCTCAACCCGTTCCCCGTCAGCCATAAAACTCACGGTGTGATCGCCAACCACATCGCCACCGCGCACGGTGGCAAAACCGATAGTGTCGCGCTCTCGCGCACCGGTCTGGCCTTCTCGTCCATACACCGCCACTTTCTTCAAATCACGGCCCAGGGTATCTGCGACCACTTCACCCATGCTCAGCGCTGTGCCAGAAGGAGCGTCGATCTTGTGCCGATGGTGGGCTTCGACAATCTCAATATCAACGTCATCGCCCAGCACCTGGGCAGCCACTTCAAGTAACTTGAAGCATAGATTCACACCCGTGCTGAAATTAGTCGCCTTACACAGCGGGATCTTTTTGGCGGCCTCATCAATAACCGCTTGCTGAGCATCATCGAAACCGGTGGTGCCGATAACAATGGCAGTATTACTCGCCGCACATACCTGTACATTGGCAACCGTAGCAGCCGGGATCGTGAAATCGATCAGCACATCGATGTCTTCAACGACATCGTCGAGCGAACCAGCAATGGTCACGCCCAACTTGCCAACACCGGCAAGCTCACCGGCATCTGCGCCAATCAGGCTGGACTCAGGTCGCTCAATGGCCGCCGCCAGCTGCAGTTCGTCGCCTGCCAGGCTCACCGCCTCGATCAGGGTTTTGCCCATGCGTCCGGCGGCGCCGGTAATACCTATTTTTGTTGTCATGATGAGGTCATATCGTCAAAGAAATTTTTCACACCTTCAAACCAGCTGTGTTGGCGCGGGCTCTGCTTATGCCCGGACTCACCCAGTGATACCGACAATTCTTCCAGCAATTCCTTCTGACGCTTGGTCAGATTCACCGGTGTCTCAACGACGGCCCGACACAAGAGGTCGCCCACGCTGCCGCCACGCACAGGCTTCACGCCCTTGCCGCGCAGACGGAACAGTTTCCCTGTCTGGGTTTCCGCTGGAATCTTCAGCTTCACCTTGCCATCGAGGGTGGGCACTTCAAGCTCACCGCCCAGGGCAGCATCGGCAAAGGTGATCGGCACTTCACAATACAGGTGCTTGCCATCCCTTTCAAAGATGGGGTGCTGCTTCACCGACATCTGTACGAACAGATCACCCGCGGGGCCACCCATGGGGCCGGCTTCGCCTTCGCCGGACAGGCGGATGCGATCGCCAGTGTCCACACCCGGGGCACTTTTACAGACAGAGTCTTGGTCTTTTCTACCCGGCCCTGGCCATGACAATCGGTGCAGGGATCGGAGATGATCTGGCCGGAACCGCGACACTGCGGACAGGTTTGCTGAACCTGGAACAGGCCCTGTTGCATGCGGACCTGGCCTGCGCCACCACAGGTGGTACAGGTGACCGGGCTGGAACCTTTCTTGGCGCCGGAGCCATCACAGATTTCACAGGTGTGCAGCGTGGGCACCTTGATCTCAACGGTGGTGCCTTTAACGGCATCTTCCAGGGAGATATCCAGGGTGTAGCGCAAATCGGAACCGCGCTGCGGTCCTGCGCGGCCACGGCCACCGCCGCCACCACCGAAGATGTCGCCGAATACATCGCCAAAGATGTCGCTGAAGCTGCCGCCGCCAAAGCCGCCGGCGCCGCCGCCCATGTTCGGATCCACACCGGCATGACCGAACTGGTCATAGGCCGCGCGCTTCTCTGAATCCATCAGGACATCGTATGCCTCGGTGGCTTCCTTGAATTTTTCCTCGGCGTCGGGATCATCCGGATTGCGGTCGGGGTGATACTTCATCGCCACCCGGCGGTAGGACTTTTTGATCTCCTTGTCGTCAGCGCTTTTGCTGACTCCGAGAACTTCGTAGTAATCGCGTTTTGACATGATTTCTCAGCGTACTTTTACAGCTATTCCTAAAATGACTACGCGGGCATCAGTGGCCCGCGTGGTCGAACTTGGTAACCGGAGCGACCGAAGTCGCTCCTTCAGCAAGGAAGCGGGACTTACTTGTTGTCGTCCTTAACTTCCTCAAACTCGGCGTCCATGACGTCTTCACCGGCAGGCTCTGCCTGAGCACCTTCGGCGCCGGCGCCAGCTGCCTGTGCCTGCTCTGCCTGGGCAGCGTACATCTTCTGCGCAACAGGGCCAGTAGCTTCAGTCAGCTTCTCGGCAGCGGCATCAATGGCGGCTTTGTCGTCGCCCTTAACGGCTTCTTCTGCTTCGGTGATCGCAGCTTCAATCGCAGCTTTCTCCTCATCAGTAGCGTGCTCGCCAGCTTCCTCGATGGTCTTCTTGGCAGCGTGGATCAGGCCGTCACAAGTATTGCGCGCGGTGATCAACTCCTCGAACTTGGCATCGGCTTCAGCATTAGCTTCAGCGTCAGCAACCATTTGCTCGATGTCTTCATCGCTCAGACCGCCGGAGGCAGTGATGCGGATGGACTGTTCCTTGCCGGTTGCCTTGTCCTGGGCAGACACGTGCAGGATACCGTTGGCGTCCAGGTCGAAGGTCACTTCAATCTGGGGCATGCCGCGCGGTGCCGGCGGGATGTCGGCCAGGTCGAAACGACCCAGTGACTTGTTGCCAGTCGCCTGCTTGCGCTCACCCTGGACTACATGAATGGTCACGGCAGTCTGGTTGTCGTCAGCGGTAGAGAAGATCTGCGACTTCTTGGTCGGAATCGTAGTGTTCTTCTCAATCAGCGGAGTAGCCACGCCACCCATGGTCTCGATGCCCAGAGTCAGCGGAGTTACGTCCAGCAGCAGTACGTCTTTCACGTCGCCGGACAGTACCGCACCCTGAATAGAGGCACCCATGGCAACCGCTTCGTCGGGGTTAACGTCCTTGCGCGGCTCTTTGCCGAAGAAGTCCGCGACAACGCTCTGAACCATCGGCATGCGGGTCTGGCCACCGACCAGGATCACGTCGTCGATCTCGGAGGGAGACAGGCCCGCGTCCTGCAGGGCCGTCTTCACGGGCTCCATGGAGCGCTTGACCAGGTCTTCCACCAGGCTTTCCAGCTTGGCGCGGCTCAGCTTGACCACCAGGTGCTTGGGACCGGTTGCGTCTGCAGTGATGTACGGCAGATTCACTTCAGTCTGCTGGCTGGATGACAGCTCGATCTTGGCTTTTTCAGCAGCTTCCTTCAGGCGCTGCAGAGCCAGCGGGTCGTTGTGCAGGTCAATGCCCTGCTCTTTCTTGAACTCGTCCGCTAGGTATTCGATCAGGCGCAGGTCAAAGTCTTCACCACCGAGGAAGGTGTCACCGTTGGTAGACAGCACTTCAAACTGGTGCTCGCCGTCGACTTCTGCGATCTCGATGATGGAGATATCGAAAGTACCGCCACCGAGGTCGTAAACCGCCACAGTGTGGTCGCCCTTGGCCTTGTCCATGCCGTAGGCCAGCGCAGCCGCAGTCGGCTCGTTGATGATGCGCTTGACTTCCAGACCAGCGATTTTGCCGGCGTCCTTGGTCGCCTGACGCTGGGAGTCGTTGAAGTAGGCAGGTACGGTGATGACAGCCTCGGTTACGGGCTCGCCCAGGAATTCCTCGGCAGTCTTTTTCATCTTGCGCAGAACTTCAGCAGACACCTGCGGAGGCGCCATCTTGTCGTCCTTGGCCTGAACCCAGGCGTCGCCGTTGTCAGCTTCAATGATCTTGTAAGGGACCATGCTGATGTCTTTCTGAACCACATCGTCCTTGAACTTACGGCCGATCAGACGCTTAACCGCGAACAGGGTGTTGGTGGGGTTAGTCACCGCCTGACGCTTGGCGCTCTGGCCAACCAGGATCTCACCGTCGTCGGTGTAACCCACGATAGAAGGGGTAGTGCGATCGCCTTCCGCATTCTCAATCACGCGAGGTGCGTCGCCGTCCAGTACGGATACACACGAGTTAGTGGTACCCAGGTCGATTCCGATAATCTTGCCCATTGTAAATCTCTCCAGTTTGGGTGGCGTCCGAGACGCCTAATCAATTGCGTTGTTCTCTATCTGGGGTCGTCTTGGCCAGATTCAACCCCTTTCGGGGTCAGGTCTCTGTTTTCTCAGACAACCCCGGGGTCAGGTCTTATTTTTCTCAGACATCCGGGTCTGACCCCGGGGTTGTCTGAGAAATTTGAGACCTGACCCCATGGTTTATTTGCTGACCATTACCATGGCGGGGCGGATGAGACGGCCGTTCAGGGTGTAGCCTTTCTGCATTACCGCGATTACGGTGTTGGGCTCTACCTCGGGGTTCTCGATCATGCTCATGGCCTGGTGCAGATTGGGGTCGAAGGGCTCGCCATTGGGCTCTACCACTTCGATATTCTGCTTGCCGAGGACGTCCAGCAGGCTCTTAAGGGTCAGCTCAACGCCTTCGGCAATCGGCTTGATGGCCTCGTCATCGCCAGAGGCGGCCTCGAGGGCGCGTTCCAGGTTGTCGGCGACGGGCAGCAACTCACCGGCAAAGCGTTCAAGGGCAAATTTGCGGGCCTTTTCCACGTCCTGATCGGCGCGGCGCTTGGCGTTCTGGGCCTCGGCCTGGGCGCGCAGGGCGGCGTCTTTGGCAGCAGCCAGTTCTTCCTGCAGCTGGGCCACTTCATCGTCCGGCGAAGCCTCTGCTTCTGCTTCTGCTTCTGCTTCTGCTTCTGCTGCTTCAGCGGCAGCCACTTCTTCGGCGGTTTCCAGTTCAACCTCCACGCCAGTGGACTGTTCTTCCTGGATCTCGTTTTCGGGCTGTTTTGGGTCTTGCTCGGCCACGCTTGTACTCCGTTATGGCATCAATTCAGGGGATGTCACGGATATGGGGACGGATTGGGGAGGTTCAAGGGAAAAAAATGAGATTTTTCGGCCCGGTTCGAGCCTGGCCCAGGCCAGACAGGACCTGGCCTGGAGGAGAATTGACGGCTGTCGGAAACAGGGCCCGCCGGGGCCCGAATGCGGCTTATTTGGCCAGTGCCTGGCTCAACATTTTGGCAGTGACATCCACAATGGGAATCACCCGCTCATAGGCCATCCGGGTGGGGCCGATCACACCCAGCACACCCAGGGTTTGCACCCCATCGCTGTAGGGGGCGGTCACTACGGAATAATCGCCAAAGACCTCGTAGCCTGCCTCTTCGCCAATGAACACCTGCACACCCTCGGCGCTGGAACAACGGTCCAGCAGGTGCAGCAGATCTTTTTTCTGCTCGAAGGCATCAAACAACTCGCGCAGTTTGACCACTTCTTCGGCCGTGGCATTGCCGATCAGCGTGCTCTCGCCCGCAACCACGTACTCCTCGTTGTCTTCCTGACCCAGCGCTTTGCTGGCCAGATCCAGGGAGTCGCGCAGATAAGCGTCGATCTGGGCGCGGGCGTCATGCATTTCCCGCAACAGACCATCCTGCACCCGATTCAGGGCCTGTCCCGCGAAGCGTTGATTCACCATGGCGGCCGCCTCACGCAGCTGTTCCTCAGAAAATGGTCGCTCAGTGTGGATGATCCGGTTCTGCACCTCGCGCTCGTTCACCACCAGTATCGCCAGCACACGGTTGCCAGACAGAGGCAGAAATTCCACCTGACGCAGCTGGTTAGCCTCCTGCTTGGGCACCGTCACCAGCCCGGCCTGGGCGGTAATATTGGCCAGCATATTCGAGGCGCTCTGGACCAGTTCCGACGAGGTCTTGTCGGGATTAAGCTCGGTGCGCAGTGCCGAAACAGCGTCGGCGGTGAGGGGCTGGACCTGCAGCAGGCTGTCCACGAACAACCGGTAACCCGCCGCCGTAGGAATGCGCCCGGCTGAGGTATGGGGTGATACCAGAAAACCACGATCTTCCAGGTCGGACATGACATTGCGGATTGTCGCAGCACTGACAGGCAGGCCGGATTCTTCCATTAGTGTGCGCGAGCCCACCGGCTGGCCGTCGCGAATGTGCCGCTCTACCAGTGTTTTGAGCAGTACACTAGCGCGATCTGATATGACTTCAATACTCATGCGGTTCCTGTCGTCCCTGGTCACAGGTTGTATCACAGCCCAGTCAATTTACAAAACCTGTGCGTCCAGGCGACAGGCACACAGCATGGATGTTTATGCGCGCAGGCTTCTGGGGTATAAATGCCGAAACCATTGGGGAACCGCATGCTCAGCCATATCAGCATAAGCAACTACACGATTGTCTCGGAACTGGAGATGGAATTCGCCGAGGGCATGACCGTGATCACCGGCGAGACCGGCGCCGGCAAATCCATCACCCTGGATGCGTTGGGCCTGTGTCTGGGCGACCGGGCCGACCCCAAGGCCGTGCGCCACGGCGCCAAGCGGGCGGAAATTGCCGCCACCTTCGATATCAGCGCGCTGCCCGCGGCCAGCGCCTGGCTGGACAGCCGCGACCTGGAGGGCGGCGATGAATGCCTGCTGCGCCGGGTCATTACCGCAGAAGGTCGCAGCCGCGCCTATATCAACGGTTCACCCTCCACACTGCAGGACTGCGCGGAACTGGGCGCCCTGCTCATCGATATTCACAGCCAGCACGCGCACCAGTCGCTGCTGCGCAAACCCGTCCAGCGCGCATTGCTCGACGCCTATGCCGGGCACCAGAAACTCGCCGCTGACGTCGAGCAAAGCGCGTCAAACTGGCTGCGCGCCCAGCGTGAGCTTGAATTGTTGACCGGCTCGGCCGATGAACACGCCTCCCGCGCGCAACTGCTCGCCTACCAGGTGGAGGAGCTCGACCAACTGGCACTGGGCGAAACCGAACTGCAAGAGCTTGAGCAGGAACAGAAATTATTGGCCAACGCCGAGCAGATTCTGTCCTCGGCCCATTCTGCCCTGGATTTGTGTGACCAACAGGAAAATGGCACCCGCCAGGCCCTGCAGCTGCTCAGCGACGACGCCCATGCCGGCAACGCCGCCGACTCTGCCCGGGAACTGCTCGACAGCGCCGCCATCCAGATCGCCGAGGCCCGCAGCGAGATCCAGCGCCATCTCGACGCCGTGGAAATCGACCCGGAGCGCCTCGACATCGTCCAGCGCCGGTTGGAGACTATTTACGATGTGGCGCGCAAGCATCGCGTAATGCCTGAGCAGGTCGCCGAGGTCCATCAACGCCTGCGCGAGGAACTGGATTCACTCGCCGGCAGCGAAGAGCGCATCAAGGAGTTGCAGGGCGAGATGGCCAGCCTCGAGCGAGCCTATGCCGGGCAGGCCAAGAAACTCAGCAGCAGCCGCTCCCGGGCAGCCAAAAAGCTCGTCAAAGCCGCTCAGGAGGTACTCGCCACGCTGGCCATGGCGCAGTGCACACTGGAAATTGCCCTGACACCCCGTGACAACAGCTCCCCCCACCCCCATGGCGTTGAAGACATTGAGTTTCTGATCAGCACCAACCCAGGAGCAGCGCCACAGGGGCTGGGCAAAATCGCTTCCGGCGGTGAGCTCTCACGGATCAGCCTGGCCATTCAGGTTGTCACCGCCAGCGCAGGTACCGTACCGAGCATGGTCTTTGACGAAGTGGATGTCGGCATTGGCGGTGCCGTGGCCGAGGTGGTTGGCAAGTTGCTGCGCGACCTGGCTGGCACCGCCCAGGTCCTGTGCGTCACCCACCTGCCTCAGGTTGCAGCCCAGGGCCAACAGCACCTGCAGGTGAGCAAGCAATCAAACAAGGATTCCGTGGAAACCCGCCTGAGCACACTTGGCCAGGATGAGAAAGTCGAAGAAATCGCCCGCATGCTCGGCGGCGTCAAGATCACTGAACAGACGCTGGCACACGCACGCGAAATGCTGGAAAGTGCCTGATTCTGGCATCAGGCACATTCCAATCGCGTAACTTCAGGGATATCGGGCGACTGCCCGAAAACTAGGACTTCTTGCGAACGTAAAGCACCAGCGAGTGGTCCGCCAGCTCGAAACCGTGCTGCTCGGCTATCTCCCGTTGACGCTGCTCAATAATCTCGTCGTGGAATTCAATCACTTCACCGGACTCCACATTCACCATGTGATCGTGGTGTTCGCCTTTGGCGAGCTCAAACACCGAATGTCCGGTTTCAAAATTGTGGCGCGTCACCAAGCCGGCAGTTTCAAACTGCGTCAGCACCCGGTATACCGTCGCCAGGCCCACGTCTTCGCCAGCGTCCAGCAACGCGCGATATACGTCTTCAGCACTCATATGGTGCGGGCCGGCTTCGCTTTCAAGGATCTGCAGGATCTTGACGCGGGGGAGGGTCACCTTCAGGCCCGCTTTGCGCAGTTCCTGGTTTTCTTCGGCCATATCTTCAGGGCTTCTCGTTGGGATTCAGTAGCGGTATGATGCCACCCCAGTTAACGAAGTGGAAGTTCTACCCCATGCGCATTGCTTTTATTGTATTCGCCCTCACCTGTCTCAGCGCCTGCAGCGCCGTGGGCTTTCCGGGTGTTTACCGCATCGACGTGGAACAGGGCAACATCGTCACACCGGACATGGTAGAGCAGCTGGAGCCAGGCATGAGCAAACGCCAGGTGCGCTTCATTCTGGGCACGCCACTGGTGGAAGACCCCTTCAACAAAGATCGCTGGGACTACGCCTACCGCAAGAGCAATGGCCTGGACATTCTCTCCGAGAACCGCCTGACCGTTATCTTTGAAAACGACGTACTGGTGGAAGTCAGCGGCGATGCCGCTGAAGATCGCGCCGGCGCATAAACGCCGGCTCTAAAAGCAAAATCTGCTAGCGTTACTTGCTGCGGCGTTCCTTGGCGCGCGCCGCTCGTGCCTTGCGCACTTCTTTAGGATCGGCGATCAAAGGCCGATAGATCTCCACCCGATCGCCCTCACGCAATACCTGGGTCGGTGCCACGACCTTGGCAAATATCCCCAGCTTGGCATTGTCGAGGTCAATATCCTCGAACTTTTCGGTAATGCCTGATTGCTGGGCGGCTTGCAATGCTGTGGTACCCTCGGTGACATCCAGGGCCATAATCGCCTGCTTTCCCGCCAGGGCATAGGCCACTTCAACGTGAATGGTTTCGCTCATCAAATCACCCGTAAAGTTCTCTGGCGCGCTTCTCTACCGCGCTCACCAGATTGGTTGTCACTGAATCAAACAGTTTGGCTGCCGCCGCCCCCAGCACCGCGCTATTCACCTTGAAACGCAGTTCCAGGCTTACTTTGCACGCCTCATCACCCAGGGGTAGAAACTCCCAGCTGCCAGCAAATTGCTGGAACGGCCCATCGACCAGTTCCAGCGCAATATGCCTTGCATCCACCACCCGATTGCGCGTGCTAAAGCTTTGCTTTATCCCCGCCTTGGACAAGTCCAGCCGAGCTTCAATGATGTCTTCCTCACGGCGCAACACTTCGGCGCCGACACAGCCATCCATATAGCGCGGATAGGCCTCGATATCATTCACCAGGTCAAACATCTGCTTGGGCTTGTAGGGCAGCAGCGCACTGCGCTGGATATGGGTCATGGTCTTACAACAGTTTTATTCAAATCAGCCTGGCGAGGGCAACAACGATAATTGCCAGCGGCGCAATATAGCGCAACAGACCCCGCCAGAGCGAGAACATCAGCGCGGATTCACGCCCCAGCTGTTCGCGTAACACCGCAGGATGCAGCCGCCAGCCCACCAGTAGGGCCACCATCAAACATACCAGAGGAATAAGAACACCCGCGGCCAGTTCATCAAAAACCTGCAGCAAGTTGTGATTGGCAAACCACCCCTCCCCCGCCAGCGACCAGGCAATCGCCGCCGCCAGCAGCCAAACAATTGCCGCACACATCAACACGGCGGCCCAGCGCTGGCCGCGCAACACCTGGCGCACGCTCGCAATGGCGGGCTCCAGCAGGGCAAGGCCGGCCCCAGGGCGGTCACCACCGTCAGCAGAAAGAACGCCACGCCGAATCCATCACCGTGAGGGATATTACCGAAGGCGTAAGGAGCACTGATAAACAGCAGTCCCGGCCCGCTATTGGGCACCAGGTTAGTTGCCAGCATCAACGGGTAAATCGCCAGTGCCGCCAACAATGCAATCGCAACATTAAACGCGGCTACCGCCAGCACTGAACGCGCCACCGGGATGCGCCGTGGCGCATAGGCACCGTAAGCCATTCCCACGCCCACACCGAGCCCGAACGTCAGCAACGCGTGACTGATAGCGGCCAGCACCGCCTCGCGCGTAAAGTCCACCGCCTTCAGGCTGAACAGATAGTCGCCGGCCTGATCCAGGTTGCCGTTGTCCAGATTAAAGCGCACCAGCACCCCCAGCAGCGTAATCATCAGGGGAATAGCCAGCCACACAAATACGCCCAGGCCGCGCCTGACACCCTGGGCGCTCACAATCAGCAGCACCACCACAAACAGGGTTTGCCAGAACCACTGGCGCTGCGGGTCTGCCAGTAACTCGGTGAATGCCTCGGCCACCATCGGGGCACTGGCAGCAGAGAAGGTACTGCCCTGCATCAGCGGGATATAGGCAAGCGCCCAGCCGGCCACTACCGTGAGGCAGGACAGCACCATCAGGCCAGTGATGGCAGCCAGTACGCCCAGCACCATCCAATAGCGCGAAATCAACGACCTGTCTGCCACCCAGCGCAGCGCCAGCGGCGGCCCCGACCTGCCGTGGCTACCGATCACGACTTCAGCCACCATCAGTGGCGCACTCAGGAGCAACAGCGACACCACATACGTCAGCATGAAAGCGCCGCCGCCAAAACTGCCCATTAACCAGGCAAAACGCCACAGGCTGCCCAGGCCAATCGTGGCCGCTGCCAGTGCCAATACGAATGTCGTGCGGGTACGCCAGCCAGGCGAGCTCTGCCAGAGCGCTGCAGTCACCTAAAATTCCTTAGCATTATCATGAGCTTAGATTGCCCCACCCCCTGCCGGGTGAAAAGGGAAAGATTACCGTTTATGAACTTTCCCGCGTCCGTATAATGCGCGCCATGGCAAAGAAGAAACACAAGACACCTGCGAACGTGATCGCCCAGAACAAACGGGCGAGCTTCGACTACACCCTGCTGGAAACCTTTGAGGCCGGCGTGTCTCTGTCTGGCTGGGAAGTGAAGAGCCTGCGTGCAGGCAAAGCGGACCTCGCAGATTCCTACGTATTCATGCAAAACGGTGAAGCCTTTCTGCTGAATGCGCATATCACGCCGCTTAATTCGGCCTCGACGCACTTTGTGACCGAACCCACTCGCACGCGCAAGCTGTTGCTGAACAAGAAAGAGCTGGCAAAAATCCTCGCGGCCACCACCGCCAAGGGCCAAACCTGCGTGTGCACATCGCTCTACTGGAAAGATCACCTGGTGAAAGCCAAGATCGCCCTGGCGGTGGGTAAAAAAGCTCACGACAAGCGCGACACCCAGAAAGAAAAAGACTGGAACCGCACCAAGCAACGCATCATTCGCGACAACGTCAAGCAGTAACGGCCGTCGCCGCATCACAATCACTATTTACCGGGCCGGCTCTTAGACAAACTCGGTCTATAAATTGGCTTGCCGAATAGCCGCACCGATACCATAGTTAATAGCGTGGGCCCCCGAGCTATCTCCGTCCCTGGAGCAGACAGGGGAAACCTACACAGGTATACGGTGATTACCGCAATACTCTCCCATGGAGGAGAGCACCTGGCGGAGGGCCCTGACATTAGCTTGCGGGCTTTGGTTATCCCCCGTCAAAGGTCACCCAATAACCGCAGTCGACTGCTCCCCTGCACTCGATTGCGGTTTTCTGTTGGAATTTTCCCTCTAAAGCAGCGCGTTCCCTCAGGCGAAGGCGCGTAACAGCATTCTTATCGACACCAGCAACAGGAATATCCCAAACAGCAGGCTGAGCTGCCGCTGGGTCATTTTGTGGGCTAGCTTTGCGCCAAGCGGCGCCATGAGCACCGTCATCGGTGAAATCGCCGCCACACCAATCAGATTGACATAACCGACATTCATGGCCGGCAGCCGGGGATCGCCCCAGCCGTTCATGATGAACCCGATGGTGCCGGGAATGGCGATCAGCAATCCAAAGAACGCCGCGGTACCCACGGCGCGGTGAATCGGCTGACTCATCATGGTCAGCGCGGCAACACTGAAGGTGCCGCCACCAATACCCATCATCGAAGACAAGCCACCGATCATTGTCGGCACTGTGATCGACAGCGGGCCACGGGGCACATCCTTCCAGGGGCGAAAGTTTTCCAATGGCAACATCATGTGAATCGCGATAATGAGCGCGACCACACCAAAGATGCCTGCCAGCACAATGCTTTGCACCTGCGCCGCCAACACCGAACCCAACAGTGAGCCCACGAAAATAAACGGCCCCAGAACTGCACCAGCGAGACATCCACCGCGCCCTTCGCGTGGTGAGCACGAGAAGAAGAAATCGACGTAAAGATGATGGTCGCCAGGGAAGTACCCACGGCAATATGCATGCGGATAGCAGGATCAACGCCCCGCAGCGCCAGCGCTGTGTCCAACACCGGGACAATCACTATGCC
This sequence comes from Halioglobus japonicus, assembly GCF_001983995.1. Taxonomy (NCBI): domain Bacteria; kingdom Pseudomonadati; phylum Pseudomonadota; class Gammaproteobacteria; order Cellvibrionales; family Halieaceae; genus Halioglobus; species Halioglobus japonicus. The sequence continues at coordinate 1,738,282 of NZ_CP019450.1, read as the reverse complement.
GCCACCCACGCCCAGCAGGCCGGCAATCAATCCGGCGACTGCGCCTGTGGCCAGCATCGTCAGTATCAGCGGTATCAGGCCTTCCATCGGGACCTCCAGAAACAACAAAGCCGGCAGCTTACACTGCCGGCGATCAAAGGTGCCAGTGCTGAGACTTACTTCAGTCGACGAGCGCCCGTCAGCAGCAACACTGCCATCGGTATCCACAGCATACCTGCTTGTGCTACCGGAATGGCTGAAGGCAATGAGCCGACAGCATCAGGATTCTATGCGCGCAGCTCTTACTCGGTCGTTAAAGCTCTAAAGCTTACGTCCGAGTTTCTTTTCGGCGATGCGCTTCTCCATATTCTGGAAAGGCAGTCGAATAATCTCGAACGTAAACAGTGCCTGTACACCCATGAGGAGCGTCATGCCTCCAAAGAACAATAGCAACTTGGGTTCAGGGCCCAACTTGGCGACAAAGACAATGCCAAGCACCACGAGCACGAAGATGCCCTGGTAGAAATCCTTCACATTCTTGGCGTAGGTGAGCGCGGCGCGTTCATCGTCTTTGATCTCAGCGCGCTCGGGGGGAGTTTCAACGGTTTTTTCCATGGTGGTGTCCTCAGGTATGAAAGTAGAAATATCCACCTCGAACACAGATGCCAGCGCCTTACTGGATTCCAGGCTGGGCCGCTGGCCGCGCTCAATCCGCTGGATTGTGCGCACACTCAAGCCGGTAAACTCCGCGAGTTGATCCTGCGACCAGCCGCGCTGAAGTCTTAGCTTGCGTACTATCATCTGTTACTCCCCATTGCTGTCGGGTTGATTTCGAGGTGGCGTTCATCCTGCTGACGAAACGGCCCAGACACCACGACAGACACCTGACACCAACCTGAAATTCCATATAAATCAATGCGATAGAAAATAGCTTGTCACCTTGGTGTCGCCCTGCCACTGCCACGGTCCGACTCTAACCCAATCGTCCGCAGGAAGATACTCGGGACAAAATTCCACCCCAACGGCCACCAAAGCGCGTATAATGCCCCGTCCACGGGGGTGATTTGGATTCGACGACGGATACAAAACCTTCTGGTGCATGCCGTGATGGCAGCCAATCACGTAAACCCAAAGCTGTAACTTTATAGTTGCCAACGACGACAACTACGGTGCTCAGCTGGCTGCGTAAGCAGTCAAAAGACACCATCTAGTAGCTTCGGCTCTAGCGGTCATAAACAAGGTGCCAGTACCGCGTTTACTGACTGTCATACAGAACTGGACCGCAGCGAAGTACGTTCTGGGCTTTGCTGTTAAACAAATACAGAGCTCGCCAATCACGTCCTGCCCGTTGGGCTGTGTGCGGTTAACTTAATAAACGGAATCTAAGCATGTAGAGCCGAAGGCAGCGGTCTGGCGGACGCGGGTTCAACTCCCGCCACCTCCACCAAACAAAAAAAGTTAACCGAACGGTTGTGATGAAATCACTACAAGGTGTCCACTTTGGACACCTTGTAGTGGAATCGTGGAGCCAGTTCCTTCTGAAGTTCAAGGCCCGAGCAAAAGAAAACGCACATAACGCATATACTGAACACATGATCATCTAATAGGCAGAGCAAAATGAGTGGCAATAATTTTGAGTACCCATTCTGGGCTACAGCCTTTTACAAGGGCCTGTTGTTTGGAGGCATGCCAGTTTCATTTCTTGCGGTCGACTATCCACTGGAAGTTGCGGCCTACTATGGCATTCTTATATTCCTTGGCCTTTTCCTGCGTCCACTCATCGAGAAGTTCGCGCTTGATGAGTTGTATTACGCAGTCACCCGGGCACCGTTTCGTCGGATGATGGAGCGTGAAGCCGCCAGGCGTGAGGTGGAGTTCCGACACAAGCAGCATAATAAGCGATATCGCTACATGAGGTACCGCAGTAAAGAGCTCCCACCTAAATGGTGATGAAATCTCAGCAGGAATTCCTCCAGTCCGGGGGCTGATGTACCTGTGATCTACGACCAATTCAGGGATTAGGACATCTTTTGGTAGAATTTTAGGAAATCTAGTGCCGGAATCGACAGTTGACCAATCCGATAGAAACTGTCAAGTACTGACAACTTCCTTCGGACTATTTCAAATTAATGATTTTGGAAGTCGCCAATAGGAATCATCATCCTCAGACAGGTTTAGATCTGATAAATCTCAAATGCGATTGTACCTCGGCCTCGCCCTCAAGATCAGGCGATCCATCTTCAACTCGCAGAGCTGTAAGGCAAGCCAGCCGGATAGCGAGGACACGCCACAGCCTTAAGATACGTCCCCACCGGCGCTGCAAGGTGGTTTCGACGATGACATTCCTTTTTTGATAAGGCGGCTTGCATGCTTTTGTAACTCACCTAAGAAGACACGTGAAAAGCAAGTCCTCCGCGGCTATTAAACTGTCAAGAAAACACCTTTGAGTGACTCTAGAACCAGGCGCGACGAGCCAACTCAGTTAGGTAAAGCGACAAACGTACCCGAGCACGTGCGACCGTTAATTTTCTTTGTAAAGGTGCCTGTCAGCACCCCGTTTTTAAATGTTCCCTCTGCCTTCAGCGAGACTCTAGGGCCATAACCGAAATACGGAACATTGAAGGACTTGGTGAAGTGATTCCCATTTATCGGTATCTCTGCCTTATCCCAGCTAAAGTGTCCATCGTCGCAAGCACCTGTCATACCGCGATCGAAATCGATATCCATAGCGTCGCGATCTGGGCATTCGCTGCCTCGAGCCGTCAGGGCTGTACCGCTGGCATTGACATGGAAACACACCTCGTAGTTTGACTCGACACCTGACCATACTCCACTACGAATCTGACCCGGCTGCTCAATCCCACCCAGATCACCGCTCCAGAGCACCAGCCCAACTGAAGCAAACCCCTCGGCTTTTCCAGCGGGCACGCCGAAAACCCGAAGTCTGTACGAACCGGGCTGAAGTGTCTTGACTATTCCAGCCTCCAACTCGTCTAAACGGTCAAGGTTCAGATCCTCCACTGCGCGAGCGACTGCATCTGCCGTTGAATGCTCGATCCAATTGTCATTCCCAGCAATGACTGTCTCGGTGCCATCTCCATCAATTCTAAACAGTTGTATGCGCGGATCATCTAGAGTGCTTCCACTTCCGGAGTCAGACAGAGTGGGACCAAGCCCTATTAGAAGCACCTGCTTTGCTTTGTTGCCGGTGATAGCAAACACATTATCAACGGCTCTATCCCGCGTACTGACATAGCCCTCAGCGAACGAGTCAACGGCGAGTGTATGGTGTATCGGCAGCGCGGCGAAGAGAGCCACTATGAATACTAACTTACATGTTTTCGATGGACGCATGACCCACTCCTACAGCAATTCTGCGATTGGGAAAGACCTTCCAGCAAACTCTGTGCCAACGTGGGCTGAGTATATTTTTACTCACTCCAAATTTGTACGACTGCGCATCATGCGTCCATATCAGCTCGATTTCTGCGACTATGCTGATGCTGATGCTGATGCTGATGCTGATGCTGATGCTGATGCTGATGCTGATGCTGAAAAGGTATCAGCATAGTCATCTAGGCATGCCGTCCGATACGCGTGGGCGGCCGTGAATGTAACAATTGTCAGTGTCGACGCACATTTCGTCTTTAAACAGTCTGCCATGTATGAAGTACGCAAAGAGTGTTCCATCTTTGGTGGCCACACCGACTTGCACTAGCACGATAAGCCACTGATCTGTGCAACCGCGGATACGCGTTGGACCAAAGACCAAGGCGTCTCTCGGCAGAGTGAGAAAATCCACTTTGCAATGCAGTCTGACTTGCCGTTTGCGGGAGCTCTTTACTCCCAAGCCGTGCTCACCGGCCGACCGATCAATCTGGTCAGGCGGTGAACTGCGTCACCAATGCTACTGTTTCTTAGAGGGGGTCACATATTACCCGCTGTAGCAAGGCAACCATCTACTGTTGTGCGGATTGTGCTCACTGCCCCATTCGCACGCTATGCTGGGATAACCTGAACAACCGTGCCGGAATAATCCGCATGGCGTGTTGGAGGACTTGAGCAAAGGTAGCGGCACATCTGCTACTACCAAAGCTAAAATGCTAGCGCTAAATGCACCCGCAGTATACCGCCGCAACTATGGCAGCGATCGTTCCAGTCCATTCTTTGAAGTGACCAGTAGGGTCGGTCCCATTCAATGGGTTGTTATGGAAGTGTCTGTATCGATTTAAACCTTGAGATAGCGGGGCGCCCTCAATGAATGAATCCGCCTGCAGGAACCTGCCGCGGTGTGGGTCATAAATCCGCCCGTTCATGTGAGCGAGCCAGCCCCAGGCAAAGCCTGTTCATCCAGCCGAGGGGGCTGAAATTGCGTGTGATCTACGACCAATCCAGGGATTGAGACATCTTTCGCCGGAATCGACAATAGTGTTTGATCCTGCCCTTGATCATCGGATGATATAGGGCACCTCGTGTGTGCCCTTTGGCTCGCTGCGACCAGCCGATCATGCCTTGATTTTTTTGTTTTTATATCCGGTCGCAAATCGGGGTGAATATGATCAGGTCTGTATAGCTTGTTTGTTTTCGAATTTTTTGCCGTGATTTATTCAATCGTCAAATCTTGCCTTTCAACTAAAAAGTCAAAAACCAATTCGGACAAACCTTTACCCTCCACTTTCGCACCCCACGCACCATGACCTGCTCCTTCTAAAGGCACAAGTTTGTTATAAACACCCAGAGGATCATATATATCCTGCAACTCAATGGCTTCAGAAAAAGGTGTAGAGGGGTTCATATCTTGGGTGCCGTGGGCCATAAACAACTCAGGGTCACTACCATCGTAGCGATTCAATCCATATACCGACTCGAAAACTTCCAACTTGGCATTAGATCCCCAGAAGTAAACCAGACTTCTGACGATATAGGTCTCTGTTAAATTGGTGGTGGACAGTGTAGGGTCATCGCTAATTAGAATTTCGTCTCTAAAGTCCTCCAGGTTCGAAATACCCAGCGCAATGGCGGTTACTGCTCCTGCTGAGGCTCCGCCTACGGTGATAAAATCTGAGCTTATGCTGTAAGTATCCGAGTTGGCCATAATCCAGCGAAGTGCAGCTTTTGCATCCCTTTGGGCGGCATAAAGGGCAATGGCTTGTTGAAACTGTTTTGGAGTTTCTGCTCCTTGCAGGGCAAACTCAATCCATTCTTGCGGAGCGATCCCCTTGTAAAACGATAAGACGTCCTCGCGGGACATACCTTGTACGGACCCGAGTTCCTCTGTTGTTCTGTAATCTACAGAAACAAAAACCCAGCCCCGTGAAGCAAAATAATTCGCCATCTCTACGATTTCTGGCTTGGTTTTCGTGCCGCCAGTAAATCCTCCACCATGCAGGAACATAAACAGGGCCGACCCACAGAGTCATTATCTGGGTAGTAGGCGTCCAGTAACTGCGCTTTTGCAAAGGGTGAGGTACCTGCAGCATCGTAGCTGAGTCCTTCAGCGTAAGTGACGTTTTCGTCAAGCAGTACCTCGTAATTAGGTTCTACCGTAATGATAGGTAACTCAACGTCTGTATTCCCGCCGCCGTCAACGACAGGGGGTTCATTACCTTGGTTATCACCACCACTGCCTGACGATGAACATCCTTGACTCAATATGGCGAGCCAAATAACCAATGCGACTGTTTTCCCGTTTATATTCATAAAGCTCAAGTCAGGTCCTTCAATGATTTCATCGGGTAGTTTAGATTCAAGTGCACGTGTTGTCTCGCATGGTTTGTCCCAGGTAACCACAGCATCGAGTAAATCAGGTCGCAGGAGGGGCGAGGTGTATGCCAGCATCCCATTAAACAACATGTCATATCGGCTCAGAGCCAGAGAACTTGTGATCAAAAACCCTTAAAGCCTATTGAGTCCCCACGCATAAACGGGCAACTAGTAAGAATGACTGAGCCCCCGTAGGGATAAGCGGGTGATTTGACCGACAAGCAGGCTGACAGCGTCGAGTACTCTGAATTGGCTCTATTCTCCAAGCGAAGAGTTACGACTTATATGTCCTTTTTCCCGAAAGTGTCCGTTGACATCGGAATAGCGCTTGAGCCGACTCTACCCACGAATTGACCAATATTGACAGGTGTGCATTAAAGGCGTGATCTAGAATTATCGGACATCTATTCCCCGAATAGACAAAACGGTGGCCTTTTTCTACCACAAGAAAAGTGCCAAGCCCCACCATCATCTGACCCAAGCACATGTGTGAGCATCAGCCCGCTTATCCGCACAAACCAACGCAATGAAAAGGTCTCGAGTCTTGATATTATCTATCTTGCAACTCTCGTCACACTTATAATCTTACTACTCCAATATTTTCTGAAGCTAAGCCATGACTGACAATTCCGAGTTCATCGACATACTTGTGATCGGTGCAGGCCTCTCTGGTATCGGCAGCGCCTGCCGGTTTCGTCGTGACCTGCCGGGTCTTAGCCTGGCCATCCTGGAGTCTCGCCCGGCCAGCGGCGGCACCTGGGACTTGTTCCGCTACCCGGGCATCCGCTCAGACAGTGATATGTACACGTACAGCTACGGGTTCAAGCCCTGGACAAATGGATCCGCTATCGCCGACGGCGACAGGATTCTCAAATACATTCGAGAAACCGCCGACGAATACGGACTCAACCAGCATATCCGCTATAACCACAAGGTCATGGCCGCGCACTGGTCGTCACAAGACAAGCTGTGGACCGTGACTGTGACACGAGCGTCCGAATCACACCCAGCAAGCCAGGAAACGCTGACCATGCGCTGCAGATTTATTCTCAGCTGCACGGGCTACTACGACTACGATCAGGGGTACACCCCTGAATTCACTGGCATAGATCACTTCAATGGCGACATTGTCCACCCGCAGTTCTGGCCCGAAACGCTCGATTACAAAGATAAACGTGTGGTGATTGTCGGCAGCGGGGCTACGGCTGTGACACTGGTACCAAACATGGCGAATGACACGGCAAACCTGGTCATGCTGCAACGGTCACCCACCTATATCGCCACGGTGCCCGCCGAGGATCCCTGGCTAAAACCCTTGCGCAAGTATCTACCCGACAGTTGGGTATATCGGCTGATACGCTGGAAAAAAGTACTGTTCCAACAATACATCTACCGCTTGTCGAGGCGTAAACCCGCCGCTTTACGAAAGTTCCTGCTCGATCAGGTTCGCGAAGAATTGGGCCCGGAGTACGACGTCAAAACCCACTTTACACCCAGCTACAAACCCTGGGACCAACGCCTCTGCGCGGTGCCCGACGGGGACATGTTCGCCGCTATCCGCGAGGGCAAGGCAGAAGTCGTGACTGATCATGTCGAAAACTTTAATCATGCGGGTATCGCACTGAAATCTGGCAGACAACTGGACGCCGATATCGTAATTCTGGCCACCGGTCTGCAACTGAAGTTCGGTGGCGGTATTGCCTACTACATCGATGGCGAAGAAGTTGAATTGACGGAGCACTTTGTCTACCGGGGCATGATGCTTTCCGGCGTGCCCAATTTTGCGATGAGCGTGGGTTACACAAACTCCTCATGGACATTGAAAACCGATCTCACCGCCAATTATGTCTGCGAGCTGTTTAAAAAGATGGAGCGCGGCGGCCATCAGTATGTGATTCCAGTGCCAAAAGAGGCCATGGATGAGGCACCGCTACTGGATTTCAATGCTGGCTACGTGCTGCGCGGACGCGATCTCATGCCCAAGAACGGTGACCGAGAGCCCTGGAAAAACAGCGACAGATACACCAAAGACTTCGTCGGCTTGAAGCTGAGCCGCAACAAGTACAACGAACTAGAGTTCCATTAGCATCGGAGTCAACCGCTCTGAAAAGGGGCGAAATTGGACTAGGCCTCTGTGTTAAGTACCCCAGGCAGGCTAGTCCTCCCAGCCCGTTGCAAGCAGCCTTCTCATCCAAGAGGATCAAAGTGAAGCCAGCGGCCTGCGCTTTTCCCCGAAACGAAAAAGCGCAGGCACACGCGGGTCAGCCGCGTGCGTTGCGACGTATAGCCGCAACTATAAGCAACATTAGTGCCGATACCCCACATGCCCATTGCAGGGATGGGCTGCGCGGCAATGAGCTCCCAGCGCCCCCTGAACAAAATGTGATCATTCTCAAGCATTTGAAAGCTTTCATTCCGCTGCAAGAACGGAATCGGATCTCGCCACACTCACGGGAAGGTTTGACGCACCGACCTAGGCGCCGCTAAGCGCCACTCGCCGACGAATCTCCGCGGCCACCAGCCACAATCGATCCTGACCCCACACCTCCAGGTCGGGCTCACCGTCGGGACCGCACAGACGATAGGACGGCACACCCCACAGGCCCATGCCCTCCACCATTTCATCCTGATGTTGCTCGATATAGGGCTGCCAGTCCGCGGTGCCCAGTTGCTGACAAGCGTCAGTCCAATCCAGGCCCACTTCCTCAACCGCCATTTTCAGGTACTTCTGCTTGTGCAGGCCCCTGCCCTCAGACCAGGCATAGCGCAGCAGGATGCTTAGCAGCTCCGTGTCCTTGCCCTGGGACCTCGCCCACGGGAATAGCGAATAGGCTTGCCGCGTGGGCTCACCAATCGGTGTCACATGCTTGCCGAAGGGCACGCCGAAAAAGTCACCCTCGCGCTTGGTATCAAAGAAAATGTAGGTGCCCTTGGTGGTAGTCGCCGCTACACCGCGCATAATCATGGGCAGCACCGGCTTGAGATGAAAATTGACATTGCAGGCCTGGGCAAGCGCTACCGTGCTGTCATAAATAATTGAGGTATAGGGGCTATTGAGCGACGGGAAGAAGTGCAGGTCCAAACCACTTGCATCGACATCACTCACATCGATCTCCGGCCGTGGCACGATATATGGCTCATCTGGCGACTTGCAGGCATCGAGGTCACGCAGCCGTTGCTCAAGATGAAACAAACGATCCACACCCCAGTACCACTCACCACCGTAATACAGCATGGCACCTGAATAGTGACCCAGCTCCGCCAGACGGGCAGATCCTGCCATTATGGCCGCTTGTGTCTCTGTCTCGGATACAGTTGCTTGCGCACCATCGATTGGCGTATCAGACCAGGCGCTGGCTGTCAGGTTTTGTACTTGTGCCACAAACTCATCCGGGCCTAGTGCCGCGAGAGCGCCATTGACGGTTGCGTGATGGGCGGACTCGGGTCGCACACCTGCGGTCTCTGGAAAGCTCAGGCCGTAGTGCGGCGCTATCAGCCCACAATCGCGCCGCGCCCACACTGCTAGTTTTTCTTCCTCGGGCTGGTTACGCCCACCGGTGGCGCGGATCAGGTGCGGCACAAGTTCAATGTCGTAACGCTGCACGAACCGCTCCAGTACTTGTGCCATCAAGTAGGAGTACGGATCGTCTACCTGGTGAAAGTACTCCACCACATGTGCGCTACCTGCTGCCTGACGAGCCTTCTCAGCTTTGACGCGCTTCTTTGCGATCTGCTCCGTATTGGCAACCCGGCCCAATGCCCTGGCCATAACAAAGCGCAGCAATCGAGGCGGGTCTACGATATACGCGGGATTGGGATTATTTTCTGGCTCAAGCATTTTCGACAACACCTGCTGCAATACGTCAGTACCGTTCCAGAGCCGTGCTCACCGATGCAGTGATGGCGCGGCCTGGCGTTCTGAGCACTCTAGCGCTTTAGGCATAAATACTGCAAATTTATTGAAGCGGAGGATCGAAGCTCTCAGAGACGCCGAGGCGGCAGGTCGGGCTTCGCATAGGCCATGCGTTTCGGTGCATCCACGCGGTGGTATGCATCAAGGCCGCTCAGGGCAACCGTACCGGCGGCAACAAGGTCCAGCGTTCCATCGTCCCGACAGGCAGCATCTGGCAACGCAACAAACACGACTTCGCCAATCACCATGTGGGTGCTGTTAATCGCCAGCGGCATATGCTCACGTAGGCGCAGCACCATGCTCACCTGCGCCTCAGCAACCATTGGCGCCTCAAACCCCGGCTCCCAGAGCGGGGTCAGCCCTGTCGCATCAAACTCTGAAACCTCTGCGGGATACCTAGCCGCGCACTGGTGTGCCGCTTCGACGATCTCTGCGTTGACGTGGTTAATGGAATAGCACTGCGTGTCTAGAATATTTTTGAGCGTATGTCTCTCATCGCCGCCGGGGCGTATCACCAGCGCCAGCAGCGGTGGGTGGGAGCCCAGGTGCACTGCGGAGCTCATAATGGCGAGATTGGTATGGCCCTGCGAATCGGCAGTGCCCACCAGGTTGGCGGCCTTAAAGCCCGACAAGCTGTTTACAAACGCTGCGCGCTCGCGGCTTGCCATAGCGGCAATGTTTTCTGCGTTTAGTTTCATCTGCCCTCCTCCGAGTACTTACGGCGAGGACAGTAACACGGACCAAACTAAATGCGAGTTACAGTTGCCGCTTCAGGCCTCGCTGTCGAGCCGCCAGACACACCGGGATGCTCCCGAGAATCGGCGGTTGGACTCCTCCACTTTTGCGCCGTTGCTGTGCGCCTCAGGTACGCCGTTTTCCTCATACCACTGCTCCCATTCATAGGGCGTCAGAGTTTTGGGGATCTCCTTACCCAGCGCACGCTGCAGTGACTTGCCGCGCAGGCTGTTATCGGCATGCTTATTGGAACTATTAAAAAACATGATTCTCACCTCAACTGCTAAAGCGACTCGATAAAAGCCGCGATGTGTTGCATATCCTCGTCGCTCAACATGGCCGACTGGGCCCACATCAGAGAGCTCTGATTACCCCGCGTCTCGCCGTTTTTGTATTGGACCAACTTGGCATATATCTCTTCCGCTGTCTGACCGGCGAGAGCCGGGCCGATCCCCCCCTCGCCCTGCTGACCATGACAGGCCACACAACCGGCGTAGGCCGCTTTGCCCAGCTCCTCGGGGGACGCGCTCGCCCGGGCCTCGGCCTGTGCCGCCGCGAGCATGACCACACCGCCCGTCTCATCCTTCCAGGCCTCATAGCATTCACCGGTGCAACCGTGCACTCGGCCTTGGTTAAACTGATTGCTTTCCATGGCCCACAAGGGCAAGCCCAGCGAAAACAGGGCGAACATCCAAAGATGCAGGTTTTTTCTCAACACGACACAAACGCCTCAAACAAATTGGTTACCTAAAGCTACGGGGAGGAAGAGGAAGGTAGATGCCTCGAGACCAAGGCAATGTTGGTCAAAAAGCGGGCTCTAACTCAGCCGTCAACGGGAGTGAGAATCACTATCGCCAGCCCATTGCGGGCAAAAATGCTAAGCCACGCTACCAGACGCCGGAGAAAAAATGGCAGTGTGGCTACATCCACCGAAGACTCGCCGTCGCGCAGTACTACAGCTGTGGCATTGCGCCGGCGGCCCGCTAAAAAATAGCTGACATCCGGCTGCTTCAGCAGATTCTTGACCCAGAAAGAGCGCTGCCCACGCACCGTACTGACTATGCGGTATCTACCCGCTCGAAAGCTCAACAACGGGGTAGAGCGGAGTTCACCACTGGTAAAACCGGTGGACTCCAGCAGAATCAACCCTGCCGGCAGCAAGCGTGGGGAGCCAATGCCCCTCCGCACCGCCGGCTCTACCACCGCATTAAGTTGGCGAAAGAATTGCTGCTCGAGCTTGGGAGAGATGGCTTTCAATGGATTCAGACCCCGTGGCTATCACAACCTTATACGCGCAAACGTCTCGCCCGGACTCGATCGCTTACACGGGGACTCGTTATAGCGTTAAAAACCGGTACTCTTCCTGAAACCGCCGCAATCAAGTAGTTATCAACCATCAATCCGGGAAAAGTCGAGAAAAGCGCACCCTAAAAGTGACCCATTCCTCACTTTCCGGATCTGTGGGTTTTATCTGTGCCCTGCCCCCTCTAACATTGCCTGAATAATGAACAAAAACGCCCCATCCGCTCGCAGGGGTGACACCGTTGCAGGGACACACATATGAAACCACGCCAAGACTCACTGTTGGGCCAGGCTTCCCAGGACGAACTCACCGCCTGCATACGTCTACTGGCACTGAACGTGGTGCAGCAACGCTCCAAAGGCGAGTTCACTTCATTCCGCGATTCAGCGGAAATGCTCCGTCCCGGCAGCGCTGATCCAAACAAGCTGGAACTGATTGTCGGCAGCCGCAATGTCGTCGAAGAGGCCCTGGAACTGGTGCGTACCCTGGCCGCCGAGCCAAAACCAGAGCAGGCAGACGAGGTCGCCGCCAAGCCCGAGGAACGGCGCCGTCACATGCGCATTGCCGTCGCGGCGCCCATCAAACTACTCTGGCCCGGTGACGAAACACCAACGGCCGCTCGCCTGCAGGACATTTCCTGGGGCGGCGCGGCAATCAAGGTGGACAAGGTCAAAATGGTCAGCAGCGACACGCTCAAGGTCATTATTCCGGGCATCCAAGGCACCCCCATTACCATCGATGCGAAGTACTTGCGCAGCTGGAAGCTGGATGAAGGTGCCGGTGAAGGCCTGGCGGTGCGCTTTACCAGTATGGCGACACGCGACCAGGACGAACTGGAAGCTATCCTGCTGCGGCTGGCCCAGTCCGGTGACAGTGACGGTCAGCGCGAGCATGCGCGCCTGCACCAGCGCCTCGACCTGCAGTTTGAAGGCGACGAACTCAAAGCTTCACTGGAGGATATTTCCGCCGGGGGGCTGGGTGTTACCGTGCCGGAACCCCTGGAAATTGGTCAATCCTTACAGGCGGTAATCAGCACGTTCGACGACAAGCACAGCCTGAAGCTGCGCGCTCGTGTGGTCCGCCAGGAAACCATCAGCATGGGTAAAACGGAGCTCTATCACGCGGGCCTCAAGTTCGAACACCCGGCTGAAGAGCTGGCAGAACTGACCAGTGCGCTAATCAGTCAGATCGGGGGTAACCGCTAGTTCTGTACTTCCGGTAACAGCGGCGGATCAATTTCGTCGCTATCGCATTGCTATCATCACAGGTTAATCGACTTCCACGCCTCCCCCGTATACCGTTCAAGATCCACGCAGGGTACTGCCTACCTTGCGTGAATGACAATAAATCGACCTGGGAGCAGGAATATGATCAACCACGTAATGATTGGCACTGACGACATAAAGGCCTCGCGTACATTTTACAATGCCGTACTAGGCGTTCTGGGGGCTGGCGCGCCGATAGAGCACACGAACGCCACCGGGCAACTGCGACTTTTCTACTTGCACAACGGCTCTACGTTCTGCCTGACACAACCCATTAACGAGGAGCCGCCCAGTGTGGCGAACGGCTCCACCATCGGATTTACCTGCGATTCACCGGAGCAGATCAAGGAGTTTCACGACGTGGCCATTGCCAACGGCGGTCAGAGTATCGAAGAACCGCCCGGCGTACGTACCGGAGACATGGGCGACGTTTACCTGTGCTACTTCCTCGATCCGGACGGCCATAAAATCTGTGGCTTCCACCGCCCAGGATAACATCACCTCCGCGGCACCCCGGGCCTGCGCGCCCCGAGTCGCCCGGTAGTTAGAGCACGAGTAGATGAAAGCCGCAAAGCCAACTCGCCCAGCCAGCCTGGCCATTACCCTGATAATGCTGCTTACGGTGTTCGGCTGCATAGCGAGTGAGAGCAACCCTGGCCACTACGAACAAGTGCGGCCCAACAGAGATGGTATCGGCAAGGTTTATATGGGCCGTGAAATCTCACATGTCATGGGTCACCTCGGCGCGGGTTGGTTGGAGCGCCCTCAGCGCGAGCGCGAGGAACGTACTGACTTGCTGCTCAGCAGTATCCAGCCCCAAGCGGATGACACCATCGTCGACCTGGGCGCAGGCACGGGTTTCTTCGCGTTTCCTCTGGCAGAGAAAGTTCCACAGGGTCAGGTCCTGGCCGTGGATATCCAGCCCGAAATGCTACAAATCCTGGAACAACGAATCGATTACACAGGGGCTACCAACGTGGTGCCGGTGCAGGCCACCGAATGCGACCCGGCGCTGGCAGGCTACAGCGTTGACCTGGTCCTGCTGGTAGATGCTTACCACGAGTTTTCTTGCCCCCGGGAAGTCATGGAGGCGGTGGTGGCATCGCTGTCTGAGCGGGGCCGCGTGGTATTGGTCGAATATCGGGGTGAAGACCCGAGCATCGGTATCAAGCGTCTGCACACCATGACTAAAAAGCAGGTAGAGCGCGAGATGGCCGCTGTAGGCCTGACACTTGAGACGGTGCTCGACGTGCTGCCCAAGCAACACATCATGGTATTCACGCGATAGTCGCTTATGGAACCGCGTCTGATTCTTGTTCTAGGAGACCAACTCACCCTTGATCGCGCAGCATTGGCAGACGCTCGCCCTGGGATGGACACCGTCCTGATGGCGGAAGTGGCTGACGAGGCAAATTACACCAAACACAATCGCCATAAACTGGCGTTTATATTCGCAGCCATGCGTCACTTTCGTGATGAGCTGCAGGCACGGGGCTTCACCGTCGAATACCTGACGCTGGATGACAACATCGACAGTCTCTGCGACGCGCTCGACCAGGTATGGAACCAAGAACACTTTGCCGAGGTAGTATGCTGCGAGCCTGGCGAATTCCGCGTTCAGAGCCTTCTTGACGCCTGGTCCACGCGCAGGGCAGTCCCGCTTAAGTGGACGACTGACGATCGGTTCTTGTGCGATCGAGACACCTTCGACGACTGGGCCAGCGGCCGCAAGCAGCTGCGCATGGAGTACTTCTATCGGCTGATGCGGCGCCGTTACAGTGTGCTGATGGAAGGAGATAAGCCTGCTGGCGGGCAGTGGAACTACGACAAGGAAAACCGCAAAGGCTGGCGCAACAAGCACACTCCGCCGCCACTGTGCGCCAGCGAAAACGACCCGGTACTAGACGAGGTCATCAGCCTGGTCAATCGCCGCTTTCCCGACAATCCCGGCGATCTTGATACATTCCACTGGGCCGTTACCCGGCCGCAGGCACTACAGCGGCTGCAACACTTTGCCAGTTACTGCCTGCCGCTGTTTGGCACCTACCAGGATGCCATGGCTGAAGACTTTCCCTGGCTTTACCACAGCCTGCTATCCCCGTACCTGAATGTCGGCCTGTTAGACCCACTGGAAGTCTGCGAAGCCGTGGAAGACGCCTGGCGCGAAGGCCATTGCGAGCTATCAGCGGCGGAAGGGTTTATTCGCCAGATCCTCGGCTGGCGCGAGTATGTGCGCGGCATATACTGGTATTCCATGCCTGAGTACGCGCAGCGCAACGGCCTCGAAGCCTCGGCTCCCCTGCCCGCTTTCTTCTGGAACGCCGATACCGACTTGCACTGCCTGCACAAGGCGCTCGATCAATCATTGCAGTTGGGCTATGCCCATCACATCCAGCGGCTAATGGTCATCGGTAACTTCGCATTGCTAACCGGTCTGGACGTGGCCGAGGTCTGCGATTGGTATCTCGGGGTTTACATAGACGCATTCGAATGGGTGGAGTTACCCAATACCCTGGGAATGGCGCTGTCCGGCGACAATGGCCTGATGGCGAGCAAGCCCTACGCCGCCACCGGCAAGTATATCCAGCGCCAGGGCGATCACTGTAAGCACTGTCGCTACAAGCCGACACAAACAACCGGTGATGGCGCGTGCCCCTATAACAGTCTCTATTGGGCGTTTCTGCACCGCCACGAGGTGCGCTTCAGCAACAATCCGAGAATGGGCCTCGCCATGCGCAACTGGCAGCGCAAACCAGAAAGTGAGCAAACTGCTATTCTGGCCTGGGCTGGCAAGGAACAAGCACGGCTGGCGCCGGCACGCCGCGCCACCTAGTGATTGCAGTTGGCGCCCTCGTCGCCCGAACCATACAGACGTCGGTAACGCCAGCCTGCCCAGAGCGCGTACCCAACATCAGCCAGCTGACGAATGACCGGCCACCGCAACCAGGACAGCCACGCGCCACGTCCGGCGTATGTCCAGGCCCTGACGTTGGCGTCGACACCGGTGAGCCATTGCCCGTCGGCTAGGCGCATATGCAGATCCCGCAACAGGGTATCCCGATCGGGCATGCCAGGTTCGGCGAGAATACCGTGAATATCCACCAATTGTAATTCATCGGATTTCAGCGTCGCCAGCTTGTCCATTTCCCGCAGGCACAGCGGACAGCGCCCATCGTAGTAAAGGGTGGCTGCGGGCAAGGGCTTACTCATCGACGACCGCACTCTCAGCAGCATGGTTTTCAGGTATCGACATGGGCCAGTCTGCCGCGTCATTCACATACTCGGGCTGGGGCTGGCAATGACCTCGCCAGCGCGCCGTGAACGTGCCGTCTTTGTCGTACAAAGCGGCCTGTTTTTCCTGGTTGAAATGCCGCCCTCCACGAGGGTCTGCACCGACACCGGCAATGTACTGCCAATTGCCATAATTGCTCGCCACGTCATAATCGATAAGGTGCTTTTCAAAAAATGCTGCCCCGTAACGCCAGTCCATGCCCATTTCATTAATAAGGTAACTGGCTGCAATCTGGCGCCCGCGGTTGCTCATCCAACCCGTCTCGACCAACTGATGCATCAATGCGTTCACCAACGGTACGTCTGTGGAGCCGGCACACCATCGCGCATAACTGCGCGGCTCGAACGTACACAGGGTAAGGCGGCGTCGTGCGCCACCCCGATGGAACAGACTTGCGGGATCGCGCAATGCACGCCACTGGAAAAACTCTCGCCACAGCAGTTCTTTCAGCAAGTGCTCACTTGAGCGGCTCTTGCCATATTCTCGCTCATACTCAAACAACGACTTGGCGACTGAGCGGACAGACAAGCTGCCATTCGCGAGCCACGGCGAAAGATTGGAGGAAGAAAAAAGTCCCTCAAGATCATTTCGGCTTTCGAGATAATGATCTACAGAGCGTTCACGAAACATCCAGGTTTCCAGACGCACCCTCGCCGCTTGCTCCCCACCCTTGAAGGCGAAAGCGGGGTGAGCCCGAGTGGTGGGTGCCGGAATCTTGTATGCATCCAGGCCTACTGGCGGTGGAGGTAACGAGGCCACTTCCAAAGGGGACTCGATCCTGCGCTTCATTAACGCTTTGCAGAATGGTGTGAAGTGTGGCGGCAAGCTGGGCATCCAGGCATCCAGACTCGACGGCGGAAAAAGCTGATTGCCTGGCAACACGTTGAGCGGAACACTCAGAGAGTGTGTCAGCCGCTCCACCGAGGCCTGTTCATGGACGCCAGGAACCGAGGCAATGTTGATGCGTGCGACATTGAAGCGAGCTGCTAGACGAGGTATTACCTGATGCACATAGCCCTTCACATACAGGAGGTCTTGTCCTACCGAACGTAACTCCGCCTGCAGACTACACAAGCTCTCGCGCAGAAACCTACTGCGCTGCTCGCCAACGCCCCGAACCTGAAACCAGGGTTGACTGGGCTCCTCCACATAAACGCACAACAATCTCTGAGCTTTCTCATGGGCAAATAGTGCCGCATTGTCTTGCACACGCAGATCACGACGAAAGACGAACATTTCTGTTCTTTCAATATCTGTCGCCATGTTTAAGCTTCCCGGTTCGATCTTGATGCGGCCCTACAACCAACACATCGGCCTCAGGAACTGCTTACCGTGGGAGTGTCAGCCTGGCTGGTTCTTTTTGGCGTTTGCCAACTTCTCTTGAAGCAGTTTCCGCCAGGAAGGCAACTCCGCGTCTCTGACACTGGTGTGTTTCTCAGTATTTCTCGTCCAGTTAATGGGGGTTCTGTCTAAACCGCCAGATTCAAATGCCACGCTCATTTTCGCTCACCTCTCAAGTCTGTTTAGTCACTCAGTAGGCGTCCTAAAAATTATTACGTTCCGAACATCCTCACCGGATCAAATGCCACCTCCTGCCGTTTTGGTGAGTGTCAGTGTTTTACGCTTTCGCTCGTCACACTCCGCATCAATCCTTTCGCGTATCTCCTCACGATCTACGCGCATGCTTCGTTGGGCATCAATGCCGATTCGAACCTGATTGCCCTTCATTCCCAGCACCGTGACGGTAACTGGCCCTTCAAGAACATCCTCCAATTGACCAATTTTCAGGCTCTCGCCAATTCGCCGAGTCACAATAAGCACATGCTCTCCTTCTCGCTAACGTTCAACTTCTCTGCCCAGTTCTGCTCCAGGCAATGGGATTTTGCAAGTATCATGCCAGCGATAAGTGCCAATATTTATTCATATTTTTCAGATGCTTAGAATACTGCAAGCATGTCTGCTACACTCCTGAGACACTGATCGAGACAATCAACTGTCTCACAAGACACATAGGCTCATCATGGACACACAACATTCCCCTGACTGGTACATGCGTCTACTGGGCGCCATGACCCGCGCGCAGTCTCAATTGATAGGGACAGTAGATAGACAACAGCTGTTTGACGGACTTCTTGACGCTTTGCTGGAGCTCGGGGATAGCGAGTACGGCTTTATCGGAGAGACACATCTCAACGAAGAGGGAGCTGTCTACCTCCGAACGCATGCCATTACCAACATCGCCTGGAACGAGTACACTCGCAAACACTTTGAAGAAAACGCGCCGAACGGCCTTGAGTTCCACAATTTGAAAACGCTCTTTGGTCACGTCATGACTGAAGGCAAACCTGTCGTGGCGAATGCCCCGGCTGAGGATCCTCGACGCGGCGGGCTGCCACTGGGCCACCCAGAGCTAAGGTCATTTCTGGGTCTCCCACTGCATAGCGCAGGACGCATGATTGGTATGGTTGGTATTGCAAATCGCCCGGATGGCTATGACGAAAAACTCATCGAAGACTTATCGCCCTTCCTCCAAACCTGCGCAAACGCGATCTTCGCATTGCGCGCTGATGACGAAAGGAATCAAGCTGTTAATGAGTTGTCCGACGAGCAGCAGCGCCTACACGCAATTCTCGACAGCGCCTATGAGGCAATCATCACGATAGATCAATCTGGCGTCATTGAATCCATCAACCAACAAGGGGAAAAGATGTTTGGATACTCCGGCGAAGAACTGGTCGGCGCCAACGTAAGCACCCTGATGCCCGCGCCATATCGACTGGAACACGACAGCTATATCTCGAACTATCTCGATACAGGAGATAGCAAAGTGATTGGCCAGGGACGGGAAGTCCTTGGACTCAAGAGAGACGGCGAGGAATTCCCTGTTCATTTGACGATTACTGAAACCAAAGTCAAAGATACCGCGCTATTCATTGGCATGGTTAAAGATCTCTCCGAGAGAGATCAAGCTGACGAAAAACTGAGGCAACTGCAAAGACAATTAGACAAGAGCCGGTTCGGACAAATGATTGGAAAAAGCCCACCAATGCAGAACCTGTACAGAGTCATCAACGATGTGGCGACTGGCGATTGGACCGTATTGATCGAAGGTGAAACAGGCTCGGGGAAAGAGCTTGTTGCAAGGGCGATTCACGCCGCAAGCCAAAGGAGCAAGGGCCCTTTCGTTGCAGTCAATAGCGGCGCACTTACTGACTCCCTGCTAGGGAGTCAGCTCTTTGGGCACCGGCGCGGCGCATTTTCGGGAGCCATTAAGGACCAGCTTGGCTACTTCCAGGCTGCCGAGGGAGGGACTTTATTCCTCGATGAAATTGGGGACATCTCAGATGAGGTACAGATCAGTTTATTGCGAGCTATAGAATCAGCAGAAGTAGCACCCATAGGACAGGTAGACACGCAACAGATCGACGTTCGTATCATCGCAGCCACTAACAGGAATCTAGCCGATGCTGTAAGAGAAGGCACGTTCCGTAGTGACTTTCTATACAGATTGCGCGTAGGGAGAATCATTGTCCCTGCGCTGAGAGAGCGAAGTCAGGATATCCCGCTGCTTGCTGAGGCATTTTTGGCTGAAATGCGGCTGGCTACAGGCAAGGCCATGAACCCCTTAGCCAATCCAGTAATGCACTTACTCGAGAACTATAACTGGCCTGGAAATGTGCGGGAGCTTAAGAGCGCCATTCAGTTCGCCACCATTCACTGCCGAAATGATTCGATCAGTCTTCACGATCTCCCGCCCGAGATTCAGCACCAGGAGGTCGCCACTCTTCAAGGTGCAAGCAAACAATCGAGCCTCGAACAAGACATAGTTCTTGCGTTGGAGCAGACGGGTGGAAATCGTACAGAAGCAGCGCGATTGCTTGGCATGAGTCGCGCAACGTTTTATCGCAAACTAAAGTATCTGGGCATCAAATAGGTCACTGGGTTCGGGATTGGGACATCACTTTTTGTAGTGACAAATTTAGGGCATGTTCCAGCCTTATCCAGGCTCTTGCTGCAGCCCAACACCCAAAGACAATCAAAGGTGATTCCCAAATCATCTGTCCAATTCCAAGGAGGCCACTATGGCGCCAAATTCAAAGATAGCCGTCATCGGCTCGACGAATTGGGACATCTGTCTTTACCTCCCCACCCTACCCGCTCCTGGTGAAACCGTGGGTGGCGGTGAACTGAAGTCCAACCTGGGTGGAAAAGGTGCCAACCAGGCCGTGGCGGCTCACCTGGCAGGGGCCACCACCACGTTTATCAGTTGCATCGGCGACGATGGCAGCGGCAACGACATCTTGGCAAGGTTCAATACCCTGGACCTGGCTACCCATGGGATCACCCAGATACAGAATACGCCTACCGGCACTGCCTGCATCTTCATCGATGCTGCCGGCGAGAACTGTATCGGCCTGACCGCAGGCGCCAATGAAGCGCTTTCGAAGGGGCTGATCGACTCACAGCTCGACCAGATAAACGATGCCTGTGTGGTGGTCCTGCAATTGGAAATTCCCATGGATTCTGTCGTTCATGCCGCGACACTGGCTTCCCGACAGCAACAGACAGTTATCCTCAATCCGGCGCCCGCCCAGGCGCTGCCAGAGGCGCTGTTCAAACACATCACGATTATCACTCCCAACCTGAGCG
Organism: Halioglobus japonicus; assembly: GCF_001983995.1. NCBI lineage: Bacteria > Pseudomonadati > Pseudomonadota > Gammaproteobacteria > Cellvibrionales > Halieaceae > Halioglobus > Halioglobus japonicus. The sequence continues at coordinate 1,717,382 of NZ_CP019450.1, read as the reverse complement.
AACTGGCGACCATCACCGGCATGCCCACGGATACCCCCGAAGCCATAAATAGCGCCGCTGCGGCCCTGCTGCAAAAAGGCGTTGATACCGTGGTTGTCACGCTGGGTGGCGAGGGAGCCATGCTCGTCACTCCGAGCCGCGCGCAGTTATTTCCCGCACAATCTGTCACTGTGGTCGATACCACCGCCGCTGGCGACTGCTTCAACGGTTACCTGGCAGCTCACCTGGCGACCCATGGCCTCACAGACATTGACGCCGGCATTGAAACCGCCATCCGCGCATCCGCGATTGCGGTGTCACGCCCGGGCGCCGTGGCATCACTACCCACCGCGGACGAGGTGAAAGCGAGTACCGGCTAGGTATTACTCTGTATTACAGAAAGCCCTCTCTCGCTGGTAAACGGCACCCTCTCAACTATAAGTCCTGTACAAGCGCCGCACGTCGATGCGTGCATTCTTTTGCGCAGAACACAGGGGAGCCATCATGACCAATCTCATCATCTGCTGCGACGGCACCTGGAACAATCCCAGCCAGGAAGATAACGGGGTGCCTGCGCCCACCAATGTCGTCAAATTATTCAACGCGATTGGTGACCACGACGGCACAGGCACACTGCAAAAAAAGTACTATCACCCGGGCCTGGGCGGTGAAGACATGGGGCTCAAGGAGAAGTTACTGGGCGGCGCGCTTGGCGTTGGAATAACGCGCCATATCTGCAGCGCCTATCACTGGTTGGGCACGCAGTACGAGGACGGCGATCAGGTCTACATCTTCGGTTTCAGCCGGGGTGCGTTCACGGCACGCTGTCTGGCCGGCATGCTCAACAAGGGCCTTCTGAACCTGCGCGGCATTAGCTCCAGGCAGGCGTGGCGCCGGGTGGAGTCTGCCTACAAGTCCGGCTATCGCAAGAACAAACGCAATCGCATCAAGTCAGAGTGGGCTGCCTTTAATCGCGGCAACGGACTGAAAGTACAGTTTCTCGGCGTATGGGACACTGTGGGTGCCCTGGGTATTCCCGATGATCTGGAACTGCTGAACTTACTGGACCGGCCTGACAAGTGGCGCTTTCACGACAGCAAACTCGGTAAGAATGTGCGCTGCGGCCGTCACGCCATGGCGCTGGACGAATTGCGCAGCAGCTTCACCGTCACCCATTGGAGCAATGCGGACAAACACGAGAACTGTCAGGAGCTATGGTTTCCCGGCGTGCACTCCGACGTCGGCGGTGGATATGCAGAGACTGATCTCTCCGACAGCGCGCTTGGCTGGATGATGGCGGAGGCCGAGAGCCAGGGGCTCGGCTTTCGCAGCGGCGCCGTAGATCAACTGCAGCCCAACCCCAATGGCGTAATGCACAATTCCTATCGTGGCTTGTTCGCCACAATGCGCTCGCGTCCACGGGCGATTCCTGAGATGGGGCTCGACGCCAACTCGAGCGTGTTCCACGACAGCGCCCTCACCCGCCAACAAACCTCGCCTCTCAGCTATCCCGAGTACTATCCGCACAGATCTCTGGATGTTGGCGAATCGATTACGCTGCCCGTTTATGCCGACACGCGCTGGAATCCCACGCACCTGTTCCTCAATGCGGGCGAGGAATATACCTTTAGTGCCAGCGGTGAATGGCAGGACAGCGCCGACACCTGCGACTGGCATGGCACCGAGGACGACAAACTAACCGTGGGCGACATCATCCGCAGCACCTCCGCCTTTCTAGGCAGGTTTGAGAGCCTGTACCGCAAACTGACAGACAACAATGCCACCGATGTCCTCGGCACCAAGCGCATAGAAAATTTTCCCTGGTTTGTGCTCGTGGGCGCTATCGCCAACGACAGTGGTGCTGACAATGCGGTCGCCAACGACGGCAGCCCGGTGGCCCATGAATACATAAAACTTCCGGACTTCGCCACCCCACCACTGAAAGTGACCCAGGCCGGCTACCTGTACACATTTCCGAATGATGTCTGGTCACTGTACGAAAACAATCACGGCAGTATCGACCTGACGATTACCCGGGTAAGTTGAACGGCAAAAAACGACTACTCTTCAGCGCGCAACCTGGCTCAGTTTCATCTATTATTGCGGCTAACAATAATGACGCCGGGCCAAACAGTATGTTGCGCAAAGTCACCTCTCTCCTCGCCTGCCTGTCGCTGGCGCTGACCCTCACTGGCTGCGGCAATGCCGAGCAATCCTCGGCACCTGCATCGACGCCCGAAGATACGCCCGACAAACCGCGTGTGGCCCTGATCATGAAGTCGCTGGCCAATGAATTTTTTATCAACATGGCCGCAGGGGCCGAACAACACCAGGCGCAAAACGATAGCTACGAACTGGTGGTCAATGGCATCAAGAACGAAAGTGACCTCGCGCAACAGGTATCGCTGGTGGAACAAATGATGGCAACCCAGGTCGATATCATTGTGATTGCCCCGGCGGATTCCAAGGGCCTGCTACCGGTGGTCAAGCGCGCTATCGACCAGGGTATTGTCGTGGTCAACATCGACAACAAGTTTGACGACAGCATCCTCGCAGATATGGGCATCAAGGTACCCTTCGTGGGTCCGGACAACCGCGAGGGTGCCAGGCTTGTCGGCGACGCGCTGGCAGCCCAACTCACTGCCGGCGACCAGGTCGCCATCATCGGTGGTATACCGGGTGCCTTTAATGCCCAACAGCGCCAACTGGGTTTTGAGGATGCCATGAACGCCGCGGGCATGGCGATTGTCGCCACCCAGGCTGCCGACTGGGAGCAGGCCAAAGCAGCCAGCGTAACAGGCGCCATTCTCAGCGAAAACCCTGATCTCAAGGCCATTCTTGCCGCCAATGACAGCATGGCTCTCGGTGCCGTCGCCGCGGTTCGCCAGGCCGGTAAAACTGACGCCATTGCCGTGGTGGGCTTTGACAACATCTCCGCCGCCGCCGAATTGGTCCAAACGGGTGAAATGCTGGCGACGGCAGATCAGTTTGGCGACCAGCTCGCCGTATTCGGCATTGAGTATGCTCTGCAGATACTCGGTTCCGGCGATATTCCTGAAGATCGTAAAACACCGATCGAGTTAATTACCCGCTAGCATGGTGATAACGCCCCTGCTGCGCCTGAAGGGGATTAGCAAATCCTTCGCCTCTCCGGTGTTGCATGACATTCATCTGGACATTCAACCCGGAGAAATACATGCGCTAATGGGAAGTAACGGCGCGGGCAAGAGCACGCTATGTAATCTTGTCGCCGGTATCCATCATCCCGACGCGGGCAGCATGGAGTTTGGCGGCCACCCCCATGCACCGAAATCACTGCGGGATGCCGAGCGCAGTGGCATCCAGATGGTCATGCAGGAACTGAGTTTGTTCCCTACATTGAGCGTCGCCGAAAATCTCTGCTTCAACCGCCTGGGCAAGCGCGCCGGATTGATCGATCACACCGACCTCAGACAGCGCGCTGCAGCCATGCTGGCGGCCCTCGGCATGGATGATATAGACCTGCAGGCGCCGGTGGCTGAACTGGGTGTCGGCCTCCAGCAGCTGGTGGAGATCGCCAGGGCGATTTCCCACGACGTGAAACTGCTTATCCTCGACGAGCCCACCGCCTCCCTGACTGACCCGCAAATAGACACCCTGTTTCAGCGCCTAAAGGCGATGCGTGAGCGCGGTGTCAGCGTTATTTATATCTCACATCGCATGGATGAAATTGCCCGTATTGCCGACCGGGTATCGGTATTGCGCGACGGCGAGCGCGTAGCCACCCTGCCGGTTGCTGAAGCCACCACCGACACGATTGTCGAACTCATGGCCGGTGCTTTAACCGCGCCGGCAGCTGCCCAAACTGAAAGCGAACAACCCGCTGCCCCGCAGGTGTTGATCAAGGTCGACCGACTGGGACTCACCGGTTCCATCCAGAACATCAGTTTCGAGATTCGCGCCGGTGAAGTCCTTGGCATTGGTGGGCTGATTGGTTCGGGGCGCACAGAACTGCTGCGCGCGATTTTTGGCGCGGATCGTGCTGACAGCGGCGCTCTGCGTTTTGCACAAGACAACTTTCAGCGCGCTCAAGTCATGCGCTCGCCACGCGAGGCCATCGACGCAGGTATCGGGCTGGTTGTGGAAGACCGCAAAGGCCAGGGGCTGCTATTGCAGGATTCCATCTCCAGCAACATGTGTCTGGGAAAATTGCGCGAGCTCACGCACACAGCCGGTGTTATCAGCGCGGCCGACGAGCACGCCATGGCAAGCGAAATGCGCGAAAAACTGCAGATCAAGTGCGATGCGTTTGGGCAGCCCGTGGCCCAACTTAGCGGCGGTAACCAGCAGAAAGTCCTGATTGCGCGCTGGCTGCTGAATGATCTGCCGGTGCTGTTGTTCGACGAACCCACTCGCGGCGTCGACGCCCGGGCCAAGAGCAGCATCCAGTCGCTGCTCGGCACCCTGGCAGCGGCGGGTAAAGCGGTAGTCGTCGTCAGCAGTGAAACGGATGAGCTGATTAAGGTCTCCGATCGCATTCTGGTGATGTCTAACGGGCGTCTCGCCTGCGAATTCAATGCCCGCGAGGTCACTGAAGAACAACTACTCCAAGCGAGCTTCAAATACTATTCCAAGGCCAGGCATGCTTAAGATAAAACTTCCGTGGAATTCTCTGGGCCTGATTGCGGTGCTCTTGGCACTGGTGCTATTTTTCAGCCTTGCCAGTGAATACTTTTTCACCGGTGTCACATTCCGCACGCTGGTTAACCAGATTCCCACACTGACCGTGATAGCAGTGGGAATGACCTACGTATTGCTGATCGCCGGCATCGACCTGTCTGTGGGCTCCGTCATGGCACTGTGCTCGGCGGTGATGGGCATAGTGATTGCCGATATGGGTATGCCCCTACCCGTGGCCATTGCGGCGGCTCTTGCCTCTGGCCTCATGGCGGGGCTGGTGAATGGTCTGATCAGCGCCCGCTGGGCGATACCCTCATTCGTTGTCACGCTGGGTATGCTGGAAATTGCGCGCGGCGGCGCCTACCTGGTGACCAATTCCGAAACCCGCTATCTCGGTTCTTCGGTAGAAATTATTGGCTCTCCACTGGCAGGTTTAGGTGTATCACCCGCGCTGATCTTCGCTGTTGTGGTGGTCGTTGTCGCTCAGTTCGTGCTTAGCAAGACCGTTTTCGGGCGCTATATGATCGCCATAGGCACTAACGAGGAGGCCGTGCGCCTCACCGGTATCAATCCCGTGCCCTGGAAAATATTGGTGTTCGCCCTGTGCGGTCTGCTCGCTGGCCTGGGCGGTGTGTTCCAGCTCGGCTATCTACAGACCGCAGATCCCAACGCGGGCATTGGCCTGGAGCTCTCAGCCATTGCCGCCGTTGTCATCGGTGGCACCAGTCTCACTGGCGGTCGAGGCTCGGTGGTCAATACATTTATTGGGGTGTTAATCATTGCCGTGATCCAGACGGGCCTGGCACAAATGGGCGTGTCGGAGCCTTCCAAACGTATCATTACCGGTGCTGTGATTATCGCGGCTGTCCTGTTTGATCAGTTCAGGGATCCCATGAGTCATCGCCTGAGAACAATTCTCTTGCGCAGGTAGTCGCAGCGACGATGATGTTCGTCGCATTAGCCTACACTTACATCGTAAGTATCCTAGTATGGGCGCAACGTGGTAATACAGGGGAAGATACATGCGTGTACTTAAGCATTTGATATTGGCGATTGCCGGGCTATTGGGTATCGCCCTGATTGCGCTGGCGTTGGCGGTCAGCCACACGGATGACTGCCCTGCACCTGCGGCACCCTCCTCAGCAGCACAAACCGCCACGGTCATCAGCTACCACTGCTACGGTCCGCCAGAAGTGCTCACCCAAAGCGTCATCGACAGGCCTGCGCCCGGCCCCGAGGAAGTCCTGGTGAAAGTGCACTACGCCGGCATTAATCCACTCGACTACCACCACATGCGTGGCTCTCCCTACTTAATGCGGCTCGGCATCGGGCTGGGCGCTCCGGAGGTCTCCCGATTGGGTGTCGATTTTGCAGGCATTGTCGAGGCAGTGGGCGAAACCGTGAGTGCCTTCAAACCCGGCGATCGCGTATTCGGCGGCAAAACCGGCGCCTTCGGCAGCCATCTGGTGATTAACGAAGGGGGTGCCATTGCCCACGTACCCGCAAACGTTCCGCTGGAGCAAGCGGGTGTTGTCGGCATTGCTGGTGTCACAGCACTGCAGGCGCTAGTGGACGAAGGCGAGCTTGAAGCCGGCGACAGCATTCTCATTAATGGCGCCTCAGGCGGCGTCGGCACGTTTGCCGTGCAGATCGCAGCGGCTATTGGCGCCGAGGTCACCGGGGTCAGCAGTGCCCGCAACCACGAGTTGGTGCGTGAACTTGGCGCCGTTCACATGATCGATTACAAAAGCATTAACTACACTGACATGCCCCAACGCTATGACGTCATTCTGGACATGGTAGGCAACCATTCACCGCTGGCAAATAGCAGCGTGCTCAAGCCCGACGGCAAGTTAATAACGGTCGGCGGTGCCAAGGGTAACTGGATTGCGCCACTGCTGGGCCCCATGAACATTCTGATCAGCCAACCCTTCATGGCACAGGAGTCGATTATGTTGCTGGCCCAGATGCGCAAGGAAACGTTGGTTGACCTGGCCCGCTATATGGAGCGGGGCGAATTGACACCAAGTGTGGGGCATCGCTTCCAACTTGGAGAGATACGCGAGGCTATGGCCCTGTCTGAATCGGGTCGAGCGAGAGGTAAGATCGCAGTTGCCATTCCCTAAGCGTCCAGTGCTCGCTGCCATGCGACCATAAAAAAGGGGGCCATACAGCCCCCCGAGAACGCAACTTGGACACGACCTCGTCGGTCGCTGGCAGAGCCAATCAATAAAGATCGGCTTCCATCACCTTGTTCCAGGCAGCCACAAAGTCGCTGAGGAATAGGGCCTCGCCATCATTTGAGGCGTAGGTTTCCGCCACCGCGCGCAGTTCCGAATTTGACCCAAAGATCAGGTCAACCGAAGTCGCGGTGTAAACCGCCTTGCCGGTAGCGCGATTCCTTCCAATATACGTCGCCTCACCGGACTTAGACCACTCGTTGTCCATGGTCAGCAGGTTGACGAAAAACGCGTTGTTCAGCGTGCCTGGGTTGTCGGTCAGGACACCGGCGGTGGCGCCATCTGCGTTAGCGCCCAGAACACGCATACCGCCGAGCAGTGCTGTCATCTCCGGAATCGTCAGGCCCAGCAGATCCGCCTTGTCGATCAGCATTTCTGTCGGTGGCATATACGCTTCACCCGTGTAGTAATTGCGGAAGGCGTCTGCCTTGGGCTCCAACACCGCAAAGGAGACAACATCGGTCATTTCCTGGGTGGCGTCGCCACGCCCGGTCGTGACCAGCACATCGATCTTGTGACCGGCTTCCCGCGCGGCCTGTTCGATGCCAGCAGCACCACCAATAACAATCAGATCAGCCAGCGATACCTTGCCGTGGTCTGCCTGGATGGCGCCTAGCTTGGACAGCACCTGCGCCAGTTCTTGAGGATTGTTCACCGCCCAGTCTTTTTGCGGCGCGAGTGCAATCCGTGCACCGTTTGCGCCGCCGCGCATATCCGACTCACGATACGTAGAGGCAGATGCCCAGGCGGTACGCACCAGTTGCGGTACCGTCAGGCCCGATTTCAGGACGGCCTTTTTGAGCTTGGCCACGTCGCGGTCGCTGAGGGTGTTGCCCTCGGGCACCGGGTCCTGCCAGATGTAGGTCTCCTCGGGTACTTCCGGCCCCACATAGCGCGCGCGAGGCCCCAGATCCCGGTGGGTCAATTTGAACCAGGCCCGGGCGAAGGCGGCATCAAACTCCTCGGGGTTCTTCCAGAATCGCTCTGCGACTGCGCGAAAACCGGGGTCCTCCTTGAGCGCAATGTCAGTGGTAAACATCACCGGCGGATTCCGTCTGCTCGCGATATGCGCGTCGGGCACGATTTCGTGCATCCGCTTGTCCACAGGGCGCCATTGGTGGGCGCCAGCGGGACTGGTGTGCTGTTCCCAATCCATCCGAAACAGATTATCGAGATAGAGAATCGACCAGGCTGTAGGGGTCTGGGTCCAGGCGCCTTCCAGACCACTGGTTACCGTGTCTTCGGAGTGGCCCTTGCCACAGCTATTCTTCCAACCAAAGCCTTGCTCCTCGATGGGCGCTGCGCCCGGCTCAGGACCAACGCAATCAGCGGGCTTGTGGGCGCCGTGACCCTTACCCAGGGTGTGACCGCCGGCCACCAACGCGACGATCTCCTCATCATTCATGGCCATGCGGCCAAAGGACTCACGCATGTCCTGAGCGGCCGCGAGGGGATCCATATTGGCATTAGGCCCTTCTGGATTCACGTAAATCAGGCCCATTTGTACAGCCGCCAGAGGCCGCTCCAGTTCGCCACCTTCATAGCGTTCTTCATTGCTCAGCATGGAGGTTTCCTTACCCCAGTAGACCTCGTCCGCCTCCCAGTCGTCAGCCCTGCCACCGGCAAATCCAAGGGTTTGGAAGCCCATGGATTCCAGCGATACATTACCGGCGAGAATCATCAGGTCTGCCCAGGACACCGAGCGTCCATACTTTTGCTTTACCGGCCACAGCAGGCGGCGAGCCTTGTCCAGATTGCCGTTGTCCGGCCAGCTATTCAGGGGATCGAAACGTAGCTGGCCGCCATCGGCACCGCCGCGCCCATCGTGCACACGGTAGGTGCCCGCGCTGTGCCAGGCCATGCGAATCATCAGGCCGCCATAATGGCCCCAATCCGCTGGCCACCAGTCCTGGGAGTTGGTCAGCGTGGTTTCGATGTCATTCTTCAGCGCCTGATAGTCGACTTTGGAAAATTCAGCGACGTAATCGAAGTCGGCCCCATAGGGATTGGATCTCACGTCGTGAACGCGCAGCGAACTCAGGTCCAACTGCTCCGGCCACCAGAATTTATTGGTGGGGCCCCGATAGGGGTGGCGTTAACGCTACCTGCGAGCAGCAGTGGCGTCAGTGTGGCCGCCGCCACAGCAACGGCAAGTCTGGATGGTTTAAACATGATCTATCCCTCGTGAAATTGATTTTTCCGGGGCGCTCAAAAGCACCCAACGTCCATTCAGCCTAGAGCCTCGGCACGTAAATGCTTAATTGAAAAAATTGAACATCAAAATCACATTTCCCGATTGCACTGGAACAACGCCACGTTCAGAAAAATCAATCACTTTGATACAAACGATCAAATGGCTGAATGAATGGTGTATCCTGTCTAATGTTGGCATCGATGAAGGTGGAGCCAAAACCCGGTCATGATCTCCCTGAAACAGATTCACTACGCGCTTGCCGTAGAGCGCCACCTGCACTTCAAAAAGGCGGCTGAGGACTGCAATATTTCCCAGTCGGCCCTGAGCACGGCCTTGTCAGAAATGGAGAAACAGCTCGGTTTCCAGGTGTTTGAGCGCGATAATCGCAAAGTACTGGTCACGCCCCTGGGGCAGCAAGTGCTCGAGCGCGCGCGCCAGATCAAATTGCAAATGGAGGACCTGGCCAAGCTGGCCGATGCCCAGCGCGAGCCACTGAGCACACCGCTGACCATAGGCGTGATTCCCACTATTGGCCCCTACCTGCTGCCCAAGGTGCTGCCCGCGCTGCACCAACACTATCCCGCCCTGCAACTGGATATCATTGAAGATCAATCGGCCGAAGTGCTGGATCAATTGCGCCGAGGCGCACTGGATGCCGCCATAGTCGCGCTGCCCTATGACTGCGAGGGCCTGCTTACCTTCCCGTTCTGGCGTGAAGATCTGTTGTGGATTCTCAACAGTGAAGACGCAGCCGCATCGCTGCGTGTGGCCAGCGCCAAGGACCTTGCGGAAACTCACCTGATGTTGCTCAAGGATGGCCACTGCCTCACCGACCACGCACTGTCGGCCTGCCAGCTGGAGAGCATATCGCCGCACAAGTTCAGCGCCACCAGCCTGTCGACACTGATTCAACTGGTCATCGGCAATATCGGCTCTACGTTGGTGCCGCAAATCGCCTTGGAGCAGCTGGTGAGCGGCGATAAACGACTGGCCAGCATACCCCTGGAAGAGCCGGGGCCGCATCGCGAACTCGCGATTGCCATCCGCCCCAACTATCCCGGCATGGCCAATATTGAAGCCCTGCTGGCGCTGTTTCAAGATCAATTGGCGGCTGCCTGAAATCTCGACTATTCGCCAAAAGAAGACTTACCCGAACCCGTCGTTCGCCTATACTCGGGCCCAATAAGAACCCAAGGGGACAGTTATGGGCCTGCGAGAAATCCTGCTCCTCGGCGCTATTTTCGGCGTCGGCTACTGGTATTACGAGAACTACATCGCCCGGGGCGGCCCCGATCTGCGTGAGGCCCAGTGGGAAATAAATCGCAAGGCCATGACGGAGTGTATTACCCGCGAAGAACGCCTGAGCACGATTGCCGGCAACGCCGGCGTGACGCGCAATACTTCCGACGTGCAGCTGCGCTGTGCCGAAGAACTTAATCTTTTCTGGGAGGACGGCCGTTGGAATTCCTATTAACGCTCAAGCGTTAGCACTGCCCTGCAGCAGCCGCGTGGCCAGCTGCACTTCTTTGAGGAACAACACCAGTGCCACAATCAGTAATAGCAAGGCCACCACAAAGAACACGACTATCACCTCGTCGCTGTTGAACGTCCACATACCGCCAATAAACAAGCTGACCACCAACAGACACACCATTAACGCTGATGCGGTACACAAGCCAATTGACCAGTTAATGATTTTTACCCGGCGCCAGAGGGTGCGCAGCTCGGCATTGGCCACATCCAGGCGCACCGATTCTTCTAACTCGGTCACCCGCTGCTCAAGCACCCGGGCCCGGTCGACAATGCGCCCCAGGCGGGCCGACAGAACATTGAGAAAACCAGCGATGCCGGCCAACAGAAACACCGGCGCCACGGCCGTGTGTATGGTCATCGCCAGCGTACTTGCAGAAACGTCCATGCGCGCATTCCAGTATTAGTTGGGACTATCAGGGCAGGACAATACCCTACCCTGACAGCCTCGCGAAGATGCCGACAGTGACCTCCAGTCGCTACTGCGAGTGAACCTGATGCCCCCGTCAGACCGGGGACGCCCTAGCTGGCTATTTTAGACGACTCCACAGGTAGGCGTACTCCAACGCCGATGCACGGGCCCGCTGCTCATTGGTCGATCCTGCCCCGTGGCCACCCTCTGTATTCTCAAAGTACAGTACCGGATGGCCGTAGCTCTGCAACTTGGCGACCATTTTACGGGCATGGCCGGGATGCACCCGATCGTCACGCGTTGTCGTCCAAATGAATGGCTCGCCGTAGTTATTGTCCTTGCTGATCAGGTGATACGGCGACCAGGTCTTGATGTATGCCCACTGCTCGGGCTTGTCGGGGTCACCGTATTCAGAGATCCAGCTCGCGCCATTGAGCAGCTTGGTGTATCGCTGCATATCCAGCAACGGCACCTGGCTGATCGCCGCGCCGAACAGATCCGGACGCAGCATCAGCGAGCCGCCAACGAGCAGACCGCCCTGCGAGCCACCGCGAATGCCCAGGTGCTGGGGCGAGGTAATCTTGCGATCGACAAGATCTTCTCCGACCGCAATCAGGTCTTCAAAGTTCTTCATGTGATTTTCCTGCACCGCCGCCTGGTGCCAGGCTGGACCAAACTCACCGCCACCGCGAATATTCGCTACAGCGAGCACACCCCCGTTCTCCAGCCAGGATTTGCCGGTAACCGCGCTGTAAAACGGTGTGTAGTTCACGGCAAAACCGCCGTAGGCAATCAACAGCACCGGTGCCTTACCGTCGCTGGGTGTTTTATGCGGCCCCACCAGAAAATAGGGGATCTTGGTGCCATCTGCAGACGTGGCGTGTAACTGCTGCAAGGAGAGCGACTGCGCATCGAACAGCGGCTGCATCTGCTTCACCGCCGCCGGCGCCCGGCCATCGCGGGTGTGGTACAACGCGTCGGGCGTCAGAAAGTCTTCATACTGGTAGTACAAACCATCGTGATCGTGGGCGAGGGTTTCTGAGGAGCAACTGCAGGTAAAGGGATTGGCCGCTACCCCCAGGCCAGGGAGCTGGATGTTCTCAGAGTCCCAACCGTCGGCCGTGCGACTGGCCCGGTATAGTCGACTGGTCACATTGTCGAGTGTGGCGTAATAGAGCTCGCCGTTGGTCGCCTGAACCCAGTCGAGCGAGACCCGCTCGGACGGTGAAAACAACGTGGTGGGAACGGGCTTGCCAGCAATAAGTTGCTCAATGTCCACAGACACCAGCGCGCCACCGGGAATCGTCTGGCCGGCGACGGACCAATCACTGGGTACCTTCAGGAGTAATTCATCGCCAAAGGCGGCCTGAATCTGGATATCCTGGGGCAGTGCCAGCGGAAATAACTGCTCGCCGTCCCAGAGCACCTGCTCACCATTAAAGAAATCGACAGCACGCGTCAGTACAAAGTAGGACTTGCCCTTGACCTCGGCACCGCGGGCGTAAGCAATGACGTCTTCACGCCCCACCTCAAACAGCAACTGGGCCTGATCCAGGGACTGGCCGCGCTTAAGCACCTTCAGCTGACGCGGCAGCGTTGATACTGTCAGGCTGCCCTCGCCCCAATCCGTACCGATCAACCAGCTGTCCGCATCAATCCACAACACGTTGCTCTTGGCTTCAGGGAGGTGCAAACCACCCTTCACAAACGTCTTTTCCTGCAGATCGAACTCGCGGATCTGCGAGGCATCGCTGCCGCCGGGCGACAGCGTCAGCAGGCAGCGCTGATTGGCCGGCGCTAGGCAGTTCATACCCTTGAATACCCAGGGGCGCCCTCGCGTTTACTCAACGCATCAAGGTCCAGAACAGTTTCCCATTCGGGCTCATTGGCGCGATAACTCTTGGCGCTGGTGCGGCGCAAAATACCGCGCGGATGGGCATCGTTCTGACGGTAGTTATACACGTCATCGCCCACCGGGATCGGGCGCTGGATAAGATCATCCGAGTCGAGAATAGCCAGCGTCGAATCATAAGAGGCCTGATAAGCCGGCTCCGCCATCAAGCGCTTGGTCGAGACCGCATTCTGCTGCTCCACCCAGGTCAGCGCCCTATCGCCCTGGATATCTTCCAGCCAGAGGAAGGGATCTTCGGTTTCGGCCACGGCATTCACACCCATGAGTGCCGCTGCCATTAACAGGGGTTTGAGATTCATGTACTTGCCTCGTTGCTCTGACTGGATACAGGCTTATTCACAGCTGCGCTGATCCGCAGGTGTATTGAGTAATTCTTCCAGCAGCACCGGCCGGTCCGTCATAATGGCATCCACCCCGAAGGCCATCATCCGCAGCATGTCCTCGCAGGTGTTAATCGTCCACACCTGCACGGCCAGGTTGGCGGCGTGCGCGTCCGCGACAAAGTCCTCGGTGACCACCTCAAGAAAGAAGTCATCCGGCAATTGACCGGACCCGGTAATCTGACTGGTATCCGGCGGCACCTGGAACGCCACGTGCTCAGGTACGGGTGGAATCACCCCGTCTCCCAGCGACCCAAGTACCAGCGCAGACCCCTGGTCGAGGGGGACCGAGGTATGTACACAGGGCGCCACTGCCTTGAAGTTCATCGCGGCCTCATCCACGAAAGACGCCGCTATCACATCACTGGCGCGGCCGTAGCGCTGCAACAGTGAAGCCATCTGGCCCTCGTAGTCGCCCACACCATCGAGATCCGGCTTAAGCTCGACATTGATCAGGTTATGGGGAAAACGCTGCAGGGCCTCTTCCAGAGTAGGTATCTGGAAATCTTCGCGGCTGTAACCTGGCGGTGGGGGGCATCGCCCGTGGCGATACCGCGGAAAACGTAAGCGTCGTCGGGCCGATCATGGGGCGTACCTTCGCCGGGTACAAACCAATAAGCGGCATCCAGGGCTTTGAGCTCAGCCAGCGTGAGATCCACTACCCGGCCGGTGCCATTCGTGGTGCGATCCACGGTCAGGTCATGCAGCACAACCAGTTCATTATCGGCTGTCTGATACACGTCCATTTCCAGCACGTCGGCACCGACTACAGCGACTTCACCATAAGCGAACAAGGTATTCTCGGGGAAGTCGATAACGCCACCGCGGTGGGCGTAGTTGAGCGGATCGGCGCCGAAGACACGCCAGGGATTCTCGGTGTAACTGTAGGGCGTATCGCAAACGGTATCATCGTTGGCGATCGTGCCGGTGGGAGTAACATCGACGAGATTGGCATTGCCCAGCACACTGAGCTCGAGGGTAAATGTCTCGGCCGATTCCTCTTCGGCATCGCCTAATAGATCCACACTGATGAAGGCCTCAAGCTCGCCTGCACGAATCACCGCTTCACCCGCTGTGTCGAGATAATCATCACCGGGTGTGGCCGACTCAGCTTTGGTTGAGTAGTTAATGCTGACGTCCCGCGGCTGAGGTACGTCCAGTACCGCACGGAACATCAGGCTGGGCATTTCGCCCGGGGCGCCTTCCGGCAGAGCCGTTGAAATTACAGAGAGATTGGATGCGCTGACAGCAGGCCGAGGGTCACTGTCAGAACAGGCCGCCACCGTAAGCAGAGCCACGGCGACGGAAAGAGGTTTATGGATTTTCACACTATAGGTCCTGCAGCGTTAGTCCTGAGTATCGACGGATTCAACACCCAGTTGCGTCAACACGAAAGCGAATTCTTCTGCCCACTCGTAAACAGAGGCATAGCGACCAGTTTTACCCTGGTGGCCCGCGCCCATATTAATCTTCATGATCAGCTCATTATCATCGGTTTTGAGAGCGCGCATTTTAGCGGTCCACTTGGCGGGTTCCCAGTAGGTTACACGGGGGTCATTCAAACCACCGGTTACCATCATCGCCGGATAGTCCATAGCCTCAACATTGTCGTACGGACTGTAGGACTGAATGAGTTCAAAGGCCGCCTTGGACTCAATCGGGTTGCCCCACTCCAACCATTCCGGCGGAGTCAAAGGCAGAGTCTCGTCCAGCATGGTGTTAAGCACATCGACAAACGGCACCTGCAGCACCGCCGCCTGATACATCTCGGGGCCTGGACCACAGCAGCGCCTACGAGTTCACCACCCGCGCTGCCTCCCATGATGGCCAGGCGCTCGGGGTTGGTATAGTCGTTTTCAACCAGGTGACGACTGACATCGACAAAGTCGTTGAAGGTATTGGTGCGTTTTTCGAGCTTGCCATCGAGATACCACTGGTACCCCATGGCGGCACCGCCGCGAATGTGTGCGATGCCCCAGATCACCCCGCGATCCAACAGGCTGGGACGCAGCGTGGAGAACGTCGGATTCACCGTGTGTGAATAGGCACCGTAGCCGTACAGCAGCATGGGCGCCTGACCATCGAGCACAACATCTTTGCGATGCACGATGGACACCGGCACCTCGACGCCATCCCGGGCAGTCACCCAGATGCGGCCCGTGGTGTAAAGGCTCTTATTGTAACCGCTGGGAATCTGTTGCTGGCGGCGCAGGGTCATTTTCTTTTGCGCCGGAATGTAATCGTACACTGTATCCGGCGTAATCATCGATTCATAGCTGATGCGCAAAAACTTCGCCGCGGGATCTGCATTGATCCCCAGGGAGGCTGTGTAAACGTCCTCGTCAAAGCGGACATAGTGCTCCTCGCCACTATTGAGACGAACACGCACCCGGCTCAGCCCCTCAGAGGTTTCTTCAATTGCTACAAAATCATCGAACACCGTAATGTCGCGGTAATAGATGTCGTCGGACGGCGGGAACAGGCTCTGCCAGTGAGATGCATCCGGCGTGTCTTCAGGGGCGGTGACGATGCGGAAGTTGACATGCTCATCATTGGTGCGAATGTAGAACTGCCCATTCGCATGATCCGCCACATAGCGCACACCCTCGCGTGCCGGGCTCACCAGTTCGGGTTTGGCCTCGCTGGCATCAGTCGGAAAATGGTAGGTGTAAGTCGTGGTGCGATCATCCATGGTGATCAGCACATATTCGCGCGACCGTGATTCAGAGAGGCTCAGGAACAGAGTGCGATCCGGGTTGTAGAAAATTTCCCGATCTTTCGCCGCCGAGGTCCCGATAACATGCTGTTTGACCCGCAGCGTATACCAGGCGTCTTCTTCGACCTCACTGTAGTAGATGGAATCGCTATCGGCGGCCCATGCCAGGCCGCCTGAGGACACCCGCTCCGAGCCATCTGCGAAACGCTCACCGGTGGCAAGATCGTCTACCACCAGGTGCTCGCGCTCCGATCCATTGAAGTCGGCGCTCCAGGCAAGACGCTTGCCATCCGGGCTGATACTGAGATTACCAAGGGAGAAAAACTCGTGACCCTCTGCTTCTTTGGCTTCATCGAGAATGGTCTCGTACTCGTCGCTGCCCGACGCACGGCGCTCCCACAGCTTGTACTCTGAGCCAGGGCTGTAGCGCCAGCGATACTCGTAGCCCCCTTCAATCCAGGGGACTTCCGCGAGATCTTCCTCCATACGCCCTTTCATCTCCTCAAAGAGCGTTTCCACCAACTCATGACGCGGTGCCATCTGGCGTTCGAACCAGGCGTTTTCCGCGCGCAGGTAGTCCAGCACGTCCTCGTCATCCGTGTCCGGGTATGACGGGTCTTTCAGCCAGAAATAATCATCTTCAAGAACGAGGCCGTGGTAGCTGCGCTCGCTGGGGCGCTTCTCAGCAACGGGGGGCCATCGGAGTGATTGTTTTCAGGCATATTTTCACAAGCAGAGAGCAGAGGCAGCGCCAGCAGCGCCGCCAGAAGGGCTTTGTTCATAGTCGTTATTGGGTCGTTTGGCCAAAAAGCTAATCATGCGCGAAGTTGCGCACTTAACTCAAGCAGTGAATCGCAATCGCTATTACACGCCATTTCAGCCTCGACCGACTCAACCATAGCGAGCCTGGTACGCGGCATGTCACGGCGCGCCTGATCCAGTTCCCAGCGCAATTGGGCCAGCAGCCAGAACTCAGCATTGTATTCGCCGCGGGTGGCACGCTCCAGCAGCAGCGCCATTTTGGGCGTGATGCCACGCTTGCCCTTCACCAGCTCATTCACTGGCTGGGGCTGATTGAAACCCAGCTGACGCGCAAGCATCGACTGGGAGATTCCCGCGGGCTCGAGAATGAGCGCGGGAATCAGGCTACCAGGGTGCGGAGTACGTTTGCTCATGTGGCCTCAGGTGCTTTGCCAGCTGCACCCAGGAGCGACTTATAACCGCCAATAAAGGAACCCAGGTCGGTCGCGGAATGTGGCATCCACACCACGTTCTGATTGCCGGCCATCTGGTCCAGAGTTTCCATATAGCGCATGCCAATCAGGTAATCGCCGGTATCTGTCGCCAGGGCTTCCTGAACCCGCTGCAGCTTGGCTTTCTCGGCTTCCGCCAGGCGCTCAATCGCCTGGGCATTACCCTCGGCCTCGCGAATGGAGGCTTCCCGCTCACCGTCAGCCAGCGCTATTCGGGCGTCGCGATCGCCTTCAGCACGCAGCACCTCAGCGCGCTTAAAGCCCTCCGCCTCGGTTACCCGGGCGCGACGCTCCCGCTCGGCCTTCATCTGCTGCTCCATTGCTGCCTGTACATCCTGCGGCGGCATAATGTCCTGTACTTCGACACGATTCACCTTCACGCCCCAGGCCTGCGCCGCACTGTCAATGGTCTCAACCAGGCTGGCGTTAATGGTTTCACGCGAGGTCAGGGTGTCATCGAGATCCATTTCACCAATCACATTACGCAAGGTGGTCTGGGTTAAGGTCTCCAGGGCCATCGGCAGGTTGGAGATCTCGTACACCGCCTTTTGCGGGTTAGTGATCTGGAAGTACACCACAGCGTCCACCTGGATACCCACGTTGTCCCGGGTAATCACCGACTGACTGGGGAAGTCATACACCTGCTCGCGCAGATCGAGATTGCTGATATTGGAGACTACATAGAACTTCTGGCCACCGTCTTTCACGGTACTGCGCCAGGGCACTGAGCGCGGCTTGTCGACCACGGGAATAATAATATTCAGCCCGGGATCCAACTGGGCGCGGAACTTACCGAGTCGCTCAATCATAACCGCTGATTGTTCCGGAACAATACGAATACCTTTCACCAGCAGGGTGATTACAAAGATGCCTATCGCGGCGATCACTATCATTACAGCTTCCGTCATAACTGTTCCTCCATTAACGGTTAATACGCTTGACCACCAGCACGGTGGACTTCACGGCGACAATTTCAGCCTCATCGCCTTCCATCAAGTCGTCTTCAGACTCGACATTCCAGTGGGTGTCACGAAACAGGGTTTGCAGATTGCCACCCACATCAGGGCTGTCACTTATAACGACGCGCTTGCCCAGCATGGCATTCACACCAAAGGGTGACGGCTTGTCATCCATAAAGGTGCGCAGTGCAAACGGACGGATACCGAAGAAAAACACCAGCGCGCCGACAGAGAAAGCCGCGAGCGCCCATCCGGTGCTCCCGGTCAGGTACTGGGTGGCGCTGGCCACCACGGCGGCAAACCCAAGCCCGGCAAGCACAAACCCGGGCATAAAGATTTCAGCAGTAAGCAGCACTGCACCAGCGATTAGCCAGAGATGCCAAAATTCCAGACCCGTAGCTTCCATACTCACTCCGTCCTTACATATTACGCATGTAAGATTAACCCATGAAAGTATAGGCAATGTCAAACCGTACACAGGGTCGATGAATCAGGGTAGAGGCGGGATTAGCGTGCCAGACTGGCCGCCAGAGAATCCAATTGCTCTTGCTGCACACCCGCCACAACAGGCGCGAGCTCCTCGAGATTGAGCTCGGTAAAGCCGCTCACACGGTAGTCGTGAACGATGCGTGTGCGCCCGTCACTCATATCCTCGAAGGTGAATACAGCCGGGGCGCTCAAACCCAGCGCCTGCAAGGGGCCCAGCCACCAAGCATAATCAGCTTTTCGCCGGGCACCACAGTGGACACGGTCAAATGCAGCACAGATTTGTCACCGAGGGATTCACAGAAACAGCTCCCTGCCACAGGGTCTAGCATAAAGTTCTCGCGCGAGCCAAACCAGGAATGGCTTTCGCTCCACCAACGGGCTGGGTGCACAAATTGCTCCCAGGCTGCGGACTTATCCACCGGCAACTCGGTCTGCACACGAATATGAAAGCCATAGTCGCCAACCGCCACCACTTCCGCGCGGATACCGCCGGCAAGTAGCAACAAGAAGAGTCCCGCCAGAACAATCAATCGCGT
This sequence comes from Halioglobus japonicus, assembly GCF_001983995.1. Lineage (NCBI taxonomy): Bacteria > Pseudomonadati > Pseudomonadota > Gammaproteobacteria > Cellvibrionales > Halieaceae > Halioglobus > Halioglobus japonicus. The sequence goes on along the minus strand of NZ_CP019450.1, from coordinate 1,698,123 downwards.
TTTCACTTTCACCTCCATGATGGAGGCATTAATCGCCATCAGCTCTAATCAGGCAGACAAGGCCCGGGCAAACAATGAGGCGTCGACATTGCCGCCCGTAAGCACCAGGCCGACCCGGCGTCCGCGGTTATCGGCCTGCTCGCTGATGGCTGCAGCCAGCGCCGCAGCACCCGCCCCCTCAGCAGTATTGTGGGTGTCCTCAAAATAATGTGCCATCGCAGCAAGCACCTGGTCATCGTTGACATCGACAATGCGCGAGATACCAGAGCGCATCATGGCCAGAGCGTCCGGGTTGGGCACTCGCACCGCCATGCCATCGGCCAGCGTATCGGCAGTGGCTGTCGCCACACACTCACCCTCAGCCAGCGACTGCTGATAACATGTGGCCTCTGACGACACCACCCCGACAACTTCTGTATCCAGTCCCAGCGCATCACGCGCGCTCAATACACCACACACGCCCGAACCCAGACCAATGGGCACATATACCCGGTCGAGCACGGGTCCGGCACGAAACATCTCCAGCGCGTAACTCGCCACACCGCAGACAAGATCCTCATGAAACGAAGGTATTCGATGCAAACCCTCAGCCCGCTCAAGATGCTGTGAATGCTCCACCGATACATCAAAGTCGCGCCCATGCACCACCAGTTCGCAGCCAAGTGCCTGCATGGCGCGATTCTTGGATTCGCTGTTGCCCTCTGGAACCACAATCACTGCCCGCATACCCACCATTCGCGCCGCGAGCGCAATGCTCTGGCCGTGATTGCCTCGGGTGGCCGTGACCACCCCGGGGCAGTCCGGTAAACGCTGCTTGAGCCGCTGGAGATACACCAGGCCTCCACGCACCTTGAAGGCACCGGTGGGGTTGTGATTCTCGTGCTTCACCCAGGCTTCAAAACCCAGGCGCTGCTCCAGCAAAGGCCAGCGCAATAGGGGACTGGCCTGCATATGCGGGTAAACAAGCGCCGCCGCTGCATCCAGCTCAGCCAGCGAAAATCCGCTCACCGCTAGGACTCAGCCATAACCTGATCAGCTTGCTGACGATAGGCCTCGCACGCGTCTGTGTGAACCTTCTGCTCATCCTGGAAGTCGCTGCAGCTGAGCTCGGCCATGCTGCGCATACAAGCCACCGCCGGTTGGTAAAGCTCGTGATTGGTCGGCACTTCTTTGATACCTGCGCGCATGGCGTCGCACATACTATTGACCATAGGCTCGATCATTTGGCGCATTTCCGGCGTCATATCGGCTTCCCCCATGTGGGCGATCGTGCATTGCTTCACCTTCTCGCACATGGCATTAGCCGCGTCCGAGAGCGCCTCCGCCTGGACCAGTTGGGTGCTCAACGCCGACCACACCAGTGCTGCAAATAACGTTCTCTCCATTAAACTGCCTCCATTACATAGGGCCAAGCTCACATCACCTCGCCATTCAGCGTGAACTCAACATCGTGGGCAAGTAAATGCTTACCGCACTCACTACAGCAAACCTCGGCCTCTACCGGTTCATTGCAACCGGTGTGAGTCACCAGCACAGGAGCACCCTTACCCTGTGGATCGCACCACTTGTCGCCCCATTGCAGCAGTGCCAAAAACCACGGGAACATATCGCGCCCTTTGTCGGTAAGTTGATATTCCTGGCGCAGGGGTCGCTCCTGGTACACCACCTGCACGAATACCCCTTCCTCTACCAGAAGCTTGAGGCGGTCAGCCAGAATGTTGGTGGCCACCGGCAATTCCGTGTGGAATTCCTCGAAGCGGGTAATGCCATGAAACGAGAGCGCAATGACGTTGGCCGTCCAGCGATCGCCCACCAGGTTGATCAGATTACGATACAACGCGCGGCGACTGGGAATCTGCGACGCTGCGATAGAAGACCGGCGCCGCACTTTCTTTTCGCGCACATCGCGCGTCGCACCGGGGCCAGACTGAAAGCGAACTTCGCCCAGAATCACCTGGTCAGAACAATGGCCGCAACGTAACTGCGGCTGGAAGGTTTGTCCGCAGCTGCGATGGCGCAACTGCACGTTGTCGAGCTGGGGATTGTCAAACCAATTGCGCTCCCAACGAATGGCCATGAGCGCGCAGTCATACAAATCTATTGTCTTGCTGGTGAGATGGTAGGTGGGATGACGACCGGCAGCATCGGTTTCCCGGCGCAGACAATCAATATCCTGCAACCACTTCAGGCGATTGGACAGAACTCCCCGGGAGACGCCCATGGCTTCCATCATCTCATTGAACGTATTAATGCCCCACAACACTTCCTGGATGATGAGAAGACACCATTTATCCCCGATCTGATCCAGAGCCCGGTTAATGGAGCTGGCTCTGGTAATGAGTTCACTCATTCAGGTGAATCCTTTTCCCGATTTATTTTGTTACCACTGTGTGAACTTTTTCACAGCAGGTCAACTATCCATTGACCACAACTCACTAGAAGCGCAGTATAGCCCCGTACCTGCCGCGTGCAGGTAAATTTTTATTTGAGCGAACAAGATGACCATTCTATTTCAGACATATTCGGATAAGCGAAACGGCATGCATGCCGTCGTGCCCGTGTGTCTGTGGACGCACAGGATGGTTTGAGGAAGCGCTTGAAATAATCAAGATTTAAAAAAAGGCCTCCGAGAACCCAGATTCCGGAGGCCTTTTTTATTTCCCAGTAGAAAATCACCTCCGCTTTCAGGGTTCTCCCGCAGTAGGGATAGGAACCGTGAAAAGGTCACTCGAAAACAATATCAAAGCTATATACCTGATGGGGTTCTTCCAGGGTTTCCTGGTGGTTGTACCCGTCTTTGTGCCACTGCTACAGGGGCATGGTCTGAGCATGAGCGAGGTCCTGCAAACGCAGGCCCTGTTCGCATTGACCATTGCCCTGTGTGAAGTGCCGTCAGGTTATATCGCCGACCTGTGGGGGCGGCGCAACGCCATCTTGCTCGGCTCTGGCTTGAATGCGATTGGTTTTCTGTCACTACTGTGGGCTGACAGCTTCGTCGACTTCCTGATTTACGAAGCAATTCTCGGCGTGGGCTTTAGCCTGATCTCCGGCGCCGACCTCGCACTGCTGTATGACACCGAAGTCTATCTGCGCAAGATTGGTAAACGCGGCCCCGGGGCAAGCAAGGCGCTCAGTCGCCTGATTTCGGTGGAAGCTGCTGCGTCAGGCGCAGCGGGTATTGCCGCAAGCCTGCTGTTGCTCTGGTCTATGGACTGGGTGGTAACCGTACAGGCGTTTACCGGCTTTGCGCCCTTCCTGCTCGGGTTACTGGTCGTCGAAGCGCCGCGGCCAGGTGATGCCTCGCGTGGCGATAGCCACGGCGCGAATGCCAGGCACATTGTTGAACTCTTACTGTTCGGCAAGCCTGTGGTGTTCTGGACAGCATTCGCTATCGCCGTGTTCGGCCTGCTGGCAGTGTATGTATTCTGGATTTACCAGAAGTACTGGGAGGTACAGGGCGTACCGCTGGCCTGGTTTGGTTACATCTGGGCAGCTTTCGCTCTGACTGTTAGCCTCGCGGCGCGTTACGCGGAAGCCCTGGAAAAGTACCTGGGGTATCGCAAACTGCTGATACTCATCGCCGCCCTACCCTTGCTCGGGCTGGTCGGTATGGCGTTAGGTGTCGGCTGGTGGGGAGTCATCTGCGGTTTCGCCGTGCAGATCTCCCGCGGCCTGTCGATGACGGTTTTTTATGAGGCCTTGAACAGCCGCGTTCCTGGCGATTTTCGCGCCACTGTGAACTCGCTGGTCAGCCTGGGGGTAAGAAGTATCTTCATTGTTACCGGTCCTGTGCTCGGCGTCGTCCTGGACAGCTATGGTGTGACCGCCACGCTGGTTGGCCTGGCTGTACTCTTTGCGCCGCTCATGGGACTGGTACTCATTCCGCTGGTCATGCGTATCCATCGGGAGAAAGCAGAGGACGCTCTGCAGCCTGAGCCTGCCGCCGCCTGCTAGCGCGGGCGGCGGCCTTTTTCTGCTGTCGACACAACCTCCACGCTGTTGGCCACCCTGAGCTCAGAAACACCATAACGCGCGCAATGACAACGTTGTCTCAGGCGCGCCAACGCGATAAACTAAGCCCATGAAAGCCAAAGCAACCATTAAGGACGTAGCCAAACTGGCTGGCGTGTCGTTCAAGACCGTTTCCCGCGTCATCAATCGTGAACCCAGTGTGGGTGAAGCGATGCAGGAGAAGGTCTGGAAAGCGATCGAAGAGCTCGACTATCAGCCCAACCTGTCAGCCCGACAGCTGCGTGGTAGCGCCAGCTTTATCGCCTTTATATACGACAACCCCAACAGTCACTACGTGATTGAAATGCAGCACGGCATTCTCAAAGAGTGCCAGAGCAATGGCTTTGAACTTTTGATTCACCCCGTCGACGCCACCGGCGAGGGGCTGGTCGACGAGCTGCTGAAAGTGGCAAGCAACAGCCATATTGCCGGCCTGATTCTCACCCCTCCCTTCTCCGAATCCGATGAGGTAGTCAGCATTCTGGCAGAACGTGGCGTTAAATTTACGCGGATCATCTCCGGTGACCGTGACCCCGACCAGTACGGCCCCAAGGTATTCATCGATGACTACCGGGCCGCGTACAAGATTACGCAGTACCTGATTGGACTGGGCCACCGGCGCATCGCATTCCTGGGGGGCGAAGAAGAACACTTGTCGAGTGTCACCCGTATGCAGGGCTACAAAGCGGCCTTGGAAGCCAACAATGTCAGCCCCGAAGATGGCCTGGTTCTGCCGGGCGAATACAACTTCGATTCCGGTACCGATCGCACCCGTTCACTTCTCACCCTCGACCCGCCACCAACCGCCATTTTCGCGTGTAACGATGAGATCGCCGCGGGTGCATTATTCGCGGCGAGAATCCAGCAGGTACCGGTGCCCCAGCAATTGTCGATCATCGGTTTTGAGGACAGTCCATTCTCCCGCCAGAGCTGGCCGAAGCTGACGACCGCACATCAGCCCAATCCCGAGATCGCCGAAACCGCCACACGATTGTTGATTGACCTGGTTCGCGCATCGCGGCAAGGCACCGACAACCAGGTCGCTGATCAGGGTTTCCAACCGCAGCTGATTGTCCGCGATTCTACCTGCCCAAGATAACACTCATGCACTATTTAAAAGCCGCTCGCATCTTTGATGGCGACGCCTTCCACTACCACAGCGCGCTGGCAATTAACGGCGATCACATCGTCGGTGTGGTGGCGACCGAGGACATTCCCGCGGACGCAGCAGTGATCTCCTGCCCGGGCACGCTGGCACCCGGGTTTATCGATGTACAGGTTAATGGCGGCGGCGGCGTGCTGTTCAACAATGCACCGAACGCTACCACGGTCACCCAAATGGCCGTTGGACACCGCAGCGCCGGCACCACGGCAATCATGCCCACGATTATCAGCGACACCGCCGCGGTTCATCGCGCTGCGGCGCAAGCTGTTGCCGAAGCCAGGGCCGCAGGCTGTGCCTCAATCCTGGGAATCCATATCGAAGGCCCTTTCTTCGATATGGCCAAGCGCGGCACCCATAACCCGGACATGATCAGAGCCCTGGACGATGAGGATATCGCCTGGCTCAGTTCACTTACCGCGATCAAGGCCATGCTGACGCTGGCACCGGAACACGCAACCGCAGATCAGATTCGCGTACTTAGCGACGCCGGCATTCTTGTGTGTGCGGGCCACACCGATGCCGTCTACGAGCAGGTCAACGACGCTCTGGAAGCAGGCCTGCGCGGTTTCACTCACCTGTATAACGCCATGAGCCCGCTGACATCGCGCAGCCCCGGCACCGTAGGCGCGGCGCTGGACAGCGCACACAGCTGGGTGGGAATTATTGCCGACGGCCATCACGTACATCCGGCCAGCATCCGCATCGCCCAGCGCTGCCTGCCCCGCGGCAAGCTCATGCTGGTCAGCGACTCTATGTCTACCGTGGGTAGCGACGAAACCAGTTTCACGCTCTATGGCGAAAAGATCGAGGTACACGAGGGCAAACTGGTTAATGCCGAGGGCGCGTTGGCCGGCAGCGCCATTGGCTTGAATGACGCCGTACGCTACTCCCGCGACAGCGTTGGCATTGCCGAAGAAGAGTGCCTGCGCATGGCCTCGCGCTACCCCGCCGAGTTCCTGGATCTCGGCGATCAACTGGGCAGCCTGCACAGTGGCTACCGCGCCGACATTGTCCACTTCGACGCCGAGCTTAAGGTGTACGACACCTGGGTTGCCGGCAACCACCTCTCACATATCCATGGACCGAATTCATGAAAGTAGTCATTCTCGACGACGCCGATGCCGTTGCCAGCTACGGCGCAGACATTTTCCGCGAACAGCTGCAGGCAAAACCCGCCTCGGTATTCGGTCTAGCCACCGGCTCCACGCCGCTAAAGCTTTACCGGGAACTGATTGAGAGCAATCAACAGGGCGATATCTCCTTCAGCGAGGTCCGCAGTTTCAACCTTGATGAGTACATGGACCTGCCTCCGGAGCACCCGCAGAGCTATCGCTACTTCATGGATGAAGAGTTCTTTAAACACATCGATATCGATCGCAGCAACACCCACGTGCCACCAGGCAACGCCGACAACCCGTTGACCGCCTGCCGGGAGTACGAAGGGGCGATTGCTGCGGCCGGCGGCATCGACATTCAATTGCTGGGGATCGGGCGCAATGGCCACATTGGTTTCAATGAGCCTACGTCGTGCCTGGCATCACGTACACGGGTAAAAACACTCACCGAAGAAACCATTGCCGACAACGCGCGTTTTTTCAGTGAAGGTGAAACCCAGCCGCAGCTGTCGATTACCATGGGTATTGGCACCATCATGGAAGCGCGTCTGGTGGTATTGCTGGCCACCGGTGAGAGCAAGGCGGAAGCCATTAAGGCTATGGTGGAAGGACCGGTCTCTGCGTGGTGCCCGGCATCAGCGCTGCAAATGCACCCGGCCACCGTCGTGATCGTCGACGAGGCAGCCGCGAGCGCTCTCAGCAACCCCGAATTTTTTAAGCATATTGAGCGCCACAATCAGGCGCTGCTGGCGCGCATTAAAGCTTGATGATAATGCCGCGCCGGTAGAGCACCAGCGACAACCACCACAGCAAGGCCACGTTCACCAGCGCAAAAATCAGTGATGCATTCACGGGCGATGCCATCGGCAGCAACTGCTCCCACAGCCACGTATAGAGGCTGACGGTGTCGCCATTGTCGCGCTCAAGCTCAATCAACCAGAGCGTGCGAGCCAGGACAATCGACACAATATAGATGAACAACGGATTCGTGCCGTAAATCTCCAACGGGCGGCCGAGCTTTCTGAACCCCCACACATCCAGCACCAACATCAGCAGCGCCAGAGTGACCCAGCCTATCCCCGACGTGAACAGTACATAGCTACTGGTCCACAGGGCCTTGTTAATCGGAAACCATGCATTCCAGAGCATGCCGGCACCTATCATGGCAGCACCAATCACCAACAAACGGGTAACTATCCCCACGCCCACAGGCGCCCTGCCCACCAGGCGCGCCGCCTCGAAGCCAGCCACCACGCTAACCACCGAGGGCAACGTGCTCAGCAGCCCCTCGGGGTCGAAGGCAATACCAAAGCCCGACCACAGATGACTGGTTCCAAAGACCGCCAGGTCCACATCGCGAACCAGGTTGTGTTCTAACGAATAGGGAGAATCTCCCCCAAAGGTCTGTAACAGCCACCAGTAACCCAATAACAAGGCCGCCGAAATCAGGTAACGCCAGCGCCCGGGACAGTACAGAATGAGTAGAGCGCCTAGCGCATACGCCAGGCCAATGCGCTGCAACACGCCGGGAATACGCCACTCCGAAAGCGGCGTCATAAAGGGATAAGCGTTCAGCAGAATACCGATCAGGATTAGCAGCGCGCTACGCCGGGCAATGCCGCGCAACACATCAGGCTGCGGCTGGTACTGGCTCCGCGCAAACGAAAAAAACATCGCCGCGCCGGTGGCAAATAAAAAGAACGGAAAAACCAGATCAGTGGGCGTACAACCGTGCCAGTCGGCGTGACGCAGGGGGGCATAAATATGAGCCCAGGAACCCGGCGTGTTCACCAGAATCATGCCGGCAATGGCGATACCGCGAAAGACATCCAGGGCCAGCGAGCGCTGTCCTGCCGCTGGGCTCACGCCTGGTCCCCGGCGCCGCGGTCGACAGCATTAATCCCATGCACCGTTATCACCAGCGCGACAATACACAGCGCCAGCAGACCAAAACCAAGTGCGTAGTTCAGTTTAAGCAGGTAGCCAATACCGAACATGCCGGAGTAAATGGACACCGTCCCGGTACACCAGTAAACCACTGACGCCAGCAGGCCGCGCTCCGAAGAATAGCCGTGGTTGTGGCCGTTCCAGAAACCCATTGGCCGCACGCGGCGGGCGAACTCTTCAAGTATCGACTCATCCACGGGCCGCGTCAAAAAGGTGGTGATCAACGAGCCAATACCTGCCGCGAGGGAAATCCAGGCGATCACATGCACCGCATGACTTGCCATAAACGCGGGGAATATCGACATCTGCCCCTCGCCGTAACCCGAGGTCTGGCCCACCGCAAAGTTAATCGTCGCCAGACTCAATCCAATGACCATGCCGGAAATTTCAGTCCAGGCATTGGCTCGCCACCAGAACCAGCGCATCAGGTGCGGTAAGCCAAGCCCTGCCATCATGCCGCCATACAGCTCCCACATAGAGCCGATATTGTCGATGAACGTTGCCACCCAGGCGCTCACCAAAGCAATACCCAGTGTGGACAGGCGCCCCACCCAGGTCATGCGCCGGTCGGAGGCATTGGGGTCAAAGAAGCGCTTATAAAAATCGTTGGCAATATAGGATGCACCCCAGTTAATGTGCGTCGATACCGTGGACATAAATGCCGCCATCAGTGAGGCCAGCGCCAGGCCCAGCAGCCCCACCGGCATCACATCGCGAATCATGGCCGGATAGCCCCGCTCGCGATCCTCTAGAAAGACAGTGTTACCGCTGGCATCGACATCCTTGTACAACAGCGCGTACTCAGAGATCTCACAGGCATAGCGATTGTCCATGCAGGTCGCTATCTGCGCGGTGCAGTAGCTGGCGTCCTGCAGGCAGTTGGTGAAATCCTGCGCCACCTGAGTCACTTCTGCCCGGGGGTAAATCACCAGCGCAGCCACACCGGCAATTGCCCAGGGCCAGGAACGCATCATGAAGTTGGCGAAGGCATACCAAAGCGCGCCCTTCTCGGCCTGCCCGCCATCCTCGGCGCTATACAGACGCTGGGCAATATATCCCGAGCCATCGACCTTACCGCTGGTCCACCACATCACTCCCAGCGTTAGTACAAACGCGGTAAAGGGAATGCCCAGTGATCCCGTGACGCCTTCACCAAAGGCCGGTGCAAACGAGGCCACTCTCTCCGCCGACAAAAACTCGCTGTCAGCGTCCGCTGGATACAGCGTGTCCAACTGTCCCCACATGGACTCCAGACCGCCCACGTGCTGTACCGCCAGATAGGCCACTAGAATCGACATACTCATGGCCAGGATAAATTGCACAAGGTCAGTAATCATGACCGCTCGCAGTCCGCCGAGCGTGGAGTAAAACAGCGTCACCATCAGCAACAGCACGATCGTGATGGAATTATCCAGGGTCTGGAACATCAACGATTCCGGATACCAGGCCTCGATAAAGCTATAAATACCCGGCCCGAGCAGCGCTTCCCAATGCATGAACGGTTCGGAAATCTTGGCCATGCCTGCAAACACCCAGCCGAGAATAATGCAGTTCACAAACGTGGAAAACACCGATGCCTTGACCGTACGCAGCACCGTCGCCTGGGCACCACCGTAACGCAGCTCGGCAATCTCTACATCGGTGACCACGCCACTGTTGCGCCACTTACGAGCGAAGAACACCGTCATGGCCACGGCGGCAATGACTTCACTCCACCAGAACCAGTTGCCGGCAATACCGTATTGAGCTATCCAGCCCGTAATCGCTAGCGGGGTATCGGAGGCAAAGGTCGTTGCCACAATCGACGTTCCCAGAAACCACCAGCGCATTTTCCTGCCGGCGACAAAGAAGCCCTCCATGCCGCCCTCGGAGGCCTTGTCTTTTACCAACAAGCCCACGGCCAGGGAAAACAGCAACAGGGCAACAATCATCGCCCAGTCCAATCCAGTCAATACAGCATCCTGCACTGAGATCTACCTCTCGTTATTATCGTATGACGAGCTCGTCGATCTTAAGCGTCGACGGCACGTCTTTTGATTGCTCTTCGGACCAGTGCAACTGATCGCTCGCGGCAACAATACGCAGCTCACCAACCGTCGCGGTCGGAAAGTTCAGTTCAATGCGGTGGCCATCCAGCGCCGCAATGGCCTCGCGGTCAAGCTCGGCCGCCAACTGCCACTCACCCTGCGAGTTTTTCAGCAACACGCTGACCGCAGTTGGCCGGAATAATTTGCGGTGAACACCCGCCTGCCAGCCAATACTCACACTGGAAACAGCAGCCGGATGCAGCAAATCAATCACGACATCCATACCCTCGGGGCCGAAAGACGCCCACTCGGGATAACGGAAAATTCGGTCGGTTGCCAAGCGTCCATCCACCAGCGCCGCGGCGTGCATAGCGCCGTGAATCGTTGCTCCCCGTGCCGCGTGATCAACCAGAGTCAGTCGAGCATCCCCGAGCGGTGAGCCGTCATGTTGTGTTGTCCATGCATTTACCGCGCCGGATTTGGCGACGGTAAAAGGCGCGCTGTAACGCTGCTCTGCACCACCGTCGATGCGGTAGCGCATATCTTGGGCCAGCGACTCCAGCGTCACGGTAAAGCTACCATCGTCATTTTCACTGGCCTTGATATGCGGCTTGTAGTGGCTGTCCGCCAACTCGTATCCCAATGCCCTGAGCTGGGCTTCCAGTGCCGGCAGACGCTGGGCGAATGCTTCGAAATTGCGCTTCTCTACAGGGGTCCAGAGCACCTCAGCGAGTGCTGACATGCGCGGCAACACCATACGCTCAGCATCAGTTTCGGTGGGCACGTATTCCGTCCACAAATTTGCCTGCGCACCGAGAATGTGGCCTCGCTCTTTGGCGCTGAGTTCAGCCGGAACGGGCTGAAATGCATAGACATCTGGCAGCCGGGTCAAACCGTGAATAGCCATCGGCTCATCGACCGACGACCCCTGATAGAAGTCGAAATACACATGCTGCAGCGGTGTCATGATCACGTCGTGGCCTGCCCGCGCAGCGCGAATACCACCTTCCTGACCGCGCCAGGACATCACCGTTGCCGATGGCCTGACTTCACCGTCGAGAATTTCATCCCAACCAATAATGCGCTTGCCCAGGGCGTTGACGATGGTTTCGGTGCGATTCACAAACCAGGCCTGGAGCTCGCCGTGATCCTCCAGCGCATGCGCCTTCATTAGCGCATCGCACAGGTCACAGTCTTCCCAGCGATCCTTGCGCACCTCATCGCCACCAATATGGATATAGGGCCCGGGGAACAGTTCAGCCACTTCTGTCAGCAGCGTTTCCAGGAAGGTGAAGGTTGCATCACTGGGACACAAGATCTCAGGGAACACACCGAAGTGAGTCTGAACCTTCGCCTGCGATTCACCACACCCCAGCTCCGGGTAGGCGGCAATCATCGCCGAAGCGTGCCCCGGCACATCGATCTCCGGGACAACCATAATGTGGCGCTGGGCCGCATACGCAACAACCTCACGCACCTCATCCCAGCTGTAGTAACCCCCGTAGCGACGGCCGTCACTCATCGCGCCTGCGTCGTGGGTGTGCCCCACCACAGTGCCGCTGCGCCAGGCACCGACATCCGTCAGGCGGGGAAACGCCTTGCTCTCGAGGCGCCAGCCCTGATCGTCGGTGAGATGCCAGTGAAAGACATTCATTTTGTGCAGTGCCAGCAGATCGATATAGCGCTTGATAAAATCCACGTCAAAGAAATGCCGACTCACATCCAGGTGCATGCCGCGGTAGCCGAACCGCGGCTGATCCGTAATCACCAGCTGAGCCAGTTGCACGCCCTGCTCTGAGATATCCGCCTGGGCCAACAGCTGGCGCAAGGTTTGCAGGCCGTGTAATACCCCGGCCTGGTCGCCCCCGACGATAGACACACCGGTACCACCCACCTCCAGCCGATATGCCGAGGCCGTTAGCGCCTGGTCTATGGCAAGACCAATACCGGGACCGGCTGCGCCACCAAACGCAATGTCGGCACTGTTGAGGTATTGCTGTAACAACTGCTGCTCAGATACCAGCGCGGCATCCACGCCAAGTAGCTGCAATGGCAGGGGCAGCACCGTAAATCCATTACCGTGCTGTATGGATACCGGTGCGGGAATCACCGCGGCTCGAGCAGGACCGACGATAAGGGCTGTGACCAGCCCCAGGCTTAAGAGAAAAATTCGCAGCATAGAATCAAAGATTGAGTTGGCTCAGGTAGTCACCCTGGGCGCTAGTAAGTTGACGAGCGCGCTCGGCGTTGGCATTTGCCTGAGCAAATAACTGCTCACTGGCCGCAGCATCAACCGACTGGGTCAGCGCCGGGTTGTGATGCATCCCATAGAGAATATAGCGATAATTTTCGTCATTGAAGGTAGTCGAAAAACTTCCGGCAAGGTCGTGGAACTCACAGATTTTGTGTTTCCAGATCTGCAATTGCGACTGCAGCCAGGGGGTGTGCTCCACAGTAGCCGGAGCAGCACGCCAAAAATCGGTGTCGTCGCGGTCAGTCAGGCAGTAGTGCAGCACGATAAACTGCTTTAGGTCCTGATAGAAACCGCGCATCAGGCGACTGTAAGAATCTCGTATGGATTGATCGACCTCGCGATTCGGCTGGTGCGTCGCCAGCAGGCCGGCGCCGAGGTTGATCAAATGCAGCCCCGTCGATTCCAGTGGCTCGATGAAACCGGCGGATAGTCCGATGGCCACACAGTTGCCCACCCAAAATTCCTTGCGGCAACCGACCTTCATATTCAGGTGCGCACACTTGAGCACCGCCGCGTCCGGCCCCAGGAAATCACGCAACTCCTGCTCAGCTTCTTCCTTGCTGAGTCGATTACCGTCATAAACATAGCCGGTGCCCTGGCGATTCTGTAAATCGATCTGCCAGGCCCAGCCATTGCTGAGTGCGGTTGCCGTGGTGTAGGGCTTGGCGCCGAGGTCGTCGGGCAGTTCTCGCTGAATAGCCACCGCCTTGTTGCAGGGCAGCGCATCGGCAAATGACTCCCAGTTGTCCTGCTTGAGTTGATCAATTAGCAGGCCGCGAAAGCCCGTGCAGTCGATGAAAAAGTCTGCGGTGAAGCTGCCCTTATCAGTCTCTACCGATTGAATCATCTCGCCTTCGGTGGTTGCTGATGTGACGGTCGCCTCGATATGCTCTACGCCCTCAGCCACGGCTTTACGCCTGAGAAAACGGGCCAGCAGGGTGGCATCAATGTGATAACCGTAGGGCACAACACCCTGATAGGCCTGGGAGTTGGCGGTTTTTGGGACATGGCGATGGGCGACTAGCTCGGAGCTCAAACTGACCGCCTCGTCATAGCGCTCGCGGGTGCCGCGCCCGGACATATGCCACATGCTGGAGATATCCATGCCCCGCCCCAGACGCTGCTGTTCAAAGGGGTGGAAATATTCGTGGGTCTTACCGTCGACCGGCTTCATCCAGTTACGGAATAGAATACCCAGCTTGAGAGACCCGTTGGTTTCCCTAAGCAGTTCGTTTTCGTCCAGCCCCATTGCGGCAAAGAAGAACCGCACGCTGTGTACCGTCGCCTCACCCACGCCGATGATGCCAATGTCGGGGCTCTCAATCACCCGGATCTGGTAGTTGAGCTGTTCCTTGTTGAACAGGGTGTTTAGATAAAGCGCGGTCATCCACCCGGAGGATCCGCCGCCTACAATGGTAATTGTCCGGCTGTCATTATTATTCATAGGATATTTCCTGTCCGGCGCTACACAGGCTGGAGTCCGTAGCGGTGGATTTTCTCGATGAGCTCACGATGGGGTAGCAGGTTAGCCCTGGCCTCCTCCACAACTGCCTGAGTGCGCTGCACAGCTTTCGCCGCCAACGCCGAATCGCGGTAGCGATAGGCCAGCGGCTCAATGGCAGTACCGTAGTTCATGCCGTAGAGCACATAGAGATAGTTTTCGAGATTGAAAATTTCCAGTTTGCTGGAGAAGTCGTACTCGCTGGGCACCTGATGGCGCCACAGGGCGAGATTTTCCTGCAGACTCTCGGGAATACCAGCCGGGTCGCGGTTGTCCCGCCAGAAGGCAGTGTCGTCCCGGTCGGAGATGCAGTAGTGCAGTTTGATAAAGTCGATCACGCGTTCCCAGGCAAACTGTACCCGGCGATTAAAACGCTCGCTGAGCAATGGCATCAGGTCGCGCGATGCAGGAAACTGTTCCGCCAGCATGCGCGCCGTGGCATCAAACATCAGCAGGCCGGTGGCTTCCAGTGGTTCGACAAATCCCTGGGAAAGGCCAATGGCGGCGCAATTGCGGAACCAGAAGCGCTCGCGGTAACCCACCTGCATGGGAATGCGTCGGCAAGCAAGATCGTCGACCCGGTCACCCAGGCTCTGACGCAGGTAGTCCCGCAACTCCAGTTCCGCCGCATCGTGGTCGATATGATTGGAGGAATAGACGTATCCAGTCCCGCGCCGGGTGACCAGACCGATATCCCAGATCCAACCGGCGCTACGCGCCGTGGCAATGGTCTGGCTGGGGATGGGGCTGTCAGGCTCAGGGTATGGCACCTGCACCGCCAGAGCGTGATCGGCCAACAGGACATCACTGCGATCAATAAACTCAACGCCCAGCGCCTTGCCCAGGAGCATGGAATTAAAGCCGGTGCAGTCAATAAAAAGGTCGGCGCGCAACTCGCCGAGACGATCAGTATCCAGCGCCTCAATATCGCCATTGGCCGCCAGCTTTACCTCACGGACATTAGCCTTAAGGTGCTCCACACCAAGCTTTTCGGTGGCATGGCGGGTTAATAGCTCGGCAAATTTCCCGGCATCCAGATGGTAGGCATAGTTGGCTACGCCAGCATACTCGGGCTGGGTCATCTGCTTGGGGCCTAGCCCCGCGTCGCAAATCCCCGCCTGAATGCCGACCCACTGGGCGTAGGATTGCTCCTCGCCGCCTAGTAACCAATAGGGCGTGACATCGACGGGGTCGCGACGCGGATAGTCAAACACATGGTGGTAACTGTGGTCCGGGGCAGCCATCCAGCCATCAAAGCGAATACTTTGCTTGAAGGTGGCTTCACAGTGGCGAATAAACTCCGTCTCGCTAATGCCCAGATACTGCAGGCTATTGCGAATGGCGGGCACCGTGCCCTCACCCACTCCAATCGTCGGAATATCGGGCGACTCTACCAGCGTGACGCGCACACCCTGAGGATCGGACGGATGCAGTTTGCGCGCCAGGTGACAGGCGGCCAGCCAGCCGGCGGTACCACCGCCGACGACCAGAACACTTTTTATCCGCCCGTTGTCCACGTTGCTATAGTCCGAGGATGGTCGGACCACCGCTCTTGCGGTCGACGCGGATCCGGGCCAGACGATTGGCCTGCCGCAGGGAGATCAGGTGTGCATAAATGGCCTGCAGAAAACCGCGACGGTTCAGATCGAGAATGTCTTCATCCGACAATTCGCGCAGCTTTGCTTCGCTGACCAGGTAAATGCCATCGACTTTGATTTTTTCGCCGTCGATATCCATGTTGAGCGTCTGCGACACCAGCAGATCCTTCTCCACCAACAGGCTGACAAAGGCCCGAGTGACCTGGCCGTTCTGGTAGTACTCTTCGAGTCCCTTGCGCCGATTCTGCATGAACTCAGTCAGCTCGCCAGCTTCGTCAAACAGTTTCTCGCCCTCGGTTTCACTGACCATGGGTGACTCGGGGTCGATACCCACGGTGACCCGCTCGCCATTGGGGTCGAGCATCAGCAGCTTGAACGGCGGCATTTGCAGAGCACCGGGCAATGTCGCACCCAGCCACTTGCCATCTTGCAGCATGAGATTCTCACCCTCAGCGAGGCCCAGCAGTGCCACAGCCTGAAACTGGCCGGTTTCGGCGTGCTTCAAAAACACCAGGGGGAATTCCACAGACAACTGGGCAAACTCGTGCACGACAACAGGCAGCACCTGCTGATTTGCTGCAATAGACAGTTCTGGAGAGGGACGCACACGTGTGCTGGAATGGATCGCGTGATCCAGAGGTACAGGATTAGCCATAGATAGCTCCAATGGGTATTTCAGGGGCCTGGCAGTATAAACAAAAAGGGGAAGCTGAACTTCCCCTGATTGCTTAGCAGAGACCTGCGCGCTTAGAAGCGCGCAGAGACTCCCAGTACGAAGCGACGCGGCATTTCGTAGGCATACAGAGGGAAGCCTTCGGTGAAACCGCTGTTCGGAGAGTAGGATTGGTTGTTACCAAACTGCTCTGCATCTTCTTCAGTGATGTTGATCACGTCAAAGTTCACAGTGATGTTGTCGGTGACAAACCATGCAGACGAGAAGTCCAGAGAACCGTAGTCATCGTGCAGACGGTTGGCGTAGGCGCCGACGTCACGAATCATGTACTCGCTACGCCAGTTGTAAGCCAAACGCGCCTGGAGCAGGTCGTTCTCGAAGTAACCTGACACGTTGTAGGAATCCTTCGAGCTGTCGCTCAGGACGGTGTTGCCGTCAGTAAAGGTACCGTCGTCAGCCTCTGCATCGGTGTAGGTGTAGTTGGCTGTCAGGCCAAAGCCGTTACCGAAGTCCTGCTGGTACTGCAGTTCAAAACCTTCGATCTGGGCAGACTTGCCGTTGACTTTTTCCTGCACGGTCCAACCGAACGCCGCTTCCTCAGGAGGCAGCGGGAACGGAATTTCACCGGCGCTGGCGGGGTACTCGACAAAGGTCACGAAGTTTTTCACGTCCTTGGTGAAGTAAGTGAACGACAGCAGTGAGGAGTCGTTAAAGTACCACTCGACGCCCGCGTCGAACTGATTGGCGATGTACGGATCCAGGCCAACGTTACCGATAATCCAGAATTGGTTGTTGGGCAGGTCGTCGTTAGTACCGGTGTTATCCGGGTTAACGTACATGTCAACGTACTGAGGACGGGCCATGACACGAGCCGCTGCAACACGGAAGATCAGCTCATCGCTGAGATCCATGGCAAGGTTCAAGCTGGGCAGCCACTCAGCGTAATCTGCGTCTGCTTCCTGCTTCACACCGTCCAGGTAGTAGGTGGAGGTAGCATCGGTCGACACATAGCGCACACCAAAGTTACCTCGGAAGGATTCACCTTCAAACTTGGCCATGGCGTACAGGGCCGTGTTCTCTTCGTCGATTTCACTGTAGGCACCGAGATCTTCGGTACGGCCAGTGATGCTGCTCTTGGCCCAGCTCTTGAGCGCATCGGCGTCAACATTAAGGATTTCATAGCTGCCGGCGCCCACATCAATAGTGCCATCGGCCACTTCAGAGGTCGCAATCACCGGGTTGAAGCTGGGATCCTGCTGGAACTCATAGCGACGGCTGGTGGTGTTGTGGTCGGAGTAACGTACACCGGCCTTCACTGCGTAGATCGGGCCGAGATTGCTCATATCAAACTCAGCATCGAACTGGGCGTACTGTTCTTCGTCGGTCTTGGGTGTCGCATTGAAGGCGGAACCGGTGCCCATTGCCAGCGTATCGGGTGTGTAGCTGGTGATATCGAAGCCAGCCGTATCCCAGGTCTGCTCACCGCCGCGGAAATCGTAAGTGCCACCGGGAATTGGGGTACCACCGGTGCCGTCTTCGACAACCATTTCAAAGTCAGTACCACCTGATGATGTGGTCTCACCCACCTGGAATTCCAGGACGTAGTTGTCGCCGCTGTAAGTGAAATCCAGATCGATAACATCACTTTCCATGGTCGCTTCACGCGGACGCGCCTGGTAGAACGCCACATTCAGAGGGCCACAGACCGGTGTACCACCCATCAGGCACTCAGGCGGCGTATCGACACCACTCCAGGACGTGTTGCCCTGGGTCAGCCACAGTGCGTAGTTGGTGTTATCCGCCTCCATTTCCATGTCGATGTAGTTCACAACGACATCAAAGTTTTCATTGGGGCTGTACTGCAAAGAGCCGGTAAACGCGGTGCGCTTACGCTCCTGCTCAAAGGCCACAGGGCCGGCGCCCCACTCCCAGAACGCCTCGTTGCCCTGACGCTGCAGGGAACGCTCCTGGGATACAGCCGAGATCAGCGCACCAAAGGTTTCGCTGTCATTCTTCCAGCTCACCAGGCCAGAAATCATGGGATCGGTTTCTTCAGAATCTTCCTGATACTGTCCTTCAGCAGAAGCGAAAACCGTGAGGGAATCCAGCTCCAGAGGCGTGCGGGTGTTAATGGTAACGGTACCACCTACGCCGCCTTCAGGCAGGTCCGCCTGGGAGGTCTTGTAAACTTCAATGTTGCCGACCAGTTCAGAGGGCAACAGCTCGTAGTTGAAGCTACGCTTGGCGGGCTGGAATACGAACCAGCCGGTAGAAGCAACATTCTGACCGTTCAGAGTGGTCAGGGTCAGCTCGTTACCCACACCGCGGATAGATACGGCAGAACCTTCGCCGAACTGGCGCTGAATGGTAACACCGGGGACGCGCTGCAGTGATTCAGCCACGTTTTTGTCGGGGAACTTACCAATGTCCTCGGCGGTAATCGCGTCGACAACGGCATCGCTGTCGCGCTTCATGTTAATGCTCTTGAGCAGGCTGCCGCGGTAGCCAGTTACAATGACTTCCTCTATCACCTGTTCTTCATCTTGCGCCAGCGCGACACCATTCACACCGGCCAGGGCAATCGCCCCCACAGAGGCTGCGGCGACGGTGCTGCGGTTTACGGCGCGGATAGCTTCTCTCAGTTTACTGGACATTTAGCTTCCCCAATTAATCGAATTATCGTCTCTCAAACCGGCCTGGCGATGAGCCTGCCACGACGGCGAAGTCAGACTCTAGTGCCGACAGGACAACGTTGTCAACTATTTTTTGAAAAGCACCAGACAACATATAAATCGCTTAAACCCCTTAAATAACTATATATATTGAGATTGCTAGTTATTAGGAACAAAACGAAATATCGAAATTCAAGTTTCTTTCGAGTCTTGTGTTGACAACGTTGTCTCAAATATCTAGAGTTCCCTCCAGTCAAGTGTGCGAGAGCACATAACAGTTGTGTGTCGGGCGTTGCGGTGACGCCCAACAGCGAGCCGGGTGACAAGACCAGGCTTAGCTTGGCCGGTGCACTTTGCTGTGCACCGGCTTTTTTTATTTTTCGATGGGGACATAAATGACGTGCAATAACACTCCCTCCCAACCCATTTACCTGGGCATCGACGGTGGCGGCAGCAAGTGCAAGGCCCGCGTGAGCACCCCGGGAACACAGGGCTGCGGTATCGCTGGCCCCGCCAATCCCTTCCAGAACCTTGAACAGGCAAAGTCGTCTATCATCGAGGCCACCCAACTTGCCCTCGAAAGCGCAGGACTTTCAGCCAACCAGATGGGCGAGACTATTGCAGGCGTTGGCCTGGCAGGGGTCAATGTGCCCCGCTTTATGAAGCTGATGCAGGCTTGGGATCACCCCTTCGGCGAGATGCACCTTACCACCGACATCCACATCG
Organism: Halioglobus japonicus; assembly: GCF_001983995.1. NCBI lineage: Bacteria > Pseudomonadati > Pseudomonadota > Gammaproteobacteria > Cellvibrionales > Halieaceae > Halioglobus > Halioglobus japonicus. The sequence goes on along the minus strand of NZ_CP019450.1, from coordinate 1,678,434 downwards.
CCTGTCTGGCCGCCCACGGCGGCGAAAACGGCGCAGTCATCGTCGCTGGAACCGGCTCTGTTGGCTATATGTCGATGGATTCCACCACCCGCAGCTACGGCGGCCACGGCTTCCCGATCGGCGATATCGCCAGTGGCGCCTGGTTGGGCCTGGAAGCCATCAGAGACGCCCTCCTCACCCTCGACAGCATTGGTCCTTCCACAGCATTGCTCCCCATGCTCGAACAACAGCTGCATGTGCAGGGCCTGGGCATTACCGACAAAATGGCGGGAGCCACATCGCGCGAGTACGCCACTCTGGCCCCGCTTGTCTTTGAGGCGGCAGAACAGGGCGACGCAGTCGCCGAGCAAATCGTGCGCCGGGGTGCCGCTTATCTGTCAGCCATGGCCGAAAAAATGCTGGCAGAAGGCGCTACCAGTTTCTGCATGTTGGGCGGTCTGGCCGACAAGTATCAGCCATGGCTGAGCGCTGCGGTGATCAACCACGCCAAACCGCCGCAACAGGAGCCTGACGCAGGCGCCCTGCTTTACGCCCGCAACTGCCACCTGCAAACTATGGGCTAAACCCCGAACCTCAAGCGAGACCGCGAGCAATGCAACCAGCCATTCTTCCGTTTCCACAATCACTACAACGGGATGAAGGCAGCTGTGACCTCTCAGCGGTCACCGTGAACTGTGACAGCTCGCAGCTCGCCGCCAGTGCAGAACTACTGCAAGCCACCCTGAGCACAGCCGAGTCAGGCACCCCCCTGACCCTGAGCCTGGCACCCGATATCGAAACGCCCGAAGGCTACCGACTGAGCGTGGCTCACGCAGGCGTCACCCTCGAAGCTGGCACTCCCGCTGGGGCGTTCTATGGCTGTCAGTCTCTATTGCAACTGGTTGCCACTGCCGACAGCCATAAAATTCCCTGCCTGCGTATCGATGATGCACCGACATACGCCTGGCGCGGCATGCACCTGGACTGCAGCCGCCACTTCTTCGATGTGGCCTTTATCAAACGCTACATCGACCTGCTGGCGCTGCACAAAATGAACCGATTCCATTGGCATTTGTGTGACGACCAGGGCTGGCGCCTTGAAAGCCGGCGTTTTCCTCGCCTTACCCAGGTGGGCGCCTGGCGCGATCGCAGCGTCATCGGGCATACCGCGAACCGGGAGCGTCGATACGAGGATAAGCCTCACGGTGGCTACTACACCCAGGAAGAGGTCAAGGAAGTCGTCGCCTATGCCGCGGCTCGTCATATTGAAGTGCTGCCGGAGATCGATATCCCCGGCCACGCGGCAGCTTTACTGGCGGCATACCCCCAACTGGCCTGTGACGACGGCGACTATCAGGTAGAGGCGCACTACGGCATCTTTCCGGATGTGTTGTGCCCCAGCGAAGAAACCTTTGCATTTCTCGCCGACTTGTTTGCAGAACTCGCCGAGCTGTTTCCCTTCGAGTATGTCCATATTGGCGGCGACGAAGTCATCAAAGATAAGTGGCAGCAGTGCCCGCGCTGCCAGCAGCTGATGCGCGATCAGGGAATGACCTCGGTCGACCGTCTACACGGCTACTTTGTCTCCCGGGTAGAGGACATTCTGGCCTCACTGGGCCGACGCGCCATCGCCTGGAACGAGGTCATGGAAGGCAACGTCGACACCAGCACCACCATTATGTGCTGGACCGGGTTTGACGCCTGCCAACAAGCCCTCGAAGCGGGCCATGAAACCATCATGACGCCCGTGGAATGCACCTACTTTGATTTCTACCAATCCACGTCGCTGGACGAGCCACAGGCCATTCACGGGCTTGCCAGCCTCAAGCAGGTATTCGACTACGACCCATTGCCGGACGGGGTAAGTGAGGCTCTGCGCCCACGCATCCTCGGGGCGCAGGCCAATGTATGGACGGAGTACCTGCGCGATACCGCGACCGTGGAGTATGCCTGCCTGCCGCGCATGACAGCCCTGTCCGAAGTCACCTGGACAGGACCCGGCCGCGATTGGACAAGCTTTTGCCAGCGCCTGCCCGCACTCATGGACACCCTGCGGCAACAGGGCCACACCGTGGCGGACAGCGCCTGGAAACCGCGCCTTGAGTTCACCCCGGCGACGAACGGCGGGCTCAGCGTGACCATGGCCTGTGACATGCCAGGTACGGTGATTCACTACACCACCGATGGCAGCCCGCCCACCACTGAGTCGCCAATTTATCGGGCGCCGCTGGTCATTCAACAGAGCTGCGTAGTGCGCTGCATGAGCGTTGATTCTGTCACCGGCCGGTGCTACGGCGACGAACGCCAGCACCTGAGCATCCACCGTGCTCTCCACTGCCCACTCTTTCGGCTAGCGTCAGGCGAACTGCACGAGGCACCCGAACTCGCACGCCTGACCGACGGCAAGCTGGGTAACGAGCGCATCTTCCACGGCTTCGAGTGGACGCAGTTCACAGATGTCGACAACGATCTGGTCATCGACCTGGGCAGCTCCCAGCCAGTGACCCGGATGAGTCTGAACTTTGAAGCAGGCGCCCATCGCGAACTGTTTTTTCCTAGCAGGATCGAGGCATATTCATCCGATGACAGCCAGCAGTGGCAGCCGCTAGGCCAATGTGAAGGTGACGCACTGAACAACGGCGCCGTCATACTCGAAGCAGACACTACGTCAGCCAGATACCTGCGCCTGCGCCTGGAAAACCGCGATCAGCACTACGGCCCCGAACAGCGCCAGCTGATTACCCGCCCTGTTCACCTCGATGAAATTGTCGTCGACTAGACAGGGTACTGCGCCGGGCCCACACGTTTGACGTTGGCTGGAAAACCCGCAATGCTGAGGATTCGACAACAGGAGCCTGGAAAGTCCATGCAGCAACTCTCCGGTCAGGACGCCATGTTCCTGCATGCCGAAATAGACGGCATGCCCCAGCATATTGGCGGCGTCAGCATTTATGATCAGTCCACCGCGCCCAATGGCAAGGTACGCTTTAAGCAGATCCTGGACATGCTAGAGCGCCGCAAGCATCTATCGCCCATTTTTCGCCGCAAACTCGCGTTTGTTCCCGGTGGTGTCGGCCGCCCTTATTGGGTGGAAGACCCTGACTTCGACATGGAGTACCACGTTCGCCATATCGCCCTGCCCAAGCCCGGCGACTGGCGCCAGCTGTGCATTCTGGCCTCCCGCATTCATGCCGTACCCCTCCGCCGCGACAAGCCCATGTGGGAACTGTATGTCATTGAGGGGCTGAACAATGTAGAGGGCTACCCTCCAGGCTGCTTCGCGCTGTTGATGAAGGTACATCACTGCGCAATGGATGGCGCCACCGGTGCCCAGTTCATGAACATCGTGCACGACATGACACCTGAAACCAGCGATCCCGGTGAAGCACCGCCGTGGATCATCGAGCGCCCTTCCAAGGCCCGCATGCTCGGCCGAGCCTATGTCGATGCCTGGAAAAAACCGGCCCAGGCATGGCAGTTCGTTAAAGACAGCGTCCCCGCATTCACCCGTATCCGTGCCGGCCGCAAAGCGGGCGACTTTGAGGAAATGAACGAGCGCCAGAACACGCGCTTTCAGGGCAAGATTTCACGCCACCGGGTGGTGGGCGCAAAACGCTTTGATTTTGAGAATGTGCGCGCGATTAAAAACACCAGCCCCGGGGCGACCATTAATGACACCATGCTCGCCATTGTCGGTGGCGGCATGCGCCGCTACCTCGACTCGAAAGGCGAGCTCCCCAATGACAGCCTGATCACAGGCTGCCCTATCGACGTGCGCTCCGTCGAGGAGCGCGCTGCCGGCGGCAACATGGTGGGTTTTATGCACGTCAGCATGCATACCAACATAGAAAATGGTGCCGAGCGACTGGCCGCCATCCACAAGGCTTCAACCTCCGCCAAGGCCTATGCCGAAGCACTGGGACCACGCTTTGCAGTCGACGTAGCCGACGTGCTGCCAGGCAACGTATTGTCGCTGGCGATCCGTACCGCCGCAGCCACGGGCCTGGCCGAGGCCGGCACCATGTTCAATACCGTGATCACCAATGTTCCCGGCGCCCCCTTCCAGTTGTATATGTGTGGTGCGGAATTGGTGGACTCCATCAGCCTGGGACCACTGCTGCCCAACGTGGGGCTATTCCACATTGTTTACAGTTCGGTACAGAACAAAAAGGGGTCGATCACGCTGTCGTTCACCGGTTGTCGCGACATGCTGCCGGACCCGGGCTTTTACACGGATTGCCTGCAGGAATCCTTCGACGAATTATACGCGGAGACTGTGGGCTCCTGAGGGCGCCCCTACAGAAACTGCCGCAACAGCTGCTGTACATCCACCCGCGCCTTAAGGCGGCTCGCCAGCATAAACATCCCCCCCAGCTTGCGATGAAAGTAAACAGCATCGGTGGGCGGTGCCTTCCAGAAATCCTTGAAGCGGGTGACGTCCTCACCCAGTTGTGACATGCGTGCCGCCATGTCTGAGGCGGCAAAATCATAGGGACCTTCGTGCTGCAGCGGCTCCAGAGCCACCAGGAACAGCGCCAGAATCATCTCGCGATACTCGCTGTCCTCATCGCCAACGGCGTATCCTACTTTTTCAGCCGCGGCCAGCAGCCGCTTTTCGTTTCCGGCGATGGCCGCCTTGGCCAGGCTGCGGTAGTTATTGACGAAACCGGCCTTGAACCGGCGGGTGGCACCAAAATCCAGCAACACAATCTTGCCGCTGCGGCGGTTGTACTGGTAGTTGGCGAAATTGGGGTCGGTCTGAACCATGCGTAGCTCGAACAACTCCCGGAACATGAGCTCCACCAGCGCCGTCATCACCGCATCGCGATCTGCCTGGGGCAAGGTGGCAATGGTTTCTATTGGCTCGCCTTCCACATAGGTCATGGCGAGTACCGTCTTGCGGGTAATATCGGGAATCACCTCCGGGACCACAAATCGCTCATCGTCCGCCAGCAGCTCACCGAATGCAGCGAGGAATTCAGCTTCCTTGTGGTAGTCGGCCTCGTCGTGCAGCTGGGCTTTGGCGTCTTCAAGCAGCGGCTGAATCTCCAGCTCTGCCGGTAACAGGCCGGAGATATTCAACAGCGACGCAATATTGTCGACATCCGCGTCAATGCTGTTTGCAATACCCGGGTACTGCACCTTGAGCACGATTTCACGGCCATCAGGCGATACGGTGCGATGGACCTGACCAATCGAGGCAGCGGCCAGGGGCTTGTGCTCAAAGCCGTAGAACATCGCTTCCCACTCTTCGCCATAGGCTTCGGTCATGACCGCATTGAGCTGGTTTGGCGGCATGTAGCGAGCGTCAGAGCGCAGCCGAGCGAGAATGTCTGCCAGTTCCCGGGGCAGAAAATCGCCGGTATCCATCGACAGAATCTGGCCCACTTTCATGGCGGCGCCGCGCATGGTCGCAAGCTGGTCTGCCACCCGCCGGGCATTGCCCGGGGTGAGCAGCATGTCACGTGCCCGCGGCCGCTTGCCGGCCTTCAACTGGCGCGTACCCTCGGCAATCATGCCACCGGCCACGCCGCCGGCCATTTTAGCGACACGCGCAAAGCGCCCTACCCGGCTGGTGGGAATCGCTTTCTGGTCATCATCTGGTTTACGTCCGGCCACGCGATTCACGCTCCTGCCAGGCGGCAATATGGGATTCAATCATGTCACAGGCATTAAACTGGGCATCCAGTACGGCAATAAAGTTAAATACGCCGGTCAGCTTGCGGGCGATCAATGCAAAGTCCCGCGAGGGCGTGGTGAAGTGCCGACTGGCCGCCGACACCGCCGCCTGTTTGCCGGCGCGCCGCATCAACCGCGATCTTCCCCAGCAGTACTCGCCATCCGCATTGAGATACTCAGCCGGCAACTCCGCCACCGGGCGCAGTGGCTCCAGCAAATGTACGCAGAAGTCTGCAAACATGTGCCGTGCCTCATCGCTGGCATCGGGCTGCAGGCAACCCAGACCGATGAGACCCTCTACGATCGCAGGCTCATCCTGGCGCTGGCTCGCGGCTATCGTGTGGCGTAGATGAAAGAGAAATTCGTCGCTGCAATCGAGCACAGAACCGAAATCGAGCAGGGCCAGCTGGTCGTTGCCCTCGCGTTTGCGCCGGTCGTCGAGCTGCAACAGATAGTTGCCAAAATTGGGGTCGGTCTGCAGCGTGCCCCAGTCATACAGCTCATAGAAGAATAGCTCCAGCATCGCTTTGCCCAGGTCATTACGGCGTTGCTGCGAGAGCCCCTGAATGGAAGTATCGACCACCGAGTACCCCTCGATGAACTCCATCGCCAGCACAACGCCCGTACAGTAGTCACGATGTAGCTGCGGCACTTTGTAGCTCACCCCCGAGGCCGATAGCCCCGCAACACGCTGCCCCATCTCTTCGGTGAGCAGGGCTTCGCGGTGGTAATCAATTTCGTTGTGCAGGTGTGAGCGCAGCGACTTCATCCAGTGATCGAGATCGCGCCCGGATTTCACCCAGCGGGCCAGCACCAGCATCTTGATCACAGCGTCGAAATCGCTGTCGATCATACTCGCCAACCCGGGGTACTGAACCTTGATGCAAATCCACTCGCCCGTCGCCCGTACCTGCGCCAGATGCACCTGCGCCAGCGAGGCGGCGGCGATGGCCTCCGGATCGATGTCCAGTTCATCAAAACGCGCCCCGAGCGAGCCGCGCACAAACGACTCCAGTGCATCCCAGTGCAAAGGCTCCGTCTGATCAGACAGATCGCGCAGTGCATCGACCAGCACCGGGGGCAGGAAGTGTTCGCCAAACAGGGCCAGCATTTGTCCAATTTTGACGTAGGTGCCCTTGAGCCGTCCAAGTTCTGCAGCAAAACGCTGCGCCTCGGACCGGGCAAAGTCCGATTGGGGATCATCCTCACTCTTGCCCATCAGGCGCGATACCGCACCATCCACCGCAAGGGCACCACCAGCGCGTACGCCGGCCATGGAAACACTCAAACTGCGGCGCAGTGCGCCAGCGGAAAACGTGGGCTTGTCTTTCTTTGCCACGGCTACCTCATTTTCAATACCGGGATCACCGGAACATCAGACATAATTATTATCGACCGCGGATATTACGGACAGTTTCGCCCTTTGAGAAGCGCGACATCCCCCCAATTTCATGCTAACCCACTGGGGTCAGGTCTCAAAATTCTGAAACGCTTGCTTCAGAATTTTGAGACCTGACCCCAGGGTTAGTGTTTTTTGCGGAGGGGGCGTCGGGTTCGATCTGGCCGGTTTCCAGGCGTTTGGCGTGGATGAGTTGCAGTTTGTAGAGATTTTGTTGCAGCTCGAAGAAGCCGTGCCAGTGGGCGTAGTCCGCGGCGGCCTTCATGGTGCCACTGATGTTGGGCCAGGTTTCCGGTGTTGGGCGCTTGTTTTCGTCGAGCTGATCTCGGTACCTTGGCACTGCATGCAGCCGGTCCCCTCGTGCACATTCACGAGCGCGTGGAGGCTGTCCTTGGGAATAATCTGGCGATAGGCGCGGTAGTGGCCACACTGAGCAAACTGCTCTTTCGCCGCAACATGGCAGCGGCCACACACCTTGGGTGACACCAGGGGCGAAACATAAACAGGCGTGTGATCAACATCGACATGGCGGGCCGCGTGGGGGGCGTCCTCAACCACCGCGTGACAGTCGCTACAGGCACCTTCGCCTGGCCAATGCTACTGGTGTTTGCCTGCCTGCCCCAACTGCCCCGGCTATTTGGGGTATTTTCTGCACCAAAACCCACAGAAGCACCCGCCAGTTACCCCGAGGGCATCTGGCCCCTGCGGTTTTCAGCGAACGCATTTCGCCACACGCGGCGCTTTACCTCGCTGTTCCTGCTCGGGATGATTCTGGACACGCTTATGACCTAAATGAGTCATCCCAACTCACCCCACTGTCACAGCCGCGGTTTCACGCCCGATCTACGACGTTTTTCTTTACCAAAAAAATCAATCCACCCCTTGGCGCTCAACGTATCCCCACGTATATTGGCGCCCCATGGAAAAGAGCCGTACTGCAGTGAATTATGCACAACGCCCACGGATTGGCGTTCTCCTGACCAACCTCGGCACTCCCGATGCCCCCGACAAGGCAGCGGTGAAGCGCTATCTGAAAGAATTTCTGTCCGACCCCCGGGTGGTTGACCTGTCCCGCTGGCAATGGGTGCCCATTCTCAACGGCATTATTCTCAATACCCGTCCAGCCAAGTCGGCAGCCGCCTACGCCACTGTATGGACCGAACAAGGCTCGCCGCTGATGATACATACCCAGGCGCAAACTAATGCCCTGAGCCATATCATGAGTGAACGTCACGGCGACGATGTGGTGGTAGATTTCGCCATGCGCTACGGCAATCCCTCCATGGCCAGCGTGGTCGAAAAAATGCTCGACGCCGGCGTTGAGAAACTGCTGGTCCTGCCGCTCTTTCCCCAGTACAGCGGCGCGACCGTGGGCTCCACCTCCGACGCTCTTAACGATTGCCTGGAGTCCCGGCGCTCCATGCCGAACCTGCGGTTTATCTCCGGTTACCACGACAACGAAGACTATATCGCCGCCCTGGCCCTCAGCATCAAGCGCTACCAGGCGGAACACGGTGTGCCGAAAAAGTTGGTGTTCTCCTACCACGGTGTACCCCAGCGCTACTGCGACGAGGGCGAGCCCTACGAACAGCAATGCCATCGCACCACGCAACTGGTCGTCGATTTGCTGGGCCTCACCGAGGACAGCTACATGACGGTCTTTCAATCACGCTTCGGGCGTGAGGAGTGGCTGCGCCCCTACGCCGATGAGACACTGGCCGACCTGCCCAGCCAGGGCGTCGACAGCGTGCAGGTCATCTGCCCCGGGTTCTCCTCAGACTGCCTGGAAACCATCGAAGAGATGGGCGAGGAAAATCGCGAAGTTTTCATAGACAACGGCGGTACCAGCTACGGGTTTATACCCTGCCTGAACAGCGGCCAGGACCATGTCGCCGCGCTGGCGCACCTGATCGAGGATCAACTCGCGGGCTGGCTATGACACCTGCCAATTCATTTACGGGACAACAACATGCGTCAATTTCTAGCGGTTCTCATCTGGCTTTACACCTCCGTCACCTGGGCCTCTGAGCCCGTATGGATTGACGTAAGGTCACCGGCCGAATTTAACGCAGGTCACGTCGACGGCGCGCACCATATCCCCTTTGACCAGGTTGAATCTGGCATACATGGCCTGGACGTGAATAAAGACAGCGAGATTTACCTGTACTGCGGCGCCGGTGGCCGGGCACAAGTAGCCAAGGAAAGCCTGGAGCGGCGCGGTTACAGCAATGTGATCAATGCCGGGGGCCTGGAAGAGGCCCGCGACCTGTCAGCCCAGCAGCAGCGCTGAACTAGATCCAGCGGCGCACCCGCTTGCAATAGGCAGGAAACTCTTCGGGGAACAGCTCCCGCAGCATTTGCTCTTCCGGGAGGATAAAACGCAGCTGGATAATCGCCATAAACACCGGCGGCACGATAAACGCCGCCGCTGCCCCCACCGTTACCGCACAGCCCAATAACACCAGCGTCATTCCCAGGTACATGGGGTTGCGAGTGAAGCGGTACACACCGGTAGTGACCAGTGCAGACACATTCTTGAAAGGAATCAGGTCGGTATCCGCCTGTTTGAACAGCCCGCCAGCCAACACCAGCAGCGCCAGTCCGGCAACTAGAATCACCCCGCCGACCATTTGCCCCGCCGTGGAGGTGAAGCGCGCCAAGGGGAAGTACTCATTGCAGACAAACTGCACGATCACCCCGATGGCAAGCCACACGGGAGGGTAGATGATGCGCTTTACCTGGGCCACTGTGTTATCCCCTCCGAATCAATGATGCATGGAGCTGGGTTCGATTGCCCCGATGCCATACGCAAGGACGATACCGAGCAGAAATGCCGCGGTCAATTTGCCACGGTCGTGGCTGTGAAAGTGGACCTCGGGCAGCAAGTCGCTAAGGGCAATACAGATAAACGCGCCGGCTGAGAACGCCAGCGCCGCACCTACCAGTACCTCGGGGCTGCCAGTGAGCGAATCGATGCCAAAGTAAAATGCCAGCGCCCCCAGAGGGCACAACAGCGCAAACGCCAGGTTGGTTGCCAGCCGGGCGCGTGGGCTCCAGCCGCCCGCTTCCATCACCGAGGTAATCGACATCGCATCAAGTGGTTTGTGCAGCAAAATCGCCAGGAATACGCCAAAACCGGCCAGTACAGTAGTATGCGAGTGAGACTCACCCACCATGACCGCACCCAGCGCCACGCCGTCAATGAGTGTGTGCACGCCCAGGCCCAGGGCAATCCCCACCCAGCTGAGGCTGTGCACGCCCTCCTGGCCATTAACATGGCCATGACTGTGCCCATGGCCATGCTCATAATGAACGCCCTCCTCCAGGCTGAAATCGTGCTGGTGGAAGTGAAACATGCGCAACATCAGCAACATGCCAATCAATCCGAGCATTAACCACCAGACCGAGCGATCGACACTGCCCTGCTCCAACGCGATGCTGTGTGGCAACAGGTGATAGAACGCCACACCCAGCATCAACCCTGACACCAGGCTCATCATCAGCTGGGTACGCGTGTGGGTCATCTTTACCCAATTCGGCAACTGCCCCCCGCCAGGGAGAAGCAGGCAATGGCTACGCAGTAAGCCAACAATAACAGTACGGGTGAGCCCGACATGACCAGAATAGTGCCCCGAGGTGGAAACCGCGCATTATTCCACAATCGGTCATGCGCCGCAGTATATGATCGTTTTCATCAGCTGAGGGGGCGGTGCAGGACATTGACGGCGAGACTAACGATCATTAGTTTATAACAAACCCAAGCATCCGTAGCAGGCCCTGACATGTCTCTGTACGAACCGATTGAATCCAACGACTCACGCCGCCACCTGCAATTGCGCAGCCCGGTGACCCTCGAGCCCACCGGCGAACTGGTGTGCGCCAATAGTGAAGATGTCGCCGCGGCCATCCAGAAGGCCCGCGCCGCGCAGCCGGCATGGGCAGCAACCAGCATGAAGGCGCGCGCAGCTATCGTCGAAAAGGCGCTGCAGATTCTTCTGGAGCGCCAGGACGAAGTCATCGACACTGTGGTCAGCGAAACCGGCAAGGCACGCACCGATGCGATGAGCATGGAAGTGTTTTCCGTGGCCGACCAGCTCTGCTACTACGCCAAGAACGCCGAGAAATTCCTTGCCCCCGCAAGCGCAAGGCCCACGGCCTGATAGGCATCATGAAACAGCTCCGCATCGTCTATAAACCGCTGGGTGTCGTGGGCCTGATCACGCCCTGGAATGGACCGTTTGTACTGGTAATGAACCAGGCAGCGCAGGCGATCCTGGCGGGTAATGCCGTGGTAGCCAAGGGCTCAGAAGTCACCCCCTATTCTGCAAGACTTGCTGAGGATATCTTCCGCCAGGCAGGCCTGCCTGATGGCGTATTGCAGGTACTGCTGGGCGATGGGGAAACCGGTGCTGCCATTGTTCGCGGTGGCGTCGACAAGGTTTCCTTTACCGGCAGCGTCGCCACCGGCAAGAAAGTGGCCGTGGCCTGCGCCGAACAGTTGATTCCCGTATCCCTGGAACTGGGCGGTAACGACGCCATGATTGTCTGCGCTGACGCGGACCTTGATCGTGCCGCCGACGGTGCGTGGGTGGGCTCATGTATGAACACCGGCCACTACTGCTGCGGTACCGAGCGCATCTATGTCGTTAAAGAGGTCTACGACGAGTTCCTGCAGAAGGTGCTGGAGAAAGGCAAAGGCCTGCGTCAGGGTAGCGAGCATGGCTGGAATGAAGACGTCGGCGCTGTGTTCTGGGATCGGCAAATGGCTATCATCGAAGCCCACGTCGAAGACGCCCGAGCCAAGGGCGCCAACATTCTCATGGGCGGCAAGCGCAACCCGGATCTTCCCGGCCTATACTACGAACCCACGGTGATCACAGAAGTCGACAACAGCATGGATATCATGCTGCTGGAGACCTTTGGTCCGATTCTCTGCATCCAGAAAGTCGACACTGAAGAGGAAGCTCTTCGCCTGGCCAATGATTCCGAATTCGGGCTCAACGGCAATGTCTGGACCCAGGACAAAGACAAGGGCTATCGCCTCGCCGCAGCCATCGACACCGGCGCCTGCTCGGTAAACGATATGGCCGTCAGCTACGGCATTCCCGCCGCTCCCTTTGGCGGCAAGAAGAATTCTGGCCTCGGCCAGGTCAACGGCAAGAAAGGCCTGCGCGGTTACACCCATGAAATGCCGATTGTCATCGACCGCTTCGGTGGCAAGATGCAAAACGGCTACCCCTACAGCGCTGACAGTGCCGAAGGCATGAAAAAGCTCATGAATTTCCTGTGGGTGAAGACGCCTCTGGGACGCTGGATGAGCTAATACCGGTGCGGGTTCAGCGCCTGCGCTAAAACAGGCGCTGATAGTTCAGGGAGAATACGTCGAAGTCTTCTTCGGCGTCATTGACCGAGCCCGCGGCATAGCTGAATTTCAGGACCTGACCGCGGGCCACTGGCCACACCACCGTGGCGCCGTACTTGGAATCCCGCTTCAAATCATCCAGGCGCCGGCCGTCGATTTTGCTGCGCCCGCCGCGATAACCGTTCAAATCCAGCGACGCCCAGAACCCCGGCGAAAAGCGATGCACAAGGTGCGCCTGCACCGTATACACGTCATCCTGCTCGCGGCGCAGGCCGAGAAAGTCGTCGTTATCGCCAAACATCCAGGCACCGACAGCGACCTCAATCAGCCACTGGCGCTGCAGCGGCAACATATAACCCACCTCGGCGCGCAACGCCCAGCGGTTTGCGCCCGCGTTAACGAGTTGGTCGTTGTCATAGCTACCGGTTGGCGCCACCACCTTGAGGATAGCGCCAACAATGGATGACGGGGCTTCGCGCATCGCGGTGAGCTCTTCCCGGGACATGGTCGGCGCCCCCAGCAGATTTATCGAGAGCGTGGCGGAGATATCGCCCACGCCCTTGTAATCCTGCTCTAGCAGGCCCATCTCTTCGTGCTCAACCCGGGTATTACCATCGGAATAAGGCAGCTCGACGATAAAGTTCGCGGAGCGGCCAAACAGGGAAATCGTGCGCAGGTAACCGAGATAGCCCTTAGTAATACGGGAGTCCACCCCCGTCAGGGGCAGTGAGGGATCGGGGACCGTATCGCCCGAGTGGTGCAGCACCCCCATGGTCAACACCTGTGTGCCCTTGGGCGCGGGCCAGTAGGCACGAGGCGTGAGCTCCTGAGCCAGACTCACACCACTTGCCAGTGACAGAATCGCAGCAAGAAAGCTTCTCATACCACTATTATTGTCGCCCCTCCGGCACAGGGCAATTTCAGAGGCACCCTAACTTTGGCGACTCTCCAGCAGGCGCCGCAGGCCCTGTATTTCGTCGCGCAGTTCAGACAGGGTAGGTTCACCGGCGGCCAGCGCCTCTTCCCGGGCCTGAGCCTGGTGCTCTTCCTCCAGTACGTTCACCACGATACCGATGATCATATTCAGGAAAGCGAAGGCCGAGAGGAAAATGAAGCTCAGGTAGAACGACCAACTGAGCGGATAAATCGCCATGGTTTCATACATGACATCAGTCCAGTCCTCAAACGTCATAATCCGGAACAGGGTGAGCATACTGATGGAAATATCGCCCCAGAGTTCGGGGTTAATGGCGGCAAAGAATGTGCTGCCCAAGGCCGCGTAGATGTAAAAAATAATAAACATCATCAGCATGACATAGCCCAGCTGTGGCAGGGCCTTGAGCAGTGAATTCAACAGGGTACGCAGTTCGGGAATAATCGATACCATGCGCAACACCCGGAAAATCCTCACCAGCCGGCCGATCAGGGCGAGTTCGGAATCTTCAATGGGTATCAGGCTGACCGCCACAATCAGCGTATCAAATACGTTCCAGCCACTACGAAAAAATTGCCGCCGATCACTCTCCCCCAGAAAACGGACGACAATTTCGACGGCGAAAAACAGCGTAATCGCCCAGTCCATGATGACGATGGCCTGGTTCGCCAGCGGTGGTAGCGGATAGGTCTTCACTCCGATCACCAGGGCCGAGATCAGGATGACGCTAATAACCAGGAGTTCAAACAATTTATTACTGCGCAGGCGCTCAAACTTCGCCTGCCAAACATCGGTCCGGGCACTCATTTCAGGGATTAACTCTCACAGGAAGGACAACAACAGTGGGCGCCCATTCTAATAAATTTACCCTGTCACTGCACCGCCACATTTTCGTAGCAATATCGTCACTGAATAGACACGCCGCTGCAAAATTCGCGCTCTAGGCTGGCCTGATAAATTGTTCACATCAGGAAAAAGGAAAGACCGCATGACCTTCGCCAAACACACCCTCGCCACCGCCATTGGCTACGCTGCCCTTGTTGCCTCGGCTCACTCAGCGCCCTTCGTAGTTACCAGTGCCGCCGACAGCGGCCCCGGGTCACTGCGCACCGCTCTGGCCAATGGCGCAACGCACATTACGATCGCCGAAGGCGTGGGGGATATCGGTATCAGCGACACACTGGTTTATGAACACAGCGATGCCCTCACTATCGTGGGTAATGGCCAGACGATTTCCGGCGGTGGTGCAGGCAACACACTGCTGGAAATTACCCAGGGAGCGAGCTTAAAAATTTCCAATCTCAGCTTTGAAGACCAACCTGCAGGCGGCTGGCAAATCATGCAGGGCGGCGGCAACGGCATTCTTGTAAGTGTTCCCGTGACCCGCCAGGGTATGGTGGAACTGACGCTGAATAATGTCAGCGTCAGTCATACAGGCGACCATGGCGTTCACGTCTTCGATTGCGACCTCGCAGACTGTGGGGCCGGCAGTGGCGGTGGCGGCAATGGCTCGCCCGCGTCGGTCAGTATCACCCTGTCTCGCGTCCATGTCGATTCGGTCGGTACCGGCCAGTTCGACGCGGACGGTGTCCGGGTGGACGAACGCGGCGACGGCAGTATTTTCTTCCGGGCACGCCATTCCACTTTCGAGAATGTTGGCGCAGATGGCATCGAACTGGATGAAGGCGACGATGGCGATGTCAGCATTGCGGCACAGTGGCTAACTCTCAAGGCCAACGGTCATTACTGCGCAGCGATTACCGACCTGGAAAACCCTGAAGACCCGACTTGTGTTGAGGATGATGATGGCGAACTCGTGCTGGACCTCGACGACGGGTTTGACATTGATGAAGCGGGGCCAGGCTCTATTGTGGGCCAGATTGGCAACAGCGCACTGAGCTTTAATATGGACGAAGGCCTGGACCTCGATGAAGAAGGCCCGGGTGGCTTTGACATTAGGGTGCAACGGGTTAGAGCTTTCGGCAACGCAGATGAAGGCATAAAAATGAGTGAGGCTGACGAGGGAGATCTCGTCGCCTACCTGCGCCGGGTCGTTATTGTGGATAGCAACGATGACGGTGCGCAACTCGAGGAAGAGGGCCCGGGTACGCTGGGTATCACCATACTAGGATCGCTCTCAACCGAGAACAAAAAGGAAGATTTCAAGGTCACGCAGGAGTCGGTGGACGGCGACAGTGATGGAGTACTTGAACTGCGCAACACTATCTTTGACAGCCTGGAGCTGGAGGCCGTCGAGAAACTGTGAAGCCACGGGGGACCGGGCTAGACTGCTATCAATAACAACAAGCAGGAAGCCCGGATGTCCTTCGTCAACGTAGAGTACCCCCACGACGGGGTCTGCCAGATCACCCTCAACCGGCCCGAGCGCATGAACGCCATGGCATTTGATGTCATGGTACCGTTTCGCGAGGCGCTTGAAGCGGCGAGCTTCAACAACGATGTTCGGGTGGTCATTGTGACCGGCGCCGGTGAAGGATTCTGCGCCGGGCAGATCTGGAAGACCCGGGTTGGCTGGATATTTTCAATGGCCTGACGGTACCGGGCATCGCAAGGCGCGCCATGAAGATTCTCGAGGACGTGGTGCGCACTCTGCAGGATATGCACCAGCCTGTTATCGGCGCCATTAACGGCGCAGCCATCGGCGGTGGCTTTTGCCTCGCCATGGCCACTGATATCCGCATTGCGTCGCATAATGCTTGCTTCCGCCCCGCGGGCATTAACAATGGCCTGACTTCCGCAGAGCTGGGCCTGAGTTACCTGCTGCCCCGCGCTATCGGCACCAGCCGCGCCTTCGACATCATGCTGACTGGCCGCGATGTAGACGCCGCCGAGGCCGCAGCCATCGGCCTGGTCTCACGCACGGTAGACCACGAGGCACTCCTTGAAGAATGCTATACCATCGCCGAGCGCATCTGTGGTTTCAGCCGACTGGGCGTGGAATTCAGCAAGCAAATGCTGTGGGCAGGTATGGACGCCGGCAGCCTGCATACCCACATGAACCACGAGAGCCACGCCCAGCTGTTTGTACGGATGACCACCGAAAACTTCGAGGAGGCTATCCGCGCACGCAAGCAGGGTCGCAGCCCGGAATTCAAAGACTAGAGGCACAACGCAGGCATTCAGGCCCGGCAAATCGGGGGGCTATTGCGCGCGGCGCATTTACTGTACGATAGTACAGATATAACGATAACACCAAGTTCGATAGGTTACCCCGTGGTAGAAACCCTCACCAAACCCCTGCGCCGGAGCCATGCTCAGAAGCGCGAAGAAACCCGTGGCAAAATTCTCCAGGCAGCCCTGGACATCATCGTCGAGGAAGGCATGCGCAGTGTACGTAATCGTGCCATTGCCAAACGTGCCGGCGTATCCCTTGGCAGTACCACGTACCATTTCAGCAGTATTGAAGACCTGATCATCAGCGCCTTCCACACCTGGAGTCAGCGCACCCAGATCGGCAATAACCCTTTTTACAAGGAAACCAACGAACTGCTGGCGCCTTTTGGCGAAGGTTCGGTACCGCCAAAGCAGCGTGCCAGTGCCGCCGCATTTATCTTCGAAATTGCCGTGGACTATGTGTTGGACCAACTGACCCGCGGTCGCCAGGACCGGCTGCTAGAGTTGGCGTTCTACCATGAATCTGTGCGCTACCCGGCGTTGCGCGCCATGCTCCATCAAGAGTGGCAGGCACAACTGAATATACTCGCCAGCATCCACAACGCCATGGGTTCCAATGATCCAGATACCGATGCCATGCTCACCGCAGCGGTTTTCCGCCACCTGGAGAGCACACTTACCCTCGCCGGCAATGAACAGCCCAACAAGCAGTTGATCGACGTCACCCTCAGGCGTCACCTGGCTCAGTGCTTTGATATCGCCATACCCGGTTAGGCCCCACATACATGACACAGTTTGTTGCGTACCTGAGGAATCATCATCTACAGAAGCACGCGTAATAACGCTTAGAACAGCCGCCCACTGCTAGACTGGCTAGATTATCTGTTTGGAACGATCCGGCCATGCCTCTCGCCCTACGCACACAGGATATTGCGCTTTCCAGTTACGATCGCGACTGCCTTGATGGTCGCTGGGGAAGCGCAACGGCAAGGGCCATGCAGTTCGTGGTGCAAACCGCCAAAGCGCTTCAGGCAAGGCGCCTCATCGACGTTAACCACTGTCACCTGGTCGGCCCCTACTACAGCGGCGAGGCTGACCTGACATTCTTGCGGCGGCTCGTTGAAGACGGCGCCCGGGTCAGAGTCCCCACAACACTCAATGCCAGCTCCGCCTGCCTCGCACACGACTCGCCCAGCCCACCCTGTGACCGCGAAGCAGCGGCGAGTGTGGTTGAACTATATCGGGCCATGGGCTGCGATGCGCAACTCACCTGTGCGCCCTACCAACTACCGGGTCGACCAATGCTAGGCGACACACTGGCCTGGGCGGAATCCAACGCCGTAGTATTCGCCAATTCGGTGCTGGGTGCGCGCACCAACAAGACCGTGCAGTACCTCGATCTCTGCGCGGCACTGACCGGGCGCATACCCGAGTACGGCCTCTACCTGGACGACATGCGTCAACCTACCTGCATTATCGACTGCAGTGCGCTCCCGGATGAAACCTGGCGTACACCGCTAGCGGGAGAACTCATCGGCTTATGGCTGGGCCAGCACTTTGGTACCGAGGTGCCGCTGTTGCGGGGGCTAAGCATTAAGCCAAGCGAGGACTACCTGCGCGGGCTGGGTGCCGCTGCCGCAAGCGCGGGGGCCATTTCCCTGTTTCACGTTGCCGGCGTTACACCCGAGGCGGACCAATACCCGGTGTCGCACCTGCACAGCGTGCAGCTGACGACTGAACAGTTGCACACCACAGCGGCGCCCTATCAGGGTACGCCCACGCAAACGGTGAATGCGGTTTGCCTGGGCACACCACACTATTCCCTGGACCAGCTCCGCGCCCTGACAAAGCGCATGATTGCAACGGATACCAGGGCGACCATTCCTGTATTTGTTACCACCTCGCGTTACAACCGCGATCAGTTACACAGTGAGTTATTGGCCGGTGAGCTGGCAACGCGCGGCGTAACCCTGGTGGTCGATGCCTGCAGTTACTATCGCGGTGTGATTCCCAACCCGCAAGGGACGGTTCTGACCGATTCCGCCAAGTGGGCTTACTACGGCTCAGGCAACCTGAATATCGCCACGGTTCTGGGTGACCTGAATGACTGCCTGGCCACGGCCAGCAGCGGACACTTACAACGCCTGGGGGACAGCCCATGGCTTTAGGTATTGCATTGGACATGTTAGTCGATGGCAGCGCTGAGGGCAGGCTCATGGTGCTCTCACAGGGACTGAGCTTCTGGGGCGGGCTAGAACCGACGTCAGGCATGATCGTCGATAACCAACACCCACAGCGTGGCGCCTGCGTGGGTTCGCGCATTCTGGTGCTACCCGCGCCGCGCGGCAGTACTGCGGCTCCCGGCGCACTGCTGGAATGTCTCGCTGCCGGAAGGGGCCCCGCCGCCATTGTGCTCGCCTACAGCGACCCCACCGCCGTTGCCGCCGTGCTCGCGGCCAGCATGATCGATCTGCCGGCGATTCCCGTGGCGCTGATTGCGAACACCGATGTGCTCGCACAACTTCCCGATGGCCAACAGGCCCTGGTGAGCCAGGGCCAGCTCATGCTCCGCTAAGCGGGATGATCCTGATGCAGTTGCACCATCAGGGAGCGCGCCATCATGTATCCCACTGCCAGTAACGGCACCGACACTACAATGGTGGTGGAGAGAATCACCTTGAGCCCGCCATCGACAAACATCAGTGTTATGGGGAGTACACCCAGGGCGCAGGCCCAGAACATCCGCAAGCCACGCGCGGGGTTTTCGCCCGCGTGCAGTTCCATGGTGGACACGGACGCCAACGCATAGGACGCCGAGTCATAAGTAGTGGCCAGAAACACCACCGCCACGACAACAAAAACGGCCAGGGCCAGAGTGCCCAGCGGCAGACTGCTGAATACCGCAACAATGGCCACTGCAGCGCTTTCCTCACTCATCAATGTGGTGACCGGTACCAGATTGTTCAGGTCCAGATGCATGGCGTAGTTGCCGAATACGATAAAGAACAGCCAGGCCCCTGCACTACCGAACGCGAGCATGCCACCAATGACTTCGCGAATTGTGCGGCCGTAGGAAATACGCGTCACAAAGATACCCACGAAAGGTGCGTAGGCAATCCACCATGCCCAGTAGAATATGGTCCAGTCTTCGACAAAGCGGGTGTTTTCTACCGGGTCGGTCCAGGTCGCCATGCGCACGAAGTTCTGCACCATCAGACCGATACCGTTCGTACCCATCTTGAGAATGAACAGCGTCGGTCCCACCGCCAGTACAAAAAACAACAGTGTCATCGCCAGCCAGAAATTGAAATCTGACAGCTTCTTGATGCCGCGCTCGAGGCCCAGATAAGCACTGGTACCGAACACGCCAATACAAAGCACAACAACAAGCGCTTCAAGCACGAAGTCATGGGAGACACCCAGCAGTTCAGCCAAACTGGCGGCAATCATCGGCGAGGACAAACCCAGCGACGTACCCGTGCCACCAATCAGGTTAATCATGAAGAAGAAGTCGAGCAGGCGGCCGCGTTTACTGGTCACGCCCCCCGGCAGAAAATGCAGGCAACCGGTGGACAACCGCAGGTAGGGAATTTTGCGCACGTAAAAAGGGTACGCAATGGCCAATGCCGGCAGGCAATAAAAACCCCAGGCACTGAAGCCCCAGTGAAACAAGCCATAACTCGCCGCCCACTCTACGGCCTCAGCACTGCGCGCCTCAACACCAAAGGGCGGCGTATCAATATAATAGCCCCACTCAATGACCGCCCAGTAGAGTAAACCGGCGCCAATACCAGTACTGAAGAGCATGGCCACCCAGCTGAGGGTACTGAACTCGGGCCGACTATCCGCCTCGCCGAGGCGAACTTTGCCAAAGCGCCCGAAGGCGAGATAAAGCAGAAATACCAGTACCGCGACCCCGTACCACTGATACAGAAAGCCCAGGTTCTCGGTAAGGCTGTCATACGCTGCCTGAATCAATACGCCAGCCTGTTGCGGCGCGACCCACATGGGCACCACCAGTATGGCGATCGTGAACAGCGTTGCCCCAAAGGCCCAGCGGTCGATACTTCCCTTGCTTGCGTCTGTCATGCGCCCTCCGCGGCGTCTTTTTCTTTCAGTATGCCGCAAAGTGACGCACTGGGGTGGGCTATTGCCGAGATTTGGGTATCAAGCTGCATGACCTGCCCTGCAATGGGCTTGAACGCAGGCCATGAGGGCTTGTCATCGCCGTTGGGATTCCCGCTGCGAGCGAAGTTCATCCAGTAGTCCATCATGGCGCTCGTTAGCGCGCGATCTTCCGCCGCCGTCGGCAGCCAGCTGTCATGCGTATTAAATACATAGGGCAACTCGGCGCCGTGATAAGCGCCCATACCCTCGGCCTTGTGCCCCGGCCGTACCCGCGAGAAATAGTAAACCCAGGTATTGGCACCGACCTCTGCCAATCCCTCTGCGAGGTCCATAGAAGGACACACATAAACACCGGCGGTAATCAGCCGGTCGAGAGCCTGCGCCTCATCTAACCCCTCGACGGCAGCGCGAGCGCGATCGTGCAATGGCTCGGGCAGGTTTTGCTGCAGCCAGGTATCGAGCGTCTCGTCCGCTGACAGATAGATTTTCCATTCATCCGCGTTGCTGCCAATGAGCAGGTCAATGGCCGGTAACTTGTCCGCAGCCAGTTGATCGGATAACGGCAGTGGCACGACCGTATCACCGGCCACAGGATCGAAACCGCTGTCGGCGTAAACCGCTTTCGCCAGCGTGTCCAGCTGCGACGCCGGCAGCGCACGCAGCCCCGCCAGATCCTCGACATTGGCCGCCTGCTGTAATGCAAGCCCCTGCTGCTGACCGGTCTCCAGACTGGGCAGTTCGCGGATGGCCCAACCAGCGCTCTGGTGTATCAGCCGCTGAAACAACAAGTTCGCCTCAGGCATCACCAGCAACATAGAGATATTCGACGCACCTGCCGATTCACCCATTACCGTGACCCGCTTACTGTCAGCGCCAAGCTCGGGTGCCCAGGTGCGCACCCAGCGTAGGGCTGCCACAATATCCTGCAGGCCGAAGTTGCTATTCGCCAGCTCCGGGTGGGCAAAGAAACCAAAGGGCCCCAAACGGTAGGCAACCGTAATGACAACAGCACCGCGGGACGCCAACTCATGGCCGAAATAGTTGGGCTCGTAAGACCAGCCGCCGGCGTTGCTGCCGCCGTGCACATACACAATGACCGGCAGCGTCTCGTCGCCGCGCTCGGCGGGCCGCCATACGTTCAGGTAGAGGCAATCCTCACTTACCGCCGGTGCCATTACCTCGTCGGGGTTGCCACCAAAACCCTCAACCACACCGCGATACCAATTGGTAATGTGATCGCCCTGAAAACAAGCAGGTGCAAAGGCATCCGCCGCTAGCTTGCCGACGGGGTATTCAGGAGGACGGGGAGATTGCCAGCGCAGTTCACCTACCGGTGGCTGGGCGAAAGGCAGCCCGAGAAACGCATCTACCGCACCCTGTTGCGCACTAACGCCCTGAAACCGGGCTTCGCCCAGCACCAGTTCCGGTACAGGTGCAGCCACTACTGGCGATGCCAGTCCACCTAACAACGCCAGCAATGACAGACATTTACGCATCAGTCGTTGATGCGTACCACGACACAACCGCCGAAGCCTCCCTGCTCGATCAACTCGTGGGAGCGCGCCATCTCAGCGAACGGCACACTGTGCGCGATGCGGTGCTGGAGACGACCGGCGGCCAGGGCCTCAGAGGTATCGCGAATGGCATCCTCTTTGGCCTGCTCGGGCATGGCGTACACAATCACCATGCGCAGCGTCAGGTCCATAAACATCATGTCGCGGAACGGCAGGCTGGGTTCGGGCACCACGGTGGATGAATAAGTCGCAATAGTTGCTCCAATGCGCACACATTTAAGCACTTCGGGCAGGTTAACCCCGAACTCGACTTCAACCACGCGGTCGACCTTCTCGCCGCCATTGGCAGCGACCACCTGCTCGCCCCAGTTTTCTTCGCGGTGGTTGACCACCTCGCTGGCACCCATGTCACGACACAGGGCCGCATCGGCATCGTTACTGGCTGTGGCGATTACCCGGGCACCCGCCTGGGCAGCCCATTGAATGGCGTAATAGCCAACACGGCCGGCGCCGCCGGTCACGAGAATGGTCTGCCCATTCACGTCACCGTCGGCAAACACACAACGGTGCGCGGTCATCATCGGAATACCGATACACGCTCCCACCTCAAACGACGCCTCGTCGGGAAGCTTCGGTGCCAGGGCAGCATCCAGTGCAACATATTCTGCAGCTGTGCCCAGACGTCGCCCGTACTGCGCCTGGTAGACGAATACGCGTTCACCGATCCGGCTTGCGTCTACGCCTTCGCCCACGGCTTCGATCACACCTGCACCATCGCTATGGGGAATCACCAGCCCACCATCGAGCAGATTGGGAAACGCGCCAGCGCGCTTCTTGACGTCAGATGGGTTGACCCCCGTGGTGTGCAAACGCACCAAAACCTCGCCGGGGGCGGGTTGCGGGGTGGGTTGGTCGCCCAAGATCAATGCATCTTGCGCCGAGCCAAAGCTTTCAAACCAGGCTGCTTTCATAGTGGTAACTCCTTACAGAAATCGGTTTAGTCCAACCAGTTGGAAAGACCTTCAGTGTGGCCATCAATGCCCATAGCCTGGCCGGAAATGGAGTGGCCGGCCGGTGAGCAGAGAAAGCGCACGGTTTCGGCAATATCGCTGGCCTCCACAAACAGGCGCATTGAACTCTGGCGCTGATAAACGTGCCGTATCTCGTCGGGGCTGACACCGCGCTCGGCGGCGTCTTTGTTGATGACATTTTCAATGCGCGGGCCACTAACGCTGCCAGGGCACAGGGCATTGACGTTAACGCCGTCCGGGCCAAGTTCCATAGCCCAGGTTTTCGTCAGGCCGATCAGGCCCCATTTTGCGGCGGTGTACGCCGAGCGCAGCGGGAAGCCAAACAAGGCCGCATTCGAGGCCATGTTCACAATACTGCCGCGACTTTGTTTCAGCAACGGCGCCGCAAGACGAGTCACGTAAAAGGCGCTGTTAAGATCCACGGCGATGGTGCGATCCCAATCCCCCGGAGCGATATCCTCCACGGCCGCGGTAGGGCCAGCAATACCCACGTTGTTCACCAGTATGTCCAGACGGTCGTAGTGCTGCCTGATGTCCGCAAACAAACCCTCTACCTGGCTCGCATCCGCCACATCACAACAGCTGGTGGTCACATCGGCCAGCTCTTCACGGCAAGCGGCAAGCGCAGCCTCATCAAGATCGCAAATATGAACACTGGCGCCATCAGCCAACAGACACTCGGCGATTGCACGCCCGATACCGGACGCACCGGCTGTCACCAGGGCTACTCGCTTTTCACTCATTCTTATTTTCTTCCTGTGGCCGAAACTCGGCTCCGATAGTGCGCTCATGCTCGCAGCCGACCCGCCGTCGGGCAAATGAATATATTCCATGCATACATGAATTATACTCATCATTTTTCATCATAAAGCTTTCGTGTATGCTGTCGGCAACGAACTACACCCGAAAAAATCTAATTTGAGAGTGTTATGTCAGGATTCCAGCAGCGACGCAAATTACCGCCCCTGAATGCGCTGCGCGCGTTCGAAGCCGCCGCCCGACACCAGAGTTTCAAGGAGGCCGCAGAGGAATTGGCGGTATCCCAATCTGCGGTCAGCCACCAGATCAAAGCCCTGGAAGAATACCTGTCGACGTCACTGTTTACCCGGCGCACCCGGGCGGTGGAACTCACCCGCAAAGGCAAGCTGCTCTATCCTATTCTGCGCAATGCCTTCGACAGCATCTGGGAAGGCACCCAGATGCTGCTGGAAGAAACCTCAGTGTCAGTGCTAACACTGCATGTGTATTCCACGTTTACCATGCGCTGGCTGTTACCGCGCCTGCCGCGCTTTCAGGAAGCGAACCCGAACATTCAGGTCAGGCTCCATACCTCACAGGCCGATGTTAACTTCGCCCAGGAGGATATTGATGCCGCGATCATGGTGGGCCACCCCTCCGACAGCAACCTGCACTACGACTACCTGTTCGACTGCGAACTATTCCCCGTATGCAGCCCCGGCTATCTGGAAAAACACGGCCCGATCAACACTCCTCAGGAACTGGCGAACCATCCGATTCTGCAGGTGTACCCCTCGGCGGGTGACTGGCACGTGTGGCTGGAGGGCAACGAGGTAACGGGTGTGGCACCCGATTCGGGCCTGCAACTGGAGAGCTACGATGTGGCCTTATCGAGCGCCGTTCAGGGGATTGGCATTGCTCTGGGACAACAACCCTACCTGGAAGGCGAGCTGGAAACCGGCGACCTAGTGGAGCTATTTCCCGAACTGCGCATGCCCAATACCAATCGCTGGTATCTCGCCTGCCGCACCGAAAAGCGCGACACCGCCAAACTGGAGGCGCTGCGTCAGTGGCTGATCAGCGAAGTGGAGAGCGACCCCAACCTGCCTCAGCTCTCCAAGGGATAACGTTCCAGCACAGGCCCAAGCGCCTCCTTCAGTGGATCCAGCCATTCCTCAAAAGGCCTCCAGCGATCCATGCCGCTGCGATTGATTGGCTGTCGCACCTGCTCGGAACTTGCGGTGCGCACGGTGCGGGTGTTGTCATGGAAATTCAGGCAGGCCTCTTCAAAAGGCAGGCCGCAATAATCGAGTAAGCGACGCACCTGGTTTTCGGTATCCGCGACCATCTCCTCATACTGGACGCGCAGCACCCGCCCGGGGAGCACCGCATCCCAGTGATCCATCAGTTCAACATACTCGCGATAGTACTGGCCGATGCGTTGCTGTCCGTAGGTAAACCCCTGACCGGAGGCGAACAGCTGTTTAAAGCCGCTGAAACAGCAATCCATAGGATGGCGACGAGCATCAATGATGCGCGCGTTTGGCAGCACCAGCTGAATCAGACCCACGTGGACAAAATTGTTTGGCATCTTGTCGATAAAGTAAGGCGCATCGGTGACGCGCTGCACGGCGGTATTATCGATGTAGCCCTGCCCCATCTGCGCCAGCTGATCAGCACTCGATTCCGCAAGCGCCTCCGGATAACGGGAAGGATCGTCGCGCCGCTGCTTGGCTGCGATTTTGCGCGCCAGGGCCATCATATCTGCCAGTTCCGCCGTACCTTCCACCTGTGAGTGGCTGGCCAAGATCTGCTCGATCAGGGTCGAGCCGGCCCGGGGTAATCCCACCACAAAAATGGGATCAGGCGCCTCACAGCCCTGCCCCTGGTGCGCAGCGAAACGCTCAGGCGTAAAAAACTCACGCAGCCGCAGACATTCATCGTGAAACGCACGACCATCCCAGGGCACATTGCGACCACGCACCTGGTTGCCTTTTACATA
The DNA here is from genome assembly GCF_001983995.1 of Halioglobus japonicus. NCBI lineage: Bacteria > Pseudomonadati > Pseudomonadota > Gammaproteobacteria > Cellvibrionales > Halieaceae > Halioglobus > Halioglobus japonicus. The sequence goes on along the minus strand of NZ_CP019450.1, from coordinate 1,652,533 downwards.
GGCGGCCATGGCCGCACGGTAGTCCTTGCGGTCCTCGCGGGCTTTGCCCAGAGAGAACAACAGGTGGTAGTAGTCGCGGAAAGGACACTGCTTGTTCTGCAACAGTGATTCAATGTGTTCAATTTGCGCATCGGTGAAACGGTAGGTTTTGAGATTGGCCAGGCTCCAGTAGGCCTCGCCCACACCGCCATCGAGCTCGATACAACGCTCATAGGCCACGATGCACTCATCAACCCGGCCAACCGCGCGCAGGGCATGCCCATAGCTCAAGTGAGCCTGGCGGTGATCCGGATGAAGCTCAATGATTTTTTCAAATAGCGGAATCGCCTGGTCGTGCTCATTAATTTCCACCAGATTCGCTGCCTTGAGCGTAATCCAGGCAGCATGATCTGGCTCTTTGGCCAGCAGCTGATCCAGCTGCACAAGCGCGTCGGCATAGCGATGACGTTTGTACAACGCATTCGCCCAGGCAAATCGAGCCGCGTCGTAATCTGGCGCCAGCTCTACGGCGCGGGCAAGCAGCCGCTCTGCATCGCGCAGTGCACCGAGCGACAGCCCCACTTCACCCAGCATGCGAATGCCGTTCACATCCACCGGATTATCGTGCACATAAGGGCGCAGAATCGCCTCGGCTTTGGCCAGTTCGCCCGCCACGATATGCGCTGTTGCGGCTCGCAATGGCTCTGGCAGGCTTTGTTTATCAGTTTCGATCTTCACTCGGATACTCGCGAACTCAGGTAAGACGCCAGTCTATGGGGGCAGCGCAGAAAAAAAAACCGCCGGTGATGCTACCGGCGGCTTCTCGGTCAGGCCTGGCCTGTTAGTCGAAGCGCATACCGAAGCTAACGCCAATGGTACGCGGCTTGTTGACGGTAACCAGGCGCTGGATATCGACGCTGTTGATATACAGCTCCGCCACTTCATCAGTGAGGTTTTCACCGAAGAGCGTAGCGTGCCAGCCATCACCTTCCACGCGCAGGCTTGCATTCAACAGGCCATAGTCATCCATCTTCTCGCGATTAGCGAGGAACAAATCGTTGTACATCTCATCGGTATACGCGTAGTTCAGCTGCACCGAGGAAGGCATGCTGAACATATCGAAGCTGTAACGCGCGGTCGCGGTGTACTTATTGTCAGGCGTAAACGGCAAATCCTGCCCGTCTTCGGCGTCCGGCGTTGTTGAGCTATCGTTGGCAAAATAATCTTCCGTCAGCTCCGCCTGATTGTAGGCGTAGGCCAGAGACAACTCAAGATTTTCGGTGGCGAGGAACGTAGTATCGAACTCAAAGCCAAGGCTCTCTGCCGTACCAACATTATCCACCAGGCCCAGCAGCGAGATGTCCGGGTTGAAGAAGCCCAACTGGATATCGTCCCACTCCATAAAGTAGGCGGCGCCATTCAAACGCCAGCGGCCATCCAGCAAGGTGCTCTTAAAGCCCAATTCATAACTATCCAGGAAGTCGGGGTCGTATGTTTCACCGACACCCGGCGAACGGTTTGCACCACCCGCGCGATAGCCTTCTGCATAGGTGGCGTACACCATGACATCTTCAGAGACATCGTAACTCAAGCTCAGCTTAGCAGTACCGTCATCGTAGGAAGCTTTGCTGTCGACGTTATCCGGTGGGCGTGTATCAGAGAACGTATAGCAGCAATTAGGCCACCACACGGTTCCTACAAAGCCCTCCAACGTGGTTTCGCCATCAAAGTAGCGATAGCCAACTGTGGCAGAGAAGTCCTCTGTAAATCGATATGTGAGTTCACCGAAGACCGAAACTTCCGAGTCCTCCCGCACCTGGTCGGTCTGGAAGTAGAGATCATCCTCTACCGCTGCGCCGGGGTTGATCGTAGGCACAGACCAGCGACTATCAAAGGCAGTCTCCTGCTCGGAGTAGAACGTACCGACAATCCAATCGACCCGATCACCCTGCGAGGCCAAGCGCAGCTCGTGCGTCTGGAAGGTCAGCTCAGAGTGGTTAGAATACTGAATACTCGGGTCCACACAAGGGCCAAAGTAAGAAACGTAACAGGTGTAATATGCCTCTACAGCACCATCAATGGAATAGTGCGAATAGTCGTTGTAAGTATCAAAGTCGCGATCCAGATACGAACCCGCATAGGTCAGATCGGCAAAACCCAGATCGCCCTCAACGGTCAATGCAAATTGCGCCCACTCGTCTTCCTGGCGATCATCGAAGAAGCGGTCGACCTCAAAATCATCAAATTCTTCTGGGTCGTGGTCCCAGACACCCTCAGCCTCCAACTCCTGATACATGGCGCTGGCAGTAGCCGTCCAGCTATCATTTAGGTCAACGAGCAGTGCCGCGCGCAGGCCCCGCTTTTCCGAGGTGTTGAAATCGTCTTCAACATAACCCTCGTTGCTCCGGGTAATTCCGCTAAGTGGATAGGTAATCGTATCGGGAACGGCGTCGATGTAGCCGCCGTCATCGTCCCACCACGCCGTCAGGCGCAACGCGGCAGCATCACCGAGAGGCATATTGAGAAAGCCCTCAGCCATATAGCCATTGTCACCCTCAGAAATCGTTTCCGCGGTGAGGTCAAAGCCCGCGTCAAACGCCTCTGGGTCAGGTTTGTTGGTAATGATGCGCAGGTTACCCGCCTGGGAAGCTGCGCCGTACAGCGTCCCCTGGGGCCCCATGAGCACTTCGATGCGCTCGACGTCGTAGACATGCACATCCAGGTTGAAACCAATGGCAGTAACCGGCTGCTCATTCAGGTATATCGCAACAGAGGGTCCCTGCAGTGACTGGTTACCGTTGCCGCCATCTGAGATGCCGCGCATGAATAGATTAGCCTGGCCCGGGCGTCGCTGAGCGAACGATACCGACGGCAACTGCATCACGTAATCCTGGAAATTGGTGATATTCAGGTCATCGAGATCACTTTGACCCAGAGCGGTGATGCTAATCGGCACGTCCTGCATACTCGCCGAGCGCTTGGTAGCGGTGACCACCACCTCCTCCAGCTGCATCGATTCCTGTGCCTGAGCAACAGGTGCACCTGCAACTGCGGCGATCAAACCGGCCCGGGCGATCTGGCCCACACTTTGCGACAAGCGGTGACGAGTAAAGGGGACGGACTTCGGGTGGCGAGGGTTGGTCTTGCGCGCCATAGAGTTTCTCCGGTGTTTATAGTTATTTGGCAGGTGTTCTATTCACCTACGCTCAGGTTACGTTTGCTCACCGGCGTGACGCAAACGAGTAATTTTTCAGAATACATTAGAAAAAATAACCCATCAATTTCTGCGCCGAGAAATTGCCAGTTAATCTGTAAAAATAACCGAAACACCGGCGCAGGGTTCGCTCTGATAGACCGTCTCACGAAGCCCAGTGGCGGCAAAGTAGCGCCTATTGACCTCATGCAGCGCCGAATCAACTAGGTCTTCGGCCAGTAGCGCAACGACACAGCCACCGAAACCGCCGCCGGTCATACGCGCCCCACCGCGCTCACCCGCCACCTCAGACAGGGTCTCGACCAGCAGGTCGATTTCCGGCGTGGTGATTTCAAACAAATCACGCATGGAGGCGTGGCTGGCCGCCATCAACTGCCCGAGCCTTGGCAGATCACCCTGCTCCAATGCGGCAACGGTATCCAGCACCCGTTGATTTTCCTCGAGTACGTGCTGGGCGCGCTTTCTGGCGACGGGCTCCAGCTCAGAGGCCCTGGCCGCAAACTGGGCGGGGTCTAACTGGCGCAGACTGCTGAGGCCGAAGTGCGCTGCTACCGCTTCACACTGCTCTCGGCGCGTGTTGTATTCACTATCGACCAGCCCGCGCTGCACGTTCGAATTAATCATGACCAGGCGCAGGGAATCCGGTAAGCGGACCGATGTGATGGCAAGGTCCTGGCAATCGATCAGCAACGCCTGCCCATTGACGCCAGCAGCGCTGATCAGTTGATCCATAATGCCGCAGGCACAGCCGACAAAGTCATTCTCTGCAGCCTGCCCGATCAGCGCCAACTCCAGGGGGTGCGCATCGAGATCGCTGGCGATCAGCATAGCCTTGGCGAGGCCTACCTCCAGCGCGGCGGATGAGCTCAAACCAGCCCCCTGGGGCACGTTGCCGGTGATGGCGATATCGCAGCCACGCAAAGCGTAGTCGCGCCGGATCAGCTCCACTGCGACACCACGCACATAATTACTCCACTGCTGCTGTGGGTGATGGTCTATCGGCTGCTGTAGATCAAAAGTGTCGCACTGCAACTCCCAGTCCAGCGCAATCACATTGACCTGTGAATCCTGCCGGGGGCTGATCGCCACCAGTGTTTCATAGGAAATGGCACAAGGCAGCACATAGCCCGCGTTGTAATCGGTGTGTTCGCCAATCAGATTGACTCTGCCAGGGGCTCGCACCAGCGCCGCAGGGCGGGCACCGAATGTCGACTCGAAGGCCGACAGGATTTGGTCTTGCATGGGCTAGCTTTCCAGATAATGTTTGCCAGGCTGGTCACGCAGCCTGGCAGCGGCCTGCTCAGGTGTGAGGTCTCGCTGCACTTCAGCGAGCATTTCATATCCCACCATGAATTTCTTTACTGTCGCTGAGCGCAACAACGGCGGGTAAAAATGGGCGTGCAACTGCCAGCACCCTCGCGTGTCACCCGCCGGCGCACCATGCCAGCCCATACTGTAGGGAAAAGAACACTTGAACAGATTGTCGTAGCGCATTGTGAGGTTTTGCAGTATGCCTGCCAGCGATACACGGCGCTCATTGCTCAGAGCCGCCAGGTCTGGCGTCGGGGCCAAAGGCATGAGTAAAGTCTCAAAAGGCCAGCTTGCCCACCAGGGAACCACCGCCAGCCAGTCATCGTTCTGGCAAACCACGCGCTCGCCCTGTTCCAGCTCGCGGTGGGCGTAGTCGAGCAGCAGTGAGGAACCATGCCTCTGTAGATAATCCGCCTGCTGCTCATCTTCGCGCGCGACCAATGTGGGCATAAAGTCACTGGCCCAAATCTGGCCGTGTGGATGGGGGTTCGAGCAGCCGTTAATCGCTCCCTTGTTTTCAAAGATCTGCACCCACCGGTATTGCCTGGACAATTCATCCCATTGTTCGCACCAAGTATCAACCAGCGCCTGCACGCCGCTCACGGGCAATTGAGGCAGCGTAAGATCGTGGCGTTCTGAATAGCAGATCACCCGGCTGACACCTGATACCGCCTGCATTGCCATGAGCGGGTCATCGCTGCGTTCGGTCAGCCCGGTATCCTGCAGGGCCGCGAAGTCGTTATCGAATACCCAGGGGCCGGTATAGTTCGGATTCTGCTCACCATTGACACGACGATTGCCGGGACACAAATAACAGCTTTCTTCATAGGTTGACGCCTCGCTTGGCACGGCCTCTTCAGTCTGTCCCTGCCAGGGACGTTTGCTGCGGTGAGGAGAGACCAACACCCAGTCACCGGTTAGCGGATTACGCCGGCGATGGGGATTATCTTCCCGATTGAAAGCACCCATTGTTCTATCCTTTCGCAGACTTATTTTGCGACGCTCATTCTACGCTTGCGAGCATTGGTCTGTCGCGGGTACTCTCCTGTTACTCCGTAAAAAAAGCCGTTTTTCATGCCACAATCACCAGCTCCTGAACAGCAATCCATCAGTGCCGTGGTCGCCGCCCTGCGCAATGGGGATATTGGCACTGCCGAAACCCTGTGCCGTAACTATCTAATCGAGAGCCCGGGTTCTGTTCCACACCTGCAACTATTGGCCCGCATCCTGGTTCGCCAAAGCGCGCTAACCCAGGCGCTGGAACAACTGGAGATGGCCATAAAAATCGCGCCGGACTTTGCCCCCCTGTACGAGGACCTCGGCAGCATACGCGGCATGCAAGGTGATCATCACGCTGCTATCGATGCTCTCAAGCGCGCGGTACAGATTGATCCGGGGCTCAGCTCTGCACACAAGAAACTGGCCCAGGCCCTGCAGGCAACAGGACGTCACAATGAGATCGATGAGGCCATGGAAGGGTTTCTCGATCACAATGCGGACGCCGCACTCGTGGCTACCGGCGCTGAACATTGGCGCGCCGGACGTATGACCGAGGCCGAAGACACACTCAAGAAAGCGCTGCGCTCCAATCCCGACAATGTAGACGCAATGCGTTTCCTGGCCATGGTCTATCACGGTGAGGGCCGCCAGCTCGACGACGCTGAAGCCCTGCTGCGCCGCGCTATTGGCATCGCCCCGGACTTTCACCAGGCGCTGGGCAATCTGGGTCGGATTCTTATCGAGAACGGCAAAACAGAGGAGGCGGCGGAAATCTACGAGCGCTGGGTCGCACTCAAACCTGACAATGACGAGGCCTGGTCAGGCCTGGGGCGCGCCCGCGCCCACCTCGGCGAAATCGAAGCCGCGGTTGCGGCGTATCGCGAGTCAATCAAGCTTAATCCAGACATCGCCTCGGTTCACATGGCCCTGGCACATATGCTGAAGACCATCGGCCAGCAAGAAGACGCCCTGACGGCGTATCGCGAGTCAGTACGCATCAAGCCCAGCCTGGGTGAAAGCTATTGGAGCATGGCCAACCTCAAAATATTCAAGTTCAAGCCCGAGGAAGTCACTTCAATGGAGGCTCAGCTGAACACCGAAGAAGTTTCGGAACAAGGTCGGGTCAACTTTCACTTTGCCTTGGGCAAAGCCTACGAAGACCAACGCGATTACGAGCGTGCCTGGCATCACTACCACACGGGCAATCAATTACAGCGCCCACGCGTAGACTACGACCCTGTCGAAAACGGCATGCACCTTCGCAAACTTCGCGAGGCATTCAGCGCAGCGCGTTTCGCCGCCAATACCGATGCTGGTTGCGATGATCCATCACCCATTTTCATTGTAGGCATGCCGCGCTCTGGCTCTACCTTGATTGAGCAGATTCTCGCGTCCCACAGCCTGGTTGAAGGCACCGCAGAGCTCCCCAATCTCGCTGCGATTGCCACTGGCACAGGTCGGTACCGCCATGACGGCCTGATTTATCCGGGCACCGTTGATGCGCTGACGTCGCGTGATTTCACAGCGTATGGAAAGGAATACCTGCAACAGGTGCAGCGCCATCGGGTTCAGGGTACACCCCATTTTATCGACAAAATGCCCAACAATTTTATTCATGTCGGGTGGATTGCACTCACCCTGCCCAATGCCCGCATCATCAATACCCGACGCCACCCTATGGACAGCTGCCTGGGTGTTTACAAACAGCTGTTTGCCAAGGGCCAGCATTTTACCTACGACATGTTTGAACTCGCCGAGTTCTATCAGGGGTATGTCGACCTTATGGAGTACTGGCACGAAGTACTGCCAGGTAAAGTGCTCGATGTCCATTATGAGGACACGGTGACAGACCTCGAAGGTCAAGTCAGGCGTATTCTGGATTATTGCGGACTACCCTTTGAGGAAAACTGCCTGCGCTACTACGAGACCGACCGGGCGGTAAAAACCGCCAGCTCCGAACAGGTCAGGCAGCCCATTTACACCAGCGCACTTGGTCTGTGGCGCAACTACGAATCACACCTGGGAGAGTGGCAGGAAGCGATGGCAGACATTATCGACACGCTGCCACCGTCGGTACGTGCTGCGTCAGGATGATTGCTTCAGGAGAAGGGCCAGACTTCGAGCCCGTGAATAGCGTTTCGCACGTCGGTGGACAGTGACACGCTGAGCAGTGTTTTACCGGACTTCAGATCGTGCACCGACAGTGTCGAAGGTGAAGCCCCTGCCGCTATCAGACCATTACCCAATACGCAAAGGCCCCGCCCAAACCCCGGGCGGGCGACTTTGCTGTCGTCCTTACCCTGACCGGTGACCTGGTCTTCAGCCATCATCGGCACTTTGAACGCGCGATCCTCCTCAGATACACGGCTGGCGTAGCGCACGAAATCGGCTTGCGTATCGTTGAACAACACACCATTGCCATAGGGCTGTGCATTGTGGGTGCCCGCCGGCAGACTGGCGCTGAGGTTCACTTTCTTGCCGTTGAAGTGCAGCATTCCCCCACTTTTCACGCCGGCGATATACAGTCCGTCAGCATTGGCAACGACACTGTTTAAATGCAACTTGTTGAGCTGCAGTGGTCCTTCGCCACAGCGCGGATCAAACACCCGGCCCTCATAACGATAGCCCGTGTCTTCCACGTATAAAGCCCAGTGAAACTCAGCTCGGGCAGTATCAAACGCCAGAATGCAGTCGTACCCGGTTGAGCTGAGAAACACCTGCCCTTCGTGCACAGAAATTTCATGACAGTGCTTGAGATAGGGGTTGCGCCATGCACCGGTCTGCCTGAAATTTCTATCGAACGCCATTAGCTCATCGCTGGCAGCAATGAAGATGGTGTCGCCATGAAAGGCAATCCCTCGCAAGCCGCGATCAGCGCCGCGGCCTTGCCAGTCAATATCCATTGTATTCCAGTCGAGCACCTGCTCGACCTGCTGCGCGTCCAGATCAACCAGGTAAACGCCGCCGTGGCTGTCGCCCTGCTGACTGCCGCGGACAACAGAACTGGCGATAAGTGTTGTCATGAATTTCTCTTTATTCTAAGTGCGAACTCAGGCTTCAGCCGGCACGCCCTTGCGGGTTGTAATGTGCTCGATGACCTGCTCCTGAAACTGATCGTGCAGTTTATACCAACTGCGATAAATCAGCGCACTCAGGATGACGAGAATAAAGGGGGTTCCAATCATCATAAACCGCAATCCGAGTACAGTTTCCTCAGACTGCACGACGTTCGGGATATAGCCCACCAACGACAAACCCACACCGATGAAGAACCCGGAGAAAGCGCCGGCGAATTTCACCAGCATTGTCTGCACCGAGAAAATAATGCTCTCTGAACGCTGACCGGTACGATATTCACCGTAGTCCACTACATCAGCCAACATGACGGTGGACAGGCCGTTGGACAGGCCGCCGCCAAATTTGAGCACCCCGCCCGCGATAGCAGCCAGCAGCGCGCTCTCCGGTGAAAAGATGCCGGTAAACAGCAGCACCAGCGAACACAGCACAGGGAACGCACACGCTAACAGCCACATGATCCGCCGCGGCAATACCCGGCACAGCCAGGGGAAGACAAATACACCGGCTATCTCGGCGGCACCGGAGGCCAGGGCGAAGGTCGGATATAGATCTTCGCGACCAACGGCATAGGTGTAATAGTAAATGGCGAAGCCGCCAATCAGCTGAATGGCGATATTGAACGTCAGTACAACACCGATAAGTACCTTGAGCTGGTCGTTACTCATGATGATGTTTTTCACATCGGCCATCGTAAACCGGGCCGCGGTCGCAGGAGCGCTGAATTTCTCTTTCACCATGAAGAACGTAATCAGGGCGCTGGCGACAAACGACACAACAATCGCCAGAGAGAGATAAAAGAAGCCTTCGCCCTTATTATCGCCGCCCAGGATACCCACGGCCCAGAGGCCATACCCGCCCATTAACATCCAGGCAATGCTCGCGAAAATGCGCGGCCAAACCACAAGACGCTCGCGCTGGGGGCGACTGCTGGACAAGGCCGGGACCATTGACCAGTAGGGAATATCCATAATGGTGTAGGTCACACCCCATAAAATGTAGGTGACCGCGGCATACACATACAACCAGGGGCCAGTCAGCATATGTGTGCTGAAAACCGCCACCAGCGCAAAAGAATTGACCAGCGTGCCGATAACAATCCAGGGACGAAACTTGCCAAAGCGACTGCGAGTGTTGTCGACGACCAGCCCCATCATCGGATCAGTCACCGCATCGACTCCCCGGGCCACCAGGAACAAGGTGCCAACAAACGCCGCCGACAGACCTGCCACGTCGGTGTAGTAATACATCAGGAAGATGTAAATGATGGAGCAGGCGAAGTCTTTGCCCAGCGCCCCCAGGCCATACGAAACCTTGGTACCGAGGCTGACGCTGTCGCTCTGTTGCGCGTCCATTTCGTTGCTATTGCTCACAGATTACACCTGCTTCAGTTCTAACGACCAATGATAGCGCTTACCGTCCAGCCGATACGCTGGCTTCACACTTGGCGACCAGGAGTCATCGCCACCGACACCCATATGAAAACCATCCAGATAGATATAGACAACACCCGCAGGCTCCAAATCGCTGGTATGCATTGCCTCACGCAGCTGCCGCTGCCCATAAGGCGATACGCTGAAATAGAAGTCTCCCTGAGCCTGCACGTTACCCAGCCGCAGATTCTGACAATGGGAGCGCAAGCCGTTGTCGGTAGGGAAAATATAGTCCGTGTGCATTTGCTCCAGTGGCAACTGCCACCGGCCCATTTGAGCGGCACGCAGGCGATCCGGGTAATTCTCATGGGGCCCGAGACCGGTCCAGTCGATGACCTGGGGGGCTGCGGTAAGTGCCATTGCCAGGCCGACTCTAGGGAGTGGCGGCGCATCTTCGCTGACCTCCACATCAATGCTCAGTGTCGCCTGCCCAGACTCGCTGAAATGCATGTCCCAGACAGTCGCCAATACAGTACGTCCGTTGTGCATATAGTCATGCATGCTGGTAACGGAACCCCGCTCCGGGTCTACAACCAGGTCACGGCACAAGTGCTGCAGATCCCATAGGCCCGCATTGTCCCAGCGCACTTGCCAGGCATTCGGATCGGGTCTGTCCACCTCACTGACGCCTATATCGTTGTCCAATGGCGCCCGCACAAAATTGTCCGCGACCTCTACCGCCAGTTGTTCCACGCCATCGACCAACCAGGATTCGATGCGGCCACTGGTCTTGCCAATTCGCCACTCACTGCGAGCAGCCTGAATACGCCAGTGATCACCCTGATCGAGAAATACTTGAGCCGACACATCGTAGTGCGATGCAGACGCCATGTCGCGCAGCACGAACTGATCCTGTGCCACCACGTGCTGCGACTCTGACCAGGCGGTGGCATGAGGCTGTTCGACGCGCAGGTTAAGCCATATCGACTCTCCGTTGTCAGGGAGCTCAACGGGCAGCTTAATCTCGCTGACCTCACCGGGTGCCAGACGCAGCACATGGTCACCGTGCGCAAGCACTTCGTCTGCGCTAACCACTTCCCAGTAGAGATGCTCGTTGTCGGTGCTACGGAACAGGTGCTCACTACTCACCTGGACGCGCAGTGGCTGTGCGGAACGTAATTCGAACTGCAGCGGCTGCTGGCAATAACGCGCTTCCTGCAGCGCCGGATGAGGCGTCATATCAGGAAACACCAGGCCATTAATACAGAACTGGCGATCGTTAATGGTATCGCCGAAGTCACCACCATAGGCCCAGAAACGGCGCCCTGCGTCGGTATACTTATCCAGCCCCTGATCCACCCAGTCCCAGATGAAGCCGCCCTGCAGTCGGGGCTGCTCACGGAAGGCATCCCAATAGTCGCCGAAGTTGCCCAGTGAATTCCCCATGGCATGGGCATATTCACAAAGAATCACAGGGCGCTCATGATCAAGTTCAAGCCGCGTCATCAACGAAGGCACCGGCACTGTATCGCCCGGATAAAGGAAATCTTCGTCGGTGCGTGCGTACATCGGGCAGATAATGTCAGTAACCGGTGTATCTGCGCCGCCGCCTTCATATTGCACCGGCCGGGAAGGATCGGCGGCGCGCACCCACTGGTACATCTTGTCATGAGCTGCGCCGTAGCCAGACTCATTCCCCAGCGACCAGATAATGACACTGGGATGATTGAAGTCACGCGCGACCATGCGCTGCATGCGGTCCACGAAGGCGCCCGTCCAGGCGGTGTCCTCGGCCAATGCATTCATGGGCTGCATCCCATGGGTTTCGATGTTTGCCTCGTCTACGACGTACAGCCCCAGCCGATCACACAACGCGTAAAACCCAGACTGATGCGGGTAGTGAGAACAGCGCACCGCATTAAAGTTATTCTGCTTCATCAACTTAAGGTGCTGCTCAACCTGCGCCAGAGGCTCAGCATGGCCAAGCGCGGGATGGTGCTCATGCTTGTTCACCCCACGAATCAGCAGTGGCTGACCATTGAGCATGAGCAAGCCATCAGCAATCGCCACTTCGCGCAGCCCCACATCAGTGGCCTCCACATCAATCACGTGACCATTGTCATCGAGCAGGCTGAGCGTCAAGCGGTACAGGTTCGGGCACTCTGCACTCCACAGGCGGGGCGCTTGTACAGGCAAGGACAGGTGGCACCAGCCTCCCTCCATATCGCTGTCGATGGTGGCTAACGTTTCGCTAATAGCGGTGCTGCCATCGTACAACTGGGCCAGTAGCGAATGGCCTGCATCTGCGTGCACACTCGCTCGCACCTCCACCTGCGCCACCGTTTGCAGGCAATCGCTGGTTGTGACCCGATAATCTGCCAGGTAGCTGGCTGGCTTATGGAGCAAACGCACTGAGCGAAAGATACCGCTCAGCCACCACATGTCCTGATCTTCCAGGTAGCTGCCGTCAGACCAGCGCAGGACCATGACGGCGATACGATTCATACCGGGAGTAAGTGCTCCGCTGATATCAAATTCAGCGGGCAGGCGGCTATCCTGTGAGTAGCCAACAGGCTGGCCATTAACAACCAGATAGAATGCACTATTAACGCCTTCAAACTGTAGCGTTACTCGCCCGTCATCGAGCCATGCCTCGTCCAGCTTAACGTCTAGCGAGTAGCAGCCGGTCGGATTGTCTGCGGGTACCTGTGGTGGCTCAACGGGGAATGGGTACTTCACATTGGTGTAGATGGGATGGTCGTGGCCCTGCAACTGCCAGTTGCCCGGCACGGTAATCTCATCGGTTCCTGCCACGTCCTCGTGTAACCACTGCGCAGGCACTTGCTCAGCGCACGCAAACAACTTGAATTGCCACTGCCCGTCCAGACACCTTACACGCGGACTGTCAGCACCGATCCTCGCCGCTGTTTCATCCGTCCAGGAAAACAGTGGCGCATGAGGCGCCAGCTGATTAACCGCGAACACAGCGGGATTTTCCCAATCACGCGGTTCGCTCTTACAAAGTATTTCCAGTGCATTCATATCATTGTGTATCCGCGACGAGATCCACCACCAGGCTGACGATACTGTGTGCAGGCAGCGTTACCCGCCCCTGATTCAGTAGAGCTGGTGAGTGGGCGAGATTGCTTGTCGCGTCGGTCTTGTAGATTTTGGGTAAGGCGACAGCACGTTCTGCCGGCAAGTTCTGGTATTCAAGTGACAGCGACTGGGATTGATCACCCGCATTAACGACAACCACCACCAGACGCTTGTTTTCGGGGCTGCGATAGGCGGAAGCCATTAGGCCGTGAACATCGTCAAAGCCGGGTGCTGCCACACGCTCGTAGCCCGGGCGAATAAAGCGGCTGTACTGCCCCAGCGCCCAGAACACTTTAGAAGGCTTCACGGACCCTGCATCGAGATCATCTGCCACCTGAATCAACCCGTCCTTGTAATCGTAGGGCGTCAGTGCCAACCACCAGAACCACGCGGTGACGTTGAGGCGAGTGAAGTCGCGATGAATGATGCGCGCAATATGCTCCGCCAGGTGATAATCCTCGGCATCAAAACCGTGCCCATCGAAATCGCGAACATCGCCTGGGCCGCCCAACACACAGTATTCACTCATCCACACCCTGGGTGACGGCGAATATCGGGAAAGATTTTCCATCATGGCGTCACGCAATGGACCCAGCTGTAACTCACCCTGCTCAGAGAAATAACCGTGCAACGAGACCTTGTTACCGAGCAGGGATTGCATCTGTGGGTCGCCCAGAAACTCGGTAAAGTAGTTCCTGAAACTGCCCTCGCCTTCCTTATTCATGCCGCCCTGATAGACCTTGCCATAAAGGTCCTTGTGCAGATCGTCGTCGAGGGCCACCCGATATTCGGGGGCTTCAGGGCCATCTATCTCCACGGCATGTTCAAGTCCCTGAGCTTTCAGTGCCCCGAAGAGTGAACGATACAGTGCTTTCAGATCTTCGTTGTTATAACGACTACCTTCCTGAGTCTGGTCCTGCCAATGCCAGGTGGGCTCGTTGGCGGGGCTGATGTAGTTCACGGGCACACCAACCGCATCACTGCGAAGATGCTGTAGCACCCGCACAAGAAACTGGGTGAAGTCATCACGGTGCACGGGGTTCAGGTTGGTGGAGCCCACGCCCGCACCGTCTGCTGGATGCGTCAGGCCATTCTTGGTCGCCCAGTGTGGAGGACTGTTCGCAAAGGCCACAAAGGTTTCCACGCCCCGCTGGTGAGCCGCCTGCAAAAACCGCACCTGGCCCGCCTGCTTACTTGCATCAACCTCACCGCCGGGCTCAGCCACAAACAACTCAGCACGACGATAGGGATCGGGAATACTGCTCTCATCCCCTTGCTCGGCACTGCCTGCGCCTATATTGAACCGCCAGGCTGAAAGGCCTATGCCCTCTTGGGTGTCAAACAGGAGATCGGCCAGCATGTCGACGGCCTCTGGATTACCCTCGTGCTGCCAGCGTTTCACTGCAGGGTCGATCGCCCAGGCATCGGATGCGCCAAAGGCTTCGATGGTCTGGAATGTCTGCTGGTAATCAATACTCAGGGTTTGAGCATCAGAAGCCTGCAGCGCAGGCGCCACCACCAGAGAAAGAAAACTGAAAGAGCGGAGCAGCCGCCGTGATCTGATCACTGTCTACCTCGGAAATTGCTGCCGCAGCGGCGCCCCGGCGCCGCATCGCGGCCCCGGGGAACAGAGAAGGTTTAGAAGGAAAAGTCCTTGCGGAACGTCAATTCGAATTCACGGGGACGGTTATACCCGGGCATATTCACGTAGCGACCGACACCTGGCCAGGTGCCCTCTGGCCCGAAACTGCCGTCGTAGCCAGAGTCAATCCACTCGGCATTACGATCGTCCCAGATATTCCATACACTCAGTGTCACGCTCCAGCTACCCGGTGCAAACAGCCCCACCTGCAGGCTGCCTTCATCGGCTTCTTCGAGCAGTTTGCGCCCGCCAAAGCCGGTTTCGGCGTTCATCGCGTTCCACCAGTCGTGGTACATCTCATCGCGCCAGGAATGGTCGTAGCGAATCCAGCCGTCCATGCCACCGATCAGCGCTGGCATGTTGTACTCGACACCCACCCACCATTTGGAGGGCGGTGCAATAGCTAACTCCTGCCCATCGGCACCCAGCTGCCAATCCTGACTGGGGTCACTGAGCGGGAACGTGTCGCTGGCCCAGTAATCATCCTGCAGTTCTGAATCACTCCATGCATAGGAGGCATCAAGTCGCAGGTTATTAGTGATCTGGTAGGCAAGCGTCGTTTCTACACCCATGATCTCGGCATCGCCCATGTTAATGGTGCCATTTGCCGTCCAATCGTCGGGATCGGTAATGCCGCGCTGGATGTCCTTCCACTCCATAAAGTAGCCAGAAATATTCCACTGCAGACTGTTATCCAGCCACTCGCTCTTCAGGCCGGTTTCGTAGTTGATCAGTTCATCCGAATTGTATGTGTCCGGCAATCGAGAGGACGGATTCTTGATCGAGTTGTAACCTCCCAGCCTGAAGCCTTCGCTGTATAGGAAGTAAATCATCTTGTCGTCAGACAGATCATAATTCACTGCGAACTTGAACAGCGTATCGTCGTCGGTTCCCTCGTAGATATCAGTATCGTAGGGGTTACCTTCCGGCCAACTCTTGAACTCGGTGCGATCGCGATCATATTCAAACCAGCGTGCACCCACCGTCGCTGAAAGGTTGTCAGTGAACTGGTAATTGACCTCACCAAACACGGCGATCTGCTCCGTGGTGGCTTCGTAGTCTTCCTTGTACCAACTGTCGGTATCTGGCAGATAGCCACCGAGATCCCAGTACTGGCCAAAATTGGTTTCACTCAGGTTCTCGACACGGGCAAAATCGTACACCCAGGCGTCGTCGGTTTTTTCGTAGAACGCACCGAGCATCCACTGCAGGCGAGAGTCGCCATAAGAGGCCAGGCGAAACTCCTGGGTTACCCTCTCGGCAGTCTGATCATTTACCGCGGTCTCAGGCTGGAAGCCAGTGTCATACCATACGTTGTAGTAAATATACTCACCGGGTGTACGCACGGACTGGGCGCGCACCTGCCCATCGAGATTGCCATCGAACTCATAAGTAATCTCACGATCCAGATAGCTGGTAATCGACTTGAACTCGGCAAAGCCGACATCACCGGTCACTGTCAGCGATGTAATCCACCAGTCATCTTCACGTTCGTCTTTGTGAAAGCGCACGATTTCCAGATCGTCGACACCTTCGGCATTGGGGTCGGACTTCCAGTCGCCCTCCGACTTCTGGTGCTGCTGCATGTACATGAGCTCAGCATCCCAGTCTTCAGTGATGCTCCAGAGGGCGGTAATACGTCCGCCGCGCTGGGTCCATTCGTTGAAGTCGTCCTCCACAACATCGGCATTGTCATCATCGCTGAATACGTTGGTGCCGTAGATGTTGTCGATAAAGCCACCGGTTTTGACGTCGAACAGCGCAGCGCGGATCGCCAGCTTGTCGTCGACCAGTGGAATGTTCATCCACCCCTCCAGCTTGTGGCCGGGATCACCTTCTTCCATATAGGTGCCGCCCACATCAACAGCACCGTAGGTACCGGAATAATCGGGACGGTTAGGGATAATGCGCAGAGCGCCGGACTGGGAGGACGAGCCAAAAAGCGTACCCTGGGGCCCGGGCAATGCCTCAACGCGTTCAATATCCACATTACGTGGGTCAACCGCCTGGGTGGCAGAGGTCATAGGTACGTCACCGAGGTACACCGCCGAACCGGAGTCCGTACGCCATTCGCCGGTGCCGGTACTGATACCGCGGAAAACCACTTCGTTGCGACCAGGCGAGGTCGTGACAGTCGACATACTTGGAATAGCGCGAAGCAGGTCGCCCATGTTGTCCAGACCGAGTTTGGAAATCTGCTCCGTATTAAATGCCTGGACACTCTGGGCCAGGTCCTGCATGTTCACTTCGCGCTTGGTAGCAGTGACGATGACTTCTTCCAGCGCCGGCGTTTGCGCTTCCTGACCGTAAACCAGTGCAGCGGCAGGTGCGGTGACGGTGGCAAGAGCAATCGCCCGGGCCAGTGGGTGCAGTTGGTAGCGAACCAGCTTGTTCTTCATGTGCGTGCAGCCTTGGTTATTTTTTTCATTATTGAGTGGTGCACCCTTGCGTAGGTGCGACTCTCCCCATTACCTGTATCCTAAACCAATCCCCCGCTTCATTGCTCGCCATACAGGGTGAGAATAACTACACGATGGATCTAATAATCTAATCTATAAATCTATTCACAGGGCTTTGCTACCGAGGTTTACTAGCACCCTCGAGAAACATACAACAATAACGCTCACCAATTAGCCCTTTCTGCCCCCCGGAGGAACCGCATGCGGACACTGGCCCTGAAGACCCTGATACTGCTCACCTGCCTGAGCCTGCTTGCCCCGGCTCAAGCGGCGGACGACACACTCTACGAGCAGCACGCCAGTGTCATGATCCCCATGCGCGACGGTATTGAGCTGTCCACCGACTTTTACTTCCCCAAGGGCTACAAGGGAAAGATGCCGCTTATCCTGGTACGCACGGTGTACAACAAGCGCCAGGTATTTGGCTGGAACCCGGCCTGGGTAGAACTCATCGGCCAGGGCTATGCCCTCGCAATACAGGACATCCGTGGCCGCTATGAGTCTGGCGGCAGCTACAAACTGGGGATTGGCCGGCGCGAAGACGGTATCGATACCCTGGACTGGATTACCCGCCAGGCGTGGTCCAACGGCAAGGTGGCCACGGCCGGTTGCAGCTACCAGGGCGAATCACAAGTGGTACTGGCCGCTACCAACCACCCGGCCCTGGTAACGGCGGTGCCAATGTGGCCCGGCTCAGGCTTCTATGCGCCAGGACGCGCCTGGCAGGCCTGGAGTGGCGGAGTGTTTGAACTGGGCCAGACGGCCGGCTGGTTCGCCGGCAGCGGCTCCAAGGTGTATACCCAACCGCCGGAAGGCGTCGACCGCGGTGAGTACTTCCGCGAACACGGTGGCAAGATCGAAATGACGCCTCCGGTAGACTTCGCCCGCTACCTCAAAGAACTACAAACCCTGCCCACGATCGACGTACTTCAGCGTGCCGGCGTACCCCCAACTGATTTTGAAACCTGGCGCCGCTCGGCACCGGACGGCGACTACTACCGCAGCCTCGACCTGGTACAGCGCGACGATGAATTCAGTATTCCGGCCCTGTTTATGGACTCCTGGTACGACTATGGCGCCACCGAAACCCTGGAAATGTTTGCCCAGTTCAGCGCCAACGGTCGCACCGAAGCCGCGCGCAAACATCAGTACCTGGTGATTGGCCCCGGCACCCATTGCAGCTTCTCCGGTGCAACCGAAAACACGATCGTCGGCGAACGCCCCGTGGGCGACGCCCGCTTTCCCTATCATCAGTTACAGATCGACTGGTACAACTACTGGATGAAAGGTGAAGACAACGGCGTACTGGATCGCGACCGGATCCACTACTTCCAGATGGGCGACAATGAATGGAGGTCCACCAACCAGTGGCCACCTGAGGGCGTAGTGCCCCAGAAGTGGTACTTCAGCAGCAACGAGGGAGGAAACTCACGTAACGGCGATGGCCGCCTGCTGGACGAGGCTGGCAAAAAAGCGGACGATGACCGCTTCACCTACGACCCGGGCAACCCGGTGCCGTCACTCGGTGGCCATACCTGCTGCACCGGCACTGACACCGAAGCCGGTGGCTACGATCAGAGCGAGATCGAGTTGCGCGATGACGTGCTGGTATACACCAGCGAGCCATTGACCGAAGACCTGGAAATGGTCGGCCGCATCAACGCCAAGCTGTATGTCAGCTCCTCAGCCAAAGACACCGATTTCACGGTCAAACTCGTAGACGTCCACCCGGATGGCACCGCCTACAATATTCAGGAAGGCGCGCTGCGAATGCGTTACCGCAACAGCCTGCGCGACAGCGAACTGATGACGCCTGGTGAGATTTACCCGGCCGATATCGATCTACATACCACCGCGAATACCTTTAAAGTTGGGCATAGGATCCGGGTGGAGATCAGCAGTTCGAACTATCCGCGTCTGGAACGCAATTTGAATACCGGTGGCAACAACTACGACGAAACAACCTATATCAAGGCCGACAACAGGCTTCTGCTGGGCGGTCAGAAAGCCAGCTACATCGCGCTGCCAATAAAAACCAGGTAACTGGCCCCGGGGCGGGCGAAACCCGGTTTAACAAACTGCGCCAACGGGGCCTGTCAGCAGGCCCACGTTTGTGGGGCACACTCTCAGCACATACACTGCACTGGCACAACATTAATCGCCAAATGCTGCGGAGTCTTACTATGACGGCAAGGTTGCCATTCGCGGTTCGGGCTATAAACGGCGCATTCAGTCTCACCGGCCCAGTGGGTCGGCGCATAGCCCGACTGAATCCTGACAAACTCATGCAATCGGCCCAGCGAAGTACCGGCCTCACGAACTTTGGGTCGGACTATTTCCGCGCTCCGCTGGTACGCCTGTGCCAATCTCTTGAAGAAGACGCCCACCTGAATGCGCTGGGCCGGATGATAGCGCGCCAGGATATTCTGCGCCTGCTGAGTAACCGCCTGCGCTTCGTGGACTTACTGGAGCGACACCCCGAAATCAACGACACTCCCATAGAGCAGCCTATTTTCATTCTGGGTATGCCGCGCACAGGCACCACCAGCCTGCATGAACTGGTGGCCCTGGACCCGCAGTTTCGCGTACCCATGAGCTGGGAAGTGGCATACCCTTTCCCACCCCCTGATTCAGCCACTTATCGGAGTGATCCTCGGATTGCTGAGGTTGACGCAGAGCTAGCAAACATCGACCGCCTGTTACCCGACTTCAAATATATGCACCCCATGGGCGCCGAGTTGCCCCAGGAATGCGTAGGGCTTTTTGCCTACGACTTCACGTCCATGATTTTTGACGTGCAATTCCGGGTTGCACAGTACCAGGAGTGGCTGCTGCAGGAAGACATGTCAGAAGTGTTCAAAAACCATCGTCGCTGGCTGCAAATCCTGCAATGGAAGTGCCCCGCCGACACCTGGGTGCTCAAATCGCCTCAGTACCTGTGGAATATCGAAGACATGCTGCGCGAGTACCCCGATGCCCGCATTGTCCAGACGCATCGTGACCCAGTGCGGGTAGCCATGTCGATAGGCAGCCTGACAGCTACCCTGCGCGAGCTCAGCTCCAATAAGGTCGACCTGACCGAGGTCACCCAGGAATACGCTGATCTACTGCATTACGGTGTCGGCAAAACCATGAGTGTCCGGCAGCGCGGCCTGCTAAGTGCAGAGCGAGCTTACGATGTACAATTCAAGGATTTCCGCCAGGATCCGCTGGCCGTGGTGGCAACTATCTATGACCAGTTCGGTTACGAACTGTCAGCCGATGTGCGCGAGCGCATGGCCGCCTTCCTCGCTGCAGGGCATGAGTCGAAACGCCACGGGCAACATGGCTATACCCTGGCAGACTCCGGCCTGGACCTAGACTTTGAGCGCGAACGTTTTGCCGATTATCAGAACGCTTATGGTATTGCGCTTGAGGAAGTGAGCTAGGCAGCTAGAGTGGCGCCGATACACAAGAGGCTGTTCACTCACCAGACCGCCATGCTCCATCAGCTATTCTGTTAATGTTATCAGTGCTTTTAAAGCGCCGAGGCTACCAGGGAATTGACTCGCCCTGGTAGTCATAAAAACGACCGTTGTCCTTCGTACCGAGTCCGGCGAACACCTTCAGCATACCCTTCACACTCTCTTCAGAGGTAATCGCGGCGCCAGGCCCTCCCATACGCGTTTGCACCCAGCCAGGGTGCATCACTACACAAGTGTAGCCTTCCTCTCCCAATTCCTGAGCGAGGGACTTGTTCATCATGTTCAGCGCCGCCTTGCTCGCCCGGTAGCCGTAGTAGCCACCGCGGTTGCGCTCGATGCTACCCATCACGCTGCTGATATGGATAACGGTCTTGTGCTTACCGGCGTCCAGGTTGTCGATCAGCGCCTGGGTGACCCGCATCGGCCCCAGGGTATTCACGGCAAAGGTCCAGTCGGTGGCGGCGAAATCAGTTTCCCGGAAACTGACGGGGGCCTGACCACCGACACCGGCGTTATTCACCAACATATCGATCTTCACGCCCTTGAGGGTTTCGGCGAGGGCCGCCAGTGATTCAGCATCGGTCACATCCAGCTGCTCTACCCGGGCACCGGTAGCACGCAGCTCCTCTGCCTCGGCAGGTTTGCGCGCCGTACCAATCACATCCAGGCCCTGGGCTTTCATTTGCTTGACCATCTCAAGCCCGATACCGCGATTGGCGCCGGTCACCAGCACCGTCATTACTGTGGCAGCACTGGCGGACACACTGGTCAGGCTAACCAACACAAAAAGTACAATTGATTTGAACACCGTTGTTATCTCCTATGGATTATTCAGATGGATTCAGTCTAGCAGCTGGGCTAGATTCGGCGCCGCGGTGTGGCTCGCAATGTGAACAGCTAGTTGAGCCAGCCCCCTGCGGCCTGCAGGGGACGCTGGGCGTCAGACCCACTCACCCACGCGGCAATGCCCAGGCGCGTCGCCTCTTCCCTAAGCGGTGCTTCAGGCAGCGTACCCTGCCATCGGCCATTGCCCTGGTAGCTCACAAAGCCCAGCACCACAAACTCATGCTCGAGCTGCTCACCACGGTTTTCACCGGCCCGCACAGGGGTTTCCAGACCAAAGCCGAGAATCGCCACAGACAAGCGAGCATTGTTCACCAGCTTGTTGCTGTTCAACTGCGCGGTGAACCCATTGCTATCCACTGCAAGGGACAGCGCACCTACCACCTCATCGCTGCGGGGAACGCCACTGCCTCAACGCCAGGCGCGCCATTCCCAACCCATGGCCATCACCCCCGGGGGTACACCACCTGCACGGCATCCTCGGCTTTATAGCGGCGCTGCCGTTGGCTGAACTCGGCCCGGGCAAAGCGATCTTTCCAGCCCAGGTAGCTCCAGTCATCCACGTGAAAGACCACCGGCACGAGATCGTCCCAGAGGCGAGATGAATCAGTCAGGGTATTAAACCAACGCTCCGCCGGCGGACAGGAGCTGCAGCCCTGGGAGGTGTAGAGTTCGAGCAAAGTCGCCTGGCGCTCGGGCGATACAAAGCGCTGCTCGGCCAGTGCCGGCAGTGTCAGGAAGACAAGAAAAATCGCAAGAGAAAAATATCGCGCCATGTGGGTAGGACCACACCACGGCGCGTAGGTTCGCCCGATTCAGCCGTGGCAAGACTTAAACATAGGCCACCGCACCACCATCGATGCGAACATTCTGCCCGTTGATAAAGGCGGCCTGCTCGCTGCACAGGAACACCACCAGATCCGCCACCTCCTGGCGTGTGGCCAGCCGGCCGCAGGGGTTGGGAAAATCCTCGGCGACGATGTGACGCAGAATGTCGTCCCAATCTTCACCCCAGCCTTTCTTCTGCGCCTTGAGGCGATAACCCGCCTCCAGCTCCGGCGTGTGGATCAGGCCCGGCGACACGGTGTTCACCGTAATGCCTGTGCCGGCCAGTTCCTGCATCAGGCTCACCCCGAGCGTCGCCAGCGCACCTTTGGCACCGTAATAATGGGGCATCAGGTGCCCGGGCCGATGCGAACCCACAGTGCCCAGGTTCACAATACGCCCCCAGCCACGCTCGACCATGCCCGGGCTCAGCCCCTTCACCAACCGCGCCATCGACATCACATTCTTTTGATACATATCCAACCAGTCCTCTTCGCTGGCGCTCTGCCACTTGCCCCGGGAGGCGGTGCCGTAGTTGTTCACCAGGACGTCTACGGTCATACCTGCTGCAGACAACTGCGCCAGCACCTCATCGCAACCGTCTACCGTGGCGACGTCCCCGACCACAGCATGGGCCTGCTCAATCTCGGCCGCGGTGGCCTGTGCGCTGCCGTCGTCGTTGCTGTGCACCACCACCTTTGCACCTGCCAGGGCCAGTGAGCGTGCGATCACCTCCCCGGTATTGCGGGAAGAGCCAGTGACGAGGGCTGTGCGCCCAGCTAATTCTATATTCATTGTGTTTCGGTTTTCCTGTCGCGCTGCGCGTATATGTTTCGATGCCGTAGCCGTGAAAGGATGATTTTTCTCGCCGCCGGTATCGCCGGTCATACTAGCAGGTGCACGCGATATACACTTATAGAAATGACCCATGACGCCGTTGTTATGATGGCGCGATGAAACGCACAACCATAGTACTCGCTTCACTGTGTGCCGCATTATGGCTGGGCTGGGCCTGGCTTAACGCCGATCCGGCGCGACCCACACCGTCAACAGCGGCCGACGTCCCCACTTTTCTCGGCAGCCCCGCACAGCCACGACCTGTGGCACTTACGGAACAGTCATCCATCCAACACCCGTACCTCGCCGGCGCCGGCGTGAACAGCATGCACAACGATGCAGGCCAGACCGACAGCTATCCGTGGAGCGGCCCCCTGGGGCACTCTGCGCAGGTGAGCTCGCGTCAGTTTCACCGTCTGGCGGGCAGCTGTGTGGCCCAGTCATTTACGCAGGCGGGGCCCATGGTAGGCACCTGCGTCAGCCCCTTTGGTGTCACGCTGGTAGCCCGTGATCCGGAGTCGCTCGAAGTATTGGCTCGGCAAATCATTACCCGCTGGCTACCCATCGGACAGAAGTTCAGCGGCGGCGTCTACTTTCATCTCGACCACCGGGACCGGGTATTGCTGGCCACCAACGATCTGGCGATACAGTTGTGGAAACTGGCCCGAGAAGGTGAAAACTGGCGCTGGCAGTTGGACGAGAGCCTGGACCTCGCCGCGCCACTTAACCGCATCGACAAGGGCCCTCACCACATCATCGACGTGATGCCGGACTGGCAGGGCAACTATTGGTTTATCACCCGCGCAGGCATTATCGGCAGCATCGACCGCGCCGGTCAGAACGGCCACGCAATTCAACTTGGTGAGGCGCAACGTAAAGAAGGCATTGATAATGCCCTGGCTGTGGGCAAGAACGGTGTGTTCGTTGTTTCCAGCCATGCCATGTACAACTTCAGCCGCGATGACAGCGGCAAGCCCAGCATTATCTGGCGCGCACCCTACGACCGGGGCAGCGCTCCCAAGGAAGGCACGATGGGCTGGGGCTCCGGCACCACGCCTACCCTTGTCGGCAATGACTACGTGGCCATCACCGACAACGCCGACGGCCGGGTGAACGTTATGGTGTATGCGCAGGCACCGCGCAATGGTTCGCAGCAGATCTGCAAGCATCCGATATTCCTAGAGAACCGAGGCACCACGGAGAATTCGCTGGCCGCCGTCGGCCTGTCATTGATCGCCGAAAACAACTTCGGTTATTCGGGCCCGAAGAACATCCCGCAATCCGAACCCGGCCTCGCCCGCGTGGACATTCGCGCTGACGGCAGCGGCTGCGACACCGCCTGGGAAAAACTGACAATCACCTCGCCTTCTGCCGTGCCTAAAGTGTCTACCGCGAATGGCCTGATATACCTCTATACCCGTGACGACAAGAACCCGGAGGGCCTACACGCCTGGTACTTTACCGCAGTGGATTTTCACACGGGTGACGTGGTGTATAAGCAGCTCACCGGCACCGGCTGGTTGTTCAACAACCACTATGGGTCGATCTCCATCAGCCCTGACGGCGCAGCCTATGTCGGCATGATGGGCGGGCTCGTGAAAATCACCGACAATGAGTGAACGGCTGCACCCGAACGGGTACAGCCGCTCCCGTTAGAGCGCTGACAATGCGTCCTCATCCTGCTTTGCTGGCACCAGCGCCATACCGTGCTGATCGACAAAACTGAGTTCACCGTCGACATCGCGTGTGCAGCGGACTCGTGTCACCCCCTGCCCTTCCGGATAAACGCGCAGCTTGAGAATCGTTCCTCGACCTGGCGCCTTACCGTCTAAACGCATGCGGGTGTCGTCGCCATAAATCGTCGCCAGTTGCGCCTTGCATTCGGTGAATTGCTGCCCGAGCGGGGACTCAGCCTGGGCCACACCTGCGCCGCTCAACGCGACGCCCATTACTGCCATTGCCACTACCTTGTTCATTACTCGCTCTCCTTTATGGGGTCTGCGAGATCAATACTAGGCATGCCCATTTATGTTGAAAATGGCCAAAAATGATTAGCTGCGTTGCATTTTTGGGCACCCTAGGTGCCGCGGCGATCCAGGTGCGGCCGCTGGTGCTGCAATTCATCGGCAATCACATCCCGCACCGCACGCAAACGGGCACTGGGGCGGAGGTCCTTGTGGGTTAACACCCAGAGGTCGGTTTGATGGACCACCGTGGCACCAGGAACACGCACCAATTCCTCATGGTCTGCTGCGTAAAAGCACGGCATAAACCCCATACCCATTTTGGCCTGCAGGGCGCTCACCAGTAACGAGAGATCGACAATAGCATGGCGCACCGGATTGTCCTGCAGATTCGTTTCCGCAAGCCAATCCTCACTGTCGCCAGCAGCGGCCTTTCCTACCCACGGCAGGTGCGAGACGTCATCGGGCGTATCGGGATTCAGCAGATCACGGTGTACATAGGTGCTGGCAGAAATGGGCGAAAGATAGCGCCCAATCAGGTAATCGGGAGGCTTCACACCCACCGGCATCACCCGCAAGGCAATATCGGCCTCCCGCCTGCTGAGATCCAGGGCTTGGGCGCTCGAGGATATCTCCAGTTCAATACCGGGGTACTCCTCGGCAAACAGCGCCAACCGGTCAATCAGGCGGCTCATACCACCACTGGCTGGCAAGGTGATTCTCACCGGCCCTTCCAGGTGCTGATCTCCCCCCTGAATACGGCGCTCCGCCGCAAGAATCAATTCCTCCACATGCTCGGCGGTGGGCAATAGCTGCTCCGCCGCGGCCGTCATGCGATAACCATCCGGGGTGCGATCGAACAAGTGCGTTTGCAGGGTTTGCTCAAGATCATCGAGACGACGGGTCACGGTGGAGTTGCTCACGCCCAGCACCTGGGCAGCCCCCCGTGCAGAACCCTGGCGCGCCAGCGCCAGCAGCACCTTGATATCGTCCCAATCCATCCCGTTCATCACTCGTTACCTGCAAGCTGCGAAGTCAGGCCATCTATAGTGAGTGATTGCAAAATGAGATGCCAGTGGCGCCTGATTGGGCGTGATTCTGACCCTGCAGACAGCCGCCAACCGACTGTTTTTAGGCCTGATCAAGGAGGGGGTAGAAATGCCTTCGCTGGGCCTTGACTCGAACCCGACAATCGCGGAAAATGCGCGCCTCCTCGGGACAGCCAGTCCCGTTTTGCAGAATGTGGCTACGTAGCTCAGCTGGTTAGAGCACAGCATTCATAATGCTGGGGTCGGTGGTTCAAGTCCACCCGTAGCTACCACTTAATTCAAGCACTTTTTCTTTATTATTCATAAGCTTAGCCGCATATTTTCGATTGCGCAAGATTGGCTGTTTTTTCCCGAAAATCGCTGGGGCCCAAATGGGGCCCAAATTGAGCCCAATCTGGGCCCGACCCAATATCTGCGTTTTCCCCTCCTCGAAAACACCCGCTGGAACAACGGTTAGCGGTTTCCCACAGCGAGGACAACCTACAGAATCTGTGATCGATATGTGGCCTTTGGCGGCGGCGAAAAATCCGGGCCTACAGCCCAGATTTTTCGCAGATTTGATGGGACAGCTTAGCCAAAGCCCTTCACTGCCTCCGCTGTGGAAAACGCTCATTTCCCATCTGCCAGCGCAATATCAATATCCATGAAATCTTGGCTCTACATGGTGATCAACAGGGCATGGGGCCCACCGGTCACCCAATTGTCTGGAGCCATTTTATGGACAACTTTACATACCTGACCACAGCACAACTTGCCGAGAAAATAGGCTACGACGTACGAACTGTGAGGTCACGACTGAAGGACTCCGTCCTCCTGGAGGGCATCCATTATTTCAGGCCGTTTGGCGGTAGGAAACTTCTTTTCATATGGGAGCGTATTGAGCAGGACATGCGGCGTCCCACTACCTCGGCCCTTATGGCCGGCATTCAATAAGGAGGCACCCATGGGATCCATAAGGTCTAGACGCGGTCTGCTCTTTATCGATTTCCGATATCGGGGAGTCCGCTGCCGTGAATACACAAAACTGCCGGATAAACCCGCTAATCGAAAACGGCTAGCCGCAATTCTGGAGCGCATTGAGGCGGAGGTCCTCTTGGGCTCCTTCAAATATGAAAATTATTTTCCTAACTCAGATCGAGTTGGTGAATTCAGGCAGCACGAAAACCGAATAGAGCAAGTGCAGGCAGATACGCCCACGTTCAGCGATTTCTCCCAGACCTGGTTCGACGAGAACGAAGTCAGCTGGAAGCACTCCTACCGGACCACGCTGCGGTCCTCCCTGGACAAGCATGTCATCCCAGCCTTCGGTGAGATACCCGTCAGCCACATCACCCGGGCTGACATCCTGGCCTTCCGGGCTAAGTTGGCCAAAATCCCCCGCAAAGACGGTAGCCAGGGACTCTCTCACGCCCGGATCAATACCGTCATGGTGCCCTTGCGCCTCGTGTGCAATGAGGCTGCGGACCGCTTTGGCTTCGAAACACCCTTTCAGAACATCAAGGCGCTGAAAGTTCCCAAGACCCAGGTGAATCCCTTCACCCTGGACGAGGTACAGCGGATCCTCACCCACGTCAGGGAGGACTTTCATTGCTACTTCACCGTTCGCTTCTTCACAGGTATGCGTACTGGTGAAATTCACGGCCTGAAATGGAAGTACATCGATTTCGAGCGCCGGGAGATTCAGGTGCGCGAGAGCCTGGTGGCCGGAGAAATGACCGACACCAAGACGGACAGTTCCTTCCGGGATATCCCCATGTCCCAGTTCGTCTATAACGCTCTGAAGGAGCAGGAAAAGCGTACCGGCGGCATGGAGTACGTGTTCTGCAACGGCGAGGGCAACCCCCTCACCATCCAGAACGTCAACAATCGCGTCTGGAAGCCACTACTGCGCCTCCTGGACCTGCCCTACCGCAGGCTCTACCAGAGCCGCCATACGGCCGCAGCCCTCTGGTTGGCAGCCGGCGAGAACGTGCTCTGGGTATCCCAGGTTCTAGGGCATTCAGACCCCACAGTTACCCTACAAAAATATGCCAAGTTCGCCCCCGACCTTACGCGGCGCGATGGCTCTGCCTTCGAGGCACTCCTCAACGAACGGATGAATAACGACTCTCAGAAAGGCCAAACAGGAGATCAACAATGAGTATCTGGAACAAGACATTCACACTGGATCAACTGGTTCAAGAGGCGAAGAAAGCCCAAAAAAAGTACGTTCAGCAGGTGGCCCGCCACCTCTGCCTCCGAGAAGGGATCGATCCTCAAGGGAAGACCATAGCGAGCTTCATCGCTAGAGAAATCTGCTCTTCCAACGAAGATGCAGTAGTAATTTGGCTCAGGGATTACCTGCTGGAGAATGATCTTCTCCCCATGGACGCAGACCTCACAGTGCTCGAGAGAGAGTTCCATCTACTTCTATTGGATCGCCTCCCGCCACACATGATCGGAGGGTATGAATAATGGATGATCCTGTAGTTACTGCGGTTCTATTCATTTTCACATGTGGGGGTTACCACTTCCGTACTATCTGGCGGATGCACAAGCAAGCCAAACGACAAGGGGACCAGGAGTCTCTGGGCCGTACCTGGCTCAGGCACTGGTACCGACCGGAGGTGGTAAAAACCTCCTTCAAATGCGCTACCCGCTCGCTGGCCGTGTACCTGGGTATAGAGATCGCCGAGGACGAACGCGATAAAAAGCCGGATACCGGCTCCACACAGGAAACCGACCACTACTAGCGGTGCTCGCACCGCTCCTCTATTCCCATTCTCTGGACGACACCACACCATGATGAAACCTTTAAACCAGGAAACCGCCTTAGAGATACGTTACCAGCGGTCCATAACAATCCTGCTCGACCTGGCCCTGGACCACAACCACAAGCAAGCGCGTATTGCCGCCTCTGTACTGCTGAGCGCCAACCGCGCCCTCATCCGGCCCACGCAGGAGTGGCTGGTCTCCATTCCGGACATCGGTTTGCTATACGAGAGAGAGCGCGATGCCGCCATGGGCGTAATCCATGCCAGAATAGCGCTGAATCGATACCCTGAGACCGTTATCCAGGGAGGGGCTGCTCTCTTCCATCGGTTATGGCACCGGTGGCGGAATGTTGAGCAGTGGCAGCCTGAATATGGCTTTCAATAAATTTTGAGTAAGTGATATGAGAACTAGAGAAGATTATCTTGAAGAAGTTGAAACCCGCCTCGCGCGCATGTTTCGAGCGTCAAGGGACGGCCACAAGGCCTCTCCAGTCGACCGTCATCGTCTTGAGGGGTTTATTCAGGCTGGCTCATTCCTGGGCCTTGCATCCAAAGATGAACTGCAGTCCCTGATGGCCCGAGTCCATTTCGAGGTATTCGGGAAATCTATCGAAGAGCGACAGTCTGAGCAGGCAAACTCATGGGTACTAGAGAGCATTGATTACAGCCAATACGATCAACCGGCTTACGAGCGCGGTAGGATTTGATCAGTCGCTAGAGTTGGATTATCCGCGACTGAGCTTCCCACCCTCAGCGGCCTGCAACCAACTCAACAAAGCCTGCCGGACGAGGACTGCTCCCTGGTTTTCGCGAGCATCGATGTTTTGACTGACAACCTCCACCGTCTTAATCAGGCTGGAAGAACACCGATAACTCAAAACCAAGAGTCACCTACCCGACAGTATCCTACAGGCTCAGTTTTGCAGAGCGAGTAGTGAGCCTCCCCCCGAATCAGCTCCGATCTGAAGTCAAAAATATCCGGCTGCCGTCCTTTTCCACCCGAAACCCTATCGTAACGTAACCTGTGTGACATGAGTGGTAGGCAACAGGCCCGGCCGGGTATGTAGGCGGGACACTGTGAACAAGCTCCAGTTCGAGGCTGCACGGCGTAGCCATCGCAAACCCACTTAGCGATACCAGGAGTAAAGTTAAAGTGACTCTTTGATTCATGTCCGCAATGGGGCCAAAAGCGGACGTTGATCTTAAGCACTTTCTCTCCTTCGAAAGCACCACGCTAGAACATATGTGAGAAGAATAGGAAGTCCAACAGAGACAACAAGCGTATACCACGCACTGAAATCATTGAAACGACTCTCTACGCCATTCAGCCTTGGAAGTAGCTCGTACCAAAAGTAGTAACTACATACTGCAAATGTGAAACCACTCACCTTTACTTGGGTTTTGGCCAACAAGGCCGCTATGCCAGTACAAATTATTGCTGCCAGACCAAAGACTAGCGAATTCATCAAGATCCGACCAATAACATCACCGCCTCGCAAGCCAGCAGATAGCAAGATCCACAAAAAGCCATAAGACAGGGCCGGATAAAGCGGCCCAAGTGATACGGCGATAAGAAGTGATTTATTATCTCCTGTGGATGTATTACTCATTGATTGTATCTACAGGAATGGGGCCAGGAGCGGACATTCATTTACGCCAAAGCTCAGGGTGTACGGCTATTTGCTTGCACTTTGATTGGTAGACTGTTGCAGACGCTTGCTCCCACTTAGCAGACGATTCTATAAGTACAATACTAGCTATATCTAAGTCGAGATTTAAATTGAATTGCCAAACGTTGGGGCCACTAACCGAGTAGGCAAACTTATAGTGTGGCTCATCCAAAACCACTGTCAGCTTCATAGCGGATTTACTGTCTCTATCCAAGACGGAATGATCAACAGCGTAGTCTATGGTGTCTTCGCCCTCCCTTAGGCCAAAACTAAAACTTAAGGGAACTTCTTTGTTGGCAAACTCTTTGACTTCCGACACTTGGGAATGGGAGCTGAGTGAGACCTCCGCACCAGATGCATCGTGGCACTCGTAAACTAGATCATACCTCTTCTCGGCAGCAGCAACAGATGCTGAACCACTAAATATCGTCAAAACTATTACTGCTAGAACCCTCTGTATCCGCTTACTGGTGACTATTGAGTGCAACGAAACATCCTTACTGTTCTCGCTTAAAGTTGAGGGTGACCATTAAAGGCAGCTAAGGGGCCAAAAGCGGACACGCGTGAACGCGAGCATTTTGGGCAATGGAAATGCAGTAGAGGCTGTCCCAGCCTCGAAATCGGAGACAAACTTGCTTCTTAGGTAAATTAGTCAAGTGAAAGGTCATCTGATTTGCCGAAGGCTCCACATAAACAGCATTGCTCTGGGTACCAAAACACTTGCAAGAAAGGAATATGCCCTTCAATTTTCTCTAATTCAAAAGAGGAAACATAGTTAGAGCCTTGCTCTATTAATTGAACCCTTTTTGAATACTCACCAATCCTGTGCTCAGAACTAGCAGGATAATATTGTACGGTAGCTTCAGCACCGTAACTTAGCCCCTTTGCTTCCTTAGAAATGGTAGCTTTAAAACCATTATTTCCGATTTCCTCTACTGTAATGAGCTCATCAAAATCTGCACCCATCATTGGAACAGTGCAAGCGAGCGCACACGCCGAAAAAAGTGAAAGAAGAATGCATGTAATAACTCGAATCATGCTAGTCATCTAACAGATACGTTTACGGAAAAGCCAGTGTGCATCGAAAATCCTTTCCAATATGAAGGGCAGCTAAGGGCCAAAAGCGGACGCTCATAACACTTGACGCGGGGGCGCAGGTCACGGCGTCCCCGCGCGAAGCCCCCTTGCTGCCGTGACTTTTTATGAGGCACGACGCTTGGGCCATAGTATTAATGCAATGCCGAGAAGAATAGCCATGTCTGCAATATTGAAGATACCCGTTCTAACGCTACCGATCCCTAAATTTAGAAAATCGATTACAGCACCATTGTTAAATATGCGGTCGTGGAGATTACCTAGCCCACCGCCAATAACTACAGACCAGCCGAATTGCTCCAAGCTCGTAAGACTTGGGCTTGTTAGAGTGTAAATGATGGCTCCGAGAAGCATTCCTCCTACCAAGATGGAGAAGATGGCGAATCTTGTGGTGTCCGGAAGTTTGGAACCAAGACTTAGAAAAGCCCCGGTGTTTTCGGCATAGGTTAACCGAAATGAGTCATAGAAATAGCTATGGGACTTATCGTGTGCCAGTTGCGACTGGGCAATATGTTTAGTGGTCTGGTCGCAACCAACTACTGACAAGGCAATCATAGCCACCAGGAAAGCTCTCTTAAGCATGACGCTCTGTTGCCTCATAACAGCTTGGAATGTAGAAAAAGTCAGTTTGCATCGAAAATCCTTTTCAATGTGAAGGGCAGCTTTGTGGACGAAAGCGGACGGTTTTACAGCCTATCCTAAAGACTCCCATAATCAAATAGCGGGGTCCTGGATATGGCCATACACCAAGCAACTTGTAAACGTACCGCGTGGAACCGAGGCCTAATCATTGGCCAAAAGAGACCGCTGAAATTGCGGGACATCTGGGAGATACGAATCCGGCTAAAAATTGCTCAAAATACACGCAATCTCGCCATGTTCAACCTAGCTCTTGATAGCAAACTTAGAGGCTGTGACCTGGTTAGGCTAGTCGTAGGCGACGTAGCGCAAGGAGGAAGGGTCGCCAGCCGGGCCACTATTATGCAGCGAAAGACCCAGAGACCAGTACAGTTCGAGATAACGCCCCAACTAGGGATAGCCTGACAGCCTGGATTCGTGAGCGGCAACTGAGAGATTGCGACTATCTATTTCCGAGCAGAATTAATGCTGAATCACATATCTCTATTAGGCAGTATGCTCGCCTCACTGATAACTGGTTTCGCTCCGCAGGTCTGGATGTCAAAGAGTACGGCACCCATTCCTTACGCCGCACGAAGCCATCGATGATCTATAAGCGAACCGGGAACCTAAGGGCTATCCAACTACTACTCGGGCACACGAAACTTGAAAGCACGATCCGCTACCTCGGAGTCGAGATGGAAGACGCACTGGAACTGTCCGAGCAGACTGAGATTTGATTACTAATTGATCAATGCCTCCAGAATCAAGCCGCGACCGGCAGCTGTTGTCTATGATAATCTTGCCGTACAGTCCGCTTTCGTCCACAAAGCGGACATTCTCTTTTCCAACTCATTTGATGGTTTTTTATGCACACTTCTTCCCGCTCTTTGATCGTAATTGGCGTATTGGCGCTGGCAGCTTGTTCAGCCACACCCCCGTATCAAGATTTATCTTCTGGATTTGGGGGCGGCTACGAAGATGAAAAACTGGGAGAGGGAAAATACAAGATAACTGCGGCAGGTAACGGCTTTGCTACGAATGAAGGGGTTCGTGAGCTATGGCATAGACGCGCAACGGACTTGTGCGGCAGTGGCGAATACGACTATCAATTTTCATATGACGGCGACAAGCCATCTACTAGCCATGCCACCGCTGTGCCGATGACGTTCGATTTTCCGACTGTTGTCGGTATTGCTACGTGCAAAGAAGTGGATGCACCAACCTCATAGTACGGACGGCAGATCCTGGCCCCTTAGCTGTCCTTCACATTGAAAAGAATTTTATATGCACACTGACTTTTTCCACATATCTGGCTGTTATGAGGCGTTGTGCTAACTGGAATGTTATCCGCAATCGCGCTATTGGCATTGCTTGTTTCGACATACGGTCTTGTCTCTTATCCGATTCTTAAGGGTTGCGGAGTAACGGAAAGACTCTGGCCCAGGTCGTATCTGTTTGGCACCGTCATATTCTTTCTGAATGTATTGCCTAATACAGTGTTCGCACTTATGGGCAGCGAGTGGATCGGAGCCGCAATCGGATTGATACTATCGGTAGCCTATATTGGAAAGGTCCTGAATATCGGCATGATAACGAAGGTATTGATAGCATTAGCCGTACCGTTCTTCGTGACCATCCCAGTTACATTCGTGATACTCATGCTCGTTGAAAATGCCTCATAACAAGTCAAGGCAGCAAGGGCGCTTCGCGCCGGGACGCCCGCTCTGCGGTCGCCCCTGCTTGAAGCGTTAAGTGTCCCAGTTAAGAATGTGCCAAGTTCATTCTGCATCGGTGGAAAAGGGATTATAAATGAGTGCTAGGAAGAGATTGCTGATAACTTGGTTAGGTCTCATGATGATCTTTCTATTGTCTATCATTCTTCATCCAGTGTTGCTTGTATTTGCTGTTTTTTGGGGGCTTTTCTCATATAGCAAATTAATACATTGTAATTGTCCTCAGTGTGGCGGTAGCTTAGGTTCACACTTGCAAAATATGAGTTTAATTACCGGTAAGTGTTTGTCTTGTACGAGCAAGGGAAACGCCTAACAAGCGCATGTAAAGGAATAGTTTCCGCTGCGCTCCAATTAATTCGTTAATGCGGGCTTTATGAACGTCCGCTTTTGGCCCCTTAACCACCGCTCATGATAGAGAGTTTTCTGTGCACAATTACTTAGTCCATATACTTGGCTGTTACATGGCGGGCTCTGATGCAAGTTCGAACTAAGGAGTCATCTCAATGGATAGGTGTGGCAATGGTTCTTACTATCATCGGCTCGTTTGTAGCAGTCGTTGCGTACGGAATGCTCACATTCGAATCACCCAATACCTTCACCGCCGAAATTGTTGGTTCAGAAACAGCTTTATTCCGAGCAGGGGGCCATGGTGCAGCTGGCAAAAAATACACCGTTCGATTGGCAGATGGGAGTGAGCACCAAATTGTTTCTAGGTATTCTTTGCAAAACGAATCTATGGTTTGCCTTACTCAAGCGGCCGGGGAATCTGTGCCCCCATTTGGCAGCTATCGCATTAGAAATCCGGGTCCTTGTGGCTAGCCATGTAACAAGTCAGGGCTGCAAGGCGCCTTCGGCGCAGGACCAGCTGACGCTGGCCTCAGCCTGAGGCGTTATGGTTCCTAATCCTATGACCAGCCATCTCGATCGTTCAGCCATAGCTCTATTGTTTGTGCTGTTTTCAAGTCCTGCGATTTCAGAGGCCCGAAACTGTAGTGGCGCGCACCTCGATTTGCTGAAATTCGGTCAGCTCGGAGAGATCGAGTATGGCCAGGTAGTTACACCGGTGGAAGTATCAAAGCGAGCGCTCCAAGAGCGAGCGCACGACATGCTAGATCTCTCCAAAAATGACCCCTTGCCAGGGGAGGAAATGGCGTATGTTTCAGCTTCTCTCGGATATCTAGGTGGGGCAGAAGGCCCTAGCTATTCGTGCCTCTTAGAGTTCTGGCAAGATGGCGATAAGCTTTTGCCATTTGAGGAGTTCGGAGATGATTCAAAGCGAACTGGGTATGTTCTGATCAGGGATGGCATAGCAATAGCCTATCTCTATGAGAGTGTGGTGAATGTCTAGCTCCGGCACCATAACAAGTACAGGCATTCGGACGGCCACTCCGTGGCCGCCGTTGATGTAGGCGTTATGAACGTCCGCTTGTGGCCCCATATCTGACATGAAAACCGTTGGCGTAATACTGATTTTTACAGCCTTCCTCGGAATGGCGCTATTCTGTTTCCAGGGTCTGGCAACACTGATCTTCGTTTCAAAAAGCGGTAGCGGCCTTCCTTTTCGTCATTGTGCTGCTCCGGGGCGGGCACTAAGGCATTACCGACAATGGTGTGAGGGTCTCGAGATACAGCCGGATCAAGGTCAGCTTCAAAGGTACAATATCGCCGCGAGAATATTAGGCAGCGCTGTCCTCGCGATGGTTGTTGGTCTCGGTCTGATAATCATCACTTTGGAGCCAGTCTGATGTCCGCTTATGGCCCCAAAGTGGACATTAGACTATCAGCGATCAACGTCTCCTCTGAGGTGAAAACGGACAGGCTGAGTCAGTCAGACTAACATCAGTCCATGCTCCCTTGGCAGCAGTGACGTCCGGTCAACCTGAGTACGTAGAATGCAGCTTTGACCAAAGTGTCAGTGATGCTGGGGTCAGCCTTGAGCAGAATCCATAGAGCTCATAAGCTCGAGATGACTGAATCGGCTACGCCCTATCGGCTACGCCCTATCGGCTACGCCCTATCGGCTACGCCCTATCGGCTACGCCCTATCGGCTACGCCCTATCGGCTACGCCCTATCGGCTACGCCCTATACGAAGGCAAACGCGCCTCTAATTGATCATATTTCGATCAATTAGAGGCGAGATTTCTCAATTTCTAATACTTAGATAACTCCTGAGAGCCTTTGCCTGCCTCTCCTTAGCCCCGTCAACCTTCATTTCGGCGGATTGAGGAACGACCTGTAGCCGATTGGACCACCCGAAGCCACCCTACGAACATCACGCCATTTTCCTGCCAAGTTCTGAGAAAAACGACAGATGAAACTCATTCACAAGATAAAGGAGTCTAAAACAACGCGTCTCTCTCGCGAACCAAGCGATCTAATGAACTATTTGGTATCGGGCGATTACAACCTCGCATCTGATGCAATTTCCGATGCTGACCTAAATGTGCAACGACCGAATGCTTAGGTGCCGATTTCGGCCTGGTAAAACGCGCTTTGCACGCAAAATAACCGAGGTTGACTATCTTGCCCTGATACTGATGAAGGTGATTCACATTAACCCTCTTCGCATCATTCCGCATTTTTCCGTCAAAACAACACTTAAGGAGCTCAATCTCCGTTGTCGGAGTTCGCCTGCCTACAGAGCCACCATCCACCACCATATAGACCCTATCGTTAGGCGATACAAATGCAGTCCATACATAGGTATCAATGGCTTCCTGCATGTGCCTTTCACGACAAGGATCCTCGTTCATCGCCTCAATGAGGCTATCTGAGGGACAGACCGGGATGTCGGTGTCGTCCATGCAGATTACCGATGAATTCAGCAGCCTGTGTTTCCGTAGGGACCGTTCAATGAAATCCGCGATATGCCGACTGCTCACTTCTACTTTGTCATCTATCTCAGACACTTTCTCGCTGGGACCCACAATGTATATAGGATGCTCCTCATCCAAGCTCTGCTGTTTGTGTAACAGGTCCTCCAACTCTGCATAAATCTTCCGCGTGGCATCCACAGCAGAAAAAAAGCGCTCCTGAATAGACCGCATAGCGGCTCGGATATCATCCGACCCGAACGGAAGGCAGTGCTGCGGCTCAAGCACTACCTCCAATCTCATAGAACAACCATCGCGAGGAATCTCGTCCGTGCTTACCAGGAAGAACCCCATTTCATCTATACCAAGCTCAGGGCTTTGTTCTTTGACCCAGCGAAAGATCGTAGAATAGAGAGAGTTCAACTGACCACACGCTTTCATCTCCCCCGCCATTATCCGCTTGACTTCACCTGGCGCTAAAGCTGACCAACCTTTAGGAAAATCCCGTTTCACGGTTGCAATAGTAAGTTTTGACTCTAAAACGCAATTTGATTCATTTGCAGCCTCATAGAAATCAAATGAATACTGCCTGGCATGTAGCTCCACTATGAGTCCCTCCCACATTTTTCGAGATACCGTTGATAAACGTATTCGACGAATGCCAATTGGTGATACCGCTTGTTCAGCTGAATCTTGGATTCAATGTCTCTGGCTAGTGTGACAATTGATGCTGCTTCGTAGGCCTGAAATACAAACTTACGTAGCCTCCGACGTGTGACCTCCACCAGATTCGCTCCCTTTTCCTGAACCAGCTGACTCGCCCTGCCCCCACACATCGCCTCGACAGAAATCTTCTCCGGTGAAAAGCCGAGCTTAGATAGATGCTCGATGAGTCTTTTCAAGTCCTCGACGCTTCGCATGACGAGTCGCTCACTGAACTCGTCGTGCTTCTTCTCTTCCACTACATATGACTGCAACCAAAGGCCGTCTTCGCTATAGATGGTGGTGTCGAGATTGGATCGAATTTCCGAATACCGTGAAATGGCTTCTCTGGGAATCGCTATGTCAAAGAACGGTGCGTGCGGAGTCCATGATGCCCCTTCCTCAAATCCAGGGTTCATGGACAAGTATTTGATCTCCGATGCGATCGCTGCGGCCAGCGACTGGATCTCGTACACTTTCGAAGAGACATCTCCCAGAAGTACATCTGTATGGGAAGTGTCATCAGGCAAACGCCCTGACATCAGCAAAGCAACCTCGGCTACATTGGATGGAAAACCTAATTTCCTAGGTTTTTCTGCCAGAGACTCCGGAGGGGTCTTGAAAGGTAGATCGGGCTTAATAATGCCCTTGGTACCAGCTTGGCGCTCCAGAAAGTCGCGGCGTTTATGCCCCGTGTTCAACTCCCCGAAGGAGAGCGCATGCATTGCAGGTTTCAAATCTTTCTCAAGCCCGATGCGACTCCAGTAGAACTGATAGAGCTCAGGGCCGTAAACCAGATAGTTTTTCACCGTGACCTCAAAACTCGAATGACCGAATCTGCTCGCTACCGCGTCGCCAAAGTAGGCATGACGTGCGCCACCGATCCTCCATTTTTTCGGGATATTCATATTGGGAAGAGAGCTAGGATGCCAGAGATGCTCAAGCCTGGCCGTAGCGTTGAGCGCACTCAGCATCGGATTCTGACTACTTTTGTCGTCTTTTTCGTCCAGCTTAAGCATGGATAGAATGACGTGATTGATATTCGTTTTGCGACAATCATGGCACCG
The DNA here is from genome assembly GCF_001983995.1 of Halioglobus japonicus. Lineage (NCBI taxonomy): Bacteria > Pseudomonadati > Pseudomonadota > Gammaproteobacteria > Cellvibrionales > Halieaceae > Halioglobus > Halioglobus japonicus. The sequence continues at coordinate 1,613,944 of NZ_CP019450.1, read as the reverse complement.
AGCCGTGCTCCTCCCCGTAGCAACTTTCAGAATATCGTTGATGCTTCTTTGTAGCCTTGCACGATCAGCTTGGAGAACCTTCTTGTCAGCACAACGAAATACAAATCCTGTTGGTGCGCAACCCTCTTCCCTTTTCATTCTTACAAACTCGTCAATTGCCCACCGCTCCAGTTCAGTAAGCTCACCGAGCAAGCTGGACCACCTATGAGCCGCCTTCGACTTGGGCGGAGGGCCTCCTCGCCCGCCTACATACACATCAATCAGATCCTCGCTCACCAAGACCTGATTAAACTTGATGTTGTAGGCCTCAGAAATGCGAAGTCCACCTCGATACATAAGCGTGAGCACAAAGAGTCTTTGCCATTTCTCGCCCCCTTGGAAATGCTTAGCCACCAGGGATAGCGCTCTACCATATGCTTTTAGATGTATTAGCTCAGAGCACGCGGGCCCCTCAATTCGCTTAAGACCCTCGTAGATCACCGCTGGAGGTGGAGGCTCTAACACCTCCATCTGATCCATACATTGTAGAAAGTAGTGCAGACGATCTGCCCGCTTGACGTTGTATGCGCCATCGCCCCTGAGCTTGCGTAAAACCTCGGCCCAGTTTTCATCAGTAGTCTCTATATCGGACTGCCTACCATAGACTTCAAAGACCACTTGCTTGGCATGTGATAAGTAAGTTTTTAGCGTGCCTAGTGTACCGACCGAAGCATCCTTCACCGATTCAGGTATACCGACCAGTCCCATGTATTGCAGGAACAATCCAAGCAACTTCTGCGCACCAGTCAGCTGATACAATTCTGACGTGCCTTTCAGATAGAACATTACCTCTTCGGCGAGGGTCAGTCGCGCTTGCTCTTCCCCTCCACAGCTCATGCTTTCAACAAGAGCGATCTTTTCAGTTAACCCGGAATAGAAATCACCATCAGATATCTGACCCTCGCCAACATCTGTGAGTACTGCATCGATTCTGTCGCTAACCTCCTTGGGAATATGCTTATCTGGCCACGCCTTGGGATACTGCTGAGTTGTGCAAATAAAGTCGGACAACGGTGAGATCGGCGTCGAGAGGATTCGCCCCTCAAAAAGATCTCGGAGATAGACGGGAACATACAACTCACTAAGGGTATGTATGTATGCACCCACCTCCTCCAGTCCTTCGCATCCTCCATGGAAACCAACAATGCCTGCATGATTGAGTAATGCAGACATCGCCTGATCAAATTTCTTTGTACCAAGAATCTTTTCAGCCGAGTCTCGGCAGAAGCGACGGCGCATTTCCTTCAACAGAAACAGAACGGCTCGCGACAAAATCAACTTATGTGTCAGCGCAGGATTCGCGCAATCGTCACCATCGAACTCCAATGGCACCATCGCTACGTTCTTGATCGAGTACGCTTTATCGATGGCATTCAGCATGAACCCCTTAGCCAGATTTGGGTTGGGTACACCATGCAGAATCATTACTAGCACCCAAGCGACACATAGAAGATCCTCGTTACTCCATGCCCTGGCCGTCTTTACTTCACACTTCTGCGCCAGATATTCAGTTAAGAGTCCGATCGAGACCTTGGCGCGAGACTCCCGGCAAAACAGGTCAATACCTGGATATCGCGTGACCTCTTCCGCCTCACGCTCGAATTTCTTCTGGTCCTTCTTGGTGAGTTCAAGACCAAAATGGGACAACACAGCTTTCTTGGCGAGAAAGCGCTTGTTGAGAGGCTCATCCACCCTCTCCCTGATCTCACGTTCGGTATCGATCGACATCAAACCCTGGCTAGCGCCATGGATCTCGGTCAATTCATCGATCAAGTCCGAAACCGTACGATCAAGATTCAGGCGGCGTCGTTTGGCTCTGCCTAAACTACCCAATTCATTATCAAGGGGCCGTGTATGTAGGGCTGCGTTCACCAGTAAAGAGGGGCGGAACAATTCAATCTTACTCATAATCCCACCCTAGTTCCTCTACATATAGATCGAGAAACGGCTGCATGACCAGGCCGAATTCGAGTACCGTCAATTGGTTAAGGCGAGAAAATGCCGGTCGCAGACCTTTCATGTGGCCCATCTGAAATGCCACAAGGTGCCTCGGCGCCCCGGCACGCAGTAAGAACTGACACAGCTGAGGCCGAAATTCCTTAAGACGATGGTCGATCAGCTCAGCCAGGCCTTTTTTCATCGCTTCTCTATTCAGTTTTACTGCGTGATGAGAACCGTTGAGTAGAAAGAAATAGGGCAAAATCTGCTCTTCTCGGGAGATCTCCCGGGTCAGCAGCGCCTGTATTTTCGCGGCTAGCTCTAGATTACCGACGGATTCACTAGCAAGAGCTGATACCAACTGGCGTAAGTGCCTGGAAAACATAACTAGGACAACTTCGGCAAAACTGGGCAATGCCACGATGCGACTGGCATGAAATGCAGACACGATCTTGTCTTCGGCGTACATCACCGATAAATCATCACTGATCACGCGTGGCAAGAAACAGAATGGATGGACGGTGAAACGCACACCAGTGACAACGAGCAAGAACAGCACGACTAGAATCACAATTTCATTGTGGTTGCTGATCGGATCTCTCTCGGCCTTCTCAAAGGCATCGCGGAGATTGGCACTGGCAATCACCATCGGAGAAGCAAATGTCTCAAAAGGCAATGTGTGTGCGCCATAGAGTTTCTTTTCCCAATTCATCTCATAACCTCCCTGAAAAGTACGATTCGACGTACAAAGCGTAGAGAGAAGAAAGCTCCAGACCGCTCGGCGCCTCGTAGTGAGAGCCGACCGGTGGCAGGTGTTGCTTACCCCCGATCAGACAGTATGTAACCCAGGGCGTGGACTCAGAGCACATTTCATCATCAACTCCGTCGACACAGTCGTTCATATAGATGGGCAATTGTTGCGCCCACTGATCCATCCCAATCCGCGGAATGCCCATTGCATCAAGCAATATGCGCTTCCTGGTCTTCATGGCTTTCTTCAAAGATTCCCCAGTAAGGTCCAAATACTCACTAAGGCAGAAATCCGTGGAGACAGCTCTCCTAGTGACGAGCAGTGCGAGAATATCGGCAAGAATCGGCGGGATGGAAATCCGGAGCGTCTTGTGGACTTTCCTGTACCTGGACTTACTGTTTCCGGACGGCTTAAAACGTTCCTTGGGATACCGGATCTTTTTCTCTATCTGATATGTCTCGAGCGAAATGCCCATCTGTTTGATGCTAGAAGTCGCCAATGTGAGGGGATCGCGCGCCAAAACGATGGCCATCAAGTATTGAATGTCAATAAGAATCTCTCTCAGCAGTTCTTCACAGAGATCATTCTCTGCTTCCAGGCGAACTTTGATGCTATGGAAATGCTGGTAGATTAATTTGCGCTCAACAGGAGAACGGACTGATGAATTCCAGGTGGTTGCAGCTTGCAGATTTCTATTCTGCCATTGCGAGTTCTTCCTCTTCTTTTTCTTCTTCTGACCGTTTTTATTGCGAATCGCCTCATTCGCTGCCTCTCGGGCCCACTTATCGGGACATTGCTCCACCGTCGAAGGAACATTCCGAACAGGCTGAATCGACCGTGCGCGGTCAAGATCGACGGCAGGACCGGGGCCAATCCGTCTGCAAATGCTGCAAGTCGGGTAAAAAATATCTGCGACGACGTCTTTTCCTTCATTTTGAGACCCGCCCCACTCAAAGTCTCAATATCTTCAAAGAGCGCTTCAAAAGAAGGGTACAAGGAGAGGATAGCAACGACCTCAGGGACTTCTTCATGTGTGATAGAGCGACCGCCAGTTACCGTCGTAACACTCTTGCGCATCTGAGATTCAGGGTTTGTGGGCTGGCGACCATAATCCGAGGAAGAACATCCAAAATTGCGATATCGGTGGCAAGTCGCTACAACTATCGCAAAGGCATGAGTCTGATTTCTGGGGTTAAGGTTTCTTATCATGTGGAGGTGAGGCTGCCTACGCTGCATGTCCTTAAGGCTGCCCTCCTTTCCAGGTCTAACCGAATTTTCGACGTTCTCAGTGAGCAGAGGGTCAAGATCACGCTCTAAGGATGAGAGGATCTCATCTGTCTGCAACGAAAAGGTTCGAACGACCTCGATGCTGGTTTTAATAACCTGTAGATCTTGCTTCTTGATCGTTCGCAGCCAATCTTTACCAGTCATCAAATCATTGGCTGCAAGCTCACTTACCGCAGAAGATACGGCCGCAACTAAAGTTTCTGTATCGGTCTTTCTGTATTTCTCATCCATTTTCAAGTCTCGCTATGTGGCGGATACCTGAGATAAGAATAGGACTTTCCGAAAATCGACGTGGTGCATGAGGACAACAAAAAGCGCGAACGGTGGTGTGCAAACACAACATCACTCAACATCCGAGGCGATTCTGGAGGAAAACTCTAATGTTGCATCTGACAATCCGATGGATATTTAGAGCAGGCTTCGGTTTTCGATAGCAAACTGCCTATCCATAAGATAGATGAGGTATTATTCAGGTCTGGGGATAGCCCGTTGTTCGAACAGAAGCTTTGCGCACGGCTTGCCCCATAATCGATATGAAACATAGCCCCTACACCAGGCTAGATTCGACGCAGATAGACCACCACGAAGGAATGGCGTTGGGAGCGAATCAATATTTTGAGCCCAAATATTAAGCGTTGGCCCGAATCAGTGGGGGTGGAAATGCACGGGAGACATTTGGCCTGACTTCTGCGCCCGGGAATTTCCACCCCCGTATACCTTGTAGGTCATTGATTTAACAAGCAGGGTCAAGAAATTTACATCTCTTGAGGTGAATTAGCATCCCTCCACCCCCCTTAAAGGGGTGTGGGCGAAAGACTATTCATAAGAGCTTTTCCTTTCTATTGATAAGCTCTGTTCGGCGTCCTTAGATGGCGTGATCGTTCTATCAAGCAATCAGTTTATTGAGATAAAAACTGCGCTCAGGGTCGACTCCCGATGCTGATTTCAAGTATCGAGCAGCCCCCGGGGATTCAATCTCAGGCTTTTAAAGTCTGCTTAGCTGGCAACTGAGTCCGCAATGGTAGTGCGGTGAAGCAGCCGATCATAGCCATCGTAGCCACCAGTGGCAGAGTGCAGTAGCGACCGGTTATCCCATATAACCAGCATGCCTTTTTCCCACTTATGACGATAGACGAACTCTTCAGTTGACTGGTGGTTATAGAGGTCAACCAGCAGCGCATCAGAATCAGTCTTGTCCATACCGACAAACCCCTGAATATAGGCCAGCGAAGAGAACAGCGCTTTCTTGCCCGTTTCCCGGTGCGTAATCACCAGTGGGTGCTCTTGCTTTTCTCGCGCCTTTTCGCTGGTCACAATCTTCATACTGCGCTTGCTGTTTTCTTCGCTATCACCGTACAGACCGTCCGGCGCATAGCCTAATTCAGCGGAGTGGATCGCAATAAGTCCCTCTGTTCTCACTCGCAAGTCATCCGGCATCTGCTCATAAGCAGCTACCTGGTCGGCAAAAAGGGTGTCTCCTCCCATCGGTGGAATAGTAATTCCATAAAGCGCTGTTGCAGCGGGCGGTACTGGCATAAAGCTCCAGTCGGAGTGAAAGACCTCGGCAAAAACCGGTGCGGTTTCATCTGCATTGCGTTGAATCGCACAGATATGCTCATGTCCGTCGATATGCGCAAAGAACGGGTCGTCACCCAGCTCACCAAAGTAAGCTGACACACGCTCCAGATCATCATTGCTCAGGTCCTGCTGCGGGAAGACCAGCACCTTGTGTTCAAGCCAGTGCCTGCGCAGCTCAGCCACAACTTCAGGCGAAACCTCCTTTGCAAGGTTAACGCCGGTAGCGAAGGCGCCGCATGCCGCGCCTGACGGTTCAATAGTTATAGACATTATATTCTCCAACATTTTCTATGCTTGAATTGGGAGATGCGTTCTCGCAAGAGCCCCTCATTCGGGGTGTGGAGTTCACCGGTACTGGTCTTCGTGCGTACAGCCCTCGACCCACCAGCCACTTCCACTTTCTCAACTTCTTCAAGAATACAATTCAGTTCGTCTCCAGGCTATCAGTACACAAGGCAGGTAGCTCACTGCCGCATCATAGCGATATTGTTCCTTGGTCAGCGCTGCATCACCCTCTGGACCACGGGGGGCAGCCACTTTTAGGGCGGGTGAGACAGGCCGCATACCAACGAATAGGCACGGGCAATTCCAATAGAGCCAGCTCACCACGCTCAACCTCTCTACTGAAAACTGCACTGGGCCCCATGGTGATATGGTGGGATTCAATGACGACATCTAGAGGGGCCTTCGAAACGTAAGCACCACCCGCTCCCCCGCCCATACTGACCACTGCTGCCACCATGTGGACCAATCCCGCCCTGCGACACCTTATCGCAGGTTCAGTGGTCGCGGGGCTGATAAGTTACGGCCTCACACAGTGGTTGCCGACCTTCTTTTTCAGGGTTCACGATCTCAGCCAGTCCCAGACTGGCATGCTGATGGCCGGCGTATTTGGCATTCCGGGGTCAATAGGCGCGCTGGCCTTTGGCAAGTGGTTCGATCGGCTCTCCCACCGCGGCTTCCAACACGGCATATGGATGCTCGCCATGGTTTCCTTTGTCACCCTCCCCTTCTTCATCGCGGGCTTACTGGCCGACGACCTGCTCACAGCGATATTGCTGTTCATCATTCCGGGCGTAGCGGCAAACTACGTCATAGGACCCACGATCGCCATGGTACAGACGCTGTCGCCTGTGCAAATGCGAGCCGTATCCTCGGCCATCATGATGTTGTGCCTGAACCTGATTGGTATGGGCCTGGGGCCACTACTGGTAGGCTTGCTGAGCGACCTGCTGACCCCTCAACATGGCGAAGATGCACTGAGCGTGGCACTTGCCTTCTTTACCCTGGTGGGGCTTTGGGGCTCCGTACACTTCTGGCTCTGCGGGAAGGCCCTGGCGAAACAGCAACAGGATTTAGAGTAAACCCTCAGAGCACGGAAAACAGGAAAGTCATCGCTTTGCTATTGATAGAGGCCATCAATTTTGCGACGTTCATTGAATGCCCCATGAGACCTACAGAATCTGGGGTTCATAAATCCACCCGTTCATGTGTAAGGGCCCACCGATCGCCGCATCGTTAGGAGCCTACTATGGACAACCAAACCTATCTCACTACCACCGAACTTGCTGCCCTCGTAAAGTAAGACGAGCGGACGATTCGGAACCGGCTAAAAGACGCTGTACTGCTCGAAGGCGTCCACTATATCCGAGCGTTCAGTTCAGGCCGCAAGCTGATCTAGATTAGCGAAACAACGCTTCGTGATATCAGTCGCCCCACGAGTACCAGAGCCCTCATGGCTGTCCTTCAATAAGAAGGCGACCATGGGTTCAGTTAGAGCGATGGGAAAATATCTATTCCAAAGCCAACAGCAGTATGAAAACCACCGGACTCAACAATCACACGGGGCGACTGGGGTGCAAGAACAACGGATGCGACGATGCCAGTCCACTGACCAGACTCAGGTATTCGCAACCGCCTATGCTGCGGCTCAGCATTTGTTCGATCTAGGAAGGCAACTGGTCAGGGCTCAGCATTACGTCGCGCCGAGCTCGTTGCGATAAAAAGCCACTTGTAGTTCAGGTCGCTAGAATACTTGTCGCTGGCAGCAAACGAAAACTGACCCAGCCAGCGACAAGACGCTGTATGAATGCCTCGGCCTTGACGCCGTTTTTCAGTCCCTGGTGGACTGCCATTCAGTAGAATCATCCAGCATAGCCGAGATGAAATCCACTAAACGTACGCCCCCCGCTGTACGCTCGAACTCCTCACTAAATTGAACGAAAGTATGGCCGGTGGCGTCGGGAATCCAGTACTTGCTGCGCTCGGGGTGAGCATCTTCGAGTTGCTGCATTTCGGGATAGAGCGCCTCCTTCCAGGCTTCATAACCAATTTGGAGAAAACCCAATGCAAAGACAGTGTCCTCGCTGTGACTCAGCATGCTGCGACGCACGTTCGGATCCTGATTCATCTGCCAAATATGGTACTCACTGAAGTGACCATCGTCTGGAATGCACTCGGGGCAGCTCTCCGGAATAAATTCACGGGAGTTCCAGTCACTGAACAGCAATTCCAGATACTCTGGTTGCTGGGGCCTTGCTACACCCACTCCGGCATCGTTGATGATGTCAATGCGTACGTCCGGGTAAAGCAGTCGCACCAGGGGCAACGCAACCGTCGTACCCAGGCCACCTGCGCTTGATCCTGCGAGTACAATTCTTCTGGGATTTGGAAACGTACGTACGGCAACATCCAGACCGGCCGACAGATTATGCAGGCCGCGCTGGAATTGATCATCGCTCCCGTCTTCATCCCTGTCATAGTCGATATCGCTGCTAAAAATGCCGCCGTCGCAGTAGGGTAAGTAAGCAACGTTGTAGCCTTTCAGCGGATTGTCTGCTTTACCTGGGTCCAAAATGCCGACCTGCGGCACGCCAGAACCCTCAACTGACGGGGTTGCCGCACACAGTTCTGACCAGCAAGCACCCCCTCCCTGAAGAAAGATCATAAGATCTTCAGAGCCCACGTCCCGCGTGGCCATGGCATACTCAGAGCCATCGAGGCACAGCGGGCCATCACCCGCGCCGAAGGTGTGATCGACAACACCGTCGGCTCCTTCAGATTGCATCGGCGTGTAAACGCCTATGTACCGATTGATACCCTGGTCATAGAGTTCCTGAAACGGTGCGATCACGGGGTCTGGCCCGGAATCACTGCCACCGTCGCTACCGTCAGAACAGCCAACCAACAACGTCATTAACATCGCGCTGCACACCACCCAGCCGCGCCGAGCCCCGGAATTTCTCAAACTATTGATTTTTAACACTTTTATCTCTCTTTTCACTCATAGACTTGTCGGTAGTAGTGAAGGTTTGGCGGTCCCTGCGGTGCGCAACCTACTACACATCGTCGATCGCAGAATGACAGGCCATCCTGCGCTTAGTCGCAGTCTTCAGTCCATTTTTTCAACTGGTGTATCCTGAACTGGAGCGCCCGCCCGGTTTTACCTTTCAACCTCGCCGGGTGCGTCCGAAGGATATTCTTCAACGCACTCTTGTGCGTCCCTCGTTGTCACTGCTCAAGGTGTAAATTCGATTGATCCATGCTCGGTGCCGTAGCCCACGGGCTATCAGCCCGCGCCAATCAACATTCCACGCACACCGGCCGGATACTAACCTGAAAGGCCGCAACTTGACCAGTCCGGCACAGTGCGTTTCCCGGTCACAGGCATGAGCTACGAATAGCAATATCGGGGCAGTGCCTTATGATCATTGATCTAAACTGCGTGGGCAGCTTCAGGGCATCAAGGAACGACTTACTCGCCTGTCGACCTCATAGAATGAGCTGATGGTCTGGCTGAACACGGATACCTTATGAATAAACTCGCATTGATACGTTACCGCCTTGCAAGCGACGACGAAGCCACCTACCAGGACACATGGGTGGACGAGAACGCACTGCAGGATATTTAAACAAGGAGTTTCCTAAATTATTTGCTCAGGGTCGTTGCACAGAAACATTCATACGAATTATTGCTAGCAATACCGCGCAAGTTACGGCTCACAGTTATGCGCAAAAAATCAGCACAGTGACTGTGTATGGCTGTCAGGACGGATGCTGCTTCCCTCTCACAGTAACTTCTTACCAACAGCCGTAGGCAACAGACCGCCCATCTGTGGCGTTTTGTAAATAGACAGGTAACAGTTTCAACTTCGGCCCCAAAGCTGACGTGGGTCTCTATACTTAAGCTGCTCAGAAACTGTTGAGACTAACAAAAAGGAAAATAATCGTGAGCGACAACAGCAGGCCAGAGAAATCTCCCGGCGTAGAGCCTTTTGCCCGTATTGAAGAAGCCGGCACCGGAACACATGAACAGCCCGACCTCTCACCAGAGCAGGCGGCTATGTTGGCCCCTCTGCTAAAACCTTCTCTGTGGTTGATTGTGGTAGGGCTTATCTGCGCCCTGTATGTTCACTTCAATATTGATTCCCACTGGCTTGAGCAAAAGACCGTTTATCAGGTTGAACAGGGCGCCGAGGGACAGCTGGTGTACTCCCATCGTGGCAAGCAAATCGAGCTCCCAAACGTGGTGCCTTATGAGCGCTCGCCGCTGCGTCAGGAAGCGCTCGACGTACCCGGAGCGCAGCCCACCCTGGGACAACAATGGGTGGTGGAATTCGCAGATGACGCCACCCCCACCTATTCAACCTTGTCAGCCACCCGCCATTTCGGCTTCTGGTCATTACTGCCTGCGCTCGTGGCTGTCTCCTTATGCCTGCTGACCAAGGAGCCTCTCACCGCTCTGCTCGGCGGTATTATTGTCGGAGCGTTCCTACTGGGTAGGTTCGATATCACCGACGAAGTACTAATACCCAACCTGGCGACCGACAGCGCTGCGGGCGTACTCATGCTGTACCTCTGGCTTCTGGGCGGGCTCATGGGCATATGGTCGCGCACCGGGGCAGCCCAGGCCTTCGCCACATTCATGACCCAGCAGTTTGTGCGCGGGCCACGTTCAGCAAAACTGGTCGCCTGGCTACTGGGCGCCCTCTTCTTCCAAGGGGGCACCATGAGCACGGTATTGGTGGGATCAACCGTCAAGCCGCTGGCGGACCAGAACAAGGTCAGCCATGAAGAGCTTGCCTATATTGTCGACTCTACAGCGTCGCCGATTGCCTCAATACTTGCGTTCAATGCCTGGCCTGCCTATGTACAGGCCCTGATCTTTGTCCCCGGGGTTGCTTTTCTTGCAACTGAGGCGGACCGAATCGCTTTCTTTTTCAGCAGCATTCCATTCAGCTTCTATGGAATATTGGCAGTCACCGGAACCCTTCTGCTGAGCCTGGATATCGACCGTTTCGCGGGCAAGGGACTTCGGGAAGCACGGAAGCGCGCGCGTGAAACCGGTGCATTGGATGCCCCAGGGGCCTCCCCACTCAGCGCTCGTGAGCTGCAGGAGAGTCGCGTTCCCGCCGGCTATAGCCCACATGTACTCGAGTTCCTCGTGCCGCTTATCGTACTGATCAGTATTGCCATAGGGTCATTCATCGTCGGCGGAACCCCCAAGGTCAATTGGGCCTTCGGCGCGGCTTTGATGGTTTCGGCGTTCAGCGCGCTGTTCAGGGGCATGAGCCTGGGCAACCTGATCGAGGGTTTTGGCGATGGACTCAAGGGGGTTGTCGTGGCGTCCGTCATTCTTATGCTCGCCATTACCGTGGGTGCGATCAGTAAGGAGGTAGGTGCCGGGCAGTACATGGTCGACCTGCTTGGTCAAAGCATACCTTTCTGGGCCCTGCCGGTGATTCTGCAGTTGCTTACCATGGTGACTGCATTCTCCACGGGTACTAGCTGGGGCACGTATGCGATTACGTTCCCCCTGGCAATGCCGCTGGCGTGGGTGATTGCCCAGCAGCCCGGCATAGAAAACCCAATGCTCTACATGTCAATCTGCTTTGCGGCGGTGCTCAACGGAAGTGTCTACGGCGATCAGTGTTCGCCCATTTCAGACACCACGATTCTCAGCTCGATGACAACCGGCTGTGATTTAATGGACCACGTGAAAACACAGATTGCTCCCGCCACATTGGCTGCCGCCAGTGCCGGCGTATTGTGGACCTTTTCGGCACTGTTGCTTGCCTAGTTGAATGAACACCCGCCCAATCTGAAGAGGCCATGAGCCACCAGTAGGTGGCTCATAGCCGAGGATTGCTACTTCAGCGCACTCGACGGAGCACCACCAGCAGCACACCTCCAATAGTGAGCAACAGCAAGCCGGCAAGCAGTGCCGGAATGGGCTAAGGTATGCGGTTCACGATCTCTTCGGTCACTTCATTGATAATCTGGCGAGGTCCTGGCGTACTGCCGGTCATGCGCCAGATGACACTATTGGGATCGACAATTCGGCTATATTCACCAATGCTGTCACTCAGTGCGCCATCACGCAGTTTCGGCAACTTTTGTAAAAAGAGAGAAACAAGTCACTTCACTGGACCAGACTATTCGCGCGTCTCCTCTCCTTGCCGGCGGACTAGGCCTCCGAGCAGAAGCGCGCAATGCTCGCGGCGGTCTCGCGGCTCACATCGGGGCAGGCCACGGCGAAGATCTCAGTACCGTGGATAGTGCCCATAGTCTGCAAACAGCGGGCTGAAACACCTGCCCGCAGCAGCAAGCGGTAGAATTCAATACCCTCATCCCGCAGAGGATCACACTCGTTCACGCTGATGACCGTGGGTGGCAGCCCCTTCACGTCGTCTTCCGTTGCAAAAGCAGGCCAGGCCAGGGGGTTGCCCTTATCAAACTCCGCCATCCCGTACGCCATAGCGCCATAGTTACTGTGGAGGTCCAATAGCAGGCCATTATTCTCGATGGATGATGGATAGCGATCCTGAGGCCAGGCGCCGGCAATGTAAGGGCACAATGCATAGAGCCCCCGAATGAGATTGAGATCGCCATCCTGCTTCAGGCGCAGGGCCGTCGCAATGGTAAGGTTACCGCCGCCGCTCTCACCGGAAATTATGATGTGGTCTTTGTCGATACCCAACTCGTCGGCCTGCGCCGCCAGCCAACGCACACCGGATACACAGTCGTTCAGCCCTGCCGGGAAGGGGGCCACTTCCGGGGCGGAGGATGGGTTCACGCAATTGCGAAAATCGACCATGGCCACCGCCACGCCCTGGGCGGCAATAATCTTGCCCCAGGCCCGGTAAATGCCGTAATAACAGGACATAGACTGCATGCCTCCGCCGTGAATGTAGTACACGCAGGGCAGCGGCGCTTCCGATTCCGGACGAATAAACTGGATCTTGATCGTATTGCCATCGGGCTGGGAGGTGAATTCAAGATCGCTGATCGTCAGCCCCTCCGAGGGCGCCACATCTTCGTTGTCTACCATGTCCAACATGGCCCGCATCTGTTCCAGGCGCTCCTGGCTCTCCGGCCGCTGGGCGGCCTCCAACAGTTCTTCACGCGAGGCCATGTCCTTGCTCACAGGGGCGGGCATGCCGCCCATGAGGGCCTTGATGCGGGGATCGATTCGGGGATCGTCGTTGAGGTTACTCATGACTTACTGTTCCTTGGTTGTCGAGGTGGGAGACCGCCTCATTCGGTGATTGATACCAGATCGGTGAGGACCAGGCACGTTCCTGGAGAGTGCGCGGCAGGTCGCTGCGCGGCGCTACACCCGCCCTCAATGCATCCCAGGTTGACCAGCGGCAGGTGGGATTTTGCAGTACACGCACATAGTAGAACGCATCCTGATTCGATTCTGATTCCGGGTCCTGCCACTGCGCCTTGAGCTCCGACGCGCCAATTTCGGCGGGGATACTGCAGTCATCGCTAGACACCCAGGCGCCATTATCAGGGCAGCGGTGGGTCACGGGATCAACCTCGCCACCCCCGGAGCAGGCCACATCGAAGACCTTTTCGTGACTGACCCCCTTTTCCATCCACCCCTTAATCACCTGCATACGGTCCAATGGCGCGGCTTCAGCATCGGCGATCGCCCAAACCAGGAAACTGGGTCGTTCTTCGGGCTCGCCCACCAGGGATCCTCCCATAGGCACGCCCTCAGCATAGGCGGTCGACAGCAACTCGGGATCATTGATCAGATTGTCGGGGTAATGATTACCCGCGAAGAATCGCACCTGAATGCGCGGGCCCGAGGTGGCAAAGGTTTCCTTGCGCCGCAGCGCTGCATACACCGCTTCACGGGTATTGGATTCGGCCCACACTGCGGCCAAGCCGGAAGCACCCCAGTATTCGAACACACTGCTTGCCATGTACCTGCGGCCATCGACGTCCTTAACGAGGTCATCCGACACCCAGCTCGCCAGCACCCCGTAGAGCCAGTTCATGGGTATCGAGCCACGCCGCTCGGGCAACCCGTCTTGAACACCGGCTTTGGAAAAGTACTTCTCTTCCTTGAGTGCCCCGCCACCCACATGGGTATCGGTTGAGCCGATAAAACCTAAACGATAGGGGTTACCGTTTCCCGCAGCTTCCATCTCCAGGCCCATACGCAACGCATCACGCAAATAAGAGCCTTTGGGCTCTGAAGCCAGCTTGGTAGCTACCCGGTACTCCATAAGCTCGAAGCCGGCCCATTCGTCGGTATCCGACAGCATCGGATGCGTCTCGGAAGTACCCTTAATCTGAGTAATCTCTGCCAAGGGTTCGTTGCGCAGGCGCTGCTCGGAGTAGGCCTCATCCATGGCCTGGCCCGACCAGTCAATCTGTTTGAACATCTCCCCATTGGAGCCATTGGAGTTATGCGGTATCGCCAGGCTCTCAACCCCCTGCTCCCGCAAGCCATCCATCCAGGCCCACAATCCTTCCGGGTTTTGTGAGTGCAAGCGTGAATATGGCACCGCCGGCAGACGCTCAGTATCCCTGAAAATCACGTTGCGATGCAGGTTGCCACGCGCATCGGTGGAGGTGGTGTATTCGTAGGCCGCAAAGGTAGTCAGCGTGCCTGGATCATATGCGTCGTCAGTCGCCTGCACATTCTGCTTCCAGGTGGAGCGAGTAATCTCCAGCACCAATTCAGGATCGACCTCACCGTCCTGCAACATACGCGTCATTTCCGGCACAAACAGGCCAAACGCCAAGCCGCGCTCGAGCAGGCTTAGCGTTCCCATGTTGTCGGAACGATTCATATCATGCATGCGCTCTGAGATCGCCAGTCTGGAAACCTCAGTACTGGTATCAGCCGCGGCCTTGGCGACCCCCATCAACATACCGTGGTCAGTCACCGCATAGAAATCCAGCGGGCGATCAAGTTGGATGTCGTAACCAACCGGATGGGCGATAGCCTCGCCCCGCGCATAGCGATAGGCGTCTGCCGGAGTGGCCAGCGATGCGAAGGTGTAAGCGTCGAAGGAATTTTCGGTGTGCACGTGTAAGTCGCCAAATAAAGCCGTGCGTTGGGGGTAAACAGTGGTCTCCTTTGTCCGCGGATAGGGGCCCCGCTCAAGCGTGCCTCGCGGCTCAGGTAGCGCGGGGACGCTGGAGTTGGTGCCGGTCAGGCTGGCATTTTCGTCAGAGCCAATGCCCTTGAGGGCCTCGCCGTCACTGCCACAGCTAGCCAGAAGGCTTATGGCAGCAGATAACATCAACCTTCGGGCTATTTTAAAGTGCATATCGGATGCCGTCTAAATCAGATTGTAAAGGCTGTTCTGGCACATGGATCGAAAAGGTGACGTCCCCATCCGACACAGTATTGTTGTTATTCACAGTGTCCTCACATAAGCACTCATCATAGGTCTTGATTCAATCGATTTGCAATCGAATTGACTGGCAATCAACGTCCGGTGAATACCACTGTTCACTATGCGAAATCGCCGTGTACGAAGAAAAATCTGAATTCCGCGGATCGTTTATGCAAGTTACTGGCGAGACATACAATCGCCTCGCTGCAACGTAACTGGGATAAATATATCTAGATTGCGAGAGGACGAATATCTCTTTTAGTGCTAGCTTATCTATATTAGAGAAGGGACATTTCATGAAACACCCCGGTAAAATAAGAAATAAGTCGACCCGCGTTAACTCGAGCGGATTATTATTGGCACTCCCCGTTGTTCTGCTCTTCGTAGTCGCCCAGGTCTACGTGGGTTATAAACAGCGCGAAGCCACCGAAAAGTTATTTCAGACCCAAACGGTAATGGCCGCTATCACCGACCTACTCTCGGTCATGAAGGATATGGAAACCGGCCAACGCGGATATGTTCTCACAGCAGACCCCAAGTATCTGGCGCCCTTTGACAAGGCGCTGCGCGACGTGGACGGAGTGATCACATATCTAAGCGCCCTGACCGCCGATAATATCCGCCAGCGAGCACTGATCGACGACGCACGACACCTGGTAGATGCGAAAACAGCCGAGCTACAGGAAACCATTGATCTGACGGCCAATGGTGACCGGGCGGGAGCGCTGAAAATCGTGGACTCCGACCTGGGCAGGTCACTCATGGTACAGCTGCGGAAGGTATTGAAGCGCATGGCAGATGAAGAAACGTATCTGCTGAGTACTCGCGAGGCGACACTGAAAAGGACTCAAATAGCCGGCACTACCGTTGAAATTGTCAGCCTTGTTCTTATTCTGGCGATTTCATTCTCGGCGATTCGCAATTTTCGCCGACTGCTGGCGCACAGCCGCGGTGAAAGCCAGAGTCTGATCGAAGCACAGAAAGAGCGAGCCGCTGCACTAGAAAAGCTCAGGATACACTCAGACAACCAGGAACTACTGATTGAGGAACGCACACGCCAGTTGGCTGTGAAAGTGCAGGAGGCCGAAAAAGCAAACAATGCAAAAACCGAATTTCTTTCGAGCATGAGCCACGAACTGCGCACACCGCTCAATGCCATTATCGGTTTCGGCCAATATATGGACCACGATGAGAAACTTAGTCCAGAACACCGCGACAGCGTGCATGAAATCACAGCGGCAGGGCACCACCTTCTGGATCTCATTAACGAGGTCCTTGATCTTTCCAAGGTCGAAACCGGTACAGTGTCACTGTCATTGGAATCACTGGAGATTGAGTCAATACTCAGAGAATGCATCGAACTTGTACAGCCAATGATCGAAAGAAGAAGCCTGACTTTTAAATTTCAGAATATCCAGCCAGGGGTGATTTTTGCTGATCGAATCCGTCTGAAGCAAGCTGTACTTAACCTGCTTTCCAACGCGATTAAGTACGATGTTGAGTACGGCGAAATCGAATTATCGGGTGCCATAAGCAGTGACGGGAAATACCGCATCAGCATCTCCGATACGGGGCCAGGAATCGCCGAGGAAAACAAGGCAGCACTATTCAAGCCCTTTGAACGACTGGGTGCTGAATTTACCGACATTGAGGGCACAGGTATCGGGCTGACGCTCACCCAGAAACTCATCACACTGATGGACGGTGAACTTTCCTATGCAAACAATCGATACAGAGGAGCTACGTTCCACATTCTCCTCCCTCTTGGTGAACCGGTGTTTGCCACATTAGATGACGTCAATGAAAATGACGGAGAGGTTACTATGAGCACTCTGCCTGAGCAGCTGAAAACTGTCCTGTATATCGAGGACAACCCCGCTAATCTTAAGCTCATGCGAAAAGTTCTGGCTAAACGGAGTAAACTGCGGCTTCTAACCGCGCATACCCCCCAACTTGGTATCGAACTGGCGAATACTCACAAACCTGACCTGCTCTTATTGGACATTAATCTCCCCGGTATGGATGGTTATCAGGTACTCAACATCATTCAGCAAACCAACGAGCTTAAGACCATACCTGTGATCGCAGTGACCGCTAATGCTATGCACCGGGATATCGAGCGAGGCATGGACGCAGGGTTTGCTGCTTACCTGGCTAAACCTTTCGACTTTGCCCATCTCCACGATCTACTCGACGCCTACCTTAAAGGCCCGAATAATATAGTAGTGCCTGCTCCATCCTCGTGACGACAATGGCCAATGACAGTGATACGTAGTGGCTAGCAGGCCACTACCGGTCTATGTTGCACGAACTGGATTCAACTCGTGCAACCGCACGGTTATTGTAGTGATCTAAATTTGAAACAACTCGTTATGGCAATCAAGTATCGCTCTTGCATATTGACGATTCTGTGCCTGCTGTCGGCGATGAATACATCGGGCAATGAGCTTAGCGCTGAGATTAATCTGCTCGCAGACCAGAATTCCCTTGCTGTGTTCGAGACGAACCTCGACAGCAGGAATCTGAATCCGATTGGACTCGCCGAAGGATATGCGTTAATCGGCGCTCGGTGGGAAGCGTTCGAGCGGCACGAAAACGCGCACGCAAGTTACTCTCGCAGTGTGTCGTTGCTGGAGCCCTTTGGAGCCAGCCCTGAATTGATTCAGGCCCTTATCGATCGGTCTTATATGCAGTATCTCCTCACCGGGAGTACCGAAGACTATTGCCCTGATAGAGAGCAGGCCGTTGGGCTGGCGCGTCAACTAGATACAGCCGAGCCATTGGTGCGAGCACTGGTGCATCGGGCGTTCTGCTTTCACGATCAAGGCGAAATGCAACAGGGCCTCGGGGACGCCCAGGAAGCCATGGCGATTGCCACTGAATACCAGCTGAGCAGTGACTTAAAGGGCATGGTCGCGAATGCCACAGGTAATTTATATCGCAGCGCGTTACTGCCTGACCTCGCCTATGAGGCGTATGCTCAGGCCTATCAGCACTGGCAAAAGCGCGACGACCGCCCAGACATCTTCAACATGCTGCACAATATGACCGGCGAAGCGTTGAAGCTCGGGCTATGGGAAGCCGCGGAGGCCCATATCAATGAAATGTTCAATATGGCCGATCAACCAGGTGCCGGACGGGACTTCCTGTTTTTCGCCTTTTACAACCGCGGCCTGATGGCCATGGAACGCTACCAGTTTATGGAGGCTGCAACAGCGCTAGATAACGCTCTGGCGCTGAAGAAAACCACCAGTGAACTGCGGTTCGTGGCCCTCGCATATCATTTGAGGGCGACCCAGCACCTCTGGGGCGGCGAGCCAGACAAGGCTTTGGCCGACCTTGCCCGGGCGCGCGCGAGTGGTCTGATCGAAGAAGACAAACTCATGCCCCTCGAGGATCTGGCCATTGCTCTGAACGCTGTCGAGAATCCACTGGCTCTGACGAATCCCTTTGAACTGCTCCTTAGACAAGTTCGCGAGCAACAGCGCAAGTTCCGCAACGAGTACGCCAGAGCCGACTATGCACAACACATGCAACTCACAGCGGAGTACGAGGCTGAATTACTGGAGCGCCAACTGCAAGTGCAAGCACTGGAGCTTGCTCAGGCCCAGAGCGCGGCAGAACTGGCCCGCCAAGGCACGTTGAACGCAACGCTATTAATCGTATTACTCTGCGTGCTATTGCTTATTCTGGTCAAATCCTGGCGCAGCCAGAAGCGGAGGAGTAATACCGATTACCTCAGCGGAATCGCTAATCGCGAACGACTATTCGAACTAGGATTTCGGGCTGCGCGTACTGCCAGCAAGCAAGGCCAGCCAGTGGCGGTGATCCTGCTTGATATAGATCACTTTAAAAGCATCAACGACAGCCATGGCCACGCCGTGGGAGATCGCGCTATTGCCCTGACGGCCCAGACGATTGAGGAATTGTGCAGACACCGAGCATTGGCAGGCAGGTTGGGCGGAGAAGAGTTTCTGGTCATACTCCCTGGCTCAACTCTGGAGCATGCCTGCTTACAGGCAGAAACCATGCGTAAGGCAATCGCTGGGCTGGAGATACGCGGTTCACAAGAGCGAAAACTGTCGTTTACTGTCAGCGCTGGAGTTGCGATTGGCTCTGGGGAGCAGATCGATTTCGAGGGTTTGGTTCATGATGCCGATGTAGCTCTATATCGCGCCAAGTCTGCCGGTCGCAACCGAACCAAAGCCTTCCAAGATATGGGAGAAGGCACCATGCACCCTACCCCGGTGACGCGCTCAACCACTCGCGACCTGCCTGCATCAGACGCGCATACTAAAGCTACCGAGAACGGGTAAAACGAAGGTAAAGCGCCGGTGCCTCATGACTGCTGGATCGCTTGGAGTAGCTATGGCTGGATTGCGATGCGCTTTGCTCCGGCAGCACGACGAGCCACTCGCCGATTTGCCCCAGCAGTCGAGTATCAAAGCTAAATCTCTCACTACCGCGTTTCTTAGTGACCGACAGGTCGGCGATGACCGTGTCACCCTCAACACCCGGCGTGACACTGAAGGCCTCAACATCATGGGCCACCTGCTGAACCTGAGGCAAGCCAAGATAGCTGGACCGTAGCTCATAATCCACGCCGCTCTGGCGCTGCAACCGCGTGGTGCTGCCCGTCACTACTTGCACTAACTGTTGCTCTGGTCGGGCATCTCGCGTGCTGTAACGAGGCTCTACAGCCGGCGTCTGCCAGCGGATCTCCATGAGTAATGACTCCTGCGCACGTAGCGAACCTGCCAATACGGCCAGGGCTACCCCAACAAAAATGGTAACGAAACACTGACTCATACACCTACCTCTACCCAACATTATCGACGACGAAAGGCGTAACTTAAGGCTCCGGCATAATATTTATTGGCGTGCTCGGTCATGTATTTCAGAGAAGCCGCCAGCGGCCGATAGAACCTGGAATATCGAAGTTTACAAAGGCGATCGTGATGTCGAAATGCGACAGATCTGACACGCTCAGGTCAAGGTAATCGGGATGCAATATGCGTAAGTTCGCCATGCCACTGGTGTTATTGCTGCTGTGCCTGCAGTTGATATTTGGTCTGGTGTCGTACTATCAGCTGCTTTTCGAGACAACCGAGTTTTTCGGCTCGAAGGCCCTGCTGTGGAGTCACCTCCTGGTTACTCCCATGGCGCTGTTGCTGCTGGCCTTCCAACCACAACAGTACAACCAGCTCAGCGACAAACTCGTTCAGGCAGGTGAGCGCGCCAGGGCCATCAACCGGCTGATGCCGACTGGCCTGCTAATCATCAACAGCAAGGGGCTCATAACTGAGGCCAATAGCGCAGCGTGTCGATTGTTTGGTTTTTCGGAGGAGGAGTTTATGGATATGCCTATCGAGAACCTGATTCCACAGGAAAAACGCTCAATCCATCCGCGCTATCGCACCGCCTTCTCGCAGGAAAACCGCCAGCGCAATATGTCTGAAGGGAATGATCAATTATTCGGCTTGTCGCGGAGCGGTGAACTACTGCCGCTGCAAATCGGGCTGGCGCCTGTTGTGCTGGGTAAGGATCGTTCAGTTGCAATCTCCGTTATGGATGTTAGTGACCGTCGCCGGGTGATGCAGCAACTCGAGGAAAGCAATCGGGAAATGAATGTTGCTCTTGAAAAGCTTACCCAGTCCAATGAGCAACTGGAACGTTTCGCCTTTATTTGTTCACATGACCTACAAGAACCTGTGCGCATGATGCATAGCTTCAGCCAACTCCTAGAGAAACGCGCGGCAGATTCACTCGACCACAAATCCCGCGAATACTTGGAGTATATTACCAATTCAGCAACCACCACCAAGACCATGATCACCGATATTCTTAGCTTTTGCCGGGTAGATCAGAGTGCCGAGAATTATGCGCAGGTAAACCTCAATATTGTACTTGAACAGGTATGTACAACACTGCAGATTTCTCTGTCTGAAGCTAACGGCAGTGTTCAATGGCATGACCTGCCTACAATAGTAGGTGTGCACTCCCAGATTCTGCAGCTGCTTACCAACCTGATTACTAACGGCATAAAATTCAACGAATCCGCAGCGCCCTGTGTCGAAGTATCTGCTGAATGTCACGAGGACCTATGGACGATCAGCGTAAGCGACAACGGCATTGGCATCCCTCCAAAGTATGCCGACTCATTGTTCGAAATGTTTTCGCGATTGAACTCAAGAGCAGACTATCCGGGCACGGGTTTGGGGCTCGCCATTTGCAAGCGGGTAGCCGAGCGACATGACGCCACTATCAGTCTCGATCGCAGCGCCGATCAGGGTTCTCGATTCGTCCTGAAATGGCCCAGAAAGAACGCCACTAGCGCCGACAGCAGTAGCAATACCAGCGAGGAAGGTCATCATGTCAAGTCAGTCGCATAACCTATCCCCATTTAACCGAAGTATAAGTAGGATCGATGGTCAAAGCGATGACTCGACCAGGGCGAGTGGCTCGATAAGCATTCTCCTTATCGAGGACAATCCTGGAGATATTGAACTCACCCGCGAAGCACTTCTGGAAACGGGGCGACTCACCAATCAGCTGGATGTCATCACCGACGGCGAGACAGCCCTGGATTATCTACTACAACGTGAACCCCATTCGTCCACAAACTTACCTGACCTGATCTTGCTCGACTTAAACCTACCTAAGGTAAGCGGCAGGGAAATTCTCGCCCAGGTCAAAGCCGATGAAAACCTCAGGTGTATTCCAATCATCGTACTATCCAGTTCTGAGGCCAGCCGCGACATTCAAGAAACCTATCAGCTTCACGCTAACTGCTTTATTACCAAACCCGTTCAGCTACAGGATTTTCTCAATGTCATACAAATGATCGAAACGTTCTGGATTAACATAGTCGCGCTTCCACGCGCAGATCAGCCTGCAACCCCAAACTTTCAAGAGAGCGAAGTATGAGCCGACTTGAGCCTACAAACCAGACTGATATTGAACAAAGACTGCTATACGGGCTTGCCCATGACATGGGCGCACCGCTACGTTCGGTCGTACAATTTTCGGGATTATTGCTGGATCGTCTGGACTCGCGCCTGGACGACAAGGAACGCTTCTGGCTAGAACTCGTCGCCGAAAATGGTGCGCGTAGTCAGACAATGCTCGCGGCGCTTCTTCACTATACTAAACTAGCCAGCGAGCGGCAGGAGGGCCAGCCAATCGACGTTGACCAGGCCATCGCTAATGTACTGAGCGAGCTACAAGCCAAACTTCGAGAGGCCGGTGCCGTCGTCCATTCGAAAGCATCCAATCAATACATCACAGGTGATCGAGCTCAGTTCGAGGAATTACTGAAGCATCTGCTGAACAACGCCTTAACTTACCAGCTCACCGGTAACGCAGCACAAATTGCAATTTCTGCAAGCTCAATAGCGAACCAGTTTGAGCTTCTGGTGGAGGACAATGGCATTGGAGTAAAGCCCAAAGATTACGAACAGATTTCATCGCTCTTCTCTCGTCTGCATGGGGCAGAGGAGTACCCTGGCATTGGCATGGGCCTCGCTCACTGCTGTCGAATCGTCGACTTGGCGGGCGGTCATATTTCTTTCAATCACAGTGCTCTAGGCGGGCTAGCAGTGCACTGCAGAATGCCTCTTCGAAATCAAGGAGATGCACCATGTTAACGACACCAACTATCGCTCCAGCTATCCGAAGAATATTAGTTGCGGAAGACAACCTAGCAGATGCCGAACTCATCAAAGAGATGCTGAACCGCGCATTCCCGCAGCATCTGGAAGCTTGCTTTGTCACACGCCTGGACGATACTTTGGCAGCCATAGAGCGCAATGTGTTTGACATACTACTACTCGATCTCGGCCTCCCTGATCACCAGGGTGTCGACAAGATCGACGACATCAGCAACCGCGTGCCGGCACTGCCGATTGTAGTGCTTACAGGCAATGAGGACGATGAAGTGGCGGCATGGGCACTGCGCTCGGGCGCTCAGGACTATCTCCCAAAAAGCCAACTTAGCCCAGAACTACTCTCGCGGGGGATTCGTTACGCCGTAGAACGCAAGGAAATCACCCAACGCCTTCAGGAAGAGCTGGAGCGGACGGCCGAGCAAAACGAGCTGCTGGCCTGCGCAGCACGCTACGACTGCCTCACAGGGCTACCGAATCGTCTGATGCTGCAGGAAGTCGGAGAGCGCGCGATTAAACAGGCACGTCGGAGAAAACACTCGCTGGCGCTTATGTTTCTTGATCTTAACGGCTTCAAGCTGATTAACGACAGCTATGGCCACGATGTCGGTGATGAATTGCTCAAGGGCGTGGCTAGTCGACTAAATTCTCTGGTGCGTCAATGCGATCTGCTGGCCAGATTGGGAGGCGACGAATTTGTCATTCTCACCGACATTCTGCAAGACCTTTGTGAAGTTAAGAGCCTGACTAAACGCATAGAAGGCGCCTTTGACGAACCCTTTCGAGTGGGTGAGATCGATGTCACCTGCCGGCCAGCAATAGGCATAGCAACCTATCCCGAATGTCCCGACCTACCGGCGCTTCTCCGATATGCCGACAGGGCAATGTACAAGCAGAAAAAATACGCCGCTCTCAAACCCACAGAAATTCCACGTGGCGTACCAACACAACCGTTGACGAGAACTGTTCAGTACCACCCCTGACGGTGTCAGCCAACTCATCGACTTAAAGCGCTTGAGTTTCTTCCTCCAGCAGCCCCACCAGGCGCCGGTTACATCGCTTGAGTAACTCCAGCAAAGCACTGACGTCATCGATGCGTCGGTCGAGCGTGGCCATTTCTATGTCGCGGGCGAGATAGGCTACTTTGGAGGCGCTGATATTATCCGCCATGCCTTTCAGATCATGGGCTGCAGTTCGCAAATCACGATAATTGGCAGCCTCCAGCGTATCGTCCATCTGGGCAACAAGGTCTGGAGAGGTACGAGTATAGAGCTCAACAATAGTATGGAATATATCGCGGTTGTGGAGTATACGCCGCTCGAGATCTTCTCGACTCCAGTCTGGCAGGCCTCTCAGGTTTCTTTCTGCCAGCTTCAATTCCTCGCTTTTCGCGGCCAAACTCTGAACCTGGCTTCTCTCGCTTACGTCACTGCCGTCCGCACAGCGCACCAGGCTGAGCTCAAGGGCATTGGGCTCAAGTGGTTTGACTAGGTAATCATTCATGCCCGACTCAAGACACTTGGCACGATCCGCGCCCATGGCACCGGCAGTGACGGCTACAACAGGTACGTTGCGACGCTCAATACCGGCCGTGCCAGCACGAATACGTCGAGTAGCCTCATAGCCATCCATTACCGGCATCTGGCAGTCCATTACAATGGCGTCATACACTTTGCCGCGGTTGCGCAACAAAATATCTATCGCCTCCTGGCCTTGGCGCGCGTAATCAACGTTCGTTCCGTAGCTTTCGAGTAGGCCACCGACCACTCGCAGATTGATCTCGTTATCATCGACAACCATGACCGTCAATGAAGGTAATACCTCCCAGATCTTTCTGCTATCGTCGTCGCCCAGCTCGCGACTATCACCGTGCGTCGGCGGCTGCTCGCCCTCGGCCTGCAGAATCGCATTCTCCAGAGTGAATGGCGTGACCGGCTTCCTCAGAAGAAATACGTTGTCGTCGAAACTTGTTTGTCGCATAAGAATTTCTGGCAGCGGATAGGCAGTTACCAGCACCAGAGGTGGCACAGTACCCTTATCCCGATTAAGCCGATCCCGGATCATGCTGCGATACTCTTCATAGACCCCCAGCGGCACTATTAGTGTATCCAGCGACTCCCACTGGGAGAGTTTCAAATCCATTAAATCTTCACAGAAATGCGCCTGAACTCGTTGCGCATCCAACGTGCGGCGCATGACTGACAAGGCATTTGGACCACTCTCCATGACCACGATACGCCGTTGTTGTAAAACCCCGTCGGCAACAAGACTGGTAACCCGCTCCGGTTCCAACGCACTTAATCGAAGTTCCATGGTAAAGCGGCTGCCACCACTCTCGGGTGCCTCGACATGTAGTTCACCGCCCATCAGTCTGCAGTATTGGCGACCAACCGCGAGGCCCATGCCAACACCTGGCTTCCAGCCTTCGTCCCCGGCTGCCTGACCACGATAGTAGGGATCGAATAGGCTTTCCACCTCAGATGGCGTCACACCCGGACCGTCGTCAAGCACACTCAGATGGAACAACACTTCATCTTCGTAGCCAAGGGATGTGCTACCTAGCACATAGATTTCGCCCTGCTCGGAGAATTTGACTGCGTTGTCCAGCAACGACTCAATCACCGTCCCTACGCGATCGCCGTCGCCATAGATCAGCCCTTCACTCACGTCCACGATATCGACGACCAACTCCAGTCCTTTCTTGGCCGCCCGTGGCGCGATATCTGCCACTACCTTGTTTATCACCGTTGGCAAACTGATCTCGGACTCCTCGAGATCGAGTCGGTCGGCCTCGAGTTTCGACACATCGATTATGCCGCCGATAATGCGACTGAGTTCGGCAACGCTCTCCTCCGCCATCATTAGGCGGTGATTCTGACGTTCGTTGAGCGGATCCTGGCGCAGCAGGCGCAATGTACCAGAGATGCCGTGAATGGGCGTGCGCAGCTCGTGACTGATATTAGCAATAAACCCGGTTTTCAGCTCGTTGGTTGTCAGGGCCAGCTCATGCGCTTTTTCAAGTTCAATAGTGCGTTTACGAACTTCATCCTCTAGCTTCTCATTGGCGGATACCATGCGATGACGCAGAGCGACCTGCCCGCTATTATCAACAATGATGAGTGTAAAAGCCCCTTCGTGGCCCTCATAATCCAACCAGGCCACATTGATCAGTAGCTCCAACTTCTGCCCGGCCACCGTCCAAGTTACCTCGTTGTTACCGTGCCCGCGGTCGGCAAGTTCGTCCAGCACCTCGAAACTAAGCCTGACATCGTCGCCGCAATGCACTCGGCGATATAGATCGTCACCTACGATTTGCTCGTCTTCAAAGCCAAATATCGTCAGGCCCGCTTCATTACACGACAACACTTCGCCATCGGTGGCAACAACCATGACTCCTGCGAGACTGTGCTCTACGATGCGCTCGTATTCGACATTGCTCTGCAAAAGACGGTTTCTCCGATATATAGACTGATAGAGGTAGATACAGAACAGCGACTGAACAACCAAAAGTACAGCACCGGCAATAAAGTTATCCCGGGTCAGCTGTGCATGGTAACTAGCGACGACCTCGGGCTTGCCGATTAAGACCTGGCTGAGTTCGCGAATAATGCCTTCTTCTGCCAGTGGCACTCGCGCCGCGATCACAAACTCGCCGTTCCTCTGATAGGCCTGCATAAGACCACCCTCTTGCCAGCCCATGAGCGATTCAGGTTGAAGCTGGGAATGCAGAAAATCCCTGGCCCTGTCACTGACAACGTCTACACCTAAAAACTGGTTGCGTTCGTCCACCAGATAGCTGGACAGAAGATTCGACGGATCCCTAAGCGCAATGGATTTGGCCCATTTTACGATGCAGTACTGAATTACCATTTGCCCCGCCGGCCGCCCCTGGGAATCGAATAGATGTATCGCAGTGAGCCGCCCGGGGATCGTGTAACTGTTTTCTTCATCAAGCCCTTGTAAGAGCTCAAGCGAGTGGTACCGTATCTCCGTTTCCGAACTCACTACGGCACTGCCCAAGCCTGGCTGACGTAAGGCCGCCATAAGGGCCTCGGTATCGACATACATGCCACTGGTGGGGGTGTCAGATGGCCCGCGTTGAATCGAGTACGTCACCTCATCCAACGACTCATTGACGAAGTAGATACCCTGCATATTTGGATGACTGACCAGAACGTCGGACAGCCATTCGAACAACTCATCATTCGAACTCCCAACCTGAGATGCATCTGAACCCAGGCCCTGGTCTGCAAACGCCCTGACGGGCGGTGAACGAGTTAGGACGGGGCCCATCATGTCGACCCACAGACTGTAAACAGCAACTTCGTTTGCACGAGTCGAGATTAAAGCCGCAGCGGCATGATCAACGTCTCTTTGCAGCTCGCGATATGCCAGCGTAACAGACGCCATGTAGATAAATTGGAGTAATAGCACAAAAACCACGCCACCTATCAACAGCCGCAACGACTCAGGAAGTTGTCTCGGAGTATGTTTCGGTGCAACAAGCGGGTGATTATCGGCCATAGGATATTCCCCAGCGACTCATAGTTTCAATGCTTCAGCAGTGGGTGCGAGATTGCTCAGCAGGTCTAGAAATTCTTTAATATTAAAGGGCTTGGTGAGGTAGCGATCAAAGCCCAATTTTCTCCCTTCCAATACTTCCGCCCGGGTGGCCGAGGCTGTAAGTGCCACTACGGGGATACGCTCAGTGCTACTGTCCTCTTTCAAGGTGCGTAGAACGCTGAAGCCGTCCATATCCGGCAAGTTGATATCCAGAAGTACGATGTCTGGGAGTGTTGAACGCACCAGCTCAATGCCTTCACCACCTGTCGATGCGCCGACCATTTCAATTGAGTCGACAAGATCAATAATTTTTCTCACCAAGGTCATATTCGAGATATTGTCCTCGATGTAAACGATCTTTACTAAGTGCACTCGACGTCCTCCCTAACGTCACCGATATCCGCCTCGAAAATTATAGACGCGATTGAGAAAAGCGTCATCTTTTCGGACCAATAGCTGACGTGTCAGGGCAAAAAGCAGACTAGGGAACTGAATTGGAGATGAGTTCCAAAGTGCCACCCGGGGTTTCGGCAATGGGTGGAAGTTTTTTGTCACGAATCACGATCTCCACACGTCGGTTCGCGGCGCGATTGGCAACCGAATCATTGGGCTTTAGCGGGTGTGTATCAGCATGCCCCACTACCATAAAGCGATCTTCATCAAGCAGCCCATCGCGCATCAGCTCTCGCGCCACAGACATAGCGCGATCAATCGACAACTCCCAATTGGAGTCATAGCCCTCCCCGCGAAAAGGAACATCATCCGTATGGCCCTCTACCGATATCGTACCGTGAACCTCTCGCAAAGCCCAACGTAACTCAGCGATCAGCGGCAGAAAATCCTCATTGAGTACCGCCAGGCCCGAGGCAAAAGATCCGTGTTCACGGATACGGATCGTCACCTGATTATGCGTCGAATCAAATTCCACTTTACCTTCATCAATGCCCTGCTTGAGTACCTTGCGAAGCACTTCCTCCTCGCCAAGCTCTGCCAGTATACTCTTCAGTTCATCGATTTCTTGCGGCCGCATATTCTCGACGTCGTATTCGGACAATTCCTCGCTGTCGGGGTTCCCCAATTGCAGGTTGCGACTGACCTGATCCGTGGTTTGCTGCTTGAATTCAGGCAGAGGCGTGGGTCTGGGTGTACCGGGACTAAACTCCCGGCGAACGACACTGGTCCCCTTGGGGATCTCCATCGCAGGCACATCCCGCTGCACGCCAAAAGCTAGTCTCATAGATTCAGAAAGCTTCTTGTACTTGACAATATCCATTTGCGAGAACGACAGCAGCAATACGAAAAAACAAACCATCAACGACATAAGGTCGGCAAATGTTGCCATCCATGCCGGGGCGCCGCTGGAGCCTGAGTTTCGCGAGCTCACGCGGCGGCCCGCGAAGCCTCAGCTACTTCTTCTGTTTCCTCCCCCTGCGGCTGGGGCTTTAAATACACTGCTAACAGCGTTTCAACAATACGGTAATTCAATCCATCCTGGATAGCGAGAATACCGTCCAGGGAAAGCGCATTACTGCGTGCTTCCTCGTCTTTTCGCAGGCTGAGCTTGTCACCAATCGGTTTGGCAAACACATTGGCCAGCACCGCACCATACAAGGTTGTTAACAGGGCCACTGCCATCGCCGGACCGATACTCTTTGGGTCATCCATGTTCGATAGCATCTGCACAAGCCCAATCAGCGTGCCAATCATACCCATCGCCGGCGCAACGTCCGCCGCCGCATAAAATACTTCGGCGCCCCAGGAATGGCGATCCGCCGTCTGCTGCGACAACTTGCTCATACGCGCCTCGACAGATGCGCGGTCCATACCGTCAACCAGCATCACCACCGCATCCGCCAGGTACGGGTCGTCTATCTCTAGCCGCTCGAGTGCCAGCATGCCTTCCTTGCGCGATAATTTGGACATCTCTACGAGTGTATCGACCTGCTCCTGGGGAGGCACGAGGCGATATTTGAAGGCGCGGGAAGCCACACTGAAAGCATTGAGACAATCGTGCAGGGAAAATTTCATCATAACGACGAACAGGGTTCCCACCAGAACAATTAGTAATGCCGGCAAGTTGATGAACGTGGCTGCTGAGCCACCGAGCCCAATAGCCAATGCAACTACTATAACTGCACCCACCATCCCTATAAGCGTCGCCGAATCCATTTGCCTTTGCCACCACAATTAAACAATTCACCTAAGCAAATGATCGGCCCGCAAATCCAATACTTGAGCCCGGGGGTTAGGCTCAGTTCACCTCCATAGTTCGTCCCAGCCGTGAACGGATGCGGGCCACGGCCTGACTATGCAACTGACATACTCTGGATTCACTTACGCCCATCAGCGAGCCAATTTCTTTCAGATTCAGGTCTTCCTGATAATAAAGCGCCAGCAGAAGTCGCTCGCGCTCAGGGACGGCCTCGACGGCCGCTACCAAATGTTCATGTTGTTCCTCATAGAGGGCGTCCAGATAAGGTGTGCCATCTTCATCAGCGTCGTCACCCGGCTCCCACCCCTGTTCAGCCAACTGCGCCAGCGGCAGAATAAGGCCGTTATTGGTATCGGCCAGAAGATGCAGGTAGTCCTCCAGATCAATTCCCATGGCGGCTGCAATATCAGATTCCGAAGGCGGATGCCCCAAGGATTGCTCCAGCCGCGACACCACGGCTTCCATTTCCCGGGCGCGACGACGAACGCTGCGCGGCAACCAGTCACGCGAGCGCAACTCGTCCACCATCGCACCGCGTATACGGGCACTAGCATAGGCCTGAAATGGGGTGCCATTGTTCTCATCAAAACGCTGCATCGCTTCGAGCAAACCGAGATACCCCGCCTGAACCAGGTCATCCAACTCTATGCTGGCCGGCAACCGCACCCTGAGGCTCAGTGCGTGACGGCGTACAATCGGAATATATTCCTCGGCCAAGTCACGCTGCTCAAGCTGTCCTTTTGCCGTATACATCGTTTCTTCCATCCCTGACAGCCGCGTTGAGCGCCATCGTTTCATTGTCTTTACGTCAGGGATTCTAAAGCGTGTCGATTTTTCGAAAGCCGGGAATACGGCGTGCAATGTGAATCAATTCCCCGGTTCAGCCATTCAATAAACACAGATTAATGTCGCATCGCCCGGCAGCAACAGTAACCAGGTTGTCGAGTAGACCTTTGTGCGGCAGACCTGTGTCGTGCAGCGCCAGAACGCGCTCTGGACCACCGTTGCCGGCTATCCACTTTAGATGGGAGTATGCTTTCTGGAAAGCATGGATATCAGAGTCTATCCACAGGGCCCAGCGAGGACATCGAAGCACTTCGGGACCGGCGGTCAAATCATCGTCGGTGGCATCGATAATCTGCCACCCACCCGCAGGATCAAGCCACTCATAGCCAGCGCGCGACCATTCCGCCATGCGCCGCCCCACATAGTCGGATTCATTGGGGCGCCCACAACCACAAGGGTCTTACCGGCATTATCGCCGCACACTTGACCGTCACCCGCCTGGTCGCGAGCCTGCCGAGCGCGTTTCATTGCCCAGTCCCTTAGACTTGCTGCTTGATCGCTCATCGCTGTTAATTCGTGTTTGCCGGGACCAACAACTCCCGCGCTATCATGAGAAAAGTAAGGGATTCCAGAAGAGTATCGGCGCTGCGCGCGTCAACTTGACCCTGCATTGCTGCCAGTTCGGCCCTTAAATCATAGTCATCCAGATGGTCGCTATGCTGGACACGCAGCGCGGCCGCAGCCAAACCCTGTGCGACAAATCTGCGCAGGCCCTCACAGCACTGGAAGCCAGGCACCTGGGTCAGTTGACGGTAGCTGAAGCTTGCCAAATCACTAAAGCGCTCCAAGCCGATAAGCGCGGGGATCACGGTCTCATCTTCCATACATTCAGAACTTATCCAGTATTTCGAGATAAGGGCTTCACCCGAGGCATCAGCCCTGATGGTTACCAGCCAGAGTCGTGCATTGAGTTGGGCTACCTTGCGCATACTCGGCCCAGCCAGCCGGACAGGTATCTGCCGCAACTCCATCGTGGTGTCATGCCCATCAAAGTGCAGCGGCTCCCGGGCATGCAGTTCAGCTACCGAGACCAATTCTCGTACAGCCGCAACCTCGTCGTTCGTCCACACCTGGGTATCGGGCGAAGCCTGTGCAAGCCAACAGCTCTCATAAAGACGGATGACCGTGTCAATATCTGGCAACTCGGGAAATATTTGCAGCACTGCACGAAATCGTGCCTGCAACCATATCATGCTGTGCTCGCCCAGCGTCCCGCAATCTGCAATAACTGGCCGCAGGCTGTCATCCAGCAACAGACTGTGGCCAGGGACATTGGCTCCATCGCACTGCAAATCACCCTCCGCGCCCCAAAGCACCGCTGGACGACACAACGCTGTTAGCTGCGTCTGCGTCGTCAGTTCCTCAAACCTGGCTTGTTGCCAAGCTGGGTTCAGTAGTGAAATATCCCAGGCAGCCTCAAGCAGCGGGAAACCGGGTACAGCATCTCGCAGTTTATCCAGGCATAGCTTGACTTTTCGGCCACGCTGAAACAGCTCTCTAGACCAACCCGAGGGCGGCAGCGGCACTTGGTAATGGCGCGAAGCCTGCTGTGAAAACGCGCGATCCAATGCCATATCTATCAGTGCAGACATGTCAGGCTCATCGAGATCTTCAGGCACCCGCTGGCCGGCGGTCGTGTATAGCGGCAGCAGTCCAAAACGAATTACAGCATCCACTAGCAGCCCGGGCTACACGCCTCATCAAGTTTTGTCAGAATACAGCGGTTGATGGAGCTACCGGCCGCCAGCGCACTGCGTTGATATGCTTCTACTACTTCCTCAAGTGTCAAAGGATGGCAATTGCCACACAGCAGTAGTGCAAATTCCAGAGCACTGGACGCAGAAGTTAGCTCGCTGAACTGCTGCATAATCCGAGCATCACGCTGACTGAGGCCTGAGGTATCCACCAGCACAAAGCGCTTATCACGAAGTTCGTGCAGCGCCTGGCGCAGAGCGACTCCGTCTGCGACTGAACAAAAACTCACATCAAGCAATTGGGCGTATTCACGCAAGTGATCCTGCGCACCAACGCGGAAAGCATCCGCACTGATTAGGCCCACTTCTTCACTACCATGACTCATGACATAGCGAGCCGCTATTTTGGCGATGGTCGTTGTTTTTCCAGATCCGGTCGGGCCTACCAGAACGAGAATGCCACTGTCCTTGCCTTTACGCTCGAAAGTGTCGTCATGTGGCAACTGCGCTCTCAACTGCT
Source organism: Halioglobus japonicus (assembly GCF_001983995.1). Taxonomy (NCBI): domain Bacteria; kingdom Pseudomonadati; phylum Pseudomonadota; class Gammaproteobacteria; order Cellvibrionales; family Halieaceae; genus Halioglobus; species Halioglobus japonicus. The sequence goes on along the minus strand of NZ_CP019450.1, from coordinate 1,581,208 downwards.
GTCGCAGCCAATCCCGCATGGGCTCTTCCTGCCAGTTCAGCTCTTGCAATCTCTCGGGGAAGCGCAACATCAGGTCACTCTGGAGAGCTTCACTAAGGCCCATATCTCTAATTAGCGACTGTAATCTGGCCGCGTTACTGGTTCCCGGTTGCAGCAGCCTGGTTGAGCTGGCAATCATGCCCTTCAAATCGCGAACCTCTGACAACAGCTGAGCATTTCTATCTTCTGTACACTCACCCGTTGTGGCAGCGACACCAGGCGCAGGCGCCGCCAACACAATGTCACCCTGCGACGGCACCATATCGCCCTCTCTCGCCGCAACAATCTCCACTCCGCGTTCAGTCTCGCGATTGGTCATAATCAAGGCGGCGTCTCCGAAAGCAGATTTCACTTTGCGCAGTGCATCGCGATGACTATTACCTGTAAAGCGACGTACGCTCATGAATTACCTCCTAACCAGTTGGTGATTCGAATCGTCTTATCAATGGGAATTTCGGTATCAGACATCACGGCTATACCGGGAATGCGGTTCTGGAGTAAGCTGTTCAACATTCGCCGCAAGACCTGACGAACAACAACCACGGGGGCGCCCCCCTGCTCTTCCTGTGCATGTAACGCTTGTCCGGCCAGGGTAATAATCGTTTCTCCCAGACCAGGATCCAAGGCGCCACTTTCGGTGGCCTGCATCAGTAAGTCTTCGAGTTGCTGATCGAGCCCTATCACCTGTAACTCGGTCTGGGCACCAAACCACCGCTGGGTAATCGTTCGACCCAGCGCCACTCGGACTTTTTCCAGAACAGTCACCAGGTCTTCATTCGCCACATCACCATCAGCGAGCGCCTCGAGAATGCCCCTGATATCCCTAATCGGGACCTGATCGCGAAGCAGCTCCTGGAGTACACGCTGGAAATGAGCGACTGACAATCGCTTGTCGACGACGTCACTCACCAGTTCCTGGCCATCTTCGCCAAGTCTGTCCAGTAGCTGCTTGACTTCCGACCGGCTCAAAAGCTCGCTAGCATGCATCTGCATCAAGTGATTGAGATGGGTAGCGACGACGGTGCTTGCATCCACCACGGTATAGCCATAAATCTGGGCGCGGTCCCGATTGTCGCTTTCGATCCAGACTGCCGGCAGACCAAAAGCCGGGTCCTGGGCGTCAATACCCTGCAAACGGCCGGTCGTATTCCCGGGGTCGATGGCCATGTAGCGCTCGGGGTAGACTTCACCGCCGCCGATAACAGCTTCTTTCAGGAGAATCGTATACTGGTTGGCGCCCAGTTCCAGATTATCCTTTATGTGCACAACTGGTGGTAGGAAGCCGATGCTCTGCGCAAATTTCTTCCGGACACTCTTAATTCTCGACAGCAACTTACCGTCCTGCTCCTGATCTACCATGGGAATCAGGCGATGTCCCACCTCCAGCCCAAGGGCATCGACAAACTGCACATCCTCCCAACTCGCCTCAAGGCTTTCCGGAACAGGAGACAGCTCTTCCTGAATCGGCTCCGTGGGCGCCGGGTCGTCGCGAGTATCGATGTACCACGCGAGGCCGCCAAGGCAGGCAGTAATAAGCAGAAACATGAAGTTAGGCATCCCCGGTACGAGCCCCAGCAACCCCATCACCACGGCGGTGAGTGCCAGTACCCTCGGGTTGACAAATAGCTGCCCGATTACCTGCTGACCGACGTCTTCGTCGGTATCCACTCGCGACACCATGACACCGGCGGCAGTGGAGATGACCAACGCAGGTATCTGCGCCACCAGTCCGTCGCCAATAGTCAGCAGTGTATAGGTCTCAGCCGCTGTTCCCGCATCCATGCCGTGTTGAACAACACCAATAAGCAAGCCACCAATAATATTGACCAGCATAATGATCAAGCCGGCGACCGCATCACCACGCACGAATTTGCTTGCACCATCCATTGAGCCGTAAAAATCAGCCTCTTGTGATACTTGGAGACGACGCTCTTTGGCCTCGGCCTCACCGATTAGCCCCGCGTTAAGATCCGCGTCAATAGCCATTTGCTTGCCCGGCATTGCGTCGAGCATAAATCTGGCGCCGACTTCCGCGATCCGCCCGGCGCCTTTTGTAATGACCATGAAGTTAATGATTACAAGAATCGCAAAAACAACGAGCCCGACCGCAAAATTGCCGCCAATGAGAAATGCACCGAAGGCCTCAATGACTTTACCGGCGGCATCGCCACCCTGATGACCCTCCATTAGAACAACACGCGTTGACGCGACATTGAGGGCAAGCCGCAATAGTGTTGAGAACAATAGAACCGCAGGAAACGCAGCAAATTCCAAGGGTTTATTTGTAAACATACTCACCAGCAATACCATGATGGCGAGCGAAATATTGAAGGTGAAGAACAGGTCCAAAATTACCGGCGGCAGTGGCAGTATCATCATCGCCAATACGATGATGACCAACATTGGCCCCGCCATCACATGGAGTCGAATACCCTCGGGCAGTCTGGCCCAGTTTAGCGCAGGCCCCATTCGCTCAGTTAATTTAGCCAAGGCCTATTCCACCCTGTGTGAGGCAGGTATCGCCAGCGCCGCCGGCTCTGGCACTACCCCCTGCATGTGGTCGGGAAGGCGTTTTAGATTTAGTGCCCATGCCATCACCTCGGCGACGGCCGTATACAGCTCGTAGGGTATCTCCTGATCGAGGTCTACATGCCGATACAGCGAACGCGCCAAGGCCGGGGCTTCAAGAAGGGGTACCTTATGCTCTTTCGCAAGCTCACGTATCCGCAGGGCGACTCGCTCTGCCCCTTTGGCGACGACGCGCGGTGCACCTTCATTTGCTTGGGCGTATGACAGTGCCACCGCGAAGTGCGTAGGGTTGGTAATGACCACATCGGCTGTGGCGACGTTATCCATCATGCGGCGACGCGCCATTTCCTGCTGCTGGGCTCGAATGCGTGCCTTTAACTGCGGATCGCCATCGCTATCTTTCAACTCTCTACGGATCTCTTCGCGGGTCATGCGCAACTGCTTGGTATGGCTCCACAATTGAAACGGAACGTCGATCAGACTGACCAGAATAAGCGTAAGTATCATGAGCCCGCACACCAATGCAGCCAGGTACAACCCTGTCGAAATAGCCGCCATAGCGGGCAGTGTCAGGAGCGCCAGAAAATCGTCAACGCGGGACAGCAAAAACATGGCCACCACCGATGACAGCAAGGCCACCTTGGCGAGAACCTTCGCCAACTCGGCAATGGCCTGCGCTGAAAATATTCGCCCAAACCCTTTAATGGGGTCAATTTTCGACCACTTGGGTTTGAGTGACGTCGCGGACATCAAAAAACCCCCAATTAACATCGGGGCAAGCGCGGCTACGAGCACCATAATCAAGAACAAGGGCAGCAGCGCGCTCAGGCTACGCTCACCTAGCAATGCGAGCAGAATTAGCATTTCCCGTGGCTCTACCAGGTATTGCTGTTCGAAACTGAAGGCCTCGGTCATCACCTCACCCAGCGCGGTGAATAGCGCGCCGCTCAGGCTGGTAAGGGACAAAATTCCCGCGAAAAGCATGACAAATGTTGTCAACTCGCGAGAACGGGCCACCTTACCCTCAGCGCGGGCTTTCTCCAGCCGGCGAGGCGTGGGCTCTTCGGTACGTTCCTGTTGCTGAGAATCGTCACTCATATCGAAAAAAGGGAAGGTTCACTACTCTTCGTCTATGCTAGATAAACGGCGGGGCGACGATAGCGCAGAATAAGGCGCGAATTTACCTCTATTCCTGCCCATGCCGGCAGGTCCGTAAGCTTGCGACGTTCGCAAGACCACTCGAACCACCTGAGCGCGGCAGTGAAAACAAGGAAAGGCCAGGAATCAATGATCGCAGGCTCCATTTCAGACAACATTGTTCTCAATGTCATAGAAAAGAATCAGATCATCGAAGCGATGAATCAGCATGCCATTGTCAGTGTCACCGACGAGCGAGGCTGCATTCTCTACGCCAATGCCTTGTTTTGTTCTACCTCTGGGTATAGCAAGGAAGAACTGATCGGCAGTACGCATAATATTGTCAATTCAGGTCATCACCCGCCCGAATTTTTTGCCGACTTGTGGCGGACGATCAGCCGCGAAGCGACCTGGTCAGGGCTCATCAAAAACCGCAGGAAGGATGGGACCTACTACTGGGTACAAACCACGATTACCCCCAGCACCATAGGGGCCCAAGGACCAGTCTTTTACACTGCGATTCGCACAGAGATACGCAGAGGGCCTGACTTTGATTCGCTAGTCGACATTAATACACGCATTCTGTCGTTAATGGGACGGCATGCGAAAGAGTTACTCGAGATAGAGTACGAGAGTCATTTGTCGACCCTCAGGCGATTACTTGGCGAATGGCTGAAGGTACTCCCGGCCCAGGCCTTCGTGTTGCTGAAATCCAGCACCGAGAACAGTAGGCCGGTAGTCGAATTTTCCCACCCACAGATTGCTCTTAAACTCTACGACGCCTTTGAGACAGGTCATTACAGTTATTTGCAGGCGCTCAGAAGTGACGCCAACAAAGTATCACTACATCAGCCTGAAAACGAACCAACCGCCTGTGCTGATAATGACCTGATGAAATGCCTCGCTCAAGAAAACATCCCTGGCATTGCCTACCTGCCCCTTCAGATGAGCGGGGACTGTGAATACCTGCTGTGCCTTTTATGCGATTCAGAACGACAATTTCGAGCACTTGACGATTTAGCAGAATATCTGCAGATGATTCGCGACCATCTCAGCACGAGTCTGCGCCGCTGCGCACGCGAAAGACAGTCAGCGCTTGAGAAACAGCGTCTTCTGGGAAGGCAATTACTGGCTCATGTGGCTGATTTCGATCTGGATCTTCGTACGCTTCAGGTTCGCTGGTCACCAGGCATGTTCGGCCTGAGCAAGAACCTAGCGAAAATAGAATTCAATCAGTTCTTGGAGTTGGTCCATTCCAAGGACCGACGCCTATTGCTTGCGGAACTTTCAAACGCCGTCAACAACTACCGATCAATCGAAGTGGAATTCAGGATCAGCAATGAACAGGCCGCCGAGATCTGGGTCCAACTCCGCGGCGCTAGAACCCGGGTACCGAACGGCGACGCCGATACGCTGGTTGCCACGCTTATCGACATCAGCCGTATCAAGCACACCGAATCCGAACTGCGCAAATCGAAATCACTGGCGGAACATGCCAACAAAGCCAAATCCAATTTTATTTCACATATGAGCCATGAACTGCGCACCCCCCTGAACTCCATTCTTGGTTTTGGCCAGCTCCTGCAACTTGACCAACATCTGGAAAAGGAACAGCAGTCCAATATCTCCGAAATCGTCGGAGCAGGCACCCATCTCCTCAAACTAATCAATGACATCATCGACTTATCTGTCATAGAAACAGGCTCGCTAAACACTGTACTCGAATACCATCCACTCAAGGAGATCATTGATGAGACCGTGGCGCTGGTCAGCCCATTGGCGGCCCGAAGAAATGTCGATCTCGTATGCCAAGGGACATTCGATGGCCATGTGCTGGTTGATCGATTACGGCTAAAACAAGCGCTCATCAACCTGATCAACAACGCGATCAAGTATAACCAATCGGGCGGCAATGTGATTGTTTCGTGCACACATTCTGTCCCCTACCGAGTGCTGATAAGCATCGCAGACACTGGTGTTGGGATTGCGCCAGAGGATCAAAACAGTCTGTTTACGCCCTTCGAGCGCGGCGCTAAAGGCGGTTCGTCCATCGAAGGGACAGGTATCGGTCTTTCGATCACTAAAAAGATTATCGAGAACATGGGGGGAAGCATTGGCTTCACTTCGCGCCCCGGCATGGGTAGTACCTTTCACCTTGAGGTTTACGCGCCCTGTGCCACCCCGCCTACATTCGCGTTAGATCAGCGCGATGATCCAAATACTGCAAATAGCAGCGTGGCCCTTTTCTCTGATCACACCGCCACGCGGGAACTCATTGATAGCACCCTTGCTATGCACGACGGGCTGGAGGTTAGAAAATTCCATGCCCACGAATACCCAGAGGCACTTCAGCATTGCGCTACGCCAAGAGTTATCATTCTGGACAGTGATACCTCACATAAGACCCTAGAATCTACAAATGACGATCAAAATTCGGCTCTTCGACGTATTCCTCATGTCGGTATACTTTCATCTCAAGAGTTTACAGATTTACTACCTTCCAGCATGGGCATTTTCAGTGCCATCTGTCTGACACCAATTAACAGCGCGGAACTAGAGTCTGCGATTACTTCCCTGCTTACCGGCGTGCCTGGGTAACAAGCTCTCCATAGCTGGTTGCTTCAAGCAGCGCCGCAGCGATCTGCCCCAATGGCAGTGTTTCGCAAGCTCCCCCCAGGCGCACGGTTTCGCCGGGCATACCCCAAACCACACTGGTTTCTTCGTCCTGGGCGATGGTATGCACGTGCTGATCCTTTAAAGCACACATGGCGCTGGCGCCGTCTCCGCCCATCCCAGTGAGTATCGCGGCCACGGCATTGTCGCCGACAGCGGCCAGAACAGACCGAAACAGTACATCGACGCTGGGCTTGTGGCGGTTGACCGGTTCGGAATCGTCGAGCAGGCAGAGATAGCGCGCTCCGCTACGAGTCAATCGCAAGTGACGATCCCCGGGCGCAACAAACGCGTGGCCAGGTAGCACCTGGTCACCGTCTTCCGCCTCTTTTACGGACAGTTGTGTTATCCGGTCAAGTCTCTCCGCAAAAGCGGCACTGAAACCAGGCGGAATATGTTGGGCAATAACAATGCCTGGAGCATCTGATGGCAGCCCCATTAACACTTCGCGAATCGCCTCCGTGCCGCCGGTAGACGCACCAATGGCGATCAACCGATCAGTCGTTCGAAAGTTTCGCTGCTTCGACGCAGCTCTTGCCCCGGTGATTGGGGTATGGGTAGGAGTATTGGCTGGATTAGCGTTTCGGCGATGAACCTTTACGCGTGCAGCGTGCCGAACCTTGGTGAGAAGTTCGTCTGCGTAATCCTGTAAGGTATGGGAGACATCAATACTGGGTTTGGTGACAAAGTCGACAGCACCTAACTCCAGCGCACGCAACGTGACATCGGCACTGCGCTGGGTGAGTGACGAAACCATGACCACGGGCAGCGGGCGCAAGCGCATAAGATTGCCAAGAAAGGTCAAGCCATCCATACGCGGCATTTCCACGTCCAGGGTAATTACATCCGGATTTAGTGACTTGATCTTGTCTCTGGCGATATACGGATCGCCGGCAACACCTACAACTTCTATATCGTCCGCCTCTTCGAAAATCCTGGATAAGATATTGCGTACCAGCGCCGAGTCATCGACCACTAATACTTTAACTCGGGAATCTTCCATGAGCTTGTCAGAATAGTTCTACGTCACTGCTTATGGGCTGATGCGAGAGATCTTCACGATACTTACTCTCACGCTCGGTGATGGTGTCATTGGTGACTTTGCGCAGTCGTTTCACCATCGCCTTACCTGTCTCAGGGAAAAAGACCACGCGTCGAGGGTAAACGTCTCCAACATCTCTGGAGGTAACCAATAGCCCCTCCTCCGCGACATACTCTTCGACGAAAGCAATGTTTCTCGCGCCAATATCCGTCATCTGATCGAGCACCTGCCCGCCACCAAATAGCTTGACTTCAAGTCTCCGGCGGCGCCCGCCATGCATAATAATCTGATTTATGAGTGTTTCCATGGCGAAACTACCATAGCGCGCCTGGGTGCTGGCACAGTCACCGCCGCTCTTACCCTCGGGGAGCATAAAGTGATTCATTCCGCCGACACCAAAGTCGACGTCGCGCACACAGGCCGAAATACACGACCCTAGAACGGTGGTTATCATCTCGCCTTGGGTGGAGACATAGTACTCACCTGGCAGTATTTTCGCAGCATGGCAGGCGAAGGCCCGATCCCAATAGCGATGAACATGCTCATAGCCATCCAACACATTAGGCTGTTCGCCGCGCATCGCTTGACTGCTATTGCTGAGAATCTGGCTCACCGTCAACCCTTCCGCCGGTAGATAGTTTTGCCGATCAACATGAATCTGTCACTGACCTTGTTCAGGCTTTCGGAATGTCCAATGTAGAGAAATCCCTCGGGCGCGAGTTGGTTACCTATGCGATCGAACAGTTTGACCTGGGTCAGCTTTTCAAAGTAAATGACGACGTTTCGACAGAAAACAATGTCGAAGCTGCTCTTCATGGGCCAGGCCTCGAGGAGATTGAGCGGTAGAAAACTGATCATACTGCGCAACTCATCTCTTATTCTGATTCTGTCCGAACCTGGCGTCGGGTCGCGCTGAGCCCAGCGTTTCAAGCGCTGTGAATCCAGACCTTTGTTAGCAAACTCCGCTTCATAGATCCCTGCCTTCGCTATCTTCAGTACCGCCGTGTCGATGTCGGTGGCAAGTATCTTTACGTCCCAGTCTGCCGGCACTACGTCCGCAACAACCATGGCAATGGAGTAGGCCTCGGCACCAGTAGAGCAACCCGCAGACCATATGCGCAGCTTCCTGCGAGGGTTTTGCATCAACTCAGGAAGCGCTTCGTTCCTTAAATGATCAAAATGATGGGATTCACGAAAGAAACTGGTCAGATTGGTGGTTAGCGAATTTACGAAAAACTCGAACTCTTCACCGCCGGTGTCACGTTCAATCAATTTGCAATAGTCTGAAAAGTTGCGCATACCATGGGCGCGCAATCTCTTTACCAGTCTCCCATACACAAGGTCTTTCTTTACATCGGTGAGTACGATTCCTGCGTGCTCGCCAATGAGTCCGGAGATATACCGAAAATCGCGATCTGTCAGCCGGAATTCAGAAGCGCCATCCCCCTGATTCAACGCCGGGGGCATGGGTAATGACCTTGAAAGTAATCAATCACGCTACCATTCCTCCGCCTCTAATCAGGTATTACTCTAAAACTCTTCCCACTCGTCGCTCTCTGACTTACTCACCTTGCGTCGCGGTGCTGCTGCCCGCGGAGGCCTGCCCTGGCTTTGGGCCCGTCCTCCTCTCGCAGGGGCCGCCGGTGATGAGTCATTTTCGCCGATATTAAAGAACTCCATGAGCTGGATGAGGCCATTGGACTGCTCGTCCATTGATTCACTTGCAGCAGCTGCTTCCTCGACCATTGCGGCGTTTTTCTGGGTGACCTCATCCAACTGTGAAACTGCTGTGTTCACCTGGTCGATGCCAAGTGATTGCTCCTGCGCCGCAGCTGCAATCTCAGCGATGATGTCACTCACCTTTTTGACAGCAGTGACAATCTCGGTGAGCGTATTACCGGATTCACCTACCAGTCTTGAACCATCGTCTACTTTGGCAACGCTATCTTTAATCAATGCTTTAATTTCCTTGGCTGCTTCAGCACTGCGCTGCGCAAGATTACGCACCTCTGCTGCAACGACGGCGAAACCTCTACCCTGCTCGCCGGCACGTGCCGCCTCAACAGCCGCGTTCAGCGCCAGGAGGTTGGTCTGGAACGCAATCTCATCGATCACGGAAATAATCTCTGCAATCTGATTGGAAGACTTATTGATTTCACTCATCGCATCCACGGCACGGCTGACTACCTGGCCACCGGTTTCCGCCTGCTCACGCGCGCTGGCTGCAAGCTGGTTGGCCTGACGGGCATTGTCCGCGCTCGATTTAACCGCCGCTGTCATCTCTTCCATACTGGACGCAGTTTCCTCAAGCGAAGAAGCCTGACTTTCAGTGCGCTGCAGGAGATCCGAATTACCTTCAGAAATCTCGGAGGAAGAGCTTGAGATATTCGTAGAACTGGTCAGAATCTGGTTGACCATGTCGCGTAGCACGTCGACAGTGCCATTTACGTCTTCCTTGAACTTAGCAAACAAGCCGTCGTACTGACCGTTCATACCGCAGGTGAGATCCCCCTGGGACAGGCTGGCAAGCACTTCGGACAAGTCTTTGAGGCCGACCATAATACCGTTAATGGTCGTACCCAGATCCCGATAAAAGCCCTGGTACCTCTCGACGTCCATGGAGATAGAGAAGTCGCCTTCTGACGCAGCAGACACCAGCGCACTCAGCTCTGTCTCAGCATTGTGCTGCTCAGTCATATCGACCCACTCGACGATATTTCCGAGATATTCGCCGTTCGCTCCCTCGATCATGGTGGCATTGACCTGGAACACCAGATCCAGCACATGAATCTTCGCGCTGGCCGGCAACATGTTCTTATCTTGCAAGAGGCGGCGCTGGTGGGCTGGATTCTTGTGGAACTGATCGATGCTCTCGCCAATGAGCTTGCTGGCATCAAAGCCAGGGAACACCTCACGCATCTCGCTGGAGCGATTTTGGAACATGTCCATTACTGCGGGGTTGCAGTAGATAATGTCGAGATTCTCGTCACAGAGCATCAGACGGGTTGTGGCTCCGGCAATGGCTGACTGCAGGCGTGCATTCTCCATTTCCTTCTTGCGCAACTCCGTCACATCCGCCCATTCGAGTGTATTGCCCAAATAGTTCCCATCGCCATCAACGATGGCCGTGACATTCAACGAGAACTTAAGGTGTCCGACTTCAATATCAGTCCGCCAGGGTAAGTTGGACGGATCGCTGAGGATATTTCGCTGATGCTCGGGTTTTTTGTGGAAGCCATCAATACATGCCCCTATTAGTTTGTCGGGGTTGAATCCGGGATATATTGAACTCAACGTTTCCTGATTATTACGCAGAAGCTGCAGCGTGGCATCATTAGCATAAGTGACGATGAAATCTCTATCAATCATCATGATTGCCGTCATTGCGCCATCAATCGATGAATTAAGCCGCGCAGTTTGAAGTTCCTGCTGTCGCAAGGTAGTGACATCGGACCATTCAAGTGTGTTTCCGAGATAATTACCCTGCGCATCAACAATGGCAGTTACGTTCAGGGAGAACTTGAGGTCAGCCACCTCAATGTCTGTGCGCCAAGGTAGGTTAGCCGGATCAGACAATATGTTTCTCTGGTGCTCGGGATTCTTGTGGAAGCCATCGATACAAGAACCGATAAGCTTATCCGGGTTGAATCCAGGATAGATCGAGCTAAGCGTTGCCTGATTGTCGCGCAACAACTGTAGAGTGGCTTCGTTGGCATAGGTAACAGTAAAGTCGCGATCGATCATCATAATCGCTGTCATAGCGCCGTCGATTGACGAATTCAACCGGGCGGTTTGCAATTCCTTCTCGCGCAGGGCCGTGACATCCGACCACTCCAGGTTGTTACCCAAATAGTCTCCCCGTTCATCGACAATTGCAGTCACATTTAGGGCAAACTTCAAAGGACCAATACTGATGTCAGTGCGCCATGGCAGGTTCGCCGGGTCCGCCAACAACGCTCGCTGATGCTCAGGACGCTTGTGGAAGCTGTCGATGCATGTACCAATCAGCGCGTCCGGACTAAAGCCGGGATACACGCTCGCCAACGTATCGCAATGTTTGGACAGCAGATCCAGGGTCGCCTGGTTTGCATAGGTCACTACAAAGTCACGGTCGACCATCATGATCGCCGTCATCGCACCATCGACGGCTGACCGCATACGGCTCAGTTCTTCCGCTGTGTGTTCATACTCTTCTGGTACCGCCAGCGCCGCTACACTACTTGAAGCCATGTCTTCATCCTTCTCAGATTCGTAGCCCACCAGCATCATCTGCGCAACAGACGATAAGGTAAACTTCCACGCGTGGTTAATATCTTTATTCCATTCTTCGCCAGAAACGTCAGCCAGAACCTCGACCAGCGTTTCCGCAACTGCACCGTAATGTTCGACCTCCGCCCCATACTCCTGGTGCCGAGACCCCATCTCCGCAAGGATCGGCGCCAATTTCTCGGGATTGCGCAGACTCGCTACCATGGTACTAAGGGCAGCGAGCAGTTTCGTTTTTTGCTCCTGTTGATCTACACCTTCAAACAAAAGTTCAACTTGGGGGTAGCGATCAAACAGACGCTCATAAAAGATACTTACAATCTCTTCGCCCCGCGACGCCACCTGTTTAAAGCTCGCCTCAACCAGAGCTGCTGGATCGGGCACTGATGGCTGCTGGGTTACTGATGTCGACAAGCGTTTCGCCGCAGGTTTCTTCCGCGAATCACCGCGGCCGACAGGTTTTCTTCCACCGCCCTGCTTGGCTGATTTCTGCAGCCACTCCAGCGGATCGTCACCTACTTTCTTAGTACTGCTCCTACTCATGCCGTCTTCCTCGTCTCCTGCCCGGTTTCTATCAGTTCGCGAGCCAGGGCGGCATACTCGCTCGCAGAACGAGAGGTGCCCTTGTACTCAAAGATCGACTGGCCAAAACTGGGACTTTCAGTAAGTGCTACAGACTCAGTTATCACGCTGTGCAACAGTTGGTCTGGAAAATATTCACGAAGCTTGTCATACACTTCTCGAGCATGATTTCTTCGCGTGTCAAATCGGGTAACGACTATCCATTTGGTTAGCGTCCTGTCTATCTCCGCCTCAATATTCTCGAGCAGCTCAAGCAGGCTGGAGAGTCCCACCATTGCCAGGTAATCTCCCGGCACCGGTATGAGTATTTCAGTCGCCGCGACGATGCCGCTTCTGCCGAGAAAGCCGGAGGAAGGAGGACAATCGATCATGACAATATCGTAGGTGTCTGCATCGTTAAGCCGCTCACCGAGAAGCCCTGTATCTCCACTTAATCCTGCGTCCAGCCCCTCAAAGTCTGCCAGTCGAGATCCTGCACCGAGCAACGCCAAACCGTCTCGGCTTTGGATGACTAAATCGTGAAGGGGCAAATCATCCGCCAGCAACGCATCGACACCTGCAGGCGCCGCATCGTTACCGAGTGTTGTGGAGAGATGCCCCTGTGGATCGAGGTCCACCGCCAGCACGTTCCGACCGATGCGGTGTCCGACCATAGCGAACGCATGGGCGAGGTTGGCACAGGTGGTTGTCTTACCTACGCCCCCCTTCTGATTAATGACGGCTATTCGACGCATTGCTCCCGCTTACTCCAGGCTCGCTTTTACGTCGACGTTAAGGAATGCATCGACGTCGAGCACGATGATCATCTTGTCTTCAACTGAGGCCAGCGACTTGACGAACTTGTCCTCCAGGCGGCTGCCAAATTCCGGGGGTAACTGGCACTGGCTGTCGCCCAAGGTGTACACCTCAGATACTGCATCAACAACAAGTCCCATGACCCTGTCTTCCTCGCCATTCTCTACCCTGACGACAATCACTACGGTGGTCGATCCATACTCAAGTGGTTCGAGACTGAAGCGCTCGCGCAGGTCTATGATCGGGACTATTGTGCCGCGCAGATTGATCACACCTTTAAGATACTCAGGCGAATTGGGCAATGGTGTAACCTTCGACCAGCCACGGATTTCCTGAACACGTAATATTTCAACTCCATATTCCTCGTTGGCAAGAATGAACGTCAGATACTGTCCATTGTCGCCCGGTACACCAACGATATCGTCTTGAATCGCAGCTGCATTATTCATAACTGTACTCCGGTATCTCTAGCGGGTGACCAACGGGCAAAAAGCCTATCGGCCAATGCGCGAATGTCTTCATCTTCGGCATCGTCTGCTTTCTATCAGTGCAACACCTTCTGCACTACGCCTTGCAAAATCTCGGGGTCGAAGGGTTTGGCAATCCAACCATTGACACCGTTCGCCTTGCCCCGTTGCTTTACTGCCATACTTGAATCGGTACTCAATACCAGAATGGGTGTGTCGCGATAACCGGGTATTGTTCTGATCTCACGCGCCAACTCGATACCATCAAGCCCACACATGTAGAGATCGGTTAGCACAAGCTCCGGAGCAAAACTCTCGATCCGACTGAGCGCCTGCTCAGCGGATTCCGCCTGCGATATTTCATGCCCCGCCTCTCGTAGCACGTGCACCACCATGTGACGCAATGTCGCCGAATCATCTACAACCATGATTTTTGCCATGGGCATTTCCTCAGTGGGCAACCTTCATAAACCGAGTTGATCCAGGAGGTCATCTACCTGATCCTGGCCACTGACTACTTCATCGCCAGCGGGATCTATCTGAGGCCCGTTCAGCAGCGAGCCATCTTTTGATTCCGAATCCGCTTCCTGGAATTGAGAGTAGATGCGACGCCGTACCTCGTCCCGATCCTGCTCGGGGTAAAGTCCATCAACCAGCAGATCGAGCAGCTGATGTTCCACATCGATCACCACTTCCATGAGTTTCTTAATGACCTGGCCGGTTAGGTCCTGAAAGTCTTGCGCCATGGTAATTTCCAGCAGTTCCTTGTTGGTCTCGCGGGTCTGCTCAGGTATGTCTTCGAGGAACACCCGGGTTTCAAGGACCAGTGACTTGACCTCTTCATACTCTATCTGGGTGGCGCTCCAATGCGCCCAACGCTCTGCCAGGTCACGCGACTGTTGATTCAATCCATCCTGTATGGGCTGGGCTCTGTCCACGGCATTCAAAGCGCGCTCTGCCGCTTGTTCTGTCATGGTCGAAATATAGGTGAGGCGATCCCGCGCATCCGGGATCATTTCAGCTGCCCTCTCGACAGCACGATCAAGGCCCATCGCCTTCATGCTTTCGCGCAGAGAGCGCACCACCGTGCCAATGCGGCCGAGCATTTCGTCGGACTCAGTAGCCTCAAGTATCAACGTTTGTTGTGGCTCCGGCGCAGAGATATTGGCCTGACTGTTCTCCATCAGACTGCCATCTTCTCGAAAATTTTATTCAACTTGCCTTCCAAAGTCGCAGCCGTGAAGGGCTTAACCACATAGCCGCTTGCACCGGCCTGAGCTGCAGCAATAATGTTCTCTTTTTTCGCCTCAGCGGTCACCATGAGCACCGGCAGCTCTTTCATCGCGTCATCGGAGCGAATCTGCTTGAGCATTTCCAGGCCATCAAGGTTCGGCATATTCCAATCAGAGACTACAAAGTCGAATCCCCCTGCACGAAGCTTGTTTAACCCTTCACGTCCATCCTCTGCCTCTTCCACGTTATTGAACCCGAGCTCCTTCAGCAGGCTGCGCACGATGCGGCGCATGGTAGGAAAGTCGTCCACAACCAGTATGCTGATATCTTTGTTCACCAGATTCCTCCGTCAAGATGGCACGCCGGCTTCTGCACGGCGCAGCGAATAAACTAACAGGCCCCCTACGAGCCGAATGCTTGAATAGCGCTACAAAAAACTGGCATTTACAACCCTAGCTTGCACTAATCGTCGGCAGGCAAAGCCTGTTGTTCTGTGGAGTCAGCTGGGTTAACTTTTTTGGTTGCAGTGCGTTGCGTGCTGAGCCGCGATTCCTGGCCTAGCCTGTACAGATCACCAATATCCAGAATCAGTGCCACGCTACCGTCACCGAGGATGGTGGCCGCTGAAACACCCTCCACCCTTCCATAATTATCTTCGAGATTTTTGACGACGACCTGTTGCTGACCTATCAGTTCATCAACCAGTAGCACATACTTCAACGAGCCCGCCTGTAGCATGACTGCAGTTTTGCGCTCGTCGCTGTCTCGCTCCTCGCGCGTATCCTGCAAACCCATCGCATCATAGATAGCCACCACGGGATAGTATTCCTCTCGCACACGCAGCATGGGTATGTTGCCTGGCAAGGAGGATAGGTTCTCATCCTGCAACTGAAGCGATTCGATAATGGAGCTCACTGGCAGAATATAGATTTCGCTACCACCACGCACCAACATGCCGTCAAGAATCGCCAACGTCAGCGGCAGGACAATTCGCGTGGTTGTACCCTTGCCTCGCTCAGACTCGATCTCTACATAACCTCCCATGGACTGAATGTTGCGTTTCACTACATCCATACCCACACCGCGGCCGGAAATATCACTGACTTCGGCTGCAGTAGAGAAACCCGGGGTGAATACCAATTGCCACACATCCTGATCGGAGGGATTTTCAGCCAGTCCGATACCCCTCTCCTTGGCCTTCGCCAAAATTTTGTCGCGATCTAGGCCCAACCCGTCATCTCGAACCTCGATCACTATGTTCCCGCCTTCATGTTGCGCAGAGAGCACTAGGCGACCCTCTCTGGACTTGCCAGCCGCCTCTCTCACTTCCGGCAGCTCTATACCGTGGTCGAGGCTATTGCGCACCAGGTGTGTCAGTGGATCTATAATGCGTTCTGTCAGGCCCTTGTCGAGTTCGGTCGACTCACCTTCCGTTACCAGATTGATCTCTTTGCCGAGTTTGCCTGCAAAATCGCGAACCAGCCTCGGAAAACGACTGAATACGTAGTCCATGGGCAGCATACGAATCGACATCACCGCTTCCTGAAGATCACGGGCATTGCGTTGCAATAAGTTGATGCCATTGAGCAGTTCACTATTGGTGACGCCCTCAAGACTATTAGCAGTTTCGTTCAACATCGATTGTGTAATGATCAGTTCACCCACCAGGTTGATCACCTGATCTAACTTGTCGACGGCTACCCTGATCGTCGTCGACTCGCTGGAAGAGCGCTTAGCCTGCTTTTCGCTGTTCGCGCTATCTTGTGCATCGACATTCGAATCAACCTGTGCGTGATCTGCCTTGGGCCCCGCGATTGGTACATCTGCACTGCCATTTGCATCGGAGGTTGCTTGCACAATAATGGTTAACTGCTCCGGCTCAATCACGAAATTGAGCACCGCCGCGAGATCTTCGCAGAGTTCGTTGGTCGACACGATAATGTCGTAAAGCTCAGCGTCGCCTGATTGACTAAGCACGTCGCCCAGATTGCCAAGCTCCTCAATTATCAGTGCCCTATCACACTCATTCACGGAGTTCAGCTGCACCAGCAACACCTGTGCGGGTGAGCGACTGGACGGCAACTCTGCTTCGTTGAAAAGTTCGAAATCGCTACTATTTTCGCCAGCAGTCGAGGGATTAGGGTTTGCTGAACCACCCTGAACTGCAGATATCGGGCCAAAGTCAGTTCTGTTTTCCTCTGCTACTCTCTGGAGGGCGCGACAAAGTGCATCGAAGTTCGCCTGGTCAGGTGCGGTGCCATTCTTGTAGGCGTCCAATTGATCTTTCAGCATGTCTCTGGCTTCCAAAATTTGGTCTACGATAACCCGGGTCAGAATCAACTTCCCATTACGAGCATCATCCAGTAGGTTTTCCAGTATGTGTGTGGTCTCCTGCACAACCGTAAAGCCAAATGTACCCGCACCGCCCTTAATCGAATGAGCCGCTCGAAACACCGCATTGAGAGTTTCAGAATCTGGATGTTCGAGATCCAGGTTCAGTAGACAACATTCAATTTCCGACAGGAGTTCGTCGGCCTCATCAAAAAAATGTTTACTGAATTCGCTTAGATCCATGGTGATCTGCCTCTACCTCAGGTCGCGTGGCATCCGAAGTGCCAGTGAATAGGTCTTCTGGTGTCTTGGAGTCTATAAGCGCCGTTCGACCGACATCATCCAACAAGAGAATCTCGATGCGCCGGTTCATCGGGCTATCAATGGGCTGGTCCTTGATCGGTAACATGTTGGCAACTCCCGATACTCGTATCACTTTTCCCGGGGCCAGACCCGCTGAAACTAATTGACGCCTGGAAGCATTCGCCCGTGCGCTGGAGAGCTCCCAATTGCTGTACCCAGCCTGCTGGCCCGGGTAGGTGAGAGAGTCAGTGTGCCCGGTAATGCTGATGGCTTGCGGGAATTTGTTCAGCACCGGGGCGAGTGCCGCTAGCAGCTCGCGCATCTCCAGTTCCAACTCACCGCTACCTAGCTGAAACATCGTTTCACGGGTAGAGTCCGATAACTCCACCTTCATTCCCTCGGCCACGGCGGCCACTCGCAGCTGCGACTTCAAACGCTGCAACTTTGGATTGGCAGTCATCACTTTGTCTAACTCCCAGCGCAAAGTCTCGACATCGTGCTCTGCAGCTGCCGGGGCTGGTCGCTGCTGTGCAGCTGGAAGCACGACCCCCTGTGACCCTGGCAACAGCCCCTCTCCATTTACCTGGCTCGATGCTTTGATTGCCAATTGGGCTTTGGGGCGAATGTTCAGTGGTGAGTTGAAGTAATCCGAGACCTGCTGGCGTTGCGTGTCACTGGCTCCAGAGAGTATCCACAGCACCAGAAAGAGGGCCATAAGGGCCGTCATGAGATCTGCCAGGGCAATCTTCCATCCACCCACCTGGTGATTATCACGCGCTCGCTGCCGACGCAGGACAAACGGTGCCGAGGCCGCACTCATATGACATGCTGCCCACGAACATGGGCTTCCAGTTCAAGAAACGTGGGCCGCTCAGTGCTAAATAGCGCTTTGCGACCAAACTCCACTGCTATACGAGGCGCATAACCATGAATATTCGCGAGCAGACATACACGTATGCACTGCAAAACCTTGACCACCTCCGCGCCCTGACGCTCGAGACGGCTGCCCAGCGGCGCAATGAAACCATAACCGATGAATAGACCGAGAAAGGTCCCTACCAGCGCGTGGGCAATCATCGAGCCCAACTGATCGGGGCCGGCTGAGGCCCAACTAAGAGCATGCACCACACCTAGTACAGCAGCTACAATGCCAAAGGCGGGCATGGCGTCGGCAGTTCTGTGCAGCGACCTGACAGGTACTTCATACTCAAGCTCGAAAACTTCTATCTCATGCAGCATGAGCTCGTCCAATTCAACGGGGCCAACGCTCCCTGTGGCTGTTAGCCGCAGATAGTCGGCGATGAAATCAGTAATCAGTCTGTCGGCCGATGCCACGGGATGCGCAGCAAAAAGAGCGCTGTTCGAGGGATCCTCAATGTCACTTTCAATCGCCAGCGCACCTTCCCGTCGAGCCTTGGTCAGCAATTCGTAGAGCAGCCCCATCAAATCCATATACAGCGCTCGACCATATCCAGAAGCCGGCCGCAGTCGCTTGAACGCTCGCACGGTAGTGCGCATCGACTGACTGTTATTGGACGCGACAAAAGCACCCAGCGCTGCACCAGCAATCATCAGTATCTCCGCTGGCTGAAACAAAGGTCCCAGCCGTCCTCCAGCCAGTAAAACCCCCCGAATACCGAGACGACAACGATTAAAAAACCAATGGCTATCAGCAAGGTAAGTCCTCATTCCCTGGGCCAGCTACACCGGAAGTGTATCGGCACCTTAGAGCTGAGCTTTACCGCACCGCAGCATCGCTATCGAATGCGCAGTGATCGTAAGCAAGATTCAGCATCAACTATGTTGCAATTAGGCGACAATATCGCGCCTATTTTTCCTGTTAGGGGCCGGAACTACCAGTAGGGGAAACAGTGATTGAGAATCACCACGAGTTAAAGATGGCAGTGATGCCCGCCGATTATCTCTATAGGCAGACAGACAATAGAGAGCATAGCGGTGAGCCAGTCAAGTTCTGATAAAGGGCCGAAAAGCCGACCCACAGCGCAGCAAATAGCCCGGCTGAATCATGGGGTTAGCGGCAGTCTTAGAGTATCACTCGCCGCCCTGCTACTGATGATTGGTGGATTTAGTGCCATATACCTGGCGACCTCAGGTCTTATCAATTCACCGGCCATCAGCCTGCCTGTTCTGGCGATTCTGCTGCTTGGCGCTACCCTGTTGGGCAATTCGTTGCCGGTAATCCTGCCACTGGATGGCCATCCGGGCGACGCATCTACCACCACGAAAGCAGCACTGCTCGATGACCCTTGCCTGAAAACTGCAGGAATTGGCGTGATCTTCTATGATAGCGATGTCGATGGCTTCATGGTAAATAGCCTGGCTCGTCAGCACCTCGGAGTCACCCGGACAGGGTGGATTTCGCCAAGCATACTCGCCAACAACCTGGAACAATCCAATACCACGTCACTCTGGACGACAATCCAACGTGCTGTGAAAGAACCGCTGCTAGAGCCCCAGGAATTCGTTATATGCTGTGGAGACGGCCACGAGAAATATATTCAGATCGAACCTGCGGAATCCAATCGCGAGGGTTTGGAACTACTGAGAATAATGACCAGAGACATAACCCACCTCCATCACTTAAAGCGGAAGATCCAGTTTGCAGAGACAATGTGGGACAAGCATCACGACGCACTGGTCCTTCTGGATGAGCAATTTACCATTATAGACGTGAATCCTGCCTTTCTCTCGCTCATTGGTAGCAGCCGTGCCAGCGCACTCGGTCAGCCCATACAGCGATTTCGCGCAGATCCAGAAGACCGAAAATGTGCCGCAAGTATTCGCAGCGCGCTGCGGCGCAAAGACAATTGGTACGGCCGCACCTGGAACCGCACGCGTGAAGGTGAAGTATTCCTCGCAGAGGAAAGAATCGTTAAGTTTGAGCCGGACGTTGGTAAAAACGCACGGTACATCGCGTTACTCTCCGATCTTGCATGTCGCGCCCCAGAAGCCGCGGCGATCGACCGCGAATCTGATACAGATTCCCTCACCGGACTGGGTAACCGCGAGGGCATTCTTGCCCATCTACGCTCTAACCTCGCGCGCGCCAACGTGTTCAACCGTCACCTAGCAGTTTGCTACATCGACCTGGATTGCTACCAGGGTGTCCACGAACGATTCGGCAAGACCATTAGCGACGAACTACTGATCGCAGTGGCCAACCGGCTTCGCTCACAGTCGCGAACGATTGACTACATAGCGAGGCTTGGTGGGGATGAATTCGCCCTTGTACTAGCTGGCGTCGAAAGCCCGGAAATGGTCATGGCCTACGGTAAACGCCTGCTGATGTCGATTCGCGGCACCTATCAGCTAAGCAATCGACATAAAATCTACCTCACAGCCAGCATCGGCGCTTCGTTCTACCCTTCCGCCGACGTCAGCGGCGAGGTACTGGTGCGGCACGCTCACCAAGCTATGTACCAAGCCAAAGACAAGGGGCGCGATCGCATCGAATTGTTCGATGCGGAGCGCCACCGCATCGAGGATGGTAATCGACGCCGATTGGAGCGTCTTAGATACGCACTAGAAAACAATGAGCTATGTATTCACCTACAACCACTCGTCAATATGCGAAGCGGCCAGGTGCTAGGCGCGGAGGCACTGCTGCGATGGGAGCATCCTGAGGACGGTCTGGTTTTCCCGGATCAGTTCCTGCCCCTGGTCAGTGGCACAGATCAAGCTATTGAAGTAGATCGATGGGTCATGGAAGCGGTCATGCTACAGATTGAGCGATTCTCCCGGCATGGCTATCCATTGCAGATCAGCGTCAATATCGATGCAGGCTACATTCAGAGTGATCACTTTGTGAGCGATCTGGAAGCGCTTCTGGCGCGTCACCCTAGGGTCAGCCCCGCTTTGCTCGAAATAGAGATTCTGGAATCAGCAGCTCTGACGGATATAGAAAGAGCCTGTAGTATCGTGCGCGAAGTTCAGAATATGGGTATTACTGTCGCTCTGGATGACTTCGGCACCGGCTACTCTTCACTAACCTATCTGAAGCGCATTCCGGCAGATACACTTAAGATAGACAAGTCGTTTATCATCGACATCCTGTCATCGACGGAGAGCCGGCATCTCGTAAAGGCAATAATCAGTATGGCGTGCAAGCTGCATCACACTGTTGTCGCAGAGGGTGTCGAAACTGACGAACACGCCAAGATGCTTCTCGACATGGGCTGCGAGCTCGGTCAGGGCTACGGCATTCAAAAACCGATTGCGGCAGATAGCCTGCTGGAATGGTTGAGGGCATTCGAACAACCGCTGCTACAGCAAGAATCGAGCAACGTCTATTGGCTCGACCAGGCCGGACAAAAATAGCGGTCAGGAACGATCCAGCGTTTTACCGGCGCGGGATGGCGGCTGGCATATACCACAGACAAATCCGGTATGCAGATCCTGGGGGTGTCGCACAAAATCCACACCACACTTCTCACAGCAGCAGGTGTCCAGCACGCCACTTTCGCAGAAGCGCAGCAAAGTCCAGGCCCGCGTTAGTGTAAGCACTGGTTCCATCTCATCTAGTAAGAGCTGCTCTTTGTAGAGCGAGTAGGCGCCAATAAAGTTATTGATGCGCTCGCTACCGGGCCCCTGCGACAGCGCCCGGTAAATATTGTAGAACAGTGATGAATGGATATTCGGCATCCAAGTCAGGAACCAATCGATGGAGTAAGGCAGCATCCCACGCGGCGGTGACTCACCCCTGACTTCTTTATATAACTTAAGCAGTCTACCGCGACTCAGATCAGTTTCCACCTCCAAAACCTGCAGGCGCGCCCCCAATTCAATGAGGTCAATACAGAGCTGAACCTGCCGTGACTCCTCGACAATATTACGAGTCGTCATTGCATCGCTCCGTAATGATTGAAACCCTCACTGTTCCACTGCATTCGCTAGCTTAGAGGCCAGCAGAATGGCCTGGTGACTGGGTGTTTCAATGTGATCACGCCGGGTGGCCAGCGTTACTTCCAACTCTCTAACCTCAGAGAAACGCAGAGCGCAGATCACCTGGCTACTTCTGGCGATCTGAACCAGCTTGCGAGACGGGAGAGATTGAATATAGTCAGCCACATCTTCAGAAATGCCTAAACGAAATATAGCCGCAGCGCGATCATCGCTGAGGAGCTGCTTGGCCAGAAGAAGATATGTCATGTTCATCTCCTGAATTTCATCAAGCGTGTCTCTGTTAATCATAGCCGCGTCTATCCTTGATCGCGCAGCCGAAAACTACGCGTGCGAGTATGGAAACTATTTGGCAACCGCGGTGAGCCCCCGCGGAGACCACGAACAAACTCGATTCAGTATAGCAGAGCATCAGATATGCTGAGCGAAATCGTGAATTTTTCGAAATAAATGTCTTGAGAGCGTAAATACACTACAAATAATCCGATGTCCTGGCTTACTCAAATTTCTATTATCAGCGCTCATCAGCGACTTTCTTATCAACAGCAGACAGCCAAACGAGCAGCTCTGCGATTGCGGTATACATGTGCGGCGGAATATATTCATCGAGATCGATTTGCATAAGCAGAGCGACAAGCTCAGGTGAGTCGTGCACAAATACATCATGCGACTTCGCTTCTTCGATAATTCGCTCAGCAATAGCGCCATATCCGCGCGCAACAACACGAGGCGCAGGATCGTCGGACACTTTATACCTCAGCGCCACAGCACTGGATTTAAGCGAATGAGTCTTGTTATCTGGATGCTGCACTGATATCAGACCGGTTGATCATCACAGCCACCTCGGTGGCGAGCTTGTGCTGCACTTGACACCGCCAGACCTCGGAAAGTGAACGTAAGGCCCTTAGGCCGCGCTGACTGGCACATTGCAGATCAAATGAGAAGCCACGTGGGCCATCCACAAGTGTCGCAGTTACTTTACCCAGGGCAGGCAACACAATCTGAATGCGAGTTCGGCAACGCGTCAGAGGCTCAGCATCTGACGTTCCATCGTAGCCTTCGCGAGGCGCGCTGCGCCCACGGGGCGACGACAGCCAGTCGACATTGAGCGTCAGGGGAATCGCCGGCATCAGCTCACCCTCCCACGTTAACACCGGCCTGGAGAGGAGATCGACTTGCTGCCGCACCAGGGAACGCAGGGGTGGCAAATCAGCCTGGTCGTGCCGCCACATCCGAACCTGTGGCTCCCGCAATAGCGTTTCCAGTGTGAGCCGCCCATGAATCCACTGGCGTAAGTGGGATTCGTAGAAAAGTCCACTGGAGCATATGCTCCTCTGCAAGCGCACAGCTATCAATGTGCCCGCCTCTGGGCTTGCTATTCCATCCTGGGTTAGATGGCCTACCGCCCGGATCATCGCGCGCGCCTCAGGAGGATCTGACCCGAGTATACCTGCCAGCAATCTCGCCGGGGCGCTCAAATGGGCAATAGAATTGGTCTTATGGGCATTGCTGGTACGGCTTGCCAACTGATCGGTCGGCTTGTCAGCCGCACTTCGGACTGGCTCCACTCGAGATACCCTGAGCCTGTCTACGGCGCCAAATCTTGCAACAGACTCAATGAGCACACCAATCTGGTTTAGCACGGTACTCGTCCGGAGAGCCCGTCATGAGCAAAACCGGCCTTCTTGGTTACGCAGAATTCCGGCAACAAGGAGGCACCCTGACGAGACAGTTCGCGGCTCAGCTCGAGTTGACGCTCATTTAATAGCCGCCAGACTTCATCCACCTGAACGTCAACTTCATGGATTAGGCGATCACGCTGGGCGACTTGCGGCTCATTCAGGCACGCATTAACACCAGAACGTTCCAAACGCTCCCAGGCTTTACAGAACTCCAGCTGTTCGGTGGCCAGACTGGACCATTGGGAAGCTCGCGCCTGCCGTAGCATCCTGCGGGCACTCGCCATCAGATCGTCGTAAGGCAAGAGTGGTTCGGATATTCCGGCGTCATTTACAAGTTCACAGCGCATAGAGTCACTCCTTGCGTAACGTAACAGCCAATTCTCGCCAGGCCGAACTGATTTCCTGAAGCAGGTGCTCTGCCTGATCGAGAAGCGTCACGTCGACACGAACGTTAGCCTCCAGCAGCAACCTTATAATGTAGTCGTAGATTCTTGCCAGATTGGCGGATATCTCTCCACCGCGCTCCATATCAAGTGCCGCCAACAACCCTTGGTTTATGATATCGACCGCTCGCGAAATAGACCGGCCGCGTTCGGCGATCGCACCCATTTCGACATGAATGCGCGCATTGCGGATACAGCTTTCAGCGCCGTCAAAGAGCAGAACAATGAGCTGGTGTGGGTCTGCCGACATTACCCCACTCTCTAGCCCTACTCTAGCGTAGGCGCCTGCACCCGAATTACCCGGAACTATGTGTTGTTGACCATACACTTCTCTACTCTCCATTGCTCAAACACTCCGAGCCCCATGTCTCTATTCAGCTCGCTATACGCGCTGCGACAACTGGGCGTTGAGAATGTCAAATTGCTGCGCTACGTACGCACTCGTTGAATTCAGGTTACCCACCAGAATGTCCAGCTGGGAAAACTGCTTGCGATAGCGTTCTACTGTTCGATCAATACTCGCCTCAACCCGCTCTTGACGCTGATCGAGTGCGTCAATACGGCGATCCAGGCTATCGCTTGCACTGCTGATAATGCCATCCGAATCCAGCAGTGCTTTCAAGGCCGCTGACAATTTTTCGGCAATACCATCACCACTGTCATCGCCGGCGAAGAATGCTGACAATTCGGCCAACTGCTCCTCGACTATGTCAGACAGCATGTCTTCATCGACCTCAAGCGTTCCATCTAACTGCAGTGCAATACCACTATCGCTTAACTGGACCAGCTCACCTCCGGGACGCCCAGTGGTAAAGATGCCGCGCAATTGCACTTGAACCGAACGCAGGGTGGAGTCTCCAAGCAGCGCACCCGACACACCACTTTCAGGTTCATATCTCGTCAGGTTATCGATCTCTGTCTGCAGCCGGTTATAGGCTTCGACAAATTCAGCGACACCGGAACGAATGGTTTCATCATCAACATCAATTCGAACACCGACCTCGCCCTCCTCTAGCAATGCCAAAGTCAGCCCTTCGAGAGCGCCTTCGACCTGATTTGTCTGGCTGACGATATCAATGCCATTAACAGTGAGTTGTGCGTTCTGCCCCTGCACTTCGGTGGCGTCATCCAGCACCAGCGAACCCGCCAGCGCGCCGAAGTCGATATTCGTAATGGCAGCATCCTCGCCAGCTTCAACTGAGCCTATGGACAGACGGTAGGGCGCATCACTACCGTCATTGACAACACTGGCTTGTATATCGATCCCACTCTTGTTGATCGCATCACGCACATCATTCAATGTGCTTGCCTCGCTATCGATATCAACTTCAACGCTGGTATTGTTGGCAAGGGTAATCGTAATAGTGCCAGCACCAAGATACTCGTCACGGGCATCCAGACCCGTTGTCGCGATACTGTATGTGCCAGCCAGCTGGGTAACATCGATATTGTATTGCCCTGGCACCGCATCGCGAGTGGCAGCTACGCTGATGCCTTCACTTGTCGACGAACTTGTCACCGACTGAAATGCCGTACCGTCCGAAAGTTGATCGACTTTGTCCTGAAATGACTCCAGCGCTGATCGGAATTGTCCTAGCGCAGAGAGCTTAGCTTCGAACGAGCGCTGCTTGTCCACGATCGGAACAAGCTTCTCGCGTTCAGCACTGTTTAGCTGATCCAGCAAGCCATTCAAATCCAGACCAGAGCCGATACCAAGTGCACTAATTGTGGGCATAATTCAACTCCACGCCGTCGTCAGTCGTGCCATGGACTCAGGTAACTTTGAAATAAGGGCGCCAGGCACACAGACTGTATCGGCCCTTGCGAGGTAGAACTTAAGCCCGGCGTTAGATGTGAGTATTAACTGGCACCAGTAACTCACGTAGTGACTTTGTTTGCAGCTCCATCATTTGGCGTTGCAAGGATTCTCGATTTGGGAGGCATCGCTTACCACAGGGCACTATAACGGCGGGACGCTGATCGGCATCCAGGGCACGCACCCAGAAGTTTTTGTCATCAGGATCACAGACCCGACTGGCCACTGGCATCTTTCCAAAACAAGCCACAGTGATATCAGCCCAGTCGGCAAGATCCGGATAGTCGGAGCAAACGCGCTGTAAAGCGTAGTTCCAGGGCTGCGCAGTCTTGTAGGCCACATCGCGGCATTGCCAGTCCAACAGCCCCAGTAGCAACGCCAGTTTCCCCAGGGGAGTTCTGGAACAGTTCGGTGGCGAACAGGCCCCACTATCCAGCACGGCTTCAACGGTTGCATCGGGAATCCAATTGCAATGTGCAAGAGCTGACTTTATGACAGCCACGGCCTCAGCCTGGTATACCGGCCTAGATGCATGCTCCAAAGAGCAGCTGCCGTTAACCAGATACCCTATGTCGTGAACCAACGCACAGGCCACCGCCGCTTTCAGCTCACCCTCGGGCAAACCGCAATGGTGGGCAACACAGGCCATCCGTACTGCCAGGCAGACGTCATGCCAAATCAATGCTGGATGGCCTGGATCGTCCAAAGTGGCAAACAGGGCCTCCTCGGCGTCGCTTGCCGCAAGGACAATCAGATCTTCTGCCGCCCACAGCAAACTTTCCATGGACAGCGATTTACCGCTCCTGAGGTAGTACCACTGAAAACAAAGGCTATCTGCAATATGGCGTAATCGAACGGCTGCAGCGGAAAGCGGCTTCCTAGAGTCAAGTACTTCATTGTCGACTGATGAAACAGGCCTGAACAACTCGGATGGCTCAAAATCACGCTCGGAGTCGGCAGCCCGGGCACTCTCCCGCTCAATGTCACGAACCAGCTGCCAAACCCGGCTCTCATGCTGCGCCGAACAGGAATGAAACTTAAATCCCGCTGTGACTGAGAAATTCTCTTCAGACAGATCCAGATATCGAACCTCAGCTGAGGATTGGAACAACTCGCCACTGGGAAACGCAACTTCCACTGAATAATCTGGGCATTCCGGCTGCATATAACAGGCGTGACTGGACAGGTGAACACGGCACCCTCCCACCGACAAGTCCGCCAGTTCACCCTGTACCGGCCTGATCAAGCCAGGACCGCTGATGGTCACGGGGCAATCGAGATCCTTTCTGAGCCTCGCATGAAACTCGCCACGCCTCGCGTTAATCACTATGCACTCTGGCAAACCTGTGTAGACAGTTGCGGCGTTCTCCAGCACGTGACAGTGCTCTATATGAAGTGAGTTGCTCTGGGCGTACTTGACACCCTCGTTGGTAAACAGGGTGATGGAACTCCCTGCAGAATGTGCCCGCTCAGCCAAGTTAGCATCGACCACTTCGAGCGCTAATTGATCGCCCTCGTCTAAGCCCACAACCACCACTGGGCAAGCTTCACTTGGGCTTGCGTCAAGACGGATCCACAGGCCGCCTACGCCAACAAAGCCCTCCAGCCATTGCCAGATGTCATCTCGCCCCTCAAGTAGATCCTGCTCAGTTGGCTGTTCTTCAACCATTTCCGACCTCGACGTCAGCCCGACTATTCTGCCGCTGCGTGCGCATCCGACAATCAATGTGCGAGAAATATAGAACATTTTCCGCTATTGCAATGCTAAAGGATTTTGGCGACTGGCCGAAACACAGCCTAACGGCAAAACGGCCGTCAATGCAGGGGCACAAGCTCGAGCGCTTCGGCATTCATGAACGAGAAACCTGAAAAGGAATACGACCATGTCAGTCATCAACACGAACATCACCGCGCTGGTCGCCCAACAAAATTTGGGAAGTTCGCAAAGCGCTTTATCAACCGCCATGGAGCGTCTGTCTTCGGGACTGAGAATTAACAGTGCCAAAGACGACGCAGCCGGCCTCGCCATCGCAAACCGGATATCATCACAAATTACCGGCTTAATGCAGGCTCAACGCAATGCAAACGACGGTGTTTCCATCTCCCAGACGGCTGAGGGTGCACTGGACCAGGTTAACGACAACCTACAGCGCATTCGCGAACTCAGTGTTCAGGCCGCCAACGGGACGAACTCGTCCAGTGACCTGACATCAATTCAGAATGAGATCCAGTCGCGCCTGGATGAGATTGATCGAATCTCAGCGGAAACCTCGTTCAACGGCGTCAACGTACTTGCCGGCGACGGCACCTTCACTATTCAGGTTGGCGCGAATGACGGCGAGGCTATTACGATGAACCTCCGGGAAACGTCAGCGAGCACGCTGGGGCTATCGGGTTTCCAGGTCGAAAATACATTGCTGTCGAACGAGTTATCAAGCTCAGCAACCACGGAAATTACCCAAACGCTGGACGTGAAGAATGCGACATTCGCAGACGGCGGATCCAGCGCCAGCTATGACATCTATGTAGCAGGTGACGACCCGGACAATGGCTTCTACGTGTGGGATGCGGCCACCAGCCAAGGCTATGTGGCCGACTACAACACCACCAGTGGCGTGGTGACTTTCGATAGTTCCGGTACAGCTAAAACTGCAAGTGATCTCGGTACCGGCAGCGGCGATATTACCGCGGTGTCATCCGGCGATGGTGTCTTCGTCGGCGACGGCATTACCATTAATGTTGATGATTTAAGCGTAGTATCAGATACCAACTCTGCAGCAACACCGGCGCTTTATCAGGATGTTGGGGGTGACTACTACGTCACCTTAGATAGCGGCGCCAACTACTTTACCGCATCGGTGAACTTTACCACGGGGGTGGTTAGCTATACATCTGGAACCAATGCGATCACCAGCGGCGCAACAACGGTTTCAGCCTTGAGCGCCCAGTTGACTCAGATTACCGACAATGACGTTGTGAGCGTTGACGTCAGCGGCATCACTGCACTTACCAACCCCAATGTCTACGCGTATTCGGACGGCAGCGGTTACGTGGTGAGTGGCAATGACGCAGACGGTAACACCGCCTACTACGAAGCAACAATAGCCACTGATGGCACGGTTTCACTGGGAAATCAGCTAACCGCGGACCCGCTTGCCACGCTCGACGCGGCGCTCACTCAAGTTGACGTATTACGATCCGAACTGGGTGCAGCACAGAACCGCTTTGAATCAGCCATTACCAACCTCGCCGAGACGTCGACCAACCTGTCTGCAGCACGATCTCGAATCGAAGACGCTGACTATGCGGTTGAAGTATCAAACCTGACCCGAGCCCAGATCCTGCAACAGGCAGGCACCTCGGTACTCGCTCAGGCCAATCAGGTCCCACAGACTGTTCTCAGCCTGCTTGGATAGTGGTCACGCGGCTCCACTCAACGCCCCTGATGGGGCGTTTTTTGGGAGTAGGATCATAATAAAGATGAAATAGCGTACTTTTCCTCTGTTTATACGCACTTTGAAGAAGACAAGGTGTGGCTATAGTGGAATTCTCGCAGTCAGCGTGGGGACGCGAACTGCACCCATCTAGGTCAACGGGCTCCTATCTTTCCTTCCCCTGGGAAATCGCCCGTAATTCCAAGCCCCCTTTATTGGGGGCTTTTTTTGTCTGACGATAAGAGCCCTTTTGTTCGTCTTATTCACCTCATTGGCAACGGCTCAACCTGCCTACACTGCAGACTGAAGTAAAACCGCGATGATCCCGAGGTATTCTGAACATGCATAAAAAGTCTAGCCAGGCCACACCTTTTTCCGCGCCATCGGCACGCCTTAAGCTTCAAGAGGTAAACCACGTCGCCTTTGGCCAGGTGCCTATAGAGAAACAGCAGCAGTACGTAGACCTGCATCAGGCCGGCGATAACCAATCCTGCCTCGAATTGGCCGAGTCGTTTGCCGCCCACTATCCGGACAGCCGTTTCGCCTGGAAAGCACTGGGATCATCCCTCCTGCGCAACGGAGCGCTGGATGAAGCTGAACGCGCACTGAACCGCGCCGCGAGCTTGCAAGGCGAAGATCCCGAAGTCTGCAACAGCCTTGCCAGGGTGTATCATGCTCAGGGCAGAACTGAAGAAGCCATCAAACTGATGCATCGGGCCCTGGAAATAGAGCCTGATTTCGCTTCTTCGCTGCTATGGCTTTGCCGGGAGCTGGCCGACAAGAGTCAGTATGACGCGGCCATAGAGCTGCTGGATAACGCGCTGCTTTGCAACCCTGAGCATCGTGACTTTCTCAAGAAGAAGGCCAATTTGCTGCTGCGCGCCATTCGCTATGGCGAAGCTGCGGAACTGCTGGAGAGCTTGTGTGCGCTGGAGCCGGACAACGCGATATTGCTGCACAGCCTGGGCAACGCCTATTACAACCTGGGACGCTTTGAGGACGCAGAAAACAAGATCCAGGCGAGCCGTGAACTGGACCCGACCAATTTCCTTCTGGCAAGCGATCACTTGTTGTTAATGCACTATAACCCCCATCTGAGCGCTGAGACTATTCACCAGGCCCATCTCAACTGGGATGCACTGTTTGCGACAGAAGCTCCCGTGCCACGCGCGACGGTCGACCAGAACCCTGATCGCCGTATTAGAGTTGGCATGATTTCAGCAGGGTTTCGAATTCACCCAGTGGGGCAGATGATCACTTCCTGCCTTCAGTTCCTGCCCAGGGAGGATATCGAGCTCTACTGTTACACCATGAATGACAAGTGTGATCCCTACACACAGCTCATCCAGCGTCGCTCGGATGAATGGCGATCCGTCATCAGGCTCAGCGACGAGGAGTTGGCAGAACGCATTGCAGAGGACCGGATAGATATCCTTATCGACCTGTGTGGACATACCGAGGGCAATCGCTGCAAGACCATCGCCATGCGACCCGCGCCGTTGCAAGTCAAATGGGTTGGCGGGCAAATCAATACCACTGGCCTGACAGCCATGGACTACATGATCACCGATCACGTAGAGACGCCTGAAGGGGTTGATCACCTCTACACCGAGAAACTGATACGTCTCCCCGATGACTACATTTGCTACATCCCCAGAGGGGATACCCCGTCAATTGGCGCCGTGCCAGCTCTCGAGAATGGGTATATCACTTTCGGGTGTTTCAACAATCCCACCAAAATCAATGCGCAGCTCATTGAACAATGGGCCAGCCTGTTGCTGGCTGTGGAACACAGCCGATTGTTCCTCAAGGGCAGTCAATTCGGCTCTGAAGAGTTATGTGGACGGGTCCGGGCTATGTTCAAGCACCATGGCATTGACGAGCACCGGATTCATATTGAGGGTCGATCGCCGCACGTTGAACTTCTGGAGGCCTACAATCGCGTAGATATCGCGCTTGACCCTTGGCCCTACTCGGGAGGTTTGACGACCTGCGAGGCCATACTCATGGGCGTGCCGGTCATCACTCTACCTGGACCTACTTTCGCAGGGCGCCACTCGGCAACGCACTTAACCAATGCAGGCTTGGCTAACCTTGTGGCCAGAAACTGGCAAGACTATCGACGAATCGCAATAGGCCTCGCCAATGATATCCCAAAACTGGAGCACTATCGCAGCTCACTACGACAGCAATTGCAACACTCGCCCGTCTGCGACGCGCATCGCTTTGCGCGTCACCTGAATAGCGCGCTGCGTGCAATCTGGCAACGCCATTGCTCAGGCGAAAACCCGGCTGCCTTGTCTTTCAACCCCAACGGGCAAATGCAGTTTGCCAATGAAGATACGTTCACCAGCGTCAGGATTAACGAGCTGCCGAACCCCAGAGACCCCAATCACAGTATGGTGCAGCCCGACTTCGTATGGTCTCTGGAGCGCCACATAGTGGTCATGGATTGCGGCAGCAAACTACTGCTTGACCCAGGTTTTGACGCACTGGCCAGCACCAATGCCTTTCAGGTTATAGGCTTCGATCCCGCCAGCCGCGTGCCACGCAGTGACGACGATGGCACCCGCGAAAATGTGCAAGTGTTCCAGCACACGGTACTGGGTGACGGCAAACCAAGTGTGTTGCACGCGTGCATCGACCCAGCGTGGAGCAGTGTGTGCAAGCCGCTACCCGCCGACGCCCTGCCGGGCGCCATGCAACTCCCTGCACAGGTACTTACGACCCTGCCTATTAGTACGTTGGCGCTGGATGATATTGAGGGCATGAACCAACTTGACTGGCTCATTCTGGACACCTCGGGAAACCCGCTCACCATCCTCGAGAACGGGCGCAAAACACTGGAATCTACTCTGCTTCTACAAATTCGCTGCCCCACCCAACCGCGCTACCTGCACCAACCGGATCTATCTCATTTGATCGCCAGCGCAGCGGAATCCGGCTTTACCCTTCATTGTCTTACTGATTTACAGCGAGTGAGTTCCTGCGATGGCCTACAGAACGCATTCCCGGCAAGTCAGTTAGACTCGGTGGACTTGCTGTTTGTGCCCTGTGAAGCCAGGCTTGCCAAGCTACAGATCGAGCAGCTACTGACGCTGAGCTTTATACTGCACAATGTGTTCAATATTAGGGATTTACCAGCATCGTTAATCCACCGCGTTGATCCCGATCTCGCGCAGCGGTACATTCGCGCTGCTGCCCACATGGAGAATCCGCAACAGGCACCCATGGAAAGTTTTGTGCGACCCGGGACTGTCAAAAATCAGGACAAAGAATTCAATCTCCCCACCGCACCACATATGTCGCGGGATGAACGGGAGCTGTTTGCCCGATGCCTGTCTTCTGCCGAGTCTTACTTCGAGTTTGGCTCTGGCGGTTCCACCGTATGGGCAGTAGCAGCTGGTCTAGAAGTCCACGGCGTTGAGAGCGATGCGCAGTGGGTTAACGCCTTATCGCGCGAGCTGGGAGATCGCTGCCACCTTGTGGCAGTCGATATCGGAGAGGTCGGCGAGTGGGGTATGCCTACCTCAAACAAATTTGCGGAGCTGTTCGTCGATTACAGTCGCGCCATTCATCAGCTACAGCAACCCTTCGACCTGATTCTGGTCGATGGACGCTTCCGGGTCGCCTGCGCGGCACGAGCGATAGAGCATACTCTTCGCCACAATACGAACCTCGCAAGCACCAGAATATTCATTCATGATTTCTGGAACCGTGAACAGTACCACCCGATCCTAGAGTTTCTAGAATTGGTGGAGCGGGTAGAAACCGCGGGTGTGTTTACTGTCCGTGAAGACCTCGATCGCGCTGCCTTGCGCTCGCTTTGGGAAAGCTATGCGCACGACCCTGCCTGAAGGCAAGGTACTAAAGTCGAAATTTCTACTGCCGATAGACTAGGCGTGAGTGTTCAAAGAGCACGAGTATCTCAAAAAAAGGGGGTGAGTAGAGGCCTATGTCTATCACAGTCAGCCCATTGACAATGAGCGCCGATAACAGCCGCAGCACCACGCAGGCAGAGGGTAAGAACAGGCATTATGGTGCGCGAATGATAGATGATGCCACGCTATCTTATCGTGCTGCCTATGGCGCGCTCGCTGTGAGAACAGAGCCCCCGCCCTTGAGCGACCGTGACTTGCAGCGCATTAACGGAGTTATGCGCCCGTACACTCTCCAGTTCGACCTGGTTAAGAACAGTGACCAGGTGAGAATCCGGATCGTCGAAAGCGACAGCGGCGAAGTTACTCGCCAGATGCCCAGTGAAGCAATGTTGCGTGTTGCGGCGCACCGTGAAGAACTGAGCGTTTGAATTATTGATCAAATAGCCTGAGGATTTAGCACGATGAAAACATGGATTAGCAGCACCATTGGCCTGATAGCACTAGTAGCCGTTGCCGGCGCCCCCGCACACTGCATGCTCTACACCTGCATGTTCATGATTTCCTTGTACGCGGTGAGCAGCCTGTTGCGTAGCTGGACTCCGGCTTCGAAGGCCAAGGAAGCTTTCTGCGAATTCACCATAACCTGATTCAGGCTGTAGCCTGAATCGCCAGCCTGGAAAGCCATCGCCTGTTCGCGGGCAGTAGACTGCAGCTGATTAATTCGTAGCAGAGAGCTGTGCAGCTCATCGGCGAAACCTGCCTCGCCAACGGAATGCCTGACGCCATGACCTTCGCCGGGCTCATGCCGGGCCTCAATGGACAACTGCTGCATTTGATACAGCATCGCCTTCTGCGCGCCTGGTGGCGTCACCATAACCAGTGCTCCCTGCACAATAACAAATTCCATACTAGCTTCTAAAGATTGAGGGCAGTCGGGCGATAAGCAGCAATAAAGTCGACTTTATTGTGCTTTAGCCTATTGGCAGCCCTGCCATAATCTCACCGTGCGATATTTTCGGGTCAACCAAAAAGCCTGAGTATCGGACGTACTTCCAGAGGCTGAGGTTGGCATGGGCGAAACGCAGAGTACTGAGCAGAAACTGAAACCACTGCAGGGCAGTGATTTTGCGTACGGGCAGGTATCGCTCCATGGCTGATACAGCGACTGTCGCAACCCCTGTCTCTGTCGCGCCGGTTCCTGCGGCGCAACTGCCGGCCGTCATTCCCGAAGACACACCCGCTAAACCACAAACAACGCTTGAGCGACTTGCAGCCAATCATTCGACAGTTCCACTACTGATTGTATCGGCCGCGTTTCTTGCCGTAATGATCGCGGCCGCGCTGTGGGCGACTAATACAAGCTATCAGTTGCTCTACAGTAATCTGAGTGATGCCGAAGGCGGCGAGCTCATAGCAGCGCTGGACCAGCGCGGCATTGACTACAAAATCAGTCAAGGCGGCGGTGCTATCCTGGTCCCCGCCGAGCATGTTTACAGATTGAGGATGGAGCTAGCTGAACAGGGCTTACCCCGAAGCGGCAAAGTCGGCTTCGAACTCATGGACAATCAAGCCTTCGGGATTAGCAAATTCGCCGAGCAGGTCAATTTCCAGCGCGGCCTCGAAGGTGAGCTAGCACAATCCATAGAACAGCTGAGTCCCGTCAAGTCAGCGCGGATTCACCTGGCCATGGCTCGACGCTCCGTTTTCGTCTCCCAAAACCAGCCTGCCAAAGCTTCAGCGGTGCTCAATCTGCACGCGGGCAGAACAATGACAGAGAGCCAGGTGAACGCCATTGCGTTAATGATCGCAAGTGCGGTGGCCGACCTGGAAGCGGAAGATGTGTCCGTGGTTGACCAGCGAGGCGAGCTGCTATCAGCACCCAAGGATGACATTGACGGCCTGAAGCACACCCAGCTGGAGTATACCCACACGGTCGAGTCGAGCTACCAGCAGCGGGTGCAGAATATTCTCGAGCCTATTCTTGGCACGGGCAGTTTCAAAGTGCAGGTTAGCGCCAGCCTCGACTTCACCCGCGTCGAGGAGACCACCGAGGCCTGGAGCCCAAACAAAAGCAGCGACAGCGCCTCCATTCGCAGTAGTCAGACTCGCACCAATTTTTCAGGTAACGAAGACGCCGCTCGGGGCGTGCCGGGCGCATTATCTAACATAGCACCGACTTTCGAGCCGCCCGTCGCAGAGCAACTTGACCCGGAGGCTGCCGATGGCCAGGCCCTCGGCGAAGCAGCAGCCGGGCGGAATACCAACAAGTCCAATCTGTCACGCGACGATATTGTGAACTACGAACTGGATCGTGCAGTACGCCATATCGAACATCCGCGTGGTTCTCTGGAAAGGCTCAGTGTCGCCGTTGTCGTAGATCATCGCCAAAGTATCAACGACCAGGGTGAGCAGACGAACGAACCCCTTAGCGAGGCTGAACTTACCAACATCACACGACTGATCCAGCAGGCAGTCGGATTCACACCCGAGCGGGGAGACAGTGTTGAGGTGGTAAACAGCGCCTTCAAAGTCGTTAAGGTTCCGGTCGTGGAAGAGGCGCCCTGGTGGCGAGAGCCCGCCAACCTGGACATGCTTGCCGGCTTCCTACGCTACCTGGTCGCGGGCATTATGATAGCGCTTAGCTACCGCCTGATTGTGCGCCCGGTAATGAAAAAGCACCTGATAGAGGCTACACCGGAGACTACGCCCGCGTTAGCTGAGGGAGGCGCATTGAACAAAAGCGAAGGCGGTGTAGGTGACGATACCACAGACCCTGCGGCTTCCATCCCCTTCAAGCGCGTAGACCGATCGGCCAGTTACGCAGAGCAGCTACGTGAGCTACAGCGCTTGGGTGGCGAAGATCCGAAAATGATTGCCATGATCGTTAGAAACTGGATGAAACATGACAGCAACTAGCGCCCATTCTTCGATGAGTGGACTCCAGAAAAGTGCCATATTACTTCTTTCACTCGAGAATGAGAGTACCGCTGACGTGCTCAAGCATATGTCTGCCGTTGAGATTCAACAACTCTCTCAACAAATGGCGTCCGTCGCGCAGGTATCACACACCGAGGTGGCCGAAGTCCTAGATGAATTCTTTACTGAATCCGAGGACTTTGCCGTACTCGGGGTCTCCTCTACCGACCATATACAGGACATACTAACGAAAGTGCTGGGTTCAGATCGAGCGCTCAGCCTGATCGAAGACATAACCGAGACCAAGAACACTCATAACGGTATCGAGGCCTTGAACCTGATTGAACCTGCCACCGTTGCAGAAATGATCAAGGAAGAACACCCGCAAATTATTGCCACCATTCTCGTGCATCTTGATCGCCGACAATCTGCAGACATTCTTGAGCTTTTCGATGAGAAAGAACGCAACGACATAGTTCTGCGAATCGCCACCTTCAGTGGTGTACAACCCGCCGCGTTACAGACACTGACCGAAGTGCTCGGTTCGATGTTACGAGGCCAGAATCTGAAGCGCAGCAAAATGGGCGGTGTCAAAACCGCTGCCGAGATTCTCAATATGATGAACTCTTCTACAGAGGAATCCATAATCGAGAACGTAAAGGACTACAGCGAAGAGCTTATGCAGCAAATTATCGACGAGATGTTCCTTTTTGAAAGCCTTGAATTCCTCGACGACTCGGCGATCAAAATAGTTCTAAAAGAAGTAGATACTGCGACTTTGGCGGTGGCGCTAAAGGGTGCACCGGCATCAGTGACCGAAAAATTTACTCGCAATATGTCTCAACGGGCTTCCGAAATGTTGATCGAGGACATGGAAGCCCGTGGCCCGATGCGTCTATCTACGGTGGAGAAAGAGCAGAAGAATATCCTACAGTTGGTTCGGCGCCTGGCTGAATCCGGTGAGATAGTATTGTCCAACGGTGACGAAAGCTATGTCTGAGTTGAATGAACGCACAGAACTACTTACCGCCTCAGCGCCCTGGCAACACTGGGAAATGGAATTACTCGATCCCCCCCGAGGCACAAATGACAGCCTTGCACGGCCTGAAGAACCCGCAGCCGAAGCCGCAATCGAAACTGCGAAAACTGATGACGAGCCCTCGGCCGATGACGCAGCCATACTTGAGAAAAATAGATTAGAGGCCAAAGCCAAAGGCTACGAAGAAGGCTATCACATGGCCAGGGACGACGGCTATGCGGTGGGCTTCAAAGAAGGCATGGCAGCAGCAGAACAGGAGCTTGAACGACTACGCCAATCGGTATTTGGCCCCCTACAAACTATGCGCGACGAATACAGAAACGCCCTAGATACTGCTAGCGCCTCGATAAGCAACGAGTTAATCGAACTATCACTGGCTATTGGCAATCACATGGCACTGGATTGCATTGCGCTCAATCCTGAGACCATTAGGCGTTGCGTAGAGGGGCTACTGCAGGAGAATCTGCACCTGGGTGGAGATATCGAGATTACCATGAATCCTGATGACGTTGAGATCATCAATACCCACTGTGCTGACGAACTCAAAGCGCGCTCCTGGGAAATAAGACCCTCCCGCGCCGTCAGTCGTGGCGGGTGCATTGTGCGAACCGCAGACACTGTCATCGATGCCTCACTAGAGTCGCGCCTGCAACAGATTTTCACTAAAGTCAGGCAGCGCGCAGACCAAGGCGTCTCTTAATCCACTGATCGATGTCCTTCAATATGAACTCACCTGTTCAAGAGAACTCATACGAAAATCGCCACTTTGCTCGCTGGCGAGAAACTCTTGTCAGTGTCAACAATCGGCTGCAAGACCTGCCGCGCTACCAGCAAAGCGGCCGGATAACGCGAGCTGCTGGACTGGTGCTCGAGGCAACAGGCATTCAGTTGCCGCTGGGCAGTTTCTGTCTGATTGATTTGCCGGGTGTGGATCCCCGGGGCGACGGCACTCGAACGGCGGAAGCGGAGGTGGTGGGCTTTGGCAAGGACACACTGTTCCTGATGCCACTCACAGTGATCGAAGGGCTTGTGCCTGGCGCCCGAGTGTATTGTCCGAGCGAACACTGTGATCGGGGTAAGCGATTTCCTGTGGGCATGAATTTACTAGGCCGGGTCGTAGATGGATTCGGCGATCCGATTGACGGAAAAGGCCCGCTGCACCCCGATAGCTATGCCTGCTCGCCGACCACCCCGATCAATCCTCTAGATCGTAAACCAATTGAGGCCCAGATAGATACCGGCATTCGTGCAATTAACGCTCTTTTCAGCATCGGTGAAGGCCAGCGCATCGGTCTGTTCGCAGGGTCAGGCGTAGGCAAATCAGTTCTGCTAGGGATGATTGCCCGATATACGTCCGCCGATATAGTCATCGTGGCACTGATTGGCGAGCGCGGCCGCGAGGTCAAGGAGTTCATTGAGCATAGCCTTGGTGCCGAAGGGCTTACCCGAGCTGTTGTGGTGGCCACACCCGCCGACAACTCACCCCTCCAGCGCTTGCACGGTGCTAGCTACGCAACACTACTGGCAGAGTACTTTCGAGACGCAGGTCATCGAGTTCTGTTGTTCATGGATTCGCTGACCCGATTCGCCATGGCACAAAGAGAGATCGCCCTGGCAGTGGGCGAGGCGCCAGCGACCCGAGGTTATCCACCATCGGTGTTTGCGCGTTTGCCAGCATTGATCGAACGGGCGGGCAATGGCGCATCCGGGTCGGGCTCTTTGACGGCCATCTACACCGTGCTCACAGAAGCCGACGACTTACAGGACCCAATAGCAGATGCTTCCCGTGCAATTCTTGATGGCCATATTGTATTGTCACGACAGCTGGCGGAGTCCGGTCACTTCCCAGCCATCGACGTGGAGGCCTCTATCAGTCGGTCTATGGACAAGCTGGTGGGCCGCGAGCAACTCGATAGGGCGCTGGAGATAAAACGCTACTTCAGTATTTATCAGCGTAACCAGGATTTGATAAGCCTGGGAGCCTACAGCCCGGGTCACGATCCACTGCTTGATGTCGCAGTCGCCAACTACCCCGCGGTAGAGGCATTCCTGCAGCAGAACATATCAGAGAAATCCACTATTAACGATTCACTCGCCGAGCTATTGCATATCAATGGAGACAGGCCATGAAGACAGACGCCGTCAACTATCTAAAAGACAAAGCCGAGCAAAAGAAGCTCTCGGACACAGCCTGTTTCTCACGCGATCGAGCATCCAAAGCGCATTTACAGGAACAGTGTAATGCGCTCCACGCTTACCGCAACGAGTATCGGGAGAAACTTCGGCTAGCTCTCATAGAAGGCTCTCCACTCCAATTGGTACAGGAGTATCAAGTGTTTATTGGGTCGCTGGATCGCGCCATTGAACACGCAAATTTGTCCATGGAACGCCAGGAGCGCGACATTGAGCAATCGATGCTCAACATGAAAGATAGTATTCGCGAGCACGCGTCATTGAATGCGCTCTGCACTCGTCGTGAGGAACGGCGAATTGAGGAGGAAAACAAGCGTGAACTCAAGGAGATAGACATGATCGTTACATCGCTCTATCAACGCAAGCAGCGATCGGAACTCTAGCGCATTGACGCACTAACACTATGGATGCCGAACTACTCAGCCTCATGGCAGCGCCCACTCCAGCGCCGCTGCCCGTTGATGCCACGCCAGGAGGCAATACCCAGGGGACCAGTGGTCGCTTTGCCTCCATTCTGCGCTCCCTTGCTGTGTCCGAAAACCTGACTGCGGATCAAGGAACAACACCAGAGGCGCTGATCCAACCTAGCAGCACTTATAACGTGGCGCAGCTGGCACCACATTGGCTACCTGGAATTCTTTCATCTCAGCCTCTAGACCCCGCCAGCCCGATCACCCAGATAACTAACTCGCAAGCCACCGCACTGATCCCGCGCGACATGTCATTGGTGGGGACGAGCGAAACTGCCGGGCCAGTTTTTGAAGCGATGGCCCAACGCCCTCGCCCGGTGGATCGTCAAATCGCAGGAATTGAGCTAGGCGTGAGAATGGCTCCGCCCGCCATCCAAGTATCCATCCGCGGCAGCGAGTTGGGGCTTGATCTGGTGAAACCTGAGACGATGTCCAAGGTTCAGAACCCTGCTATCGGGCGGGCAAGCGGCGAGCTCGCAACTACCAATCCAAAAGAGCAACTTCCAGCGCTCACGACGCAGTCGAATAGCCAAACGGAGCAGGGTGTGACCAAACCACTCACATTGGAGCTTGGGATCAATACAGTCAGCGAGCCGAAACATACGCCAGTGACTACATCCTCTTTAGGCAACTATGGCGTCAATCTTTTTGCAACTGCAGCACCCTCCAGTTTAGACGTAAACACGCTCCATGCGCCGTCCCCACAAGGCATGTCCCATAGCAACCAGCAACTCGCTATAGCCTCACCGCTCGGCAGCCAGAAATGGGGGCTTAGCCTGGGCCATCAGTTAGGTCGCATCACACTGAGTGGCGAACAGCAGGTGGCCATCCAGCTGCATCCACGTGAGCTCGGTCCGCTTTTGGTGGAGATGCATGTTAAAGAACAGCATGCTCAGCTCAGCTTCTTCAGTAACCAGCCGCTGGTGCGGCAATCGATTGAGCAGGCGCTGCCGCAACTGCGGGAGATATTGGGCGAACAGGGTATCGAGCTTGGTGAGACAGACATATCGGCTGAACAAGGCGCGCATCAGCAACAACCTCAGAATAGGCACCCAAGTGCTGAGCTGAGAGGGCTGATTGACACACCATCGGCAACTGCCCCAACCGCAACCAGCGAGCGTCATATACACGCTCTCGGCATCAACATTTACGTATAGTGCGGGGGCAGCAAATAGACGCTTCAATTGCTCTCTTTTCCACGGATTGCTTCTGCTCTGAACACTTACACTTAAAGAATCGACGCTTAAGGATTGGCGCTATGGCAGATGAAAAGAAGTCCGGCGAAAAAGAACAGCAACCAAAATCCAGAAAACGAATCATCCTTGTCGCCATGATGCTTGTTGGGATTATGGGCGCGGCGGCGGGAGCGTACCTAACTCTCGGAAGCAGCGACGCTGATGAATCCAAAATTGCGGAGCCGGCGATCATCGTTGACCCATTGTTTGTCAAAGTAGGGCCGATGACCGTAAACCTGCAAGGAAAGAGCACCGACAGGCTTCTCTACACCAGTGTTATGCTGCGGGTCTCCGACGATACAACCAGAAATTTCCTTACCACCTACATGCCAGACATCAATAATAGGATGTTGGTTTTGCTATCACAGAAGAGCGCTGAACAGCTAAAGGCTGCCGAGGGCAAAAGCCAAGTTGCTGATGAAATTCTGCTCGCCCTATCTGAGCCATTCTCAGATCCGCAGCCAGAGCTCTCGATTGTCGGCGTTTACTTCCAGGATTTCATCGTCCAGTAGGCGGACCCTGTCATGGCCGAAAGTGATCTACTGTTACAAGATGAAATCGATGCACTGCTCAACAGTGTCAGTGGCGATGAAGAATCGGCTGAAAACTCCCGGGAAGTAGAAGCCAGAATCCGCCCCTACGATCCACGTACCCAATCGCGGATCATCAAAGAACGCCTACATGGCCTGGACATGATCAATCAGCGATTTGCCCGGCTTTTTCGGGTGGGCCTGTTCAATCTGATTCGACGCAATGCTGACATCAACTGTGACTTTATGAAGTTTGAAAGCTACAGCACTTATTCAAAAAATGTCCCTGTACCCAGCAACATTAACCTGGTCAACATCAAACCGCTACGCGGCACAGCACTCTTCGTATTCCCGCCGGACATTGTATTTCTGGTGGTCGACAGCTTATTCGGTGGCGACGGCCGGTTTCTAACCCGATCAGAGGGCAGGGAATTTACAGCCACGGAGCAGCGTATTATTCATCGACTTCTGGACCTGGCAATCGAAGCCTATGTAGAAGCATGGCGCCCGATCTATGAAATTCATGTTGAATACGTGCGTTCAGAGATGCAGGTGAAGTTTGCCAACATCACCAATTCACCAAATGAAGTCATCGTAAATACCAACTTCCATCTGGAGGTAGGTGCTTCCACGATGTCGTTTCAGGTGTGCATCCCTTACACAATGATTGAGCCTATACGCGATGCCCTGATTAACCCGGTCGAGAAGAATGAGGAGGAAGGCGAAGCTCCATTTCGTGACCGTTTCTCGAATGAAATCAAAGGGTCACAAGTGGAGCTTATTGTCGACTTTTGTCAGATACCGACCAGTATCGGCAGCATTCTTTCCCTGAAAGCGGGCGACATTCTGCCCGTGAATCTCCCCGATTCCATCCCTGGGCATGTCAACGGTGTTCCCATTCTGGAATGTGGCTACGGAAGCCGCGGCGGGCATCGCGCGCTGTCAGTGAAGCAAGTACTCAACATTTCGCAGGACCAATTTGAACAGGATACCGAATCCCGGTAGCCCGGAAGCATACTCATGGAGCCAACACCGTGATTAACGAAACCGAAGACACACTCGAAGCGCCAGACCAGACCCTGGTCGATTCGACCGAAGCGACGGCCACTATTGCAGCTACAGCCGATGAGACCTTAGAAAAGGAAGACCCGTGGGCTGCGGCTCTCGCAGAGCAGGGTGTGACGCAGGAGCAGGATCAAAAACAAGTCGAAGAGAATCCAAAGGCTGACCCCGGTACAGGCTCCGCTTCTCATAACCACAGCGTCAGGGATGGTAGCGCAGAGGCGTTCCCGCCGCTGAGCGCAAGCCCTGCCAAAGGTTCGGCACAAGAGCTGGACCTCATCATGAACATCCCGGTCAAGCTCAATGTGGAGTTGGGCCGTACCCGTATATCTATCCGCCAGCTGCTGGAACTCGCACAAGGCTCTGTGCTCGAACTCGATGGACTGGCAGGCGACCCTATGGACATTCTTATCAACGGCTATCTCATCGCCCAGGGCGAGGTCGTCGTCGTCGAAGACAAATACGGCATCAGGATTACCGACATCATCACTCCCACAGAGCGAGTGGAAAAACTCAACCGCTAGTATGCAGACCGACGATT
Source organism: Halioglobus japonicus (assembly GCF_001983995.1). Lineage (NCBI taxonomy): Bacteria > Pseudomonadati > Pseudomonadota > Gammaproteobacteria > Cellvibrionales > Halieaceae > Halioglobus > Halioglobus japonicus. The sequence continues at coordinate 1,537,649 of NZ_CP019450.1, read as the reverse complement.
CAGCGCCTTTGAATTCCAGTGCGGTAGAGCCGCTATATGGCGCCAGTATGCTCGGCCAAACTCTGTTGTCGCTACTCGTTGTCGTAGCGCTGATTTTGTTGTTGGGCTTGCTGGCGCGCAAGTTGCTGCGTCCGACGCGCAGCAAGGACGATATTCTGCAGCAGATCGCCACCACCCATCTTGGACCACGCGAACGTCTGGTGCTTATTGCGTTCAGAGGTAATACCGAGCTGTTGCTGGGCATAAGTAACGGAAATATCTCGCTCATTCACAAGCATGACCGACACGCCCTATCGCCCCCCAATACGGACCATGACTTCGACCGAATGCTGGCCGCTCACAGTGAGACACTCACCGACGCTGACCTCTCGAGTCTATCTGGCGAGTCACAGTGATGAGCCCTGCGTTTGTCAGATCGATCACCTGCACTGCAATGGCCTTGTTCTGCGGCGCTGCAGAAGCACAGATTACCGGACTCACAAGCAATACGCAGGCCGATGGCAGCCAGTCATGGTCCATTAATCTGCAGTTACTGCTGCTATTATCCAGCCTGGCTTTTCTACCAGCGATCCTGCTGATGATGACCAGTTTCACTCGCATCATCATCGTGCTGAGCCTGTTGCGAACGGCTATGGGCACACAGTCTGCGCCTCCCAATCAGGTGTTGATTGGCATGGCCTTGTTTCTGAGCCTGTTTATCATGACGCCGGTGCTCAGCCAGATCTACGACGAGGCCTGGCAGCCTCTCAGCAACGGCGACATAGAATTCGAGGAATTCATCAGTCGCGCCTCAGGCCCAATGCATCGGTTCATGCTGGCTCAGACACGGGAGAATGATCTGACGCTATTCGCTGAGTTATCCGGAGACCAGCAATTTGCCAGCCCGGCTGACGTACCTATGTCTGTGCTGATTCCGGCGTTTGTCACCAGCGAGCTTAAGACCGCGTTCCAGATTGGATTCACGATCTTTATACCCTTTCTGATTATCGACCTGGTCGTCGCCAGTATTCTAATGGCTCTGGGCATGATGATGGTACCTCCCGCCACCATTTCGTTGCCTTTCAAACTCATGCTTTTCGTACTCGTCGATGGCTGGCACTTGCTAATCGGTTCACTGGCGATGAGCTTTACCTAAAGGAGTTCCCATACCATGACACCCGAATCAGTAATGGATCTCGCCTATGCCGGCATGCGGGTCGCCGTACTACTGGCCGCGCCGGCACTACTTGTGGCTCTGTTTCTGGGCCTGACCGTTAGCTTGTTCCAAGCCGTCACCCAAATCAACGAAATGACCCTGTCATTCATTCCGAAAATTCTCGGCGTCGGGCTGACGCTGTTAATTTTCGGACCCTATATGCTCCAGTTGATTACCAATTATACGGCAGAGTTACTCCAGGGCATTCCAAGCATGATCCGCTAGCGAGTAGGAAAGTGCTGGAAGTCAGCTTTACAGAGCTGGAGACGTGGCTATCCCAGTTCTTCTGGCCCTTTGTTCGGATTTCGGGGCTGGTGGCATCTGCCCCGCTGCTGGGTCATCAAAGTATCCCAATGCAGGCAAAAATAGGCCTGTGCGTCGTGCTTACCATCATTGTTTCCCCTACACTGCCACCGTTACCGGATGTACCGATGCTATCCTGGAGCAGTGCCGCGATCATCGCTGAGCAAGTCATCATCGGGGTGGCCATGGGCACGACCATGCGCGTGGTGTTTGCGAGCGTGCAGGCCGCCGGTGATTTTATCGGCCTGCAGATGGGGTTAGCGTTCGCTGCATTTTTTTCGCCGGACACGAACACCAACACGATGATCGTCGCCCGCATTCTATACATCGTATCTCTGTTACTATTCGTGGCGCTGGACGGACATCTACTCCTGATTGCCGCCGTTGCACAGTCATTCCAACTGCTTCCCATTGCCGCGTTGTCGATTAATTCCGAAGGCTTCTACTCCCTTGCAATGTTTGGCGGGCAGATCTTCAAAACCGGACTGTTACTGGCACTACCGGTACTGTGCATGTTGCTTATCATTAACCTCTCGATGGGAATCCTAAACCGTTCCGCGCCGCAATTTACCGTTTTCACGGTGGGCTTCCCGATTTCACTGGGGCTGGGAATTCTACTAATCGCGCTCCTAATGACCCGGCTGCAACCGGTACTTGAGGAGGTGTTTGATCGCGGGCTGGAGTTTATTGACTTTCTGCTGACACGCGGATTAGTTGTAATTTAGCGCAGATAGTCGAATAGCGACATACCGTTGATGTCGACAAACGAGCGCTGTGCCGCCTGCAGACCCACCTGGCGTAAACTGTAGTCAGCAACCGCTTCGTTATAGTCAAGATCTACTAGCTGCGAGAGATTGGTCTGGTACCCGAGACTACGACTAGCCGCCACGCTGTCGATAATATCCAACTCGTTGAGCCGCCCACCCACCGAGGCACGTACGGTGAGAACGTTGTCAAGACTATTGTCCAGCTCTCGCATGACAGTATTCAAGGAATTGTTCAGCGCAGCACGATCAGCTTCTGTAGACACGGGTTGACGAAGCACCGCCAGCGCCTTGTTCAAGGTTTGGAAGATATCGGTATTCATTGTTTCAGCAGGCCCGACGTCGATAGAGTCGCCGATCTCGGGCACTCCCCTAAGCTCCAAGGAGAGGCCGCCAAAGGTGATTGCTGCGCCATCTACGTACAAAGACGGCGGCGCTCCGTTAATCGACACGCCTAGCTCACCGGCCATATCAACAAACGCAACGGAGAAATTAGCGCCATAGCCAGGATCTGCAGGATCAATCACACCCGGCCCCTTGAAGACCACACTGCCGGTATTGGCTGAGTCAGCCTCGGCCACATAACCGGAGCCCGGGGTCACTCTGAGAAATACCTGATCGCCGCTGTCGGCCACCGACATCAAGCGTGAGTTGTCTACGCGCTGAGTGCGTTCATTGGTGTCTCCCACATAGACAATATTGCCCAGCCCGTCATCAAAGAACGGCGGCGCACCATCGTTGAAACCACCGAAGAAAAAGCGTCCATTGCCGTCGGCTGCATTGGCCTGCCCCAATACCGTTTCGAAAACGGCCTGCAACTCGGTAGCAACTGACAGCCGATCTGCATTCTGCAAGGTGCCGTTTATACCCTGCAGCATCAGTGTTTTCGCTGCCGATAACGCATCGCTTACACTAGAAAGCACGCTTTCTTCTTGGGACAGGGAGTTGCGGGCGGTCGCTCGAGCGCCGGAGTATTGCTCGATAACCCCGATGGCCTGGCTAATTCCTACGGCTTTTGCACTGGCCTGCGGATCATCCGAGGGCGTTACTACCCGACGACCGGTCGCGATCTGCTGACCGACGCGAAGCAGCTCACCCTGTTGCCGGTTCATTGAGGCAATACTCTGCTCATACATGTTTACGGTGCTAATCCGCATTAAATGCTCCTAGGAGGCCTATGACCTCAATCCAAGCAAGGTGTCGATGATGACTGTGCCCACTTCAATCACTCTTGCGTTGGCTTGGTAGTACTGTTGATAGCGCACCAAATTGGCAGCTTCCTCGTCCAAATTAACACCCGACTCAGACTGCTGCAGGTTGCGCACCTGCTGGCGGATACCCGCCTGGGCCTCGAGATTGATCTGGGCGATATTGGTACGGTTGCCAACATCGCCAAGTATCGCCGCATAGCCCCCACCAGGGCTGGCACTGCCGCCAACAATATCTGTCGACTGCAGCTGCTGCAGTGCGAGCGCATTAAGGTTGTCACCCGTGGCCGCAGACTGGCCTGCCGCTACCTGAGCGATGTCCACTAGCGCTGTCGAGAACTGCGAGGCAGCGAAGCGCGTTGGCTGTAACGCATACCGATCGCCATCGGCCAGCAGACCGGGATCATCCAGTGTCAGCACCACACCGTCCACCGTTAGCTGGTTGGCACCATCGAGAAAGCCCATGGTGGTGCTCTGATCATCTTTGCGGGTGATTGAAAACTCACCGGTTCCCGCATCGACTACGCGAATTTCGTAGCTGGTACCGGTGAGATCGACGGTATCACCGAACGCAGCAGAAAAAACCGCAGTACCCACATTCCGATCATTAGCAAATGCACTGGGAGAACCAATATCAAAAAAATCTAGTCCCGGATCTCCATTGAGATCTACGCCGGCCCTATGCTGCTCGTTAACTGCAGACGCCACGCTCACCGCCAGACGACCAATACTGTCTCGAGCTGAATCGAGGACCTCGCTTCGGAAGGCCAGCAAGCCGCCAATCCGGCCACCGTCAAAACTATCGTCTTCCAGTTCCAAGATGTTGCCCCCAGAGTCTCGATAACCAATCGCTTTTCTGCTGGAGTCATCGCTGGCATCCACAACAGAGAGCTCATAAGCATTGTCACCTGATACGAGGGGCTGCCCATTGCCAATACTCACACTGTACGTACCGTCACCCTGCACCAGCACCCGAGTGTCGACAATTTCACTCAGCTCGGCAATCACCTGGTCACGCTGATTCATCAGCGCATTCGGCAACTCACCGGTGCGGGCAAGAGTCACCGTAATCTGTTCATTAAGATTCGCTATTAGGTCGGCTTTGTTGTTAACCAGGTCAACCTCCTGAGCCAACTGAATATCAATGCCCCGAGCCATATCCTCGAGGAAACCCGACACCGAGCGAAACTGCGTTGCCAGACTATTGCCCGCTCCAAGCACGCCTTGCCTGGCAGCTGGGTCAGAGGGGGCAGCGGCGAGGTCAGACACTGAGGAGAAAAAACGCTGCATCAATGCCGACAGTCCCGAGTCCTGATCTGCCAACAGATCATCGATCTGAGAGGTATTAGTGGCATAGACCTGATAGAACTCCAGCCGTGTCGTCGCCTGATTGAGCTGGCCAGCTGTGAAGGCATTGAACTGTCGCTGTATTGCCGACACACTGGCCCCGCCACTGACCACCGAGTCTTCAAGAACGGTCAGTTCTCGATTGTATCCGGGCGTGTAAACATTACTGATGTTCCGACTGGTGACGTTCAGTGCGGCCTGTGCTGCATTCAGTCCACTGAGCCCGGTGGAAAAAATGCTCATAGATTAGGATCCTTTCCCGCCGTTGCTACTAGATCGGCCCAAAAGTGCAGGGTCTTGAGTAAATTGGCCAACATTTTTCTCACTCCCTAGGATCTCGACGAACGCGGCCGCAGGCCCTGATCGATTAATGCACGCAGTTTGTCGGCGTAAGCCGGATCAGTGGCATAGCCGGCTTCTGACAGCGCTTGGACAGCCTCGTCCAGCGATTCAGCGGCCCTGACTCTCTCGTAGCGGTCGCTCTCGCCCATTATCCGTGCGTAGTCCTGAAACGCTGCCTGCAAAGACTGGTAGACCCTGAAGCGAGCATTCACCTCGGCACGACGCCCACCGATATACTCGTGCGTCTCGACAGTAACACGCTCTCCGCGCCACTGCGGATCGGCTTTAATGCCAAAAATATTGTGCCCGTCACTACCGTCCGAACGCTCTATTCTGCGACGCCCCCAGCCCGTTTCGAGAATGGCTTGAGCAACTATCAGCTCACTGGGAATACCACTTTCCCGTGCCGCCGACCGCGCGTAGGGCGTAATGCGATCCACGAAGGCATCCGGACTCTCGCCATCGTCCCCTGCGCTTGGCACAGCATCCATCGGCAGCGGGCCTATTGGTTCGACAGGCTCGGGGATTGAGGCAGGCATGCCCATAGAACGAACTTGCCAAGCTGCACGCGGCGACGGCATTTTAGCCAGAGTTTCTCGGCCCGCGGGTACCGTCGATCCGGCGTAGGTAAGCTGCTCAACCAACATGTCGGCCAGACCAATCCCGCGCTCGGAGAGATGCTGTGCCCATTGTTTATCCATCATCGATTCGTAGAACGACAAGTGATTGCTACGGCCGAGATCAGACTTGAGATACGCATCGCGCATTGTCGATAGCATCTTACCGAGGAAAATCGCTTCGAACTGCTTGGCAGTTTCCCGCAGCGAGCGCTCATAGTTACCATTTTTCGCGTCCGTGCTGAGCTGGCCTAGGCGGGCAATATCGAGGGCGTACTGACTGGTCACATCAGGCAATGACATTAGATCACCTTCAACGAGGCGCGCAGTGAGCCGGCAGCTTTAAGCGCTTCCAGTATCGACATGAGGTCCACTGGAGAAGCGCCCATAATATTCAAGGCACTCACAACATCTGCCAATGCAGCGCCTTCCATCATATGCAGGGCGCCCTCACCCTGGTCAATGACAATCTCTGTATCGGGTGTAACAACAGTGCGACCGACATCTGCAAAAGGACCAGGCTGGCTAACCCCATAACGTGTATCGATCGTAATCGAGAGATTGCCATGGGCGACCGCTGCCGGTCGCAGCGTGACCCGACTGTTCATCACGACAGAACCCGTGCGCGAATTGACAATTACCAGGCTGTCATCGATGCGCGGATCCACCTCGATATTTTCGATGGTCGCCATGAAGTTCACCAACTGCCCGGGCTGCTCCGGTGCCGACAGACGGATAGCACTGCCATCGACGGGGTGGGCGACCTGCTGGTCGAAAACCTCATTGATTCTTTTTGCAGCCAGGCGGGCATTGTCGAAATCGGGGCGCTTCAATTGCAGGGTCAGACTGCCATCGGAACCCACGATATCCAGAGGCACCGTACGTTCCACCATACCGCCATCCGGAACTCTGCCACCGGCCAGCTGGTTAATCTGAACGCCGCTGCCTCCGGCCTCTACTCCAACACCACCGACATGAATGTTGCCCTGACCGATGGCATACACCAGACCATCAACACCCTTAAGCGGCGTCATCAATAGCGAACCACCGCGCAGGCTTTGGGCATTGCCAATCGACGAAACATTGAGATCGATGGTCTGACCAGAACGCGCAAAGGGCGGGAGCTCAGCAGTGACGACAACAGCGGCGATATTGCGGAGCTGCATATTGGCGCCCTGCGGAATGGAGATACCTAACTGAGACAACATGTTTGCCAATGCTTGACCCGTAAAGGGGGCCTGCATGGTTCGGTCGCCTGTCCCGTCCAGCCCAACCACCAGGCCATAGCCGATCAATGCATTGCTGCGTACGCCAACGAAATCCGCAAGCTCACCAATGCGCTCTGCACGACCGGCACCGGCATGCACAAGCAGCAGCAGACACAGCAGCAAGCGCGCCAGTATCGAAACATTGCCACTAACATACATCGTGCACGACTCCAGCTCTCAGCGAGCGACGAATTAATAAGGTGAAACGCTGTTGAACAGCCGCTGCAACCAGCCCATACGCTGTGCCTCTGAAATATATCCCTTGCCGGTGTATTCGATTTGGGCATCAGCCACTTCCGACGACCTCACTGAATTATCCTCGTCCACTGAAAGGGGGTTGACCACACCCGAAAAACGCAAAAACTCTGCACCCTGGTTGATCAGTATTCTTTTTTCGCCGACGACATGTAGGTTGCCGTTGATCAGGACATCGGCAACGGTCACGGTTATCGTCCCGGTTAACCGGTTGCTGGCCTGGGCGCCACCACTACCGGCAAACTCACTACTCCCGGAGATATCAAAGCCCCAGCGATTCAACTCCTCAAGACCCTCCGGCGTCGCAGTGGTTACCAGTGCACCAGTCCCCTCGCGGCTCGCCTGAGCGGAAGAGTTCTTGCTTGCACTCACCCGTTCATTAAGAACAATCGTGATGATGTCGCCCGGGCGACGCGGACGGCGATCCTCAAACAAGGGCATGTAGACACCCCGATCATGATAAATAGATCCATCGGCAACCGGGGCCTCCGGCTGCTGTATTTCAGCCTTGGGAAAGTTATCCGGCTGCGGGCTACCGGGCACTTGCGCACAACTGGACACGAGCAGTGACACGATCAACAATGTATTACTGTGCCTATTCATCATTTGTTATCTCATCGCTTTAGAGCTGGGTGAGCCTAGCCAGCATTTCGTCACTGGTCTGTACAGCTTTACTGTTAATTTCATATGCTCGCTGAGTCTGGATCATACTCACCATCTCCTCCACAACATTCACGTTAGAGGTCTCTACAAAGCCCTGATAAATACGACCTGCGCCATCGAGGCCGGGGTTACTTTCTGTTGGCGTCCCGGATGCGGTCGTCTCTACGAAGAGGTTTTCGCCGATGGCCTGCAAACCAGCTGGGTTGACAAAGGTGGCTATCGACAATTGTCCCACCTGGTTACTGTTCACATTTCCCGGCGTAACCACAGACACGATGCCGTCCTGACTGATAGAAAGCGATAGCGCGTTCTCCGGAATAAGAATGGCAGGTTCAATCGGGTAGCCGGACGCTGTTACCAACTGACCGTTCTCATCGACCTGGAAGCTACCGTCGCGCGTAAACGCGGTGTTGCCATCGGCCATCAGCACCTGAAAAAAGCCTTTGCCGTTAATCGCCAGGTCGCGGGAGTTGCCAGTTTCCTGCAGACTTCCCTGGGTGTGCAGCCGTTCGGTAGCCACCGGCCTTACCCCGGTACCCAACTGCAGGCCCGAGGGAATAGTGTCCTGACTGGTTGCGTCTGCGCCAGGTTGGCGCACCGTCTGATACAGAAGGTCCTCGAAGACGGCTCGCGATCGCTTAAAACCGTTGGTCGATACGTTCGCCAAATTGTTGGCAATGACGTCCATCTGTACCTGCTGTGCTTCCAGGCCTGTTCTCGATGTCCACAATGAGTTGATCATGCTAATACCTGTTTATTGTGTTAGCGCAGCGACAGCAGGTTGGCGGCACGCTGATCATTCTTTTCAACGTTCTGTATCACCTGCATCTGCATTTCGAACAGCCGTGCATAGCTCATCATCTCCACCATGCTTTTAACGGCACTTACATTGCTACCCTCCAGCGACTGAGTGGCGATTCTGGCCTCCTCGCTGGCGGGTAACATTCTTCCTGTCTTGGGCCTGAACAGGCCGTCTGCCTGACGGACCAAAACAGCCGTGGATGCATCCACAAGCTTGAGTCGACCTGCCTGGGTCACTGCATCCGGATCTTCACCGCTGCCGAGCGTGCTGAAGGTGCCGTCCTCACCAATGAATAAATCAGCCCCGAGCGGTAACTGCACCGGACCGCCATCGCCAAGCACCACAAAGCCACCTGCGGTTAACTGCCCATTGCCATCAACCTGCAGGTCACCGCGACGTGTATAGGCTTCTGTGCCGTCAGCGCCACGCACCGCCAGCCATGCATTGTCTTTCATGGCAATATCCAGGGTACGACCAGTGTACTGCACAGGGCCGGGTCTAAACTCGGAGCCCGGCGTCTGGGCGATCACCGAAACGCGGCTACCCAGGGTAGAGTTGTCGTTTACCGGCACTGAACGGAACGCAAGCAGTTGCTCTCTAAACCCTGTTGTCGCTACGTTTGCCAGGTTGTTGCTGATGACTGCCTGCGCATTCAAAGACTGTTGCGCACCACTCATCGCGGTATATACCACTCTATCCACGGTTTATTACCTCAGGTTAACCACACTTTGGAGAACTTCATCCTGAACCTTAATGGTCTGGGTATTAGCCTGGTAATTACGCTGCGCAATAATCAGATTAACCAGCTCCCGGGTCAGATCGACATTCGAGTTTTCCACCACGCCCGAAGCCACAGTGCCGGCCAGCCCCACTCCGGGAGCGCCAATAATCGGCTGGCCAGAGGAGGTCGTTTCAGCCCAGGCATTGTCACCCACAGGCTCCAAGCCCTCTGCATTGGCGAAGTTGGCAATGACCAAAGTGGATATCACCCGGGTCTGGCCGTTGGAGTAATTACCCACAACATTACCCAACTCGTCGATCGCAATACCGACCAAACTGCCCGAGGTGTATCCGTCCTGGCCCAATGCAGTAAGTTCAAAGTCATTGCCGAATTGCGTGGTACCGTCCAACTGCAGAGCCATATCAAGATCAGTAACACCACCACCGGGAGAGAACTCAAAACTGTCAAGACCGGCAGTACTGCTGAGCAAGCCGTTGGCATCGAAGTTAAGCGTGCCCGCGGCAGTGGCAATCTCTCCATCCCTGCCAACGCGAACCTCCCAGGTGTTGTCGCCCGTTTTGGTGTAATACAGCGTCGCGGCGTAATCGTTGCCCTGAGAGTCATAAATAGTCACGTTACTCGTGTAGGAATAAGTGCTGTCGTCAGTCGCGTCAAACGGCACTCCAAGACGATCGATTTCTAGCGTCGCCGCATCTAGGTTAAGCGTGGCGCTCACGGATGTGGTTGCAGAGGCCTCCAGCCCGCCAGAGGGTATGAAGATAGCTTCCGGGTCGCCACCAACTTTGCCGTCAGGGAAGCCAGTGAGCCTCGCACCCTGGGCATTGACGATGTAGCCATTGGCATCCATGTTGAGCTGACCGTTGCGCGAATACACCGTCTGGCCATTCTGGTCGAACCGGAGAAAGCCGGACCCGCTGATCGCTACATCGAGATTGCGCCCGGTGCTCTCCAGCGTACCCGAAGTAAATGTTTGCTGCACCGCAGCTACTTTGACGCCCAGCCCTGCCTGAGCTCCGGCGTAGACATCAGCAAACAGCGTCCGACCGGCCTTGAACCCCACTGTCTGGGAGTTGGCAACATTGTTACCAATCACATCCAGGTTGGTGGCAGCGGCATTCAAACCGCTTAACGCTTGTGAAAATCCCATACTATTGTTCTCCCGCTGGCCTGCTTGCCAGCTGTTACTCGATCAAAGAATCTGCCTCACTTCACTCAACAACACCGGCTCCATAAGCCCACCAAGATCGAGCAAGGGCTCGCCTGAGGGGTCGATTGATACACCGTTAACCAGTGCAAAAGCCGTTAATTCAGTAGGTACCGTTCGGGTGCCGGTGCCGCGTGCTGTGACGCGAAGTTCATAGGCGCCCTGCGGTGCCGGGGCTCCACTGGTCAGCTGGCCGTCCCAGTTTAAGGTCCGTAAGCCTGCCTCTATGGGACCCAGCTCCAGACTGCGAACCACCTCGCCAGCCTCGCTGACAATCTCGACTGTCACCGACTCCGCCGCCTCTGTCAGCTCAATGCCAAACGGCGTGGTCACGCCCTGATCCCCCACCAGTACCGTATTACCAGGCACCATGACACCGCGACCAATCAACATAGACGCCTGCAGTTGCTGACCGGCATTGATCTGGCTGTCGATGTCCTGCAAGGTACGGTTCAACTCTTCAATGCCGCTTACTGTATTAATTTGCGCCAGTTGAGATGTTAGCTCGGTATTCTCCAGAGGTTTGAGAGGGTCCTGGTTCTGCAGCTGGGCCACCAGCAATGTCATGAAGTTCGCTCCTATTGCATCTGCCTCACCACGGGTGGGCTGCTGATCAGTCTGGTTAACACTGGCAAGAACGCTGCTGTCATACACACTGGCTATAGGCATTAGTTCTCTCCCAGAGTGAGTGTCTTGAGCATCAGCTGCTTGGTGGTATTCATGACTTCGACACTCGCCTGATACGATCTGGATGCGGCCATCATGTCGACCATTTCATGGACCGGCTCCACATTCGGCTTGCGGATATTGCCTTCAGCATCGGCTAGCGGGTGATCGGGACGATACTCTGAGGCAAACGGTTTGTTGCTGTGCACAATTCCTACCGTTTGCACCCCTCCCATGCCGCCAGCCTGACTTTCGAAGATGAGATGCCGAGCCCGATAAGGCTCTCGACCGGGGCCGGCAACGCTACCGGAATTGGCCATATTGCTAGCGGCCACATTCAGGCGCTGAGATTGTGCTGCCAGGGCAGAACTGGAAATATTAAATATGGAGAACATCGTACTCACCTCTCTACCGTTGCCTTATTACGCTATTCCGACTGCATGGCTGTTCTCAGCCCTTTCAGATAGCTGTTGGCCAGCGTCAACGCTGCCTGATAACGAACCGAGTTATCAAGAAACTCCGCTCTCTCCTGATCAATATCCACACTGTTGCCATCGATCGAGGCCTGGCTCGGAATACGATAGAGCAGGTCGCTATTTCCGAACGAGGTTTGGACAGGAGTTTCGAGTGCTATATGTCCCTTTACTTGTCGCACCGGGTGCGCGAATTGTCTGGAAACATGTGAGTTGTCGGTTGCTTTGGACAAAGCGTCGGAGAAACGGATATCCGTCGCCTTGTAATTTGGCGTGTCTGCATTGGCAATATTGTTTGCCAAAAGGGTTTGCCTGTAGTGCCGCAAACCCAGATTCTGCTCATGAAACTGAAACATTGCATTGAGCTTGTCGTACATTGCCGTTCTCCCACCACTCATCACTACGACTCAAGCTTAGGCCGAATCTGCCGATAACAATGCGTGGATAAACGGCATTTTTATGTCGCTATCTCAGCCTTTCCCTGTACTTAATGCGCTTACACTGCGAAGCATAATCAACCGCCCCGGTAGTCAGCCATGAGCGCAACCGTTTGTATATATAAAGGCAGAGCCTCCTCGGCAATCGCCTGTGTAGTGGCGCTCTCCTTCTACCTGGCGATGACCATGACAGCCGCGCTGGCTGCGAGCGCAACGGACATCCCGGCGAACGATCCACGCACCATTGCTAGAGAGCACATTGAGACGGAATTAGCCCATGTCGGCACCAGTGTCTCTGCCACACTGCTTCCCAGTCGCCACGATCTTAGTGACTGCGCCAACCCGGTTGCCTTTCTGCAGAGCAAAAAATTCAATGCTAATGGCCGGCTTTTCGTGGGCCTGCAATGCCAGGGCGCTCTAGAGCGAACGGTCTTTCTTCCCGCCCAAATCAATGTTCAGGGCGCGTATCTGGTGGCTACTACGTCGATCAAGCAGGGCACGCTGGTGACACCCGCGATGCTAGAAGTCCGCAAGGGCGAGCTGACATCCATGATCGAATCTACATTTTCAGAACCATCTGATGCCATTGGTAAAATGGCAGCGCGCAATATAGAGCGTGGCGGGATTATCAAGCGCGCCTATCTACAGCAGGCTCTACTGGTCAGGCGTGGCCAGCCAGTGTTCTACGAGATTATTGGCAGCGGTTTCAGAATCAGTGGTCGGGGCGAAGCCTTACAAGAAGGTCACGCCGGCGACCTGGTGAATGTGCGCACCGAAGGCAGCAAATTACTCGCCGGACGACTGAGCCCCGAGGGCGTGGTAAAAGTCAGTTTCTAGTTAGCAACCAGTCCCACTAGAGCGCCAAACGCAATAGCCTAAAGTCTTTCCCAGTCTCGCCGATAGTCACTTTAGAACCCTTTAAATGTAGAGGCCGCGACAATGAAGATTAACAACACCAGCCCACCGGTGCCCTTACCCCTAAACAATCAAGGCAAGGCAGGACCGGCTCGCGAGTTAAGCAGCGGTACTCCCGGTACCGGCTCGACCAGTGCCAAGCTATCCAGCGAACTGCAGCAGAAACTCAGCGACTCCAGCTTCGACGTCAGCAGTCTGAGAGTTAACGAGGTACGTCAGGCTATCGTCGAAGGACGTTTGCAAATCAATCCGGAGAGGATAGCTGAGGGCTTGATCAACAACTTCAAAGGAAAGTAAGCAATGGATTCGCAATCTGACAGTGCCTTGCAGGCGCTTAGTGCCAAATGTAACGAGTTAACTGCTCTGGAAGATATTCTTACCCAAGAGCGTTCTGAGTTGTGCAGGATCAACCCTGACGGCGAGCAACTTCTTAGGATCGCAGAGCGCAAACAGACCTATTTTCATTCACTGCTTCAGATAGAAGAGCAATTGGCTACGATTCAGGAAGAAGTTGACTTGGCATCGATGAATGATGCGACCCCCGATAACGAGAGCCTGATGAAAGTTCAATTGCTCAACGACCTACACGACAAGGCTGTCGTTGTCAGCCAGTTAAACAAGGGTAATGGCCTGATGATCCATGAGCGGATGTTGAGCAATGAGCGCATTCTGGAGTTCATTCGCGACGCCAATCATAATTGGATATACGGTCCTGAAGGCACCACGGCACCCTATGAATCGCATATATCCTCCCATGCCTGACTCTGCACCACTACTGGCCATGCGCGCCATTTATGCGAGCGATCTAGAACTGGCTGCCATCGAACCACTGCTCGAAGCCAACCAGGACCGGCACTCCAGGCTCGCCACCATCGAACTGATCAACGAAGAATACAGCGATCTCATCGAAGGACCTGCGCAACGTCCAGCGCCGATCTTTCTGCCGGCACAACTTGCCAGCGCGCTGCCCCCGGGACTCTCGACAGAGTTGTTCGTGCCTGTTCTGAGCCCCCTGCAAGCCCAGGACAGCGATATCCAGGACGTGTTTCAACGTCTCGCAGACGCAGGTTACCGGCTTGCCCTAGAAGTCTCTGATGCACATCCACCACCCCCGGTTTCCTGGCTGCAGCAAGCCCACATCATCAAACTACAATACGGCGCACAGGGCATACAGGGCGCCCAAAAAATCGCCCAGGTGGCAGAACAGTACGACCTTGAACTAGCTGTAGACAACGTACCCGGCCATGAGGAATTCCTGGCCCTCCAGGAACTCGGCTACTGCTTCTTCTCCGGAATTCTTCTCGATAAACCGGACTGCGCCAGCGGTGGTCAACTCAGTAACAACAGGATGACGCTTCTGCAGTTACTCAGCGCGCTACGCGACGATTCCACCAATGCCAGCGACATTGAAACCATCGTCCTCAACGATCCAGGCCTCACCTTCAAGATTCTCAGGATGGTCAATTCAGCGGCTCTGAGCCTGAGTCGCGAAGTGGATTCACTCGCCCACGCGGTAAACCTTCTGGGCGTTCAGCAGCTGCAGCGCTGGGTAAGCCTATTTCTGCTGGAAACCGCGCCTGGGCAACCCACGGAACTCTTCCGAGCATCATTGATCCGCGCTAGGATGTGCGAGATACTCGCAGAGATGGCGGACAGGGACCAACCGCTGACCTATTTCCTCACCGGCTTGCTATCAAATCTCGATCTCATCGCAGAAATCCCCATGGACGAGCTTGTCGACCAACTACCGCTCAATCAGGAGATCCGCGATGCGCTGCTTGATAAGAGCGGGCCAATGGGGCAGGTCGTCGGTGAAGTAGCGCATTACGAAGCCGGTGAATTCGAGCAACTCACCTACCTGATTCCCAAGGCGCACTACGAGCCCTGCTATCGCCACTGCAATGCCTGGGCCACCCAGATACAGCGGTCCCTAAGTCACTGAGCCCGCAGCCCATGGCACCTAATAACAAAACGCACCGTAGAACTGACATTGCATATCGATGATAGTGAGCTATCGTTATCTTGATAATTGGTGAACAAGGATTGGCCACTTCCGGCGCCTAATTACAATGTCCGAGCATGTATCCACCCATTTGCTATACCAACTGTGATCTGCGAAGCCGCCCATGAAGACTCCCGCTCGCCCGATCAACGAGGATGCCAGACTAGCGTCGCTGGATAAGCTGCACATTCTGGACACCCAGAACGAAGAACGCTACGAACGTATAGTTCGCCTTGCGGGCATCGTTTTTGACGCTTCGGTTTCCTCCTTTGCGCTTGTCGATCGAGATCGGGTCTGGTTCAAAGCCAGTGTAGGTTTCGTTGACCAAGGGAGCGAACGCCCCCGGGACTTTGCCTTTGCCGCCCACGCACTTCTCAGCGAAGAGCCGCTCATTGTGCCAGACACCCTGGAAGACCCACGTTTTCACACCAACACCTCAGTCACCGGTCCAATGAAGATTCGCTCCTATATAGGACAAGCGATCAAGGCGCCGGACGGTCACAACATTGGTGTACTGAACATTGCCAGCCGCGCCCCCATTACAGCACTGACCCCCCAACACTATGATGCCTTGAGATTGTGCCGTGCCATGCTCGAGGAGGAGCTGGAACGGAGTCCAGCGTTCGAAGTAGGCCCTCAACAGCCCGAATCCGATCAGGAGCAAAAGCTCACGCCCATATGGCGTGGCCTGATGCTGACTGGAAACGACGCGAAGATTCTGCTGGATCAGAACATGCGCCTGCTCGATTACAACGGCACTGCCACAGAGTATTTTCTGCTGGACCAAGACCACATAGGTGATAATTTCCTGGCGCTGGAAAACTTACTCAGTTACCCCGGTCTGCAGCAGGACATCGGCGAAGTCATAACTCACGGTGTGGCGTTGGAACGCAGGATCAAATGCATACGGGGTCGGTACCTGATCTGCCAGATAACACCCTATCGGCAACCTAAGGAGTCCCGCTTTGGCGTCATTATCGGTCTACAAGACATGAGTATCGTGAGACGCCATCGATTACTGGCAGCGGTCATCAGCAAACTGCCCGGGAATATTGCTCTGATTGATCGCAGTGGAAATATTATTTTCACGAATGCCGCCTGGGACAGTTTCGCGAGACGCAATGGTGCTCCCATGTCGATGGGCGTCGCGGAGGGCGTTAACTATCTCGAGGTCTGTGACAATGCAGAGCTCGATGAGGCGAAATTAATCGGCGACGCGATTCGTGATGTAATCAGCGGACAGCTCGGTCAATTCTCCCACATGTACACATGCACAACAAGCGAGGGCGATCTAACCTTTCATATGAGCGTCAATGCTACACACGCCTTAGATGGCGCGGCGGTGATCTGTCATCTTGACGTGACAGACTGGACGGATCAGGGGCACTCCAGACAAAGCGACCTGACCCTGACCAGGCACGAATAGCCTACGCTTCGCTGCGATTACTTGAGTTCACTAGACGATTTACCCAGCACCCCCCGGGCCACAATCAATTGCTGAATCTGCTGCGTGCCCTCGAAGATATCAACGATCTTGGAGTCACGGGCGAACTTCTCCAGCAGGTGTTGCTCGCTGTAACCGAGGCTTTGGCAAAGCTCCACACAGCGCAGAGCAACCTCATTACCCATGCGACCCGCCTTCGCCTTGCACATCGATGCTTCCACCGAGTTCGGCTGGCTGTTGTCAGCCATCCAGGCGGCTTTGAGAGTTAGCAGACGAGCGCCTTCCCACTCGGCTTCCATCTTATAAAGCTCTGCCTTGATGGCACCGACATTGTCGGGTTTTTCCCGGTAGTCCAGCTCCACACCTTCTTCGGCTAACAGTTCACGCGCCAGATCAAGGGCCGCGCGGCCGATGCCCAGCGCCATAGCCGCTACCGGCGGGCGGGTGTTATCAAACGTCTGCATAACCCCGCCGAACGCTTTTTTGCGGCCGGCCGCATCTGCGGCAATTTCGGCGCTACCCAGCAGGTTCTCCATAGGAATACGACAATCGACGAAACTAATAGCCGCCGTATCCGAGGCCCGAATCCCCATCTTATGCTCCAGGCGCGTTACTTCGCAGCCGGGAGTCCCCTTCTCTACAATAAAGGATTTTATGGCGGCCTTGCCCAGAGACTTGTCGAGGGTTGCCCACACCACCAGGGTGTCACTGAACTCGCCCCCGGTGACGTAAATCTTCTCGCCATTGAGCACCCACTCATCACCATCGCGCACCGCAGTGGTTGATATGTTGGCCGAATCAGAGCCCGTGGAAGGCTCGGTAATACACATGGCGGCATAACTTTTGCCGTATTTCTCGCGCTGCTCGGCCGTACCTACTGCGTTAATGGCGGCGTTACCCAGCCCATTGGTGCGCATGCCGAGGAATAAACCAAGATCGCCCCAGGCAAGCCCCTGCAAACCAATGACAGCACCCATGTTGCCACCGTTAACGGTTTCATCAGCGGGGTGTTCCTGGCGGGCGTCACCGGAACCGCCGGACCTGCCTGCCTCAAGCAGCTTTACCACTTCATCCATTTCTTGCGGGTAGGTGTGCTCTTCTCGGTCATATTTGCGCGAGTAAGGGCGCATCATGTGCTCCGCCAGCAAGCGCACATTTTCATAAAGCTTCTGGTGCTGTTCAGACAACTCAAGCTGGATCATGGCTCTTCCTCCTATACACTCGCTACGCCGTCAAGCAAGGCAATTGATCGCATATTGCGATACCACATTTCCACCGGGTGCTCACGACAGTAACCGTGACCGCCCAGCAACTGTACGCCGTCGGTGCCTATCTGCATGGCATATCGACCACAGGCAACTTTGGCGAGATAGGCCTGCTCGTGAAACGCCTTGCCCTGCTCTGCCAGCGATGCGGCACGCCAGGTCATCAGGCGCATGGCTTCCAGCTCGATCGCCATATCAGCGACCTTAAAAGCCACTGATTGGCGGTTGCTAATAGGCTCGCCAAAGGCCTCTCGCTCATTAACGTAGACCTTGGTGTAGTCGAGTACGCTCTGTCCAACGCCCACTGCGAGCGCGCAAATGCCTATCCGCGACAAGTCGACAAACCGCTGCAGGTCGAACTCGCCGGCACCAAGAATCGACTCCGCAGGCAGTGTCACATCAGTGAATTCCAGAGAGGCCAGTCGCAAAGACCGCAGGCCCATATGGGTTTCCGCTGCGCGCGTCATGCCCTCAGGCGTGCCTTCAACGATAAACGCGGCCGCGCCCTCACCCTCCACGCTGGCGATCACCAGCAACAATTCGGCGTCAAGGCCCAGCGGCACCATGCATTTCTTACCGTTGAGTACATAACCGCTCTCGGTTCGACGGGCAGTACAGGCCAGCTGCTCAGGATCAAAGGTCGCCCTGGGTTCCAGCAATGCCGTCGTCGCGGGCACAAACACACCCTCACAGAACTTCGGCAGATACTGCTCGCGCTGCGCATCACTGCCCTGGTCCAGCAGTGTATTAACGAAAGCCTGAGGCATCACAGCGCCAAGCGCCAGTGACATATCGCCCCGGGCAAGGTCTTCCATAATCAGTGCATTGGACACCGGGCTACGGCCCATACCCGAACCGCCGAGTGCCTCTGGGATGGGCAACATGGTCAGCCCCAGTTCTGCCGCCTGGGCATAGAAACCGACCGGCGACTCGCCTGAAACATCCGCGGACTTTGCCAGAGCCCGCATATCGTTGTCCGCCAGTCGCTGCAGGGTATCCCTGAACATGAGCTGCTCTTCACTCAGGGTCAGGTCAAACATCGGGGCTTGCTGTGCCTTGCTCATCATTGATCTCGCTTATCGGTTACGGCCGAGTTTCTCGTGGGCGTCCACCCATTCATTGGTCCCTGTTTCCTTGTCGGTCTTGGTGGCGGAGACAAGTGACAATTCCCCCGCCACAACCAACCCGGCTGCGATTTCGAGCAGCTTGTAAGCCTTGCCCTTCCCGTAACAGCCCATTAGCTCCAGGCACTCGCGCTGCGTGGCAAGGCCGGTACCGCCACCGTAAGTCGCCATAATCAATGCCGGCAGTGTCACGGAATAATAGAGATCGCCCGCGGTGTTCACATAGCTGTACACGGAGCACTGGTTTGCCTCACCAATGTTGGCCATGTCCTGGCCCGTCGCCATAAACAGGGCCGCCAGGCCATTGGCCGGGTGTGCCGCGTTATTGGATGCGCCAGTAAGAAAAGCAGCCAGCGTATTCACACCGGTACTATTGCGCAAGTGCTCAGGCGTCGTCCGCAGTACATCCGACAACACTTGGCGAGGGATGGTAATTTCCGCCGTCACCTTCCGACCCCGCCCTTTCAGGGAGTTTACAAACGATGTCTTCTTTTCGGTGTCCATACCGCCGGACAAACCGTATGTGCGCAGCTTGGGGTAGTTGGCCCGAATCCACTCACAGGCTACGAATGTGGCACCGCCAGTCATATTTTGGCCCGCTGCGTCGCCAGTGCTGTAGTCAAAGCGCGTGTAGACCATGTTGTGTACCGGGTACTGCTCGATCTCCAGCAGCTTACCCACTGAGGTGGTGGATTCCGCCTGGGCCTTGATCGCCGCAAAATTGTCGCGAACCCAGTTACCAAAGTCGCGGGCATCGCGCGCATTCTTGAACATGAATACCGGTGCACGCTGCATCGCCTCGCCCATAACAGTGGTGGTGACGCCGCCGCTCTCGCGGATGACTCGCATACCACGGTTATAACTTGCCACCAACGTACCTTCGATCGTTGCCATTGGGACGTAAAAATCACCCTGGGCGTGCTCACCATTTACCACCAGCGGGCCCGCGACACCAATGGGCACCTGAGCCACGCCGAACAGTTGTTCACAGTTGCCCGCCATGCTCTCGGGGTCGAAGGTAAAACCCTTGGTGTGATGCAGCGTAGTGCCGGCCTTGTCTTCCAGAAATGTCTGGCGCTCGGCAATCATCTCCGGTGTGTAGTCGTTTTCCTTACTGCGGGGGATTTTCGTGCTCATCGCTTACTCCATATAGACGATGTCAACATTTAATCGGAAGATACCCGTTTATATTGACAGTGTCAATATAAAGGCTGCGTGCATGAAGGAGCGCCTGCCCTGGTCACGCGACCAGGAGGTTGCCGGCTGCTCGGGGCCAGGCAGGCGACAGCGCTACTTGCCATCCCGGCAGCATGAGGTAGATTGCCACGCGTTTGCTGACCGTTGTCAGCGTCTGCTCGGCAATCAGATGCGCACTACATCGCAGTGCCTCAGGTCACAGTTGGGCTAAACTACTTCGGCCGCGCAAGCGGCAAATCACTGCCATAGGAAATGTGAATGCAGGACGACCTATACGTAATCGCGTGGGAGACAGGCTTTAGCCCCACACCCATGCCCACCTGGACTGACAGGCCCGGCACTGTAAACCCCTATAAAGACGCGCGAAACGAAACCATTACCCGCGTAGATATTCCCGACGTCCCCGGCGCATTCCAGCTGCTCAATATTCTGAGCGAGCAAGAGGCCGACAATATTGTCGCCATTGCCGAGTCACTGGGGTTTCACGAAGATTCGCCGGTATCACTGTCCCACGATGTGCGGCACAACGAGAACATGAACTGGGTTGTCAGCGAGCACATCGACGGCACGCTGTGGGAGCGCTCCCAGGCGCTGATCAGCGAGAGCGTTGGCGGCCAGCACCCAACCGGGCTCAACGCGCGCTTTCGATTTTACCGCTACGGGCCAGGTGACTTCTTCAGCCCTCACACCGATGGCGCATGGCCTGGTAGCCGCGTCATTGACGGCGAACTCATCGCCGATGCCTATCCCGGCCAGTACAGCCAGTTCACCTACCTCATCTTTCTCAGCGATGATTATGAAGGGGGAAAGACACAGTTTTTGGTGAGCAAATCGGATGTGAGCCAACCAGCCACTCACAATGAAGATATCAATGTGGTCAGCGTTCATACTCCCAAGGGCGCCGTGCTGTGCTTTCCCCACGGCACTCACCCCCAGCATTGCGTTCACGCCAGCGAAAAGATCCGCAGTGGCGTGAAGTACATCATTCGTACGGAAATACTATTCGCTTAAGAGGGTCTTCGCCTGATTCAGTTTTGCCTGCATGGCGAGCACCAAGTCGCGCAATGCATCCACTGACACGCCAGCGTCGATCGCCTTGGGCAGGCGCACATTGAAGTCGACCTCAAGGTCTTCCGTTAGTTCGGCATCGCGCTTCTCGATCGCATCTTCAATGCTCTCGAACTGTTCGGCATAAGCTGCCGTAGCAATATTCCTGGCTTGCTCAGGCAATTGTTCCGCGTACTTCGCGAGGACCCGATCCAGGCGCTGCTTGATAACGTCAATCGTTTCAGTGGGTGAGTCCGCCGAGATCGCTGTGTACTCAGGCAGCAGGCCGCGTTCCTGATATTGCGCTGCGACCTTTACCGCGCCCAGTGACTGCCAAAGCACACTCTCAAGTGACGCCTGCGCCGCCCGCACATCAGCCTCAGGCTTGCCTTCATCCATCGCCGTCTTAACGGCGAATAGCCCTTGCCAGATACTAGCGTAGAGCGGGATATAGTGCGTTTCTATTGCTGAATGAAAATCCACGGCTTCCCAGTGATCGACAATGGCATCGGTACCGGCGGCAGCGCTCCCTTTGGTCTCGTAGGTAGAGATAATGCCGTCGATTTTGCCGATGAGCCACACCACTTCTTCCGTGTACTCATCAACGTGTTCAGACAGTGCATTAACGTGATCACCAACGGCGCCGCTCGCACTTACACGAGTGGCAAAGAGCGCCACCAACATGCCAACACTCAACAGTTTCCAGGTCCTGGTCAGCGCCAACATTCACACCTCCAATACTTAATTGCGAATAATATTCATTTACAATCAAGCATAGCGGCTACATGTGCATAGATAAAGCACAAATTTTGCGATTCAATGCGCGGCTGTGAAAACTCCCCCGGAATGAGGACGCGGCAACATCACCTGCGGAGATGGCCGGTCTGAACCTCACGGCCAATTAGCTGAGCAAGGACTTGGCCGCGCCCATCAGCCCACCCAGGCCGCCAACAGATTCCAGTAGAGCCCCACCGCTGCTCGACTGATCCATCAGCTGAGGCAATACCTCCGCCAGCCCGTTTGCAGCAGTGCCGGTGTCGGTACCGATACTGCCGGCGAAATCGGCCATCGGGCCCTCGCCCATTAACCCAGTCAAGCTCTCTGCGCTGATGGGGAATTTGCACCGTCACCCAACCAAGAGTTCACGATGTTGCCCAGTTCACCACTGCTCGCCATCTTGCTGGCGAGGCCTGCAAGGTCAACATTGCCCTGACCATCGCCCAACAGCGTGCTTAGCGCACTCCGAATGGTCGCCTCATTAATTTGCAGTCCCAGTTTTTGTGACAATAACTGGGCACCCATTTGCACAATATCCATCACTTCCTCCCCGTTGCACCGGTAAGTGTCACTCAAGCATAGACGAATTCCCCGAGCCCGCGAATCAAAAATGCAACCGTCAGCCCACCGCCCATTTCGCGAGCCATCACTTCCTATCCTATAGTGAGGGTCACACAACAATCCGGGGGGAACAGCATCAATGAACGGATTACTATGCGCGCTAACAGCCTTGCTAACCGTGGCAGCCTGCAGCGTGAGCGATGTCAATGTACCCGCTATTAGTAGCGGCAGTGATCGACTCGCGGGAAAAATCGTGTGGCATGAACTACTGACCGACACGCCGGCAGAGACAGAACGTTTTTACGCGACTTTACTGGGCTGGGAATTTCGCTCCTTGCCCGACGCCAACCTCAATTATCGAATGATTTACAACCAGGGCCGTCCCATCGGCGGCATGATAGACCAGACACAGCTGGCCACCTCCGCTGACATCTCCCAGTGGGTTTCGCTGCTATCGGTTTACGATATTGCCGCGGCGACTGATGCTGTGGCCGACAGCGGCGGTACGGTTTATACACCCCCGACTTCACTCGGTGATCGCGGCGACATCGCCACGGCAGCGTCGGTATCTCCAGCGGCTATAGCTCCTGGGGAGGCCGCGGCTGTGGCAGCGGTATCCATACCAGCATCTCGCTGGGCGGACGGATTCTATAATCGCGTCACACCCGTTTGGCACTGGGCCGATAAGGCTCAGGCCTTAACGGGCGCCAACGCCTCCAGCTCCGCAGCCAGGTATTGCGCGAGTTGCAACATGGCGTAGCGCTCGGCCACAGCCTCCGCATCGGAGTTGTAGTTGGTATTGGTGTTTACGTCGTAGGCGTAGATCTGACCAGCGTCATCCTCAATCGCTTCAATCCCTGCCACCTGAATATTGTTGGCCTGCAGGAACGCTTCGTATTGGTCGATAAATTCAGGGTGGTAGTCAGTGAGAATTTCAAACTTGGCTTTGGGCTCCTCGGGCTGCCCCTCCACCGGACAAAACATGGTGTCGATGCTGCAGGCGTCCGCCGGGCAGAGTTCAAACCCCTCTGAGGTATCAATTTTCACTGCGTAGAAAAATTTCCCGCCGATAAATTCGTGGCGAATAATGTGCGGAGTGGGGGCCTTGATGTACTGCTGGATTAGCGTGGTACCGTCCACCGGGGCATCGTACGCGGGACTATAGAGATAATCTTCCAGGGCCTCGATGGAGTGAAACAGTTGTACCCCCTGCCCCTTGCCAGCGCGATTGTGCTTGGTGATAAAGCTATCCATACCCAGTTGTCGGGCCGCTTCAACCACGTTATCCCTGCCAACGGCGGCCAGTGTTCTCGGCGTGGCAATGCCCGCCTCATTCAACGCCATGTACTGGTTAACCTTGCTCACTTCCAGGCGCAGAGCGCGGCTGCCGTTAATCACTACCCGGCCATGGCGCTCAAGCCACGCCAATACACTTTCGGTGAATTCCGGCGCGTAGCGGTGATCGCGCGTATGCGAAGACGCACTGATTCGACTGTAAAACACGCCCTCAGGTGGCGCTTTTGACAGATCCAGAAGCCCCTGATCGAGGTGCCACATTTCATAGGGCACACCCAATTCCTCGAGCCTGACCTGCAGGTGCGAGGTCCATTCGTCGTGCTCGTGCAGCACATATACTTTCGGAGTAGAGGCGTTCATAGCCGCGCGCAGCGGTTGCGCTGGAAGTGCCGAATTCATACCAGTTTTGTCTCAGTTCAGGGGAGAAGCGGGCCTGTGGTTACGCAGGTATACGCAGGGAGGCCCAAGGTGGCGCACTTTAGCCAAAAATTGATCAATTTTCCAGCTCTGCGCTATCACCGCCAAGGCGCGCCATACGGGGCACAACAGCCATGCAAGCGGCCGCTGTCTGATCTGTGGTTGATGCAGGCATCCCATTGCACAGGGCGATAAACCGTGGCAGAAGACGACGAAGACAGCGCTGAAGAAGAATATAAGTTTCCCGAGTTACATCGCGACGAAGAACTGGACCACGATGGCGTCGAGCAGGTTGTTATTGAGCGCTTTGTTCGCTATCGCTTACCCTTCCTGCTCAAGGTCAAGGATGAAATGGACCAGGGCAAGGTGCTCACGGAGGGTGAACTGGTGCTGATGAGCCGCATGGTCACACGGGCACATCGCTTTAACGACCTGGTCTACGATCATCCTGAGCTCAAGGAAACCGTCGCCAAGATCATCGATCTCATTCATGTGATTGTCGGCGAGGCCGTGCACAACGCCACCGAGCCTGACGATCGAGGCTGACTCCGCGACGGGCGCCTCGGTACGCTAGTTACAGAACCAATCCCTCACCGCAGGCAACGAGTACTGCGGATCGGCAGCGTAGTTAGTGAGCTGCACCAACAGTGGCAACGTGGTTCTGCCTGGCTGGGCGACGTTGGCGGTGAGGTAACCGTAGAATTGTCCGTCGGTGTCGCGAATGACCGGAGCGGCGGTGGCGAAAATATTCCATGGACTGTAATTGGTGACTAGGGACCCGAAATCACCGGCAGCGTTCCAGATACTGTAATGGGCTAAAGCAGCACCATGGTTGCCGTTCGCATTGCACACTGAATCAAGAAAGGTTCCCGGACAATTGAGACATCCCAGATAAAACTGTTGTTCGTCACCCCCATAGAGCAGCAGAAACGGCGCCGTGGCCTCAAAGACTGGCTCCAGATAGAACACCTCATCTGACTCCAGCACTGCCATCAGGCTCGCATTGCCTTCCATACCCGCGGTGGTGAGATGGCAGGCTTCCACACTGCCACCGCAAAGGCCGCGGTCACGAGTTCGCCAGCCCACAAAAGTAAAGCCCTCGGCGGGCAACGCAGTAAATACCTGGTCGAAGAACAAGTCGTTGACGTCCAGCCGACAGATTTGGCCCGCTTCGCAGCGGACATCACCGGATGTCGTGACCACAGCGCCACCATCAGGCACATAGATTTCGATCTTGCAGCCGGCCAGAAACAATGCTGCAACTACTCCAAATACCAACCTGACCATACTACTGGTCTTCATGCCCGATGCCCTAGTGCCTTACGTTTCACAGCGACATCATCCACTCTGGATGCCGCTTTACAGCCATGCTAACTGCGGCCGTGCCCATAGGCCAGAGTAAAAATCACCAGTTACCATTAAAGTCGACGCCTGATCATAAAATCAGCAATTACTCAACTGGCAGCGCTAACCGAACACGAGAAAAACGCCAACGCACTGCAGAAAAACGCTATGATACGTACTGGCATAAATAACGCGGATTTATCAGGGTGTCTTACGAACTTACCGGCAAAATCAAACTCATCCAGGATCTCAAGACCTTCGACAGCGGCTTCCGCAAGCAGGAGATGGTGGTGACCGTCGACGACGGCCGATACCCCCAGGATATCAACCTCGAGTTTGTGCAGGACAAGGTGGCGCTACTGGAAAGTCTGCAGCCCGGTCAGGAAGTGACAGTCACTTTCGATATTCGTGGCCGCGAATACAACGGCCGTTATTTCAACAACCTGCAGGGCTGGAAAATTTCTGCCGCGGCAAGCGACAGCGCCCCCATCACCAACGACTACCCGGATACCGCGCCCCCTGCATCCCAGGGCGGCAGCTTTGACGACGACATCCCGTTTTGACGAGGTGGTTTCTACCTTCTGTACACCAAATCGCATAAGTCCCTGCTAGAAAACGACTTTTATTAAGATTTGAGCGAAAAACTGTAAACCACTTCGGTTTTGTGGAGTGTCGTCCGTTAAGCGTAATTTTATGTTTACCAAAACGGTCGGCACATTCGCCAGATAGATACCCTCATAGTCGACGAGGTTGAGCGGTTTCTGGTCATTCGCCTGGACGACCATGCCCTCGATTTCTTCCCGACCCTTTATACCACTGAAAACTTGAGGCATGGCCTTGCTACCAACTCTATTAACTATTTCTTGCGAGAAATTCGACATCTTCAATTCTGGGAAGAGATGGAGGAGCGCAAGCTGTTATGGGAAATTGCCGAGGGCTATTTCCCTTCAACGGAGCCTTTTTCTTATAACACGCGGCCCTCCTATTGGAGGACCCTTGGCACAAGATTGGCGCTGTGGTGTGTTTACCGAACCGGTGTTTGTGGGACTTTTGTTTATCGAACTACAGCGCCCTCAGCGAACGCTCGACGGCCCTCAGCTTTGCCGATTTCAAGGTAGTGCTCAAGGCCATTCTCGAATTCGCCCTTCTTCACCAGAGCTACGACATCGGGATTCTCTGTGAGATAGTAGTACTCGTTATAGCCCGCCGCGCCGTGCCGCGATGGGTCAGTGGCATTTGGCCCGGTATGTAGCCGACTGTTCGCCCTGACATCGAAATAAAACTCGCGTTCATTGGCCACCCCATAAGTGATGAAGCCGAGTCGGCCGTCAGCCAGCAAATAGGGGAAGTATTTTTGGCCGCCCAGAAAGTAGGGTTCATAGGTTGGCCCATAGGATTTCAGGATTGACTCCGTGCGCTGGTCCAGTTCGGCGAAGCCCTCCCAGAGGGTCGATACAAACTTTCCGTTGCCGGTGTTTATAAGCACCTCATTTGCCCAGGCTTGATCTGGGACGCGGTAGATCTCACCGATCCAGCCTGTCCACTCGTGCGGCTCGGCTACCCTCGTTGATGCGTCAACCGCCAGAATGTCAATGAAACCATCGCCATTCACGTCCATAAGCAGGTTGTCGTGCCCGCCCTGGTTGCCGAGGTTGTAGTTGTAAAGCGCTTTATCGGTGATATCGCTAAACCTGCCATTTCCCTTGTTTTGCAGGAACTGAAGTACGCCGGCAGATTCCTTGTAGTCATCGTTCCAAAGCATCGAGCTAACGAGTATGTCCTGATCGCCATCGTTGTCCATATCGAACAGATCGACCTGTATATCGTGCGCGCGCCCGGTGCCAAATTCAGAGGACAGAAACTTTGATTGACTGTCCTTAAACCTGTCTTGCTTGTGAAAATACGGTATCGGAAGTGGCTTGATGTCTCCGTAAGCGCGGCTGCTATCAAAACGAATATTGTCTATGATGATTGAGCTGCTACCGTAGCTGCTTGTAGAGACATCACCATTGCTTCCGTCGTATGCATCGACAATGACCAGTTCTGCCTCCGGGTCGTCATCGAGGTTAGCCGCGGCTACGGCCGAACCCGTGTGTATCCATTGTCCACCGATTTCTTGGAAGTCTGCGCTGCCCTCGATTGAGACGTTGAATCTGAGTGGCCACGCTTTGAAGCCTCCATTCTGATCATTGATCAGGATCATGACCGCATCGCCATAAGAAAAGGGCGCAGCCGGATCGTCGGACCAGTCGTAGCTAGACATATAGGCTGATCCGATGATGTCGGTATAGCCATCGCCATTGATGTCAGCGAGGTTTCCCTCGTGCATAGCCATGGCAGGCTCGATAGAACGTGGTGTAAGCCGGTTACCGTCATTCAGGAATAATATATTCTCGGTCGGAACGAATGGCGATTCATTGTGGCCGATAATCAGCAGGTCGTCGTGCCCATTGCGATCGAAATCGTGAACCCTTATGAACGCGGTTCCGTCAGTGGTGGATCGGCCCAGTAGTTCGTTTGCATCCAGCAATTCTGTTGCATCGGGACCCGCTTCAAAAACCTGCAGCCTGGCATTGGCGGGACGCTCTTCTCCGTTGGTGTCTATGTATGAGCCGCCGTCTGTCCAGCCGCTGACAAAAACCTCTGGATTGCCATCGGCGTCAGTGTCGCCCAGACCAAAATACTTGATTGTGGAGTAGTTATCCTCGACGGCGATATGGTCAATCTCTCTGATATCGAAGAGCCCATCGTCAATCAAAACACTTGTTGGCAGCGGATTCAGTGTGACCGCATGTTTGCCACCCGAGGCTTTTCTGAACATCGGAATAAGGCGGGCCTCGATGTCATACGCTGTATGTTCACCGAGCAAACTGATGGAGCACGGCTCAGATTGTCCGCCACAAGCTCCTCCTGATTGCCAGCTATCGAAGACGTAACCAGGTTGCGGCTGGGCAATAAAGGTGCCCGCCCAAGCCTCTCCGTCAGGAATGTCGACCTCGCAGGTTTTGCCAGCTTCGCAGTAGTAGTCTCCTGATGCAGTTGTAACTCCGCCGCCTTCCGGCGCCTCCATATTGATCTTGCATCCCGTAAAAACAGACAGGCTAAGACCTAAAACTATCATCCTTGAATACATTTTTTACTGCTAACTCCGTACGGTTTTGGTTTCCCTTTCCGTTTTAAGTTTCCTAGATCGGGCTAACGCCCCTACCACTTGTCTCCGGGGAGGGGAGTCGCGCTTGGCGTAGGTTGTTTTGCCGAAACTCTGCTTGCGTAGAGATTGTCAATCGCGACGCCGAAAGGGCATTACTATAGCGGACCGGGGATGCTTTGTAAGCAAGACGCGCTCTGGATCACGGCTTACTATATCGCACCAGTCCTAAGGGGTCAGACCCCTTTATCAGAGACCGACTGCCTTGGTGGATGCCGCCCAGAATGCGTCACGCTGCAGGTTGTCGTCGGCGACGGGCGAGTAACCGGCGAGCTTGCACTGGTCATAGTACTTGCCACTGACGCCTTCCAGTTCCGGATCACTAGCCAGCATCATGGTGGTTTTAGCTCCTTTCTCTGGCGAGATAAACAACAGCCCCACGATCTTACGCACCAGCCAGGGGAAGCTGCGCACGATGTCCGTGGCCACCGCACCCGGGTGCAACGCGTTAACAGTCACTCCCGAGCCATTCAACCGCTCTGCCAGTTCAACCGTGAACATCATATTAGCCAATTTCGACTGGCTGTACGCGGCCTGCATCTTGTACTTGTGGAATCCGGTAAAAGTCGCCAGATCCATCTCACCCTTCTTGTGCATCATCGAAGACACATTCACAATGCGCGCCGGTGCACTGACTTTGAGACAATCCAATAACAGGTGTGTCAGCAGAAAATGGCTAAGATGGTTCACCGCCA
Organism: Halioglobus japonicus; assembly: GCF_001983995.1. Classification (NCBI taxonomy): domain Bacteria; kingdom Pseudomonadati; phylum Pseudomonadota; class Gammaproteobacteria; order Cellvibrionales; family Halieaceae; genus Halioglobus; species Halioglobus japonicus. The sequence goes on along the minus strand of NZ_CP019450.1, from coordinate 1,508,071 downwards.
TCTGCATTTCAAAACCATCTTCAGTAATTTCCTGCTCCGCGGGCATGATTCCCGCATTATTAATCAGCACATCCAGGCGATCGTAGCGAGCCAGAAATGTCGCCGCGAGTTCGCGCACACTGGCGAGACTGGCGAGGTCTACCGCCAGATTCACCGGCGCGATTTCTGCGCCGGCACCGATTACTTCCAACGCCTGTCGAGTTTTATCACTGTCCCTGCAGGCCAATATCACCTCGGCGCCCGCTGCGGCCAGCTCACACGCAGCGACCAGACCGATGCCGCTGTTGCCACCTGTTATGAGTACTCTTTTGCCTTGCATCGCATCACTCCCCTTACGTTATTATTCTGTATTCTCGTGTGCCGCCAGAAGCGCCTGCAGGCCCTGCAATGACGTTGCCACCGTTTCCAGCGGCGTCATGTCATCGGGATAGGCCTCTTGTTCCACCAGCAACCAGGCCGTGCCGCCGTCCGTGAGGTTGGCGTCGAGCAGCGCTGGCCAATCTGTATCGCCCTCCCCCACGAAGGGTCGTTTATTCAGGCTAAACGGCGGTTTGTGCACCTTGTAGTGTGTGCTGAAGGTGCGGCCAGGATACTTCTGCACATAGGCGACGGCATCAACATCAGCATAGGTGGCCCAACCCACATCGAGCTGCAGCACAACTTCATCGAGGGTATTTTCCGCCAGCACATCCCAGAACGTACTGTCTTTAAAGCTGCGAAACTCCTTGTCGTGGTTGTGATAGCCAATTTGAATACCACTGTCACGACTGCCCTGCGCTGCTGCATTGAGTAATCGGCTGAGTTCGTAAACCCCCTTCTTATTCCAGGCCCGCTTATCCATGCCCACCACCAGTGCCGGCGAACCCAGTTGTTGATGGAACGCCAGTGTCTGGGCCAACTGATCGGGCTCCAGCGCTTCTGCTGACACATGTGCCCCGGCAGATACCAGGCCAATACTTTCCAAATACGCTTTTAGTGCAAGCGGCTTGCTTCCATAGGGGCCAAATTCATTTCCGTAGAACTCAACCCCGTCAAACCCCATGTCCGCCAGGGCGGCCAATGTCCCGGCAAAATCCGCCTGCAGCGCATCGCGCACCGACCAGAGTTGCACGCCTACTTTAGGATTCATCGGAGCCTGGGCCGCGGTAGTCATATGCCAGAACATACCCAAACACAGCGCGAGTGCGCCTGTTATTTTTCTCATTCACGATCTCCATCTCTTGCAGCCGCTGTTATTTTTTTCAGACCGCAACCACCCCAGGAGGGCAAAGATTTATATACTGCGTGGTGAAACCCACATTAATGAGAATTCCATGTCCGATCAAGCTTACGATGTGGTGGTAGTCGGTTCCGGCGCCGGCGGTGCCATGGCAGCCCACACCCTGACCAAATTGGGCAAGCGGGTGCTAATGCTCGAGGCCGGTCGCGACTACGACCCGGTTACCGAGACGCCAATGTTCAATTCCCCGGCGGACGCACCGTTGCGCGGTGCGCCCACGCCAGACAAGAACTTCGGTTATTACGATGCCACAGTCGACGGCGGCTGGGAGGTGCCGGGCGAACCCTACACCATGGCCGATAATACCGAGTTCAAGTGGTGGCGAGCGCGCATGCTGGGCGGGCGCACCAATCATTGGGGGCGGTATTCACTCAGATTTTCTCACCATGATTTCAAAGGATTCAGCCGCGACGGTTTCGGGGCAGACTGGCCCTTTGAATACGATGAACTCGCCCCCTGGTACGATCGCACCGAAGAACTGGTGGGGGTGTGTGGCACGAATACGGGGCTGGACGACATGCCAGACTCATCTCCCGACATATTAATGCCGCCGCCTAAACCGCGCGTGCCTGAATTGTTAGTTGCCGCTGCCGCGGGCAAGCTGGGCATCCCCGCCGCTCCCATGCATCGCGCCATCCTGACCCGACCCAAAGACGATCGGGCCGCCTGTTTCTGGGCAACACAGTGTGGCCGGGGCTGTTCCATCGGCGCTGCCTTCCAGACCACGACTTCGCTCATTCCGATGGCCAAAGCCACCGGTTTACTGACTGTACAGACCGACGCCATGGTCAGGTCCGTCGAGGTCGATGCACAGGGACGCGCCGAAGCCGTCACCTATATCGACCGCAAAACGGGCGCCCCTCGCACCGTCGCCGCACCCGTGGTCGTTCTGGCGGCCAGCGCCTGTGAATCGGCACGGATACTCCTCAACTCAAAGAGTGAGCAACACCCGCAGGGGCTGGCCAACCGCTCGGGCCAGGTAGGGCGCAACCTTATGGATTCAACCGGGGCAAATATGAGCGCCGTGATTCCCGCACTGAAAGGCCGCCCCATTTATAACGAGGACGGCCATACAGCCAATCACCTGTTCCTGCCCTGGTGGGGCCACGATATGCAGGCCAGGGGCGAGCTGGATTTTGCGCGGGGCTATCACTTTGAGATGAGTACAGGTTTCAAACCGCCCGGTGGTTACTATCCCGAGAAGCTTCAGGGCTACGGCGTGGAGATGAAGCGCCGGGCCAGGTTCGACTATGGATCACAGATCTCTCTGGCTCTGCGTGGAGAGATGGTACCCAACGCCGATTGCTATATGGAAATCGACGATGCGGTCACTGATCGCTGGGGCATTCCGGTGGCCAAATTTCACTGGAAGTGGTCCGAACAGGAACTCAACCAGGTGCGTCACGGACTCGCCACAGCGCGCGATATCTTCAAGCTACTCGGGGCCGATGTGCCAGACGAGTTGCCAGATCCCGCCGAAGCGATCAAAAAAGGCGGCGAGATTATCCACGAGGTGGGTACAACGCGCATGGGCACTTCGCCCAAAGATTCTGTCACCAACCAGTGGGGGCAGGCCTGGGACTGCGACAACCTGTTCGTGATGGACGGCGGCGTATTTGCCTCCAACCCCCACAAGAATTGCACGCTCACCATTATGACTCTGACCATGCGCAATGCATCATGGCTGGCTGAGCAACTGAACAAGGGGGCGATAGCATGAGCCACGAGACACCTGAACCAGGCATCACCCGACGCCAATCGCTGAAATGGCTGGCAGCCGTGACCGCAGCAGTGACAACGCCGCTGATTACCGGCTGCGAAGCCACGGTGATCAAGGCGGCCAAGCTCGCCGGAAACTGGCCAGACCTGCAACTCCAACCCATTACCGCAGAGGGCTACGGCACCGACCCGACACTGAATCCACCAGTCCAGGCGCCCTGGCCTCTCACCATGACACCTCATCAGCGCAAGCTCGCCACAGCGATACTCGACTTGATGATTCCCCGGGAAGGCGACTTCCCCTCGGCATCGGAAGCCGGTGTTGTCGACCTGGTCGATGAGTGGGTCAGCGCGCCCTACCCCGAGCAGCAGGAAACGCGGCCGGAAATCCTGTCTGCGCTGGTGTGGTTCGATGAGGAATCCCAGCGCCGCACAGGCCAGTCGTTTCTGGCAACCAGCGCACAACAACAACGCGCCATCCTGGATGACGTCGCCTACGAGGAGGCCGAGAGTAAGCTGCAATACGCCTATATTTCCCGGGTATTTGACGGACTGCGCTCACTGGCGGCCATCGCCTACTTCAGTTCACCCGAGGGTGTGAAAGACATGGGCTATGTGGGGAATGTGCCCATAGCGGGCGACTATCCGGGACCAAGCCCCGAGGCCATGACACACCTCGACGGTGTGCTCAATGACCTGGGGCTCCTGGACTATGCCTACCAGGAACCTGTAAGCGGCTAAACATCAATCGGCGGTGCAGGGACATCCAGTGCCTGCATAGTGCTCGAGAGCATCTCCGGCTGCAGCTCGCCCATTACATTGACCAACACGACCTCGGAGCGGTCGGCAGTGAGTACGGTGAGGCCAGCGATACGTTCTTCCACCATTTTCATCAGCACGTAGGTCGTCTCGCCTTCCTCGCGCACCAGAATAATTTGCTGCCAACCATCTTCGTTAAGACGGGCGTTAATCTCACCCAGGTCTTCTGCCACCGCGATCGGGTCTTCCTCGATCTCGTAGAGCTTGACCCGTACACCATCCAACTGACACAGCAAAGCCTTGGTCGCCGGATCATCTTCAATGGCGTTTGATGCGATGCTGAGCAACGTGGGGCCGATTGACAGGGTCATGGTGGCATCGACATCCCACATCGACAGGCCATCGAAATCGGCGTAACCGGCGTTGCGGTGCGGAGCGGTCACACCGCAGCCGGTGAGGGCAACCATTACCAATAGCAGTGCTATTTTCAAGGTATGCATGGCCTTACTCCGTGTCGACGTCAACATCGACGTTAATCTGCTCCATCACCTTGCTCACCTGGGCGGGATCGATATTGCCAAGAATGTTCAGAAACACGGCCTCTTCCTGGTTGACCACCATAATGGCCATGCCTTCCATGTTGTCGGCATTCACCCGGGTAAACATCTGCACCTGCTCATCCGCTTCCTGCACCTGCACAATGGGCTGCCAGTTGGCGGCCTGCAGGATGGTCTTGGCCTGATTCATGCGTTCCAGCGCCGGCGCCAGATTACCGCCCGTATCGTAGACATTCACGCGGATACCCTCCAGTCCCTGCATAATCGCGGCCGCTTCCGGGTCCTTAGAGGCTGCTGCTGCCGCAGACAGTAACTGCATCAGAGGTCCGCCGATATTGATCATCACCCGGGGTTCACCGTAGATCTCGTTCATGGTGCCGAAGTCCACATAGCCCGGCATGCTTTCATAGTCCTGCGCCAGGGCTGCAACACTGATCAAACAGCTGGTAACAATTGCAATCAAGGTTCTCATAGTTCGTACTCCCGAGTAGTGTCCAGGGGCTTTTCAATCACCTGGATTGTTGTGTCCGTTACCGGCCGGGCCACACCCGAACCGATACTGGCCGCCATCTGACTGGCGACTTGTTCATTGGCTTTCTGCAAATAGGTCAGCGCGATCGCCAGATCCTGCTGGGCCTGGGCAAGTTGCTGTTCCTGCCGCTGAATTTGTTGCTGCTGCGCCATGAGCGCCACAGCCAGGGGCACGGCAATCACGCCAAACGCGAAGGCTGGACGCAACCAGCTGGCACGCCACCAGGGGTGACGCTCGGCATGATCGCGGGGAATCCGCTGCAGCTTGTTCTGCAAGCTGGCCGGCATAGGCTCGGTAGGCAAATCAGCCAGGGCCTGCTGCAGCACCTGCTCCCACTCATCACTGTGCAAGTCTGGTTTTTCCGTCATGGTCGCAACTCCGTCAGTTGTTCCCGCAGTGTTTTTCGCGCCCGGTGCAGGTAGGTCTTTACCTGGGGCAGGCTCAATTCCAACGTGGCCGCCACGTCTTCATAACTGTGCTGCTGCACATCGCGCATGATGACCAGCGAGCGGTAGGGTTCGTCCAGGCCCATTACGGCGGCCTGCAGTACCTGCCCTTCCCTGCTGCGCTGCATACTTGCAAGCGGCTCTTCCCCCCCGGCCAATTCATCCGGCCCGGAGTCTGCTCGAGGGCGCTCAAGGCGCAGTCGATCCAGGCAGAGATTGCGCGTTACACGCAGTAACCAGGGTTTCACCCGCGCCTCCGAGAGCGTGTCGCGGTGCTGCCAGAGGCGGATGAATGCATCCTGCACTACGTCCTCTGCCTCGGCCTCGTCCTTGAGTAGAAATCGGGCCATTGACCAGCTCTGCTCCTGGTGGGCGATCGTCCATTGTTGAAATTGTTTGTCCATATTCACGGACTATACGACTGGGGAGAAGAAAAGTTACTTCGCTGGCGCGGGTTGCGACGAACCGCGCGATTCCAGCGATGAATGGTGGGAGATCAGGCGAAACTAAGCGACTTGCCGGATTTTTCGATACGCACCTGACGAATACTGGCGGGGCGGTAGTCGCGCGAGACCACACTGCTCACGCCCATGTAGTCGACCGTGGCGGCCTCGTGCGTCAACACCAGCCGCACATAGCCGTTGGTCTGACCACTGGTCCACAGCACGTCCGGACTGGCGTCTGCCAATACCCGATCGAACGCCGCAGCCTGCTCCGGACCCAGCCCACTGAAAGGCCCGGGAGAGGTAATACCAGAAGTACCAATCTCAACGCCCATCGCCTGGCCGGCGGCGTTAAACAGCTGGTTCTGCCAGAAGGCATGAGTATCTCCGGTCAACACCAGCAGGTCGTTCGCACCTGCCTGACTGGCCATGCCATACAAGGTTTCACGAGCATAGGGATAACCATCCCAGGCATCGAGGTTGAGCGGCAGGCCCGCTTCACCCAGCGGCCGGAAGCGATGCGCATACTCATAGAGCGTGGTGCCGGGCTCGACGCCCATGTCCGCAAGCTGTTGATCGGTAATTATCGGTGCCAGCCAGCGCGCCATGAGAATCTGGTTGCCGAGAATGCGCCAGGACCTGCCCGCCTGAACCGACTCAGCCAATGCCTCGCCGGTGAATGCCTTGCCTGCGTCGGATAACAGCTCCCGCGAAGGGTCCCATAAATCCTCGCGATAAAAACGGCGCACATCATCGGCGGTTTGCAGCTGTTCCAGATGATCTTCGTAGTTGAGCTGTTCGCTGCGGCCCGTCAACCGGGTTTCCAGCGTAATCAGACTGGCCAGATCGCCGTAGCCAAAGTGCCGCCAGTACTCTGCCCGATTTCCGCCGGCACCAGGTTCGCGGATCGGCATCCATTCATAGTAGGCCTGCAGCGCGATTTGCTTGCGCGCCGTCCAGTCGCCCTCGGTTTCAGGCTGGTGATTTTCCGCTCCATCCATCCATGGGTCATTGGTAATCTCATGGTCATCCCAGATGGCAATCAAAGGGTGATTGCTGTGCATAGCCTGCGATTGAGCGTCGGCTTTGTACTGGGCGTGGCGCTGGCGGTAGTCCGCCAGGCTGAGAATCTCCCGCGGCGGCTGGTGATTGCGATTCAGCGCTGCGCCGCTTTCGCCGCCGTAACCATCGGGACCATATTCGTAAATATAGTCACCCAGGTGCAGAACCAGATCGACCTGTTGATCCAGGGCAATCGCTTCATAGGCATTAAAGTAACCGAAGGGGTAGTTGGAACAGGATGCGACAGCCAGGCCAAGACGCTCCACATGGCCGCTGGGCAGTGTGCGGGTGCGTCCCGGCAGTGAATAGATGTCACCGACATTAAACCGGTAGTAGAAGCGTTCGCCCGCCGACAAACCGTCGGGCACCACTTTCACCGTCCAGTCGCGCGAGGCATCGGTGCTGAAGTCACCCTCGGCTACCACTTGCGCAAAATGGGGATCACTGGCGAGTTGCCAGCGCCCTGTCACCGGCCCGGAGGCACCACTCACCCTGGTCCAGAGCACAACACTGCTCTGGTCGGGGTCGCCGCTGGCAACGCCGTGGGAAAACGTGGCCCCATTGATATCGGATGCTCCCGGCCCCGTGGCACAGCCCACCACCGGCAGGACGGCCGTGGCTGACAGGCCCTTAATAATGTTGCGGCGACTGATTCTGCTCATTACCTTCTCCGTGCAATTGAAAAGGCCCTCACGCGGAGGGCCTTACAGAGAGTAATCGCGACCGGGTTGTTGTCAACCCGGAACTGCCGTCAAGATCAGTCAAGCAGCTCTGGTTGCTCCTCGATAATCACATCGTACAGCGGCTGGAAGCTGAACCAGCCTGCGAGCGCCGAGCCCACAGTGTCGCGCGTACCCAGCGCTACATCGTGCTCAATTGGTTTGGGGGTGCCTGCCGCCTCGGCCAGCAGCTGCGCCTGGCAGCTGCGCTCCAGGGTGATGTACCACCAGGCGGCGGCGTCGATGGTTTCGCCCACGGTCAGCAGACCGTGATTTTGCAGAATCGCCGCCTTGCGCCCATCCAGGGCGGCTGCGATACGCTCGCCTTCGCTGTTATCCAGCACTACGCCGGAGAAATCATCGAACAGCACGTGGTCTTCGTAGAAGGCACAGGCGTCCTGGGTTAGCGGCGCCAGGGTCTTGCCCAATGACGAGAACGCCTTGCCGTACACCGAGTGTGAGTGCGCGGCTGCGGTAATCGAGGGGTCGGACATGTGGATCTGGGAGTGAATGGTAAACGCTGCGCCATTGAGCAGACCTTCACCTTCCACCACTTCACCTTTGTGATTGACCAGCAGCAGGTCGGACACCTTCATCTGCTTGAACGATTTGCCCATGGGGTTCACCCAGAAGTGGTCGCTGTGCTCCGGGTCACGCACAGTAATGTGACCCGCCACGCCTTCGTCGAAACCAAACTTGCCGAACAGGCGCAGGGCCGCCGCCAGCTTGTTCTTGCGATCCACACGGATGGCGGCGACATCTTCCGGCTGGGCCAGAATATCTTCGGCCTTGTCCATGTTCATCACAATTTCGTTAGCAACGTCGTTCATCTCAATCTCCTTTCACCTTGGTTCGGTTTATACTGCTGCCATGAGCGCAGCGGATTTCAATACTACTCGCAACCAGTGGCTGCATCGCTGGGGCCTGCATGACCTGCCAGCGGATTTACCCTGGCTGGCACGCATGGCCCCGGTTAACTGTGACGCCGGCGAATTCCTGATTCACGCCGGCGATGTCAGCGACACCCTGTACGTTGTTAACACGGGGCTGGTACGCCTTTTCTACACCACGCCGGAAGGGCGAGAACGCAACAAATCCTTTATTCGCGCGGGCCAGATCGCCGGCCCCGTGAGTGCCGCCATTTCCGGCGGTGCCGCACCCTTCTCCATCGAGTGTCTGGAGCCTGTCGAGGCGATCAGCTTTCATCTCAATGACCTGCTAGATGCCGCCGATCAGAATCTGCAGATCGCCCGCCTGTACCGGGTGTTTCTCACCGAGGCTTTCTTGCGCAATCAGCAGCGTGAGGCGGTCCTGCTGACCTGTAATGCTGAAGAACGCTACCAATGGCTACTCGCCAATGAACCGGATCTCAGCGACCGAGTCACCCAGGGCCATATTGCCTCATACCTCGGTATCGATGCTGTCTCACTCTCCCGAATCAAACGCAAGCTTAGGGACGCGACCCCTGAGCATCATTAACATATGTTAAAAGGCACACCATGAGCGACCCACAGCCGGGTATCTACCAGCACTTCAAAGGCAACGAGTACGAACTCATCGGCCTGGCCACACACTCTGAAACCGAGGAGACACTGGTAGTTTACCGCCCCCAATACGGTGAACGCGCCCTGTGGGTGAGGCCACTAGCCATGTGGCAGGAAACCGTGGAACGCGACGGCGAGGTCAAACCCCGCTTCAGCTATCTCCGGCCCGCCTGAATACCGCCTTCCCCATCCCCGCGCCTTTCCCGCCATCGGCGACTGTGACACTATTGCGGTTTTTCAGGCACAGGTAATCAGGCCCACTATGCAAGCACTGTTGGAACGACTGTTCAAACTGGAGCACCACCAGACCCGCGTAAGCACGGAGCTGGTCGCAGGCCTCACCACATTCATTACCATGGCCTACATCATCTTTGTGAACCCACAGATGATGGCTTCAGCCGGCATGGATCATGGCGCCAGCTTTGCCGCCACCTGTCTGGCGGCCGCCCTGGCCTGTATCTTCATGGGCCTGTACGCCAACTGGCCCGTCGGCCTCGCACCGGGCATGGGCCTGAACGCCTTCTTCACCTACACAGTGGTCGGCGAGATGGGCTACAGCTGGCAGGTGGCTCTGGGGGCGGTATTTATCGCTGGCATCCTGTTTGTCATCATGAGTGTCACCCCGCTGCGCGCCTGGATGCTCAACAGTATTCCCAAGGATTTGCGCGTGGCCATGGCCGCCGGTGTCGGCCTGTTTATCGGCTTTATCGGCCTCAAGAGCGCCGGACTGATCATCGACAACCCGGCCACCCTGATTTCCCTGGGCGACCTGACCCAACCGGAACCCCTGCTCGGCGCCCTTGGCTTCCTGCTCATCGCAGGACTCTCGGTCCGCCAGGTACCTGGCTCCATCATGCTGGGCGTGCTGCTCATTACCGTCATTGGGCTGGTGGCCGGCCTGGTGGAATACCAGGGCATTGTGTCGCCCCCCCGAGCATAGCCCCCACCTTCATGCAGCTAGACATCGCCGGCGCCCTGGAAGTGGGCATGGTCAGCGTAGTGATTGCCATTCTGTTCGTGAACCTGTTCGACACCGCAGGCACGCTGCTGGGTGTAGCCACCCGCGCCCACCTGGTCAATGAAGAAGGTGAAATCCAGAACATGAACAAGGCCCTGCAGGCGGACTCTTCCTCGAGTGTTGTCGGCGCATTGTTCGGCTGTGCCCCGGTAACAAGCTACGTGGAAAGTGCCGCGGGTGTCGCCGCCGGCGGACGCACTGGCCTCACCGCGGTCGTGGTAGGCCTGCTGTTCCTGCTGGCAATGTTCTTCGCCCCACTGGCGGGTATGGTGCCGGCCTATGCGACTGCTGGCGCGCTGGTGTATGTGGCACTGCTGATGATGTCGGGCATGGAACAACTGGACTACTCCGACGCCACTGAGCTCACCCCCGCCCTGCTCACCATCATCATGATTCCGCTGTCGTTCTCGATTGCCAATGGTATTGCGGTGGGCTTTATCAGCTACACCGTCATCAAGGTATTTGCTGGCCGGGCCAATGATGTCTCATTTGGAGCCTGGTTCCTTACCACCATATTTGTTGCGAAGTTTGCGTTCTTTTAGGCCGGCAGATTATTCAAACTGGCTTGACATAAGCCGTCGTTGAGAGCCGCAGTGTTGTGCGGTTCTTGACCCGCCGGCATAGAGCTCCAATTCACCTTCTGAAACCGCTGCAAGGCCATCCATGGCGCCCGACAATTTCAGAAGCGGAATTGGAGCTCTACACCTCTGTCAATGATCAAATAAATCTAACCTTCAACTCAGCCCACCTATCGACGGGAGCTATCTGCGACTGCAATTAAGCTCACCCGCTGCCTCGATTAATGCTGTCGGTGTAACTTTCGAAATCTAATCATCGCTACCCCGAGACTACCTGCGGGACTAGGCATGGGGACAGGGCGGGGTTTTCGAAATCGTCGGGAGGCATGGATGCCGCACGCCGAAACGCTCATGGATGACTAGCAGTGGTTTCGAAAACCCCGTCCTGTTCCTATGCCGATGAGTAAAGATCCCCACAAACTGCCAGACAAAAAAAAGCGCCCCGAAGGACGCTTTCTCTCAGATGACCTTAGCCCAACTTAAAAGTCGAGGCCAAAGCGCACCATATACTGGCGCGGAGCGATCAGCTCGTCACCAGTGGCGCCCACACCGAATACGTCGGTGAAGCGGGCGTTGATGCCGTCTTCGTCGGTGAGGTTCTTGCCGATCAGTTCGACGCGCCAGTCGCCATCAGCCGGATGGAAGCCCAGGATCAGGTCGATCACGTCGTAGCTGTCGACAGAGTCAGTGACATCGTTGTTGAAGATACGGTGCTTGAAGTCACCGCGGTAGGTGTACTGCAGTACGCTGCGCAGGTCACCCCAGCTACCCAGAGTAGCGTCATGGCTCAGGGCCAGGTTACCGGTAAAACCAGGCGTCTTGGCCAGTTCGTTGCCTTTGACGTTGGCGATCTCGGCCGCACGGGCGATCTGGATCTCGGGGCTGAACAGGTCAAAGCCCTGGCCCAGCAATGCGTTGGTGGCCGCGTCGGAAGCGACGTTGTCGAGGGCGTCGTGGTCGGCGGTGATTTCTGTTTCCAGCCAGGCCATGCGCGCGTCCAGCACCAGCGAGTCGGTCAGGAAGGCGGCGAATTCGAGCTCGGCGCCGTAGATTTCAGACTCGGGAATGTTGCCTACACCGCCCTGGAAAACCTCCGGGTCAGTCGCCTGGTACTGCAGGCCCTCGTAGTCGTAGTAGAACGCGGCACCGTTGAGGCGAACGCGGCCTTCAGCGAGGTCGGTTTTCAGGCCAACTTCAAAGGCGTCGACCACTTCTTCGTCATAAGTGGGCAGCACCACGATCGGGGCGATTTCATCTTCGCGACCGTAAGTCAGGTTGGAACCGCCGGGCTTGAAGCCACGGGTGTAAGAGACGTAACCCATGGTGGCGTCACCGAAATCATGCTCCAGTACGACACGGCCAGTGACCTTGTCGGATTCCACTTCGAGAATGTCGGTGCCGTCGCGACCATAGAAGTTGGTGACTTCAGAATACACCTCGTCTTCGGTGTAACGCAGGCCGAACACACCGCGCCAGGTATCGTTGAAGTGCCAGGTGCCCTGACCGTAAACGGACACGGAATCACGCTCGGGCTTGGAGTCGGAGATGAAGCCGAAGTCGCCGTCGAAATTGTATACATCTTCCACAGTGAAGGGATCGAAGGTGCCGTCAAAGCCGAAGTCCAGACGCTCCAGGATGCTGATATCTACCTCGGTGTCGAGGTAGAACACACCCGCTACCCAGTCCAGCTTGCCGAACAGTGGGTCGCCGGAAATCAGGTTGATCTCCTGGGTAAAGGTGGTCTGCTCGTTGGTCTCGGCATCATAGAAGCTGGGCAGCAGCGCGAAGGGCGGCAGGCTGTCCAGGTCGTGGCGGTCGTTGTCGCGACGGATCAGGATGTCATCGTCCTGGTAGCTTGTCAGCGACTTCACGGTAAAGGCATCCAGGTCCCACTCCAGCACCGCGCTGTACAGCTCAGAGGTCAGCTGGTACTCGGCGAGAGAATCCTGACGGAGTTTGCGGGGGTCGCGAGTTTCATCCAGCAGGCCCTTCTGCGCGGCACCGTTCACATCTTCATCGAAGTACTGCGCTGTCAGGTGCGCGCGGAACGTCGCTGAAGGTTCGATCAGCAGGCGCACACGGCCGGAGATGCTGTCGCGGTCATCCAGATCCTGGTTGAGAACCACGTTCTCGGAGAATCCATCGTGCTTGTTGGTTGAGACACTGGCACGCAGGGCCACTTTGTCACCCATGGGCACATTAATCGCGCCACGGGCCTGGACCAAGTCGTAGTTACCCAGCGTCAGATCGGCAGTACCGTACACCTCATCAAGGGTGGGCGCCTGGGTGATCACGTTGATCGCGCCACCGGTAGAGTTCTGGCCAAACAGGGTGCCCTGGGGGCCACGCAGCACTTCAATACGCTCCAGGTCGAGGAAATCGGTCTGCAGAGCGTAGGGCGATGCCACGTAAATGCCATCCAGGTGGTAAGACACGGAGGGGTTGGCAATGGCGTTCTGGTTGGCCTCATTACCGACACCGCGAATGGTGATAACGGTCTTGAAGCCTTCGTTCTTGGCGATGTTGACGCCGGGTGCGACGGCACTGAGATCGACGAATGACGTGATCTGACGCTCATCGAGATCCTGGCCAGAGAGCGCGGTGACGGCCTGAGACAGGTCCTGCAGGCTCTCGGTGCGTTTCTCGGCGGTAACCACGACCTCTTCAAAGACCGGGCGAGCGTCCTGCGCTGAGGCAGAAAAGGGAATGGCGGTGCTGACTGCGACGGCAATTGCCCGCAGCCTGAAACGGGGCTCAAACATGTACGAATCCTCTGTAGACAAGTGTGCTTTACAGGAGTCTGTGCCCCTTTCGTTTTACGGTTGATACCGAAGGCGCCGAAATGTAGCAGTTGCTTGCCAAAATGCAACACCGAATCCGGTGGCAAAATAACAGCGTTACGCCTCTTCAGCGACCTCCTGGCGCGTTCCCAGAATACTGGTGAACAAATCGGTGTTCTGACTCTGCCAGGCCCAAACCGCAATGGGTGCCACGGTGGGCACAATCAACACATTCAATTGGTAGAGAAGGCCAATCACATTGCCGTTGGGAATGAATACCCCAGGGTGCTCCATAAATAGCGCGCCGAGGTTAACCATCAGGTCCTTCATACACAGGCTCACCAGCCCGAATAAAATGAAGGGATAGAGAATGAGCACGCCGGCCAGGAAGCTGGTGAGGTATTCATCTTTCTGGGTAGCGAAATGCAGCGTGGCGTAGAACGGCAAGGAGTACGACAGAATGGCCGGATTAATCTGGAAACCGAACTGATATTCGGACTGCTCAGCTGGCACCGGCCGGCCACCGGCCTCGCCAAACTGGGTCAGCAGATACACATCGGAATTCTGGAAAATAATGGAGTCCACCGCATAGGGGAACCAGTTACCGAGAATAATATTGCTCAGGCCGACCACAGGCATGGCGACCATATCCGCCGCCACCGTCCACAGCGCAAAGCAGGGGATGATGAGCGCAAATACAAACAGCAGGAACTGCCGCAGATGGCGGTTCTCAGGCAGCGGCGACATGGGCCTCTTCCTCGCGATTGGACAAATAGCGGAGGTAGAAGATGAATACCACCAGCACATCGAGCATGATGAGGGCCGGCCACAGGTAGAGGTGCACCCAGCCGAAAATGTCGAGGTCCCAGTCACCGAGGTAGAACAGGCTGATAATCCGGGCAATATTCATCACCTGAACGGCCACAAATCCTAGCAGAATCGCCGCTGAGCGCTGTTTCCAGGTGGCAGGGAACGCCAGCACCGCGGCAATCAGGACAATAGTGGCTTCTACCCCATTACAGCCAGCCTCGATCGACACTGCAAAGCCAGTGTCCTGGAACTGGAGGATTTTGCCGTAGGCGATGACGTTTTCATCAAACGGCGAAATCAACGCCGCACTGAGCTTGGCCAGGCCCGTGGTAAAGGGCACGATGACATGCTCCTGCACAGGATTGAGCATCTCCACGGTAAACAAGGTTACGAGCACCACCCCGAACACGACGATAAACCGGTTCACTTCACACCTGCTAACGACAAAACTGGAGCCGATGGTAGCACAGCTGGGGTCAGAGCATGATTTCAGGCTGCGGGTGGAAAAAGGCTTCGATCATATCCCGCTGATCCAGGGCGTCCCGATAACCAAACTCAATCAGGTCCCGACAGAAAGCCCCCTCAAACAACAGGTAACTGGCGAGGCTGGTGCCGCCGCCTTTGGGTGTGGCCCCGGTGACATTCAACAGCGTACGCATGGCCGATGGCAGGCGATGCAGGTGATCCGAGGCCACCTGGTCGATCTCAATCGACGGGTTAATGCAGAGAAAGTCCACCAACCGGGATTCACCAGTTTCCGCGCTGGGGTCGGCATTATGCACAATGCCCACCAGTTCATTGATGCGCTGCAGGTTCTCCATGTCGCTTTCCAGAGCATCAATAAAGGCGCTGTTGAATACGTGGCCAATCATCTTAGCCAACGAAGGCGAATGGGGTTCACGCACGTCGGCCGGCTCATGGCTGGGATTACCACTCACCCCCACCACCATAATCCGCTGGGCACCCAGGTGCAGCGCCGGGCTGATGGGTGACACCTGCCTCAGGGCACCATCGCCGTAATAGGCACCGTCCACCTGCGTGGCCGGGAGGATGGCCGGAATCGCCGACGACGCCAGCAGGTGCTCAACACCCAGTGTTGCCGGCACTCCGCGACGCCGGGAGCGGCGCCAGGGCAATAGAACACTGCCATCCAGGTCGCTCTGGTAAAACGTCACCGATTCGCCGGTGTGATAGCTGGAGGCGGTGACACCAATGGCATCGAGCTGACCACCTCGCAGGCGCTTCTCCAGTGTGTCAAAGTCAATCGACGATGCCAGTAACTCCGCCAGTGGCGCGGTATCGAGCAGTGCCAGGGGTTTGCGGATCCCGGTGCCCCGGTGAAAGAGGGAGCCCAGCAGGCGAAGTACGCTACCCGCCAGGTCCAGATAGCCGGAACGGTACACCTGATCGACACTCAGGTTGCTCCAGATCTCCTCCACCTTCTTGACTGCGAGGCGGAAGTTACTGGCGGACGCCCCAAGCGCGACGGCATTGAGCGCGCCCGCGGAGGTGCCGGTAATAATGGAAAAAGGGTTGTGAGCTTGTTTTTCAAGGACCTCGGACGCTGCCCGCAATACACCCACCTGATAGGCTGCCCGGGCGCCGCCGCCAGTGAGTACAAGGGCGGTGCGGTCCTGGGCGGGCAAGTGATTGGCAGTCATGTCCTACGTTTTACTGGAAGTTGGTGTCGAAGACCAGTACCTGGATGCGTGAACTGGCCATTAGCGATAGCATAGTCGTTTTGGTCCCCCGGAAATGCCGTTCGCATGAAACGCCAACTCTACAAACCACTGGGCTTTCTTTTTCTTGGCCTAGCGCTGGCCGGCATTGTGCTGCCGGTGCTGCCCAGTACACCCTTTGTTTTGCTCGCCGCGTGGTTCTTTGCCCGCTCCTCGGAAAAATGGCACCAGCGATTAATGGCCAGTGAGTTGTTCGGCCCGATGATCAGAAACTGGGAAGAGCAGCGCTGCATTTCGCAGCGCTCTAAAGCTATAGCCATTCTCTCCATGCTGGCCGCAGGCGGGGCGTCGATCGCCTTTGCCATGGAGAGCACCACCCTGAGAGTCGGCACTGCCTTGCTGATGGCCATTGGTGCCACCGTTGTGCTCAGCCTGCGCACCTGCCCTAACTGCGATCGCATTACAGAGGAAGCGTAACCTCCACTACTTCCGGGTCTTCGGGGCTGCGCAGGGCGCGAAAGCCCAGCCGCTTGCACATGCGCAACATGCGGGCATTCTGGGCCAGCACCTCGCCTATCATAGTTTCCAGGCCCCGTTCTCTGGCGATATCGATTAACCGCTCCATCAAACGCGGGCCCAGGCCATGTGACTGCCACTCATCGGCGATCGCCAGGGCGAACTCACAGGAATTTGCATCAGGGTTGGTGACGTATCGCACCACGCCGATAAAGGTGTCTTCGCCCGCACTGTTCTGCTGGATCGCAACCAGCGCCATCTCCCGGTCGTAATCAATCTGGGTAAAGCGGGCAAGCATGCTGGGCGTGAGCCGATCCAGGCCATGCATGAAGCGGAAGTACTTACTCTCCGCGGATAGATTGGCGACAAAATTTTCCTCACTGCGGCCGTCCTCGGGACGAATCGGGCGCATCAGAATCTCGGCGCCATCGGTCAGCTGCAAGCGACTTTGCATATCGGCAGGGTACGGGTGGATCGCCATGTGGCCGTAGTGATCCGTGGCCAGACTGTCCGCCGCGACATGAATATTCGCCTCTACCGCAACCGCGCTGGCCTCATCGACCAGCAGTGGGTTGATTTCAAATCGGCTTATCACAGGCAGTTCACAGGCCATTTCCGACACCCGCTGCAAGACCTCCGAGAGTGCAGCCATATTAACCGCCGGCATTTTCCGAAATTGACGCAGATAGTGCGACACAGCAGTGCGATCAACGAGTTCTCGCGCCAGGAAGTCATTCAGCGGCGGCAGCGCGACCTGGGTTTTCCCGGCCAGCGCCTCGGCGGCCGTGCCAGCCGGCCCCATATGGATAACCGGCCCGAAGACCGGGTCCCGGGAGATACCAACCAACAACTCCCGGGCATGGGGCCGATCCACCATCGGCTCAATACAAACCCCACACAGCTGGGCATCACCCTCGCGATCCGCCACATCGCGCATGAGTTCTTCGTACGCTGCCGCCACGGCCCGTGAATCACTGATATTCAGCCGCACGCCGCCCACCTCAGACTTATGCTCAATGTCCGGGGAGACAATTTTCATCGCAATGGGAAAGCCGATGTTCTCCGCGGCAATGAGTGCCTCGGCAGCGCTGGCGGCCACCATGCTCGGCAACACCGGAATATGGAACGCCCGCAATACAGCACGCGACTCGGCCATCGTCAGCGTACTCCGCCCCTCGCTCAGGGCGTGGTCAATCATTGTCTTGGCGCCATGCACGTCCGGGTCGGGGTGTTCCGATAAGGGTTCAGGCACCTGCAATAGCGCGCGCTGATTGCGCCGATAGCGCGCGAGATAGTTGAAGGCATCCACACCGGCCTCCGGGGACATAAATTGTGGGATACCCGCTGCGGTCAGTTTCTTGCGCCCCTCGTCCACCAGCTTGCTCCCCATCCAAGATGCCAGCACGGGCTTGCGGGCCTTGGTGCTGGCTGCAATCACGCCGTCTGCACAGGCCGAGGCATCGGTAAAGCCCTGCGGTGTCAGTAGCGCCAGTACCCCGTCCACACCGGGATCATCGAGCAGTGCCGCAACCACCTTTTGATAACGCTCGGCATCGGCATTACCAAGAATGTCTACCGGGTGGGAACAGGTCCAGTAGTCGGGAAGAGCATCGCTTAATCGCTCCATGGTGTCATCGGACAACTGGGCCAGCGCCAGATCGGCATCACCGGCCCAATCCGCCGCCATAACCCCGGGTGCTCCGCCGTTGGTCACCACCCCGAGACGACCTTCTTTTACCCTTGCCCCCGAGGCCAGAATCGTGGCGGCGGCAAAGAGCTGATGAACAATAGTGACACGCACAGCGCCAGCGCGGCGTATGGCCGCATCAAACACCTCGTCGCGCCCCAAGGGAGTCTGCATCTGGCTGGCCGCCGCCCGGGCACCGGCATCGTTGCGACCCGACTTGATGACCACAACCGGTTTCAGTCGCGCCGCTGCGCGCAGGCCACTGAGGAACAGCCGGGCATTGGTAATGCGTTCCACGTACAGAAGAATGCTGCTGGTATGGGGGTCCTGTGCGAGATAATCGAGGACATCGCCGAGTTTGACGTCTGACGTGGCCCCCAATGATGCGACCGCAGAAAAGCCAAAACCGGCGTCATCCGCCCAGTCGAGAATGGCCGAGCAAAATGCGCCAGACTGGGTGACCAGCGCCACCTTGCCCTCGCGAATCGGACTGCGAGCCGAGGTGGCATTAAAATGGTTACGCGGCCTTGCAATGCCCAGGCAACGCGGCCCCACCAGGGCGATGTGGTAGCGGCGGGCAATTTCGACCAGTTCGTTCTGGAATGCCAGGCCGCACTCCTGCATCTCGCTGAAGCCACCGGAGAGGATCACCACCGCTTTGACCCCGATCTCGCCACAGGCATGCATAATGTCGGCTTGATGCTCTGCCCCCGCTGCGACAATAGCCAATGCCACCGGGCCGTCCAGATCCGCTAGGGCAGCTCTGGGTTTGTACCCGGCCAGTTTGTGCTTACCCGCAGTCACCAGGTGAATAGCACCGGCAAACGCCCCACTGCGAAGATTGTTCAGTACTTGTTCGCCGATGGTGGCATACGCTTCATCGCACACCATAGCCACTGCATCGGGACTGAAGAGGCTTTCCAGATAATGTTTTCGCATTGTGACCGTCAGCCAGTGCCCCTGCGCCGCCCCCAAGGAATGATCCGGAACAAAGTATAGGCACAAATCTGTCCTGCTTCTTGCCTGCAACACGGCCAGGGTGCAAGATCACCCTGAGCATGGAGCGCATCATGAATATTGCCTACATCAGCCACCCCACCTGCGAATTGCACGACATGGGAAGCTACCACCCGGAGCAGCCCGCCAGGTTGAGCGCCATCAACGACCGACTGATAGCCAGCGGTCTGGATATGGCGCTGCAACGCTATGACGCCTCGGCCGCGCAACGCGACCAGTTGCTGCATGCCCACAGCAGCCGCCATGTAGATCATTTGTTCGCTCAATCGCCGGAAATCGGCTCGGTGTCGGTCGATCCCGATACCACCATGAACCCTTACTCCCTGCAGGCAGCGCTGCTTGCCGCGGGCGCTGTTATTCAGGGAGTGGATCTGGTGATGGGCGAGAAGACCCGTCAGGTTTTCTGCGGCGTGCGCCCGCCCGGGCACCACGCGGAACGCGACAAAGCTATGGGGTTCTGTCTGTTTAACAACATCGCTGTGGGCGCCTACCACGCCCTCGAACACCACGGCCTGGAGCGCGTGGCCATCGTCGATTTTGATGTTCATCACGGCAACGGCACAGAGGACATCGTGGCTGGCGACGAGCG
Source organism: Halioglobus japonicus (assembly GCF_001983995.1). NCBI lineage: Bacteria > Pseudomonadati > Pseudomonadota > Gammaproteobacteria > Cellvibrionales > Halieaceae > Halioglobus > Halioglobus japonicus. Next base: position 1,488,337 of record NZ_CP019450.1, on the reverse strand, counting down.
GATTCTTTTTTGCTCAACGTTCCAACACCCCTTTTACCCGCACAGCGGCGAAGCTTGCGAAGCGGCGAATGTGGTCAATTCGCCGCTGCCCGCAGGCAGTGACGGCGAGTCTTTCCGCGCCGCCGTAAACAGCCACTGGCTGCCGGCACTGGAGGCCTTTGCCCCCAATTGATATTCATCTCTGCCGGTTTCGACGCCCATCAGGCAGACCCCCTGGCAGACTTCCAACTGGTCGATGAGGATTTTGCCTGGGTCACCCGGCAGCTGTGCCAACAGGCGTTGGCCAGCGCTGATGGCCGGATCGTTTCTTCGCTCGAGGGCGGCTACGACCTGCATGCGCTGGCGCGCAGCGTGGAAGCACACCTTAAAGCCCTGCTGGGCGACGACTAACCCAAACTGCCGCTCTGCACCCTCTACCAGGCCCAGCCGTCCTTGCTGGCGGCTTTGCGATGGTGTGCTCGCCCTCCTTTTCTCCGCTCACGATTTGTTCAGGTATAAAAGCTCATACGCACCAGTAAATGAACGATCTGTCACTTGCGGCAAAAGTAGACATATGTATACTTTTGCTATCGCATAATAATCCCGGAGACGACTATGTCGGAGGCTGCAACCGCCCTGCCCCCAGTGGCAGAAATTTTTAACCCCCATTCGTCGGAGTACATGAATGACCCCGTGTCGCAGTGCCTGGCCCTGGCCGAGCGCGGCCCCATCGTCTGGTACGAGCCCTGGCAGGCCTGGATTGTCACGCGCATGGAAGACATCATGGCCTGCTGGAAAACGGAGCCATTGTCGTCCGATTTCTATGACTGGGAATTCGCTCCCGAGCGCCCCAGTGAAGACAAGTGGAGCAACTTTGAGCGCGCCATGATTGGCCACAGCCTGCTGGCAGACCACGGCCATCATCGCCTGGTGCGCAAAGTCGTCTCCCCGGCGTTCTCACGCAACGTGGTCGACAAGATCCAGGAAAAGATCAAGCCGGACGTGGAGAAACTGTTCGACGAGCTGGGATCACCCGAGACTTTCGATTACATCGAAGATATCGCCCAGCACATTCCCTTTATCTCCATTACCCGGATGGTCGGCATCCCCGAGAAGTATTGGCCGGAAATACGCAAAGTGATCCTGACCTTTACCGAGACCTGGAACCCCACCATCTCCGATGAGCAGCGCGAGGCCGCGCGCCAGGACTGCAACAAAGCCATCGATATCATTCTCAAGGTGATCGCTGAACGTCGGGCCCAGCCTGAGCAGGATGATTTTCTGTCCACACTGTTGAAAATCGAAGAAGAGAACGAGAATTTCAAGGAGTGGGACATCGTGACACTGGTACTGGCACTGATCGGTGCCGGCGCCGATACCACCCTGGTGGCCCAGCAGTGGTCGGTGTATTCACTGCTCAAACACAAGGATCAGGTAGCAGCGGCACTGGAATCTCCAGATGCATTTTCCAACGCCTTCTCCGAGATCAACCGCTGGGGCGTCGCGTCCAAAATGGGCTTTGCACGCTATGCGCCGAATGATATGGAGTTTATGGGCGAGCAGTTGCGCAAAGGCGTCATGGTGCTGATGATGCCGCACCTGAAGGACTACAACCCTGCCTACTATGACTCACCGGAAACATTCGACGTGAAGCGGGAATTTAATCCCGACGCCATGTTCGGTTATGGGCCGAGGTTCTGCATTGGCGCGGCACTGGCCAAGCGCCAGCTGTACCTGACCATGTGTGAACTGTTTACGCGCTTCCCTGATGTGGAACTGGCTGAAGAGCCGGAACGCGACGCGGACGACCACAACGCCATTGTGTTCAAGCGCCTGATGCTGCGCACTAACGCCTAGCGCGACCTCCCCGCCTCCAGCCCCTGGCGATAGTCGCCAGGGGTAACACCCTGCCATTTGCGAAAAGCGCGATAAAATGCGCTGGGTTCGGCAAAACCAAGCTGCCCTGCCACCGTCGCCAGTGATATCTCACGATTGCCCAGTAACTCCAGTGCCAGTTGATGGCGCGTCTGGTCGAGCAATCGCTGATAGCTGGTCCCCTCCTCCTGTAAACGCCGCTGTAAGGTGCGTTCACTCATGCCCATCTGGGAAGCAATCGCCTGCTTCGCAGGCAGGGTCTGGGTGAGTTGTGACGCCATTAAACCGGCCACCCGGGCAGCCACGCCTGGCTCCAGCGCCGGCGTCGCGAGGACGCGATCAGCGCGCTCCGTCAGCAAGGCCAACAGCTCCGCACTGGCGTGAGGAATTGGTAGAGCCAGCACCTCAGGTGAGAACACCAAACGATTGGCGCTGCTGCCACCGGCCACAGGGCAGTGAAAATATTCACTGAATGGTGCAGGTTTATCACCTGGCAGTACGCACAACTGCAATCGTAGCGGCACATAGGCATCACCAGCCAACCAGCGACCGAGCGCCACAATCGATGCAAACATTGCCACAACACGATGGGCTGTTACCGCATCGTCCGCGTTGACGGCATGGTATTCCAGCGCGGGATAGCCATCGCACTCGCTGCGCACAAAGCTGCCGCCCTGCCCGGCGAGAAACTGGTACTCAACGATCACATCGAGGCAGGCATCAATGGTGCCGCAATTCATGACCATATACCCCACCAGGCCAAAACTGGCGGGCTGAATCGCTCGGGCAAACTGCAGACCAAATTCCGGCGAACCACAGCGTTGCACCGCTTGCTGCCACAGCGCCTGCTGCTGATCAAAACTGATGCGGTTCTCGGGGCGCTCAAGCAGCCGGGCATCAATGCCCAACTCGCCCAGCAGGGCCTCAGGCTCGGCCTCACCCGCCAGACGCATGGCATCCAGCAGCGCCAGGGTCAGGCTGACACTCACCTCGCGCTCCTTGTCAGGCAACATGGCCCCATTCCTTCATTTCACCCCCCTTATTACAGCCACCAAGAATACCAGTGAACGCCTTCATCGGCAGCCGTTGGCGCGCATTGCCATAGGCCCTGGCACCTGAGGGCAATGGCAATTCAGCTGTGCTCTGCCACAATAAAGGTTCTATCTGGAAGGACTACTCGATGCGCTCCCTATTGCCTATCGCCCTGCTGCTGTGCTCGGCCGCCGCCCACGCGGATTCACTGCTCGTCACCGACGCCCAGGGCCAGCCTCTTGCCCAGGCCATGGTCACCCGCACCCCGCTGGAAGTGCCCGTCGCGGACCTCAGCGATGATGGCTACACACCCGACGGCACCAGCAACACAGCCGCGGTTACCGTCACCCGATTTAGCGATGCTGAAGGCCAGGTCGATATTTTCCAGGACGGTAAATTCAGCTATCGTGTGCGGGCCCAGGGTTATCGCGATGCCTACCTGGACGCACCAACCGCCACAGTGGCACTGGCGCCCATGAGCGACGAGGAGCACTATGCCAGTTACCCGTCGAATGTATGGTTGTCACAGCTGACCTTCGGCGGCGATCAGGAACTCAAGCAGGTGTTTCAGCTCAACTGTGCCTTCTGTCACCAACAGGCCTCACCTTTTATGCGCAATGAGCGCACCGTAGAACAGTGGCTAAGCGTAATCCAGCGCATGAATACCTATGGTGCCCGTCTGCCCACCGATGACCAGCTGCCCATTGCCGAAATGATGCAGTCTGAATACCGCGAACTGCGTGAAAACCCGGACCAGGTGCCCCTGCCGCGCCGCTGGGAGAGCCACCTGGCAGACATAGAGATGACCGAGTGGCCCATCGGTGATGGATTCTCCCAGATGCATGATTTTCTGCTTCACCCCAATGGCTATGTCTACGTGGGCGACAACCTGTTCGACCGGATTTACGAGATCGACACCGACACCGGTGAATACACCGTATACAAAGTACCTCACTACGAAGACGCCCGCCTCGGCGGCATTCTGGGCAACCGCTTCGAAGTGTTCCCGAAAATGCACAACTATATGGGGGTCCACTCGTTCGCTGTATCACCCTCGGACGGCAATATCTTTATCACGCCCTCCATGCAGCAGGCGCTGCTGGAGTTTGATGTCACCAAAAAGGAATTCATCATTCACGACATGCCAGGCGGCCTGTATCCCCACACTATTCGCACCGATGCCAATGACGATGTGTGGTTTACCCTGGCACTATCCTCCCAGGTCGCAAAGTTTGATCGCGACACCCGCGAGTTCACGCTTTACGACCTCCCCGCTCGCAGTGTCAAAGAATGGCTGATGTTCAAGGCATTGCCGTTACTGTTCAGCATTGACCCGGAAGATCGCCCCCTGCCCTCACCCGACCGTGAGTCCACAGGACTGCCCATGCCCTATGGGATTGATGTCGCTCCGGACGGTGGTATCTGGGTTGCGCGGCTGTACGCGAATGATCTCGCCCACATTGACCCAGACAGCGGCGAAGTCACGATGATTGATTTCCCCTACGAGGGACCGCGCAGACTGCGGGCCGACGCCGAGGGCAATCTGTGGATTGTGGCGTTCCAGAATTCATTGCTCGTGAAGTACGACCCGCGCAAGCAGGAATTCACCGACTACGAGCTTCCGGTTGTCAACGAACTCCCCTATGCGCTTAACGTCGATCGCAAACGCGACGTCGTATGGGTTAACGGCAACCAGTCTGACACCATTCTCGGTTTCCATATCGCCAGCGAAAGCTGGAAGGTCTATCCCATGCCGCGCCAGCGCTTCTTTACGCGCGATATTGAAGTGTCTGAAGAAGATGGGGCGATCTACACCAGCAATTCCCACTTCCCCACCTGGCAGACAGAAGGTGCCGTGCCTACCCTGCTGCGCATCACACCGCTGGCAGACTAATGCGCCGCACCGGTCTCGCGACAGCCCTGGTGTGCGCCGCCTTCGCGGCGCAGGCCGACGAGTGGCGCCACTATGGAGGCGACCCGGGCGGACAGCACTTCTCGACCGCCGACCAGATCACTCGCGAGAACGTCGCCGATCTGGACGTGGCGTGGATGTTCCGCAGCGGCGACCAACAGCGCCGCGCGGCGCTCATGCCCCAGACCTCCGCTCAGTCCACACCCCTGTTGCTGCCTGCGGCTGCTGGTGAATCCCTGGTGTACTGCACCCAGTTCAATGAAATCATTGCCCTGGACCCAGGCACGGGCGAACCTCGCTGGCGCTTTGACCCGGACATCGATACCAGCGGAGAGCGACCCTTCCGCTGCCGCGGCGTTGCGTACTACGAAGAGCCGCGCCTCACAGAGCAGCAAACCTGTCGCCATCGCCTGTTTACCAATACGCACGATCGGCGCCTGATCGCGGTCGATGCTCTAACAGGCAAACGCTGTACAGACTTCGGCAACAACGGCGAAGTGACTCAGTTTGGCCGCGAGCGCGGCGCCGACCAGGTCAGCAATTCTTCGGCGCCGGTCGTTGCGGCGGGCGTTGTCGTCAGTGGATCAACCGTTATCGATTTCCACTACGCCGAATCGCCCCGGGGGCAGGTCCAGGCCTTTGACAGCCTCACCGGCGAGCGCCTGTGGGGGTTTGACCCACTCGAAGGCCACAGTGGCAGCGGCAGTGCCAATGTCTGGGCCCCCATGTCGATCGATGCATCCCTGGGCCTGGTATATCTGCCCACCAGCGCCCCCTCGCCGGACTACTACGGCGGCAACCGGCCCGGCGACAATCGCTACGCCAACAGTATTGTCGCGCTGGATATCACCACCGGTGAGGTGCGCTGGCATTTCCAGCATGTGCGTCACGATTTATGGGACTACGACACCCCGGCCCAGCCCATTCTCTTCGAGTGGCAAAAGCACGGCGAACAGATTCCGGCGCTTGCCCAGCCCACCAAACAGGGCTTCGTATTCGTACTCGATCGCCGCACCGGCAAAAGCCTCTGGGAAATCACCGAACAGCCGGTACCGCCTTCGCAAATACCCGGCGAACACACCGCACCCACCCAGCCGAAACCCATTGCCCCGCCACCCCTGCTGGACCCGTTCCTTATGCCCGAACAGGCCTGGGGTCTGACCCCCTGGGACAAGGCAGACTGCGCCCGGCAATTGTCGGCACTGGATAACCTGGGTTTGTTCACGCCACTCAGTGAGAAATTGACCCTCATGCTCCCGGGCAGCCTCGGCGGCGCCAACTGGGGCGGCGGCGCCATTTTGCAAGACAGCGGTATTTTGCTGGTCAACGTCAACACCACACCGTTTAGCGGCCGCCTGGTCCCCCGCGCAGAAGCGAGGGGCGAGTCCACCAGTGACCATCCTGCCGCTGGTGCACGCATGCGCGTCCCTATGCGTGGCACACCCTACGATGTGGAAGTAGGCGCACTGGTATCGCCGCTGGGCATTCCTTGCAGCCCGCCACCGTGGGGCAAGCTGGTGGCCGTAGACCTTGTTGCCGGCAAGACCTTGTGGGAGAAACCGCTGGGCTCTGTACACGATATGGCACCTTTCCCAGTGCCCTTTCACCTGGACTGGGGCACACCCAACCTGGGCGGCGGCATTGCCACCGCCGGGGGCTTGTTTTTCATCGGTGCCACCATGGATCGCCAGTTTCGCGCTTTCGATACCACCACCGGGGAAGTGCTATGGCGCCATCAACTGCCCGTGGATGCGACGGCAACGCCCATGACCTATACCTATCGCGGCCGCCAGTACGTGGTCATTAACGCGGGGGCCACGCTATGTTCAGTCGGCCCCAGAGCGACTATCTCATTGCTTTTGCCCTGGAGCGCCCGTGAAAAAACTACTGCTACTGCTGGTGGCGCTGCCCGCGGCAGCCGCGATCTGGTTCTTCAGTGCCGATAAGCCGCTGAAAACAATTGAAGGTCTTGCCATTCAGCATGCGGACAAACTGCCCTTGGCCTTTTTTGGCGAGCGCTTGTTTAACGAGCACTGCGCCAGCTGTCACGACAACCCGCAAATGCACGCCCCTACGCGCGAGGCCCTCGCAGGCTATTCCCTGGATTCGGTGATGGTCGCCATGAAGTTCGGCAAGATGCAGCCCATGGCCGCCCATCTTGCTGACATAGAGCGCGGGCTGATCGCCATCTACCTCAGTGGCGCAGAGAGTGACGATTTCAACTGGATGGCCCAGCAGCAATGCGATACGCCAGACACCTCTTCGCCCACATTGTTTGTAAGCAACTGGGGCCAGGGGGACGGCAACAGGCGCTTCGTTGACCCGGCCGCACCAATATTCATCGCGACAACGTGGGATCGCTGCAATTGGCCTGGGCCATGGCGTTTCCCAAAGTCACAGATATGCGTTCCCAGCCAGCTGTGGTCGGTGACACGCTGTATTTTGGCGACAAGACAGGACGGCTCTACGCCATTGATCGCAAGCGTGGCTGTGTTCACGCCCATACTAAAGTCGCCAGTGGCATTCGCTCGGCAATCACCGTCGTTCCGGGAGATTCAGCGCCGGTACTGGTCTTCGCAGATTCAATGGCAGTGGTTTATGCCGTGGACAGCCAATCCCTGGACATTCGCTGGCGCGCGGATATGCGCCTGTTCAGCACCTCGACCATTACCGGCTCAATCAGTCATCACGACAATCGTTTGTATGTGCCGATCTCATCGTACGAAGTTGCGGCAGCCGGCAACCCCAATCATGTTTGCTGCGAATCACACGGCGGCGTGGTGGCCCTGGACCTCGCCAATGGCGATCGCCTGTGGGAGTGGCATGCCACCGCGGACGCTATCTTGCAGGGCCAAACCAGTGACGGTAAGCCCCTACTGGGCCCGTCCGGCGCCTCCGTCTGGAGCACACCTACCATCGATGCCGCCCGCAACCGCTTATATATCGGCACCGGCGAAAACCTGTCCCACCCCGCCACCGCGACCTCCGATGCGGTAATTGCGCTCGATCTCGATACCGGTGAGACAGTGTGGCATTTCCAGGCAACCGCAGACGATGTCTGGAACGCGGCCTGTTTGAACGACGGTACCAATTGCCCAGAAAATGCCGGCGGCGATTTCGATATCGGGGCCTCGATCGTCCACGCCAAACTCGATGACGGCAGCGAGCTATTACTGGTGGGCCAAAAGTCAGGAGATGCCATGGCGCTCGACATGAATGGCGAACTGCTGTGGAAAACCCGGGTGAGCAATGCCGCCCTGGGGCCGGACCTTCATCAGACCACTACCAACGGTGGAATCCACTGGGGGATGGCACTCGCCGGGGAGCGCCTGCTGGTGCCCGCCGCCGATCCGGAACGCACGCGACCGGGCTACGACCCACGCCCCGGGATTCACGCCCTTGATGTACGCAGTGGCGAGGTACTCTGGTTTCAGGGGGTGGAACGCGGCTGCTATCTTGCGGACGAAGATAAGCCGTTGGTGGGACTGCAGAATATGCGTACCGGCAAGCATCGGCCGCTGGAGGATCAGTACAACTGCTCGTTCTACTATGGCCTCTCATCAGCAGCGACCGCTACCGAGGATCTGGTGTTCAGTGGTGGGCTCAACGGCGTGTTACGCGCCTATGCCATTGAAGACGGCGAGGTGCTCTGGGAATACGCTACCGCGACGCCCGTTACCACCGTCAACGGCGTAACAGGTCATGGAGGAGCAATTGATGTTGACGGCCAACTGCTCGCGGGAGACTGGCTGTACGTGCAGTCAGGCTATGCCATGTTCGGTCAACTGCCTGGCAACGTGCTGTACGCGTTCAAGCTCTCGGCGGACTGAATTGCCGATCAGGCCTTCTCCTCTTTCGTTTCGCTCTCACCGTCCTCGTCATCGCGCGGCAACACTTCCGGCACATTCACCGGGTTGCCATCGCGCACGGCGCGATAATGAGGCGAGGTAATCTCCACGTTGTGGCCGTGGAACTCATCGAGAATATTGGCATGTAATGCTGAGTAGATCCTGGGCAACTCTTCCGGCTTGCGGGTCCAGCCATTCACTTCATAAGCCACATAATTGTCTTCCAGCGACACTTGCAGCACAAATGGCGGCGGCGATTCAGCAATACCATCGGTCTTTTCCGCCGCCGCGATCAGCAAACGATTGACGACCTGCCAGGGCACATCGTAGCCAATCGTAATCCCCGTGTGCACCAGCAGACCTCGCTGCCCCATATTTTTGCTGTAGTTAATGATGTTGTTGTTCAACACCATGGAGTTGGGGATCGACACAATCACGTTTTTGAGGGTCTGGATGCGGGTGACAAACATGCTCCGCTCCACCACCCGGCCACGGGTCTCCGCTACGTCGACCTGGTCACCTATTTGGAAAGCGCGGGTATAGGTCAATACCACGCCAGCAATGATGTTGGCCACGGCGGTGGTCGAACCCAGCGATACCAACACACCGACGAAAATCGAGATTCCCTGAAATGCCGGCGAACTGGAACCTGGCAGATAAGGAAAAATAATCACTGCCGTCAACGCGTATATCAATAGCTTGATAATGCCAAAACTGGTGTCGGCCCACTCGGGATAGAAGTTCTTCAGGTAGATTCTGCGAGTGCGAATACCATCGAAGACCATTGACAGAGTGCGGATAACGAAGCGGGCCACCATGATGATGAGCACAATCGTAATCAGGTTTGGGAGGTAACTGACAAACCCCTGCCATATAAATGACACAATCTGGTAGAAGCCATTGATCATCCGCGCTGCCAAACGCAGGGTCCAGCCTGACGTCATCAATAATCCGTTGATGGCCGCGAGAATAAATACCAGCGACACGAACCGTCCAATCCACTGGGTAAAACTGATCCGAAACGCTTTCATATCTTCGGCGGACAGTAAGTCCTGTGCCTGCCATCGCAGTGCCTTGTAGCGATCATCCGGTAGCGCTTCCATGCGCCCCACTCGGCGCTTGAAATGAAAGCGAGTAATTAACAGCAGTAACAGCGAGATACCGACAATGGACGCGCCAATAACCAAACGCATCAGTGGCGCCTGAGCATCCATCTGGTCAAACATTTGCAAAATGAACAGGGTTTCCTCGTCAATAGCCGCTGGGGTTATCAGGGGCTTTTCGACGACCAGTGCGGCGGCTTCCACCGCCTGGTTCGGATCAGCGGCTACGGGATCTGTATCGGACATGACGGAACTCTTATGCTGTTATCACTGTCAGCATAGCAGGGCTTGGCAATACTGACACCTCGATGGCTGTACCCGGGGGAAGGCTTTGTTCTACACTGCGGGCATGGAGAAATTTACCGCAATTTACGCCCGTGCCTGCGAACGCAAAGGCGGTGAACGCGCTCTCGCGCGGCTCATGCCCGCTGTGAAATCCAGCCGCGTCCTGAGCGCCAGAAAAAATGATCGCTGGTTGGCGGAGATGACCCGCTGTGTGTTTCAGGCCGGCTTCGTCTGGCGTGTGGTCGACAACAAATGGGATGAATTTGAAGAGGTGTTTTTCAACTTCCCACCCGACCGCATTCTTATGCTAAGCCCCGACCAGATCGACCGTATCAGCCAGAATCCGAAGATCATTCGCAACCGCCAGAAAGTGCTGAGCGTGCAACATAACGCCCAGTACATTCTCGATGTCAGCAAAGAGCACGGCAGCTTTGGCAAAATGGTCAGCCGCTGGCCCAGCGATGATCTGATCGGTTTATTTGCCCATCTGAAGAGAGGCGGCAGCCGGCTCGGTGGCATGAGCGGCCAACGTGTGCTGCGCAATATGGGTAAGGACACGTTTGTCCTCACCGGCGACGTGGTCTGCTGTCTGCGCCGCGCCGGACTCGATATCAAACCAAACCCCACTACCCAGCGTGAACTCAAACTCATTCAGGGGGCGTTCAATGAGTGGCACGCGCAAAGTGAACTCCCCTACAGCCATATCAGTCGCATTTGCGCATGCTCGCTGGATGACTGAATGACTCGACGCAACCTAAAGCGCATTCGCCCATGGCTTCGCGCGACGGGCCTGGCGCTCGGGATCGCCACACTACAGGCCTGCTCTTCGTCAACCACGGTAGACCACACGGGTTCTAGTGCGCTGCGCAATCTCGACAGCGGCTGGTGCCCAGGCTCGATCGTGAACAGCCAGGGCAAAGACGCCCGCGGTAAAACCCGTTACCAGCGATCACTATCGGCCGGGGAGCTGGCCAATCTGCGCCAGCGCGAACTGCGCAACTGCCAACAAGCCCTAGACCGCGGCGACACCCAGGCACTGGCGACGCTGGTGGATTACTACGACATCATCGGCCAGGAGGCCGAACTGGTGAACATACTGGAACAGTATGCACTGACCGGCACCGACAGCCAACGCCTGGGCCAGGCGGGCACCTACCTGTACCGCGCTTACTCTGAAGGCTCCGCAGCCGTGCCGCGTGATCCCACCAAGGCTTTCAACTATCTCGGCCTGGCGGTGAACAATGGCGCCCGGGCGCTGGAAATCAACTATGCCCGAGCGCTGACGGCGCGCAGCTTGTACACAGACGCACACAAACGCTTCAGCGCCATACTCGCATCGCCGGCGGGCTGGTCGAGCCTTGACCGCTGCGAAGCCCACCTTGGCCTCGCCTATCTGGAGTTTGGTCTGGCGCCCGCGATGGAAAACTGGAACACCGCCTACTACCACTGGCGCGACGGCATGGCGTTAGCCAAAGGAAAGGAGTGGGCGTCCTGTAGTGCCGATAATTTCACCAGCCCGCACTACAGCTACGAGTCGCGGCGCAAAGCGTTTGTTGAAGCCCGACTGCCTAGGATGAGTGCTGCCCAGAAACAGATTGTCGATGAAGCACGCCGCGATGCTGCCAAGGGTCTGACGTTTGTCGCCGCCCTGAATTTCCGGGCACCACACGTCGCCGCCAGTAACGCCCGCCCGGCCGCCACGTTCAACAGCGCCGGACCGACACAGCCGGCGGTTGCGGGTAGCTGGCGCCCGCTGCAGGCAGATATCTGCCGCTTGCAGAGTATTCCCTACGCCCAGCCCTGGACTACCGTGTTTGAAAACAACAGCCAATCGGTCTGGACCGTGGACTCTCGCGGTAGCGCCGGTCGCTCCACCGGCACGGCGATTGCTGTATCACCGCGCACCCTGGTCACCAACTGCCATCTGTTGAGTAACCCGCGGCAAATCAAGCTGCGAAGAATTGGCACCGAACTGTCTGCCAGCCTCGTTGCTGTAGACACGGCCGGCGACCGCTGCGTGTTACAGACCGCACAAACCCTTCCCAGTTACGTGCAGTACGCCCGCGCCCATGACAACGTCCGCATTGGTGAGGAAGTAGCCGCCATCGGCAATCCTCGCGGCCTGGAGACATCGCTGTCCCGGGGTATTGTGGGCCAGAAAAGGGCCCGTAGGGGTTTGCGCCTGATCCAGACCGATGCGGCGATCTCTTCAGGCTCCTCGGGCGGAGGCCTTTTTGATCAGACGGGAAACCTGGTAGGTATCACGACTTTTTCGGTCAGCGAGGGCCAGAGCCTCAACTTTGCCATTGCCATTGAAGAGTTCTGCCGCTAACGCTGCGCATGAAAAAAGGGCGCCACATGGCGCCCCTTTTCTCACCAGAATGCGATTACTGGGCGATATCCATCACCAGTTCAACGCGACGGTTCTGAGCCCGACCTGAATCAGTGTCGTTACCTGCCAACGGCATGCTTTCACCGCGGCCGATAGCCACCAACTGATCAGCTGGAATGCCGTGCGACTGAATCAGCAGATCCCGCACGGCGTTGGCGCGACTTTCTGAGAGCCACTGGTTGTACTGATCGTCGCCCACACTATCGGTATGACCTTCAACCGTGGCACGCACACCAGGGTGCTCCTTGAGGACTGCGGCAGCATTGGCCATCTCTGTATCGTAAGAGGAGGAGATACGTGACGAGTCGAACTCAAACTGCACATCCATGGTCAGCGACACCATATCGCCACCCACCGCTGTATAGCGGTCGCTACCTGCTGCGAGCCCAGCCAGAGCAGCGGCAGAGGCTGCAGCAGCAGCTGCATCGTTAGTGCCGTTCAGGCGGGCAAACAGCGCATCGCGATCCACAGACGCGGGCAAAGCCACCCCGGGGGACACAGCGCCTGAGCGTTTTCATCATCGGCGTCACGGGACAAGTCGAGGTCCAGCTCGGCGAGCTGTTCCGCATTCAGGCCATCCACATCCAATGAAGCCAACAACAGGCCCATGTTGGACAGCGTGCGCGCCTGGGCGGTACGCAGGTCAGTCAGGGCACTCATGTGGGCGCGCTGGGTGTCGAAATATTCGTTCTGCGAATCCAACAGATCCAGCAGCGTGCGCTGGCCGATATCGAACTGGTCGCGATAGGCGCGACGGGTTTTGTCCTGGGCAACACGGTTACGCTCCAGTAGCATCACCTGTTGTTCCAGGGCCTCGATATCGTTAAACGCAATGGTCACCTCCTGACGCACGTTTAAACAGGCCTGCTTCCGCTCCTCAATAGCCGCGTTATACAGGTTGTAGAACTCGCGCTTGCGCGCACTGTCGGCACCGCCGCGATAGAGGTTGTAGCTCACCACAACTTCAATGGCTTCCTCGTCGTAGCGCCCTTCCAGGCCATCGGTGTCGTGCTCCACCTCATTGCGATAGCGCAAATCAAGGCGCGGCATAAACGGCGCATTGGTGGCGTTCAGTGCTTCCTGTGCAGAGCGCAGGTTTTCGATGGCCGAGTTAATCACGGGGCTGCGCTGGTAGGCGAGATCCAGAGCGGTCTCCCGCATTTCGGGAATCTGGCCTGAAGGTACATCGGGTAGCTGCAGGTTCTCAGCCGGCATACCGTGCACAACACGGTGGAAGCGGGTGATCACGTCATGCAGGTTGGTAATCTCAGTCACCAGGTTGGACTCGGCCAGCGCCACACGCGCTGCGGCTTGATCGAGGTCTACACCCTGGCTGACGCCACCGCCGGTACGCTCGGCAATACGATCGTAGACCTGCTTGTGAACCACGTAGTTTTCTTCGGCGTACTTCACCAGTTGCTGGAACTGGACCGTGTCAAGGTAAGCCTCCGCAGCCTCCAGCGCCAACTCTTCCGATGCACGCTTGAAGTCATAGTAGCGGGACAGCTTGGCATAGCCCAAGCGCGCTACCTCATCGCGGGTGGCGAAACCGTCAAACAGCATCTGGGTAATGCTGAAGCGGGTGGCATCGCGAGAGTAGTCGTCGAAATCAATCAGCGGCGTTTCGCGCTCTTCCCGACCCCATTCGGAGTAAAGGTCAGCGCTGGGCAGATAGCCGCCGCGGGCACCGCGCTGGGCCTCGCGGGTCGCTTCGAAGTTATACCACTCGGCATTCACCCTGGGGCTTAAGGTCACACCCTGGGTAATTGCGGTTTTAAAGTCAGAGACAATGTCGTCAGATGGCGCACTCGTGGTCTGCGCGGTTGCGCCAAGGGCTGTAGCGGACACAGCCAGAGCCAGCGAGATTCGCTTGAATGGGAGATATTTCATTGTACCAATCCTTGTGATCCCAAATAGATTATCACCGCGGCCGACACCGCAGTGCTTTTATTGCTTTCAGGCACAACGTCCTGCCGTGCCGATTTCCTTCCCTGCTCGCCTACCGAGTGTAGGCTATCGCTTAATTTTTGCTGTACACGGCGCTCTTTGCAATAACACGCGATATCACGTGATTACAGAGCTAGAAAAGTTAGTTTCAGAACGCAGTGAACCCTAGAAAGTAGTCTATTATTCTTTGCACGCCAGCTTTAGAGCGGTTTTTTGAATAAAAATTATCCAACTGCGCCGAATTGCAGCGAAAAAGCTGCCTACTGGGAGCCATGCCTACATACCGACTGATCTGCTCATTGCTTCTGGCCTGCGCCTGTCTGGGCTCGCTCGTCTGGGCACAGGTTGACTATGCGAAGCTGCGCTCGGTTGCCATGAACCGCTACGGCCAGGAGACGGTGAATCTGGTAGACGAGTGGCGTGCGTCTATTGATGCTATGGCCGCGCAGGACGAACTGGCGCAACTCAAAAGCGCCAACGACTTCATCAATCGCCGCATACGCTGGGTGCAGGACCCGGAAGCCTGGGGGCAGAAAGACTACTGGGCAACGCCGCTGGAAACCATGTCCAAGCGCATGGGCGACTGCGAAGACTTCGCTATTTTCAAATACACCACGCTGATACTCGCCGGCGTCGACGTCAATAAACTCAGGATCACCTACGTTAAAGCCCAGACAGGCGGACCCAACAGCCAGATTCATCTAGCCCACATGGTATTGGCCTACTACGCAACTCCCACATCGGAGCCCCTGATTCTGGACAACCTGATCGGCGACATTTACCCCGCCAGCAAACGCACCGACCTGACCCCGGTGTACGGATTCAACAGCAAAGGACTTTGGGTGGGTGGGGCTGCCGCCCCTGCTACGACTAACCCGGGCGCCAAGCTTTCCCGCTGGCGCGATCTGCTACAACGCGCCGCCGCCGAAGGCCTGGGCTAGCGAAAACCAATAAGGAAGAAAGACGATGTCACTACGAACAAAACTCTGGCTGGCCATCATCGCACTGTTACTGGCGGTGTTCAGCGGCAGCTTCCTGGTTTCCATGCTTTCGGCCAAGTCCTACCTGGAGCAGCAGATCAGCATGAAAAACGCCGATAACGCGGCAGCGCTAGCCCTGTCGCTCACGCAGCAAGGCGCCGACGAAGTGCTATTGGAACTCACCTTGTCCGCTCAGTTCGACACGGGCTTTTATGAGTTGATCGAACTGCTCTCTCCAGAGGGCGAGGTATTAATCCGGCGCCACGACACCCAGTCGGCCAGCGAAGCGCCGGCGTGGTTCGTCAATGCCTTCCCGCTCAACATTGACGACGGTGCCGCAGTCATCCAGTCCGGCTGGTCTCAGGTGGGCACACTGAATCTGCGCAGCCACTCGCGCTTTGCATACGACCAATTGTGGCAAAGCACCCAGATACTGGCGCTGATTTTTGTGCTGTTCATGCTGGTGTCTTGCCTGATCGGCGGACGTATTCTGCAGCACATCCTCAAGCCCCTGGACGATGTTGTAGATCAGGCCCAGGCCATTGGCGAGCGTCGATTTATTCGCATCCCGGAACCGAAGACCCTGGAGTTCAAGCAGGTCGTTAGTGCAATGAACGACTTGTCGGGGCGGATTAAAGGCGTACTCGAGCAAGAAGCAGAGCGACTTCAGAAATATCAACAGGCCGCCAATTTCGATAAGGTCACTGGCCTGAGTAACCGCGAACCCTTTCTCAAGGAAGTGGCTGCGGCGCTGGAAAGCGATGACGTTAACGCCACCGGCAGTGTAAGTCTGGTGCGTATTCGCCAGCTGGCCGAGCTCAACCAGCAATGGGGCCGCGCCACCATGGACAGTGTATTGCAGGATATTGGCGCAGCACTGCAGGACATCGTCGCCGGTCACAGTCGCTGGTCGGCCAGCCGGCTTAACGGTTCTGACTTTGCCTTACTGGCTCCCCGGGCCATCGACCCACAGGAAACGGCGGAGCTGGCACTGAATGCTATTGGCCAGAGCCTCGATGGCCGCGATGTGGGTACCGAGATTGAGCTGCCCACCGCCTGCACTATCTACGCCCATGGCGACACGATTAGCACGCTATTGACGCGTCTCGATAATGCGCTCCAAAAAAGTGAGGAACAAGGCGGCAGAACCATCAGCGTAACCGTGGAAAGCGATTCGCAGCTGCGGCCGGTGCGCCAGCAACTGGAAGACTGGCGCGCCATTCTTGAACAGGCCTTTGCACAAAAGAGTTTCAGCCTGGATTTTTACCCCGTGCTGGGTTTGCAGGGCCAGCTCATCCATAACGAAGCCCCCGTCAGGCTCTTGCAGAACGGCGAGCGTCTGTCCGCCGGCGTCTTCCTGCCCTGGGTGAATCGGCTTGAGGTCTCTCTGGAGCTCGACAAAACCCTGATTCAATTGGCCCTAGACGCACTCAACAATGGCAGCGAACCCATTGCCGCCAACCTGTCGGTCGCGGCAGTGGTTGAGCCCGGATTCCTGCCCTGGCTTGAGGAGACCCTCGCCGGCTCGCCGGAAGCCGCCCGCAAGCTGTGCCTCGAACTACCCGAGGCCATGGCCTTCCGCCACCTCGAGCGCTTCAAGCCCCTGTGCCACGGCGCCAAAGCGCACGGCGTGCAGATGGGTATAGAACATGTGGGCCACCAGCTGGCAGAGCTTGGCAAACTGAGCGACATAGGTCTTGATTACCTCAAAATCGACGCCAGCTTTGTACGCGACATCAATGACAACGCGGCCAATCAGACCTTGCTGAGAACGCTATGCACAGTGGGTCACTCGATTGGCGTCAGTGTGTATGCCGAGGGAGTGAACAATGAAGCAGAGTGGAAAATCCTGCAGGAACTCGGGGCCGATGGTGCTACCGGCCCCGGCATGAGAACCCCGGGGTAGTCAGAAATCAGTCGTCGCCAATCAGGTTGAGCCGCTCGCCAAGCTCGCTTCTCAGGCGCTGGCGGCGCATGATTTTGTCCTGCGCCGACTGCGGAAGCTCGGTAAAGAGGATAATCCCCTTGTCGATTAACAACTCGACAACGTCTTCCAGTACCCGCACGAAGTCCTTGTCGGTTTCGTCCAGCCCCCCCGTACTTACACCGATATTGCGAAACGCTGTCAGCTCCTCCGAACCCTCGGGCAATTCCTCATTGAAACCATCTTTCTGAACAAGACTGATGGCGACGACGGAACCGTCGTCGCCCCGCATCACAAACGGCATCAGTCGACGTTCAGCTGCTGATTGCTCAACAGCTCAGCGATGGCGGCCGCCGTATCATTGCCAAGGTCGACATTGAGCAGCGTGATGGTGGAGTCTACCTCGGCAGCATCGTAACCACTGCTGAAGCCGCTCGAGGCTATCTCGATCACGGTATTGGTACCGTCAGACGTGATGTTAAGATAGTTCTCCAGCGTGTCCTCCGACTCACCCTGCAACAGGTCGCTGAGATCAAGCGCATCCTGACCGTCCGCGCCGAAGTTGGAAACTTCATAGCTGGCAGAAGAGCCCGCATCGGCCAGATCAAACATGAACACGTCGTTGCCATCGGTTCCGATAAGTGGCACCTCGCCGGCAGCCAGCTCATTATCAGGTGTACCCACATCCTCCGCGGGATCGACCACACCAAGGTCCTGAGCGAATGCGGCGGGAGCTGCAAACGCTGCGGCGGCAACAGAGGCACCAGGTACCGTCACCACGTCAGACGTGAACTCGTTCTGAGCCGTATCGCCATTAGCAGCCTCGGTAGTTACTGCAGTGATCGTGACCGAGAAGTCAAAGGCCTCTTCGGTTTGCAGCATACGCAACTCGAAGACATCATCCAGGCTCTGACCGGGGTCAAGTGTCACCACCCACTGGTTATCGGCCGGTGCGCCGGTATCAGGCACTTCGTCACTGGACCCATCAAGCAGATTGGCAGCCACCTCCACCGGCGTATTAGTACCCTCTTCAAAAGTGTTCAGAGTAATGGTCACCGTCATGCTTTCACTGCCGTCCGCATCAGCGATACCGACGTCCAGATTCACACCGTAAACATAGGTATCCGGCGCGTCCGCCACAGCAACACCGTCAATCACGACCGACTCGGACTGCTGGGTGGTTTCTGCGCCAAAGACCACATAGGCCTGACCATTTTCGTTAAGCTGAATATCCAATGACGTAGTGTGCGAGAAGGCGAAGGAGTCGTTCTCGCCATTTTGGGGCGTACCGAAGCGGTAGTAGTCCACACCATCGATGGTTTCGATATCCGGAGTAGTATCGTTATCTTCGATTATATTCTGGTTGTAGAAGAAGAACGCCACCGGGTTACCTACAGCACCGTCCGGAATAGAGCTCTGACCGGGGTTAAACCCACCGCCAAAGGCACCATCCTCGGGATCGTAGACAATCATGCCCCAGTTATCATCGAAATAGGGCCCGTCACCGTCGTGGTTCCAACTACCGCTAATGTCCACTGAGGGATTAATCGTGATGACCTGGTTGGCGAATTCACCACCGAAGTCCAACGGCACGACCACGATATCGTTATAATCGAAGTTTGGTGTACCGTTGATGACATCGTCACCGACCTGATCACCCACCTCCTGGTTAATGAACACCTCAAGGTCATTACCCTCGATTGAGGGACTACCAAAGGCGATAGCCAACCCGGTCGGCACATCTGCCACTGGTTCCACTTCCACCTGGTGCGAATCGGAGGCTGTATCGCCATCGCTATCGGTTACCGTGGTTGTGAACGTAAACTCGAGGTTATCTGGATCGGTCTCGGCGGTATTGTCTACCGGCTTGAATTCCCAGCTGGCGTTACTGCCATCCCATTCAATCGTGAGTTCGCCGAGTTCCTCTCCGTTCTTGACAATCGTCGCCCACGTCGACGCAGACACACCTGCAGTCAATGCCAGGGCTGAGGGAGCAGCATCGATGAAGTTCGCATCGTCGAGACTGATACTGAGTGCAGAGCCCTGATCGGCACCTTCGACAATGTTGATGGCCGCGCCAATACTGACGTCACCGCTCTTGTCTTCGGGCACAACATCGGAATCGTCACGCACGTCGTATTCATCGGCTTCATCAATCTCAGCTGCAGGGCTGTCATCCTCAACAAATACCGACAGGGTGCTGCTCGTCTCGGCATCACCATCACTGACAACAACGCCCAGATCAAAGCTCAGATCTTCCTCTACAGTGGTATCTGTGTGGTCAAAAGGTGCCGACAACTCAACGCTGTAGCTACCTGCATCATTGAGCAGAGTAATAGTAATAACCGTTTCGCCATCTGCAATGCCGGTCACCACTTTTTCATCGGGGCTTAGCTCCCACTCAATCGCTTCACCACCTGAAGTCCAATCGGTATTCAGCGGCAGGGATGCGGCATCAAACGTGACCGTCAAAGCTTCACCGTCAGTATCGCCCAGAACTATCGTGCCGTTAGCGGTAACCTGGTTAGTTGTATCCTGGTCACCTTCACCATCCGGATCTGCGCCGGCCAGACCTTCTTCAGATACCCGAGCCTCTTCATCTTCAGCAGTGGGCGGATTGTTTTCAATTGTGATCCTCAGCATCGCCGTGCTGAGATCTCCATCACCATCGACAATGGTGTAGTAGAAGACGTCCTCACCGGTAGCATCTTCGTTGGCAGTGTAGGTATACGTGCCATCCGCATTCAGTTCCAG
This sequence comes from Halioglobus japonicus, assembly GCF_001983995.1. Lineage (NCBI taxonomy): Bacteria > Pseudomonadati > Pseudomonadota > Gammaproteobacteria > Cellvibrionales > Halieaceae > Halioglobus > Halioglobus japonicus. Next base: position 1,468,306 of record NZ_CP019450.1, on the reverse strand, counting down.
CGAGCCCTGGGCACCGGCGATAACACCGACACCGTTCTCAAGGTCTCCACTCACGTAGTCGGCCGCAGCCAGCACGCCAACAACACCTTCGATGCCATCGGCACCCGTAACATCGTTGGTAATGACATCACCATTGGTACTAGCGCCGGCATTTGTGCTGTCAGTGTCGTCCTGGGCATCTGCAACATCGTCAACAATCTGGATCACCAGATCATCGCTGTCGCTGTCGCCCTGCGGATCGGTCACGATTACAGCGAAGGTCTCGAAGATCGCATCCTCACCCGTTGCCGGGTGCGCTTCGTTCTCTTCCAGGGTGTAGCTGTAGCTCACCGTTGAACCGTCAAACCCGGTAATGGTCAACATGTTGCCCAGAGGCGTGACCGCACTGGCCGGGAAGCTCTGCACCACACCGCCAACAACAACCGCTATAACACCCACGGTCAGGTCCTCTACACCATCAGGCGAAGTGACGTTGAAATCACCTGTCACTGTGTTCGGATCGGTCGGCGTATCAGAGCCGTCCATATCCTCGCCATCCTGCTCCAGATCATCTTCATCTATGGTCGCGTCACCGCCTTCCTGCAGCGGCGTCAGATTAGAGATCATCGGATCGGAATTAATATCAATGGTCAGCATCGCCGTGCTGAGATCTCCATCACCATCGACAATGGTGTAGTAGAAGACGTCCTCACCGGTAGCATCTTCGTTGGCAGTGTAGGTATACGTGCCATCCGCATTCAGTTCCAGCGAGCCCTGGGCACCGGCGATAACACCGACACCGTTCTCAAGGTCTCCACTCACGTAGTCGGCCGCAGCCAGCACGCCAACAACACCTTCGATGCCATCGGCACCCGTAACATCGTTGGTAATGACATCACCATTGGTACTAGCGCCGGCATTTGTGCTGTCAGTGTCGTCCTGGGCATCTGCAACATCGTCAACAATCTGGATCACCAGATCATCGCTGTCGCTGTCGCCCTGCGGATCGGTCACGATTACAGCGAAGGTCTCGAAGATCGCATCCTCACCCGTTGCCGGGTGCGCTTCGTTCTCTTCCAGGGTGTAGCTGTAGCTCACCGTTGAACCGTCAAACCCGGTAATGGTCAACATGTTGCCCAGAGGCGTGACCGCACTGGCCGGGAAGCTCTGCACCACACCGCCAACAACAACCGCTATAACACCCACGGTCAGGTCCTCTACACCATCAGGCGAAGTGACGTTGAAATCACCTGTCACTGTGTTCGGATCGGTCGGCGTATCAGAGCCGTCCATATCCTCGCCATCCTGCTCCAGATCATCTTCATCTATGGTCGCGTCACCGCCTTCCTGCAGCGGCGTCAGATTCGAGATCATTGGATCGGAATTAATATCAATCGTCAGCATCGCCGTGCTGAGATCACCATCACCATCGACAATGGTGTAGTAGAAAACATCCTCACCGGTAGCATCTTCGTTGGCAGTGTAGGTATACGTGCCATCCGCATTCAGTTCCAGCGAGCCCTGGGCACCGGCGATAACACCGACACCGTTCTCAAGGTCTCCACTCACGTAGTCGGCCGCAGCCAGCACGCCAACAACACCTTCGATGCCATCGGCACCCGTAACATCGTTGGTAATGACATCACCATTGGTACTAGCGCCGGCATTTGTGCTGTCAGTGTCGTCCTGGGCATCTGCAACATCGTCAACAATCTGGATCACCAGATCATCGCTGTCGCTGTCGCCCTGCGGATCGGTCACGATTACAGCGAAGGTCTCGAAGATCGCATCCTCACCCGTTGCCGGGTGCGCTTCGTTCTCTTCCAGGGTGTAGCTGTAGCTCACCGTTGAACCGTCAAACCCGGTAATGGTCAACATGTTGCCCAGAGGCGTGACCGCACTGGCCGGGAAGCTCTGCACCACACCGCCAACAACAACCGCTATAACACCCACGGTCAGGTCCTCTACACCATCAGGCGAAGTGACGTTGAAATCACCTGTCACTGTGTTCGGATCGGTCGGCGTATCAGAGCCGTCCATATCCTCGCCATCCTGCTCCAGATCATCTTCATCTATGGTCGCGTCACCGCCTTCCTGCAGCGGCGTCAGATTCGAGATCATTGGATCGGAATTAATATCAATGGTCAGCATCGCCGTGCTGAGATCACCATCACCATCGACAATGGTGTAGTAGAAGACATCCTCACCGGTAGCATCTTCGTTGGCAGTGTAGGTATACGTGCCATCCGCATTCAGTTCCAGCGAGCCCTGGGCACCGGCGATAACACCGACACCGTTCTCAAGGTCTCCACTCACGTAGTCGGCCGCAGCCAGCACGCCAACAACACCTTCGATGCCATCGGCACCCGTAACATCGTTGGTAATGACATCACCATTGGTACTAGCGCCGGCATTTGTGCTGTCAGTGTCGTCCTGGGCGTCTGCAACATCGTCAACAATGTTGATCGATACGGTGCCAGTATCAAAACCGCCATTACCATCGGATACCGTGTACTCGAAACTCTCTGCACCAAACTCAGTCTGAGTCCCATTGTCCGCATCCGGATTGGTATCGAAGCGAGAATTCAGCGTATAGACGTAAGAACCATCAGCATTGATTTCCAACGTGCCATAGGTACCCACCTGCACACCGGGAACGAAGCTGAGTGCATCGCCGTTGGGATCAGTGGCATCCAACTGTCCGGAGACAGTCTCTGAGTTGCTGCCTGGATTGCTGCCGCTGGCAAGCGCGGCCTCATCCACCGTAATGGTTTCAGTTTCAGTCACAGGGGGATCATTCGGCGTATCAGGCACCTCGTTATCACGAATAGTGACCCTACCCTGCGGATCCTCGATCTCTGCGTTAGTGGGGTTACTCAGGTCAATGAACATATTCTCGGAGGCTTCATCCTCCGCGTCATCGAGTGTCACCACATTAATGACAAGCTCGGTTTCACCCGGTGCAAACGTTAACGTACCGGACGTACCCAGGTAGTCGCCATTGACTTCAATCGCAGTACCGTCGGCACTGACAAAGTCCACGGTGACTTCTTCCTCGACAGCACGGGACAGGCTCACAACCAGCTGGGCGGTGTCGCCCTCAACAACTACGTCATCGCCAATCGTAATGGTGGGATCTTCGTAAACATCGACGATTTCCACAACGCCTTCACCATCGGCGATGGTGGCGTTCACCGGGTCGCTGAGGTTGACGTTGAAGAACTCAGAGCCTTCGCGAATGTTGTCTTCATTGGTGGACACCAGAATCACCAGCTCGGTGACACCGGGCGCGAAAGTAATGGTGCCTGTCTCGGGGTCGTAGTCGCCGCCGATGACTGTCGCGGTGTCGTCTTCGGTTTCGAAGGCCACGGAAATCGGTTCATCCCAGGGCTTGTCGATGGACACGACCACCTGGGCGGTACCACCTTCGATCACCACGTCATCGCCAACGCTGATTTCCGGCAGTGCCTCCACCACCGGGGTTCAACCACCGGGGGTTCAACCACGGGGGCTCAACAGGGGGCGGCGGGGCGGATCCGCGGGGGGATTCACCTCAACAGTGACCACCGCGGTATCACCCTGGGTGCCATCGGGATTGGTCGCTGTATAGGTAAAGGTGTCTGTGCCGCTAAATCCTTCGTTGGGAATATAGGTCACTGTGTCGTCGTCATTGAGAATCGCAACACCGTTCTCTGGCTGGGAGATAGAGATAACGTCCTCACCCTCAGCGAAGATATCGTTGTTTTCTACCGAGATGACGACCGGCACACCGGCATCGGTGGAGGCCTCGTCATCAATCGCATCGACGGGTGTGCTGTCCTGCCCGGCCTCGGCCTCAGCTTCGTTGCCAGTGCTGCCGCCAATGCCATCAAATTCCGACGTGGACTCGGCAATACGGCCAAGACGGATAAAGCTGTGACCTTCGCCACTGGGGCCAGAAAGGCTGCTGGGGCCTGCGGCAGTTGCCTCGAGCACTTCGCCGAGGTCTTCGCCACTTTCCAGAGCGGCCAGCACGGCCTCTATCGTCTCGTCCTGAACAGCGCTCTCGTCGGGGCCGGGGGCCGTCTCAGCCACCAGGTCGGGGCTCAGCATCATCTCCGGTGCGTCGACAACCATCAGCGAGCCATCGGTGAGCGTCAGCTCCACCATGACTCCATCCGGGGTCACTACGGTTTCTCCTTCGAACAACGCATCGCCTATCGACAATTCGCGTAATTCACCCTCAGCGTTCCTTACATAGGCCTTGCCCGTTAAGCCGGCCACTACCGCAATTTGAGCCTCATCCATGATCGTACTACTCCGTGAATCGAATGTATTAGCGCGCCCGACCGACGCATCTCCATGCCGCCTAGCGTAAACCCGTACCGACAAGCGTAAATTGTACTTTTGTACATGTTAGCCCCGGACTCGAACCAAAATGTGAACCAGTTCACATAGTTACTCCCTCCAGCTGCGTGAGCGGGGGCCTTCCCAACCGTCGGAGAATTTCGCTAAGCAATTGATTTAAAGAAATTTTACCAGCCCCACCTACCCCTAATTGATGGTTGTATAGGTGGGGATATTATTCATCGCTAGAGCCAGCTGAACGCGGTCCCGGACTTCCATTTTTTCGAAAATAGCGGACAAATGTGCCTTCACCGTCCGCTCAGTGATATTGAGCGTCTGAGCGATCTCCCGATTACTGGCCCCATGGGCAACCTGCTCCGCCACCATGAGCTCCCGGGAGGTCAGTTCATTCAGTTCCGGCTCGCGGGGCGCCGTGCCAGGCACAACGCGCAGTGACAGTGCCAGGAAGCGCTGCATCAGCTCTGGCGGCATCCAGAAGCCGCCGTGCTCCACTACCAGCGCTATCTCGCGCAGTTGCTCCGGCGCCGCGCAAAAATGACAGTAACCCACCGCCCCCAGATTTAGAAATTCAAACGCCTCTGATTCCCCCGGGGCAGCAGACATCACCACCACCGGCCAGCCAAACTCCACCGCGGCCTGTACCTGCACCTTGCGGGCCTCGGGTGCCGCTGTTGCCAGGTCCAGCCAGATCACGCCCCGGGCGCGGGTGGTGGCTGCGCCGATCTCCGCAATGCTGGCCGCGCGCTTGGCGAGGGGAAAGGCCTGTCGCCAGCGCTGCCGAATCTCGCCCGCCGATGTCACAAATAAATGCTCCATCATCGCTCCGTCATGGCGTACTGGCGGGCGCGCAGCACCGGCTTCATCAGGTAAGACAGAATCGTTTTCTTACCTGTGAGAATATCGGCTTCCACTGTCATACCCGGGATGATTGGTTTGTCTTCAGCGATACCGGCTTCATGAGTGCGCACCAGAATCTCGTAGAAGGGATTGCCTTCTTCATCCATGACCGTATCCGCACCAATGTGCTCGACCACGCCGTCCAACCCACCATAGACCACAAAATCGTAGGCCGTGAACTTCACCAGTGCGGGCTGCCCGGGCACCAGGAAGGCGATATCCTTGGGGCGGATACGCACTTCCAGCAGCAGCGTATCGTCGGCGGGCACCACCTCTATGATTTCCTTACCCGCAAGCACCACACCGCCAATAGTGTGATAGTGCAGCTGTTTAACCGTACCGTTTACCGGCGAGCGCACTTCGGTTTGTTTTACCCGATCCGACAACCCCAGCCCTGCTTCGCGCAACGCATTCATGCGGGTAATCGTATCCGCGAGCTGCTCGCGAACCTCGTTCATAAACTCAAGCTCAACTTCCGCGACCTTGCTCTCGGCTTCCTGAATCGCAGACCGAATGCGGTTAATCTGGGCGGCGGCCTGCTTGCGCTCGCCGCTGAGCTGATTCACCTCGCGCTCCAGGCGCAGGATTTCCACCTTAGACACGGCTCCGGACGCTACCATGGGACGGGTGAGATTAAGCTCTCGCTCGGTAAGCTGAAGTGAACGGGCAGCCTGGCGCTCGCGAGCGGTGACTTCCACCAGTTCCTCGCGGCGCTGGGACAACTGCTCACCCGCCATGCCCTTCTCCAGCCCCAGTTCGGCGCGACTGGAGTCATACAACGCCTGCTCCTGGGCGACAATGCGCGGCACCGCGGCGGTCAGCGAAGGATCGGGCTGGAACTCGGTATCGTCGGCGACAGCACGCAACCGCCCAGCCTTCACGGCAAGCGCCTGATACTCGGCGCGGTTTTCCCGCAGAGACGATTGCGAGCGGGTCTGGTCGAGGCGCACCAGCAACTGGCCTTGCTCCACCGTATCGCCCTCGCGCACCAGAATTTCTGTGACCACGCCGCCGTCCTGGGACTGAATGACCTGGACCTGGCGCGAGGGAATCACTTTCCCCTGCCCGCGGGTAACCTCGTCGATCTCGGCAATCGACGCCCAGACAACCAGCGCGACAACAATCACTGCCACCACATACAGCAACGCGCGCGCCCGCAGTGGCTGCTGCTCGACATAGGCACGGTGTGCATCCTGCTCCCAACCTGCCGGGGCAGCCGCATCCTCCATCCAAGGCGCGAACAACTTGTCGACCAGACTCCGCCCTATACCTCGACGCGGAGCCCCCGCTTCCTGAGCGACGTTATTTTCCCGTTGCTCAGTCATTGGGCCTTCCCTATCTTGCCCTGCTTCAAGGCCTGCACCACATTATCTCGCGGCCCGTCTGCCACCAGCTTGCCGTTATCAATCACGATAATGCGATCCACCATTTCCAGCAGTGAATTGCGGTGGGTCACCACAAGCCAGGTCCGGCCTTCCACAAACTCCGCCAGCTTGCGCTTCACGGCCATTTCGGTGGAGTGATCCATGGAGCCTGTAGGTTCGTCCATTAACAGAATCGGCGATTCATTAATGACACCGCGCGCCAGTGCCACCGACTTGCGCTGCCCACCTGACAGTGAGTCACCGCGCTCACCGATCTGCATATCAAAACCCTGCGGATGTCGATTCACAAAATCGGCCAAGTTGGCGATCTCCACTGCGCGTACTATCGCGGCATCGGAGGCTTGCGGATTGGCCACCGTCAGGTTGTCCCGCAAACTGCCATAGAACAGGGTCACGTCCTGCGGCACATAGCCCACCCGTGAACGCAGCTCGGTCGGATCCAGCTGACGCAGGTCAATGCCGTCAATCATGATGGCGCCTGCGGTGGGCTGGTACAGCCCCATGGCAAGCTTCTGCAGCGTCGATTTACCGGAGCCTACCCGGCCCAGAATTGCCACGCGCTCCCCGGGGCTGATCTTGAACGACACGTTGCTGAGCGAATCCAGCTCTGCACCGGGATAGGCAAACGACACATTCTTGAATTCGATTTCGCCGCGAAACATTTCCCGGGACAGGAACTGCGCTCCCGGCGGACGCTCCACCGGCTGGTCCATCACCTCGTCTAGCGTTTTCAGGGCAATCTCGGCATTGTGGTATTGGGTAATCAGGCCCGCGGTCTGGCCAAAGGGCGCCATGATTCGTCCCGACAGCATCGTACAGGCAATCAGCCCGCCCATGCTCAGCTCACCGGCGGTAATGAGATAAACCCCGGTGACAATTACAAACATCGTCACCATCTGCTGCGCCCACTGGCTGACATTCATGGTCGAGGAGGACAACAGACGCAACTGCACGGCCACGTGCGCCAGGAATGAGGTGGTCTCCTCCCAGCGCCGCTGCATGCGGGATTCGGCGCCCATGGCCTTAATCGTATCCAGGCCGACCAGCGACTCGATCAAGGTTGAATTGCGCATGGCGCCGGCGCGATACGTCGTCTCGGCGAGTTCTTTGAGTTTGCCCTGCACCGACAGCGCAAAACCCAGTACCAACACCAGGCCAATCACAATGGGGATTAACACCGGCCAGGCAATCCAGGCGATAACGCCAATAAAAATCAGCGCAAAGGGTATGTCGATAATCGTGGTTACCGAGGCGGAGGTGATAAAATCGCGCAGGGTCTCGAACGAGCGCAGATTTACGGCATAGGACCCCACCGACACCGGGCGGTGCTCGAGCCGTATCCCCAACACTTTCTCCATAATCGTTGCCGACAATGTGATATCGACACGCCGACTGGCGAGATCGAGAAAGTAGCCGCGCATGGTACGCAACACAATATCGGCAATCATCACGATGACCACCCCCGCCGCCAGCATCCACAGGGTCTCAACAGCGTGGTTAGGCACGACCCTGTCATAGACATTCATCGTAAACAGCGGCAGCGCCAGGGCGAACATGTTGATAAAAAAGGCGGCCAACAATACATCGCGGTAAACAGGCATGTTGGCGCGCATGGCGTCCCAGAACCAGTGGCCGCGCTCAGAAGTCCCTGTGCGTGGCGCACGCTGATCAAATTTGAACCGCGGACGACACACAATCAACGTGCCGGTCGCCGAGGCAAGTAGCTCTTCCCGCGGTACGTCGACCACGGCCTCGTTCAACTCGGGATAGATAACGCGCGCGAAGGCACCGTCGTTTTTCCAGCCCATGAGCAGGCAGGCGCGTTCGTTTTTAAGCAGCAATACTGCTGGCAACAGGGCCGGCTCAATATCTTCCGGGGAGCGGTGCACCAGACGACTGGCAAGCCCTACCCTACTGGCTGCTCTCTCAAAGAGGCCGGGGCTCAATTTGCCTGCGTCTGCCGGCAGGCCGCCCATCACGGCTTCCGCCGTCGAGGCGTTGCCATGGCAGCGGCACAGCGCCAACAAGCACTGCAACAGCGGGTCGTCCACGTGGTTCATTCCTTGATATCCACTCTGATACAGCCGGCTTACGCGATTTTTTTATTGGCCGTATGGGGGCCTTGCGTATAACCGACTGAAACTAAACACGTTATCCAGCCGAAAAAGCATAGGCCAGAAGAAGGGTTCTGACTATGGACTGAATGCGCTGTAATTCACATTTCGCTCGATTACAGGCAGCTTTCTGTACATTTTTTAGGCTGATCGCCACTTAAAATGTGACACTCATCACACTTTTTTGGCGATGTGTCCGAAACGCGCGCTCAGAGCAGGTCTGTACTGAGCTCGGAAAAAACAAAAATGGGGCTATCTGACATGGGTGACAAGGCAGTTTTTGAAGCCAGGGACCTGTCCGCACCGTTTAGCGGCAGCGATGGGCAGGAACGGAAATACGTAGGCGAGGAACGCCGGCATCAAACAATACGCTAGGGTGAAGATCGCAGGGACTCAGTGCGGTTTGGTGCAAACGCCAAACCCGAGCGCCGCCAAAATGTCGGCCGGCGCGAAGACGATAAGAACCTGCAGTTCTGGTAGGTCAGCCCCGCTGCCTGAGCAAAACATGGCTGGTATATAGACTGGTCGTGAGCAGCAACACCGCGCCGCCCTGATGCAGGGCGGCCAACCAAACCGGCACATGAAGTAGCAGAGTACTGATTCCCAGAACCACCTGAAACCACAACGCAGCGACCATCAATCCGGCGGCCATGCCTGCGCCGCTCGCCAGCGCGCGCCAGGCATACACATGCACCAGGCCAAACAACACATAGGCAAACATGCGGTGGTTGAACTGCACGGTGGTGATATCTTCAAACGCCGATACCCACCAGGGATCTAGAGAGTAAAGCAACGGTGGAATGAAGGATGTACCCATCAAGGGCCAGGTGTTGTAGGCAAAACCGGCGCGAATACCCGCCACCAGCCCACCGGATAAGATCATCAGGAACACCAGCACAGGTATCGCCCGCGCCCATGCCGCTGCCGCAGGCGCCGCGACCCTTTTACCCTGAAACGACAGGTCAAAGGCCACCCAAAGCATGTAGGAATATATAATCACGGCAAGCCCAAGATGCGATGTCAGGCGGTACTGGCTCACCCTGGGGTTATCCACCAGACCACTCTTCACCATGTACCAACCGAGCAGGCCCTGCAGACCACCGAGCACAAACAGTATCCAGAGTTTGGGCATAACGCCCTGACGCACTCGCCCTTTAATGGCGAAAAACAGCATGGGGATGAAAAACAAAACCCCAATCAAACGCCCCAGCACCCGGTGCAGGTATTCGTACATAAAAATAGACTTGAAGCCGTCCAGATCCATGCCGCGATTCACCTTCTGGTACTCGGGAAACTGCTTATACTTGTCAAAGGTTGCCTGCCACTCGGCCTCACTCAGCGGCGGAATCACACCCATTAGCGGTTTCCACTCTACCATCGACAGCCCGGAGTTGGTGAGCCGTGTCACCCCCCCTAGCAGAATCATGCCAAAAATAACGGCAGCACAAAGTAGCAGCCAGGCAGCTACCTGGCGGTCGTATTGGGTTTGCTGGGATAACAACATAACTGGGGTCATTTTTGTTCGAGGCAACATGATACCCCATGCAAGGGGCTAACGGGGGGACTCAGGTGCCCCACATTGAACCAGGATGTCGAACATTGCCTGGGCAGCCACCGACAGCGGGTAGCGCCGTCGGGTAATGACGCCCACTTCACGAGTCACCGCGGGTGCGCCGATCGGCCTGACCTCGGCGCCCATCTCCAGCATCTGGGATTCACTCAGCGAGGGCACCACACTCACACCCAGGTTTTCGGTAACCATACGTCCCACACTGACTAACTGATGGGCCTCAAAAGCGGGGTTAAGCACAATGCCTTTGTCTCGCAGCATGCCATCGATCAGCAGCCGAACACTTGAGGGGCGCTGCAGGGTGATATAGCTGTGATCCTGCAGGTCGCGCCAACGTAGGCCGCGCTCCAGCGCCAGCAAAGGGTGATCGCGGGGCAACACGGCAACCAGCCGATCGGTGAACAATGGGTGAAACTCCAGGTCAGAGGCCTCGCCGGGATCGAAGGTCACCCCAAGCTCCGCCCTGCCTTCTCGCACCATATCCACCACCTGCTCAGCCACGACGTCGTGCACCGTCACATTGATATCGGGGTAGTCGCCATGGAAGCGTTTCAACAACCCTGGCAGCAGGCTGGAGGTGAAGGTAGGCATCGCGGCCACATCCAGCTTGCCACGTCGCAATGCAAACAGATTGTGTACATCATCCAGCGCCTGATCCCAGTCAGACAGCAACCGCCGGGCTACCGGATAAAAAGCCTCGCCCTCCGGTGTCAGCGTGACTGAACGCGTCGAGCGTGCGAACAGGCGGCCGCCTACCGCATCCTCCAGCTTGCGAATGGCGATGCTCAGGGCGGGCTGCGATAAGTGCACCAGCTCACAGGCCTCGGCAAAGCTCTGGCAGCGCGCTACCGCCACAAAAGCCTGCATCTGCTTAACGGTTACATTCATTTGCAATACTTATTAATTGTTCATTATTTTCTATTTGTTAAAAATAGCGCTGTGCTGCAGTCTTGGCAATCCCGACCTGGCGGCAACGCCCGGTCCCTCTACTGGCAGGCAATATCAGGAGAACAGCATGTCCGGTTTCGACAAAGTGGTAGGCAGCTATGAAGAAGCGATGGCGGGCCTCGAAGACAATATGACGGTCATCGCCGGTGGTTTCGGCCTGTGCGGCATCCCGGAAAACCTGATCAAGGAAATCAAGCGCAAGGGCACCAAGGGCCTGACCGTGGTCTCCAACAACGCCGGCGTCGACGGCAAAGGCCTGGGCATTCTGCTGGAAGACCGCCAGATTCGGAAAATGGTGTCGTCATACGTGGGCGAGAATGCGCTTTTCGAGCAGCAGATGATGAGCGGTGAACTGGAGGTGGAACTCACACCCCAGGGCACGCTGGCGGAAAAAATGCGCGCCGGTGGCGCCGGCATTCCCGCGTTCTTTACCGCCACCGGTTACGGCACCCCCGTGGGTGAAGGCAAAGAAGTGCGCGAGTTCGATGGCCGTCACTATATTCTGGAGGAGTCCATCGTTGGCGATTTCTCCATTGGCAAAGCCTGGAAGGCCGACCGCTACGGCAATCTGGTGTTTCGCAGAACCGCTCGCAACTTCAACCCCGGCGCCATTACCGCCGGCAAGATAGCCGTCGTTGAAGTCGAGGAGATTGTCGAGCCCGGGGAACTGGACCCCGACGAGATCCACCTGCCGGGCATTTACGTCAATCGCCTGATCAAGGGCACCTTTGAGAAAACCATTGAACAGCGCACTGTGCGCAGCGCCTGAGGAGAGACGACATGGCACTCACGAGAGAACAACTGGCCCAGCGTGTATCCCAGGAATTTCAAGATGGCTTTTATGTCAATCTGGGTATTGGCATTCCCACGCTTGCGGCGAACTATATCCCCGATGACATGGAGGTCATGCTTCAGTCAGAGAATGGCCTGCTGGGTATGGGCCCCTTCCCCACCGAGGACGAGGTCGACGCCGACCTGATCAACGCAGGCAAACAAACCGTGACCATGGCCACCGGTGCAGCCCTGTTCGATTCCGCCGAATCCTTCGCCATGATTCGCGGCGGCCACGTTGACCTGACCGTACTCGGCGCATTTGAGGTAGATGTGCAGGGCAATATCGCCTCCTACATGATTCCCGGCAAACTGATTAAAGGCATGGGTGGCGCCATGGATCTGGTGGCCGGCGCCGACAACATCATCGTGGTCATGACCCACGCTTCCAAGCACGGCGATTCCAAACTGCTCAAGGAATGCACCCTGCCGCTGACCGGCAAGGGCTGTATCAAGCGCGTGCTGACCGACCTCGCCCTACTGGACATCGAGGACGGGAAATTTATACTCCGCGAGCGCGCTCCCGGTGTGAGCGTCGAAGACATCGCCGCCCTCACCGAAGGGGAACTGGTAATCCCCGACAACGTGCCCGAAATGCAGCTGTAACAGCGCACCCACCGCAACACACAGGATAGATTCATGAGTAATAGAGAAGTAGTAGTACTGAGCGGCGTGCGCAGCGCCATTGCCGACTTCGGCGGCAGCCTTAAAGACGTGGCCCCTACCGAAGTTGCCGGCCAGGTTGTCGCGGAGGCGGTCAAGCGCTCCGGCCTCGAGCCCACTGACATCGGTCATGTAGTGATTGGCAATGTGACCCACTCCGACCGTCGCGATATGTACATGAGTCGCACCGCGGCCCTGAAAGGCGGCCTGCCGATTGAAACCCCTGCCCTCACCGTTAACCGTCTGTGCGGTTCGGGCCTGCAGTCAGTCATCTCCGCCGCCCAGATGATTCTGCTGGGCGACTGTGACGCTGCCGTCGCCGGCGGTGCCGAATCCATGAGCCGCGTCCCTTACTGGCTGCCCAATGCGCGCTTTGGTGCACGTATGGGCGACGGTCAGATGGTCGACGCCATGATGGGCGCACTTACCTGCCCCATGGGTGACACCCACATGGGCATTACCGCCGAAAACCTGGCCGACAAGTACAGCGTCAGCCGCGAAGAGCAGGACGAACTGGCTGCAGAGAGCCACCGTCGCGCCCAGCAGGCCCAGGAAGAAGGCCGTTTCGAGAGCCAGATCCTGCCGATTGAAATCAAAACCCGCAAAGGCACCGTGGTGTTCGACAAAGACGAACACGTGCGCAATGACGCCAAGGCCGAAGACATGGCCAAGCTCCGTCCGGCCTTCAAAAAGGACGGTTCCGTCACTGCCGGCAACGCCTCCGGCCTCAACGACGGCGCAGCCGCCGTGGTACTGATGGAGCGCAGCGAAGCCGAAGCCAAGGGCCTCAAGCCCATGGCAAAAATGGTGGGCTACGCGGTAGCGGCGGTCGACCCTGCGATTATGGGTATTGGCCCGGCACCTGCGGTTCGCCAGCTGATGGAAAAAACCGGCGTTGCTATCGAAGACGTGGACATCTGGGAGTGCAACGAAGCCTTTGCCGCCCAGGCCCTGTCTGTGGTGAAGGAACTGGATCTGGACCCCGCCAAGGTGAACCCCAATGGCTCTGGTATCAGCCTGGGTCACCCCATTGGCGCCACTGGTTCCATGCTGACCGTCAAAGCGGTTTACGAACTGGAGCGCACCGGCGCCCGCTACGCCGTGGTCACCATGTGCATTGGCGGCGGCCAGGGCATTGCCGCCCTGTTCGAGCGCTGCGAGTAACACCCTTCCCGCAGGGGGCACATGCCCCCTGCAATTCTCCCCCCGAGTAACGTAGAATTCGCGTCCTCTCAACGCGGATTCGAGCATGCCCCTACTCACGCTTTCCAATGCCAGCCTGCACTATGGCACCCATGTTCTGCTGGACGACGTCGAGCTGTCGATCGACAGCGGCGACAAGCTCGGCCTGCTCGGGCGCAACGGCGCCGGCAAAACCACACTGCTGAAAGTTCTGGCGGGCGAGCAACCGCTGGACAGCGGCGAACGCTGGCTGCGCCCCGGCACCAACATGGCGCGCCTACACCAGGAACTCCCCGCCGCCGACGACCTCACTGTCTACGACGTGGTCGCGGCAGGCCTCGCTGAAGTCGGCGAACTCATTGCCCGCTATCACCACCTGGTGCTGGAAGGCGATATGGATGCCCTCGCTCAGGTGCAAACCGAACTGGAGGCGAAGGACGGCTGGAGCCTGCAGCAGAAAGTCGAAACCACGATCAGCCAGTTACAGCTGCCCGCGGACGCCACCATGGGCGAGCTCTCCGGCGGCTGGCGGCGGCGTGTGGCGCTGGGGCAGGCACTGGTGAGTGAGCCTGATATCTTGCTGCTGGATGAGCCCACCAACCACCTGGACATTCCCGCCATTGCCTGGCTGGAAGAGCAGCTGCGCAACTACCGCGGCTGCCTGATTCTCATCACCCACGATCGTCGCTTCCTGCAGAATGTGGTGAACTGCATCGCCGAACTGGACCGGGGCCACCTGAGCCTGTGGCGCGGCGATTACCGCGGTTTCCTCAAGCACCGCGAACAGGAGCTGGCAGCCGAGGAACGCGCCAACGAACTGTTCGACAAGAAACTGGCCCAGGAAGAAGCCTGGATCCGCCAGGGCATCAAGGCCCGCCGCACCCGCAACGAAGGTCGCGTGCGCGCCCTGAAAGCCATGCGCAATGAAAGGGCCCAGCGCCGCGAGCGCCAGGGCAGCGCCGGCTTCTCGGTGGAAGATGCCAGCCGCTCCGGCAAGATCGTGGCGGAGCTGCAACATGTCAGCCAGGCCTACGACAACAAGACCCTGCTGCACGACTTCAGCACTGTTGTGCAGCGCGGCGACCGCATCGGCATTGTCGGGCCCAACGGCGCCGGTAAATCGACGCTGGTAAAAATTCTGCTGGGTGAACTCGCGCCCGACAGCGGCACCGTCAAGCTGGGCACCAAACTGGAAATTGCCTACTCGGATCAGCTGCGCGGCCACCTCGACCCCGAGAAGGACCTGATCGACAACGTGTGTGGCGGCCGCGATTTCATCGAAATCGATGGTAAGCGCAAACACGCCATTTCCTATCTGGGCGAGTTCCTGTTTTCACCTGACCGCGTGCGCACACCAGTAAAAGCGCTGTCAGGGGGCGAGCAAAACCGCGCCGTGCTGGCTCGCCTGTTCAGCAAACCCGCCAACCTGCTGGTGCTCGACGAACCCACCAACGACCTCGACATCGAGACCCTGGAACTACTGGAAGAAATTCTGTTAAGTTTTGAGGGCACTGTTCTGCTGGTCAGCCACGACCGCGAATTCATGGACAATGTCGTGACCAGCCTGTTCGTGCTGGAAGGCGATGGCGTCGTCAACGAACAGGCCGGCGGCTACAGCGACTGGGAAGCCCGCGGCGGCAAGCTTTTGGAGCTCGGCCAGGCAAAAGAAAAACCCGCCGCGCCAGCGGCTAAGCCCGCGGCTGAACCTGAGACACCGGCCGCAGCGAAGCGTAAGCTTTCCTACAAGGAGCAACGCGAGCTGGACGCCCTGCCCGCCCTGATCGATGAACTGGAGACCCGCCAGGCGACGCTCGAGGCGCAGACCTCAGCGGCGGACTTTTATCAGCAAGACCATGTCGAGGTGCAGAAAGTGCTCGACGCAATGACCGAAGTACAAGAACAATTAGACCAGGCCATGGAGCGCTGGGCCGAACTGGAAGACTGAGGAGCTAAACACATATGCTGAAGTGGCTTGTAGGAATCGTTGTTGCACTCGTGATCGCGGTAACAGTTGCGCTGTTTAACACAGACAAACACGTACGCCATCTCGTCACGCACCTGCCCACCGACCGGGACGTGTTGTTCTGGAGCATTGAGCAGCGCGACGGGGCGTTCCGCACCATGGACTGGTTTCCCTTTCTGGCCGGCGCCAATGTCATTGCAGCCGGTGACGACGTCAAACCACTGCCGCAAGGACGCCCGCTGGCGCTGGATGTAGACATCGATCAGTACATGCAGGACCAGCGCAGCGCAGCCATTGTCATTATTCATGACGGCCAGGTGCGCTTTGAAAAATACGGGCTGGACTTCACGGCCGAGGGTCGCTGGACCAGCTTCTCGGTGGCCAAGTCCTTTACTTCTACGCTGGTAGGCGCGGCGATTGCCGACGGTCATATCAAGAGTATCGACGACATGGTGTCTGATTACATCCCGGACCTGCGCGGCTCGGTATACGACGACGTCTCCATCGAGCAACTGCTAACCATGACCTCCGGTGTGCAATGGAACGAAGACTACGAAGACCCCGACAGCGATGTGGCCCGGTTCAATAATCACGAGCCGGCGCCTGGCGTGGACGCCACTGTCAGTTACATGCGCAACCTGTCACGGGAAGCGCCCGCAGGCAGCAAGTGGGTGTACAAGACGGGAGAAACCAACCTGATCGGTGTACTCGTGAGCTCCGCTACGGGCAAAACCCTGTCGGATTATCTATCGGAGAAAATCTGGCGACCCTATGGCATGCAACAGGACGCGACCTGGCTGCTCGGGCTTACCGGCCACGAGATCAGCGGCTGTTGCATACAAGCAGCGACTCGCGACTATGCCCGCTTTGGTATGTTCATGCTCGACGGCGGCAAAGTGAATGGCAACGCTGTGCTGCCTGAAGGCTGGATCGAGAAGGCCACCGTCACCTCAGTCGACACCTACTACTCAAGCAAGGGCTATGGCTACCAGTGGTGGACCTACAGCGACGGCAGCTACGCCGCCCAGGGTATTTTTGGCCAGGGTATTTTTATCGACCCGCAGCGTAAGCTGGTAGTGGCGTCGAACAGTAACTGGCCACGGGCATCGCACCACCCGACCGTGGGCCAGCAGCGGGACGCGTTCTATCTCGCGGTGCAGGCCGCGATTGATTCAGAAAACGCTGCCGAATAGCAGCGTTAGCGCACCAGGGTGTCGTTGGCCGTATCCAACAGGATATAAACACCGACCCCGATCACAATCCAGGGCACAATTTTCACCCCCCACCTATCCACCACTTCCGCCAACGCGCGCTGGGTGCCAATTTTGAGAGCCAGCCCCGCCCAAAGAATGCCACACGCCAGGTAAGACACGATAAGCACCAGTTCACCGGCGATACTGGTATCGGCAAGTAATGGTATCAGCACCAGTAAGCTATCGCTGCTGTTGGCCAGCATCAGCGTCAGGGTCGCCAGCACGGGGCCGGCGGTGGTTGTCGGGAGGCTATTGGTCACACCATTCGCTGCGTCCTTGCGAGCCAGGTAGAGCATGCGCAGGCCCAGCGCAATCGGCACCAGCCCAAAGTAGCCAACCAACCCCGCATCGAGCACACGGCCAATGGCCAGGCCCAACAGCGACACCAGAATCACAAGTATCACCGCGGCGAGGTACGCGAGCACAATACGTTTGCGCTGTGCAGGGTAGGCCCCCTGCAACAGCACGAGAAGCAGCAGGTTGTCGGTGTTGGTGGCCACAAAGCTACTCGCCGCCAGACCGATCAGGCTAAGCTCGTTGACGGAGATCACAGGCAGGACTAAACAGCCCCGCGCGAACGGGGCTGGATGAGCGCTTTATAGCACCGCCGCGACAGCACTGGCGAAGTGGTCGATGTTCTTCGCGTTAACGCCCGCAATATTGATACGCGAGGAATTGAGCATGTAAACCGAGTGCTCCTCGCGCAGGCGAATGGCCTGCTCTGCGCTGAGTCCCAGGAAGGAGAACATGCCTTTCTCGTTTTCAATGAAGGCGAAATCGCGCTGGGTCGCCGCTTCCAGCTTGTCGCGAATGGCTTTACGCAGATCGTTGATCCGGCCGCACATGGCGACCAGTTCGCTGCGCCACAAGGCGTCGAGCTCCTGGTCAACGAGAATACGTCCGGCAATAAGGGCGCCATGCGAAGGCGGCATGGAATAGACGCGCCGCGCCGCCACCAGTGCCTGGCTGACCAGGGCCTCGGCGCTTTCCGGTGTTTTGGCGATAAAGATCGTGGCTCCGGTGCGCTCACGATACAGCCCCATGTTTTTGGAGCAGGACGCGGCCACAATCATCTCGGGCACACGCTCCGCCAAAAGGCGCAGGCCGGCGGCATCCTGGTCGAGGCCATCGCCCAGCCCCTGATAGGCTATGTCTACATAAGGCAGGAAGCCCTGCGCTTCGACCATGTCGGCAATGACGCCCCACTGCTCCAGCGTAAGGTCGGCGCCACAGGGGTTGTGACAACAGCCATGCAGCAATACCACATCGCCCGCCGCTGCCTGTTGCAAGTCTTCAACCATCGCGTCGAAATTCACACCGTGGGTGGCGGGATCGTAGTAACGGTAGTTCGCAAACTCCAACCCCACACTACCGAGCAGCGGGATGTGCACCGGCCAGGTGGGGTCGCTCACCCATACCTTGGCACCCTGGTTGGCGGCATACACCAGTTCAGCGCCGATGCGCAGCGCACCACAACCACCAGGGGCCTGGACACTGGAGACCCGACCACCGGCCAGGGCTGGATGCCCTGCACCCAATAGCAAACGCTGCATACCCGCATTGAAATCTTCACTGCCGGCAGGCGGCATATACGCCTTGGTCACTTCCTCCTGGGCGAGCAGCTCCTGGGCCTTGGTCACGGCTTCAAAGACCGGACACAATCCGTGCTCATCCTTGTAGACCCCAACAGTCAGATCCACTTTATTGGGATGACTGTCCTCTCGGGCCGCAGCGGCGAGGCCGAGAATGGGATCGGGTGGAAGACGTTCCAGTTTATCCAGCATGGTTGGTTCCTTTCATTCAAATATCAGCCAGCAGGGCTTTCAGGTACTGCCAGAAAGGCGTCACGGTAGCAATGTCGAGACGCTCGCTGGGCGAGTGGGCACCACGAATGGTGGGGCCGAAGGACAGAATGTCGACATCGGGTTTCTTGCCCTTAAGAATACCGCACTCCAGCCCGGCGTGTATCGCTTTCACTTCAGGTGTGACATCAAACAGCTTCTCATGCAGGGCAATACCCTGAACCAGCAGAGGTGATTCGAAATCTGGTTGCCAGCCGGGATAACCGACATCGGGAGTGACCTCCAGATCAAAGGCGCGAGCCAGTGCCAGCACCGCTTGCTGCAAGGGCACGGACTGCTCTTCGTTAAAGAACCGGTAACTCGATTCCAGGAAGAGCTCACCGTCACCCAGGCGCAGAATGGCCAGATTGATACTGAGATCGACCAGGTCCGCGGGCTGAGCCAGGCTGTAGGACTGCGCGCCGTGAGGCCAGGCGCTGACCAGGTCAAGCAGCTGCAAGGTGTCCACCTCATCCAGGGCACTGTCGATGGCAGCCGGCGCCAGCGTCGCCTCAATGCCATGATCAACCGCCGGCAAATAGCTGTTCCAGCGCGCCACACAGGTTTGCAGGCGCTCTTGCAGCAATGCTTCCTGCCCGGGCGGGCAGACAAAGCTGATATTGCCTTCGCGCGGAATCACATTGTGGGCCACGCCAATATCAATCATCGCCAGACGCAAGCCGGGCACTTCGCGCAGATACTCCGCGGCGAGTTTAATGGCATTGCCCAACTGCTCGTGAATCTGCACGCCAGAGTGGCCACCGGCCAGGCCGCGCAATGTGAGGGCCCAGCCCTCGCCATTGGCGACGGCATCGTTCGAGAAGCTGCGCGCAAACTGCCAACCGCCACCACCGGCACAGCCAATGTAGAGTTCGTTCCAGTCTTCCGTATCCAGATTCAGCATCACGGTACCGCTTAGCAGCGAGGCATCCAGGTTCAGTGCGCCGCCCAGACCGGTCTCTTCATCCACGGTAAACAGCAGCTCCAGGGGTGGATGCTCCACCGACGGATCGGTCATGACCGCCAGCGCCGCCGCGGCCCCCAGGCCATTGTCCGCACCGAGCGTGGTGCGATCCGCACTCAACCAACCTTCCTCTACCTGCAGCGTGAGAGGGTCAGTGTCAAAATCGTGCGCCTTGTCGGAAGTCTTCACTGTGACCATATCCAGGTGGTTCTGAATAATGACTGTGGGCCGATCTTCACGGCCCGGGCTGGCGGCTACGGACA
Source organism: Halioglobus japonicus (assembly GCF_001983995.1). Classification (NCBI taxonomy): domain Bacteria; kingdom Pseudomonadati; phylum Pseudomonadota; class Gammaproteobacteria; order Cellvibrionales; family Halieaceae; genus Halioglobus; species Halioglobus japonicus. Next base: position 1,448,106 of record NZ_CP019450.1, on the reverse strand, counting down.
CCACTACATTGCCTTCGGCATCCATCTTCCAGCTGTGGCCACCCTGCTCTGCCTGATCAAGCACATACTGCCGTACAGCCTGTTCTTTCTTGGAGGGACGGGGAGTCTGGGTGAACTGATAAAAATGCTCCCACACATGCGCGGGTTCGGCAGGGTAATTTTCTGGTTTCATGGATCCAATCTGGCGATTTGTCAGGGCCGGAGATTATAGCCCTGCCGGGCTTTTTTCACACAATTTCCCGGTAATTTTTACGCCACTGCAGGGGAACCGCTGGCATACACTGGAGTCGTAGAAAAGCCATAGAACAGCTTTCGATTTAAGAGTGAACAATGAAAAGAATTGATGACGGCAAAGTGAGCCTGGTGGAATTTATGGCGGCGATTAAATTTGCCCGTCCGCGCCAGGCGTTCAAGCGCGATGAACATACAACCCAGTTCGCCGGGTTTACTCCCCGCGCTCGCGCCCACGGCCAGCTTAACCTCGAAGAGTCACACCTGATCCGCAGCGCCAACTAGGCGGCGAATCACTCACGAAACGCGCGGCAGCCCTGCCGCGCCTCAAAGCGCCCTCCAGTAAGCGCTGTCAACATTACAACTACTGCCCCGTCCAATACTGACTAAACAGCGCGCACCAGCGGCGCCCAGCGCGCGTCGCCACAGGATCGCCAGCGGCGATCCTTGATCACCATGTGATTGGCAATCACGGCAAACACCACCGGATTAAAGGGAAAACCGACGTGACTTGCGGCCACCGCCAGATTGGTCACGAAGCGGGGATCCGCCTCGCAGCGCGCAATGCCTGTGCCGACAACGCCATCCGTTTCGCTAAACAGCGCCAGCACCGGCACTTCCAGTTCGCCGCAATAGGTAGAGTCGACCCAGGCCCTGAGTGATTCCTCGGCAACATGGCCCTCGGTGCCATTGAGGCGGCTCATGATCTTGTAAATAGCGGTTCCGCGCGGGTCACCATAGGGCGTGCCCAGCGTAATCACCTGACGTATCCACTGCGGATAACGGTGGGCCAGCGCCACGGCATACAAGCCGCCCAGGCTCCATCCCACGAGCGTTAACTTGCGGCCGCTGGCCCGACACTCGCGACCAATACGGCGGGCAATTTCCGCTTCAGTGACAGCACGGTGTTCCATGAACTCCTCGAGCGTATCGGCACTGGCCTCAGAGGCATTTCGCCCCAGGCCCCATGACACCGCGCGGTAGCCACGGCCTTTTAGAAAGCGCCGCAACATAGCTGTCGAACCGTCCGCCCCCATAAAACCGGGAATTGTCATGACCGTATGGCCATCGCCTTTGGGCAACGAACGCATGAGCGGCGCCATGCACAAACTGGTGCTGGCCTCCAGAAATACCCGCCCCAATTCACTGACGGTGTGACGGAGCTTGGGTGGGGAGAGATCGACCGGGTCTTGGAGTGCGTTCAAGGGCATGCGTAAGGTCCTGCGAGCTATTGTTTTTTATTGATGCAATTGTGGCTTCTTAAGGTTCGCGGGGACAGGCCATGCCACCCGCACCGGTTTAAATAACTATGCTAGAATCGCGGCCTTTCAAACGGGCCCCCAGGGGCCGCGCAGGAGCACCGTGACCGACACCAGGGACAACATTTACGCCGCAGCAGACCCGCTCAAGGAGGCAGGTCTGTTCCGCTTTGACGACAATGTCGCCAAGGTCTTCCCGGACATGATCAAACGCTCTGTCCCGGGCTACACCACCATCGTGGCCATGACGGGCCTGCTCGCCCAACGTTACGCCGCAGAGGGCTCACGGCTCTACGATCTGGGCTGCTCACTGGGCGCTTCCACACTCGCCATGCGCCAGAACCTGCAGGTTGCCGACTGCCGTCTCGTCGGGGTGGACAACTCCGCCGCCATGCTCGAGCGCTGCCGCAGCATTGTCGATACGGACACTCACGACACGCCGGTTGATCTGGTGTGCGCGAAGCTGCAGGACATTGCCATTGAGGAAGCCTCCGTGGTGGTACTGAACTTCACCTTACAGTTTATTCCCGTGGCCGAGCGCGACGCCGTTATCGCGCGCATTTTCGAGGGCCTGCGCCCCGGCGGCGTCATGGTACTGTCGGAGAAAGTTACGTTTGAAGACCCGCATCTGGATGAACTGAATATCGAGCTGCATCACGAGTTCAAACGCGCCAATGGTTACAGCGATATGGAGATCGCCGGCAAACGGGCGGCGCTGGAGAATGTACTGCTGCCTGAGACCCTGGCGCGGCACAAGCAACGTATCGCTGACGCAGGCTTCAGCTCATGCGATGTGTGGTTCCAGTGTTTTAACTTCGCTTCTCTGGTTGCTCTCAAAGCATGAACTATCAGCCGCTGATTGAGCGCTGGCAGGGCACGGAGATGAATGCCTGGGCAGAGCGCCTGCCTGAACAATTAGCAAAAGGTCTTTCTCATCAACGCTACGGCGACCTGGCTCGCTGGCTGGAAGCACTCGCGGCATTGCCAAACCTTGAGGTCGGGGAGCGGACGCTAAACACGTCGCGAGTGGGGGCGACAGGAACTGAAGCGCTCTCTGTAGAGGCGCACGACCAACTACGACAAACGCTGATGGGCCTGCACCCCTGGCGCAAGGGCCCCTTTGAACTGTTCGACGTGCACATTGACACCGAGTGGCGCTCGGACTGGAAATGGGAGCGCCTGGCAGAAAGCATCGCGCCGCTGACAGGGCGCCGTGTCCTCGATGTGGGCTGCGGTAGCGGCTATCACTGCTGGCGGATGGCTGGTGCGGGCGCGCGCGAGGTGATTGGCATCGATCCGACGCCGCTGTTCATTGTGCAGTTCTGGGCCCTGCAGAAATATCTGCTGCAGGATCACGTGTGGGTAGTTCCGGCGGGCATCGAAGATGTGCCCGCGGCACTCAAGGCCTTTGACACCGTCTTCTCCATGGGTGTGCTTTATCACCGGCGCTCCCCCATGGACCACCTGATTGAACTGCGTGATTGTCTGCGTCCCGGCGGCGAGCTGGTGCTGGAAACCCTGGTCATCGAGGGCGAAGCAGGAGAAGTGCTGGTGCCTGAGGGGCGTTACGCACGCATGGGCAATGTGTGGTTTCTACCCAGCTGTGCCACCCTCGAGGGCTGGCTGCGCAAAGTGGGTTTTGTCAACCCGCAGGTCATTGATGTGAGCAACACCAGTACCGATGAGCAGCGCAGTACCGACTGGATGACCTTCCACTCTCTGGCCAATTTCCTGGATCCGGAAGACCCCAGCAAATCGATCGAAGGCTACCCCGCTCCACGTCGCGCGATCGTGACAGCCAATGCCCCCGGCAAATGGCAGCCGCTATAGGCTAGTGTTCGCGCGTCGCGCGGAAATCCAGATCAGGCCAGCGCTCTTCCATGAGTGACAGATTCACCCGAGTCGGTGCCAGGTACGTGAGGTGGCCACCGCCGTCCACCGACAAGTGCTCGGCTGCCTTCTTTCGAAAGTCTTCCAGTTTGCGCGGATCATCGCAGCTAATCCAGCGAGCTGTGTAGACATTCACTGGCTCGTAAATGGCCTCCACCTTGTACTCGTCCTTGAGGCGGTAAGCCACCACATCGAACTGCAGCTGACCGACCGCGCCGACAATCAGGTCGGTTGAACTAATCGGTGCAAACACCTGGGTTGACCCCTCTTCGGAGAGCTGCTGCAAACCCTTTTGCAACTGCTTGGATTTCATCGGGTCCGCCAGGCGGATACGACGAAACAGCTCCGGTGCGAAATGCGGAATCCCGGTGAACTGCAAATCGTCACCCGCAGTGAAGGTGTCGCCGATCTGGATAGTGCCGTGATTGTGCAAGCCGATAATATCGCCGGATACCGCTTCCTCAACCAATACACGCTCGCCGGCCTTGAACGTAACAGCGTCGGCAATTTTGACATCCTTGCCAATCCGCACGTGACGCATTTTCATACCCTTGCTGTAGCGACCGGAACACACGCGCATGAACGCGATACGATCGCGATGCCTGGGATCCATGTTCGCCTGGATTTTAAATACGAAGCCGGAGAATTTTTCCTCGGTGGCAGGCACATTGCGCGAGGTCGTTTCACGACCCAGCGGTTCTGGTGCCCACTCAACAAAGTCATTAAGCAGTTCGCGCACGCCGAAGTTCCCCAGGGCCGTACCGAAAAAGACCGGGCTTAATTTGCCCGCGAGAAATGCCTCAAGGTCGAATTCATGGCTGGCGCCGCGGACCAGCTCAATCTCTTCCACAAAGTCATCGTACTCATCTTCGAGCAGCGCCCGCGCCTCGTCACTATCCAGGCCCTTGATCTGCACGTCGTCGTGAAGCACAGCGCCCTGCCCCTGCTGAAAGCAATGAATCGTATCGGTATAAAGGTTGTAAACGCCTTTGAAGAAGCTCCCCATACCGATGGGCCAGTTGATCGGCGCGCCCTGAATAGCAAGTACCTCTTCGATTTCATCGAGCAGCTCGATGGGATCGCGGATATCACGATCCATCTTGTTCACAAAACTGAAGATCGGCGTGTCGCGAAGGCGGCACACGTTCATCAGCTTAATAGTGCGATCTTCCACACCCTTGGCGCCGTCAATCACCATGAGCGCTGAATCCACAGCGGTGAGGGTACGGTAAGTATCTTCCGAGAAATCCTCGTGTCCCGGCGTATCCAGCAGATTGACGGTGCGTTCGTTATACGGAAACTGCATTACCGAGGACGTCACTGAGATGCCCCGTTCCTGCTCCATGCTCATCCAGTCAGAGGTAGCGTGGGGCCCTTTCTTGCCTTTCACACTGCCGGCCACCTGAATAGCACTGCCCCACAGCAGCAGCTTTTCGGTAATGGTGGTTTTACCGGCGTCCGGGTGCGAGATAATCGCGAAGGTACGACGGGCGGCGATGTCTTTGCCGAGATCTGACATGAGGGTATCCAGGGGAAAAGCGCGGATTTTAACCGAATTTGCTGCTTTAACCACTATCTGGCGGTGAATAGTCAACAAGTCGGATCAGCCGCATGGCACGCCAGGACGCTTTGTGGGATCTTGACAGGCTATTCATCATGGAGGAGAAAATGAGGTATTCCCCCATTTTGCTGGCGTTGTTCGCTATCGCGAGCCAGGCGCAAGATGCACCAACAGACCGAAATTCGTACTGCAGTAATATCGCCAAATTCGCTGAGCAGGCCATGCAAAACCGCCAGGCAGGCCTGCCCCCCAGAAGCCAGATCAATAATATTCGTTTGTACTTCACCACCGATGCAGAGCGCGGGGCCGCAAATGCACTGGTTGAATCCGCGTGAAAAAATAAACAGGCGAGCACGCCGCGACGTCAGCAAATCCAGACCAATCGCTTCCGCGACAATGCTGAAGAATACTGCCTCAAGGGCAAAATCTTCCTCTGAGCGCACCCTGAACCGCTAAAAAATCACCAAAAAGGGCGCAAAAAAGCCGCTATAGTTGGTTTTTTGCCAACCAGGTCACGCTCTGGCTTTGGCAAGCACAGAGCGAATAGGCTAGATTTTAGGCAAATAACACATAAAACGGAGGAAGTATCATGAAGACTTTCCCTGCATTATTCGTTGTTTGTTCCCTCGCCAGTGGCGCAGCCGCTGCTAGTTCAACTGATCGCGCCGGATACTGCGCAAGCATCTCCAGCTACGCTGAACAGGTCATGTTTATCCGCCAGATGAATAAGCCTATCGAAAGCCAGATGGAAAGCGTGCGCTACCAGTTTGACACCGCCGTCGAACAGGCGTCCGCACAGGCCCTGGTGCAGCGAGCCTGGACCGTCGAACGCAGCAGCACATCGCGCGACCAGCAAAAACAAATCAGCCGCTTCGGCGAGAGCACCGAAGCAGCGTGTATCGCTGGGGAAATTTTCCCGGCCTGAATCACGACAGGGGCTCGTCAGCACCCGCGACAGGCCTTTTTGGGCTATCTTTCTGGTCTCCTAACCAGCGGACCAGATCGCGATGGTGGCCTGAGCCGCAGCGAGCGCGGCTGGACACCGCCGCCCAAAAACTACCAGCACACGATGACCGAGGAACAACAGGACTGAGATCAGGCCTACGTGGCTGCAGGAATGTGCGACACTCGGTCGCTGCCCACAACCTGAACACCGGCGTATAATGCCGACGTGAACACGATAGTCGCCAAGCCGGCCAGCCCCTCGCTGGAAAATCTGCGCAGCCTTCTGATCATCCGCAGCATTGCACTGCTGGGGCAGATCGGGGTGCTTTGCTATGTGCTTTACAGCAGTCGCACCACGGAGGATTTGTGGGGCATGACTGCCAGCCTCGCCGTGCTGGGCCTGTTTACCATGGCCACATTCTGGCGCAGCCATCAGGCCTGGCCGGTGTCGGACGGTGAATTCCTGGCGCAGTTACTCATCGACGTAGGCGCCTGGACGGTACTCATGTATTTCACCGGCGGCGCTAACAACCCCTTTATTTCCTACTATATTGTGCCGCTGGTGATCTCCGCCGCCGTACTGCCCTGGCGTCACACCTGGCTGGTAGCGGTAGCCTCACTGGCAGCCTACAGCCTGTTGCTTTACTACTACCGGCCATTCCCGTTATTTACCCCGCACGCCCACATGGGTCACGACAGCAACGCCAATGTCCATATTCTCGGCATGTGGTTTAACTTCCTTTTCAGCGCCGGACTGATCACCTATTTTGTGGTGCGAATGGCCGCCCAACTGCGGCAGCAGGAAGCGCGTGCCGTCGCACAACGCGAAGACCAATTGCGCAACGACCAGATTATGGCCGTGGCCAGCCTGGCCGCCGGCACTGCCCACGAGCTGGGCACGCCAATGTCGACCATGACGGTGCTACTGGATGAAATGCTCGCGGACGATGAGCTATCAGGGCAGGCACGCGAGGACTGCGAACTGTTACAAGCGCAGCTACAACTGTGCCGCAACACCTTAACTGACCTGACCCGCACTGCTGAACTGAAAACCACCACCCAGAGCCAGCCGCTGCCGGTCGATGCATTCGTTGCCCACAGCGTGGAACGCTGGGCGGTACGCAGACCCAACATTCAATACCAGACGCGCATCCTGGTCGCCGGCAAGGCACCGCAAATTCCTTTTGACCCCACGCTTGCTCAGGCCTTTGAAAACCTGCTCAACAATGCGGCCGATGCGGGATCTGAGCGTGTCGAGGTCTCACTCAGCTGGGACGCCCGCAACGCCAGCATCGAAGTACGCGACTGGGGCGAGGGTATTAGCCCTGATCTGCTGGAGGACATTGGCAAGCCTATTATTCGCACCAGCCGCAATGGCCTGGGCATTGGTCTGCTCCTCAGTCATGCCACTGTGGAGCGATACGGTGGCCGGGTGGAGCTGCGCAACGCCGAGGATACTGGCGCCATCGCCACACTGACCCTGCCCCTGCTGGAGGCCGGCCGTGAGTAACAAGATACTACTGGTCGATGACGATCCCACCTTTACCGCAGTGATGACCCGCGGTTTCGAGCGCCGGGGCTTTCAGGTACACAGCTGCTCTAACGGCGCCGAAGCCAAGCGCGAGGCTGAAACTTTCCATCCCAGCCACATCCTGCTCGACCTCAATATGCCGGAGGTTTCAGGGTTGGTCGTATTACCGGAGCTGCTAGCCGCAGCTGCGTCGGCAAAACTGGTGGTTCTCACCGGGTATTCCAGCATTGCCACCGCAGTAGAGGCTACCAAGCTGGGAGCCACGAACTACCTGTGCAAGCCTGCAACCATCGACGAGATACTGGCGGCCTTCGGTGAGACCCAGGCCCAAGCGGAAGTCACGGTACCCAGTGACCCCATCTCTGTTGACCGCCTCGAGTGGGAACATATTCAGCGTGTCCTCAATGACAATGATGGCAATGTCTCAGCAACCGCGCGGGCGCTGGGCATGCATCGACGCACACTACAGCGCAAGCTGCAGAAGCGCCCGGTTAGACGTTAGGCGGGGGTTGACCAGGCGCTAGTCATACGGCGAAACGGTCAGTAAGGGGCCGCTCTTTTCCGCGTCAGGTCAGTTCAGGCACTGTCTGCGAACCAGCTACGAGCACGCTTGGAACAACGCACGGCTTGCGTCTCTGGGGACGCAGCAGCAAATTTTGCAGGGATAACTAGGCAGCCGTCAGTAACTGCTTGAGACGCTCAATAAGGCGCCTGCCAACCAGATCAGCATCGGGGATCCAATCGGGCAGCTGCTTCGCCATCGAAGTCACCTGCAAACCTTCGTAGCCGCAGGGGTTGATACGCTGGAAGGGTTCCAGGTCCATGTCCACGTTCAACGACAGGCCGTGATAGGACCTACCTTTGCGGACCCGCAGGCCCAGCGACGCAATCTTGTTGCCATCGACATAAACGCCCGGCGCCTTGGGATCGGCCGCTGCATCGATATCAAACTCGGCGAGCACTTCGACGATAGCATTCTCGATCAGGGTCACCAGCTCGCGCACACCCATACCGCGACGCTTGAGATCTATGAGCAGATACACCACCCACTGACCCGGACCGTGATAGGTAACCTGACCACCACGGTCTACCTGAATGACCGGAATATCGCCCGGGGCCAATAAGTGCTCAGCCTTGCCCGCCTGCCCCTGGGTAAAGACCCGGGGATGCTGCAGCAACCACAGTTCGTCGGGGGTTGTTGCGTCGCGCCCGTCAGTGAACGCTCGCATATCGTCGAGCACGGTCTGGTAGTCCGCGAGGCCCAGCTCGCGGCTGACAATCTCCATCAGATAACCATCTGCACGTGGCCAGTGGCCATCAGATCCTCGTGTAGCGCGGTCAGCTGGTCCTTACCCGTGGCGGTAATCGTTATCGTCATCGAGGTGAACGTACCCTTGGCACTGTCCTTGACGGTAATGGCGGCCTCATCGAAGCCGGGCGCATGTCGCTGAAAGACTTCCAGGATGACACCGCGGAATTGCTCTGAGCTGCGGCCCAACACCTTGATGGGATATTCGCAGGGAAATTCTATCTTGGGGGGTTCTTGATCGGTCATAACTACACCTTGAACAGGCCGGCAATCCACATCAGGATCATATCCCAGATACGCGCAAAAAAACCGCCTGGTTCAACTGCCTGCAGAGCCACGACCGGACCGGTATACACCGTCTCGCCGTCAAGCGTCATGATCACGGTACCGACCTCGTCGCCAATGGCCAGGGGCGCTTCAAGATCCTCATTGATCTGGACATCGCTCACCAGGTGCTTTTTCTTACCGCGCGGCAAGGTCACCACCGCCTCATCGAGAATACCGACCGGGACATAGTCTTCCTGGCCCTTCCATATACGCGGCTGGTCGAGTTCCTGCCCGGATTCGAACAGTGTGGTGGTCTCAAAGAAGCGGAAGCCATAGTTGAGCAAAGAGCGGGTTTCGTTCTTACGTGAACGCGGGCTGGAAGCACCCATCACCACAGAAATAAGGCGCATACCGCGTCGCTCGGCGGACGCCACCAGGCAGTACCCTGCTTCCTTGGTGTAGCCGGTTTTCATACCGTCAACGGTGGGATCCTCTCCCAGCAGAGAATTGCGGTTGTACTGCTTGATGTCGTTGTAGGTGAACTCGCGCTCTTTGTAGATCGCATACTGCTCGGGATACTCCTTGATCATGGCGTTTGCCAGGGTGGCCAGGTCGCGCGCCGTGGTCAGGTGCTCCGGATGAGGCAGACCGTGCGTATTCACATAGAAGGTGTCCACCATACCCAGCCTTTCAGCGTGGCTGTTCATCATCTGGGCGAACACTTCCTCGCTGCCCGCCAGGTGCTCGGCGACCGCCACCGTGGAGTCGTTGCCGCTGGAAATGATAATGCCGCGTTGCAGGTCGCCGATGGACACGTCCTTGCCTGGCTCGATCCACATCAGCGAGGAACCGGCGAAGCGCGGGTTTTGTGACCACGCGTTTTCACTGATCGCCACCATATCGGTCTCTGCGACATTACCCTCGGCGATTTCAGCAGCGAGCACATAGCTGGTCATCATCTTGGTCAGGCTGGCCGGGGGCAGTGGCAGGTCAGCATTATGCTCGGCCAGCACCTCACCACTGTCGGCATCGACGAGCAGCCAGGCCTTGGCGGCAATTTGCGGCGGGGCCGGGATAATCGTGGCGGCCTGCGCAGCAAAACTGAAAAAAGCCAGAAACAGGACCTGAGAGAGTCGCATCATAGTGATTGAACCGTGGGAATGAGTGTTGCTATGCGGGCATGGTAACGCATGCGTCGGGCCAGCGGAAGAAAGCGGGCCCTCAGGGCAGCGGCTGGCCTTCGGCGTAACCGCCATCACGCAGCTGTTGCTGCACCAGGGCCAGATCAGCACTACTGTCGACCGGCCCGATCCGCACCCGGTACAGTGTTCTGCCACCGGCTTCCACCGGGGCGATAAACACCGGCGCCTGAACAAACCCCTGCAGTTCGCTCTGTAATTGCCGCGCCGACGCCTCGACGCCAAAGGCCCCCATCTGCAGGAAGCGATAGTGGGTGCCAGGGGCGCCGCGATGATCATCGGTGCCGGTAACGCTGACAACTTCAACTTCCACGGGAGCTGTACCCTGCTCCATATAGCCGAGCTTGACTGCGGCGGCATAGGACAGGTCGATCAGCCGATCACCGTGGAAGGGGCCTCGGTCGTTTACCCTGACGACGACACTGCGCCCGTTATTCAGATTGGTGACTCGCGCATAGCTCGGCAACGGTAGGGTTTTGTGCGCCGCTGTGGGGGCGTAGAGGTCGAAAATTTCACCATTGGATGTCTTGTGGCCATGGAACTTACTGCCGTACCAGGACGCCGTGCCCCGCTCCCGGTAGCCCTGGTAGTCCTCGATAATCGTGTAGGTGACGCCATTGACGGTGTAAGGGCTCTTGTTACCGGCAGCCAGAATCGGGTCTGCGCGAGGGACCGCATCCTGGACATCGTCGGGACCGATATGTCGAAGCGGCGCCGCATCCTGCTGCTGGCTATAGCGCGTGGCCTGATAGCGGTCGCTGGCACTGGGCTCGTATGTCGTACGTGAGTCATTGCCCGAGCAGGCCTGAAGTAAAGCTGCGGTCATCAACGCCGCAGCGAGTGGGACCAGCCTCATTCGCGCATGCCAGAGCCTATGGCCATGCTCAGCTGATACACCGCCATAGCGTACATCGCACTGTGGTTGTAGCGCGTAATCACGTAGAAGTTCTCCAGGCCCAACCAGTACTCGAGGCTGGCCGGCTGCTCGAATTCAATGGCAATCGCCATGGCCTTGTCATCGTTCTGGGGCTTGAACTCAAAGCCCGCCGCGGCAAACTCTGAGAGCGTGTAGCGCGGTTTGAGCTTGCGGCCCCGGCTGAGCATCTCTTCGGGCACTTCGGCCGGAGGTTCGGCAGACAACACCACCTTCTGGCCCGGCTGCCATCCGTGCTCCACGAAATAATTAGCCACAGAACCGATCGCATCGGTTTTGTTTTCCCAGATATCTGCCTTGCCGTCGCCATCGAAGTCGATGGCGTAGTTGCGATAGCTGCTGGGCATGAATTGACCATAGCCCATGGCGCCGGCGTATGAGCCGACCGGGGTCAGCGGATCCATGCCCTGGTCGCGGGTCAGAATAAGGTAGTGCTTGAGCTCACTGGTGAAAAACTCCGAGCGCCTGGGGTAGTCAAATGCTAGCGTCGACAATGCATCGATAACCCGATAGCTGCCGCGAATTTTCCCGTACAGGGTTTCCACGCCAATGATGGCGACGATGATTTCAGCAGGTACGCCGGTCTCCGCCTCGGCGCGTTTCAGGGCCTCGCGATTGTCGCGGTAAAACTGCTGGCCGTCGCGAATACGCTGATCATTGAGGAATATCTTGCGGTACTCGTGCCAGGCTTTGATCTTCTCTGCCGGCCGGTTCATGGCATTGATAATGCTCTCCTGGCGCTCGGCGTCACTCATAATCGCCACCAGGGCGTCGCGATCAAACCCCTCCTCTTCGACCAGCTGATCAATGACCGCCAGGGCTGCGGGATTGTCACCGTAATGGGGTTGTGCCAGCGCGAGCGGCGCAACCATTAGGGCCGCCGCCAGGGCGCTTTTCAGGAGGGTATGCATAATCATGTTCTCACTTATTAGTACGCGGGCTAGCGGGTCACCAGTTTTCGTTCGGTACTCACCGCCATCAGGATACCGAAACCGGCCATCAGGGTAACTACCGAGGTGCCTCCGGCACTCACCAGGGGCAACGGCACCCCACTACCGGCAGCAACCCAGCCACCATGCCCATGTTGACAAAGATGTATACGAAGAAGGTCAGGGTCAGGCTGCCCGCCATCATCCGGCCGAAACTGGTCTGGGCATTCACCCCAATCCAGAAACCGCGCAACAAAATCAGTACGTAAATCGCCAGCAGCACGGCGACACCGCGAAGGCCGTGCTCTTCGGCCAGCACAGCGATAATAAAGTCGGTGTGACTCTCGGGCAGGAAATCGAGTTGCGACTGAGTGCCTTCGAGCCAGCCCTTTCCGGTCCAGCCACCGGAGCCAATGGCGGTTTTGGACTGAATAATATTCCAGCCGGCTCCGAGCTTGTCGCTCTCCGGGTTCAGCAGCGTGAGAATGCGCTGTTTCTGATAATCCTTGAGCACAAACATCCAGGCGGGCCAGGCTGACGCCAGGGCAAGCACCACCGCCCCGAAAATATAACGCCAGCCAATCCCGGCGACGAACAATACGAACAGGCCCGAGGAGGCAATCAGTAACGAGGTCCCCAGATCCGGCTGCTGCAGGATTAACAGGAACGGGATGGCCACCAGCACCAGCGCCACCAGAATATCCCTGAAGCGCGGCGGCAGCGGGCGATCAGCCAGGTACCAGGCCACCGCCATGGGCACCACCAGCTTCATCACCTCCGAGGGCTGAAAGCGGAAACCGCCAATCTGCAGCCAGCGCTGCGCCCCTTTGGCGCCCACCCCGAAAAACATCACCCCCACCAACATGGCTACACCGCCGAGATACAGCCAGGGCGCCCAACGCGTATAGCGCTGCAGGCTGAACTGCGCGCCGACAATCATGATGACATAGGCCACCGCAAAATAGCGGCCCTGGCGAATCACCGCCCCCATGCTCTGCCCTGAGGCGCTGTAAAGCACGAACAGCCCGTAGCCAGTCAGAATCAGCAGCAGCACCAACAGCGGCAGATCGATATGAAAGCGGGCAAAGGCGCTGGGCCGGCGCGCGAGATCGGCGCTGCCGTGGTGGGGCATCTGGCGGACGTAATCGCCCATCAGGCCGGGTCCTCGAAATCAGTGCTGCCAAACAGCCAGGTATCAATCACCTTGCGAGCAATCGGCGAGGCGGCGGAGCTGCCGCCGCCATTCTCGACAATAATCGCCACGGCAATGGTCGGCGCTTCGGCGGGCGCAAAGGCAATGAACAGGCCATGATGGCGATGCCGCTCATCCACTTCATCTTCGTTGTACACGGCGCCCTGGGCGATCCCGATCACCTGGGCTGTGCCGGTCTTGCCGGCCATCTGGTAGCGAATACCCTCGGCGAGGGCCTTGGCAGTGCCCTTCTTGCCATGCACCACCTCGAGCATGCCGTCGTATACCGCCGCCCAGTTGTCCTCGCTGGCCTGCATGGGCGCAAGTTCCGTGGCCGCCTGGGGCTCGCCGTTAATCGACTGCAGGAAGCGGGGAATACGGCGCTCGCCCTTACTGGCCACCACGGCCGTGGCCACTGCCAGCTGCATCGGTGTGGCCAGCATGTAACCCTGGCCAATACTGGCACTAATGGTCTCACCCGGATACCACGGCTGGCCGAGCGCATCGCGTTTCCAGCGCCGAGACGGCAACACGCCCTTGCGCTCATTGGTGGTATCAACACCGGTACGATCGCCCAACCCATAGGGCGCCAGGTACTCGTACATGGTATCGATGGTGAGCCTGCGCCCCAGGTCATAGAAATACGTGTCGCAGGACTCCGCGATCGCCATCTTCAGATCGACCTCCGGCGCATGGCCGGTGCCGCGAATCCGCAGAATCCAGTCGCGGTAGCGATGCCGATCACCGGGCAGGCTATACCAGCCAGGATCGGGCACTGTGGTCTCGGGCGTCACCAGCCCTGACTCCAGTCCGGCCATGCCCATCATGGGCTTGATCGTAGACCCCGGGGGATATTGTCCCTGCACGGCGCGATTGAACAGCGGGACGTCGGGTGAGTCGCGCAACGCGCTGTAGTTCTTGCTGCTAATACCGTTGACGAACAGGTTGGTGTCATAACCGGGTGTGGAGACCAGCGCGAGAATGCCGCCGGTTTTCGGATCCATGGCCACCACCGCCCCGCGGCGATCGCCCAGGGCGTCAAAAGCCGCCTGCTGTAATCGGATATCCAGGTGCAACTTGATATCCGCACCCGGCTTGGGTGAATTGCGCTCCAGAACTCTCAGCACTCTGCCGTGGGCATTGGTTTCCACGTTCTGGTAACCCACGTCACCGTGCAGCATTTCTTCATAGTATTTTTCGATACCCACCTTGCCGACGTGATCGGTGCCGGCATAGTCGCTCTCGTCCAGCTCCAGGGCCTCGCGCTCGTTGATGCGCCCCACATAGCCGAGCGCGTGGGAGAACAACTCACCATGGGGGTAATGACGCAACAGCTGGGCCTCTACGACCACCCCGGGGAGCCGGTAACGATTGACCGCCAGGGCCGCCTGCTCTTCCTCGGTGAGCCGGAAACGCAGGGCCACGGGTTCATAGGGACGGCGCCGCTTGAGACGGGTCTGGAAACGTTCAAATTCGCTGTCACTAATGGGCACCAGCTCGCCCAGTACCGAGAGCGTATCCTCCAGGTCACCCACCCGCTCCTTGATGACCGACAGGGTGAAGCTGGGGCGGTTGTCCGCCAGCAGAATGCCGTTGCGGTCGTAGATCAGGCCTCTTTTGGGCGGCAGTGGCTGCAGCTGAACCCGATTGCGGTCCGACTGGGTGACATATTGTTGGTAATCGGTGATCTGGAGACTGTAGTAGCGTGCAAAAATGACGCCCAGCATACCCAGCACCACGATTATCGCGGCCACCGTTCTCGCGCTGTAAATGCGGGACTCCCGGTGAGGATCCTTCAGGGCGATGGGCTGGGGCATGAAACAGCGTGGCCTGGAACGTACTTTGGTGAGTGGCTATTACTCGCGATGATACGGGTGATTGACGGTAATTGTCCAAGCCCGATACAACTGCTCGGCTAATAAAATTCTCACCAGCGGATGTGGCAGGGTCAGATCCGACAGTGACCAGCGCCGCTCGGCCCGCTCGAGACAGGCCTGGGAGAGCCCATCGGGCCCACCGATAAGCAAGCTGTAGTTCACGCCAGACATCTGCCAGTTAGACAACTGCTCTGCGAGTTGCTCTGTGGACAGGCTCTTGCCCCGCACATCCAGGGCAATCACCCGATCACCCGCGGGAATGGCCTTGAGAATCTGCTCGGCTTCCTTGTCGCGCAACTTGGCAGCACTGGTCCCCTTGCCGCGCTGGGCCAGGGGCAGCTCCTTCCATTCCACCTTGAGTTCGCGCGGCATGCGCTTGCTGTATTCCTCAACCCCCTGGCTGACCCAGGCGGGCATCTTGGTGCCGATCGTGATGATGCTGATGCGCATCAGTCGGCTTCAGGCTTGGGCTGCTCAGCCCACAGACGCTCCAAATCATAAAAATCACGAGTGGCGGGCAACATAACGTGTACGACCACATCACCAAAGTCCACCAACACCCATTCGCCGGCATCTTCGCCTTCCACACCCAGGGCGCGCTCGCCCTGCTTCTTCGCTTCCAGACAGACATTGTCTGCCAGCGACTTCACGTGGCGGTTGGAGGTGCCACTGGCGATCACCAGATAATCCATAACATCGGTGAGCCCGGTCACATCCATGGTCACCGTATTGACGGCTTTGAGGTCATCGAGGGCTTCGATGACGATTTCTTTCAGTTGCTCAGCTTGCATTGCGCAATTGGCTGTTCATAGTGTTGCCATTCCTGTTCATAGATAAAGTTGTCTCTCCTGAATATAGTCCAATACCGGCTCGGGGAGCAGATATCGCGGCGAGTGTCCGCCAGCCAACAGCGAGCGGATTTCCGTCGAGGAGATGGCCAATGGGCGTAGCTCTTCGATCAGCACACCCCCACAGGCTTGTTCGTTTAGTGCCGCGGCACTATCCAGCTGATGGGTGGCAAGCCATTGCGCCACCTCACCCTCGCGGGGAAATTCCCAGCCCGGCCGTGCCAGCACGACCACGTGGGCCACATCCAGCAGTTCACGCCAGCGGTGCCAGGTGTTGATGCGTTGCACCGCATCGGCCCCCAGCACCATGCTCAGGCTGTGGCCTTCGCCAAGCTCGCCGCGCAAGCCCACCAGGCTGTCGTAGGTATAAGAGAGCCCTTCCCGGTCCAGCTCACGCCGGTCACAGCGCAACCGCTGTTCACCGGCAACGGCCAGCTCAACCATGGCCAGGCGGTCCTGGGCACTACAACTGGGTGCTTCCCGGTGCGGCGGGACTGCACAGGGCATTAGCCGCAAATGATCCAGCCCCAGCCGCTCCACCAGTTCCAGCGCAGAACGCAGGTGGCCGTAATGAATCGGACTAAACGTGCCGCCAAAGACACCGACAGCGGTCAGATGGCGGGGATCAGCACTCAAGTGCGAACCTGACCCTCGCCCATCACCACATATTTCTGGGAGGTGAGCCCCTCCAGCCCTACCGGACCGCGGGCATGAAGCTTATCGGTAGAAATGCCGATCTCGGCACCCAAGCCATATTCAAAGCCATCCGCAAAGCGGGTGGAGGCATTGACCATCACCGAGCTGGAATCCACCTCTCGCAGGAAGCGCATGGCCCGGCCGTGATCGGTCGTGACAATACTCTCAGTGTGCTGCGAGCTGTACTGGTCGATGTGCGCCATGGCCTGTTCCATGTCGTCGACCACCCGCACCGCCAGAATCGGCCCCAGGTACTCGGCGTACCAGTCTTCCTCGGTCGCCGCATTGGCACTGTCAACAATCGCTCGCGTGCGCTCACACCCACGCAGCTCCACGCCAGCCTGACCGTAGGCAGCCGCCAGGCGTGGCAGTATGGCCTGCGCCTCTGCGGCGTGTACCAGCAGCGTCTCCATGGTGTTGCAGGTGCCGTAACGCTGGGTTTTGGCATTGACGACAATCGCCTCCGCCATATCCAGGTCGGCGCCGGCATCGATATAAACGTGGCACACACCATCGAGATGCTTGATCACGGGCACCTTGGCATCGTTGCTAATGCGCTCGATCAGCCCTTTGCCACCGCGCGGCACAATCACGTCCACATATTCAGGCATGGCAATCAGACGGCCCACGGCAGCGCGATCTGCGGTTTCCACCACCTGCACAGCCGCCGCCGGCAAACCGGCCTGCTCCAGTCCCGCGGCCAGGCAACGGGCAATGGCCAGGTTGGAGGCAATCGCCTCGGAGCCACCGCGCAAAATAGTGGCATTGCCAGACTTGAGGCACAGACTGGCGGCCTCGACGGTCACGTTCGGGCGCGACTCATAAATAATGCCAATCACACCGAGCGGCACGCGCATGCGCCCCACTTTGATGCCACTGGGCATGGTATTCATATCGGAGATGGCACCCACGGGATCGGGCAGCGACGCTACCTGCACCAGCCCTTCGAGCATGGTGTCGATACGCGCAGGCGTGAGTTCCAGGCGATCCATCAACGGACCGTCCAGACCATTGGCAGCGCCACGCTCGAGGTCCTCGGCATTGGCTTTGGCGAGCTCCGGTCGTGCGGCATCCAGCAAATCACGCGCGGCCAGCAAGGCGTTATTGCGCGCGGCGGTACTGGAAGCAGCCACTTGGCGCGCTGCGGCGCGGGCCTGGCTGCCTAACTGCTGCATGTACTGCTCTACATTCATCTCGGTCATTTCTGGTCGTAAAAATGGCCCGCAATTATACCTGACCTTTTGCCGATCTCCAGCGCTTGGAAGGAACGAACCCATTGGCCGGAGTGAGCAGGGCCTACTGCCTGGCGGCAGGAATCGCCGAAGCCTCCAGCTTGAAACCGCTGTTTTCATTTTGCGCGTCACTGGCGAACCAAAGTAATACCGAACTGCCTTCTACCAGTATATTGTGGGGCAATTGTTGGCCAGATATACGCATTAGCAGATTCCTCTGCTGAGTGCCCTCGCCGCGAAAAAGGTACAGCGAGTCCACGTTCAGTTCGGTATCGAGCTCGAGAAACTTCAACATCACATGCTCTCCAGCACCTGGCACAAAGTGCCACTTACAATCGCTGTTGAAGGCGTAATTCTCAGCGCCACTGCCATCCTCGATAACAATACCCGGAGAGTCTGCGCTCAACGGTACTTTTGTGGTTCCCGTACAGAAACGCGTGGATTGATCAATGTTCCTTGTTGCATACGGCAATTGAAAGTCGAATGCCTTATTTGATTTCACCTCCAGCTCAATGCTGATGGCAGCGTGCTCGGTCTTGATTTCATAGGGAAGCGCTGAAAGCTGCCCCGCCAAATCGTATCTCCTGAATGGCTGTCGACGATACTCAGCGCAGAACCTTTGGGCTCTCCCTGAACGAATGGCGTGAGGGTGAGGCCCGCGTAGTCCCTTTGAGGCGATATCGTCCAGTGGCGTATTTTAGCTCCCGCACCGCGCCTGTTTGCGTAGCCAATCGCCCCTTCAGGTGATTCGAGCCTGTCAAACGCGTACCACCCCCTGGTCTTGGCGCAGTTGATCGCAGCCTGACTGTCGAGCGCACCCGCGCCGAGAAGGCCCGGATAGTTTGGGTTTCTGGAATCCAGCGGTGAGGCCGTTGCTTTAAGGCACAACTGGATCTGTCGGTTACTCAATGATGGGTTGGTGTACTTCATCAAAGCTACCGTCGCTGTCACCAGCGCGGTAGCGTTGGAAACTCCATCGATATCCCCGGGGGAATTTTCAGCTAACAGAGCTTCAGGGTAGCCGGCCGAGGGAGCGGCAATATCCACTTCATCTCCATAGTTGCTGCGATAGAGGTGTCCGTTTGAATCTATACCGGCGACCGCAAAAACCGCCGGGTGTGAGGCCGGAAAAGCTGGATCCGACTGGGGGAAATTGCCCACAGCACCGACTACAAAGATATCCTCAGTTCTGGCCTGGACCAGGGCGTCCCTGGCCTCTCGGCTTGCAATGCCACCACTCCAGCTAAGGTTGACGACGTCAGGCTTATAGCTCACGGCCGTTTCTAGACCCAGATAACCATCCGCCATATTCAGGTTTGTAGCTGTATCAGCGATAGACTTGATAAACAGTAGTTTAATCGGGTAATCGTCCATCTCCCCGAAGTGGGCCCGAATCCTCTGGGCAATGTGCGCAGCCATATAGGTGCCATGAGGATAATCCGCCAGTCGCTGTACTGGAGGCCGGACATCTTCATCCTGATCAGAGATATCCCAACCTATAACATCATCTACCCGACCGTTGTGATCATCATCGAGTCCGTTATTGGGTACCTCCAGGGTATTGCTCCATAGCATGCCCCGAAACAAGTCCAGGTCCGTCACCAGTGCATCATCGACAATCACTAACAACAGGCCTGCTTCGAGGCTCCGCTGCAGTGGAAATAGACACCACCATGCCAACAATTATAAGCATGAGTACCGAAGCAGTACTGACAAACGAGTGCGGGCTGAAAACGTTGAGCATTTGAAGACGTAGGCGGTGATGACAGTCTCGATGAGACGAGTATGCCGCTATTTACAGCAGAATCACTGAACTTATAAGGCTTCTCTGACTAGCTCTGAGCCCAATTTTACCCCCAACTGCCGAGAGGTAAGACCAGCCCCCGCACCCTCACCCACCACGGTACGACCGCGCATATCGGGTAATCCAAAAGCTGTTCTACCGTCGCCACCGTAAGTGGTGCCGTAAAGTGCAAACAGCGCGCCGTATGAGGCGATGGACAAGAGCTGACCATCACAGGCAGCGTATCCACGTGGGTCAAAGTTATACCCGTGGAAGAAGATCCCGCCTATAAAAACTTCGTTGCCAAAGGAGCGGCTGGGAAATAGACCCTGCAAGGCGACAGAGCAGCTCAGCACCAGGGAGGGCTGCATATTATCAAGGGAGGGAAGAGCGGTTGAAGGAATCGAAGTAAAACGTATGGTTTTTACGTCTGGATTGCCTGGATCAAGCGATGCTATCTCCAGACCGACATCCGCCACCAGAGTAATGCCCGCGGGACCTTGCGGACCTGCGGCGCCCTGAGGACCGGGAGGGCCCGCTGGGCCAGCAGGACCTTGGGCACCGGCGGGTCCTTCTGGGCCGGCTGGCAACGCGTTGATGGCATCACTCAGTGACTGAAAATTCTCATTAACCTGATCAGCGTCTGCGACGGTGCCATTGCTAAAAGTGTTAGGAACACTTACACCGGAAGCATAAGTCGTACTCGTCAGGCCTACAGAGGAGATTGCGAGGGATTTCACAAGGCTACTCATTATTGCTAGCGAATATCGTCTGCCGGCTTGGACAGTTGAGCTTATTTCCTTCAAGGATAAGTGAATTCTCATGTGGGTTCCTGTGTTTATAGCGATTGTAGGGAAGTGAACATGATATTAGTGATTTATCAGCTAGCGCTTTTTCCGCTTTCCAACCAACCGATAGAGCAGCGGTAGCGCCGCAACGATAACAATGAGGGCGATAACGCCCTCTTCAGGTAGTGAGGGGATAGCTTGTGCTTCAGTCGCAGAACCCACACCCCAGGCACTGGCACCCCACGTGCCGGCGCCCCAGATCAGCCCCTCCTGAGCACTGGCCTGAAGAGTCGACGATAAAAATACGACGAACAACGATACTCGCTTCATTTATTTTTCCTATAGCAAGAAAAGCACTGAGGCGGTTGAGTTATGCATAGAACTCGAGAGCGCAGCACCATCGGCCCAATACGGCTCCCCTAAACTCACAAGCATCAGTTAGTGTCGACGATAGTCAAACTATCAACTTCATGTCTAGCATTTCATGGGTTCCACCCATTCTCGTAAAAACAAAACGACACAAAAAAGCCCGGGACATGCCCGGGCTTTTTTGTCTGAGGGTGTAAGCGAACTTACAGCTCTTCGGAGTTCTCAGACAGGTAGGCAGCAACGCCATCGGGAGAGGCGTCCATACCCTTGTCGCCTTTGCTCCAGCCAGCCGGGCACACTTCACCGTGCTCTTCGTGGAACTGCAGTGCTTCAACCAGACGAATCAGTTCGTCGACGTTACGGCCCAGAGGCAGGTCGTTCACCAGCTGGGAGCGGACAGTGCCTTCCTTGTCGATCAGGAATGCGCCACGGAAGGCAACACCGCCCTCGGCTTCAACGTCGTAGGCACGGCAGATGTCGTGACGAACGTCGGCAGCCATGGTGTAGGTGACCGCGCCAATACCACCGGCGTTGATGTCGGTGTTACGCCATGCGTTGTGGGTGAACTGTGAGTCGATGGACACAGCAACCACTTCAACGCCCAGCTCGCGGAATTTCTCCATGCGGTGTTCCAGAGCGATCAGCTCAGAGGGGCATACAAAGGTGAAGTCCAGGGGGTAGAAGAATACCAGGCCGTACTTGCCAGCCATGGCCTCGGAACGCTTGTAGGAATCAACGATCTCGCCATTGCCCAGAACCGCGGCTACATCAAAATCAGGTGCAGGTTTGCCAACTAGTACGCCCATTTGCTCTTACTCCAATATTGGGGGTCACAGATAACGCGAGGCTCTGCCTCGCAGGTCGGGTGTGAATAATACACAGGCTGAGGGGCGGCGCAATTTGATTATACGCATCAGACATATAGAAAATAACTATTGCCAACGTCCACCCCATTGTTAAACCCTTGTTCTTACTGGGGTATTCGCCGGATGCTGCGGCTGACTGGCGATAGAGGCGAGAATGTTGTTGACAATCATTCTCGTTATTATTAACGTAAGCATCATCTTAGCCACACCAAGCCAGTACGAGTTAATTCAGCACCATGTACGTCTGCCTCTGTAAAGGAATCACCGACACCCAGATCCGCGCTGCGGTTCAAGACGGCGCCAGTTCACTGCGTGAAGTCAATCGCAACCTCGGCGTAGCCAGCCAGTGCGGCAAGTGCGGCATCATGGCCAAGGAGATCGTCCAGGAATCACTGAACGACCTGGCAGAACGCGAAGAGCAGCTGTTCTACGCCGTGAGCTGAAAACAGCAACACCAGATAGCAAAAAGCCCGGGCATTGCCCTAGGCATTAAATATCTCTGGATATGGCGTGCCTAAGCTTAGTCGGACAAACAAGGCCCAGCATCGGAAATGATGCTGGGCCTTTTTTATATCATGAAATAATTTATAGGCAAAGAATCTAGCTGTATCACCGGCAGCTTTGGGGCCAAAAGCGGACACGGACCATCATCGCCTATTTGATGAAATCTACGAGTAAAAGATCTTCCCGCGACTTCTCTCCTCTTGGTAAACCAATGTTCCAAACGAGCCCGAGAGATTTGAGTAGTCTAATGACTTCCCATCCGGGGTCATATTCATTTGGCTGCAAGCCGATTCTCGCCGATTCAGGAAAAGCGTGGTGATTGTTGTGCCAGCATTCACCAAACGTGATCAATCCATAACCAGTCAGATTAGAAGCTTGCACCCCAGCATCGGGCACCAGGTAATTTCCCGGTCCTGGATTATGTGTAAGGTAGGTGACTATCCAGTGTCCAGATACGCTGACGAAGACCCGGCCGAAAACGCCCCAGACCACCCATGGCCAACCGCCCACAAGAAAAAGTAATAGGGCAACTGGCACTTGCTGTAAGATCCAGGTGCTCTCAAGAAACTGGTACCACCTGTCCTCTAAAATCTCTGCCTCTATTTGGATCTCGGGAGTGTTCTGGAATTCAAACCTGCAATTTAGTTGCCAAAGTGCGTCCAGCCAAAGCGGGCTGCGATGAGAGAAGAATGGATGACAATGAGGCATCCGTTGTGCCCAGTCGCGAGTATCATGAATTAGAACTAGACCGATAGGGCCGGCCATCCCAACCAGCACGCCCAAGTAAACCAGCAATCTCTCAAGCCACTTAGGACAATCAAATGAGCGGTGTATGAGCTTTCGATGCATTCCAACTGAATGTCCAATGAGAAGGGTGGCATAAGTCGAAACAAGAAAGACAAGCACTGCCCCATACGTGGTAGCTAATGGAGCGGCCACTAGAAACGAAACCAAACAAGAATTAATCCAGAGTGACTTCAAAGGCGACCAAACTATCCTCCCCCTTACCGGATCGCCCGAGTCATCAGTTATTCGAAAAACTTCAGGTCTCACAGTGTCATTAATCCCGATCTTTCTATGGGCCTTAAATGCAACGCTAACTGCATCTGACGTTCGTTAGTGGTCGATATCCGTTCTTTCGCAGATCAAACTTTCGAATGGCAGCTATGGGGCCAGGAGCTGCCGTTCTAACTACTCCACACCATCTTGGGGAAGTGTATCAATCATCGCAGGCGTTACTCGATGAACTGGAAGGCCAGCAATGCTGGGATTCATCTTCTCGGCCGTTGCTCGATCTCGATCCCACAAGTCTTCGATGGTTACGTTTTCATTAGATAGTGGTTCTCCTGTTAGAAGAATCTCACCAAGGTAGTTTATTGCGCCGCCTTTAATTTCGACTTCCATCAGAATATCGGTTTCTGCGTTACTGCTGTAGCTGTAAACATAGACTGGACCAGCAGGCACGAGCGAATCGTACCCTCTACCTCTTCGACCAATCAGGTAGTATTTCCCTTCTTTAAGCTCAAACATGTGCAGGAAACCATATTTTCCTGTCCCCATATCTCCCGTTGCCCCGGCTAAGCGAACATCTTCGGCCTTCAAAAATTCGTCAGAGACAAGCCCATGAACAGGATCAATGTGCGCCACTTCATAACTTACAAACGGCAAATTATCGAATAGGCTGGTATCAACACGCCCGTGTGTCGTGATAACAATAGCCACATCTTCAGGCAGAGTACCTTGTGAGCTGAGTACAGGTGTGTTGACAGTCGTAGCACATCCAACAAGCAGGCTAAGTGCAGCAAGAATAAAGGGAAGAAGTGGTTTCACGGGTGTTTTTTCTCTGAATTGACTGAGGGGAGCGGATGTCAGCTTTGTGGACGAAAGCGGACATTGACATGATACTCCCATTCTTGTTTGTCATGGCAATAAAATCTTGCGCAGATCAACCGGCCCATCAGCCAATCCAATTTTCATCGCTGGTGTTTCCCTCTTATTATTATTGTTGATCGGGGAGTAGTTGAAGTAGGTTCGCAGAATTTCCAGCAACTGTACTGGTCGATAGGGATTATATGGAGACTTCCCATACCACTTTCTACCTGCACCTGCTGGGGATGAAATTGGTCGTTCCAGCATTGATGATCGTCTTCTTGCAAACTGCATGAAGTTGTCCACCTTGAGCATCGAACAATGCGCGGCGACTCTAGCTTTCTCGTGTATGTCTTCATCCTCCATTGACGTCATGTGAGAAAACCTTTTCTGCACCTCTCCCCGGGTAGGCACTGGATAAAGCGCCCATCGATCCTTCCACTTTCCTTCTCCTCGAAGGTGGGCGTTCATCGTCTGTTCCACAAGATACCAAGTGGCCTCGAGCTCAGTTACTCGGCCAAGCTGCCCCTGAGCTGATCTTATTGCACGACGGCCAATTCGTGTCGCTTCTTCCCTCTCATCTCTAGTGGCGCCATCTTTAATTGCCACATAGAAGAGATCACTGTCCCCATTTCGTACCATATCGCCAAAGGAAGACATGTAGGCGGCTCGTATCCCAGACTCCTGTTCAGTAAAGAAGTGGACCTTTTCAGACTCACTCAGCAGAGAGCGAATGATCTGAAAGTGTGCGTACAGGACATAGTCTTCCCTGAACTGCATGCCTTTGCGGGGCAGCATGCTCTCAAGTGACAACTGATCACTTGGGAGTTCGACATCGTCCCTCTGATCAGCATCTTCATATCTTGCCCGTAACCTTTGCAGGGCGTCCGGAGAATATGCCTCAAGAGGTGACCGAGCGTTTGTATCATGTGATTGATAGTCATCATCCAGCCAATATTGAGAATATCTACGCAATGCCATTGTGTAGTCTTGATCACCCCGCTTCCATGACTCGATATGAATAAAGTCTCGATCAGCGCGGGGGTCATAGGATAGATGGATTGGGAAGACGTAACCGCTACTACAGTCGGCACTAATCGTTGAACGAAATGCTATGTTACGTTTGTCTTCTCGCTTGTCCCAGTTGATCAAATAGGCTTGTCGATCAGTACAAAGAAATAGTTCCTCATGGCGACCAGATCGTTGCTTGAAATTGGCTTCCCGTTCTCTGTTAAAGCGAAGGCAGGCTTTGTACGCCCGCTCCATATTGTGATAAATGACGGGAGGGGATAATTCTGTAGTCTCTTGAATGCGATTAATCTCAAGACCATTCAATAGGTGGAGAATTGATTCCACATATTTGTGGGATTTCCGCCCATGAGTTGCAGGGTAGCGGGCTCGCTGCACAACGAAAGTTTTGCCACAGCCTTTGCACTTCCATCGCTGAGAGCCTGTTTCTGTACGGCCCCGCTTTACATACGCACCAGTGCTGCCATTCAAGCCGACCTTAGAGATATTGTTGCTGCACTCAATATTTGGGCAGTAGTGATTGTCAGGCGACCATGATAGTGAATGTATAGTTTCGACAATTGCCTGATTGTTTTTTAGGGGAATAGATTCATTGCAGGATTTGCAGATAATGACCCTTGCCGACTTTGCTGAACCCGCTCCGGTTAGCTCGAAATTCTCACGAACCGGGCGTTTGCTCCCACTTACGCGATAGTTAGGATCAGATCTTGAGTTTTCTGCTGGTACACCAAAGTTCTTGCACCTGGGATTCTTGCAGGAGTTTACCTGTATGCCATCGTATTCAGGCGGGATTCTGTCCCTTTTCTGATCAGATTTGTGATCGGGCATTAAAAAACTCACTCCTGATAGGATTGCTTCCCTATAGGAGTGAGTTTAGGTACACATTTCTGTTATATCCAGAAACATTTAATGCCTAGGGCATTGCCCGGGCTTTTTTTGTGCCGAAGTCCTTCGCACAGACCATTCACGCCAGTGTCACATGGCTGAATAAGCCTCGGCGGCTAAGGTCGAAGCCAGATTACTCCGCCGGCTGCGCCGCTGCAGTTTCCTTGACCAGGGTCTGCAGTTCGCCTGATTCAAACATCTCGGTAACGATATCGCAGCCGCCGATCAGCTCACCACCTACCCACAGCTGCGGAAACGTCGGCCAGTTGGCGTACTTGGGCAGTTCGGCGCGCACCTCAGGGTTGGACAGCACGTCAACGTAAGCAAAGCGCTCACCGCACTGCATCAACGCCTGCACAGTGCGCGCAGAGAAACCACACTGGGGCTGGTTCGGGGAGCCCTTCATGTAAAGCAGAATGGGGTTGTTGCCGATCTGTTCTTTGATAGTTTCGATAGTATCCATGTCAAATCCTGTAGCTGGGGTCGGTGGGGCCGACGATATCAAGGCCGCGCATTCTACCCTATTCCACGCTCAAAATATCCACGCGCTTTGCGGGTGATTTACAAGCGCAGTGACGGCGTCTATAGTGCTCGGTCCCCAAGGCAGCCCAAGCTGCCTTTTTTGTTTGGGCCACCGCATGAAATGGGGACGGGGTCCGCGAATTACAAGGAGAGCACACCATGTCGGCGTTGATGCCCACTTATGCCAGGTTACCAGTCACTTTCAGTCACGGAGAGGGTGTTTATCTCTTCGACACTGAAGGGCGACGATACCTGGACGGCATCTCCGGTATTGCGGTCAACGGCCTGGGTCACAATCACCCGGGCGTGACGGCCGCCATCCAGGATCAGGCCGGCAAACTGGTCCACACATCCAACCTCTATGGGGTCGGACCACAGGAGGCACTGGCAGAGCGGCTGACAGAGATCTCCGGCATGGAGCGCTGCTTCTTTGGCAACTCAGGCGCCGAGGCCAATGAGGCGGCGATCAAGATAGCCCGCCTGCACGGCCACAACCGCGATGTGGAAAAGCCCACCATCATCGTACTGGAAGGCGCCTTTCACGGCCGCACCCTGGCCACACTGAGCGCCACCGGTAACCGCCAGATCCAGGCCGGCTTCGAGCCTTTGGTCAGCGGCTTTGTGCGCGCTCCGCGCAATGACCTTGAGGCCATTCGCCAGATCGCGGCCAACAACCCAGATGTGGTGGCGTTTCTAGCTGAGCCGATTCAGGGCGAAGGCGGCGTCAACCCTCTGGACGAGGACTATTTGCGCGGCGTGCGCGAAATCTGCGACGCCCAGGGCTGGCTGATGATGCTCGACGAAGTGCAGACAGGTAACGGCCGCACCGGCACCTGGTTTGCCTATCAGGGTATGGGGTTCATCCCGGATGTCGTGACCACGGCCAAGGGCCTGGGTAACGGCGTCCCCATTGGCGCCTGCCTGGCCCGCGGTGAGGCGGCAAACACATTCGGTCCGGGCCACCACGGTTCCACCTACGGCGGCAATCCGCTGGTATGCGCTGCAGCCCTGGCGGTGGTTGAAGCCGTTAACGGCGAAGACATTCTCACCAACGTCGAGCGCATGAGCGCCCTCATTCGCGACACGATTAGCGCCGATCCGGCAGCGGCACCGCGTATCAAGGACATCCGTGGACGCGGCCTTATGCTGGGCTTCCAACTCGACCGCGACTGCCCGGAGCTGGTGAAGGCAGCGCTCGATGCTGGCCTGCTGATCAACGTCACTGCCGGCAATACCGTGCGCCTGCTACCCCCCCTGATCATCAGCGAAGACGAAGCGCGCGAGCTGGCCCAGGGCGTCGCCAATCTGATCGCCGGCCTGTAGCCAACACCGCGAATTTTTAAGGAAAGAACTATGGCTTCAACACAGCACTTCCTGACCCTTCTGGATTTCAGCCCTGCGGAATTGAACACCATCATTGCCCGGGCGTCCGAGATGAAACAGGCCCACCGCAACGGCGAGGACCAACGCGCCTTCCCCGGCCACGTCCTGGGCATGATTTTCGCCAAGTCATCCACACGCACTCGCGTCTCTTTCGAGGCGGGCATGGCCCAGCTCGGCGGACACGCGATGTTCCTGTCGCCCACCGACACCCAGTTGGGGCGCGGCGAACCCATTGAAGACTCCGGGCGCGTCATCTCATCGATGGTCGACATCGTCATGATCCGCACCTTCGGCCACGACATTGTCGAGACCTTTGCCGCCAACTCATCGGTGCCTGTTATCAATGCCCTGACAGATGACTTCCACCCCTGCCAGCTGTTGGCGGACATCCAAACATACGTTGAACACCGCGGCAGCATTGCGGGCAAAACCGTGACCTGGGTGGGCGACGGCAACAACATGGCCCAGAGCTATATAAACGCCGCGCGCCAATTCGATTTCGAACTGCGCCTGGCCTGCCCCGAGGGCTATGACCCGCGCAGCGACCTGCTCGAGGCCAACAGTGACCGCGTACGCCTGGTTCGCGATCCCAAGGCCGCCGCCGAAGGCGCCGACCTGGTGGTGACGGACGTATGGGCCTCCATGGGCCAGGAAGAAGAGCAAAAGCAGCGCGAAGCTGCCTTTGCCGGCTACCAGGTCAATGCCGAGCTGATGTCGCGTGCCGCCAGTGACGCGCTCTACATGCACTGCCTGCCCGCACACCGCGGCGAAGAAATCAGCGCTGAGCTGATGGACGCAGCGGATACTGTCATCTGGGACGAGGCGGAAAACCGCCTGCACGCGCAGAAAGCGCTCATGGAAACCCTGCTACTGGCAAATCGCTAAGCCCCCCGCACGGGCCCTGCCCCACAGGGCCCGCTGCTTAATAACAAATCTGTATATTCCTGCCTGTTTATAGAAGAAAAAAATTCATCACCCGCTGCATTGGCCGCCAGCCCCCCATCGGCTTGGGTTTTAGCGTTAGCACTCACCCACCTGGCCATCTATCAACAAGTTGTCCACAGCATAAACCCAGGCTGATGCCTTGCAATAGCGGACACTGCGCACTATCTTGTACTCATTCCAGCGAGACACCCCAATATATGGGATAACCGGTGACCAAAAAACAAACAAAAAGTATCGGGATGTAACTGAATTGTTACCCTTTTGCACAGTTTGGAGCCACCGCTACACACCGCTGAACAGAATTAGGAGATCGCAACCGTGCTCACCCACTGACCGGGGTAGGCATATCCAGCGGCTGCGAAACATGTAGGGGAACTTCCCGCCACCCGACCGGGGGCCGTCTCAACAGGCCCTCCCAGGGCGGCCACCCCCCATATCCGAAACGCTGTACCTGACATCAGAACTATAAGGCGCAAGCCACTCAAGGAATCGGAGAGATATGCAGACAGAGACCAATCCCAGCGGCACCAGCACCGGCGCTACTCCCACCGACCAGGACACCCCCGTCAGCGGCGGCATCGCGGCGACAGCGCCCGGCCAGCTGCGCGTCATCAAGCGCAATGGCACGGTGGTTCCCTTCGAGGGCAGTAAAATTGCCGTTGCGATCACCAAGGCCTTCCTCGCAGTGGAAGGCGGCACTGCTGCGGCGTCCAGTCGCATTCACGAAACCGTCGCCAAGCTGACCGATCAGGTCGCCGCGACATTCAAACGGCGCATGCCCTCCGGCGGCACCATTCATATCGAAGACATCCAGGACCAGGTAGAACTGTCGCTGATGCGCGCCGGCGAGCACAAGATCGCCCGCGACTATGTAATCTACCGCGAAGAGCAGGCCCGCAAGCGCGCGGCCAAGGCATCCCTGTCCCAGGAAACACAGGAAGCGGCCAATGCCATCAGCGTGGTACAGGCCGACGGCAGCCGCATCCCTCTGGACCTCGATCGCCTGCATACAATTGTCAGCGAAGCCTGTGAGGGCCTGAGCGATGTCAGCGAAGCGGACATCCTTGATGAGGCGCTGAAAAACTTGTACGACGGTGTGACTGCCGACGAACTATCGACATCGCTGGTGATTACCGCCCGGACCATGATCGAGCAGGACCCGAACTACAGCTATGTGGCCGCCCGCCTGCTCGAAGACAGCCTGCGCGCGGAAGCACTGGCCTTTATGGGGCTCGCCGACAGCGCCACCCACGCAGACATGGCGCGCCTGTATCCGGCAGCGCTGCCTGCGTATATCGCAAAGGGTGTAGAGCTCGAGTTACTTGCCCCGAACCTGCTCGACTTTGATCTCGAGCTATTGGGCCAGGCCATTCTGCCCGAGCGTGATAAACAGTTTACTTATCTCGGTCTGCAGACACTGTACGACCGCTACTTTATTCACAGCGACGAAGTACGCTTCGAATTGCCACAGGTATTCTTCATGCGCGTGGCCATGGGCCTGGCGACCGAAGAAGCGGACAAGAACGCTCGCGCTATCGAGTTCTACGAGCTGCTGTCATCCTTTGACTACATGAGCTCCACCCCGACCCTGTTCAACGCGGGTACGCTGCGCCCGCAGCTGTCGTCCTGCTACCTGACCACGGTGCCGGATGACCTGCACGGCATTTATGGCGCCATCCAGGACAACGCCATGCTGTCCAAATTTGCCGGCGGCCTGGGTAACGACTGGACTCCGGTGCGCTCACTGGGTGCCTACATCAAGGGCACCAATGGCAAGAGCCAGGGCATTGTGCCCTTCCTCAAGGTGGTGAATGACACCGCAGTGGCAGTAAACCAGGGCGGCAAGCGCAAGGGCGCAGTGTGCGCCTACCTTGAAACCTGGCACATGGACATTGAGGAATTCGTCGAGCTGCGCAAGAACACCGGCGACGATCGCCGCCGCACCCACGACATGAATACCGCCAACTGGATTCCTGACCTGTTTATGAAGCGGGTGTTCAACGACGAGGACTGGACCCTGTTCTCACCCAGCGATGTACCCGACCTGCACGACCTGTACGGCAAGGCCTTCGAAGAGCGCTACTCCCAGTACGAAGCCATGGCCGCCGCGGGCGAGATCAAACTGCACAAGACCGTCAAAGCCGAGAACCTGTGGCGCAAGATGCTGGGCATGCTGTTTGAAACAGGCCACCCGTGGATGACTTTCAAGGATCCCTGCAACATCCGCTCGCCACAGCAACATGTGGGCGTGGTGCACTCATCCAACCTGTGCACCGAGATCACCCTCAACACCAACGCCGACGAGATCGCCGTGTGCAACCTCGGAAGCGTTAACCTGCCCCAGCATATTGGCGACAACGGCCTCGACCAGGCCAAGCTGCGCAAGACCATTCGCACCGCCGTGCGCATGCTCGATAACGTCATCGACATCAACTACTACTCGGTAGATACGGCGCGTAATTCCAATATGAAACACCGCCCAGTGGGCATGGGTGTTATGGGTTTCCAGGATGCCCTGTACAAGCAGCACCTCGCCTATGGCTCGGAGCAGGCCGTGGAATTTGCCGACCGCTCTATGGAAGCGATCAGCTACTACGCCATTGAGGCGTCCAGTGAACTGGCAGCCGAGCGCGGCACCTACTCTTCCTACGAGGGCTCACTATGGAGCCAGGGTATTTTCCCCATCGACTCCCTCGACAAGCTGGTGGAAGAGCGTGGCGAGCAATATATCCAGGTGAATCGTGACCAGACTCTGGACTGGCCCACACTGCGCGCCCTGGTGGCGCAGAACGGCATGCGCAACTCCAATGTCATGGCAATTGCACCCACCGCGACCATTGCCAACATCACCGGTGTCTCCCAGTCCATCGAACCCACTTATCAAAACCTGTACGTGAAATCGAACCTGTCAGGTGAGTTCACCGTGGTTAACCCCTATCTGGTCAACGACCTGAAAGCCCGGGGTCTGTGGGATGGAGTGATGGTCAACGACCTCAAGTACTACGACGGTTCCGTACAGGCCATCGACCGCATTCCGGCAGACCTGAAGGCAATTTACTCAACCGCCTTTGAAGTGGACCCACGCTGGCTGGTTGACTCTGCCTCCCGTCGCCAGAAGTGGATTGACCAGGCCCAGTCACTCAACCTGTACATCAATAACGCCAACGGTAAGAAGCTGGATATCACCTATCGCATGGCCTGGTATTCCGGTCTCAAAACGACTTACTACCTGCGTTCGCTGGCGGCCACCGGCACCGAGAAATCCACAATTGATACCGGGGCACTGAACGCGGTGTCCAATGAAGCGGCAGCACCGGCACCTGTACCGGCAGCCTGCTCACTGGATGACCCGGACTGCGAGGCCTGCCAGTAAGCAGGTCGGCAGCGTGATACAGACAACAACAGAAACCAAAGCCAGGGGACAACAATAGATGCTGAGTTGGGATGACTACCACAAAGACGAAACTGTACCACAGCCTGTCAAAGAGCAGACGGCGACGCAGCCGGCGGCCGAGACTGCGGCCCCCAAACCACTGGTAGCCGAAATGGAAATGCCACCCGGGGCGGTGGCAGCACCGAAGCGCGAGGAACCCAAGGCGGCGCCGGCCGATCCCGTGGCACGCGCAGCTGAGGCGGTGGCCAATATCGATGTGGCACCTGGTCTGGAAGAGCTGGAAATGGGCGCCTCCCGTGTTTCCGTGGACGAAAAAGCCATGATTAACTGCCGCGCTGATCTCAATCAGTTGGTGCCCTTCAAGTACGACTGGGCCTGGCAGAAATACCTGGATGGCTGCGCCAATCACTGGATGCCCCAGGAAATTAACATGACGGCGGATGTCGCCACCTGGAAGAGTGCCGATGGCCTCACCGAGGATGAGCGCCGCATCGTGATGCGCTCACTGGGCTACTTCTCAACCGCAGACTCGCTGGTGGCCAACAATCTGGTGCTGGCCATTTATCGCCTGATCACCAACCCCGAATGCCGCCAGTACCTGCTGCGCCAGGCCTTTGAGGAAGCCATTCACACTCACGCCTACCAGTACTGTATTGAGTCACTGGGTATGGACGAAGGTGAAATCTTCAATATGTATCGCGAGGTTCCGTCCGTTGCCGCCAAGGCCTCCTGGAGCCTGAGCCACACGCACAGCCTTAGCGATCCAACATTTACTACCGGCACCCTGGATACTGATCAGGAATTACTGCGCAACCTGATTGGCTTCTATGCGGTAACTGAAGGCATCTTCTTCTACTGTGGCTTTACCCAGATTCTGTCCATGGGCCGCCGCAATAAGATGACCGGCGTCGCCGAGCAGTTCCAGTACATCCTGCGCGACGAATCCATGCACCTGAACTTCGGCATTGATGTGATTAACCAGATCAAGCTGGAGAACCCACAGTTGTGGAGCGAGTCTTTCCAGGACGAAGTCGTACAGATGATTCTCGAGGGCACCGAAATCGAAATTCAATACGCCCGCGATACCATGCCGCGCGGCGTACTGGGCATGAACGCAGCGATTATGGAGGAGTACCTCCACTTCATCGCCAACCGGCGCCTGTCGCAGCTCGGCCTGCCCGAGCAGTTTGTCGGCGCCCAGAATCCGTTCCCCTGGATGAGCGAAATTATGGACTTGCGCAAGGAGAAGAATTTCTTCGAGACACGAGTGATCGAATATCAGACCGGCGGCGCGCTAAGCTGGGATTAATCCCGGCTGATATTGGCGAGTTACCGATGAACCAAGCCCAGCCGGCTGCCCCTGTTGTACCTGGGGCGGCTGGATGGCACCAACAGTGGTACGGCGAAAAGCGAGGACTTTCCATGTCAGATAACGACAGGCCAACGGAAACCGAGACCATACTGATGGCACTGGACCAGATCAGCCAGACCATCGACGTGATGACCAGCGTGGTGAACAGGTTGCGCAACTACGTCCATCAGCAGGAGGCTGCCGCAGAGCAGTCCCAGGAACTCGCGGCTGATATGCAAGGCGACCGTATTATCCACTGAGCGCGCTGTCGTCTGAAGCCATGTGCATGGCGCCCAGCGCCATTCGCCAATAGCGCTCGCTCCCTCAGACTGTCACTGTGAGCAAAAACAGGAGTGCAGTCATGAAACCCGAGAAGAAACACCACGCCGACGAGGCCGTGCTGATTGCCCTGGAGCAAATCGGCAAAACCCTGCAGCTGATGGAGAGTCTGTTCCAACACCTGGAACAGCACGTCCACTCGCGCCTGAGCGAAGAACAGGAAGCAGAACAAATCCGCCTGGATTTCGATATCCCTTCCGAGCGCACAGTGCACTAACCCTTGGCAGCGGCAGTCATCCGCGTATCATCCCTGCTGTTGATATTGCCTGGAGACTGCCGTGTTCGCCGCTTTTGACCGAGCCTACCTCGATATACCCTCACCTGACACCGCCCTTAACGAATACACATCACTGCTAGGCATTGCCCCACAGGGGAACTGCCTGTCACTGGCCAATCTCGACATTTGCCTGAGAGAGACTGCGGGCGAACCCGGCATTGCCGGGCTCAACCTGCTGGATGACGACCTGGCGGTAGGTACCGAGCAGGCGCTGGATACAGCCGCCCTGTCTATAGCCATGGCGGCGTCTCATCACCGTGACCCCGAGTATCGCCAGATCAACTCTGCCACCGGCATCTACGCCGTCGATCATCTGGTCCTGCAAACACGCGATGCCGATGCCTGTATCGCACTCTTTGGCGAGCAACTGGGTCTGCGCCTGGCGCTGGACCAGGAAGTCCCCGAATGGGGCGGCCGCATGCTGTTCTTCCGGCACGGCAAAATGACCCTGGAGGTCATACAGAACCTGAAAGAGCCCCCGGTGCACGATTTCTTCTGGGGCATTACCTACCTGTGTCACGACATTGATCAGACCATCGCCGCGCTAGACGAGCGCACAGTGGCACACTCACCAATACGCTCCGGTCGCAAACCGGGCACGCGGGTCGCCACGATCAAGAGTCACACGCTGGGCATCCCGACCCTGATTATCGGACCGGCCTGAAGTGCCGCCCAGACCCGGCAACTCGACACGACTGTACTAAGCTTGAAAACACGAAAGACGTCCAGATAAGGAGACACCATTGAGCACTATTATTGACGGCGTAGATTATGGCCCGCTACACCAACTGATCGGCACCTGGTGGGGTGACCGCGGTTTGGACGTGGCACCGGAACCCGATGGCGAAGACAAACACGCCTATTACGACCAGATCGTATTCACGCCTGCGGGCGCAGCAGAGAACGCCGAGGAACAAAACCTCGTGTGCGTGAAGTACCACCAGGTGGTGCGCAAGCGTAACAAGGGCACGATTTTCCACGACCAGATCGGCCACTGGATGTACGAACCCGGCAGCGGCATGATCATGCACTCCCTGACTATTCCCCGGGCGGTTTGCGTACTGGCGGGCGGCGAGCTGCAGCAGGCGGGAGAAGAGACCATTTTTGACGTGACAGCAACCCAGGGCAGCGAAACCTTCGGCGTTGTGCAATCACCGTTTATGCTCGAGAAGGCAAAGACTACGGCATTCAAGATGACCATGAAGGTCAGCGGCGACGAGCTGGTCTACGAGGAAATCACTTCCCTGGATATTTACGGCCGCCAGTTCGAACACACTGACGGCGCCACGTTACACCGTATCGTCTACGACTGACGCCCTCCCCCTGCCTGTCCGACGCGAGAGTCGGGCAGGGAGCACCCCTGCTTTTCGATATCGAGAATCATTCCTGTTTACTAGCCCACAAGTCATCCAGTAAACTCGCATGCAATCGCCCCACCGAGCCCTGGCTCAGCGCCGCTGTGCTATCGCCGGCGCCCGAGGGCGACAACCATAAACTGGCGGCCACCCTATTCGCCGCGACCACTGGATGGAAACTATGAATGTGTACAGCAACACCCGCCGCCTGCTGGCCGGGGCCCTACTCTTTGCCGTCAGCGCCACCACGCTTGCCGATGTCAACGTCTACTCGGCGCGCAAGGAAGCGCTGATCAAGCCGCTGCTGGACCAGTTCAGCGAATCCAGCGGCATTAAGGTCAATCTCGTTACCGGCAAGGGTGACGCGCTACTGACCCGCCTCAAGAACGAGGGGCGCAATACACCGGCGGATGTGCTGATCACTACCGATGCGGGCAGGCTTTACCGCGCCGAGGAGGCTGGTGTTCTGCAAGCCATCAGCTCCGAAAATCTCGATGCCGCTATTCCCGAGCACCTGCGCAGTGATGATGGTTACTGGTATGGCCTGTCGGTGCGCGCCCGCGCCATCGTCTACGCCAAAGATCGCGTCCAGCCCTCCGAGCTGAGCACCTACGAAGCACTGGCCACCCCCGAATGGAAGGGCCGTGTGTGTATCCGCTCCTCCGGCAACATTTACAACCAGTCACTGGTCGCAGGCATGCTCGCCACCCAGGGCGCAGACAAAACTGCCGCCTGGCTGGAAAACTTCGTCCCCAACTTTGCCCGCCCACCCCAGGGCGGTGATCGCGATCAGATCGCAGCCGTCGCCGCCGGTCAGTGTGATGTCGCTGTCGTGAACAGCTATTACTTCGGCGGTATGATTAACGGCTCTGATACCGCCCAGCGCGAGGCAGCCGCCAAGGTGGCGATTTTCTGGCCCAACCAGAACGACCGCGGCACACACATCAATGTCAGTGGTGCCGGTGTGACCGCCGCCAGCGACAACGTGGCACAGGCGATAGCCCTGATTGAGTTTTTGACGACAGAAGACAGCCAGTCCTGGTATGCACAAACCAACAATGAATTCCCCGCTCGCGAAGGTGTGCAAGCCAGTGAACTGCTGGAATCCTGGGGTGAGTTCAAAGCCGACCAGGTGGATGTGACCGAACTCGGTGAGCGCAATGCCACAGCAGTCATGGCCATGGATCGCGCTGGTTGGAAATAAGTCCGCCCAAATCACACCTCACCGGCGCCGTTGTCGGCTGGCGCCTGGTGCTGGTGAGCCTGGCACTGGTGCTGTCGCTGCCGGTGCTGGTCATTGTTGCCAGCCTCGCGCAACCCTATAGCGATGTCTGGCAACATCTGCGCGACACCGTACTCAGCGACTATGTCAGCAATTCCTTTCTACTCATGGCCGGCGTGGGACTGGGCACCTTCGTACTCGGGGTGTCTGGCGCCTGGTTAACGGCCATGTGCGAATTCCCCGGTCGACGCTTCTTCAATTGGGCACTGCTGCTACCCATGGCCATGCCGGCCTACATCATCGCCTACACCTATACCGGCATGCTGGATTTCGCCGGCCCGGTCCAGACAGCACTGCGCGACGTTTTTGGCTGGCGCTATGGCGACTACTGGTTCCCCGAAATTCGCTCTTTGGGCGGCGCCATCTGCATGCTGTCGCTGGTACTTTACCCTTACGTTTACCTGATGACCCGGGTCGCCTTCCGCGAACAGTCCACAGCCGTTCTGGAAGCGAGCCGCAGCCTCGGCAGGGGCCCCTGGGGAACCCTGTTCACCGTTGCCCTGCCGTTGGCCAGGCCGGCAATTGCGGCGGGCATAAGCCTGGCCCTGATGGAAACCCTGGCTGATTTCGGCACGGTGGATTATTTCGGTGTCAGCGCGTTCACCACCGGCATTTTTCGCACCTGGTACGGGCTGGGCGAACTCACTACCGCGGCCCAGTTGGCGTCCTTTCTGTTGCTGTTTGTGTTCGCGCTGTTTGCCCTCGAGCGCTTGTCGCGTTCACGACTGCGCTACCACCAGCGGACAGCACAACGTGCCCCCAGGCGTATTGTGCTCACCGGTTGGCGCGGCGTGGGCTGCACGGTTTTTGCCGCATCAGTAGTGGTGCTGGGATTTGCCCTGCCGGCAGGGCGTCTGCTGGGCTGGGTCGTCAACACCTGGCGCGACACTCTGGACAGCAAGTTCCTAAGCCTCGCGTTGAGCAGTGTGGCCGTGGCAGTTGCTGCCAGTTTGTTATGCCTGATCACGGCGTTGGTGCTGGGGTACGGCAAGCGCCGCTTTCCCGGCCCGGTGGAAACTGTCGCCGTGCGCACCGCCGCCATTGGCTACGCCGTTCCAGGCACGGTAATCGCCGTTGGTGTGATGATCCCGCTGGCCTGGTTCGATAATCGCCTCGACACGTTTATGCGCGCCACCTTCGATATCTCAACCGGGCTACTGTTCAGCGGCACACTGGCGGCTCTAATGTTTGCCTACGTGGTGCGCTTCCTCTCCGTGTCGCTGCAGAGCGTGGAATCCGGCCTCAGCCGGATCAGCCCCAGCCTGGATGAATCAGCCCGTTCCCTGGGCCACAATGGCGCCGGCGTACTGCGCCGGGTGCATTTGCCGGTGTTGCGTGGCAGCATGCTGGCCGCGCTATTGTTGGTATTTGTAGACGTCATGAAAGAGCTGCCAGCCACCTTGATTCTGCGCCCCTTTAACTTCAACACCCTGGCGGTGCGCACCTACGAACTGGCCTCCGACGAGCGCCTTGCCGATGCGGCCACCCCCGCACTGGCGATTGTCCTGCTAGGCTTACTACCCGTTATCCTGCTCAATCGAGGAATGCAACGCGATGGCGACTGAACAACTCCAGATTGACGCCGTCGATGTGCACTACGGCCAGTTTCAGGCCGTGAAAGGGGCCTCTCTCACGCTGGCCCGAGGTGAGCTTGGCTGTTTGCTGGGGGCATCAGGCTGCGGCAAAACCTCACTGCTTCGAGCCATCGCTGGATTTGAGCCTGTCAGTGCCGGCTCGGTTGTGCTCCACCAGCGCCAAATCAGTTCCGCGCAGGCCACGACCCTGCCGGAGCACCGCCAGGTCGGCATGGTCTTCCAGGATTTTGCACTGTTCCCCCACCTGAGCGTGCGCCGCAACGTCGGCTTCGGCCTGACCGGGCTGGACCGCAAGGCGCAAGCGGCGCGGGTTCAGGAACTGCTCGAACTGGTAGAGATGGGTGACTTTGCCCGCGCCTATCCCCATGAACTCTCCGGGGGCCAACAGCAACGTGTCGCCCTGGCCCGCGCGCTCGCCCCTGCTCCGGAGCTGTTACTACTCGACGAACCATTCTCCAGCCTGGATACCGAGCTGCGCGAACAATTGGCCGGCCAAGTACGGCGCCTGTTGAAACAGACCGGCACCACAGCACTCATGGTGACCCACGATCGGCGCGAGGCCTTTGCCATGGCCGATAGAATTGCGGTGATGGAGCAGGGCCACATCGTTCAATACGACACGCCACTAAATCTGTTCCGCGCGCCCGCGACGCCATTTGTCGCGAACGCCATTACCCGCGGCGCCCTGCTGCCGCTGGAAATCGTGAACCGCACCGATGGCCGCGATCATATTCTCTATGAACTGGCACTGAGTGCAGATCAACGCGTTCCCTGCCGCACCGGTCCGGACATCGATCTGGCGGTGGGCGAGCTGCTCAGCGTTCATATCGACCTCGATAACGCCGTGGCCTTCAGCCCCTGAGCCGGGGCTTTACCCGGGCAATGTAATCGCTGTAAACTTCATCTCCCGAACCGGTGGCCCCTGTGCCAGTCGCCCCACTTATGTCGGGCATCGACTACACTTATGGCCCCTTCACACGGCAGCGGCTACACTCCCTGCCCCGAATAACATCCCACCAACCTGAGACAGGACACTGACATGATCTACCAGAGTGACCAGCTCACGATTAAACGCCTCGAGGGCGACATCGCCGAGCTGAACTTCGACCTGCAGGGCGAATCCGTCAACAAATTCGACCAGGCCACCGTGGCCAGCCTGACCGCCGGCCTCGATGCCCTGGAAGCGGAAAGCGGCATCAAAGGCCTGCTCGTGACTTCCGGCAAGCCGGTCTTCATCGTCGGCGCCGACATTACTGAATTCGTTCAGCTGTTCGGCTCCAGCAAAGAAGAGATCAAACCGTTTACCGGGATTAACAACGCCAACTTCAACCGCCTCGCTGCCCTGCCCTACCCCTCAGCTGTGGCCATTAATGGCTTCGCCATGGGCGGTGGTCTGGAAATCTGCCTGGCCTGTGACTTCCGCATCATGAGCACTGCGGCCAAGGTCGGCCTGCCGGAAACCAAGCTGGGCATTCTGCCAGGCTGGGGCGGTACCGTGCGCCTGCCGCGCATCATCGGTGTCGACGAGGCTGTTATGTGGATGGCCACCGGTGCCGACAAGCGCCCCGACGCCGCGCTCAAAGCAGGGGCCGTAGACGCAGTCGCTGCACCTGAACAGCTGCGTGAGGTGGCGCTGACTACCCTGAATAACGCCATCGAAGGCGGCCTGGACTACAAGGGCCGCCGCGCCCAGAAGCACGGCCCACTGCCCCTGAATGACATCGAAGCCATGATGAGTTTCTTCACCATCAAGTCCATGGTGGGCCAGCAGGCGGGCAAGAACTACCCCGCGCCGCTGAAAGTGGTCGACGTCATCGAACAGGCCCGCAGCATGAGCCTGGAAGACGCGCTGGACGTAGAGGCGGAAGGCTTTGCCGAACTGGCGACCACCCCGGTCGCCGCTGCGCTGGTCGGTGTATTCCTGAATGACCAGCTGCTGGGCAAAGTAGCCAAGGGTTGGGAGAAGCAAGCCGACAAAAAGATCGAGAACGCCGCCGTACTGGGCGCGGGCATCATGGGTGGCGGCATCGCCTACCAGAGTGCCCTGAAAGGTACCCCGATCAAGATGAAGGACATCAATCAGGACGGCCTCGACCTGGGCCTGTCTGAAGCTAACAAACTGCTGGCCAAGCGCGTGGCCAAAGGCCGCATGACCGCGGACACGATGGGCGACATCCTCAACAGCATCGACCCCACCCTGACTTACGCAGGCTTTGATGGCGTAGACATCGTGGTTGAAGCGGTTGTCGAGAACGAAAAAGTCAAAGGCATTGTGCTGGCCGAAACCGAGAAGGAAATCGACAAAGACGCCGTGCTCGCGTCCAACACGTCGACCATTTCCATTACTCGCCTGGCAGAAAACCTGGAGCGTCCGGAAAACTTCTGTGGCATGCACTTCTTCAACCCCGTTCACGCCATGCCCCTGGTAGAGGTGATTCGCGGTGAGAAGACCTCCGACAACGCGATCGCCCGCACCGTGGCTTACGCCAACAAGATGGGTAAAAAAGCGGTTGTGGTGAACGACTGCCCAGGATTCCTGGTCAATCGCGTGCTGTTCCCCTACTTCGGCGGCTTCAATGCGCTGCTGCGTGACGGCGCCGACTTCCAGGCCATCGACAAGGTCATGGAACGCTGGGGCTGGCCCATGGGCCCGGCCTACCTGATGGATGTCGTTGGCATCGACACTGGTGTTCATGCAGCCAATGTAATGGCAGAAGGTTTCCCCGACCGCATGCAGCCCGACTTCAAGAGCGCCACCGAGGTACTGTTCGAGAACGACCGCTACGGCCAGAAGAATGGCAAGGGCATGTACGAATACGTCACCGATAAACGCGGCAAGCCGAAGAAAGTGGTCAACGAAGAAGTCTACGACCTGATCGCGCCGGTGTGCGGCGAGCGCGCTGAATTCGACAAGGACGACATCATCATGCGCATGATGCTGCCCATGGCCATCGAAATGGCCCGCTGTGTGGAAGAAGGCATTGTCGGCACGCCCTCTGAGGCCGATCTGGCACTGCTCTACGGCGTAGGTTTCCCGCCCTTCCGCGGCGGCATCTTCCGCTGGATGGACACTGTTGGCATGCAGGCAATTGCCGATGCTTCCGCGAAGTTCGCTCACCTGGGCAAAGCCTACGAGCTGACCGACAACATGAAAGACATGCTGGCTAACGGCAAGACCTACTACTGAGTTAGGCGCGAGAATTAAAGGAGAAATACTGTGAGTTTGAATCCGAAAGACGCAGTGATTGTAGATTACGCCCGCTCAGCCATGGGGCGTTCCAAGAACGGTTGCTTCCGCAACGTACGTGCAGACGATCTGTCGGCCGCGGTCATTAACGGCATGCTGGCCCGCCACGAGGGACTGGACCCCGCCGAGATCGACGACCTGATCTGGGGCAGCGTAATCCAGCGCGGCGAACAGGGCATGAACCTGGCGCGTTTTGTGGCCCTGAATGCAGGTCTGCCACACACCGTTCCCGGCCAGACCGTCAATCGTCTGTGTGGCTCTTCCATGAGCGCACTGCATACCGCAGCGGCCAATGTCATGGCCGGTATCGGCGATGTCTACCTGGTCGGTGGTGTCGAGCATCTGGGCCACCTGCCCATGATGGACCCCGCCAACGTCGATCCCAATCCGCGCATGGGCCGCTCTGTGGCCAAGGCGGCGGGCATGATGGGTATGACCGCTGAGATGCTGGCGATCATGCACGGCATCAGCCGCGAAGATCAGGACAAGCTGGGCCTGCGTTCGCACCAGCTGGCCCATAAGGCCACCGTAGAAGGCAAGTTTGATCGCGAAATCATCGCCATCGATGGCCACGATGAAAACGGCGCTCTGGTCTCGGTCACCGCTGACGAAACCATTCGCCCGGAGACCACCCTGGAAGGTCTGGCGCAGCTCAAGCCCAGCTTCAACCCACAGGGCGGTACCGTCACTCCCGGCCAGTCTTCGCAGATCTCCGATGGCGCTTCCGCCATGCTGGTCATGTCTGCGGAGAAAGCCCAGGCGCTGGGCCTGAAGCCGATCGCCAAGATCCGCGCTATGACCCTCGCCGGTGTCGACCCCTCCATCATGGGTTACGGCCCTGTGCCCTCTACCCAGAAAGCGCTCAAGCAACTGGGCCTGACCATCGACGATATCGATATGGTTGAGCTCAACGAAGCCTTTGCCGCCCAGGCTCTGCCTGTACTGAAAGACCTCGACCTGCTCGACAAGATGGACGAGAAAGTGAACGTTCACGGCGGCGCCATTGCCCTGGGCCACCCCTTCGGTTGCTCCGGTACCCGCATCACTGGCTCGCTGCTGAATGTGATGGAAGACCGGGACCTGACCCTGGGTATCTCCACCATGTGTATCGGCCTCGGCCAGGGTATTACCACCGTGGTTGAACGCGTCTAACGCTGTTTCAGTGACAACGAAAAAGGCCCGCATTTGCGGGCCTTTTTTTATGCGTCACAAATAAGTTGATCAACCCGCTGTAGCGCAGCGATCAGCTCGTCGATTGACAGCTCCGTACCGCGAAAGAATTCCTCTGCCATGGGGGCAATACTGCATTTATCAGGTAGCGGCGACTGTGCTTCGAGCAT
This sequence comes from Halioglobus japonicus, assembly GCF_001983995.1. Taxonomy (NCBI): domain Bacteria; kingdom Pseudomonadati; phylum Pseudomonadota; class Gammaproteobacteria; order Cellvibrionales; family Halieaceae; genus Halioglobus; species Halioglobus japonicus. The sequence continues at coordinate 1,405,083 of NZ_CP019450.1, read as the reverse complement.
GCCGTAAATCGTTGGAATAAAAATAAACTGCAGCCACTGCGGCAATGTCAGCGTATCGACACAGAACGGTTCCGTAGAAGCCAGTGCCTCTGAAGACGGGGGAATCTTGTCCCACAACCCAAGCTGCCTGAGATTGGCTTCGATATCGATCAGAACTTCAGCAATGTCAGTGTGCATGTGGTCTCTCATTGTCATCAGGGCAGCATTCTACACACATGCCCCTCGGTTCGTCCCGGGCCGCACACACGGTCATGCGATATTGGCGCTCCCTGTCACCCTTGTGGCGCCCACAGCCATGCTTGCAAGCCGAAGCTCCCCCTAGACTGGACGCACTCGTTGAGCCCCTATCGACGAGAGTTCTTTTTTACCCTGGGAAGTGAGCACATGCACTCTGCAGCAACCGGAAAATCCGCCTTTGACGCTATTGGCCGCCAGTGGGCCTGGACCATGGGCATGGGTGTGACACTGATGATTCTAGGCATGCTAGGCCTGGGCATGAGTGTCACCGCGACCATGTCCGGAATAATGCTGCTGGGAGCACTGCTGTGCATGGCAGGCGCAGCCCAATTTACAGAGCTGTTCCAATCCGAGGGCTGGAAAATACGGGTCTGGAACGTGGTAGTGGCGTTTCTCTACGTCTATATCGGCGTTATCACGATGCTTAACCCGGCGCTGTCCTCTGCCGGCCTGATACTGTTGATCGCGGCTGCCTTAATCGTCATCGGCGGGCTGCGTATTGCCGCCGCGGTGCAATTGAGAGGTGCGCGCAGCTGGGGCTGGGGCGTATTCGGCGGTGGCTTGACGATTATGTCGGGGACAGTGATTGCTACCCAGTGGCCTGTTCAGGGCCTGAATGTCATCGGTACCCTGATTGCACTGGAAATGATGATCGCTGGCTGGACCGGTGTCATCATCGCCCTGAGTGCACGCCAGGCAACTGCGCCGGCTGATGCATTGAGCACTGAGGCCGACTAGCCCAGTTCGCGACGAAAAGGCGGCAGGGAATCCAGAATTGCCTGACCGTAGCGGCGGGTTCTAACCCGCCGGTCCAGCAGGGTGACCCGGCCGGTATCGGTTTCGGTGCGCAGTAACCGCCCGGCCGCCTGCACCAAACGCAGAGCTGCATCCGGCACACTGATTTCCATAAAGGGGTTTTTACCCTGGGCTTCCATCCACTCCGCCAGGGCCGCCTCCAACGGGCTGTCCGGTACCGCAAAGGGTATCTTAGCAATCACCACATGTCGGCAGTAGTCGCCGGGCAGGTCGACCCCCTCCGCAAAGCTCGCTAAGCCAAAAATGACACTGCCAAACCCGCCGTCAATCTCTTCCCGGTGACGCCTGAGAATCTCCTGCTTGGAGTAGTCACCCTGCATCAGGATTCGATCGCCGAGCAGGCCTGTCACCCCGGCGTGCACGTCGAGCATCTGGCGCCGGGATGAGAACAACACCAGCGACCCTTCGTTCAGGTCCAACAGCTGTGGCAGCATGTCGATAATGGCCTCGGTGTGAGCCTGGGCATCACCCGGGTCGCAATCCATGGCCGGCACGCTGAACACCGCGTTGCCGTAATCAAAGGGGCTCATGACCTGCTTGTAGCGCCCCTCGCGCGGCGCACCGGAGTGGAGAATAAAACGTTCAAAGGAGTTGAGTGCGGTAATTGTTGCCGAGGTAATGACGACACCCGAGGCGCGCGACCAGAGGTTGTCGCTCAATATGTCTGAGGCCAACACCGGACTGCAGCGCAGATCAAAGGCGTACTGGCCACCACTGGTCACCATGGTAACCCAGCGGGCGACCGGCGGCTGACTGGGCTGGCTGCCCTCGGCGAAGGCGCGCCACAGTGCCAACACACCCTCGGCCCGGCCCAGCATGCCACCAAGATTAATATGCCAGGTTTCCAACTCCGACTGATCCATACCTGAAAAATCGTCCTCGAGGGCGTCTTCGAGCACCTTCTCTATACGCCCCAGCACTCCTACAAAGCGGTCGAAACGCTCCGCCAGTGACACTGACAGTTGACGCAATTCCTCGGGCACCACCCCGTGATCAAAGCGCACCTGCGGATCCTCGCGGCTGGCCTCGGGATCGACATCCTCGAACAACTGGGCCACCTGTTGCTCCGCGCCCTGCAGTCCCAGCACCATCTCGTCCACATCCGCCGGCAATGCGTTCAGCAGGCGCTCGAGATTATCCAGCGGGGCCAGTACCGGCGCCGCCTGGGCGAAGGCCTTCTTGCAGTCCTGCAGCCAGCTCATCGTGGTATGCAGCCGGCAGAAGCTCGCAAAATGCGAAAGTGCCTTATCCGGCAGGTGATGCCCTTCGTCAAAGACATAAATACAATCGTCAGGGTCGGGCAAAATCGCGCCGCCACCCAGGGCCAGATCCGACAGAGCGAGGTCGTGGTTAGTAACGATTATGTCGGCATTCTGCAGCTGCTCCCGGGCCTTGAAGAAACTGCACTGGGAAATATTCGGACAGCGTCGCCCGGTGCACTGGGCGTGGTCCGTCGTTACTCCCCACCAGACTTCCTCAGCAATGGTATCCGGCCAATTGTCCCGGTCGCCATCCCACTGGCCGCGTCCGAGTGCGTCGATCATGGCGCTATAGACTGGCATAGCATCGGCGCTGGCTGGTGACGCCATTTCATCCGGGTACAGCGCCAACATGCCGGTTTCGCCCTGCCCTTCTATCAATTGGCGGTCAAGCTTGGATAGGCAGACATAGCGGCGGCGCCCCTTGGCCAGGGCAAAGCTGAAGGCGAGACCGCTGTGATGGCGAATATCCGGCAAGTCCTTATTGATGAACTGTTCCTGCAGGGCGATGGTGGCGGTGGCGACGACCAACCGCTTGCCCCGGGCTTGTGCCATGGGAATCGCAGAGACTGCATAAGCAATGGTTTTGCCGGTACCGGTACCGGCTTCGATCACGCAGACCGCCGGCTCAGTAGAAGGCGCTTCGCCGGGGCAGGAATCCTGCCCAGGGCATTGGCGATTTCGGCGATCATCTGGCGCTGGCCCCAGCGCGGGGTGAGCTGTTTACTGTCCATCAGCGCCGTGTAAGCGACGCGGATATCGTCCTTGAGCTGGTCGGTCAGCAAGGGTATTGAATGGGCTCAGCCTGTTGCTGCTCCACCAGGTCCAGTTTGTTCATGACCACATTGGCGTAGATCGCCAGGGCAAAGGGACGGTGCGCCTCGGGCATGGCATTAATCCGGGCCTCAAACTCCGCGCGGGTACAGTCGCCGTCTTCGGAATAAAAGTCCTCGGGAATTGCCGGGGCGAATTCGCCGTACAACATTTCGTAGGCATAGCGATTGGTGGGATGCAAACAGTACAGGTCGAAGACCTGGCGATCGATTTCCTGGGCAACATGATCGGCGTCTTCAAACTGTGAACCCAGAGGGGTGCCGAAGGACACGTGCACCCGGCCTTTCTGGCCGGCAATGCCCTGGCCGATGGAGGCGACATCTTCCTGCTCGCCTTTTTCATAACTGCCATGCTCGGACAACTGGTGGAGTTCATTGGCCTTGAGCGCATCGCAAGGGTCCAGCTCATAGGATATCGCCACAGGCACGATACCCAGACCGGCAATGTGCTCACCGAAGCTCTGGTTGGCCTTGTCGCGGCTCATGCTCAGCATTTTAATCACCGCCGGTTCGGTGCGGTCGTGGCCGTCTTTGGCCCGCCCCTCACGCTGCGCCAGCCACACAGGGTTACCGTCGGCCCGGATGGAGTGGCGGATGTAGTTGGCCAGATTGCGCGACGCAGCCAGCAGTTCGCGCGGGCCACCGAGGTTGCGCTTGACGATAAAGCTTTTGTTCAAGCGCATCAGGTCGGATACCCAGGGCTTGGTCAGTAAATTGTCACCAATGGCGATGCGCACCGTCTGGTGCCCGCCCTGGTGCAGCGCGTAGTTGGTAAACGCCGGGTCCATGGCAATATCGCGGTGATTACTGATGAACAGGTAGGCGCGCGAGGGATCCAGGTTCTCCAGGCCGGACACCGTGAAACCGCCGGTGGTTTCAGCAATCATCTGCTCCACGTGAGTCTTGATCACCATCTGCATGTCGTGGATGTCCGCCACGCCCTTGAGCTGCTTTTTCAGCGCCATGCGCACCAGTGGACGGCGCAGTATTGCGGGCAGACTCGCCGCAAATCCACCGGCGCGCTCGCCAAGCAGATCGAGCAATTCGGGCTCTTTCAGCAGCCCTGCAAGTACGTCGGCAACTTCGTCGTCCTGGTAGGGGCGAATCTCTGCAAAGGGATCAGACAAAACCGGCTCCTCAGCCTGAAAAATAGCCGTAGACAATAACTAAAATTACCGCATGAGTCATGCTCGGGACTGACTTAAATACACCTTTCTGCTAACCTGCCGCGCGTATAGCAATAACTAACCCTTTGTGGAGGAAATATGGACGCGGCAACCGCCTCACTGACCACCCTCGGCGTAGCATCCCTGCTGGTGAGCTACATTCTGATGATGATTGCTTCCTGGAAGGAAGATTACGCCTGGGGCCTGTGCACCCTGTTCCTGCCACCGCTCTCCTACCTCTACGGGCTGGCCCGTCTCGACAAGGCTGGCGACGCCTGGCTGGTCGCTGTACTGGGCATGGTCCTGATCTGGTTCGGCCTCGGCTAGGCCCACCCTGTTACTTTCGGGAAGCATTAACGATACGTAATGTTTCCCGAAAAAACGCATCATAAGTAATATTTATGTCAATAAAATCAAAGATATAACCCAAAATTGCCTGAACAGCAGCCAATCCGCGTTACCTCAATACCCAAAAAATTACCTTTTAGTAACACTCCAATTCGACCCCCTGGGCGTATAATCCGAACACTTGCGACGGGTTCGTATTGTGCATAGCACCACCCATTCCAGGTTCCATAGTGAAATATTGAGGTTATCAACGATGAAATTCATCAAAGTCGCGGCATTTGCCGCCCTGGCAGCTGCTTCTGCCAGCAGCTTCGCTGCAAAACCCACCAGCATTGTTTTCGACGCCAACAACGAGACTGCTGACGGCACTACGTTCGCCAGTTACTACGTGAAGTGCTCCAACGGCAAGAAGAAAGAACTGACTGCCTGGGACGGCCGCAAGAAGTGGTGTGTCGGCGATGCAGCCAGCGAAACTTGCGAGAAAAAGCAGATCAAGGCCGCCAAGAAAGCCTGTAAAGCTGCCTGATCAGCGTTCTGCTTTCCTGAAACGGGCCCTTCTGGGCCCGTTTTCATTTCTACCTCAGAGTAAATAGCGCCGCCGCAGTTCGGCGATCTCAGAGCTCCCCACGCCCAGCGCACTCAGCAGATAATGCTCCACTGAGTCATATTGCTCATCAATGCTGGCCAGCGCCATGGCCAGATAGTCCTCGTGCACCTCCAGCATGGGCCGCACCGCAGCCGCCTCCATGTGCTCCATGTCATACTTGGCTTGCAGACGGGCGATCTCACGATCCGGCAGGAAGAACCGTGAGGTCAGCATATAGTCGCGCATCACCACCTCTCTGGGGACATCGAGTGCCAGCAACATCATCGCCGCGGCGAACCCAGTCCGGTCCTTCCCTGCGGCGCAGTGCACCAGGAATCTTGCCTCATCGATAGCGAGAATCTCCCGGAACATGCGGGCATAGGTTTCCTGCTGCCCCTCGACAAAATCGCGGTTGATCTCGCGCATGAACTCGAACATCGCATCCCGGCCAAATGCCAGCTGACCATCGCCGCGCTGCTGCGCCTCTTCGATAAACCGCGAGTTACTGCCGGGTACAATCGGCAGACTGGCGATTTTCGGAGCCCGCTCTGGAGGCAGCCGGCTGGGATCACTGGCTTGCTCTTCTTCACGCCGGAAGTCACACACCAGATCAAGCTCAAGGGTGGCCAGCAGATCAATATCACGGTCAGTCAGGGCAGATAGCTGTCCCGAGCGGTACAGGTAGCCCCACTTCACCTGGCGCCCGTCGCCGGTGCGATAACCGCCGAAATCCCGGAAGTTGGGCGTACCTTCCATACCTAGCTTGCGCTCAGTCGCCAAAACTTCGTTGCCATGCTCATCGCGCAGGCGGAAAAAATGGCGGCGACCATGGGGCAGGCCAGAAACACGGGCCCGCTGCTGCGAGTGGACATCTATGTCGTGGGGCACTTCGGCCAGCGGCTCAATCATCACCGCGGCATCCGTGGATTCGGTGTCCCACTCCAGGTGGTAGTCGCCGTCGGCATCGCGCCAGACATGCACTGCATCGGGTATCAACATATTGCTACAACTCTTAATAAGGGGAATGTGCCTGCGCTAGTGATCGCGATAGGCAAATACAGCTTTCAGCAAGGTGCGCACCAGGGTTAACTGATTGTCCAGCGCCGCTTCACTGAACGGGTCCTGACCCAGCAAATCCCGGTACATCGGCGCCATAGTGACATAGGACATCACCAGATTGTTAAACCCCATCACCGCCCAGGGCTGCAGGCCCAGATGGTGCAACTGGCCAAACTGGTCGCCGACGTCTGGGCGAGCGTCCATGGGCTGAAACATCGGGCGGAACAATCGCTCGATGATTTCATTGGTGTGAGGGCCTCCGGAGAGTGCCGCATGCTGGAGCAGGCGGGCCAGATTGGGGTTGGCGTGGTGCTGGCGAACAATCATCTCCAACCACTGCATGACCCGCTCCTGGTCCGGCACCTCCTGGGACTCCAGTGCGGCCAGGGGTTGGCTGAATTCCGTAATCAGCCGCTCCAGCACCGCCTGATACAGCGCTTCTTTGTTGCGGAAATGGTTATACAGACTGGGCGACCGGATACCTACGCGGTCCGCCACGTCGCCCAGCGATGTGGCCCGATAGCCCTTTTCGGCAAACAGGTCTTCGGCCGCGTCCAGAATACGCTCTGCGGTCGTGGGGGGCACTTGTGGGGGGCTGCTTCAATTGACATGGCGGCGATGTATACTCGGCTTGTCCGGCGCTCAGATAACAACTAATAGCCATTAGTATACTCATAGGACCGAACGGATGACACAGCAGCCACCCCAGCAACCTGCCAACGGCTCCGAGAAAAGCACTGACGGTATGATGTCCAAGCCCGGGCGCAAGGGCTTTGCGCGGCTGATAGCGGCCACTCGCTACTCCTGGCGGGGCTTTAAAGCCGCCTGGCTGAACGAGGAGGCCTTCCGTATCGAGGCCTCTCTGGCGCTCGCATTCATCCCCCTGGCTTTTGTCCTGGGCCAGAACATCGCCCACCAGATCGCCCTCATTATCACCTGTGGCCTGGTCATTCTGGCCGAGGTCATCAACACGGCCATCGAGTCGATTGTCGATCGCATAGGCCCCGAACACGATCCACTGTCGGGCCAGGCCAAGGACCTCGGCTCCGCCGCTGTTTTTGTGACCTTGAGCCTGTTTTTATTCGTCTGGTTGATGAGTACTTGGCATTATTTCCGGGGGGGCTGAATCCGGTTGACAAGCGCCACCCTAATGTGAATAATCGCGCCTCTTGAATTTTGACCCCCAGAGGACATCAAAGTGGCCAATTCTCCACAAGCTAAGAAGCGCGCTCGCCAGGCAGAAAAGCGTCGCGTCCACAACGCCAGCCTGCGCTCGCTGGTTCGCACCAACATCAAGAAGGTTATCGCCGCTATCGACACTGGCGACGCTGACCAGGCCAAGGCTGCTTACGCCGCGGCTGTGCCCGTGATCGACCGCATGGCCGACAAGGGCATTATCCACAAGAACAAGGCCGCTCGTCACAAGAGCCGTCTGAATGCGCAGGTGAAAGCACTGTCTGCGTAATTCTTGCGAGTTACAAAAAAGCCGGCCCTTGGGCCTAGGCATTAAATATTTCTGGATATAGCAGAAATGTGTACCTAAACTCACTCCTATAGGGAAGCAATCCTATCAGGAGTGAGTTTTTTAATGCCCGATCACAAATCTGATCAGAAAAGGGACAGAATCCCGCCTGAATACGATGGCATACAGGTAAACTCCTGCAAGAATCCCAGGTGCAAGAACTTTGGTGTACCAGCAGAAAACTCAAGATCTGATCCTAACTATCGCGTAAGTGGGAGCAAACGCCCGGTTCGTGAGAATTTCGAGCTAACCGGAGCAGGTTCAGCAAAGTCGGCAAGGGTCATTATCTGCAAATCCTGCAATGAATCTATTCCCCTAAAAAACAATCAGGCAATTGTCGAAACTATACATTCACTATCATGGTCGCCTGACAATCACTACTGCCCAAATATTGAGTGCAGCAACAATATCTCTAAGGTCGGCTTGAATGGCAGCACTGGTGCGTATGTAAAGCGGGGCCGTACAGAAACAGGCTCTCAGCGATGGAAGTGCAAAGGCTGTGGCAAAACTTTCGTTGTGCAGCGAGCCCGCTACCCTGCAACTCATGGGCGGAAATCCCACAAATATGTGGAATCAATTCTCCACCTATTGAATGGTCTTGAGATTAATCGCATTCAAGAGACTACAGAATTATCCCCTCCCGTCATTTATCACAATATGGAGCGGGCGTACAAAGCCTGCCTTCGCTTTAACAGAGAACGGGAAGCCAATTTCAAGCAACGATCTGGTCGCCATGAGGAACTATTTCTTTGTACTGATCGACAAGCCTATTTGATCAACTGGGACAAGCGAAAAGACAAACGTAACATAGCATTTCGTTCAACGATTAGTGCCGACTGTAGTAGCGGTTACGTCTTCCCAATCCATCTATCCTATGACCCCCGCGCTGATCGAGACTTTATTCATATCGAGTCATGGAAGCGGGGTGATCAAGACTACACAATGGCATTGCGTAGATATTCTCAATATTGGCTGGATGATGACTATCAATCACATGATACAAACGCTCGGTCACCTCTTGAGGCATATTCTCCGGACGCCCTGCAAAGGTTACGGGCAAGATATGAAGATGCTGATCAGAGGGACGATGTCGAACTCCCAAGTGATCAGTTGTCACTTGAGAGCATGCTGCCCCGCAAAGGCATGCAGTTCAGGGAAGACTATGTCCTGTACGCACACTTTCAGATCATTCGCTCTCTGCTGAGTGAGTCTGAAAAGGTCCACTTCTTTACTGAACAGGAGTCTGGGATACGAGCCGCCTACATGTCTTCCTTTGGCGATATGGTACGAAATGGGGACAGTGATCTCTTCTATGTGGCAATTAAAGATGGCGCCACTAGAGATGAGAGGGAAGAAGCGACACGAATTGGCCGTCGTGCAATAAGATCAGCTCAGAGGCAGCTTGGCCGAGTAACTGAGCTCGAGGCCACTTGGTATCTTGTGGAACAGACGATGAACGCCCACCTTCGAGGAGAAGGAAAGTGGAAGGATCGATGGGCGCTTTATCCAGTGCCTACCCGGGGAGAGGTGCAGAAAAGGTTTTCTCACATGACGTCAATGGAGGATGAAGACATACACGAGAAAGCTAGAGTCGCCGCGCATTGTTCGATGCTCAAGGTGGACAACTTCATGCAGTTTGCAAGAAGACGATCATCAATGCTGGAACGACCAATTTCATCCCCAGCAGGTGCAGGTAGAAAGTGGTATGGGAAGTCTCCATATAATCCCTATCGACCAGTACAGTTGCTGGAAATTCTGCGAACCTACTTCAACTACTCCCCGATCAACAATAATAAGAAGAGGGAAACACCAGCGATGAAAATTGGATTGGCTGATGGGCCGGTTGATCTGCGCAAGATTTTATTGCCATGACCAACAAGAATGGGAGTATCATGTCAATGTCCGCTTTCGTCCACAAAGCTGCCGCTCGCACTAGCCAAGGAAACTCGAAATTGCGCTGTACATATCATGGATAGTCTATCGGTTCCGCCAGTTATGAATGACGCATGGCACGTCATGCTCACTCTGTTCATACCCATGTTTGGATATCGATTCGCGCCAACAGAAATATATTTGAGCATTCCAATAACTGGGCTGACCTTAGCGATTGCCTTCTACATCGCAACTACCAAGGTTCTGCATGAATACACAGCCGCAAAAAATGTCTTTGGCAAAGCTGGATACGTCTTATTGGCAGTGTTCACAATTGGACTCACTCGGTGGATATGGACACAGAACTCAATGGAGGCACCTTGGGTAGGAATCGTGTTTACAGTATTAATGTTGGGTGCAATCCACCTTTACCTGTCGATTCTGGGTTTGTTCGGTGTTGTACGACCAGAGCAGGATTGATGACAGCTCTTGGCCCCATAGCCGCCTCGGGTAAGATATGGTCAACTTCTAATGGGTAAATACGTCTTTATCGCCGCGCTCGTCATAATTGCGTCCTATTTTCGACACAAGTTCAACGCTATTGAAATGCCTTGGCGTGAAAGAATGCTAAGGGGTGCGGTAGCAGGATTTGCTGTTGGTATTGTTTTAGTGACTTTTGTATATGGGCAGCAGGTGGCCGTCGCTCGCGAAGAAGTCGACGTTGCCCGGCTTGGATGGACATTTTTGCTCGCTATTTGCGTGGGCGCTATCTCGCTTTTACGAGGGGGTCCATTAGATAGTCCTGAATCATTCGACTTTGATGATCCCGAGAATGTTACTCCTGGTGAGCGTGTTCGAAAGGCTCGCCAACACAAAGAGTAGACGTCCGCTTTTGGCCCCAAAGCCGACATGGTGCTGCCCGCATTTGTCATCAATCGAACCCAGTGAAAATCATGCCTGCCTGCAACGACCCTCGCTTGAAACTTGCCTTGAAATACGTAGCTCTTGAAAGTCCAGAGTGGGCCAATGCAGGAGGGCACTTCCTGTATATCTCTGATGCTGGGGACTATAGCTCTGACCAGAACTATAGGTCTGTTGAAGAATGGGCTGAATCTGAGCCACTACGAACTCGGCCACCTGTGATGCTAATCCATGGCTATGCCGCTCCTCACCAAATTGTAGTATCTACGATCACCTCCATACGGGAGCTAGGGTTTGAGAAATTAGGAATCAAGCAGATTGATGATTACGATCAACGGCAATGACAGTAGTCCGCTTTTGGCCCCATACCCGTATTCCGATGATTTTGAATGACGCCCGAGAACGAAACGCAACGTACTTAGACGCTTTGGACTGAGCTATTGAATAATTTGTATCCGGTCGTCATGGTTCTTACTTCGTTTTTGCTTCTATCGTGTGGAGACCAGGCCTCTGATGATTACCTCCACGTCAAAGTGGATGAGGTGAACACAGATGATTTTGACCTGTCCCTTCAAAGCTGGGCGTATTACTGGGAAGGCGGTGGAGGAACCTATAGGGTTGGTTACGTTGGCAGCCCATTGAAAGCAGGCGCTAGGCTCATATCGCGCTTCTCTACACAGTCGGGTTTAGATTCTGAAAAAATTAGTTGGTATCAGGAGAACAGCTCGCTTATGTGTTGTGATGCGCCTTGGAGCAAGGATGCATTCTTCAAGTTGAGATTCGGAGAAGCCGCTTACACTGAACTCTCAGAAGCGATTCTCCATACACTTTCGACTCATGAGTATCTTTCCAAATATTCTCGGTATCTTCGTGGCGTTGATTTGGCAAATGAGAAGATAACAATTACATACCGAGCAACCACACCGGAATCGATGCGAGCCGAATTGAACGCACTGATACTCTCCACAGGTAGTCATGAGTCTCTTGTGAAACTAGCAATTAACGATAAGTGGGAAACAATGGGCGAGTTGTATGAGTGGACTGAGCATTTAACATCCAAGCTAGTATTGTCGTACGACGGGTGAGCGGCAGCTCCTGGCCCCAAAGCTGCCCTCGGCAATAGACTAACCTTCTGGAATTCATGATTTCTGCTGTCGTTGACGTTCTCTTGTTTTGCATCATCGCCTATGGTCTTTTTCAATGGTGCCTGGTCTTCTATCACATGGTTGCTCTCACTAAGCATTACAAAGACGATATTGATCCATGGAGCTGGCGTACAGGCTTCAATCCATTCAATGGGTTAGTCTTATTCGGTTGGCTGAAGCCAGAAGGGAGGATACATGCGAAGAAGTGCTGGTTTGCGATTGGAAAATTCGTTCTTATAGTTAGTGTTCCTTTGCTGTTAGCCCTACTCTTGAGAGCATTGACCGGTATTGATCTGTTGGAAATGGCGTAATTCTAATGCCCGCTCTTGGCCCCTTAGCTGCCCCTCTAGTTGATATGAATTTCCCATCTACATTTAGTAAGCACATTCACTTGGCTATAGAAAATCGGCATGAAGAAGTGCTGCGGTAGATTTTTAGCTCCCGAAATTCGCTATAGAGCTAGCCTCCTAGATTCACTAGGACTTTGTGTTTTACTGGGGTTTTTCTTGAGTATAGCGGGGCTAGCAGCTTGGGTGGCTTCAGCGACACTTGTTTCTAGTTTTGTTGATGGAAGTATAAATGACAGAGGCTTGTTTGGTCGGAGAGTGCTACCCGGCGGACTGATGGTTTTAGTGTTTCTATACTACTTTTTACCTAAGTTCATAAATGCATCGAGCTATCTAGTGAATTACAAGCTCAACATCACTTCCTCATGTAAGCATTGTGGCAAGGAGTATACACTTGCAGACTACCCTAAGTCGGTCGATCCTTTTTGAGGATTTTTGCAGCTTGAGTGCGCAGCGTAGAGGCGCCTAACGCCCCCAAGGGAGATCTTAATTGAGTCGCACAGTTCTTGAACTATGTTGGGCAATAACATGGAGGTGGACACTCGTGAGTTTTGTGCTCCTACTTCCCATGTTCTACTTGCGAGCAATTCCGCATTCACTAGAGATATCCGAGCTATATAGTTGGGTGGAAATACTTCTTACATTCGTCGGGTTTTATTTGACGATGTTCTGGCTGCTCAAGAAAGGGTACGGGCGAAATCAAATTTTCGTCAGTGATAAGTCGGCGTAATGCGCTATTTTGATCGGCTGAGACAAACGTCAGCTCTTGGCCCCAGAGCTGCCGTTCAAGATTTGAGCTAATTCCTGAGGAAACAGACTCAGCCCATACACCTTTGCTCTCGAAGTTACTGTGAACTCCTTATCCATCAAAAATCCGAAGATATTCTTTTTCCTAGTGCCATTTGTGGCAATTGTCGCCTTTTTGGCTAACGCAGATCGTGCGTCACCGCTCGACTTTCAAGCTGAAGGTAAAGTGTGGATTATGAGTTGGGAGGGCAAAAATCATGGGATGCCGCTGCTATTAATCAAAGAGTATGGCGAATCTGGCACTACCAAAAAGTTAGAAAGCCATGACTTGCTCCTGAAGCCCGACCAAATTAGCGAGGGCGATGATTTTTACAAAGAGAAGGGCTCCAAAAACTGTATTATCAACAAAGTTGAAGTCCAATGTATCAAATAGTGCCCCTTAGATTAGGGTCAGCTATTGGCCCCACAGTTGTCTACTAGACCTAATTAAGTGAGTTTTTACGAAAAATTCGTGCTCTGGAGAGAAAATCATCCTCTCGTGCTGCCATTCACGATGCTTGGCGTATTACTTTTGATTGGGCTTATGTGGGTTTTTACGAACGAATCACGCGCCTCTTATTCGGATTATAAAGGGACAGTCTGTTGCCTATCTGACTCATATTTCGTGGAGGATGGGCAAGCTTCGCCGCTTAGGATGATGTATGTAGACCTGGATAACGGCCAGCGCGTGGAAGTTCCGATTCGATATCGGCAGTTCTTCGTGCACTACGAGCAGCACGGCAGGATCTTGGTTCGTCGGTCTGCCAAGAAAGAAGGCTCGCATCCACGCTATATGGCCGTCAGGTACTTGGATGCAGATAATCGGTAATGCGAGGGTCCGGTTTTGGCCCCTAAGCTGACATTCTAATTGAACAGGGCTTCAATGGATTCTATATCCCTGCACACGCAGCCAAGTGATCTCGCCTACTACCAATGATACTAGCTGCATTGATTCTTCATATGACCAGTTTCGTGTGGATGTATGAGATATACACTAAGTATTGGCGCGAAGCTGTCGGAGAAAGCGCGGGCATTGGTGAGGGGGCCTCACTCCATTTTTACGCGCCAAAGTGGCTCATGATCGGATACATAGCTATTTTGCTAGGCAGTATTTCTTTTGTCATACCGTTCAACGCTCAGGCATACGGTTCTACAGTCTTAAGAGCAAGTTATATATCGGTGACCTCCTGGCTATTACTGACGATTCTCTATGTGCAACTATTCGCCTAGATAACCATGCATTGATTTCATGGTTTTAGTATACAGTATGTAAACCCCTATATTTATGGGCTTAGATAGTCATCGTAAATTACTAAATGGAGATTTGGATATTAAGATTGGGCTAGTCCCTGATCTGCACACAGAGTTTTTCGACGACCTGACAGATGAGGAGCTTCGTTCTTGGTTTCCTGATGTCGATGTGGTCGTTCTGGCTGGCGACTGCGCAAAGGGAGATTCCCTGTACGATATCAGTGGGCGGGTTACCACTCTTACTGATAGCGAGGTGGTTGTGGTGGCTGGCAATCACGAGTTTTATCATCCCGATATATATGCTCAGAACAAGCGCTATAGAGAGCTCTTTCAAGGCCATCCTCGCCTACACTATACCGAGAAAGATCGGGTTGATATCGCGAGAGTGACATTCCTTGGCACAACACTATGGAGCAATTTTGACGCTCAAGGCAGCGCAGAGTACCTTTCTCTCAGGGCAGTTAGCGGCTCAGCTAAACGATTTCTGGCTTACTCGGATTCGAGGGTCAGAGCTTACGCCCATGGCAATGAGAGGGCTTTTTGAAGATGCTCATAGATGGCTTGATCGAGAGCTTGCCTCGGCAGGAGATCGTACAGTGGTCATTACACACTGGCCTCCCTCAGTGCATGCGATTCACAGGCGCATCCAGCGTGATCTCTTGACTCCGTACTTTGTTGGATCATGCGACGATCTGATAACAAAGTACCATCCTCCGCTATGGCTGTACGGCCACAACCACTACAGTGACGTCCTGATGATTGGCAGCACTAGGCTCGTGTCTAATCAAATAGGATATCCGAGCGAGGGTGGTGGCTGTGGCTTTAATTCACGCCTGGTAATCGAGATATGAAGGTAGGACTCGTCTCAGATCTACATCTAGAGACTCACGAAGATATTGTGACTGATAGCAACCTTCTGGAGATGCTCCCAAGTGGGGCAGACGTGATCGTGCTGGCCGGCGACTGCACGACTGGCAATGAGCTGCCTGCACTTGTAAAGCGCGTGAGAGAGCTCGCAGGAGCCCAGGTGGTGGCGATAGCTGGCAATCACGAAGCGTACTATCAAGACTTGCTCGAGCTCTATCCGTATCTCAGATCTGAGATAACGGCAGATGGCATGCACTTCCTGGAGCAAGATTCTGTGATCATCGATGGTGTTACCTTCGTGGGTGCGACGATGTGGACTGACTTCGAAAGCGATGGACCGGACGGCACGGCCGTCGCGCCACTGATAAGTGATTTCTACAAGGTCCGCCTAGGAAGCGACAAGCCCATCACGCCGCAAGACATGATCGACCTACATACCGAATCCTGGGAATGGCTCGACAGGGCCCTCTATGAAGCCTCAGGTCCCGTCGTCGTCGTGAGCCACTTCTGTCCCACCACAAGACACAATCTCGGCGAGAGAGAGCCTGCCCGGCCATACTACATCTTCGAGGGCGAGGAGCTGATAGAAGCGTATCAACCAGACCTATGGGTCTTCGGTCACACCCATAACGATGAAGATGCGCAGATGGGAAAAACGCGGGTTATCTCAAATCCGAGGGGATATCATGGGCGAGAAGTACCGGGTTTCAGGAAAAACCTTGTGATCGAAATCTAACCCTTTCACCGAAAGCTCAGTTTGCTTTTGTGAAAGCGCAGTATGCTTATCGGCATTGCACAGTATGCTTATCAAGCGAAACTGTACAAATAATGACCTGAATTGGTGTGTGTCAGGCCATGTTTGATCAAAAAACATACGAAAAGGTTTGATCGATCCAAGATTACTTTAGATTAACGGACCTTTTGAGGCGCAAAGGTTTCCTCTTGAGGAAGAAAAACTAAACTTTGGGAATTTAGGAAGCGCAAAGCCCGACTAGCGGAAGCTTTTAGAGATGACAAGAACGATGGCTGCATTGACGTATGGCGAGGCTGATGATTCATCTTTGAGTGGCAGTCTCCAACTAATTCCGCTGGCACTCGAAACCGGACCGTTATATGGCCTGGGCGTTATCCATGCTCCCGCTTATCCCAGCGCCTGCGTGCCTCATGGAGCGCGGCGGCCCAGTATTTATCACCGGTCTTAAAGTCAATGCGATGTGGGTCCTTCCCGCTGCGCACCTGGCCCATGATTTCCTTAAGTGCCGCTTTATAGTGATCTGTTGACCGGAAATTCTTGGCTATGGTCATTAAGACTCCAAATCCATTTCAGTTCGCGATTTACGATATCAAATTGTCTCTTGCTAGGCGAAAGCGGACGTTGAGGGGCTGAATCGGCCCAGGAAAGCAGAAAGGTCCGCTATCACCTCAGAGGGGAAATTGATTGCGATTAGCCCAATGTCCGCTTTTGGCCCCAGAGTAGAATTTAGACGGTGAAATCAGGATGGCCAAGTCTTCTGTCGCACTAGTTGTTGGTTTATTGATCGGTGGCGCGGTAACGTATTACTCATCATTAGAGAGGGACGTGCAGTATCGGATCCAATTGCTCCATCATCAGCTCGATTTTCTAGGTGCTCAGAATCTCTTGCTTGCTGAGTTTGCGGGATCTTGCGAGACTGATGACTTCGAACTCTTTATGAGAGTGCAGACCCACGAACTCGAGAATTTCAGAATTGGCTTTACCCAGTTAAAGAAGAATATATTGGTAGATTCAGATCGAATCGAGCGAGACATTTCCAACCATTACCAGACGCTGTCCAACAACCTAGCTGTTAATCAGAAAACTATTGAGCAGTGTAATTGAGAATCCGTTGGGCGCGAAAATCAGTGTCCGCTTTTGGTCCCAAAGCTGCCGGTGATACAGCTAGATTCTTTGCCTATAAATTATTTCATGATATAAAAAAGGCCCAGCATCATTTCCGATGCTGGGCCTTTTTTGTCCGACTAAGCTTAGGCACGCCATATCCAGAGATATTTAATGCCTAGCCCTTGGGCCGGCTTTTTTTTTGCTCTACTATAATTGTGGACAGACCACGTTTTTTTGCCCTGAACTGGGGCATGGTCACGCTCTTGTAAAAAACGTGGTCTGTCCCCAATTAGTGACTTGCCCCCCCTTTAGCTAGGCGGCGGTCTCGGCCTCGTGTGAGGCGTGCTCGTCCTTAAACTGCTCCACCATACTCTGCTCATAGGCCTGGGCTTCGCCGGTGTCCAGCGGGCGTTCCAGTGACGCCCAGTCAATGTCGCCATCGGTGGCCAGGTTCTCGTACTCGAGAATACCCAGCTCCTCGAACTTGGGCCGAATCTCGTCAGTGAGCAATCCGATTCGCGCCAGGTTGGGCACCACGCGCTGGAACAGCAGGTTGCGGAATGTCGACATGACAAAACCATCCAGCACCCGGCGGCGCGCGTCTTCCACATCCCAGCCAAAGTGAGCGAATACATCGGTCATGATGAGGCGCTCACGGCTGATGACACAGGCCTCATAGGCGAACTGGGCGCGCTCATTGCGCTCCTCCTCGGACAGGGTCTTAACGAACTCCTCCAGATAGTTCACGCCGAAGGTGACGTGGCGGGCCTCATCGCGTACTACCAGGTAGACCACGTCCTTGAGCACCGGATCCGGCGTGGTTTCCCGGGTGGTGTTAAAGGCCGACAGGGCCAGGCCTTCGATGACAATCTGCATGCCGATGAACTTCATGTCCCAGCGCTCATCGGTGAGAATCTTGTCGATGATGCTCTTCAGGTGCGTATTAATTGGGTACATCATGCCCAGGCGCTGCTGCAGGTACTTATTAAACACCTCGACGTGGCGGGCCTCATCGAAGGTTTGAGAACCCGCGTACAGCTTGGCATTCAATGTCGGGGCACAGGAGCACAGCTGGGAGGCCACCAACAGCGCACCCTGCTCGCCGTGCAGGAACTGCGACAGGCTCCAGGCGCTGGTGTGCAGCCAGAACTCTTCTTTCTGCTCATCTGACAGCGCCATATAGGGCGGATAGTCGGTGAGATTCATCAGATCTGCCTGCTGGGCAGCATCAAATTCCGGCCAGGGGCGATCCCAGTCAATATCGATCTCGGGATCCCAATTCAGCTGCTTGCCCAGATCGTAGAGTTTCTTGATCCGATCGTCCTGCACGGTGTAATTCCAGTTGTAGGCACCGGTCAGGGGAGTCTGGAAAATCTCGGCAATATGCTCGACGTCTGCTGAGGTCAGCACTTCTTCCATATCCGGCGTGATATCCGGATTATCGGCACCGGCAAAGGTCTGAATTTTGCGTGGCGCATTGTCGGTCCATTTTATCTGCATTTGGAATCACCCTCGTTATCGTTAAACTCGCGACCAAATATCGATCAAAGTCCCCATTCCAACAAGGTGAAGTATTGTCAAATTGAGGTCATATATGGCCAAATAGGGCCATGCCCAAACACACAACACCCGCCCAATACGCTCTCATCCTCATCGACATGGTCGAGGACAGCACGGGCGAACGCCAGCGATTACTCCACGGGACCAGCATGGCTGAGGGCGACTTCGCCAGCATCGGTGCCCGGGTGGAAGACCGTGATTTCATCACCTTGGCCAATAACGCCCTTGCACTCACCGGCGATCCGGCGCTAGGGCTGCGCCTGGGCATGAGCCTCAACCTCGGGGCTCACGCCATTCTGGGGCAGGCCTTTATGACCTGCCGCGATCTGGGCGAAGCCGTCAACCTGTTCCTCAAATACCACCATCTGCTCTCCTCGAACCTCAGCCTGGCCTACTCGGTCAACGAGGGCTGGTGCTCACTGGTCAGCGTGGACCGCCCCCAGGACCTGCCAGAACAGTTCTCTTACGAGATGCTGTTTGCCGCGATGCTCAATACGCTGCGCGGCCTGATCAACGACCCGCAGATGCAGGCAGAGGTGGACTTCCCGTACCCGGAACCTGCCCACGCCGAGCATTACTATCGGGTATTTGGCGACGGCGTGCGCTTCAATTGCGCGCAGCCCGCCCTGCGCTTTCGGACCCAACTACTGAACCGACCACTACCCGCTTCCAACCCGGCACTGCGCAATCTCTACGAGCAGGAGTGCGCCCGCCTGCTGGCGGATCTAGAGGGTGAGGAATCGATTGAGGAACAAACCCTGCGGCTACTGCGCAAGCTGGAAGGCCAATATCCACAAATGCCCCAGGTAGCGCACATGCTGAACCTCAGCCCGCGCACCTATCGGCGGCGCCTGCAGCAGGAACAGCAGTCGTACCAGACCCTGCTGGATCAGGTTCGAGCCGAGCACGCCACCCACTACCTGCGCAATTCCCGCCTGCCGATGTCAACCATTGCCTACATGGTCGGGTTTAACGATTCTTCCAATTTTCGCCGCGCCTATGCCAAGTGGACCGGACGCGCACCGGGCGAGGTAAGACGTGGCGAGTAAAGCCCTGGCTGTACACATGGGCGCCGAAGCGGCGGCGCAGATTGAACAGCAGAGCTGGACACCCGAGCTCTTTTCCCTGCTGCTGGGTGCTTCGGGTGGTCCCAAGTGTTTTATTCTGAGCCAACTGGATAAGTTTCTGTTCAGCGATTTCCTGCAGCACACCGATCGGCCACTGAGCACGTTGGGCTCCTCGATAGGTTCCTGGCGCCACGCCTGCCTGGCCCAGGACGACCCTGCTGCTGCGGTGGATCGCATGATTCACCACTACACCTACCAGCGCTACCAATCCGCCAAACCCGGGCCGGCAGAAATCAGCGCCGGCAGCCTGGAAATCCTTGAGGCGGTGTTGGGTGATAATGGCGCCAGTGCCATTGCAGAGCACCCGCGTATTCGCAGCCACATTGTCACCGCCCGCGGCCGAGGTGCCACCGGCAGCCGCTCCGGCGCGCTGCTGGCTACCGGCATGGGTGCTGCAGCACTGGGCAATACTGTCAGTCGCCAGCTGTTGCGCCACGCCTTCCAGCGCGTGGTCTTTCACAGCGGGGCCAGCCCTGCAGCCGGTTTCACGTTCTCGGATTTTGACACCCAATACACCGCGCTGGAGGCCGCCAACGTCGCACCGGCACTGCACGCCAGTGGCTCCATTCCATTCGTGCTGACAGGTGAACGAGACATTACCGGCGCTCCACCGGGGCAGTACTGGGATGGCGGCATCATCGACTACCACTTCGACCTCGATCAATACTGTGGCGACGGGTTGATTCTCTACCCCCACTTCAGTGCCAGCGTGGTGCCCGGCTGGTTCGACAAGTTCCTGCCCTGGCGCAAAGCGCCCCTGGAGAAATCCAGGCGGCTGGTCTTACTTTGCCCGGACGAGACGTTTGTGGCAGGACTGCCACACGGCAAAATACCCGATCGTTCGGACTTCAAGAACTTCAGCGAGGAGAAGCGCATCACGTACTGGCAGGCGTGCGTCGAAGCCGCACGGGCCATGGCAGAGGAATTTGCTGAATTGGTTCAGGGCAGCGACCCCCTGGCAGGGGTGCGCGTTTATCGCTAGCTGACGTGCTCGTCGAGGTAGCGCTGCACTTCCTTGCGCAGCGTGGATTCAAACATGGAGGTGAGCAGCCCCAGTTTGACCGACACATCGATCAAGTCGTCGTGAAATGACAGCTGGCCATCGACGCCCGCGCCTTTAATACGGACCTGGTCGCCATCCCATCGCGAGCGCACGCCGTGCTCACGAGCGAGGCTTTCGACCAACCCCTCAGCGGCAGCGCGTACGTCTTCCTTGGGCATGGTATAAGGTTTGGTTATGCGGAAACCGGCCATTGATCACCTCGTTTTCGTCCCAGTATAGATCAACCGCCTAAACGGGGCATCCGTTACCTAGGCCCGAAACTGGCCATGCTCCAGAGTATAAGTCAGGCCGACATTTTCCTTGGCCTCCAGCACGGCAATCAATTGCGCGTCTTCGGTATAGGCAACGGTGCGTTTGCCACCCGGCAGATCAAATACAGCAATACCGCGCCAGGGGTCGCTCCCCTGATAAAGCACCGTGTATCCCGCCACGCTGCCCTCTCCACTGGCGTCTGCCACCAGTTCACGGATATCAGAGGCGGCGCGCACGGCATCGGTAACATCATCGAAGCCCCAGGCCTGCTCGCCGGGCGTGGCAGACCACAACGCCACCCCCTGCTTGGTCAGCATGCCGCTCACCGTTGTCACCAAGCCAATTTCATCAGGCTGCTCGCGCAACAACTGCGCCATGCGCACCGTCGCCTGGTAAACAAAATTATTCAGTGGTCCACCGCCAAATGGCATGGCGCCCGTGACGCTGAGATCACCTTCACCGGACATGCCAAACTCGTGGAGTTGGGAACGCACAGCCATGGGAAAGCAGGAATACAGTTCGCGCAGCTCAATATCGTCGAAGTTCACCCCGGAGCGCTGTGCCGCCGCCTCACCCGCCAGGTGCAAGCCAGGACTGCCGCCCAGGTCACCGCGACTGGCCACCACCGACATAAAGTTTGCCTCGGCAAAGGCCCGCGGGAAGATCCACTGCGAACGCGGAATACCCAGCGCTTCTGCCCGGGCAACACTGCACAGGATGAGGCCCGCGGCCTGATCGACATTCCACTGGCTATTGTGCAGCTTGCTGTAAGGAAAGCCGAGCATCCGATTGGCCGGGCTTGGCTGCGCAATGTCGTCGGCGGCGACCGGCGTCTCGCTCCAGGCATCGGGGTTACTTGCCGCAATTTCACTGAAGCGCTGGTACATGTCTCCCATTTGAGCGCGGTGTTCATCGGGAGTCAGCCCCTGCTTGAAGCGCAGGGCGCTGTCCATGATTGCGTAGTAACCCACCGGCATGCCAAGTCCGGCGGCCGACTCCACCTCCGACCAGATCTCTGAATCGGGCTCGAGTACCACATCCGGTGTCGCCTGTTGCGCCGTTTCACTGACCTCGGCACCGGCCTTGGCGGCACACAGGGCGCGATATTTGGCTTCGCCACCGGTGACCATTGCCACCGAGATTTCGCCGCTGGCAATGCGCTGGCAGGCACGCGTGATCAGGGTTTGCTGTGATACACCTATTTTTGCCAACACCGTGGTGGCCCGGTCTACCCCCAACCCTTGGGCCAGCAAACGCCCGGGGTCGGTATATCCCCAAATCCCCTCGGTAACAGCAATTTCATCGACCTCGGTCAACAACGCGTTACCGCCAGCGTCTGCTGCAGCATCGCGCAGGGCGCGCTCCATCAGCGCTATGGCTTCATCAGCTTTCTCGTAATCAGCTTCTTTCTGCTGAACGGCAGCTACGCCAACCAGTACCGGGGTATTTGGATTCATCTCAGTCCTTAATAAACGTGGATGCGTACCATTGCAGCATGGCAATTTTCTCGTCGAGCGTCTTGTCGGGCTCCATCTCATAGACGTTGCGGAAACCGATGACGACATCGGTCACCCCAATCGATTCGAGGCGCGCGATGCCTTCGTCGGTAAAGGCATCCTGCCCGGTGGTATAGAACCGGAAGGGCTTGTCTGCGGTGCCGTACTCCTCGCGCAACTGGTTGATGCGGCGGATGTAGGACTCCACCTGTTCAGTATCGGCCCCGGCACACATCCAGCCGTCGCCGACGCGCGCTGCCCGCTTCAGCGCGACCTCTGCGTGTCCGCCAATCATCAGCGGCGTCGGGGTGCCCGTCACGGGGCACATTTTATTGGCTGGCATCTGAATCATCTCACCGTCATAGCCGAAGAACTCACCGCTCTCCAGGCCACGCAGGATATCGATTTGCTCATCGAAACGCTTACCGCGCTTTTCCCAGAGCACATCGCACACCGCAAAGTCCTCTTCCCAGGGGCTGATGCCAATACCAAAATCAAAACGGTTACCTGACAGTGCCTGGATGCTCTGTACCTGCTTGGCCACCGGCGCAACCTGGCGCACTGCAAGCTTGTAGACAAACGTCGCAAAGCGGATGCGCTCGGTCACCGCTGCCATACCGGCTACAGCAATCAATGATTCCAAAAAGGGCACGCTCTCCAGGAATTCCCGCGAACCATCCTTGTTGTAAGGGTACTTGGAGCTGGCCTCTTGCGGATAACAGATACTGTCGGGTATCACGATACCGTCATAGCCTACTGCTTCTGCAGCCTGCGCCATGGGGAAGTAGTGATCGGGGTCGCACATGCCTACCTGAAGGCTGAATCTCATGGTATTACTCCTGTGATTAATTCGCTGCGCCCTACTCTATCCCGGTTGCGGTTAGCGGTCAGTGACGCCTTGAAATTTCCGGGCTTCGGCCTCAAATACTGAACCCAACCCCCGCTACCTGTTTACGCCCCAGGCCAGGTTTCGGGTTCACTTATCGCCAGAGCGACTAAACTAGACCCATGAACGACAAAACCCTGCCAAGCCGGGACCGCGCCCAGCGCTTCCTGTTCGAAGAAACCGATATCCGCGGAGAAATCGTCCAATTGGACGCCACTTACCGCGACATTCTGGCCATTCATCAGTACCCGCCGGGGGTCAGCAGCCTGCTCGGTGAATTCATGGCCGCAGCGGTATTACTGGCCACGACACTGAAGTTTGAAGGCAAGCTCATCCTCCAGGCGCGTTCAGAGCGGCAGATTCCGCTGCTGATGGTGGAGTGCGATAGCCAGCTGCAGGTACGCGGGATTGCCCGCGGCGCCCAGGAAGCCACCGCCGACAATTTCGAACAGTTGCTCGGAGAGGGCCAGCTCGCAATTACCATCGACCCGTTCTCCGGCCAGCGTTACCAGGGCATCGTACCCCTGCAGCACTCTCTGGCAGCCAGCCTCGAGAATTATTTTGAGCAATCGGAGCAGTTGGGCACCCAATTCTGGCTCAGCGCCAGCGAAGACAGCGCAGCGGGCATGCTGCTGCAGCAGTTGCCCGCCCAACTGGTCACCGACGCGGCGGAACGCCGAGCCCACTGGGAGCACGCGACCACGCTGGCCAACACCTTGAAAGACGAGGAATTACTGACCCTGGCAGCCCCGGAAATCGCCCATCGCCTCTACCACGAAGACCCGCTGCGATTGTTCGAGCCGCTGCCAGTCACTTTCCACTGCAGCTGCTCCCGCGAGCGCACCCTGAATGCCCTGGCAAGCATTCAAACCGCGGAAATTGAATCCCTGCTGGAGGAGCTTGGCACCATTACCATGGATTGCGAATTCTGCAACCAGCAATATAAATTCGTTCGGGAGGATCTGGACGGTTTTCTTGGGGATAGCGACCCTGTCGTACATTGATCTTCTTTATGGCGACAATCAGCTATTTCATACCGTCTGGATTTCGCAAATGGGGACGATTCTGACATAATTAGCGCCCCAAAATAGCCGCAACGAAGGCCGAAACACTGATTTCGGCCCGTAAACAGGATACACAATGACCGCCACAACCGAGACTCCGCAAGAGTTCACCGACCTTGCGCCAGCCCTGCTGATTGAACAAGCGCTTCAGCGCGGCGAAGGCACCCTCACCGACACCGGCGCCCTGCTGGTCACCACCGGCAAACGCACTGGCCGCTCTCCGGCTGACCGCTTCACCGTACGTGAGCCCAGCACCGAGGAAAGCATCGACTGGGGGAGCGTTAACCGCCCCTTCGACGCCGACAGATTCGACGCTCTATGGGACCGCGTTGAAGCCTACCTCGCCGAGCGCGACCGCTTCGTCTCCCACCTCCATGTGGGTGCCCACGACGACCACTACATCCCGGTAAAAGTCACCACCGAGACCGCCTGGCAGAATCTGTTCGGCCGCAATATGTTTATCCGTCCTGAAGCAGGCAGCTACAACGCTGGCCGCAAAGAGGAGTGGAGCATTCTTAATGTCGCCAGCTTCGTCTGTGAGCCCGAGCGCGACGGCACCAATTCCGATGGCGTTGTCATCGTCAATTTCGCCCAGCGCAAAGTCCTGCTGGCAGGCATGCGCTACGCAGGCGAAATGAAGAAGTCCATGTTCGCGGTGCAGAACTTCCTGCTGCCCGAAAAAGACGTCATGCCCATGCACTGCTCCGCCAATGTCAGCGAAGACGGCGACACCACGCTGTTCTTCGGCCTGTCCGGCACAGGTAAAACCACCCTGTCTGCCGACCCTGACATGTACCTGATCGGCGACGACGAGCACGGCTGGGCCAAAGGCTCTGTCTTCAACTTGGAAGGCGGCTGCTACGCCAAGACCATCAATCTGTCACAGAAGAACGAGCCGATCATCTGGGATGCGATCCGCTTTGGCGCCATCGTCGAGAACGTAGTCGTCGACGGTGGACGTCACGCCGATTACGATGACACCTCCCTGACCGAAAACGGCCGCTGCTGCTATCCGCTGGAACACGTGGAAAAGCGCACTGACACCAACGCCGGCGGCGAACCTAAGTGCGTCATCTTCCTGACCTGTGACGTCTCTGGCGTACTGCCTCCTGTATCGATCCTGTCCAAGGAAGCAGCTGCATACCACTTCCTGAGTGGCTACACCGCTCGCGTGGGCTCTACCGAGCTGGGTGCTGAAGCGGGTATCAACCCGACCTTCTCCACCTGTTTCGGTGCGCCCTTCATGCCTCGTCCGGCCGGCGACTACGCCGAGCTGCTGATGAAACGTGTGGAAGATTTCGATTCACAGGTCTACCTCGTAAACACTGGCTGGACCGGTGGCTCAGGCGCACCCGGCGGCAGCGGTTCACGCTTCCCAATCCCGGTCACCCGCGCTGTTGTACACGCCTGCCAGAGCGGCGCTCTGCTGGGCGCTGACACCACTCACATCGACACCCTTAACCTGGATTTCCCCAAGGAAATTCCTGGCGTCGATGCTAAGTACGTCGACCCGAAAGCGTCCTGGGGCGACGATGCAGCCTACGAAGAACAGGCTGCCAAGCTGGCCGGCCTGTTCAGCGAGAACATCAAGAACTTTGATGTCTCCGATGCAATTATCGCCGCGGGCCCCACAGCTAGCTAAGCGAGAATTCACAACCATCGTTGAAAGGCCCGCACTTGCGGGCCTTTTTATTTTTAGCCAATTGAGCTCCGATTCAAAGAGCAAGTGCCTGGGCAGGAAAGGCCTCCCGACGATTTCGCAGACCGCTACCTGCCCCTACCCCTCAGCCGGTGCCTGAACCCCGATTAGTATGTTTATTCTAATTTTTCGCCGTAACCTGTGATTGTTTAGGCGGATAATCCGCCCATACCACTATGAAGGAGTGACACCATGGCTGAACAGATCACCATCGAAGATGCAGTTGAAACTGTAAAGACCGCTGCCAAGAAAGCTGCCCCCAAGCGCAAGGCTCCCGCCAAGCGTAAAGCGACCGCTAAAAAGGCACCTGCCAAGAAGAAGCCTGCAGTAAAGCGCAAGCCTGCTGCCAAAAAGCCTGCTGCCAAGAAAGCAGCGGCCAAGAAGTCTGCACCGAAGAAGGCCACTCCCGATTTTGCAGCGCGCGCCAAAGAATCTGGCCGCAACGCATTCCTGGCTAGCCTGGGCTTCTACGGCAAGGCTTTCGATCAGGTTCAAGAGCAGTTCGACAACCTGCAGAAGCAGCTGGAAGAGCGTCGCAAGAATGCAGAAAAGACCTACAAAGAGCTGGTAAAGCGCGGTGAGAAGGTCGAGAAGGAAGCCAAGAAAGCAGCCAGCGACATTGAGCTGCCCAAGTTTGAGCTGGAAAGCCTGACCGATCGCAAGAAGCTGGACGCTCAGCTGGACAAAGCCAAAGCGCGTTTCGAAGAACTGAAAGAAACCGTTAACTTCAAATCCGCTGCCTGATTTCAGGTAGCGGTTCCATCCAGGACCACTCATCCCTGGTCTTCCAGGGTGTTTTTTCGGGGCTGCAATTGCAGCCCTTTTTTTATGCCTGATTCCTGGCCTTTTCCACCCCGTGCGCTCGAAGAGAAAAACCATCGCCACGAGGGTATACTTGGCGACCCAACCTCTCTATTGCGGGACACAAGCCATGAGCGATGACAAAAGCAAAGTGACCGACAAGGCGGGTGAAATCGCCAAAAACATCTGGCTGGCCGGCGTAGGCGCCTACGGCAAGGCCGTGGACGAAGCCCAGGACAGCCTGAAGAAGGCCACCCCTACCCCGCCCAAACTGTTCCGCGATCTGGTCAAGGCCGGTGCGGAACTCGAAGAGGAGGCCCGCGAAGCCCGGGCCAACGCCCGTAGCTCTGTGGAGGAGCGTATTGCCAGGGTCCGCGACAACTTTGCCATGGCCCGCCCCGCAAAGGCCGAGGATATCGAAGACCTGCATCGCAAAGTCGATCAGCTCAGCCGCAAAGTCGACGCCTTAACCAAGCTGGTCAAGGCCCAGGCCGAGCCGGCCAAAAAAGCGCCGGCAAGAAAGAAAAAGGCAGCGGCCAAAAAGCCCGCCGCAAAGAAAGCGCCGGCCAAGAAGACAGCCGCGCGCAAGAAAGCACCTGCCAGGCGCAGCAAAGGTTGATCTTTCTTCGTAGATGAAAACCCGCGATCGCATCCTGCACACCAGCCTGAAGCTATTTAACGAAGAGGGAGAAGAGCACACCACCACGATTGATATCGCCAACGAAATGGATATCAGTCCGGGCAATCTCTATTACCACTTCAAAGGCAAAGATGAACTCATCGCGGAGCTGTTCAACCAGTACGAGCTGGCCCTCTCGAGCACGCTCACAGCACCCATTGAAAGCCCACTGAGCGCTGGCCAGGGCAACATCGAGGACAACTGGTACTACCTGTATGTGGTGATGGAGGAGATGTACCAATACCGTTTCCTGTACCACAATCTCGACAATCTACTGCAGCGTTATCAAGACATCCGACGTCGCTTCAAGCGACTCATTCAGCTAAAAAGAGCCGCCCTCTACGCGATTTGCCAGGCACTTATCGAGGAATCGGTCATCGAGGCGAGCGAGCAACAGGTACTGGGACTGGTGGACAACATGACCCTCAACCTGACGTTCTGGTTCAGCTATGACAGCCTGCTCCAGGAGGGCCGGGAGCCTGCCATCACCATCCATCAGGGCGTGCTGCAGTTGCTCACCATGGTTGCCCCTTATCTGGGCAACGACCAGTTGGGCTTTTATCGCGACTGTGAGGCCATCTACCACACGATGTTGGAGCAGGAAGCCTAGCGCCGCTTCTCCAGCAGAATGACGTCGTCACCCTGAAATTCCAGACTGGCGTCGCACCGGGCAGCCCACCACTGCCAGGTGGTAACACTGAAAAAAGCGACGTGGGTGGGGTCATTCTTGTAATGCCACCCGGCAAAGGCATCGACATCGCGTACCAGCTTGGTCATCACCCCCAGCACCCCTCCTGGGCGCAGACACTGCCATAATCGGGCCAACTCATCCCCCGGGACGGCAAGATGCTCCACCACTTCAGTCGCACAGATGAAGTCATACTGTTCGCTGAATACACTCTGGTCAGGGTAGTAGTAGAGATCATAGAGGCTCATGCTGTGCCCGGCTTCGCTGAGAATGGCGGCTAGTGCCGGCCCGGGACCACAGCCAAAATCCAAGCCATTAGATGATACTGCCAGACGCTGCAGCAATGGATCGGCAAGGCGTGCCAAAAAACGTCGGTAGCCCGGATCATCGACAGCGTTTTCGTGCAGGTCATACTCCGCTTTCTCTGCGCTGGCGTCGAGGTGATACTGCAGTGGCACAAACACCAGTTCACAGGTATTGCACTGCAGATAGTCGCGGCGCCGATCGCGGTAATAGTCACGCGGCGCAGCATCGCCACAGAGCGGGCAATGCATCTGGGCCTTCATCTGCTATATTCCCTCTGCAACATTGCAAACACCCCATTACCAGGAGTTATAAATGACCGTTCAAACAGGTGACAAAATCCCCGCCGGCACACTGAAAACCATGGGCGCCGAAGGGCCCCAGGATCTCAGCACCGACGACATCTTTGCCGGCAAGAAGGTGCTGATGTTCGCCGTACCCGGTGCCTTCACTCCAGGCTGCACACTCACCCACCTCCCCGGCTACGTGGTCAACGCCGACAAAATCAAAGCGGCCGGCATCGACACTATTGCCTGCATGGCCGTCAACGACGTATTCGTTATGGACGCCTGGGGCAAGTCTCAAAATGCTGAGCACCTGCTGATGCTGGCCGACGGCATGGGGGAGTTCACTGCCGCCCTGGGCCTGGAACTTGATGGCAGCGCGTTCGGCCTGGGCACCCGCAGCCAGCGTTTTGCCCTGATAGCTGAAGACGGCGTCATCACTCACCTGAACGTCGAACCGGGTCCCGGTGTCGATGTCAGCAGCGCCGAAACCATGCTGGCACTGCTGTAAATCAATCGTCCGCGGGCGCCGTGCTCACGGTGCCCGCGAGCCGTTTGCGATCGGCATCCGTGGCCAGCTCACCCGTCTCATAGTAGTGCTTCATACCTGCGGCAACTTGCACGAGCTGCTTCTCCATGGGGGACTTGATGAGGTTCGCGCCCAGCCAGCGACCCACACCGCCCAGAGGCATTAGAAACTGTAGCGCTAGATTGACTCGGGTCTGCTCAGGCCCTTCCTCACTGAGCGCATAGACAAAGCGGGCATCGCGAAACGGCGGCATGGGCTTGCTGCCCTTGTGCAGACGAATCACAAAGCCACTCCCCTCATTCCATTCAATAATGGTTTCTTCGAGATAGGTTTTGCCGCTGTATACACGGCGGTGTGCACCCAGGCCACTGCTTTGGGCAGAGACAATTTCGGTAGCTGTGAGGCGAGGCACATAGTAGTGGGCCGCCGAAAAGTCCTCGAGTCGGGCCCAGGCCGCACTCAGCGGCACGTCAATAACCGTGGTCACCAAAGCTTGTTGCAGTGGAGCATCAGGCTGCATGCGTCGCCTCCTCCAAATCAGCATTTCTGACCAGGGCACCTGCGGCAATAGAGAACAGGCAATAACCGACAAAGAACCAGAATCCCGATTCCAGTTTCGCGTCCATGGTCAACAGATCACCCATCTCGCCCGACGCGCTGCCGGCCATATAGGCAACCAGTAATCCCAGCACAAAGACGTCCGCCATCGACCATTTGGACAGCGTCGCATTCAGCCACAACAGCGGCCCGCGCCACTCTGCACGGGGCAGGACCAGGGCGCCCGCCTGCAGGCACAACTTGAATACGGGAATGACCACACTGAACAGGACAATCAGCAGGGCGACAGCGAGATTACCCGTGGCGGCGAGCTCCTCCACCGTACTCCAGATCGAGCGAGTTGTCGCATAGGCCTGGAGCTGGCCCTCAATGCGATCGAAACCAAGAAAGCTGGAAAACATGGCCAGCATCTGGCGCGATTGGGGGTCGGCGTCCTCGCCGGCAATCAGATCTATGCCCAGTTCAGCAATCATGGACTTCTCGATCGTCCCGGTGAGCGTCAGCACGGGCTGAGTGACGCCTGGATATAACAGGGCGATGGAGATGACGATGGCGGCCAGCGCCAACAGGCGACGAGAGAGTGGCATGTATTTGTCCTGAGCGTTATCTAAGCGCGCATCATACCGCAATGCGCCTAAGTGAGCCGCAGGTAGCAGACAGTAGTTATGACCACCGCGCCGAGCAGGTTCAGGGCAAACCCTTCCCGCGCCATACGGGCGGTGGTGATCATCCCACTGCCGAACACCACCGAGTTGGGCGCCGTAGCCACCGGTAACATAAATGCGCAACTGGCGCTCATAGCCGCCGGCACCATCATGATTTCCGGCGCCAGGCCAACCCCCACCGCGCCCGCGGCAAGCACCGGCATCAACAGCGTCGTGCTCGCGGTGTTCGAGGTTGTCTCGGTCATAAAAGTCACGACCAGCGCGATCAACAGTATCAGCAGGAACAGCGGAATCGCGTGCACATCGCTGAACAACCCACCCATCAGCTCGCTGAGGCCAGAATTCACAAAGCCCTTGGCCAGACAGATACCCCCGCCAAACAACAGCAACACACCCCAGGGGATTCTGACCGCGCGCTCCCAGGTAAGCAGCGCACCGCCCTTGCCGTTGGGCACAATAAACATGGCCACCACCGCCAATAGGGCCACAGAGGCGTCATTGGCCTGCGGCAGATCCAACCAGGTACGCCAACCGCCAAAGGGCTCGCTGCGGGTAATCCAGGCCAGCGCAGTCAGACCAAACACCAGCAACACGCGCTTTTCTTCCGTGCGCCAGCGACCAACCTCAGGAAGATTCACCTGTAATTCACCGCGCAGATTGCGGGTGAGATACAGAGCCATGAGCGGCACCATCAGCAGCACCACCGGCACCCCCAGCTCATCCAGGTCGTAAAGCTGATAGGGTCGCCACCCGTCTCTTCGTAGACCTGCATAAAAATCAGGTTGGGCGGGGTACCAATAGGGGTGCCAATACCGCCGACACTGGCCGCATAGGCAACGCCGAGCAACAACGGCACGGACAGTTTGTCCTTGTCCGGTGCCGCGTCCAGGACGGCCAGCACCACCGGCAACAACATGAGCGTCGTCGCCGTATTCGAAATCCACATGCTGAGCAACGCGGCAGCGGCCATAAACCCAAGCACCAGTCGAGTGCCACTGTCAGCACCGACCAGCGTGACCATACCGAGCGCAATACGCCGATGAGCCCCGGCATGCTCCATCGCCTGGGAGAGCAGGAATCCGCCCAGCAGCAGCAGAATAATCGGCGAGCCATAGGATTGACCGACCTCCGCTGGCGTCAGTACCCCCAACAGCGGCAGTACGGCCAGTGGCAACAGCGAAGTGACGGGTATAGGAATGGGCTCAAACACCCACCAGGCGATACACAGGATCGCCACAAAACTGACCACAGCAATATCGCGATCATAGCCCGCTGCGTTCAACGACAGCGCCGCTACCAGCGCCACCAGAGGCCCTACCCAGAGCGCCCAGTTACGCATGTTGAATTCCCCGCCCATGCTCAGCCGATGGCCGCATGTCTGTCCCCATAGTGTCTTATACTGTGTGGCTGGTGACGCCAGATCTTCACGTCCTAGCAGGCCCAAACCTCTGTCTGCGCCTATCCTGTCGTAACCGCTTTGCACTGTAAAGCGCTGGCTCACCCCAACCAAAGTCCCTACACTGGAGGCCATGGAAAATTCGACCCCCAGCCGCCTGATAGACACCTTTGGCCGCAGCGTAGACTACGTGAGACTGTCGGTGACCGACCGCTGTGACTTCCGCTGTGTGTACTGCATGGCAGAGGACATGACCTTTGCCCCCAAGTCCGAAGTCCTCAATCTGGAGGAGCTGCACAGTATTGCCAAGGCGATGACCGACATGGGGGTGCGCAAAATTCGGCTCACCGGCGGTGAACCGCTAATCCGTCCCAATATCATGTCGCTCATCGAGCGGCTGGGTGCACTGGAAGGCCTCGATGAACTGGCACTGACAACCAATGGTTCGCAGTTACAGCGGCTGGCCCCTGCCTTGAAATCGGCCGGGGTAAAGCGGATTAACATCAGCCTGGACAGTCTCAGCCCGCGTAAATTTCGCCATCTCACCCGCCACGGCAACCTCGACCAGGTCATTGCCGGCATTGATGCGGCCGTTGCCACGGGATTCGACGGAATTAAGCTGAACGCGGTTATCCTCAAGGGCCGCAATGAAGATGAAGTGCTGGACCTGGTCGCATTCGCCCGTGAGCGCGACATTGATATAGCCTTTATTGAAGAGATGCCCCTGGGCCGCATTGTCGAGCACGATCGCGAACTCACACTCTGTAGCAGCGATGAGATCCGGCAACAGATTGAGGCGCACTATGCGCTGACCTCGCTGGGCGATCCAACCGGTACAGAAGGGCCTGCCCGTTACTACCAGCTTGGCGACAGCCCCAGCCGGGTGGGCTTCATCTCGCCGCACAGTAATAATTTTTGCCACCTGTGTAATCGGGTTCGCGTCACCGTTGAGGGGCGCCTGTTACTCTGCCTGGGCAACGAATACTCGGTCGATCTGCGCGAAGTACTGCGAGCGGATCACTACAAGGCTGACCACCTCAAGCGGGCTATTGTTGACGCCATGGCGCTCAAACCAGAGAAGCACCACTTCGACAACGCAGGCGAACCGCAGATACTGCGTTTTATGAATGTCACCGGCGGCTGACCGCAGCGCCCCACGAGCACAACTACCGAGTCGGCCACTGCCTCGCTACAATGGCCGACCGCAACCAGGAATCGACAAGCGTGCACACTCAAGACTTCCCCCAACTTGCCTCCGTAGAAAAAATACAGGAGGGCTTTGAATCCTTCGGCTATATCTGTTCCGACAAAATCGCCACAGCCGTATTCCTGGCCTTCCAGCTGCGCAAACCTATTCTGGTCGAAGGCCCGCCCGGCGTCGGCAAGACCGAGCTCGCCAAGACCACCGCGCAGTTGCTGGAAACACCACTCATCCGGCTGCAGTGCTACGAGGGCCTGGATGAAGCGAAAGCCTTGTACGAATGGAAGTATGGCAAGCAACTGCTGTACACGCAGGTTCTCAAAGAAAAACTGGGCGACCTTCTCCAGGGTGCTCAGGGGCTGGCGGAATCTGTAGAACGTCTGCACCAATTCGGCGACATCTTTTACTCGGAAGAATTTCTCGAGCCCCGTCCGCTACTCAAAGCCATGCAGCAAGAGCGCGGGGCCATCCTGCTTATCGATGAGGTGGACAAATCCGACTACGAATTTGAATCATTACTGCTGGAAATACTGTCCGATTACCAGATATCCATTCCGGAAATCGGCACCGTCAAGGCGCGCACCTCGCCCATGGTGTTCCTGACCAGTAACAACACGCGGGACATCTCTGACGCCCTGAAACGACGCTGCCTGCACCTGTACATTCCCTTTCCTACCGTCGAACTCGAAGAGCGTATTGTGCGCAGCCGGGTACCCGATGTGGAGGAACACCTGCGTCACCAGCTCGTAGAGTTTGTCCACTCTCTACGCCAGCTCGACCTCAAGAAGATTCCCGCTATTTCCGAAACTATCGACTGGGCCCGCAGTCTGCTGCTACTGCACGCCGATCAATTGGAAGAAGAGTTGGTGCGCGCCACGCTTAACGTACTGCTCAAATTCGAAGACGACATAGAATCCACCGACGGCGAGCTGGGTAAACTGGTGCGCGAGGCCAGGGAGTAGTCCCAGATGCCGGCCAATCTGGTTAACTTCATCCAGGTGCTGCGCAGCCACGATGTCAGGGTATCGCCGGCCGAAACTCTGGATGCCATGCATGTCGCCACCACGCTGGGTTACCGTGATCGCGTGCGTCTGCGCGATGGTCTTGGTATGGCACTGGCCAAAACCCCGGCGGAAGAAACCGTCTTCAACCGCTGCTTTGACTCCTACTTTAACCGCGGACTGGCCGACTTCAGTCTCGACCCCGAGGACAACCCGGGCGAAGAGCAGGCAGAAGCCGGTGAACAGGAGCCCGGCGATGCTGCCGAGGCAGATCCATCGACCTCTGACGCCGCGGCACTGGAGGCAGCTGCGCTAAACAATCCCGAGCTCGCAGCGGTGATGAACTCAGACTTGATGCAGGCGCTGCTCAATAACGATCGCAACGTCCTGACCATGGCCATGACCCAGGCGGGTGAAGGGGCAGGTCTGCAACAAATTCAGATGTTTACACAAAAGGGCCAGTACACCCGCAAGATGCTGGACGCCATGGGCGAGCAGCAGCTGCGCGGCGCAATTATCGAACTTGAGCGCGCCGCTGACCCGGCGCTTGCCAGCCTGCAACGCTATCGGGACCTGTTGCGCGAACAGGTGCGCGACTTTGTGGACCGCGAATACCTGCTGCATGCAGAAGGTCGTAACCAGCAGTTCATGGAAGACGTCCTCAGCAAAACCCGCCTGAGCAATATCGAACACAGCTACCTGCATCGAGTACACGAGCTGGTGCGCAAAATGGCCCGCAAACTGGCGGCCAGACACGCGCGCAAACGGCGACAGTACCGCCGCGGTCATCTGGACATGCCACGCACTATGCGCAGGGGCATCGCCAACGATGGAGTCATGTTCAACACCTACTGGCGCCAGGTAAAACGCGAGAAACCACAACTTCTCGCCATTTGCGACGTCAGTGGTTCCGTGGCGGCGTATGCCAAGTTTCTGCTGTTATTCCTGTATAGCCTGCAGGATGTGCTGCCCAAGGTGCGCAGCTTTGCCTTCTCAGGGCAGCTGGGAGAAGTCAGTGATTTGTTTGATGAGCACCCCGTGGAAAAAGCCATCGAGATCGTGAACTGGAAATACGGTGGCGCCACCGACTACGGCAAGAGCCTAGAAGATTTTGCCCGGCTGGCCCTGGATGACATCAACAACAACACCACGGTGCTTATTCTCGGCGACGCTCGCAACAACAATGGCGACCCCCGGATCGATATCATGCGATCTGTGTATCAGCGCGCCAAGCAGGTCATCTGGTTAAACCCTGAGTCACGTCGCGCCTGGGGAACTGGAGATTCCGAGATGTTTCGCTACTTAAGTGCTTGTCATTTCTCGGCCGAGTGCAATAATCTCAAGCAATTGGAACGTGTCGTAGACCAGCTGCTTAAGAGCACCCGATAACGCTATGGCTTTCATCTGCAAGGAGTGCAGCTTCCGCGGAGTGAGAAGTGGTCACGGGGGCCAGTGCCCTGCCTGCGGTTCTTTCAATATCCAGAAGCAACAACCACGCACCAAGACACAGAAGCCGCGACCTCGTTGGCGAGTGTATTTGCTCGTGGTGCTGTGGGCCGTTTTACTGGTCATGATTGCCGGGAAGCTAGTCAACTGAAACTGAGCGAGAACAAGATACCGCTGCAAGTGTCGCTGCAAAAGGCCGTGACCCGTAGTTTTGCTGTACCCGAACCGCCGGGCCAGAGCGCCCCCGCGCTGGAGTGGGATGAATTGCTTGGCTACCTGCGCGCCATAGACGACTTCAATCTGCCTCCGCTGGATGCCCTGCTGGCACAAACCGACGTTGTCGGCGACCCGGCCATGCCCAAACCGGCAGAGTGTGCCGTACTGCGCTGGATTGAGCGCGTGTTCCAGGAGTGGGAGCAGTCTTTCCCACTGGAATGGGAGCTAACCCACAAGCTGCGCGCTTTCAAACCGGCAGTGGCAATGGCCTCCCTCAGTGAAGAAACGTTTTTCCGCCCCGGACAGCACCCGCTGCACCAGATGCTGGACGCGATCCACAGTGCCGCGATTGGCTGGCAGGGCGACCTGGGGCGCATAGGTCAACCCGTCACCAACCTGATCGACAAGGCCATTGCCGACGTGCGCGGCTGCCTTGACCAGGGCGGCGACATGGCGGCCATTGCCAGCCAGATTGTCGCGGAAGCGCAGCGCATGCGTGCCCGCGCCGAAAAACTAACCGAGCGCACCATCGCTGCAGAGCACGGCCGCTTGCGCGCTGCCATGGCCAAGACCATTGCCGCCGACCTGATTAACGGACAGCTACTGAAATACACTGCGCCCAGCGAGCTGAACGCGTTTATCAGGGGACCCTGGTACGACAGCGCCCAGCTCACCTACCTGAAATTTGGCGACCAGTCTCAACAGTGGCGCGATTTCGAGGCCACCACAGGCCAGCTCCTGCTTGCCATGCATCCGCTGGCCCCGCCGGGGACGATGCCCGCGAGGAACGGCTTCGACTGGCACGCATTCTGCCCGCAGAACTGCGTCGACTACTGCTCAGCATTCAGCATGAGGACGATCTACTGCAGCGCGAAATGGCAGCCTACGAGTACCTGCTGCAGCGCGTCGCCCAGGATCGTCCCCGGAACTTTCCCACCTACTGACAGTAGACTCGGGCCAGCCCGCCGCAGCCATTCCCAAAATGACAGCGGGCGTCGCAGTCGGCCAATGGTATGAGGTCTGCAGTGACACGGATGTATTCCGCCTCAGATTGGCCATGATCGAAAGTGGCGAAGGACTC
Source organism: Halioglobus japonicus (assembly GCF_001983995.1). NCBI lineage: Bacteria > Pseudomonadati > Pseudomonadota > Gammaproteobacteria > Cellvibrionales > Halieaceae > Halioglobus > Halioglobus japonicus. Next base: position 1,368,212 of record NZ_CP019450.1, on the reverse strand, counting down.
CTATGTAATCTCAGTGGTGCAAAAGCACTGTCTATGCCCATGGCTGACTTCAACGCCAAGGTGGGCTCAGGCGACGCCCAGCCACTGGCAACCGGTGCCGCCTTCAGTCGCGCGGTAGCCGCCGCTGCCGGCATTGACTCGGACGCCGCCCTGGACCGCCTCCTGAACCCTGACGCCGCTCCGACCCCAAGCGAGACCGATACCTCCACTACCACCACTAACAGCGGTGTCCCCGATCTCCCCATCGGCACATGGCTTGGCTTTCACGACACCGATACGCCGCTCCTGGCCAAGCTGGCACTCCACGACAAGGTGCGGGGCATACTCATCTTTGTAAATCGCCAGGGCATTGAATTGCGCCGGCTTGAGGAGCGCGAATACCTGGCGCTCATTGAGGCCGGCCAGATTGATATCCTGGAAGCCAGAAACAACTTCCGCGAGCAAGTTGAAAGAACGCGCGCGCAATTGCAGCAAGGTCAGGGGTGAGTGAGCTATGGGCTGGACTGAACGAAAGCATCAACGCCTGCCCATGCAGAGCAGAGTGTTTATCGAACTCGAGGCAGCGCCAGTTGGCAGCGACGAAGATGCCACCATTGCCATATGTAAAACCCTGAATGTGTCCAGTGGCGGCCTGATGGTGGCACTGCAGCAAGAGGTCCCGGTAGAAGCCTTTCTCCAAATTGGCGTCGAACCACCCCCAAGCGCGACCGGCAGCGACGCATTCTACCTGCTGGGGCAAGTTCGCTGGTGCAAACCAAGCGACGACCCCGACTACCCCTGGCTGGCGGGTTTCTCTTTACAGCAGGCGGAAAAGTCAGACATTCAGAGCTGGATAAGCCTGATTACCGCCATGGAACCGGATCACTAGAACAGTCTCCCCGGCCCCCGGTTATCTGCTTCGGCGTCTTCCGGTTCACTGGTGACACTGCGGGTCACCGCCACCTCCTCCATTGAGGTTGACGTTTCAAACACCGGCGGTGGCTTTGCCTCGCCCGTTGATGCAGGGGCAGGCGGGGGTATGAGTGGCTCTTCCAGCGATGGCTCAATCACCAGATCTGTCCCGGCAAACGACTCCGTCTCAAACACCAACTCCTCGCCGCCGTCGTTGGCGTCGGCAGCAACATCCAGGCTCAATGACTGGGCCTCTTGCTGAACAGTGCCAAGCGGTCCACCGGGCAGGGGTGCCCTACCCTCTTCCTGGACAAATTTGATTTTCAATCGCAGATTATTCGGTGAATCAGCGTTGCGCAGCGCTTCTTCTTCAGTAATTCGGCCCTGCTGGTAGAGCTCCAGCAATGCGGCATCAAACGTCTTCATGCCAACGTTGGCTGACTTTTCCATCGCCTCTTTGAGGCTCTCCAGCTCGCCGCGTAAAATCAGGTCAGCGACCAGTGGCGTACCCAGCAGGACTTCAACCGCTGCGCAACGACCTCCCTCTACCGTGGGAATCAGGCGCTGCGACACAAAGGCCTGCAGGTTAAGAGACAGGTCCAGCAGCAACTGGGAACGACGCTCTTCAGGGAAAAAGTTGATAATGCGCTCCAGTGCCTGGTTGGCATTATTCGCATGCAGCGTAGACAGACAGAGGTGCCCGGTCTCGGCAAATGCTATAGCGTGCTCCATTGTCTCGCGATCGCGGATTTCTCCTATCAGGATGACATCCGGGGCCTGGCGCAGGGTATTCTTCAGGGCATTGTGCCAGGAGCGCGTATCCACCCCCACCTCGCGCTGGTTTACCAGGCTCTTTTTATGGGTGTGCACAAACTCCACGGGATCTTCGATGGTGACAATATGGCCCGCGCTATTGGCATTGCGGTAATCGATGAGCGCGGCCAGCGATGTGGATTTCCCCGAACCCGTCGCGCCCACAAACAGCACCAGGCCACGCTTGCGCATCACAACCTCAGGAAGAATCGCCGGCAGCCCCAGGTCCTGCCACTGGGGGATATCGGCAACAATATTCCTACACACCATGGCCACTTCATTGCGTTGCACAAATATATTCACCCGGAACCGGCCAAAGCCCGGGATCGACGTCGCCAGGTTCATCTCCAGCTCGCGCTCGAACTCTTCACGCTGAGTGGCGTCCATCACCTCGTAGGCGATGTCCTTGATTTCACCCGGCTGCAGAATGCCGCTGGCAATCGGCCGCAACTGGCCTTCAAATTTTCCACAGGGAGGCGCCCCGGTACTCAGATAGAGATCGGATCCATTCTCCTGGGAAAGGATTTTGAGCCACTCGACAATTCGCATTTCAATCCCTGATTGCGCACTCACTGCCATTACTCTAGCAGTTTGCCCGCCCGCCTCCTACCGTCCCATAGGGGGTAGTTGGCGAGGATCGCTGCCTGGGATTAGACTATACAAGCGTATAGTTAATAACGGGAAGACACTCAATGGACAGCGAACGCCCCACGCCACTGGTGGACGACATCGGCGGCACCCGTCGCAAACTGGAAGCCTGGTTCAGTGAACGCCGCGGCACCGACATTACGATTGGCGACCTGAACATCCCCGAAGGCACCGGCATGTCCAACGTAACCCTGTTGTTCGATATTGAGTGGCAAGAACACGGCGAGCGGCACACCATGGCCTGTGTCGGTCGCCTGCAGCCCGAAATTGAACGCCCGGTGTTTCCCGACTACGACCTCACGTTGCAGTATCAGGTGATGGAAAGCGTTGGCAGGCTCAGTGATGTGCCCGTACCGACACTACTAGGCCTGGAGACCGACCTCACTGTACTGGGCGTACAATTCTACGTCATGGCCCACACACCGGGACGTATTCCGCCCGACATGCCACCCTACAATATGGACGGCTGGCTCATGCACGAAGCCAACCAAGAGCAGCGCCAAACCGCGTGGTTCGCCGCCGTCGACGCCATGGCAAAATTCCACCAACTCGACTATCAAGCGTTGGGCTTCGAACACCTTGGCCAGCCAGGCGTGACCCCAATGCAGCAACAGTTAACGTACTGGCAGAACTACCACGACTGGGGCCTGGAGGGGGCACAACATGAGATTGGCCAGCGGGCGCTCAATTGGCTGCAGGCGAATCAGCCCGCGCAGGAACCCACGGTGCTGTGCTGGGGCGATGCGCGCATTGGCAACGTCATTTTCACTGAGTCCCTGGACGGCGTTGCGGCCCTGCTCGACTGGGAAATGGCCGTACTCGGCAACCCTGTGCAGGACATCGCCTGGTACAACTTCCTCGATGCCGCCTTCGCCGAAGGGCTGGGATTGCCGCGGCTGGAGGGACTGCCATCCTACGAGGAAACCGTCAGACGCTGGGAGCAGGCATCGGGCTTCAGTGCTGAACACTACGACTACTACCTGATTTTCGCCGGCGCCCGTTTTGCGCTTATCCTCTCGCGTATCATGCTGGCGACCGGTCAGGATGGCGAGGTCCAGGGCAACTTTGTCTGCCAGCTACTGGCGCGCCATCTCGACCAAATCGGCGCCTGAGCCGAGAAAGCAGCCTTGCGCGGGGTTCTGTACTACCCTGGCAATGAGGGCTAGAATTGGCCCACTCGAAGATCGGCGCCACCCGATAGCACCGCTCTCTTCCCCGCACAAGGAGTTCCCGTTGTCCTCATTTTTGCAAGCGCAAGTCACTCAACTGGCGCAACCCGAGCGCAAGCAGCTACTCGGCCAGATCGGCAGGGGCATTGAGAAGGAAAGCCTGAGAGTCAGCACCTCCGGCAAGCTCTCCCAACAACCCCATCCGCAGGCACTGGGCTCGGCGCTGACCCACGGCTCGATTACCACCGACTACTCGGAAGCACTCCTGGAATTTATTACGCCAGTTAGTGCAGATATCGATCAGAGCCTTGCGCAACTGTCGGACATCCACGCCTTTACCTACCGCAATATCGACGAGGAGTTGCTCTGGTCGACGTCCATGCCTTGCGTGGTTGGCGGTGACGACAGCATTCCGGTCGCCCGCTATGGCAGCTCCAACGTCGCCCAGATGAAAACAGCCTATCGCTATGGGCTGGGGCATCGCTACGGTCGGGCCATGCAGACCATTGCCGGTATCCACTACAACTTTTCCATGCCCCATCGCTACTGGGAGCTGGAATGGGAAGCCACGGGCAGCCCCGGCAAGCTCAAGCATTTCATTACCGAGCGCTATCTTGATCTGATACGAAATTTTCGTCGCCACGCCTGGCTATTGGTGTACCTGTACGGTGCATCACCAGCCCTTTGCCCCAGCTTCCTGCAAGGGCGCGAGCACACCCTCGAGAAAAGCGACGACGGCAACAGCCTGTATCTGCCCTATGCCACGTCGCTGCGCATGGGCGATCTCGGCTACACCAGCAACGCCCAGTCCGGCCTCAGTATTTGCTACAACTCGCTCGACAACTACGTCGAAACGCTGCGCACGGCCATTACCACTCCGCATGCGGAGTACGCCGACATTGCCCACGGTGAGAACGGCGACTATCAGCAGCTGAATGACAGCCTGCTGCAGATCGAGAACGAATTCTACAGCCCCATCCGCCCCAAGCGTGTGGCCAACTCGGGAGAAACGCCCCTGTCAGCGCTGCGCCGTGGGGGCATCCAGTACATCGAAGTGCGATGCGTCGACGTTAGCCCCTTCGCACCTCTGGGCCTGGACGCTGAACAAATCCGCTTCATGGATATTTTCCTGTTGCACTGCCTGCTGGCCCCCAGCGATGCCTGCAATGAGAATGTCCAGAGAATACAGACGGCGAACCTCACTGCCGTCGTCAATCGCGGCCGTGACCCTGAACTCATGCTCGAGTGTGATGACGGCCCCCGCGCCCTCAGTGACTGGGCCCAGGCCCTGCTGGAAGAGATGCAGCCAATTGCTGCCCTGCTCGACGACGTCCACGAGACCGTCGACTACAGCGAGTCCATGGCCACCCAACAGGCTAAGGTCGAGGACCCTGAGCTCACCCCGTCGGCACGGGTGCTGCGGGAGATGCGCGAGAAGAACCTGCCCTTCTTCCGTCTCGCCATGGCGTACAGTCAACATTGGGCCCAGTACTTCCGGGAGCTGGAACTGGACGAAGATGCAGTGGCGCGCCTGCAGCAGGAGGCCGACGCTTCCCTGGTTCGCCAGGCGGAGATTGAGGCGACTGACGACATCAGCTTCGAACAGTACCTGCGCAACTTCTACGCCCAGTACCAACTCCTGTAGCGCCTTGAATCACCTGGCGCACTTCCACCTCGCCTGGCCTGACCGGGCGCTCGTGGTCGGCGGCCTGGAAGGGGATTACCTCAAAGGGCCATTGCCGGATGACATTGATGCAGGGCTACGCCGCGGCGTTCGCCTGCATCGCCTTGTCGACGCCTATACGGATCATCACCCCACGCTTGCGGCGCTGCGCGCAAAGTTTCCGCCGGAGTTGCGTCGCTTTGCCGGAATTCTCACGGATCTTGCCTTCGACCACTACCTGACAAGACACTGGGAGACATACTCAGACTTAAGGCTCGAGGACTTCACCCAAATGACTTACCTGAGCCTGCAGGAGCACCGCTCACTGCTCAGCCCGCCAGCCCGGCGCATGGCACAGCGCATGCAGGACTACGACATTCTGAGCGCCTATGGCGACTGGCATGCAGTACCGGCCAGCGCCAGCCGCGTTGGTGAAAGGCTGCGTCGCGGCAATCCGCTGACGGCCACCGCCCCGGCCCTGGAAAAGCTCAGACCCGAGCTCGAATCTGCCTTTCTGGACTTCTACCCCAAGCTACTGGCCTATGCCGGCCAACAGCGCAGCGATTTAGCCGCCGACAACTGACCCACCTCACCGTAGTCACAGCCCCGTGGCTGTGGCAGACTTTCACTGAACATGCAAAGGATAAGTGCCATGCCCAATGCCAGCCCGGACCCCCAAGTACAATTTGCCGCAGTGGAGGAACTCCTCACCCGATGGCTGAAAGAACGCCGCGAAGTCCTGGGCAAATACACAGAGATCGCGGTCGCGATCGATGGCGTACTTGGCCCCGATGGTGTCGCCACCCGCCAGGCAGCGCTTTGCCAGATTCTGGTGGACTACGTGTCCGTCGGGCACTTCGAAGTCTTTCACGAATTGCTGGCCGAGGCCGAAAGCTTTGGCGATGGCACCAGCTCACTGGCTCAGAATGTTATGCCGGCCATTGCTGACACCACTGAGGTGATCATGGCCTACGATGAAAAATATGGGGAGGGTGTGGGTACGGAGAAGAAGCTGAAGCGCGACCTCTCCGCCCTGGGTGAAGCACTGGAAGCGCGCTTCGCCCTGGAAGACCAGCTCATTGCCGGCCTACACAACAGCCACCGGCGTCAGGCAGGCTGACGCCGGAACAACCGTTTACTCCGCAGCCGCCTGGCTGGGAATAGAGATCAGCTCAACTTCAAATACCAGCGCTGCGTTGGGACCAATCATCTGGCCTGCACCACCTGCGCCATAGCCAAGCTCTGGCGGAATGTACAGCTT